>NZ_JBMKIZ010000001.1:0-1625221 GCF_049237505.1 Enterobacter cloacae complex sp. SHL012
GCGCTACTTCCCAAACCGACGTTTTATAGATTGCCCTGGGGCTGCCTGGCCGATAACTTCACCTGATTTTTTGCAGAAATAACTGGGTGAAAAATATGCAAATTGGCTATGTCAGGGTGTCAACAAATGACCAAAATACAGATCTTCAGCGACAGGCGCTCGAACGCGCAGGATGTGAGCAGATTTTCGAAGAAAAAATGAGCGGAACAGCGGCAAACCGACCAGCACTCAAAAAACTTCTCAAGGCACTGAATGAGGGGGACACGCTGGTGGTCTGGAAGCTGGATCGCCTCGGGCGAAGCATGCGTAATCTGGTGCTACTGGTTGACGAACTCCGTCAGCGGGGCATTCACTTCAAGAGTCTAACTGACAGCATTGACACTTCAAGTCCGATGGGGCGTTTCATATTTCATATTATGTCAGCTCTAGCAGAAATGGAGAGGGAGTTGATAGTGGAACGCACTCGGGCGGGTTTGGCGGTTGCGAGGGAAAAGGGGCGGATCGGCGGCAGGCGTCCGAAGTTAACTGCTGAACAATGGGCGCAGGCCGGGCGGCTCATTTCAAATGGTGTTGAAAGAAAGCAGGTAGCAATAATTTATGACGTGGCAGTTTGCACGCTATATAAAAAATTTCCTGTATCTAAGCTGATTTAAGTCTATCTACGTGCCTCAGTCTTGTGACTTTCAACAATTATGATGAGAGAGTATTACAGCAGACCAAATCGGAGAAAGCATATGAGAATATAACCACAACATGACTTCTGATTATATGCCCCATTTACTGCTAGTTTTTGCTACTCTATGAGAGGCAATGCCTGTCATCTTAAGTGGATCTAAGTTAATGGAATGAATAATTATGAGTGAAAATGATACAATCCCAAAGCAGTCCAAAAGCCAGATTAACAAAGCGGTATTCTTTACATCTGCTTTGTTAATTTTCCTTCTTGTCGCCTTTGCCGCTGTATTCCCGGATATTGCCGACAAAAATTTTAAACTTCTACAGCAGCAAATCTTCACGAATGCCAGCTGGTTCTACATCCTTGCGGTGGCCCTCATTTTACTGAGCGTCACTTTCCTGGGACTCTCACGCTACGGTGATATTAAGCTGGGTCCGG
The DNA here is from genome assembly GCF_049237505.1 of Enterobacter cloacae complex sp. SHL012. Taxonomy (NCBI): domain Bacteria; kingdom Pseudomonadati; phylum Pseudomonadota; class Gammaproteobacteria; order Enterobacterales; family Enterobacteriaceae; genus Enterobacter; species Enterobacter cloacae complex sp. SHL012. The sequence continues at coordinate 1,115 of NZ_JBMKIZ010000001.1, forward strand.
ACCATGCGCAGCCTGATTTCAGCTATCACTCCTGGTTTGCGATGCTTTTCTCGGCAGGGATGGGGATCGGCCTGATGTTCTTTGGCGTTGCTGAACCGGTGATGCATTATCTTTCACCTCCCGTTGGCACCCCAGAGACAGTTGCGGCAGCGAAGGAAGCAATGCGCCTGACGTTCTTTCACTGGGGCCTGCATGCATGGGCAATCTATGCCATCGTGGCGTTGATCCTGGCCTTTTTCAGTTACCGTCACGGCCTGCCTTTAACGCTGCGTTCCGCACTCTATCCCATTATTGGCGATCGCATATATGGGCCTATAGGCCATGCGGTAGATATTTTCGCCGTTATCGGCACGGTCTTTGGCGTTGCGACTTCGCTGGGGTACGGTGTTTTGCAGGTGAATGCTGGTTTGAATCATCTTTTCGGGGTGCCCATCAATGAAACTGTGCAGGTCATTCTGATCGTTGTCATCACGGGGTTAGCGACGATTTCGGTGGTGTCCGGCCTGGACAAGGGAATACGCATTCTTTCTGAGCTCAACCTGGGCCTGGCGGTGCTGCTGTTGGCGCTGGTCCTGTGTCTGGGACCAACCGTGCTTTTGCTGAAGTCATTTGTGGAAAATACGGGCGGTTATCTTTCGGAGCTGGTGAGTAAAACCTTCAACCTTTACGCATATGAACCTAAGTCGAGCAACTGGCTGGGGGGCTGGACATTATTGTACTGGGGATGGTGGCTTTCATGGTCGCCGTTTGTGGGGATGTTCATCGCAAGGGTCTCTCGCGGTCGAACCATTCGCGAGTTTGTTACCGGTGTGCTGTTTGTTCCCGCCGGCTTTACACTCATGTGGATGACGGTGTTTGGTAACAGCGCAATCTATCTCATTATGAACCAGGGGGCGACTGACCTCGCCAATACCGTTCAGCAGGATGTTGCGCTGGCCCTGTTTAATTTCCTGGAGCATTTCCCGTTCTCCTCCGTGCTGTCATTCATTGCAATGGCTATGGTCATCGTCTTCTTTGTCACGTCTGCTGACTCCGGGGCAATGGTTGTGGATACTCTGGCATCAGGTGGGGTGGCAAACACACCCGTCTGGCAACGCATCTTCTGGGCGTCGCTCATGGGGATTGTTGCAATTGCACTTCTGATTGCGGGTGGGCTAAGCGCACTGCAAACGGTGACAATCGCGAGTGCATTGCCCTTCTCAGTGATCTTACTGGTATCCATATACGGACTGTTAAAAGCCCTGAGACGGGATTTGACAAAGCGTGAAAGCCTGAGCATGGCAACTATTGCGCCGACGGCTGCACGTAACCCGATTCCCTGGCAGAGAAGGTTGCGTAATATCGCTTATCTGCCTAAGCGTTCTCTTGTGAAACGTTTTATGGACGACGTTATCCAGCCCGCCATGACGCTGGTTCAGGAAGAGCTCAACAAGCAGGGAACGATTAGCCACATTAATGACGCTGCCGACGATCGTATTCGCCTTGAAGTCGATCTGGGTAACGAACTGAACTATATTTATGAAGTGAGGCTTCGCGGGTATAACTCGCCAACCTTCGCCCTGGCTGCTATGGATAGTGATGAGCAGCAGGCTGAGCAACATCGATATTATCGCGCAGAGGTTTATCTCAAAGAAGGCGGTCAAAATTATGATGTGATGGGCTGGAACCAGGAACAGTTGATTAATGACATACTGGACCAGTACGAAAAACATCTGCACTTCCTGCACCTGGTTCGTTAATACAATCAAATGCCGCCCTGGAGGGCGGCATTAATTTATCTTGGCCATAATACGAGGGAATGCAAATGATCTCACGCTGGCAATGGATTCTGAAGCAGGTATTTAAAAAGTTATGGTTCAGGGCTGCATTATTCGCAATTGTAGCGATAATGACGGCTCTTTTATCAATTCTGTTTAAATCAATGATCCCTGAGTCGGTATCGGTGAAGGTTGGCGCAGAAGCCGTGGATAACATACTAAATATACTGGCATCGAGTATGCTAGCAGTTACCACATTTTCGCTTAGTATCATGGTCACAGCGTACGGATCAGCTACCACTAATGTGACACCAAGAGCTACACGATTAGTTGTTGAAGACGTAACCACACAAAATGTACTGGCCACATTCATCGGTTCATTTCTCTTCAGCCTGGTAGGGATCATTGCTCTTAATATGGGAGCCTACGGAGAAAGGGGGAGAGTCATTTTATTCGTTGTCACACTGGTGGTAATTGGTTTAATTCTCATCACATTGCTTCGTTGGATACAGCATTTGACCTCTCTGGGAAGGGTAGGAGAGACGACTGCAAAGGTTGAGCAGGCGGCAATCGAAGCATTTGTTGAAAGAGCAAAAAGCCCATATCTGGGCGGATATCCATGGCTTGAGAACAATGAACAGCCAAACGGAACGGTTGCAGTTTATCCGGAGATGATTGGCTATGTTGAATATATTGATATGGTGAAACTCGGCAAGCTGTTATCTGAGGATCCTCGACATGTTTATCTTGTGGCGCAACCGGGCAGTTTCATTCATCCGTCGATGCCAGTATTGTATCTGAGTCAGGGGCAGGGGCCATCAATCAGAACCGATTTGCTCGAGACGATCATTGTCTCGGATGTACGCTCCTTTTCTCAGGATCCACGATTCTGTCTTAGCGTTATGGCTGAAATAGCCTGCAGAGCCCTTTCACCGGCAGTGAACGATCCTGGCACCGCAATTGATGTCATTGGCAGAGGTGTACGGATTCTATCGGCGTATGCGCATAATAAATCTGACGAAATTGATGTGACATATCCTTCAATACATGTTGCGCCACTTCAGAACAGCGATCTACTTGAAGACTTTTTTTTACCTATTGCCCGTGATGGTGCCAGTATGAGGGAGATTCAGATAAGAGTCCTCAAAGGACTCTCTATGCTGAGCACTGGTTGGCCTGGGATATTTGCTGAGGCCGCGCATACTTTAGCATTTGAAACATTAGAGCATGCAACTCGTGCTGATCATATAGACACTGACAGATATCTAATAAAATCAATTTATTATAATTTATTTTATGACGAGGGTTCCAATAAAAAACCATAGTTACGGGGCAAGCGATTCGGTCGTTGGCTAGGTAAGGGCAAAGCATTCGCGTGAGAATGGGTGTCTGCTTTGTGCCAGAAGCGGACATTCATTGTACAGGTTTGTTGAGCTCAACTAGGCAAACAATGCTGCCTGCTGCAGGTTATTTATTATTTAGCCAAATGTTTTCGCATCAGTGCATTTTCTAATGTAATTCCACGGCAAATAGGAAGAGCCCTCTCCACTACATGAAAGCCGTGTCGTAGAAAGAACGCTTCCGCAGCCTTACTTACATTTGAAGTAAGCTCACTAGTTCCATGTTGCCTCGCTTCCTCATGAATGCAATTCATTAGTAATGTCCCTACCCCCTGTCCTGAATAGGTTCCTGAGACATAAAAATGGTCAATGTACCCATTTGGTTGGAGATCTGCATATCCAGCTATTTCACCATCAAGTTCTACAACAAAAGGGCATAGTTCCCTCATGTGATTGGCCCATTGTTCCTGGTCGATTTCTGCCGGGGCCCAAGCATCAATTTGTTCATGTGTGTAGTAGTGTGATGCGATGGTATGTACAGAAGAATAAAACACGTTAAATAATGAGATTTCATCCCCATTACAGAACCTTCTTATTTTCATAAAACCTCATTATGAAAGCTGCTTTTAGAACAATACTACTTTTTGTGAACTAGGTTGTCATCTCCTCTCTCAAAGTGGGCCCCTGCCCAGTTAGCCAGTCCGTTCCGTGCCAGGAGCGGACATTTCTGACACGATAATCGCCATCAATAATCTCAATCGCCTATATGGTTACGTTCCATTGCTCTCAACACCTTCGCGACAGAATCAAATACATCCATTCTCTGCATATCATGCGGGTATTTGGTGTATTCATAAGCTTCTATGTCGAGATCCCATGTACTTTTCTTAAATTCACACTGATATAACTGTACTGTCTTGTTTAAAATCAATGTCTCTAATGCATTGTTGTTTCTAATGATTTCATCAACTCCTCTGTTGTTAATCCCGATATAGATACTGACTATAGAATTAAGATCATATATTTTGTCAATTAAAACAGCACCTTGTTGCTGTAATGAATCTGTCTTTTTTATTATTCTGATTTCTTCTTCATATTTCCAATGCAATGATTTAGTAAGCAATAGCTTACTAATCACATCAGTATCATAGATATTTTCCTGCGTGATTTTTAGTTTGCTTTTTATTCTATTTCCTAAATAATCAATATCACCTTTCTGAGCTGTAATCAGGCATTTTGCTTCATCATCGTATCCTGCTTTCTCAATGTCGATTGCTACAACAAATCCTTGATGTTTTTCAGCATAGTGTGACCACATCAAGACGTTGAGTGGATTTTTTGAAAGACATAAGCAGGCAAGGTTTTTATTGATCTCATGCCTCATCGTTAATGATTCAATTGACGCATCATCAAGTGCATATCCATAACTTTCGAAAGGATCATTAAACTCACTGTGCGGGGTAAATTTTATGGAGATGTATCCATCTTTGAAGAATCGATCTAATGAAGCATTGTCTATGTATTTGTATAAAATCATAAAATACTCAGAATCATCTATAAGTGTTATCAGTGTACAGCCTTTCGCCGAGGTGGGTGTAAGTATCCAGCTTAACGACCTGTTCTCATTTAGAGACTATCGCACGTGGATGAGTTTTCCCGAAAGTGAACTACCTCTCCTCGCTCAAAGCAGACTTTCAGATTTGTTTGTGTGTTGCCAGTGATAACCGTGAGATCAACTCAGGGCTACCACTTATAAACTGCAGCGTTGAATCTTTATCCGGTAGAGCAATGGCCCCAGGCATGTCGACTAATCGAGAACTGCCTTGACAGGATACAGGGAGAGATAATTTATGGCGTGGCAATAATACGGCGTATAAAAAATTTCCAGTGGTAGCAAAAAAATGGATGCGGAATGAGAAGGGGGCTGATGAAAATTTGGGGGCAAATTTGGGGGCAAATTTGCGCTGGGGGCGTGTTTTGGGGCACTAAATCGGCCTTTATTGTCCGATAATGTCCGTATAGGGATTTGGTTAAGTCTTTGAATTATAACTAAGTTATTGTTATTTAGACGGTTGTGATTTTGGCTGTGCAGTCTAACGCTGATTATGTTGCCGTGGGGATAAACATTCAGTAAACCGGGGAAAAGCAACCCCCTTTCCGGGCGGAAAGGGGGGAAGGGGTGTTACTTCAGCTCGTCGACCATGGTAATGGCGCGGCCAATGTAGTTCGCCGGCGTCATGGCTTTCAGGCGCGTTTTCTCTTCTTCTGGCAGTGCCAGACCGTCAATAAACTGTTTCATGCCTTCAGCATCTACACGCTTGCCGCGAGTCAGCTCTTTCAGTTTTTCATACGGCTTTTCGATGCCGTAGCGACGCATCACGGTCTGAATCGGCTCCGCCAGCACTTCCCAGTTGTGATCCAGTTCGTCCAGCAGACGATCGCGGTTCACTTCCAGTTTGCTCACGCCTTTCAGGGTGGACTGGTACGCGATCAGCGCGTAGCCAATACCCACGCCCAGGTTACGCAGTACGGTAGAATCGGTCAGGTCACGCTGCCAGCGGGATACCGGCAGTTTGCTCGCCATATGCTGCAGCACGGCATTCGCCAGGCCCAGGTTGCCTTCGGAGTTTTCGAAGTCAATTGGGTTCACTTTATGCGGCATGGTGGAAGAACCAATTTCACCGGCGATGGTTTTCTGCTTGAAGTGGTTCAGCGCAATGTAGCCCCACACGTCACGATCGAAGTCGATCAGAATGGTGTTGAAGCGTGCGATGCAGTCAAACAGCTCAGCGATATAGTCGTGCGGTTCAATCTGCGTGGTATACGGGTTCCACTGAATACCCAGGGAGGTGACAAACTCTTCGCTGAACTGGTGCCAGTCCACTTCCGGGTAAGCGGCGATGTGGGCATTGTAGTTACCGACTGCACCGTTGATTTTGCCAAGAATTTCAACCTGTTCCAGTTGGCGGTACTGGCGCTCCATGCGGTACGCCACGTTCGCCATCTCTTTACCCATGGTGGAAGGGGTGGCTGGCTGGCCGTGAGTACGGGAAAGCAGCGGAATGTCGCGGTATTCCACGGAGAGCGCTTTCACCGCGTCGATGATCTTACGCCAGTAAGGCAGCACAACCTCTTTACGCGCGGTAGAGAGCATCAGCGCGTGAGACAGGTTGTTGATATCTTCAGAGGTACAGGCGAAGTGAATGAACTCTGACACCGCGTGCAGGGCAGGGACGCTTTCCACTTTCTCTTTCAGGAAGTACTCAACCGCTTTCACGTCGTGGTTGGTGGTGCGTTCAATGGTCTTAATGCGCGCGGCATCTTCTTCGCTAAACTCAGCAACGATTTTATCAAGGTAATCGTTTGCCTTTTCGTCAAAAGCAGGAACTTCCTTGATTGCTGCCTGGGCGGCCAGCTTCTGCAGCCAGCGTACTTCAACCTGAACACGGAACTTCAGCAAACCATATTCGCTGAAGATCCCGCGCAGCGCGCTGACTTTATCGCCGTAGCGTCCATCGACAGGGGATACGGCGGTCAGTGAGGATAATTCCATAATTCGCAACTCCGGGAGGTTAACAATGAGCAAGAATTTGTTTTGCCTGAGTGGTCAGGCGATTACGAGAAAACATTAACTGCAGACGGCCACCGCCAACCTGATGCCACAGCACGGCGGCGCGGATCCCTGCCAGCAGGGACGCACGTACTTTTGCCTGCACCTGTGGACTTTGCAGCACGGCAGGGGATCCGGTGACCTGAATACGTGGGCCCAGCGGGCTGATGACATCAACGTAAATACCGGCCATCGCGCTCAGCAGCGTTTCGGATTGCAGATCAAAATGGTCGAGTTGACGCTGGAGCCCGCCGATACGATCGCCCAGGGTATTGAGCGCGCCTTTCGCCGCGCTCAACTTACGCTCAAGTACCATCAGGCTTAAGGTGTAACGGGTCAGTTCTGCGTTTAACCCTTGACGACTACTGGCGTTAAGCACGCCAAGCAGGGTTTCAAGACCGAGACGAAGATTGGTTTCACTCCCACCAAATACACCCAGAGTTGAACCGGGGTTAAGGTCGATAACGCTGTTGAGTGAAACGTGCAGGGCATCGGCATCGCAATGACCTTGATGCGCCAGCTGTTGCACCAGACGGGCAGACTGGCAAATTCCTGCCAGCGCCAGGGTGATGTCGTAGTAGTTCTTCGCCACATGGTCTCCTTTATGTGTGCACTCTGTTAAACAGCGGGCAGCGGCAGGCGCTGTTCAATGATCCCGCCGCCCAGGCAGATTTCGCCGCTGTAGAAGACAGCAGACTGACCCGGGGTGACGGCGGCAACCGGCTCGTCAAAACGCACGTCAATGCGATCGTCATCGAGCGCGGTAACGGTGCAAGGAATATCGGTCTGACGGTAGCGCGTTTTCACCGTGCAGCGCAGCGTGCCTTTCAGCGGCTCGCGATCGACCCAGTGCAGCTGTTGCGCGATAAGGCCAACGGACATCAGACGCGGATGGTCGTGCCCCTGGGCGACAACCAGAATATTGTTTTCGACATCTTTGTCGACCACATACCACGGATCTTCGCTGCCATCTTTGGTTCCACCGATACCCAGACCTTTGCGCTGGCCTAAAGTATGGTACATCAGCCCCTGGTGCTGGCCGATCTCATCGCCATCAACGGTGACAATTTTACCCGGCTGTGCAGGCAGGTAGCGGCCAAGGAAATCACGGAATTTGCGCTCACCGATGAAGCAGATGCCGGTAGAGTCCTTTTTCTTTGCGGTGATCAGGTCCAGCTCTTCCGCGATTTTACGTACCTGCGGCTTTTCCAGCTCGCCAACCGGGAACAGGCTCTGGGCGATCTGTTCGTGGCTCAGGGTATAAAGGAAGTAGCTCTGATCTTTGTTGCCGTCCAGACCGCGCAGCAGCTGGCTTTTGCCATTCACATCTGCACGACGCACGTAGTGGCCGGTCGCAATGTAGTCTGCGCCCAGATCTTCCGCAGCGAATTCCAGGAAGGCTTTAAATTTGATCTCTTTGTTGCACAGAATATCCGGGTTCGGGGTGCGCCCCGCTTTGTACTCTTCCAGGAACAGTTCAAAGACGTTATCCCAGTATTCTGCAGCAAAGTTAACGGTGTGCAGTTCAATGCCGAGTTTATCGCACACGGCCTGCGCATCGGCGAGATCCGCAGCGGCAGTGCAGTATTCCTCGCCATCATCTTCCTCCCAGTTCTTCATGAACAGGCCCTCCACCTTATAGCCCTGTTGCTGTAACAGGTAGGCGGAAACGGAGGAATCGACACCGCCGGACATGCCGACGATCACTTTTTTCTGGCTGTTATCTGACATGGAATACTCACGACATTGAACTTCAAGGCGGCGTATTCTATCACGCCCCCCCACCATTGGCACCCTCTGTAAACGGCCAGTTAAATGCGCCGATGACTTCCAGCGGTAAGCGGCCAGCAGACTGCCAGCAGCGAATGCTTTCCGCAACCAGCGGCGAGCGCAGGTTTGGCGCGTTAAGGATCTCCTCGGCAGTCACCCACAGGCAGCGGTCGATATCGTCATCCTGCGGCTCTGTGGCGCACATTTCGCTAAGCTCGACGGCAAACAAGAAGCGCAGGAACGGGGTGCTATCGGGCGCAATCCACTGATGCAGTCGGATAAAGTGCTGGGGTTCGGCGTGTATGCCGGTCTCTTCCCACAGCTCGCGTTTTGCTGCCTGCAGTAAGGTCTCATTGGCTTCAAGGTGCCCGGCTGGCTGGTTCCACAGCGCTTTACCGTTAATGCTCTCTTCGACCACAAGGAATTTACCCTGGGCGTGGACCACGCAGGCGACCGTAACATGAGGTTTAAACATAGTGACTCCTTAAGCGGTAACGTCTCGCCATTCACCGTTTGCCAGCGTTTCCAGGGTGTAGCTGCCCATGGCGTAGCGAATCAGACGCAGAGTAGGGAAGCCGACGTGAGCGGTCATGCGCCGAACCTGACGGTTGCGGCCTTCATAAAGGGTGATTTTGAGCCAGCTTGTCGGAATGGATTTGCGTTCGCGGATGGGCGGATTGCGCGGCCATAGCCACTCCGGTTCATTCACGCGTTCAATACCTGCAGGCAGGGTTGGGCCATCGTTCAGCGTTACGCCGCGGCGTAATTTCTCCAGCGTTTCTTCGTCCGGTTCGCCTTCGACCTGCACGAAGTAAATTTTGCCCGTGCGTTTTCCCGGCTGTGTGAGCTTTGCCTGCAGAGCGCCGTCGTTGGTTAAAACTAAAAGTCCTTCGCTGTCCCGGTCCAGACGCCCGGCGGCGTACACGCCCTGAACGGGAATGTAATCCTTCAGCGTGCTGCGTCCGGCCTCATCGGTGAACTGCGGCAAAACATCGTAGGGTTTATTGAACAAAATAACCCGCTTCGGCTGGGTTTCTTGCGGTCTTCTGGCGGCTTGTCGCGAGCTGAATCGCTCAACCCGGTGTTTTGTAAAAGAAGTTTTCTTCATGGTATTTTCAGGCGTTATCAATTGCCGCATTATAGCCTAATAACGAAGACCTTTCATGGCGCAGGACATTCAGGTACTATCGAAGGGCTCATTACAATTTATTAACATAAGATCAGTAACAACCAGAAGCGCTCGAAGGAGAGGTTAATGGAAAGCAAAGTAGTTGTTCCGGCGGAAGGTAAAAAGATCACCCTGCAAAACGGCAAGATTAACGTTCCTCACAATCCGATTATCCCGTTCATTGAAGGTGACGGTATCGGTGTAGACGTTACCCCGGCAATGCTGAAAGTGGTTGATGCCGCTGTTGAGAAAGCCTACAAAGGCGAGCGTAAAATTTCCTGGATGGAAATTTACACCGGTGAGAAATCGACTCAAGTTTATGGCCAGGACGTCTGGCTGCCAGCAGAAACGCTGGACCTGATCCGCGACTACCGCGTTGCTATCAAAGGCCCATTGACCACCCCAGTCGGCGGCGGTATCCGCTCCCTGAACGTGGCACTGCGTCAGGAGCTGGACCTGTACGTCTGTCTGCGTCCGGTGCGTTACTATCAGGGCACCCCAAGCCCGGTTAAGCACCCTGAACTGACCGATATGGTTATCTTCCGCGAAAACTCAGAAGACATCTACGCGGGCATCGAGTGGAAAGCAGACTCTGCAGACGCAGAAAAAGTGATTAAATTCCTGCGCGAAGAGATGGGCGTGAAGAAAATTCGCTTCCCTGAACATTGCGGTATCGGCATCAAGCCATGCTCCGAAGAAGGGACTAAACGTCTGGTGCGCGCAGCTATCGAATACGCGATCACCAACGACCGTGACTCTGTGACTCTGGTTCACAAAGGCAACATCATGAAGTTCACCGAAGGTGCCTTCAAAGACTGGGGTTACCAGTTGGCGAAAGAAGAGTTCGGCGGTGAGCTGATCGACGGTGGCCCGTGGCAGAAGATCAAGAACCCGAACACCGGCAAAGAGATCATCGTTAAAGATGTGATCGCCGATGCGTTCCTGCAGCAGATCCTGCTGCGTCCTGCTGAATACGACGTGATTGCCTGTATGAACCTGAACGGTGACTACATCTCTGACGCCCTGGCAGCACAGGTTGGCGGTATCGGTATAGCCCCTGGTGCAAACATCGGTGACGAGTGCGCTCTGTTCGAGGCGACCCACGGTACTGCTCCTAAATATGCAGGTCAGGACAAAGTGAACCCAGGCTCTATCATCCTGTCCGCAGAGATGATGCTGCGTCATATGGAATGGTTCGAAGCCGCAGACCTGATCGTGAAAGGTATGGAAGGCGCGATCAACGCCAAAACCGTAACTTACGATTTCGAACGTCTGATGGAAGGCGCTAAACTGCTGAAATGTTCAGAGTTTGGCGACGCGATCATCGCGAACATGTAATCCAGACTCTGGGTTAAACAAGAGCGGGGGCCTGAGGGTTCCCGTTTTTTTTGCCTCTGCCTGCAGGAAATAACACGATGCTAGCCACTGTTCTTATCGCTGTCGTTGCATTTATCCATCTTTACATCCTTGTGCTGGAAATGTTCCTGTGGGACACCAGAACCGGGCGTAAGGCGTTTAATCTCAGCCCGGAATTTGCGCGTGAAACCCGCGCGCTGGCCGCGAATCAGGGGCTATACAACGGTTTTCTTGCGGCGGGTTTGCTCTGGAGCCTCTGGCTCGGTGAAGAGGGTGTTCATGTGGCCATCTTCTTCCTGGCCTGCGTGCTGATTGCCGGTCTCTTTGGCGCAGTGACCGCCAGCCGGAAGATTCTGTATGTTCAGGCTTTACCTGCGCTTGCCGCCCTGCTTGCGCTGCTTATCTGAAGCAACGCGTTGGTCAACCGTGCGTCGTCCGATATACTTGTGACTTCATCCTGAGAGGTTTAGACAGTTATGAATAACGACATCCCATTGAAGTATTATGACATCGTCGAAGAATACGCGACGGAAGCCGCAAAGCCTGTCAGTGAGTCAGAGCAGGACCCACTGGCGCATTATTTCCAGCTGCTGCTCACGCGGTTATCAAATAATGAGGAGATTGATGAGGAAGCTCAGCAAGAGATGGCGCGTGAAGCCGGGGTTCATGCTGAACGTATTGATGATATTGCGAACTTCCTTAATCAGTGGGGAAATGAATAGCCTACCGCGCCAGACCCAGGAGCCGCTTCGCAAGCTCACGGCGGGAAACAGATTTTGAAAAATACCATCCCTGAACCAGAGCCTCAGGATATCGTTCAGCAATAAAGCGGAATTGTATTTCGTTCTCAACGCCTTCGAAAACCAGCGTTTTATTCAGTTTTGCGAGGGCGTCGCTAAAGATCACAAAAATGTTCTGCTTATAATGCTCACTGATGCCATCGACCAGCGACTTGTCGATTTTGATCTCATCATATTCAAGAAGCGAAAGCCTGGCCAGGTTGGAGTTTTGCACACCGAAGTCATCAATGGATATTCTGACACCAAGGGATTTTAACTTCTGACAGAAGCCCTCCAGAATATTCGCGGTGGAAACGGCTTTTTCAGAGAGTTCGACTTTTACCAGAGACAGCGGAATGTTGTTGGCTAAACATCCACGGCGCAAAATGCTGATAAATTGTCCATCTTCAATTTCCGTTCGACCAACATTGAGCGAAACGACCAGTTGATGCTTAAGCACCAGCGGTGCGATGTCCTTAAGGGATTTCTCAAGAATATGGGTATAATATTTTTTATACAAACCAATTTTCTGGATTAATGGAATAAACAATTCCGGCGAGACGTCACCGTGTTTTGCGTCGCGCCATCTCGATAAAACCTCCACGCCCACTATTTTGCTATCCTGAATGCGAATTATGGGCTGGTAGTGAACGCCAATAGTGTTGGTTAAGACGGCTTTAACCAACGTCCGTTCCAGTGAAAAGCGGTCTTCATTGAGTCGAAAGAAAAATAACGTTATCGCAATCCAGATAAAACATAAAATAGCCACGAGAAAGGCAAACACCGCGGGAGATAACGAGGCCAGTCCTGCATGGTGATGCTTCACAATGACGCACAAATCCCAGGAAGTGCTGCACTGTGTGAGGGTGAGGGTAAATAACGTGGAATGTACCCCATCCTGTTCTTTTACCTCATGGGTTGCTGAAAAAAATATTCTGGCAAAGTCTTTGGTGGTTGCGCTGAGTGAGTAATTGTTGGTAACCGGGGTGAATTTATCGTAAGCGTAGCGGGAGGAGAAGATAATAAGATTATTGTAGATGGCCGCATTGCCCGTGAAAAAATCTTTTCTGGAAAATTGCGCGAGCAGGAATCCCCTGGGTGTTTTATGGAGTTCTTCTGGCAGGGGGACAGGGTTAGCGAGTTTTCCCCAAAAAGCGGTACAGATTATTTTTCCCTGCTCTATAAAACCGATGTCTGCAAAATAAAGGCTGTCGAGCTTAATCTGTCTGTAGCGATCAAGGCTGGCTTTGTCGCATCCCTGAGTGGTCAGGCCTTTAAGTGTCTGCGCCACGCTCTGAGACAGGCCTTCTGAATACTGTAAAAGGGTCTGGGAAATCTCACGCAGTTTGCTTTTCTGCTGGCCCATGATAACCGCATTGACCGTATAGAGAGACAGAAAGACCAGAAACGCTGAAACGATAGTAACGGCAACGATCTTTTTCATTTTCCAGATACCTTGTCCGCTCCCTGATTTTTCAAATCTTATCACAGGCTGGGCTTGCTACAACCCCGATAATATGGGTAGTCAGCCTAATCCAGGCGGATGAACTATGCTTAAGTGCAATTCATTTTCCTCTTAACCTGAGCTTTGTTACAGTGACAAGAGTTGTCAGCCAGGGATGTCAGGCGTGATAAGGTGGAAAAGCTCGTGCATGTCAAAAATACTTTTTACACAACAACCATTACCGTCATCATTGTCTCGTTGATCATTTCATTGTCGCTTGCCGTGCAGATTGCAACCTCCCGACAGCAGTCAATCCAGCAGATCAATACCAGCGTTGCCAACCTGAGCCATACCCTGAATGTCTATACAGAAGGGATCATACGCCAAAGTGAAATGTTGATTACCACCGTTTCCGACACCCTTGAAATTTATGGCATGACCCCGCAACAGGCGACCAATATTCAGCGAATGATAAGCAATCAGGATAACCTTCTTACCCAGATTAATAATGTGGTTGTCTATGATGCGCATGGGGATATCTTCACCGCCTTGCATGAAAATTTTGCAGGTCCCCGTAAAGGCGCGGACCGGTCATTCTTTGTCTATCACAAGGAAAATAAAAGCCAGCAGATATTTATTGGCGAGCCAGTGATAAGCAGAACCAATGGTAAATGGGTTATTACCATAAGCCGACGCCTTGAGACTCACACGGGGGCATTTAACGGCGTCGTGGTGGTGACGCTGGGTATCGAAAACTTTCTGACCCTTTATGGACAGATCAATATCGGACACGCGGGCGTTATTGGCTTAACGACACAAACAGGCGTTTTACTGATTCGCTACCCCTTTAAGAATACCTATATCGGTACGATTTTTTCAGATTCTCCTCTCTTCAGGAAATACCTAAAAGTACAAAATACAGGGATAGCCAGCTCCGTTTCCCGGTTTGATAAAATCGAACGCATTTATGCCTATGAGAAAAACAGCCGCTACGGACTGGTCACGACGGTGGCGGTCAGCGCGGATGAAGCCCTTTCCCCCTGGCGCAAGCAGGCGATTCAGCTTGCCTTACTTATTTTCGTTTTTACCGCGATACTCATCGTGGCGTCTTATTTCCTGTATTCCGACTTATCCAGAAAAACACGGGATAACAAAGCGCTAAAGATTATTGCCTCGGAGGATGCCCTGACCGGGCTTTATAACCGACGTATTTTCGATGAAAAAATTCTCTCCGACATCGCGATGTGCGCGGCAGAGGACGCGCCGATTTCGCTCCTCCTCGTGGATGTGGACTACTTCAAAAAGTACAACGATAACTATGGTCACCCGGAAGGGGACAGGTGTCTGGCATTGCTGGGAAACTGCCTCAGGGAAAGCCTCACTCGCGACAACCAGCTTGTGGCGCGATATGGCGGGGAGGAGTTTGCATTGATATTGCCTGAATCGGATATCCAGGAGGCGCTCCGCCTTGCACAGACGATTATTCGCAATGTCTTCTCTCTCCACATTGAACACGCGTTCAGTCCTTTCGGGCGGGTCACGGTGAGCGTAGGCATCTCCACTGCGCGTGCTGTCGACATCGCGGGCAGTCAGCAGAATATTATTATTGCCGCGGACCAGGCGCTCTATCAGGCAAAACGCGGAGGCCGTAACCGGCACGCTTTTGTTGGGGTATAACCCAAAAAAAAGCCCACGAAAGCGTGGGCAAGAAATACTGGAAGCAATGTGAGCAATGTCGTACTGAATACCTGAGTATTTCTCTCAACTATTCAGCGTTGAGAAAGATAATCTTTCTCAATAAAAGATGCAACCCCACATTTCCTGGGGAAGGGCATTTTGATGGCAAAATGCGCATCCGCTCAGTGTGAGGCTTATCACAAATTTCCTTTCTCAAATCCTGTGCTATCCTTTTTTGTGTCGTTGATTTAATGACAAAAACCATACAGAGAGGAAAGTTATGGGAATTTTATCCTGGATTATCTTTGGGCTTATTGCGGGTATTCTGGCGAAGTGGATCATGCCGGGCAAAGATGGCGGTGGGTTTATCGTCACCGTAATACTGGGTATTGTCGGCGCGGTAGTCGGCGGCTGGATCAGTACGCTGTTCGGCTTCGGGAAAGTAGATGGCTTTAACTTCGGCAGCTTTGCGGTTGCGGTGATCGGCGCGCTGGTTGTGCTGTTTATCTACAGAAAGATCAAAAGCTAAAACTGAAGCGTTAAAAAAGGCTGCCGGATGGCGGCCTTTTTACATCACGGGTTCACCACCAGCCAAGCTGCGTGCCTGCAAAGGCCACAATGGCGATGATTAACATAATGAGCGTGGTTTTTCTCATTTATGCCCCCGGTGCAGCGTAACCACCGACAAAAAACCACGCCAGAAACACGACCGCCGTTATAAAAATAACGACAGGGAAGAGGATCCCTATTCTCATATCATCACCTTTTCTTTTTATAACGCCGTAGAGTGTACGGGGTTAATCCATCGCGAGAAAGCGTGTTTTGCTTTTTCCTTTCTTATCCTGATACATCGCCACATCAGCAGCACGTAATGCGCTGTCCGGATCGGTTACGTCTGGGTCCACTTCGATAACGCCGAGGCTGGCTCCCGGATAAATAAGGTTAATGTTACCCAGCCAGTATTCCCCTGCAATGCGTGCGCTGAAGCGCGCTTTGAGCTGATTCATGTGCTCCTCATTGTCGACATGACTCAGAGAGGCCACCAGAAACTCATCGCCGCCCAGCCGACCAATGATATCGTCCTGCTGTTTTTCTGCGGTCAAACGCTTGCCCACTTCAATCAGGAACTGGTCGCCTGCTTCATGCCCATACCGATCGTTAATCAATTTAAAATCGTCCAGATCGATAAACGCAATGATGGCATTACGTTTCATGTGCCGAGCCAGGGAAAACAGAGTAGTCAGATCCTCAAAGATGGCGCGACGATTGGGCAGGCCGGTAAGGGCATCGGTATAAGAGTGTGCGATGAGCGCCGCGTTAGCTTCCCGAAGCTGATTCACCAGAGATTCTTTCTGAATGTACTGACCAATCAACCCGGCGAATAATTTTAATATCTGTTCACCGCGCTCGCTGAGCGGCTTTTTAGCCGTGCTGGTGGCGCAAAGCGTACCGTAAAGCGAGCCATCGGCGAGATGAACCGGAATGCTCATGTAAGTGGTAATACCGAGAGCTTTCGCCGCTTCGCACTCCGGCCAGCGCTCGGGGACATCGTTACTGAAGATGGTGTCGCTATCCAGCGCGCGCTTACACAGCGTCTCATCCCAGGGCACACTCAGCCCCTCCGGGATCGTCATCTGCTTACTGTTTCGGGCATAAAGGATATGCTGCAGCCGCGCCTGGATATCCACCTTCGTCAGGTAAGTCGACTCCATATCGGTGACGATTTCCAGCATCTCCAGCAGCTGACGAACGAGACTTTCAAGGGATTGCTCAGTAACGAGGGTTTCTGAAACACGGGCAAGGATAATATCCGACATGACGTAGAAAGACTCCCAGGCAGAAGACGTCTGCATCTGCATGTTATGCTGAATTCTTAGGCTTCAGGCATAGTAAAACATGAATGCAGAAAATTTTATATATGGAGAAAGCGGCGCTGAGCCGTTACCCTTAGGCAAAGATGATGTCACAAGGATCGATGCGATGAGATTTCTG
The DNA here is from genome assembly GCF_049237505.1 of Enterobacter cloacae complex sp. SHL012. Taxonomy (NCBI): domain Bacteria; kingdom Pseudomonadati; phylum Pseudomonadota; class Gammaproteobacteria; order Enterobacterales; family Enterobacteriaceae; genus Enterobacter; species Enterobacter cloacae complex sp. SHL012. The sequence goes on from NZ_JBMKIZ010000001.1 coordinate 18,008, forward strand.
CTTCTGGCGCTGACGCTTCCCCTGGTCGCCTGTACCGCAAAAACAACCCCACCCGATGCGCCCAAACCGCCACAGGCCGTAGGTATGGCGAACCCGGCTTCCGTTTACTGTCTGGAAAAGGGCGGGGAACAGATCCCGATTCAAAGCCCGCAGGGTGTTCGTACCGAATGCAAGCTGCCGGGTGGTGAAGTGATCGACGAATGGACGCTCTATCGTCGCGATCATCCGCAACCCACCAGGTGACAGAAGGGCAGGTGCTGCGATACACTTCTCTTTAGGATTATTCTTAGCCAGTATCTGGCTACTGTTACCGCGAGAGAAGTATGTTTCAGCTTAAACCGGGCAGCATGGCGATGATCATCGGTGCCCGCACGGCGTCTGGCCGTCGCAATATTGGTAAATCTGTTGAGTTGTTTGGTCTTTGCCAGCCTGGCCTGCGTTTTGTAAACCCGGTTAACGGCGTGATGACGCAATTACCCGCAAGTGCGGATCGCGCGCTTTGGCTGGTCACCGGAGACGTCTACGCCTTTGACAATCAGCACGGCTTTGCGTTTGTTCGCGCCGAACATCTGATGCCGCTCACCCCTGATCAAGCCCCGCAAATGCGGGATGAGCTGACAATCAGCTGATCACAAATGGCGTAGCCAGTCGGCTAAAACCAGGGCGTGATTCTGTTCCGTGTTTTTCGCGCCATAGAGGAGGGTGAGAGTCTGCTTGTGTGCCAGCGCCGCAAGACGCCTTCCCTCGTCCTTATGCTGCGCCAGTTCCTCCTGATAGGCTTTACTGAAAGTCGAAAAATCAATAGCTTCGCTATGATACTCCTGACGTAATGCGTTCGATGGCGTGAGTGTTTTACACCATTCGTCATGGGCGAGGTCCGTTTTTTTAACCCCGCGCGGCCAGAGTCTGTCCACCAGCACCCGATAGCCATCGTCCTGGCTTGCCTGCTCATAGACGCGTTTGCACTGAATCATAATTCCACCCTCCCAATTTAAGGTATTGTGATAATTGCAGAAGATCGGTAGTCTGAGGTTCCTTATGTTATCTGATAATACTCTGGCATAAGGAAACTTTCATGGAACACCTCCCGGTTAAAACGACGCTCCGCATTGCGCTGGTTGGCGATTACAATCCTGATGTTATTGCACACAAGGCGATCCCGCTGGCCATTGACGATGCTGCGGCCGTTCTTGACCTCACCGCCGATTACGACTGGCTTGCTACCCAGGAATTAACCAGTTCTGAGGATCTGGTGGGCTACGATGCCATCTGGCTGGTTCCTGCGAGCCCCTATAAAAACACAGAGGCCGCCTTTATCGCCGCACGCTACGCCCGTGAAAACAGTATTCCGTTCCTGGGGACCTGCGGTGGGTTCCAGCATGCGCTGATTGAGTATGCCCGTAACGTGCTGGGCTGGCACGATGCGGCACATGCTGAGACGGATACCGAAGGCACTATGGTGATCGCGCCGCTGACCTGCTCGCTGGTGGAAATATCCGATGCCATTGAACTGCGCAGCAATACGCTGATCGCCAAAGCCTACGGCAAACCCGAAATTGAAGAGGGATATCACTGCAACTATGGTGTGTCGCCGGAATTTGCTCAGGCGCTGGAGAGCGGTGATATGCGCGTGACGGGCTGGGACGAACAGGGGGAAATCCGTGCGGCGGAGCTGATAACCCACCCGTTCTTTGTGATCACTTTGTTCCAGCACGAGCGTGCTGCGCTGGAAGGACGTCCGGTGGTTCTCGTACAGGCAATGCTTCGCGCGGCGCGGGGCTAAAACAGGGCAGACCCGATGGTCTGCCTTCGTGTTTAGCGGGGCGCGATTTCCCGGTCGCGCCCGGCAAGTATCCCGCAGACGGCCATGACGATCGCGGCCAGCGCACAGGCGAGAAGGGGGATGCGCCAGTCTCCTACCGAATCGTGGATTTTACCCATCAACGGCGGTCCGCAGGCAGCGAGCAGGTAGCCGATAGACTGTGCCATACCGGACAATGCCGCCGCCTGATGCGCAGAGCTCGCGCGCAGACCGATGAACGTCAGGCCGAGGATCATCGTTGCCCCGGAGCCAAAGCCAAACACCAGCGTCCACATCACCGCCATATCCGGTATAAACCACAATCCCGCTGCGCTTACCGCGCACATCAGCGCCACTGCACCGGCGATCGTCCGCTGATCTTTCAGCCGATGGAGGATCAGCGGAACGGCAAGTCCCGGCACGGCTGTCGCCAGCTGTAAAAGACCATGCACCGAACCTGCCTGCGCCTCACTGTAGCCGTGGCTAAGCAGTATCGCCGGCAGCCAGCCGATGATGACGTAATAGATAAGAGAGTTAATCCCCAGAAAGAGCGTCACCTGCCAGGCGAGAGCAGAACGCCAGATTGCGCGGTTATGTAGCGCGCCTGCGCCTGTTACCGTCGCAACATGTTTCTGACGCCACTGCGGCAGCCAGAGCAGCAAGGCGAGCAGCGGAAACACCATCAGCATCAGCAGCGCGCCCTGCCAGCCCGCATGACCCTGGGCCAGCGGCACTATTAGCGCCGAGCCTAACGCGGCGGCTGCCCCCATCGTCAGGGAATAGGCACCGGTGAGTTTCGCCACCTGGCCCGGAAAGTCACGTTTAATTAAACCCGGTAACAGCACGTTCCCAAGCGCGATCCCGCAGCCAATCACTGCCGTGCCGATGAAAAGCAGGGCAGCGGAAGGCAGGGAGCGAATGGCTATCCCGGCGCAAATCAGCAACAGGGCGATAAACAGGCTACGCTCCATGCCAATACGTCGGGCCAGACCTGCGGCGAGCGGGGAGATCAGGGCAAAAGCCAACAGGGGCAGGGTGGTCAGCAGACCGGTTTGCGCCGTGCTTAAGCCATAATCAAGGCGAAGGGTATCCAGCAGCGGGGCTGCGCCGGTAAAGGTGACGCGAAGCGTGGTGGCAATCATCAGGATGCCTGCAATCAACAGCGCGCCGTGTTTTCCTGAGGTGCGAATAGCAATAGTCATTATGTTCTCATACGTTCAAGCGAGCGCACACAATACCGATTTTTCCGGCGGTTGAAATCAGGCTAAAATGACAGTTTATCGCTAAAATCGGACAACATGATGATTGGACTGGGACTGGACGGCTACGATCCTGATAGCCAGCATGATGCGGCCGTCGCCTTTCGCATCCGTGTGGTGGCGGAGGAACAATATATACCCCTGCATCATCACCGCAAGGGACAGCTGATTCTGGCGCTTGGCGGCGCGATTACCTGTGAAGTGGAAAATGCCATGTTGATGGTACCGCCCCAGTACGCGGTCTGGATCCCCGGGAAGATGCCGCACAGTAACAGGGCCACGCCGGGGGCGCAGCTCTGCTTTTTGTTCATTGAGCCCGGCGCCGCCAGTCTGCCCGACCGCTGTTGTACGCTGAAAATGTCCCCTCTGGTGCGGGAGCTCATTTTATCTCTGGCAGAAAAATCGCAGGCACAGCTTCAGCTTGCGGCCACATCCCGACTGGTCGATGTCCTGTTTGATGAACTGCCGCTCCAGCGTCAGGAGCATTTACAGTTACCCGTCTCGCCCCATCCAAAAATCCGGCTGATGAGCGAGAAGATGGCGGAAGAGCCCGCGGCCTGGCAGACGCTGGCACAATGGGCAAGCCACTTCGCCATGAGCGAACGCAACCTGGCGCGACTGGTGGTAAAAGAGACCGGATTAAGCTTTCGTCGCTGGCGTCACCAGCTGCAACTTATTGTGGCGTTACAGCATTTGATCGGCGGGAAATCGGTACAGCAGGTGGCGCAGTCACTGGGTTATGACTCGACCACCGCGTTTATTACCATGTTTAAGAAGGGGCTGGGTCAGACGCCAGCGCGTTACATGGCCAGCCTGACTACGACTTCCCGATAAACAGGGAGACCAGCCCGGCTGCAATCAGCGGGCCCACCGGCACGCCGCGAAAGAGCGCTACGCCCAGCACCGTGCCCACCAGCAGACCCGCAACCAGCGAAGGCTGGCTGCTCATCAGCGTAACGCCGCGCCCCCCGAGCCATGAGACAAAAACACCTACCGCGATAGCGACCAGCGATTTCCAGTTGACAAACGAGTGCAGCAGCGTTGAGGCGGGAAGCGTACCGCTGGCGATGGGCGCCATCACCCCGATGGTTAAAATGATTATCCCGATGGTGAGGCCTTGCTTTTCTATCCACGGGAAAAAGGTATTTAACGGCGTGACGCGCACGATAATCAGCACCAGAATCGAGATGGCGACGGTGGTGTTATGACTGATAAAACCCAGCGCGGCGAGTGCCAGGAGAATGAGCAGAGTAGGGTCAACCATAGGGAATCCTTGCCAAAATAATCGTCCTGCTTACTGTACGCGGAAAAAGGGCGGAGAACAGTTTTAAAAAGATTTTACCGCTGTCATAACCTTGTCATTTACGCGGTTTAAAACGAAGGCAGATATCGCAAAGGGGTCGCTATCATGAACGATCACATGTTTGTTGAAACGCTGATTATCTCATCATCGTTTTTCGCCATTGCCGCGATTCTCGTCGCCTCCGTGCTGTTGCTGGAGAGAAAAGGCTGACAGTCAGCCTTCACGGTTAGACTTTATGGAAAGTCACCAGCTCAGGACGGGCGATGCGCAGGTAATCCTGGGTATCCATGATCACGGATTTTTCCAGCAGGCCGGCGTTAAACGCGATTTCGTCGAAACGCTCGAACAGCAGCGGGTCGGCGACCAGCGTCAGATCGGGGTGGAAACTAAAAGGCGGAATAGCGCCGAATACGCAGGCGGTAAGGGTACTTACCTCGGCCGGGCTGGCGAGGGAGGCTTTAAGCCCGCCGAAATGGCTGGCAAGCCGGCTCAGGTCTGCCTGCAGATCGGCGGCCAGGATCGCCAGAACATGTTTTTTAACACCGTTTCCCTTCACTTTGCAGACCAGGGCTTTTGCTCCCTGACGCAGATCGGTCCCGCGTATTTCACTTACCGCTTCACATTTCCCGACCGCCTCGTGCTCCATAACGCGAAAACGTGCGCCTTGCCCGGTGAGTAAGGTTATCAGTTGCTGGTGGGTTCCTGTCCCCATAACGTCGTCAGTCATCGTGATTTTCCCGGTGATAATCCAGTATGCAGATGGCTACATTAGCACGAGAAGAACGGCGTCGAAAGAAAACAGCCAGCGCGTTCGCTGGCTGTGAGATTATGCGTTGCTGTTAGCAGACTGCTTGTGGAAGAGCTCCCTGAACACCGGATAAATATCATCCTGGTCACGGATATGTTGCATGGCAAAATTATCAAACATCGATTGCAGATGTTCATATTCCCGCCACAGGGTCTGATGCGCGCGACGGGTAATTTCGATATAGCTGTAGTAACGCACCACCGGCAGAATTTTCTTCGCCAGGATGTCGTGACACAGCGGTGAGTCGTCGGCCCAGTTATCACCATCGGACGCCTGCGCGGCATAGATATTCCATTGCGCCGGGTCGTAACGCTCTTTCACGACTTCATCCATCAGCTTCAGTGCGCTGGAGACGATGGTGCCGCCGGTCTCCTGCGAGTAGAAGAACTCATGCTCGTCGACCTCTTTAGCCTGCGTATGGTGGCGAATATAGACCACTTCCACATTCTTATAGGTTCTGCTCAGGAACAGGTAGAGCAGGATATAAAAACGCTTCGCCATATCCTTGGTGGCCTGGTCCATGGAGCCGGAGACGTCCATCAGACAGAACATCACCGCCTGGCTTGAGGGCTCTGGGCGTTTTTCATAATTCTTGTAACGCAGGTCGAACGTGTCGATAAACGGAACGCGATCGATCTTCGCTCTTAGCTCGGCAATCTCTTTGCGCAGGCGCTCCTCTTCCAGCAGTTGCGCCGGCTCCGTGTTTTCCACGACCTTCAGGCTACTCTCAAGTTCGCGCAGTTCACGACGTTTGCCTGCCGTCATGGCCGTGCGCCGCGCCAGCGAATTCTGCAACGAACGCACGACGCTGATGTTGGCGGGGACGCCGTTGGCGGTATAGCCCGCGCGATGGGTTTTGTACTCGTTAAGCTGACGATGCTGATTCTTTTTCAGATTCGGCAGCGCCAGGTCCTCAAACAGCAGGTCGAGGTATTCATCTTTTGAAATCTGGAAAACGAACTCATCCTGACCTTCACCGTCCTGGCTGGCCTGTCCCTGACCGCTTCCTGAACCACCGCCGCCGCCCTGAGGACGCTCAATTCTGTCGTTCTGAACGAAGTGGTCATTACCTGGGTGCACGCGATGGCGCAGACCGCCTCGCCCCTGATGAAACATCGGTTCGCTGATGTCATCGGTGGGGATGGAAACAGACTCGCCGCTGTCGACGTCGGTCACCGAGCGTTTGTTGATGGCCTCGGAGATCGACTGTTTAATTTGCGCTTTGTAACGGCGCAAGAAGCGCTGGCGGTTCACCGTGCTCTTGTTTTTGCCGTTAAGACGCCGGTCAATAAACCAGGTCATATACCCCCCGTACTGCATTTGCCAACTTGCGTTTTTGTTGGCCCGGCAGGCGCTAGCGCTGCCGGGCACTTGTTTTAGGACGATTTACGCACGCGCAGATACCATTCGCAGAGCAGGCGAACCTGTTTGCGGGTGTAGCCTTTTTCCATCATACGGTCGACAAAATCGTCGTGTTTCTTCTGCTCATCGGTTGAGGTTTTCGTGTTAAACGAGATAACCGGCAGCAGCTCTTCGGTATTGGAGAACATTTTCTTCTCAATAACGGTGCGCAGTTTCTCGTAGCTGGTCCAGTTCGGATTGCGTCCGTTGTTATGCGCTCTGGCGCGCAGGACGAAGTTCACAATCTCATTACGGAAGTCTTTCGGGTTGCTGATCCCGGCAGGCTTCTCGATTTTTTCCAGTTCCGCGTTCAGGGATTCACGGTCAAACAGCTGGCCGGTATCCGGGTCGCGGTACTCCTGATCCTGGATCCAGAAGTCAGCGTAGGTGACATAACGGTCGAAAATATTCTGTCCGTACTCTGAATAGGATTCCAGGTAGGCTGTCTGGATCTCTTTGCCAATGAACTCGGCGTATTTCGGGATCAGATAGCCTTTCAGGAACTCAAGATAGCGTTCAGCCTGCTCCTGCGGGAACTGCTCGCGTTCAATCTGCTGCTCCAGCACGTAGAACAAGTGAACCGGGTTGGCCGCCACTTCCGCATGGTCGAAGTTAAAGACGCGGGAGAGGATCTTAAACGCGAAACGGGTGGACAGGCCGTTCATCCCTTCATCGACCCCGGCGTAATCACGATACTCCTGATAGGATTTCGCTTTCGGGTCGGTGTCTTTCAGGCTTTCGCCATCATAGACGCGCATTTTTGAGTAGATGCTGGAGTTTTCCGGCTCTTTCAAACGCGAAAGGATAGAGAAGCGCGACAACGTTTCCAGCGTGCCTGGCGCGCAGGGAGCGTGCACCAGCTCACTGTGGTTGAGCAGTTTCTCGTAAATCTTGATCTCTTCGGAGATCCGCAGGCAATAAGGCACCTTGACGATGTACACGCGGTCAAGGAAGGCCTCATTGTTTTTATTATTACGGAAGGTCACCCATTCGGATTCGTTCGAGTGGGCGAGGATTATCCCGTTAAACGGCAGGGCGGAGATACCTTCCGTCCCGTTATAGTTCCCTTCCTGGGTCGCCGTCAGCAGAGGATGCAGCACTTTGATTGGTGCTTTAAACATCTCCACGAATTCCATAATCCCCTGGTTGGCGCGGCACAGCGCACCGGAATAGCCGTAGGCATCCGGGTCATTTTGTGCGAAGTTTTCCAGCTTACGGATATCAACTTTACCCACCAGCGCCGAGATATCCTGGTTGTTCTCATCACCCGGTTCCGTTTTGGCGATGGCGATCTGCTCAAGGATAGACGGCCACACTTTCACCACGCGGAATTTGGTGATATCGCCCCCAAACTCATGCAGGCGTTTTGCCGCCCACGGCGACATGATGGTGCCGAGGTAGCGGCGCGGAATGCCAAACTCTTTATCCAGAATTTGCGCATCTTCCTGTGGATTAAACAGGCACAGCGGATGGTCGTTCACCGGGCTGCGTTCGCCATTAGCGCTCAACACATAAATCGGCACGCGCTGCATCAGCGACTTCAGGCGTTCAGCCAGCGAGGATTTACCGCCACCGACCGGGCCGAGTAAATAGAGGATCTGTTTCTTCTCTTCCAGACCCTGAGCGGCATGCTTCAGATAGGAGACAATCTGTTCAATGGCATCTTCCATGCCGTAGAACTCTTCGAACGCCGGATATCGGGCGACCACCCGATTCGAAAATAGACGGGAAAGCCGTGGCTCCAGGGCAGTATCAACCATGTTTGGCTCACCAATAGCCATCAATAGCCGTTCTGCCGCATTGGCATAGGCACTGCGATCTTGCCGACAAATGGTAAGAAACTCCTGCAGTGTGAACTCTTCGTCCTTGGCAGCTTCATAGCGCTGGCGATAGTGATCGAATATATTCATGGCATGCCGTCCTTTCGTTTTTTAGCACAGGATAAGAGCCGTTCGTATGAGTAGTGGAGGCTCCCGGAAGAGAATCTCTCGCACCTCACTGCCAGAGCAGCAACCTGTGTGCCAGGTCAGAGGCTAAGAACCGCAGGGCGTTCAGGAAAACTCTTCTTAAAATTAAGCGTAGATGGCATTTGCCAAACTTGCATGCTGAGAAAATCTAATTTCAATGACATATCAATAACTCATCCAAAAATTTCCACCTGGGTTATAAGGCTTAAGCACGTTTTTCATTCAGTGGTCATATAAATGAAAGCGTGCTGTCATCTGAAAAGTGAAAAATAACGGGTTAATCAGACTGATTAGCAGGCAAAAAATTTTGGGTTGTACGGGAATGGCGGTTACACTTCTCCCGCTGATTATTTGACTACAGGAAAGAATGGATTGTGACCAAACTCAAACTTCTGGCATTGGGCATCCTTGCCGCGACCGCAGTTAGCACCGCTCAGGCGGAAAGTCAGTGGACGGTTGGCGCGGGTGTTGGCGTCATTAACAGCCCATACAAACAGTACGATCGTGACGTATATCCTGTTCCCGTTATCACCTATGAAGGCGAGAACGTCTGGTTCCGCGGTCTCGGCGGCGGCTACTATCTCTGGAACGACACGGCCGACAAGCTCTCGATCATGGCCTACTACGATCCAACGCACTTCAAGCCGGGAGACAGCGACAGCCACGCGCTTCGCCAGCTCGATAAGCGCAAAAGTAGCATGATGGCCGGGCTTTCATACGTGCATAACACCGAGTATGGCTTCCTGCGTACGGCTCTGGCAGGTGATACGCTGGACAACAGCAACGGCTTTATCTGGGATCTGGCATGGCTGTACCGTTATACCAACGGCGGGCTCACCCTGACGCCGGGCATCGGTGTCCTGTACAGCAGCGAGAACTACAACGACTACTATTACGGCGTCTCTAAAAACGAGTCTCGCCGCAGTGGTCTGAAAAGCTACAGCGCAGATGATGGCTGGGATCCCTACCTGGAGCTGACCGCGAGCTATAACTTCCTTGGCGACTGGAGCGTCTACGGTACTGGCCGTTATGAGCGTCTGAGCGATGAAGTGAAAGATAGCCCGATGGTCGATAAGTCCTGGGCGGGTATCTTCTCTGTGGGTGTGACCTACAAGTTCTGATTGTGCATTAATTCAGTGCAATCATTGCATCAAAACGGGGCGCTTGCGCCCCGTTTGCTTTTTTGTGGTGCAGGGCGATTATCGCTTAACAATACGGATCGTCTGCCCTAAACGAGACGGTTTTTCTTCGCTCGCTTTCTGCGGCGTGGTCACGCAGGCTGTTTCTACACAAACGAATGTTTTGTAACCGTCATCAGGAATATCGGCCATGCTGACAGACAATGCCGGACCTGGGTTCCAGCCCACCACATTGCTGTGATGATGATGAACGACCTCAATGCCGCGGTTCAGGGCACCATCGTGGATCACGCTGCAGGCTTCCGGGTGGAGATAGACGCGGTCGGTACGATCGGGGAAAGCCTGAACGCCGTCGCTTAGCTTGCCCTCTTTCGCATTATCAACTTTGTCGATAAAGGTATCGCCGAGGCCGCTCACCTTCACTGCGTTGATGTCACCCACGTTGAAGTAGGTGTGCAGGGCAGACGTGGTTTCGAACTCGCCATGCGCTTCCAGCTCAATTTCGCAGGTTTTACCCAGCTTGAAACGGGCGTACAGGGTGAAATCATGCGGCCACAGGGCGCGGGTTTCATCATTCGCCTGCAGCTCAAAGGTCAGCACGGCACCGTTGTCATCTTCATTGTGCGCTTTCAGCGTCCACTGCTGGTTACGGGCAAAACCGTGAGACGGCAAACCCTGCTGTGTGGACGGGCCGAACCATGGCCAGCAGATGGGGACGCCGCCACGGATAGCAGCCCCTTTTTTGAACGAGGTGGCCTCGCTCAGCCACAGTCCTTCCTCTTCGCCCTCAGGCTTCCAGGAGAGCAGGTGGGCGCCATTCAGCGCCACGGAGGCTTTCACGCGCGGGTGGTCAACGACGATAACATCAGCGCCGTCAATCTGGCGGCGGGAGAGCACAGGGGTAAGTTGTTCGACTACCGGAAGTGCAAATATTTTATTAATCATTAAGCAATCCTCTGTCTAAAAACAATAAAAAAGGCGACCGAAGTCGCCTTTTTGGATCAAACACTCATCTCAACTTATTTGGAGATGTGAGCGATCAGGTCCAGTACTTTGTTAGAGTAGCCAGTTTCGTTGTCGTACCAGGAAACCAGTTTCACGAAGTTGTCGTTCAGTGCGATACCAGCTTTAGCATCGAACACGGAAGTGCACACTTCGCCGTTGAAATCAGTAGATACAACGTCGTCTTCGGTGTAACCCAGAACGCCTTTCATTGCGCCTTCGGAAGCAGCTTTGATTGCTTTCTTAATTTCTTCATAAGAAGCAGCTTTTTCCAGACGAACGGTCAGGTCAACAACGGATACGTTAGGCGTTGGAACGCGGAACGCCATACCAGTCAGTTTGCCATTCAGTTCTGGCAGTACTTTACCTACAGCTTTAGCAGCACCGGTAGAGGATGGGATGATGTTCTGAGCCGCGCCACGGCCGCCGCGCCAGTCTTTGTGAGACGGGCCGTCAACGGTTTTCTGAGTAGCGGTGGTAGCGTGAACGGTAGTCATCAGACCTTCGATGATGCCGAAGTTGTCGTTGATAACTTTAGCCAGCGGTGCCAGGCAGTTGGTGGTGCAGGATGCGTTGGAAACGATGTCCTGGCCAGCGTAAGTTTCGAAGTTTGCACCACGAACGAACATTGGGGTGTTGTCTTTAGAAGGACCAGTCAGAACAACTTTCTTCGCGCCTGCAGTGATGTGTTTACGTGCAGTTTCGTCGGTCAGGAAGATACCGGTAGCTTCAGCTACAACATCAACACCGATTTCGTTCCATTTCAGGTTAGCTGGGTCTTTCTCAGCAGTAACGCGGATGGTTTTGCCGTTAACAACCAGGTGGCCGTCTTTCACTTCAACGGTGCCGTCGAAACGACCGTGAGTTGAGTCGTACTTCAGCATGTACGCCATGTATTCAGCGTCCAGGAGATCGTTGATACCAACGATTTCGATGTCAGAACGTTTCTGAGCAGCACGGAAAACAATACGGCCGATACGGCCAAAACCGTTGATACCTACTTTGATAGTCATATATTCCACCAGCTATTTGTTAGTGAATAAAAGGTTGCCTGTAAAATTACAAAAACCTTACGCAGCGTCAAGCGGAATCGTGTCAATCATTGCGACAAATCAATCCTGTGACTAACGTTTGTGCGACTGACTCGCCTCACTTTCCCTTTGAGCTTGCAACCACATGGGGGCTGCGCCCGGAATTTTAAAGTCCTCGCAGGATAAAAATGTGAACATGATCACAATTGCCTGACCGCCTTTTCGCGACACATAAGTTTAGAACAAAAGTGCACGCAAGGGTGTTAATGTTTTGTTAGAATCCGGGTTAAAAGATGTCTGTTTCTACAGCGAGATGTAAGCATATGTCGAACCAACGTAACCCTGACGATTTGAAAAAAAACCTCACAGAAATGCAGTTTTACGTGACGCAGAACCACGGCACGGAACCGCCATTCACCGGGCGTTTACTGCACAACAAGCGAGACGGCGTCTATCACTGTCTGGTCTGTGATGCCCCGCTGTTTAACTCACAAACGAAATTCGATTCCGGCTGCGGCTGGCCGAGCTTTTACGAGCCGGTGAGCGATGAGGCCATCCGCTATCTGACTGACACCTCGCACGGCATGGTGCGCACGGAAATCCGTTGCGGGACCTGCGACGCGCACCTGGGGCACGTCTTCCCGGATGGTCCACAGCCAACGGGGGAGCGTTTCTGCGTCAATTCGGCCTCCATGAGCTTCACGGATGATGAAAACGGCGACCAGATCAAGGGTTGAAAAAACGATTCAGCAAATTATTCCTTTGAAAAGGAGAGATCGTGAATATTGATGACATGATTAACGGGATGACCCAGGATGTTTATCAGCGTCTGGTCACCGCCGTTGAGCTAGGAAAATGGCCGGATGGCGTGGCGCTTACCCCTGAGCAAAAAGAGAACAGTTTGCAGCTGGTGATGCTGTGGCAGGCGCGCAACAATACTGACGCGCAGCACATGACGATCGATACCAACGGCCAGATGGTGATGAAGAGCAAGCGAGAGCTGAAAGAAGATTTTGGCATCACGCCGAAGCCAATTGCGACGCTGAAAATGCAATAACCGTGCGGGCTGATGCCTTCATCCAACCCTCTCCCACGGGGAGAGGGCTTGAATGCGTCGCTACTTTTGCGGGATCCCTAATGACTCTGCCAGCTGCTTCGCTAACTGGTTGTTATCGTCCGCGCCATACTCCCAGAACATCGCCCCGGCGAGACCTTTCTGTCTAATGTAGTCCGCTTTGATCGCCACGGAACGTGGGTTCTCATACGAAATCGCAAAGAGCGCCTTGCCGTCGGCTGCTTCCACGGAGAGCCACGGCACTTTCGCCTGGTCGTCCCAGTGCTCGGTAAAACGCTTCTGCGGATCGTTCAGCAGCTTTTTCACGATATCGTTGTACTTCACGTAGGTATCTTTGGACAGGTCATAGCCGAGCGACCTGAACAAGCCGAGCTCCTGCGGTCCAAAGTAGGGCTGGGTGACCGGATTTTTTTGTGCGTCCGGCTTGCTCCAGTCGATACCCGGCTCAACGGCGCGTTTCGGTACGCGACCGTAAAACCCGATCCCGAGGTTCATCTGCTGTGGTTTCAGTCCCGCGGCCAGATAGTTATTTACCACAAAGTCCACGCTGTATTTATCGGCAGCAGCCACCGTCGGCCAGGCGCTGGAATCATAGAGGTTGGCGTTAAAATACTGGGTACCATACGCCATGTCGTAGGTCATCAGGTTGATGTAGTCGAGCAGGGGAGCGATGGCTTTGACATCCACCCAGCTTTTCGGACTTTCCGCATTGGCGCCTACCGCAATGGTCACCAGCTTTTTCTGCCCGAATGCGTCGCGCATCTCTTTCAGCAGCGCGGTGAAGTTGTCCCTGTCGGCTGGCGTGCTGGCAACCAGTCCCCACGCGCCGTTGACCGGGTACTCCCAGTCGAGATCAATCCCGTCCAGACCGTATTTGTCGACAACCTCCTGAGCGGATCGGATAAACACCGCACGACTCTCTTTGGTGGCCGCTGCGCCAGAGAAACCACGCGCACCCCAGCCGCCAACAGAGAGCAGCACTTTAAGGTGCGGGTTTTGTTTACGCAGAGTGGGGATTAAGGCCAGATCGGATGCCACTTTGGGCGAAAGCCAGATCTGATGCAGTTTCGTCGGATCTTTCAGCGCGGCGTTGGTTTCGTCTTTCTCGTCGTTGTAGACCAGACCAAACGAATAGTTCAGGTGGGTGATCTGGCGGACATCCAGTTTATTAATGTCGCCACCCGGTCCGGCGGTGACATCGCCACCCCCGTTGAAATAGCCGACGGACATCAGGGGCGCAGCGGAAGCCAGTGACGCGCAAAGCAAGGGTAATGCTGCCAACAAGGGCAAACGTTTCATATAATTTCCTCTTTGACTTAATAAAAATAACCACGCCACAGAAAAGGCGTGGCGAAAAAACAACCTGACGAGAATAGCATTGCCGCTTCGCTGAGGATGCGAGGGAGTTCACTTTATGGGGATTGGAGAAGAAATGCCGGGTGGCGCTGCGCTCCAGAGAAAGTAGGCCGGGTAAGGCGAAGCCGCCACCCGGCTTAAAAAACTACGCCTGCGTTTCCAGCCAGTCTGCCAGGGTATACAGCGTCGCGCCTTCGGCAGCCATCTCCATAAACGCCTGAGCACTGTCCTGAGGGTGAATGTTGACCCCGCGGCAGCCGTCGGTGATCACGCTGACGGTGTAGCCTGACTGGAGCGCGTCCAGTACGGTAAACTTCACGCAATAATCTGTCGCCAGCCCCAGCACAATCAGCTCCGTGATTTCATGGTGGCGTAACCACGCGTCCAGCGCGGTCTTCTGACGATGACCGTTATCAAAAAACGCGCTGTAGCTGTCTATTGTCGGGTTTTCACCCTTATGGAACACCGCGTCGATGGCTTTCTGATTCAGGAGCGGATGCAGCGCCGCGCCTTCCGTTTGCTGCACGCAATGATCCGGCCAGAAGGTTTGCGCCAGCCCGTCGAGTTCACCCTGAGTGAACGGTTCGACGTTGTGCTGGCTGGCAAAACTGCCGTGGTTAGCCGGGTGCCAGTCCTGGCTGGCGACCACCGATTCACCGCGGGCTTTACACCAGTCAATCAGCGTATTCGCCACGTCAACGGTGCTGTCACCTTCGGCGACGGCCAGCACGCCGCCTGCGCAGAAATCATTTTGCAAATCGACCAGTAGCAGGGCGCGTTGCGTCATGAGGCCTCCTTATTCGTCAGGGGTCAGTTCACCGCGCAGATTTTGCATCATGGCGTTGCGAATGGACTGAATGTCCAGATCCTGACTCAGTAAATAGTGAAGTTTAGTCAGCGTCGCCTCAACGGTCATATCGAAACCGCTGATGACACCCGCATGTGCCAGCGCGTTGCCGGTGGCATAGCCACCCATATTCACTTTGCCGGACATACACTGGGTCAGGTTCACCACCACAATTCCGCGTTCGCTGGCTTCCTGAAGCTCTTTCAGAAACTCACCGTTCTGCGGGGCGTTGCCCACGCCGTAGGAGCGCAGGATCAGCGCTTTCACTGGCTGGCGCAGGAAGTTGCGGACCACGTCGGCGGAAATACCCGGGTAAATGGTGACCACGCCGATGGGCTGCGGGGTAATCGGATGCACAATCAGCTCGCCAGCGGTATTCGGTGCAGGCGGCGTGCCCAGACGACGGATATGAATCCCGGCTTCCAGCAGCGGTTGCAGGTTCGGTGAGGCGAAGGCGTCAAAACCATCGGCATGGGCTTTCGTCGTGCGGTTGCCGCGATACAGACGGTTGTTAAAGAACAGCGAGACTTCGTTAATCGGGTAATTTGCCGCCACGTACAGGGAGTTCAGCAGGTTGATCTGCCCGTCGGAGCGTAACTCCGCCAGCGGAATTTGCGACCCGGTGACGATAACCGGCTTGCTCAGGTTCTCCAGCATGAAGGAGAGCGCCGAGGCCGTGAACGCCATGGTGTCGGTACCGTGCAGGATCACGAAGCCGTCGTACTGGTCGTAATGCGCTTTAATGTCATCCGCGATGTGCTGCCAGTCTTCTGGCGTCATGTCGGAGGAGTCCATCAGCGGCTCGTATTCATGGATGGTAAAGTCAGGCATTTCCGGACGGTGGAACTCAGGCATCAACGCAAGCTGACGCTGAAGGTGGCCGGAGACAGGAATATAGCCATTTTCAGAGCGCTGCATACCGATGGTACCGCCAGTGTAGGCTACATAAATCGATTTCTTCTGCATGGTAGTGAGTTCTTGTTCTTCAAAAGAAAAAAATCCCCTCTTCGCGGGAAGAGGGGACGGTTTTTAACGGACGTTCGCGCAGGTCAGGCAAAACGCGTAACGACTTTGTGGATCGTTAAAGGCCGCGAGCTTATCGCTTTCCGTCTTCATCGCTTTCGCTGCAGTGGCAACCGGCGCAGGCAGGTAAGCCTGCAGCGCCTCCGGCAGCATGGCGCGAACGGAGACAGACATGCTGTCCATCACCATATCGAAGAATGACGGCTCATCCTGATAATACTCAATGTGCCATTGCTTGAGCTTCGCCAGGTCGGCCGCTTTCTTCACGGCGTCGTCAAAGTCACCCAGACTGTCCACCAGTCCGTTGTTCTTCGCGTCCTGACCGGTCCAGACGTGGCCCTGAGCAATCTGGTCAATCTGTTCTGGCGTCTTTTTACGCGAGTCAGCCACCAGCGTAATAAAGCGCTTATACCCGTTCTCAATGCTCAGCTGCATCATCTCCGACACTTCCGGCGGCAGGGATTTTGTTATCGACACATCTGCCAGCGGCGACGTAGAAACACCGTCGGTGTGCACGCCCAGATAATCCAGACTGTTTTCCACAGTGTTAATCACCCCGAAGATGCCGATAGAGCCGGTCAGCGTGCTTGGGTTAGCCACAATGTAGTTGGCTGGCGTGGAGATCCAGTACCCACCTGATGCCGCCATTCCGCCCATGGAGACGACGACCGGTTTGCCCGCAGCGCGGGCCGCGGCCAGCTCAGCGCGGATCACTTCGGAGGCGCTCACGCTGCCGCCCGGGCTGTTTACGCGCAGAACAATGGCTTTCACTTTCGGGTCAAGGCGCGCGTCACGGATTTGCGACGCGGTGGTGTCACCGCCGACATTACCCGGGGTTTCCTGACCGTCCATGATGGCGCCGTTGGCAAACACCACGGCTACGCTGTCACCGCTCTCGTCCGGTTTTTTCGCAGCGTAGTCATACATACTGATCGCGCTGTAGTTTTTGTCCTCTTTGCTCCAGCCAAACTGTTTGGTCAGGGCTTTTTCGATATCTGCACTGGTACCCAGCGCATCAACGAGTTTATTGTCGAGGGCATATTTCGCGGTATCGCCGTCAACCTTACGCAGACCCTCCAGCACGCCACGTGCGCCCGGGAAGACCTGCTCAGCGGTAATTTGACGGTTAGCGGCCACGGTGCCCAGATAGTTCTGCCACAGCTCGCCAATCCAGCGGCTGTCCGCTTCACGGGCAGCAGGGGACATATCGTCGCGAATAAACGGCTCCACGGCTGATTTATAGGTGCCGACGCGGAAGACGTGGGTCGTCACTTTCAGCTTGTCGAGCAGCGATTTGTAGTACAGGCCGTTGGTGGCAAAGCCGTGCAGATCGACCGTCCCCTGCGGAGAGAGCCAGATCTTGTTGGCGAAGCTTGCCAGATAATATTGCCCCTGGCTGTAGCTGTCGCCCACGGCGATCACTGGCTTACCGCTGTCGCGGAATTCACGCAGCGCTTTACCGATGTACTGCATTGAAGGCTGGTCGCCTCCGGCAAAATCTTTCAGATCCAGTACGATCCCGGTGATATTTCGGTCGTCTTTGGCCTGACGGATAGTATCGACAATATCGAACAGGGAGTTTTCCTGCAGGCGGTCGGACGTCGCGCCAAACAGCTGACGGCCAATGACCCCCAGACGGTTGCTGGTGGACGGTTTATCCACGATGACGCCGGTGATATCGAGTAACAGCGCCCCGCGAGTTGAATGCTGCGCCTGATTCGCATTGCTGATATGCATCCAGATGCCTGCGCAAACCAGAACCAGCAGGATGAAGAAGATGTTCATCACCAGGTTGCGGACGAAGTTGAGCAGTCGCCACGTCCATTTAAAGAAACCGGCAAAGATTCGCCAAAGGGTTCGCATGTATTCTCCCTAACCAGAAAATGACTGTTTCCGTCGCCACTGGACGGTAATGTTGGGTTATCGTAATGACCCAACCGCCACTTGTCAGCAGGAATCGCCTGCCAGGCTGTAACAAAATCTGCGGCCGTGTTAATTTTGTGAGTAAATTTCAATAAAGGAGTTAACCAATGGACGCACTTGAACTGCTTGTTAACCGCCGCAGCGCGTCACGTCTGGCCGAACCTGCCCCGGCGGGCGAGCAGCTGGAAAACATTCTGCGTGCCGGGATGCGTGCCCCCGATCACGGCACGCTGCAGCCGTGGCACTTCTTTGTGATTGAAGGTGAAGGCCGCGATCGTTTCAGCCAGCTGCTGGAGCAGGGCGCGGTTGCCGTCGGGCAGGATGAGAAAGGTATCGATAAAGCGCGCAATGCGCCGTTCCGTGCGCCGATGATCATCGCCGTCGTGGCGAAATGTCAGGCTGGCCACAAAGTCCCGGTTTGGGAGCAGGAAATGTCTGCTGGCTGCGCGGTAATGGCGATGCAAATGGCCGCTGTCGCACAGGGGTTTAACGGTATCTGGCGTACCGGTCCGCTGACCGAGAGCCCGGTAGTCCGTGACGGTTTTGGCTGCGGTGAGCACGATAAAATTGTCGGTTTCCTCTACCTCGGTACGCCGCAGCTTAAAGCCTCCAGCACCATCAGCGTGCCGGACACTACGCCTTTCGTCAGCCGTTTCTGATAACCCACGCTAAACTGTCTGGATTCTGAGCATCTGCCGCAGAATTCAGACAGTCATACTTACCTCTTTATGGAATGAGCGCTACCATAGCGCGATTGAGATGACAGGAGACGTCCATGAGCGAGCAAACCATTCGTTTAACGCAGTACAGCCACGGAGCCGGTTGCGGTTGTAAAATTTCCCCGAAAGTGCTGGAGACCATTCTGCACAGTGAACAGGCGAAGTTTGTCGACCCGAACCTGCTTGTCGGCAATGAAACGCGTGACGATGCTGCAGTTTATGACTTAGGTAACGGCACCAGCATTATCAGCACCACTGACTTCTTTATGCCGATTGTCGATAACCCCTTCGATTTCGGGCGCATTGCGGCCACCAACGCCATCAGTGATATCTTCGCGATGGGCGGTAAGCCGATTATGGCCATCGCCATTCTGGGCTGGCCAATTAATACCCTCGCGCCGGAAATTGCCCGCGACGTCATTGATGGCGGCCGTTTCGCCTGTCAGCAGGCGGGAATTGCGCTGGCCGGTGGTCACTCGATTGACGCGCCTGAACCTATTTTTGGCCTGGCCGTCACGGGCGTGGTGCCGACCGAGCGCGTGAAGCGCAACAGCACCGCGCAGGCGGGCTGCAAGCTGTTCCTCACCAAGCCGCTCGGCATTGGCGTACTCACGACCGCCGAGAAAAAATCCCTGCTGAAGCCGGAACACAAAGGTCTGGCAACGGAAGTGATGTGCCAGATGAACCTTGCGGGCGCGGCATTCGCCAATATCGACGGCGTAAAGGCGATGACCGATGTGACCGGTTTTGGTCTGCTGGGACACCTCTCCGAAGTGTGTCAGGGCGCGGGCGTGCAGGCACAGGTCTGGTATCAGGACGTGCCGAAACTGCCGGGCGTGGAAGAGTATATTGCGCAGGGCGCGGTGCCGGGCGGTACTCAGCGCAACTTTGCCAGCTACGGTCACCTGATGGGCGAGATGCCTGAAGAGTGGCGCAACCTGCTGTGCGATCCACAAACTTCCGGCGGCCTGCTGCTGGCGGTCACACCGGAAGCCGAAGCTGACGTTCAGGCAACGGCCGCCGAGTTTGGCATTACCCTGACGGCGATCGGCGAGCTGGTGACCGCACGCGGTGGCCGACCGATGATTGAGATCCGTTAATTCGATGCGGTTGTTTATTGCCGAAAAGCCGAGCCTGGCGCGCGCCATCGCCGACGTGTTGCCGAAGCCGCACCGCAAGGGCGACGGCTTTATCGAATGCGGTAACGGGCAGGTGGTGACCTGGTGTATTGGTCACCTGCTCGAGCAGGCGCAGCCGGACGTCTACGACAGCCGCTACGCCCGCTGGAACCTCAACGATCTGCCCATCGTGCCGGAAAAATGGCGCCTGCAGCCCCGGCCTTCGGTGACCAAACAGCTGAACGTGATCAAGCGTTTCCTGCACGAAGCCTCTGAAGTGGTTCACGCAGGTGACCCGGACAGGGAAGGGCAACTGCTGGTAGATGAAGTGCTGGACTATCTCGAGCTGGCGCCGGAAAAACGCCAGCAGGTACAGCGCTGCCTGATAAACGACCTCAACCCGCAGGCGGTAGAGCGTGCGATCTCGCGTCTGCGTGCCAACAGCGAGTTTATCCCGCTGTGCGTCTCGGCGCTTGCGCGCGCGCGCGCTGACTGGCTGTACGGGATCAACATGACCCGCGCCTACACCATCCTCGGGCGTAATGCGGGCTATCAGGGGGTACTCTCCGTGGGCCGCGTGCAGACGCCGGTGCTGGGGCTGGTGGTGCGTCGTGATGAAGAGATTGAGAACTTCGTCGCCAAAGATTTCTTTGAAGTGAAAGCGCATATCGTTACGCCTAAGGACGAACGCTTTACCGCCGTCTGGCAGCCGAGCGATGCCTGTGAATCGTACCAGGATGAAGAGGGGCGCTTGCTGCACCGTCCGCTGGCGGAGCATGTGGTTAACCGTATTACCGGTCAGCCTGCCATCGTCACCAGCTATAACGATAAACGGGAATTAGAACCCGCACCGCTGCCGTTTTCGCTCTCGGCCTTGCAGATTGAGGCGGCGAAGCGCTTTGGCCTCAGCGCGCAAAACGTGCTGGATATCTGCCAGAAGCTCTATGAAACCCACAAGCTGATCACCTACCCGCGTTCGGATAGCCGTTATCTGCCGGAAGAACATTTTGCCGGTCGCCACGCGGTACTGAATGCGATAAGCGTACACGCCGCCGATCTCCTGCCGCAGCCGGTGGTGAATCCGGACACCCATAACCGCTGCTGGGATGATAAAAAGGTGGACGCCCACCATGCAATTATCCCGACGGCACGCGCCAGCCACGTTAACCTGACGGATAACGAAGCGAAGGTCTATAACCTCATCGCCCGTCAGTATCTGATGCAGTTCTGCCCGGACGCGGTGTTCCGCAAATGCGTCATTGAGCTTGAGATTGCCAAAGGTAAGTTTATCGCCAAAGCGCGTTTCCTCGCGGAAGCGGGCTGGCGCACGCTGCTCGGCAACAAAGAGCGTGACGAGGAGAACGACGGTACGCCGCTGCCGGTTGTCGCCAAAGATGACGAGTTATTGTGCGAGAAAGGTGAAGTGGTTGAACGTCAGACCCAGCCGCCACGCCATTTCACCGATGCGACGCTGCTGTCGGCCATGACCGGGATCGCCCGATTTGTGCAGGATAAAGATCTGAAGAAAATCCTGCGCGCCACCGACGGTCTGGGTACGGAAGCGACGCGAGCGGGGATCATCGAACTGTTGTTCAAGCGCGGCTTCCTGGAGAAAAAAGGACGCTATATCCACTCCACGGAGCCGGGGCGGGCGCTCATCCACTCCCTTCCGGAGCTGGCCGCGAGGCCGGACATGACCGCGCACTGGGAATCCGTGCTAACGCAAATCAGTGAAAAGCAGTGCCGCTACCAGGACTTTATGCAGCCGCTGGTGGGGACGCTGTATCAGTTGATCGATCAGGCACGCAGTACGCCGGTGAAGCGGTTCAGAGGGATGGTTGCGCCGGGTAGCGGCGCGAAGAAGCCCTTTAAAAAGAAAAAGAGCGCGGCAGCTTCTTAAACCGTAGGCCGGGTAAGGCGTAGCCGCCACCCGGCGAAAAGCAGCTCTGCGGCCTGAAAAAAAGCCCGGTGGCGGCTACGCCTTACCGCGCCTACAGGGCGAGAACACAGTGAAAGCTTAAATCACACCCTGCCCAATCATCGCATCCGCCACCTTCACGAATCCGGCGATATTCGCTCCGCGCACGTAGTTCGTTTGCGACGCTTCACCGCCGTACTCCACGCAGGCGTGGTGAATATCTAGCATGATATGGTGCAAACGGGCATCCACTTTCTCCGCCTTCCAGCCAAGACGCGCGGCGTTTTGCGCCATCTCAAGGCCGGAGGTTGCCACGCCGCCCGCATTGGCGGCCTTGCCTGGGGCAAACAGCACGCCCGCTTCGAGGAACAGATCCGTCGCATCGATGGTGGTCGGCATATTCGCCCCTTCGGCCACCGCCTTCACGCCGTTGCCGATCAGCGTGCGCGCGGCGTCCACGTCCAGTTCGTTTTGCGTGGCGCACGGCAGGGCAATATCCACCGGAACACCCCACGGCTGCTTGCCTTCCAGATACGTCAACCCAAATTCCTGGGCATAGTCTGCGAGCCGCCCGTCGCGGCTGGCTTTAATTTCGCACAGGCGCGCCAGTTTTTCTGCCGTAAAGCCCGCTTCATCCACCACCGTGCCACGGGAGTCCGAGGCCGTCACCACGCGGGCGCCAAACTGCATCGCTTTTTCGATAGCGTATTGCGCCACGTTACCGGAGCCGGACACCGCCACGCGCATCCCTTCAAACCCTAACCCGTGACGCTTGAGCATCGCCTCGGTGAAGTAGACCAGACCATATCCGGTCGCCTCCGGGCGAATCAAACTCCCGCCAAACGACAATCCTTTGCCGGTAAAGACGCAGGCGCTGTTGTTGGAAAGCTTTTTCATCATCCCGGCCATAAAGCCCACTTCGCGGGCCCCCACGCCGATATCCCCCGCCGGTACGTCGGTGTCCGGACCAAGGTGGCGCCAGAGCTCGGTCATCAGCGCCTGACAGAAACGCATCACTTCACCTTCGCTTTTCCCCTTAGGATCGAAGTCACTCCCGCCTTTCCCGCCGCCCATCGGCAGGGTGGTGAGCGCGTTTTTAAACGTCTGCTCAAAGCCGAGGAATTTCAGGATCGACAGGTTCACGGAAGGGTGGAAACGCATGCCGCCCTTAAACGGGCCGATGGCGGAGTTAAATTGTACGCGCCAGGCGCGGTTGACCTGGACCTGATTGCGGTCATCCACCCAGGTCACGCGGAACTGGATCACCCGTTCTGGCTCAACCAGACGTTCCAGCAGCGACAGTTGACGATAACGCGGGTTTTCTTCAAGGAAAGGCCACAGGGTGGTCATCACTTCACGAACGGCCTGAGCGAACTCGCTCTGATGCGGGTCGCGCTGCTGAACATGGGCAAGAAAGCTTTCCAGAGAGCGTGTCT
This sequence comes from Enterobacter cloacae complex sp. SHL012, assembly GCF_049237505.1. Classification (NCBI taxonomy): domain Bacteria; kingdom Pseudomonadati; phylum Pseudomonadota; class Gammaproteobacteria; order Enterobacterales; family Enterobacteriaceae; genus Enterobacter; species Enterobacter cloacae complex sp. SHL012. Next base: position 41,134 of record NZ_JBMKIZ010000001.1, read on the forward strand.
GATCCATAGATATAAGAACCCCTTATAGTCATTTATGTATATTGCTTATGCGATTTGTGTTGTTTTTTTGACTATACCACCCGTACTGCTTTGTGAAGCAAGCAGAAATGTAGGGTGAAAGGGAAATTAATGACCCGCGCTGCGTCATAACAAAAAGCGATGATGTGTGAAATTAAAGATTCTGCCCGATTAACCGTTATAGTCATTATCAGGACATAACAGGAAGACAAGTCTATGAATCGTTACGTGATGGCTGCATTTTCGTTGATGTTGACCGCTGGCGCGCAGGCTGACCGCATTCGCCCGGACGTGGAGGTGAATGTCCCGCCGGAGGTCTTTAGCTCCGGCGGCCAGCGTGCGCAACCCTGTAACCAGTGCTGTATCTATCAGGATCAAAATTATTCTGAAGGAGCAGTGGTAAAAGCGGACGGGGTTTTGCTGCAATGCCAGCGTGATGAACGCGCGATCAGCACGAACCCGCTGGTCTGGCGGCGCGTAAAAGAATAAACGCCTCCAGCAGCGGAATATCCGCCGGGGCCAGGTCGTAGCTCAACGCCTCTTCCGGCGTGCACCACGCCAGCGCGCTGTGGTAGTGTGCGGTTAACGCTCCGCTAAAGGCAGGAACATGCCAGGCGTGCAGGTTGATTAACCGCTGCGACACTTCGCGCTGGTGGCTTGCCACATACTGCACGGGCTGCGCCTCAATACCCAACTCTTCACGCAGCTCGCGGATTAGCGCCTGAGGCTGGGTTTCACCGGCCTCGACTTTTCCGCCAGCGAATTCCCACATTCCCGGTTGATCGGCGTGAGCAGGGCGCTGCGCCAGTAAAATTTTGTCGTCTTTTTCGATGATGGCCGCAACGACATCGACTGTTTTTAGCATGGTCGTCAATACTTGATAGCGAAAAACGACATATTATCGTGCCCTTTCAAAGAGTCCAGTCATCAGGAGAAACAGGTGAAAGAGTCGTCCACCTGGGTAGAACCCATCCCAACCCTTCCGGCGAGCGTAAAACCGATTGCCGCCATGCAGCGAAAACACTTTGGTGCAGTCTTGAATCCCACGCGCTGGTGGGGGCGCATGCCGCGTCTGTTCTGGCTGGTCGCATTGTTTGTCGGTTTTCTGGAGCGAAGAAACGCGCGCCTGACGCCGCAACTCCGCTCGCTGCTGATGACGCGGGTATCGCAGCTGTGCCACTGTGCTTTTTGCATTGATGCTAACAGCCTGCGTCTGGCCGAGCGCAGCGGGGCGCTGGATAAAGTCCAGGCCGTGAGCGACTGGCCAGACTCTGACCTGTTCAGTGAACAAGAGCGCGCGGCGCTGGCCTATGCTGAGGCGGTCACCGCCACGCCGCCCAGGGTGGATGAAGCAATCAAAACGGCGCTGAAACGCCACTTTACCGATGAGGTTATTACTGAAATGACGGCGCTCATCGCCTTTCAGAATCTCTCCGCCCGCTTTAACGCCGCGCTGGATATTCCGGCGCAGGGGCTGTGCGCCACGTTTAAAGGGAAGCCTGATGCTTGACCGTCACCTGCACCCACGGATAAAACCCGCGCTGAATCGTCTGGTCTCTGCGCTGGATAAGCCGGGCATTACGCCCGACGGACTTACCCTGGCGGGGTTTGCCATCGGCCTGCTGACGTTGCCATTTCTGGCCCTCGGCTGGTACCCGGCAGCACTGGTCGCCATCGTCCTGAACCGCCTGCTGGATGGTCTGGACGGTGCGCTGGCGCGCCGGAGAGGGCTCACGGATGCGGGAGGGTTTCTGGATATCGCACTCGATTTCCTGTTCTACGCGCTGGTGCCGTTTGGCTTTGCGCTGGCGGCACCTGAGCAGAATACGCTGGCTGCCGCCTGGCTGCTGTTCGCATTTATTGGCACCGGGAGCAGCTTTCTGGCCTTTGCGGCACTGGCGGCGAAGCACAATATCGACAACCCCGGCTATGCGCACAAGTCGTTTTACTACATCGGCGGGTTAACGGAGGGGACGGAGACCATCGTGCTGTTCGTGCTCTGCTGCCTGTTTCCGGCCCATTTTGCCGTGTTCGCGTGGATATTTGGCGCGTTGTGCTGGCTGACCACCACAACGCGCATCTGGAGCGGTTATGTGACGCTAAAGTCACTCAAACCTTAACGCGTACTCTCGGGCCCGCGCTCACCGCGGGAGACCGGGTTCTGCGGGTGACTGCTCCACTCATACCAGCCGCCGTCATAGACGGCGACGTTCTTCCAGCCCATAGCCCGGGCGTACATAAAGGTTTCAGCCGCTCGCCAGCCGGTGCCGCAGTAAAAGGCGACGTGCTGCTCCGGCAGGATATCCCACGTTTTCCACATGGCGGTGATGTCGTCGGCGCTGCGCATGGTGCCGTCCGGGTTGTGGAAATCTTCCATGTGGGTGGCATCGCTTCCCGCGTGGCCCCAGCGGGCGCCGGCAATGTCACCTTTTGGCTTGATGTAGCTGTAGCCGCTGGTTTCGCCGATAAATTCCGGCCACGAACGAATACTGACGAGAGAGGCATCCTGGCGGTGCAGCATACCGCGCGCCTGTTCCATATCCACCATCAGTTGCGGCTGACCAGGGATCGGTGCGCCAAAATCAGGGGCGGGTTTCACTTTCCCTGGCGTACCGCGTTCAACCGGCAGACCCGCATCTGACCACGCCTTCCAGCCGCCATCGAGTATGCGCACATCCTTCACGCCTGCATACAGCATAATCTGCGCCACGCGCGCGGCGGCGTAAACGTCACGACCATACAAAATGACGGTGGTATCGTGACGGATCCCGTGCTTCGCCAGCATCGCTTTCAGCTTGTCGTCGGAGACTTTATTCCACAGCGGCTCGCTTTCCACTTCGTTGGTGTCGATGTATCCCGCGCCGGGAATATGGTTCAGCAGATAAAACTTCGGCGCGCCCCAGGCCGCTTCTATGACTTTCCATTCACCCGCGGGCGCGGCTGTCACCGGTTTACCCTGCTGGAGCTGGTGGATCCACTGTGGATAGACCAGCTGTTCAAAGTGCGGCAGACGCTGCAGGCGGTCCGGGGTTTGCAGGGCATCGCTGAGCAGCGAGATAGCGTGATATCCGGCTTTCTCCAGGCGCGCTTTCACCGCAAGGTTGGCGCTATCGTCGCCGTACAGCGCGACAGGCGTCGCAGGCGAAAGCTGATGCTGTTTAGCCCAGCGCGCCAGCTGTTCGTCGCTCATTGCGTCAAGCCAGCTGGCCGCAAGGTTGAGCGCTGCGGGTTCATGCCCGGAAGGACCGCTGAGGGTCTGCGGCCAGCCGTTGTAGAACGCGCTGGCGCGGGTGTCGACAGGCGTACCGTGCTGCGCCTGAAGCTGGGACAGCGTGAGTGAATTGGCCATTTCAGCCGCCTGAGAGGAAAACGAAGCGAGGCCGCAGAGCAGGGCCAGCGCGGTCAGTTGAGAAACACGTTTCATCGAATAACCTGACGTCAGTAAAAGAGGGGGGCATTGTCGTCTCTCCCGAAACAGAAAACATTGCGTTAGCACATTATTGCCAGCGAGAAATCTCAATCACCTCGCCGGCGGGCGGAATATCGTCCTCATCATGGGTGACCAGCACCACCGGAATATTGCGCGCCCGGACGGTGTCAAACACCCAGGCCCGAAACGTCGTGCGTAACGCTTTATCGAGGCGACTGAAGGGCTCATCCAGCAGCAGTGCCTGCGGTTCAGCGAGCAGGGCGCGCAGCAGACTCACCCGGGCGCGCTCACCGCCGGAAAGGGTTGCCGGGTCGCTGGCGTAACGGTCGCCAAGCCCGGCGGAATTCAGCGCCAGCTCGACGGCTTCCCGACGTGCGCGTCCGGCGATCCGCTCAGGCAACGCCAGCAGCAAATTTTGTCCGACGCTGAACGCGTCAAACAGCAGCGCGTCCTGAAAGAGAATGCCCAGCCCGCGAGATTCGACGGGAAGGCCGTCGCAGCGACGCTCATCGAGCCACAGCTCGCCCCGTGCCTGAAAATCATCTGACAGCGCGCCGACCATCCAGGAAAAAAGGGTCGATTTTCCGCTGCCGGAGGGACCCATCAGGGTGACGATCTCCCCGCGGGGAACGCAAAAATTAACCTCGCGGAAAAGCGGTTCGATGGTGAGATCCTTTACCTTCAACATTAACGTAATCCCTGACGATAGCGGCCCGCAAGCCGGGAGAAGAGTGAGGCCAGACCGAACACCGTGCCCGTGACCAGCAGTAAACCCAGCGCCCGGTTAGCGAGAACCGGGATGCTGCCCCCGCTGCTGAGCGCGACGGTCTCGGTGGTCAGCGTGGCGAAACGACCTGCGCCCAGCCACAGCGTCGGCATATATTGCGCCATGCTGACTGAAAAACCGGTGGCAAAGGCCAGCAGCGCAGGGCGCACCAGCAGAGGGCATTTCAGCAGGCAGAAGATTTTTGCCCGCCGCCAGCCGAGCGTCCTGGCGGTAAGAATAAGCCGGGGATCGAGCCTTTGCCAGGCCGGTTGCAGCACCAGCAGCATCCAGGGGAGTACCCAGAGCAGATGGCTCCAGAGCACGGCGGCATAGTGCCCGTCGAGGCCCAGATGTAACGCAATGGCATATTGCCCCGTGACCAGCGGTAGCGCCGGGAGCGCGAGCGGTAACCACACCCACGGAGCGCCTCGCTGCGGCCCCCATTCCAGCCAGAGAAAAATGACGATCAGGGCGACAAGGCTCGAAAGCAGACCGAAAGAAAGGCTGGTACTCACCGGGCCAACATCGTCCCGTTGGGCCAGCATCAACAGCACCGCGGCGCAAAGTATCCCGCACGCGGGCAGAAAGCCGCTGAATACACGCTCTGGCAGGGCGAGATGAGACCTGTGGCGTGCGCCCGTCGGATGTGCAAACGTGCGACGCCACACCTTCCACAGCCCGTAGCCCAGCGCAGCAAGCGCGGCCAGCAGCAGAAGGAGAAGCAGGCACAGCAGCGTCCCTTTTGCCTGCTGCTGTACGTCTCCCTGGCTCAGCCACTGCCAGGCCAGCACGGCCAGCGTCGGCGGGTTACCGGGCCCGAGAACGATCGCCACGTCCACGACGGACAGCGACCACGCCAGCACCGCCAGCATCACCGCGCCGAGTACCGGCGCGATCGCCGGAAGGAGCAGCCAGTTAAGCGTCTGAAAACGCCCGTAGCCGAAGGTCTGCAGGACAATCTTCTGCGGTGCGAGCCGTTTTTCCGGCAGCACGGCGTAAATCGCCCACAGCACAAACGCGCTCTCTTTGACCGCGAGCGTCAGACCCAGCCCGATACCGTAGCGGTCATACGGAGGTGAACAGACGGTGCAGACCTGATAAAACAGACCGCCTTCGGCAAACAGCAGCAACGCGCTGGAGGCGAAAGCCACATGGGGCACGGCCAGCAGCCACGGCAGGCGTGTACTGAGATGCCGCCAGCGTTTGCCGGGCCAGAAAAGGGCCACGAGAGAAAGGGCGATAAACAACGCCCCCAGCGTGGCGATAAGCGTTGAAACCAGGGTGGCGATGGCTGCCTGAGGCAATTGTGGGTCGTTCAGCAGCCGCTGCCAGTTAACGACAGAAAATGCCGGAGCAAGCAGCATGGCACCGGCGGGCAGGAGCGGCAGATAAATAATCGCCATCGCCAGCCAGACAAGCCAGCTTAACGGGTGCCGTAACGACGCAGCCATTCCTGCTCCAGCGCGTTAACCCAGGCGGACTGCGGCTCTGCCAGAACCTTCGGCAGCCCCTGCGGCGTATGAGCCAGCAGCTGTTTTGCTTCATCTTCGGGCAGCGTTTTCACATCCAGCACGCTCGGGTCACCCCAGATGGCCGGGTCGGCCTTGCGGATTTGCGCCCGCGGTGACAGCAGGAAGTTGGCGACGACTTTTGCGCCAGCGCTTGCGCTGGCATTGGCCGGAATCGCCACAAAATGGACGTTGCCGAGCATCCCGTTGCGAAAACCAAAGCTGTAGCTGTCGGCAGGCAGTTCGCCGCTCGCCACTTTCTGCTGCCCATGCGCCGGGTTAAAGGTCAGCGACAGATTCAGGCTCCCGCTGGCAAGCAGGGTATCCATCCGGGCGGGCGAGGGAGGGAAGTCTTTCCCTTCACGCCACAGCAGCGGGTGCAGTTTATCGAGATACGCCCAGAGCGGGGCGGTCACCTGGGCAAAGGTGTCATCGGGTGCTTTTTGCAACGCATCCGGATGAGCCGTGAGCGTCATCAGCAGCTGCTCAAGGAACGCGGTACCGGTAAAATCGGGCGGGCGGGGATAGCTGAGCTTGCCGGGGTTCTGCCTTGCGTAATCCAGCAACGCCTGCGGATCTTCTGGCGGCGTCGGCATGCTGGTTTTGCGGGCGATAAAGGTCAGCTGCGCGCCGCCCCACGGCGATTCCGCGCCGTCTGTGGGAATGGCGAAATCTTCGGTGACAGGTTTGCGGGTATCGACATAGCGCCAGTTGGGCAACCTCTGCGCCCACCCGGTTTGCAGGAGATTAGCCTCTTTTAGCGTGCGGAAGTTTTCGCCGTTGACCCACAGCAGGTCGACCGAGCCATTCGTTTTGCGCCCCGCGGCGGCTTCGGTCTGGATCCGTTTTACCGCATCGGCAGCGTCGGCCAGCGGGACGATTTTAAGGGTAATGGCGTAGTGCGTTTGCATCTCGCCGCTCACCCACTCAAGGTAGCGGTTGACCGCCGGATCGCCTCCCCAGGCGTTAAACCAGACAGTCTGCCCGTTGGCTTGTTGCTGGATACTTTGCCAGCTGTCGGCGGCAGACAGGGGGGCGGCCAGCAGCAGGCCTGTCAGAAACGTGCAAAAACGCACACGGCGCATAATGCCTCACTTTTTGAACGAAGAGGTGTAACGGGAATACAGCCAGCGGGTAGCCAGCGGCAATAACCCCAATAGTGTAAAGGCGAAGACCATACCCGGCGATACAATATCGTGCAGCGATGTCACTTTTCCCAGCTCGCGCCCGGCGTTGAGGAAGACAACCGTGGCGGGCAGCATGGCGACCTGGCTAACCCACCAGTAGCGCCTCACCGTGATGCGGGTCACCCCCATCAGCAAATTCACCACAAAAAACGGGAACAGCGGCATCAGGCGCAGGGCAAAAAGATAGGCCGTACCCTCGCGTGCCATACCGGTATTCACCGTATTCATCTGTCGGGCAAAGCGCTGCTGAACCCAGTCGCGAAGGAGATAACGGCTGGCAAGCATGGCCAGCGTAGCCCCGAGCGTAGAGGCAAACGAGACCAGCACGGTGCCTTCCCACAGCGAAAACAGTGCTCCGCCCAGCAGGGTCAGGATCGCCGCGCCGGGAAGCGACAGGGCGGAGACCGCTACGTAGAGTGCAAAAAAGATCATAGCGCTCTGCAGCGGCGCGCGGTCGACATGGGAAAGTAACGTCTGCTGGTGAGTTTTAACCCCTTCCAGAGAGAGCGTGCCTGGTGGCAGCATGACAAACGTCAGAATAAATGCGCCCAGAAGGGCGCACAGGAAGAGTAGTTTTCGACTGTTCACGCGCGATCAGAGCTTGAATTTAGCCCACACCGGCGCATGGTCCGATGGCTTTTCCATGCTGCGGATATCGTAGTCGATCCCGGTTTCGATGCAGCGCTCAGCCAGCGGCGAGCTGGCCAGCAGCAGGTCGATACGCAGGCCACGGTTGTCGTCAAAGCCTTTTGAGCGGTAGTCAAACCACGAGAAGCGATCCTGGGTTTCAGGGTTCGCATGGCGGAAGGTATCCACCAGGCCCCAGCCCAGCAGGCGTTCCATCCACTCGCGCTCTTCCGGCAGGAAGGAACATTTGCCGGTACGTAGCCAGCGCTTGCGGTTCTCTTCGCCTATGCCGATATCCCGATCCGTCGGGCTGATATTCATGTCGCCCATGATCAGCACCGGATTCTCTTTTTTCAGTTCGGTTGTCAGGTAGTTCTGCAGATCCTGATAAAACTTCGCTTTGGCGGGGAATTTTGTCTCGTGGTCACGGCTCTCACCCTGTGGGAAATAGCCGTTAATGACCGTGATATTGCCAAGTGCAGAGGGCACTTCCGCCATGATGATACGGCGCTGCGCTTCTTCATTGTCCCCGGGGAAGCCGCGACGCACGGAAACCGGGGTTTCTTTAGTGAGCAGCGCGACGCCATAGTGACCTTTCTGACCGTGGTAGAAGACGTTGTAACCCAGTTTCGCGACTTCTTCGAGGGGGAACATGTCGTCGTGAACCTTGGTCTCCTGCAGGCCGATAACATCGGGCTGATGTTGCTCAACAATGGCTTCCAGTTGATGAGGACGGGCGCGCAGGCCGTTGATATTAAAAGAGACAAATTTCATAGTCGCTGCCAGTGCAAGGTGAATAGTGCATGGATGGTAGCAGAATTTGCATCAACTGTTACCGGGTTCGACCAATAACTGCGACAGATAATGCCGGTGGTGCAATATTTGCACCATCATGACGCGTTTTGCCCCCGGACAGGGCGTAAATGGCCGGGAAATTTCGCGAGCGATCACAATTCCAGAATTATATTTGGCCTTTGCATACTCTTTCTTATTTTCATGCGGCAAAGCGCCGCTTATCGTAAAAATATTCACTTTTTATGCAGTAACAGTGAATAACTCCATATCATAACTCATTGATATTCTGTTGCCTCAACCCGTTTATGCATTTTTATCGCTGGCTGGCACGAAGGCTGCAATCTACATTCACAGTGCAAACACTCAATTATTTAACATTCAAATAACCTTTTATTTACCGGATGAGGTCGCTATGTCTCTGTCAATTACGCGTGAAAATTTCGATGAATGGATGATGCCGGTATACGCGCCGGCGGCGTTTATTCCGGTTCGCGGGGAAGGCTCACGCCTGTGGGATCAGCAGGGGAAAGAGTACATCGACTTTGCCGGGGGGATTGCGGTGAATGCGCTGGGTCATGCGCATCCGGCGCTGCGTCAGGCGCTGAACGATCAGGCCGCGAAGTTCTGGCATACCGGTAACGGTTTTACCAACGAGCCCGCGCTGCGTCTGGCGAAAAAGCTGATTGACGCGACGTTTGCCGAAAAAGTCTTTTTCTGTAACTCCGGGGCGGAAGCCAACGAAGCGGCGCTGAAGCTGGCACGTAAATATGCCCACGACAAGTTCGGTACCCACAAGAGCGGGATTGTGGCATTTAAAAATGCCTTCCACGGACGCACGCTGTTTACAGTGAGCGCGGGCGGTCAGCCCTCTTATTCGCAGGATTTCGCACCGCTGCCGCCGGATATTCGCCACGGCATCTATAACGATCTGCAGTCTGCCAGCGAACTGATTAACGACACCACCTGCGCGGTGATCGTCGAACCGATGCAGGGCGAGGGCGGCGTGCTTCCGGCGCAAAAAGCATTCCTTCAGGGGCTGCGCGAATTGTGCGATCGCCATAATGCGCTGCTGATTTTCGACGAAGTACAGACCGGCGTCGGCCGCACCGGCGAGCTGTATGCGTATATGCACTACGGCGTGACGCCGGATATTCTCTCAACCGCCAAAGCGCTGGGCGGCGGCTTCCCGATTGGGGCCACGTTGACGACCGATAAATTCGCCAGCGTGATGACCGTGGGCACCCATGGCACCACCTACGGCGGCAACCCGCTGGCGACCGCTGTGGCCGGACAGGTTCTCGACATCATTAACACCCCTCAGGTGCTGAAGGGCGTTAAGCAGCGTCACGACTGGTTTGTTGAACGCCTGAACGCCATCAATGGCAAGACCGGACTGTTCAAGGAAATTCGCGGCCTGGGGCTGTTAATTGGCTGCGAGCTCACCCCTGAGTTTGCCGGAAAAGCTAAACTTATTTCACAGGAAGCGGCAAAAATGGGCGTGATGGTGCTGATTGCCGGTGCCAACGTGGTGCGTTTTGCTCCCGCGCTGATTGTCAGCGAGGAAGAGGTGCAAACCGGTCTGGATCGATTTGCACTGGCGTGTGAAAAAGTGAAGTCCGGGGTGTCATCATGATGGTCATCCGTCCCGTTGAGCGCGGCGATATCGCCGGGCTCATGCAGCTTGCCGGTAAGACGGGAGGCGGGCTGACCTCGCTTCCTGCCGATGAAAAAACGCTGTCGGCGCGCATTGAGCGCGCCCTGCAAACCTGGCAGGGGACGTTGCCAAAAAGCGAACAGGGCTACGTGTTCGTGCTGGAAGATACCGAGACGGGGACGGTGGCCGGGATCTGCGCCATTGAAGTGGCCGTCGGTCTTAACGACCCGTGGTATAACTACCGCGTCGGCACCATGGTTCACGCGTCGAAAGAGCTGAACGTCTATAACGCGCTGCCGACGCTGTTTCTCTGTAATGACCACACGGGTGCCAGCGAACTCTGCACGCTGTTCCTTGACCCGGCGTGGCGCAAAGAGGGCAACGGTTATCTGCTCTCCAAATCGCGCTTTATGTTTATGGCTGCCTTCCGCGATCGCTTTAACGAAAAGGTGGTCGCCGAGATGCGCGGCGTGATCGATGACACTGGCTACTCGCCGTTCTGGGAGAGCCTGGGCGAGCGCTTCTTCTCTATGGAGTTCAGCCGTGCAGACTATCTCTGCGGCACCGGCCAGAAAGCCTTTATTGCCGAGCTGATGCCGAAGCATCCTATCTATACCCATTTCCTTAGCCCGGAAGCGCAGGCGGTGATCGGCGAAGTGCATCCGCAAACCGCGCCAGCTCGCGCAGTGCTGGAGAAAGAGGGCTTCCGCTACCGTAACTATGTCGACATCTTTGACGGCGGACCGACGCTTGAGTGCGATATCGACCGCGTTCGCGCGATCCGTAAAAGCCGCCTGGTAGAGGTCTCTGAAGGTCAGCCCGCGCCAGGTGACTGGCCGGCATGTCTGGTGGCGAACGAAAACTACACCCACTTCCGCGCCATGCTGGTGCGGACTAACCCGAAATGTGAACGTCTGGTGCTGACGGCTGCAGAACTGGATGCCCTGAAATGTAACGCCGGCGATACGGTTCGTCTGGTGCGTCTCTGCCCTGAGGAGAAAACAGCATGACATTATGGATTAACGGTGACTGGGTAACGGGCGAAGGCGAGCTGCGCATAAAGACCAATCCGGTAGGCAATGAGGTGCTCTGGAAGGGAAATGACGCTAGCCCCAGCCAGGTGGAACAAGCCTGTCATGCCGCGCGTCGTGCGTTTCCGGCGTGGGCCAAACAGCCTTTCGCCACGCGCCAGACCATTGTTGAAACGTTTGCCGGGCTGCTGGAGGCGAATAAAGCTGAGCTCACGCGCATTATTGCTTTCGAAACCAGTAAGCCACGCTGGGAAGCAGCAACGGAAGTGACGGCGATGATCAACAAAATCGCCATTTCGGTAAAGGCATACCATACCCGCACCGGCGAGCAACACACCGAGATGCCGGACGGCGCGGCGACGCTGCGCCATCGTCCGCACGGCGTGCTGGCGGTATTTGGCCCGTACAACTTCCCGGGACATCTGCCGAACGGCCACATTGTTCCCGCACTGCTGGCGGGCAATACCGTTATTTTCAAGCCGAGCGAGTTAACCCTCTTAACCGGCGAGGCGGTGGTGAAACTGTGGGAACAGGCCGGGTTGCCGCCGGGCGTGCTGAACCTGGTGCAGGGCGGTCGTGAAACCGGTCAGGCGCTCAGTGCGCTGAGCGATATTGACGGTCTGCTGTTCACCGGCAGCGCCGGAACGGGCTATCAGCTGCATCGCCAGCTGGCGGGACAGCCGGAAAAAATTCTGGCGCTGGAGATGGGGGGCAACAACCCGCTGATTGTTGAAGACCCCGATGATATTGACGCCGCGGTGCACCTGACGATCCAGTCCGCCTTTATCACCGCCGGACAGCGTTGCACCTGTGCCCGCCGCCTGCTGGTGAAACGAGGCGCACAAGGGGATGCCTTCCTGAAACGCCTGGTCGACGTCAGCGCACGTCTGGTCCCCGCCGCGTGGGATGCCGATCCGCAGCCGTTTATGGGGGGACTGATTTCCGAACAGGCCGCGCTGAATGTGCTTAACGCCTGGCAAAACCACGTTGCGCGCGGCGCGAAAACCCTGCTGGAACCCAGGCAGGTACAGCCGGGAACCTCGCTGCTGACGCCGGGTATTGTTGAGATGAGCGGCGCGAGCAACGTGCCGGATGAAGAGGTCTTTGGCCCGCTGCTGTGCGTCTGGCGTTACGACGATTTTGATGCGGCGATTGCGATGGCAAACAACACCCGCTATGGCCTGTCGAGCGGACTCATTTCGCCGCATCGCGAGAAGTTTGATCAACTGCTGCTGGAAGCGCGCGCCGGGATTGTGAACTGGAATAAACCGCTGACCGGTGCGGCGAGCACCGCGCCATTCGGCGGCGTGGGTGCGTCGGGTAACCATCGCGCCAGCGCGTGGTATGCCGCGGATTACTGTGCATGGCCGATGGCGAGCCTGGAAACCCCGGCGCTGACGCTGCCGGAGACGCTCAGTCCGGGGCTGGATTTTAGCGAAGGGGATCGTCATGAAAGCGCGTGAAGTCAACTTTGACGGGCTGGTGGGGCTGACCCACCACTATGCCGGTCTCTCCTTTGGTAATGAAGCCTCGACGAAGCATCAGTTTCAGGTCTCCAACCCGAAACTGGCGGCGAAGCAGGGCCTGCAGAAAATGAAAGCGCTGGCAGATGCCGGGTTTCCACAGGCGGTAATCCCGCCGCAGGAACGGCCGAACGTGGCGGTGCTGCGCCAGCTCGGCTTTACCGGGAGTGATGAGCAGGTGGTCGAAAAAGCGGGCACGCAAACGCCACATCTGCTCTCGGCGGCGAGCTCCGCCTCCTCTATGTGGGTGGCGAACGCGGCGACCGTCGCACCGTCAGCCGATACGCTGGATGGCAAAGTCCATCTGACGGTGGCTAACCTGAACAACAAATTCCACCGCGCCACCGAAGCGGAAACCACCGAGCGCGTGCTGCGCGCTATTTTCAACCATGACGCCCATTTTGAGGTGCATCAGGCTCTGCCGCAGGTGGCGATGTTCGGCGACGAAGGCGCGGCCAACCATAACCGTCTCGGAGGCGACTATGGCGAGCCTGGCGTACAGGTGTTTATCTACGGGCGCGAGGAGGGCGGTCATTCTGCCCCCGTTCGCTATCCTGCCCGCCAGACGCTGGCCGCCAGCCAGGCGGTCGCTCGCCTGAACCAGGTCAATCCTTCACAGGTGATTTTTGCCCAGCAGAATCCGCAGGTGATTGACCAGGGCGTGTTCCATAACGACGTGATTGCCGTTTCCAACCGTCAGGTGCTGTTCTGCCATGAGCAGGCGTTTGCGCATCAGGAGAAACTGCTCGCGACACTGCGCGAACGCGTACCCGGCTTTATGCCCATTCAGGTGCCCACGCAGGCCGTCAGCGTGCAGGACGCGGTTGAAACGTATCTGTTCAACAGCCAGCTGCTGAGCCGCGATGACGGCAGCATGATGCTGGTGCTACCGCAGGAGTCACAGGATCATAAAGGCGTCTGGCAATACCTGACGCAACTGGTTAAGGCCGATAACCCCATTGACGAACTGCGCGTGTTTGATCTGCGTGAAAGCATGGCTAACGGCGGCGGTCCTGCCTGCCTGCGTCTGCGCGTGGTATTAACGCCGAATGAAATGCAGGCCGTTAACCCGGCAGTCATGATGAACGAAGCGCTGTTTACCACCCTTAATGACTGGGTGGATCGCTACTATCGCGACCGGTTAACGCAGGCGGATCTGATTGACCCGCAGCTTCTGCGTGAAGGGCGCGAGGCGCTGGACGCGTTGACATCAATCCTGCAACTGGGATCGGTTTATCCGTTCCAGCGCTAAAGGAGTGGGTATGGAAAATTTACTGGCGCTGACCCTGGCCGATGAAACGCCGGAACAGACAGAGGGGGACGGCCCCTCATTCCGCTGGCGGTGGCTGGGGCGCGGGGTGCTTGAGCTGACGCCGATTACCGACAGCGAGCTATCGCTGCTGCTTTCAACGGGCATTCACGGCAATGAAACGGCGCCCGTTGAGATTGTCGATTTGCTACTGGGGGCGTTATATCGCGGAGATATCACCCTTACGTGTCGCGTACTGGTGGTGCTGGGCAATCCGCCTGCGCTGGCGCAAAACAAACGTTACCTGGTGAGTGACATTAACCGCATGTTTGGCGGTCGCTGGTCGCAGTTTCCGCAAAGTGAAGAAACGGCAAGGGCCGCGTGGCTTGAGAATGTCGTGACCGCGTTTTTCTCCACGGCGGGGCCAGTGCGCTGGCATCTTGATCTCCATACCGCGATCCGCGCGTCTTACCATGTGCGCTTTGGCGTGTTACCGCAGCGGAATCAGCCCTGGGATGAAGCTTTTCTGCGCTGGCTGGGGGACGCCGGGCTGGAGGCGCTGGTCTTTCATCAGTCGCCGGGCGGAACGTTTACCCATTTTACCTGCGAACATTTTGCTGCCCTGGCCTGTACGCTGGAACTGGGAAAAGCGCTTCCTTTCGGTGAGAACGATCTGACGCGTTTTGCTCCCACGCATCTCGCGCTGCGGGCTCTGCTCGGGGGCGAGGCTCCCGACCATGAGCATCCGCCCGTTGAACGGTATCGCGTCGTACAGCAGATCACCCGCCGCAGCGATGCTTTCCAGCTTCATATGGCCGCGCACACCCTGAACTTCACGCCGTTTCGCAAAGGAGCGCTGCTGGCGGAAGATGGGGAAGAACGTTACGAAGTGCAGAAAACAACGGAATATGTGTTGTTCCCTAACCCTACCGTCGCGTTTGGCCTGCGAGCGGGTCTGATGCTGGAAAAAATATCATGAACCTTTCCCCTCTCATCATCCGGGAGGGGAAAGTAAAAACGTTTCTTAACGTTTAAAGCGCTGGTCCTTGTTTTGCGGAATATTCCTGGTGAATTGCTTTATTATTCATCTTCACTTCGCTATACTTTTTCGAAATTGCTTTAAATTCATCGTTTTGAATATTTTTTGTTGCAACTCTCCACGCTTTATCCTTATTTCCTCCACATTTGGCGAAAAATTGTTTTTTACACTTTCATTGTTTTACTGTTGCTCTGACTAATTGACGATAAACCCCGTAAAGTTAATCTCGTCAACACGGCACAGCGCCGAAGAATAACTGAAAGAAAGGAAATAAATTATGCGTAAGTTTACTGCACTGTTTGTTGCTTCTACCCTGGCTCTGGGCGCTACCAGCATGGCGTTCGCCGCAGATACCGCAACCACGACTGGCGCACCGGCCGAAGGCAAAATGATGATGCATCATAAAGGCCCGGGTATGCACAACGAGATGATGATGTTTAAGGGGCTCAACCTGACGGATGCGCAGAAGCAGCAGATCCGCGACATCATGAAAAGCCAGCGCGACCAGATGAAGCGTCCTCCGCTGGAAGAGCGCCGCGCAATGCATGACATCATTGCCAGCGACACCTTCGATAAGGCGAAAGCCGAAGCGCAGATCGACAAAATGGCCGAGCAGCATAAAGCCCGCATGCTGGCCCACATGGAAACCCAGAACAAGATCTACAACATTCTGACCCCGGAACAGAAAAAACAGTTTAATGCCAATTTTGAGAAGCGTCTGACAGAACGTCCGGCGATGGAAGGTAAAATGCCAGCACCGACCGAATAATCGGTTCAACATCTTAAGACCGCCGGGATCCTGTCCACAAAAGCGCAACCGCTGTGGACAGGACCGGCGGTTTTTCTTTCCTGCCCTCTTGTCTGCCGCTGCCAGCGCGGTATTCTCCTGTAGTCGCTTCAGAGAATGTTTGTAGAGTCATGGCGTTAGCAATTTTATTGACGTTCCGCTAAGGCCTGCCCGCTTTGCTGCCGATACTGTGTCTGTGAATACCTAACGATAACAAACAAGACTGCAAGGGTAGCGATATCCTTGCCCTGGCACGGGTTGTGCCATTCAGGAGTGGTGATGGAGTTCTTTGATATCCGTAAAATGCCGGTCAGCCTCTGGCGTAATGGTGCTGGCGAAACGCGAGAAATTTGTTGTATCCCTCCCGCAACGCGCGATTTTTGCTGGCGAGCCAGTATTGCGACGATCGCCAGCAACGGCGAATTCTCCGCTTTTCCCGGAGTTGACCGGGTCATTACCTTGCTGGAGGGCGGGGAGGTGACGCTGGATGCCGGACAGGCGTTCCGCCATACTCTTAAACCGCATCAACCTTACCATTTTGCCGGCGATTTGCCGGTAAAGGCATTGCTTTCCGATGGCAGGATGGCGATGGACTTCAACATTATGACCCGGCGTGACTGCTGCAAGGCGAAAGTGCGCGTTGCCGACCGTACCTTTACTACGTTTGGCTCGCGTGGCGGCGTGGTGTTTGTGCTAAGCGGGGCGTGGCAGCTGGGTGATAAACTGCTGACGGCCGATCAGGGCGCCAGCTGGGAGGAGGGGACCCATACTCTGCGTTTGCTGGAGTCTCAGGGTACCCTGCTGTTCAGTGAAATTAACTGGCTGCCGGGTCACTGAGCATAATGACCTCAAACTTGCCGGTTAAAACGGGCTTGCAGAGGATTTTATAACCATCCTGATCGAACCCGGCGGGGGTGCGTAACAGGGTTGCCGCGTCGCTTAAATCATCGACAGCCCCCAGCCAGAGCCAGTTATTGACGATGTGATACTGCGTCATCGTTTCACCCACTTCTTTTAGCGCCACGGCGCCCTCCCACGGCCAGCAGTTGATGCTGATGGCCGCAAGACCGCTCAGGAGGCGGGCGTGATGCGCCTCAACGCTCTCTTTGCCGCAGCAGGCGCCTGCGCAGCGCTTCAGCGCGGAGCGAAAACAGGCGCGGCCACGCGTGGTGCCTTCTAAACCTAAAAGGCTGTAGCAAAGCTGTAGCTCGTCGGCCAGTGTTTGCAGAGCCTGAAGGGCCGCGCGTTTGTTGGCAAATAATCCAAAAAGGTTTGGCGCATGAGAAAAATCGACGTCGCGGGCGTAAACCACCTGCGGCTTACCGTCGCTGATCTGCAGGGAACAAAGCTGACGGTTGCGGCGCAGGCGCTTATTAAAGAGCGGTTGTTGCTCTTTTATCAGCCGGGCCTCCAGCAACAGCGCACCCATTTCTCCCGCCGTCTGAAACCAGGTGATACGCCGCGACTGGCGCAGCATGGCGGCCTCATCCGGGGTACGCAGGTGGGATAACACCCGGCTGCGAATATTGACGCTTTTGCCGATATAAAGCGGCAAGGTGTCGCTTTCACCGTGAAAAATGTACACGCCAGGCTGTTTTGGCAGCGCCTCAAGCCAGGGGCGAAGGTGCTCGGGATACTCGTAGATAGCCGCCGCTTCAAACTCAAGACGCGGGGCGGATTGACGCCTGCTCACATATTACTCCGTATACTGTTCAGGTATACAGTGTAGCAGGTGCGCTGTGGTTAAAAAAGAGCCGGGTGGCGGCTACGCCTTACCCGGCCACATCGTGCGGTCTGTTGCCCTCACCCCAACCCTCTCCCACGGGAGAGGGCGCAAACATTAAAAACGGCAACGGGGTTGCCGTTTTGCTTTTATTTCCAGAAGTCGTCAAACACCGTAATCGGCGTGTGGCGCTTGTGTTCGGTTTTCAGATACCAGCTTTCAATGATCTTCGCGGTACCTTCATCCAGCTGTTTGCCTTCCAGATAATCATCAATATTGTCATAGGTGACGCCAAGGGCCGCTTCATCCGGCAGGGAAGGGCGATCGTCTTCCAGATCCGCCGTCGGTGCCTTTTTATACAAGTGCTCAGGACAGCCCAGCGCGGCAAGCAGCTGTTTACCCTGACGCTTGTTCAGACGGAAAATCGGGTTAATGTCGGTGCCGCCATCGCCATATTTGGTGAAGAAACCGGTGATGGCTTCTGCCGCATGGTCGGTGCCGACAACCACGCCTTTGGTCATTCCGGCGATGCTGTACTGGGCTTTCATACGCTCACGAGCTTTCTCGTTGCCGCGAACAAAATCGCTCAGCTCAATGCCCGCTTCGCGCAGTGCCTGCTCGCTTGCCAGCACCGCCCCTTTAATATTGACGGTGAGTACGCGATCGGGCTGGATGAACGCGATGGCATCCTGGCAATCCTGTTCATCGGCCTGCACGCCATAGGGAAGACGCACGGCGATAAACTGCAATTTCTCATCGCCCGTTTCTTCGCGAAGCTCTGAAATCGCCATCTGACAGAGTTTACCGGTCAGGGTGGAGTCCTGCCCGCCGCTGATGCCCAGCACCAGGGATTTCAGGAAAGCGTTCTTTCTTAAGTACGATTTTAAAAAATCCACGCTACGGCGGATCTCTTCATGTGCATCTACCGCGGGCTTCGCGCCCAGTGCCTGAATAATCTCGTGTTGCAGAGCCATCACGCCCTCCATATGCAGAACATAAACAGAATGTGTTAACTGTTAAAACTAACCCTTTGGACGAGAAACGACAAGGATCACAGTTTCGAGTGCGCTAATTTGCGCCGATTTAGCAGGTTATCGTTGTTTTATTAGAATTTTCCGAAATTCGTCTGGCGTAATTCACAAAGTTGAACAATAGTACTTTTTATTCCATGCTTAGATAACACGCTGATAAACAAGAGGACGGAATATGAACAAGAACGTAGCAGGAATTCTTAGCGCAGCGGCAGTACTGACGATGCTGGCAGGGTGTACGGCTTACGATCGCACCAAGGATCAGTTTACACAGCCCGTGGTTAAAGACGTTAAAAAAGGGATGACCCGTTCGCAGGTCGCTGCGATCGCCGGTAAACCTTCTTCTGAAGTGACAATGATTCATGCGAAAGGGACCTGCCAGACCTATATCCTGGGTCAACGTGATGGTAAGGCAGAGACCTACTTTGTCGCCCTGGATGACACTGGTCATGTTATTAACTCCGGTTATCAGACCTGTGCTGAATACGACACCGATCCCCAGGCTCCAAAGGCTCAGTAAGCCAGCTTGTCTGAAGATGTTAACGAACCGGCCCATGGGCCGGTTTTTTTGTGTATACGTAAATCTTATTTCTTTGCGCGAATTATTTGCCCGAAATGTGAAGGTAGTCAACAAGCCAGGTCAATGAGAGACAATTTCAACCTGTTCAGAATTATCCCCTGTCTGTACCATTGCGTATACTCACTCCAACGACAAACAACAGTATGCAAACTACCTGTCTGCCGGGACAGCAAGTCGAGTGATAGCGCGATGGCAGGTAGACCTACAAGAGGGAAATTACGATGGAAAAGAAACATATCTACCTGTTCTGCTCAGCGGGCATGTCAACCTCACTGCTGGTGTCAAAGATGCGTGCGCAGGCTGAAAAGTATGAAGTCCCTGTGGTGATTGAAGCGTTTCCAGAAACGCTGGCGGGCGAGAAAGGCCAGAAAGCCGATGTTGTTTTACTGGGGCCGCAAATCGCCTATATGTTGCCCGAAATACAACGACTGCTACCCAACAAACCGGTCGAAGTGATCGACTCGGGGCTGTATGGCAAGATTGATGGTTTAGGTGTTCTGAAAGCTGCTGTGGCAGCCATTAAAAAAGCTGCTAATTAATTTTATTTTTCCCGTCAAAGAGTTATTTCACACACAATACGCCGTAACACGAGTTACGGCATTT
This sequence comes from Enterobacter cloacae complex sp. SHL012, assembly GCF_049237505.1. Classification (NCBI taxonomy): domain Bacteria; kingdom Pseudomonadati; phylum Pseudomonadota; class Gammaproteobacteria; order Enterobacterales; family Enterobacteriaceae; genus Enterobacter; species Enterobacter cloacae complex sp. SHL012. The sequence continues at coordinate 60,685 of NZ_JBMKIZ010000001.1, forward strand.
AAGGGTATTTACCTATGAGTAAAGTCATCGCTTCACTTGAAAAGGTACTCCTTCCTTTTGCTGTTAAAATAGGAAAGCAGCCTCACGTTAATGCCATTAAAAACGGCTTTATTAAATTAATGCCGTTGACGCTGGCCGGGGCCATGTTCGTTTTAATTAACAACGTTTTTCTGAGCTTTGGTGAAGGTTCCTTCTTTTATTCATTAGGCATTCGGTTAGACGCTTCCACAATTGAAACCCTTAATGGTTTTAAAGCCATCGGCGGCAACGTATATAACGGTACGTTAGGTATTATGTCGCTGATGGCGCCTTTCTTTATTGGCATGGCACTGGCAGAAGAGCGAAAAGTGGATCCGCTGGCTGCCGGGTTATTATCCGTTGCTGCATTTATGACCGTCACACCTTACAGCGTAGGGGAGGCGTATGCCGTCGGCGCCAACTGGTTGGGTGGGGCGAACATCATCTCCGGTATTGTTATCGGTCTGGTGGTGGCGGAAATGTTCACCTTTATTATTCGTCGCAACTGGGTTATCCGCTTGCCGGATAGCGTACCGACGTCCGTTTCTCGTTCATTTTCCGCGTTGATTCCGGGCTTTATTATTCTCTCCATTATGGGGATTATTGCCTGGGCGCTCTCTCACTGGGGCACGAACTTCCACCAGATCATCATGGATTCTATCTCCACGCCGCTGGCGTCGATGGGTGGTGTGGTCGGTTGGGCGTATGTGATTTTCACCTCTCTGCTGTGGTTCTTCGGCGTACATGGTTCACTGGCACTGGCTGCGCTGGATAGCGGAATTATGACCCCGTGGGCACTGGAAAACGTGGCACTTTACCAGCAGTACGGCTCCGTTGACGCGGCGCTGGCAGCAGGTAAAACCTTCCATGTGTGGGCGAAGCCGATGCTTGACTCCTATATCTTCCTGGGTGGTACCGGGGCGACCTTGGGTCTGATCATCGCGGTCTTTATTGTCTCTCGTCGTGCTGACTATCGTCAGGTAGCTAAACTGGCGCTGCCATCAGGTATCTTCCAGATTAACGAACCGATTCTGTTTGGCCTGCCAATCATCATGAACCCGGTCATGTTCATTCCGTTCATCCTGGTTCAACCACTGCTGGCAGCCATCACCCTGACGGCTTACTACATGGGCATTATTCCGCCGGTGACCAACATTGCACCGTGGACCATGCCAGCGGGGCTGGGCGCGTTCTTCAATACCAACGGTAGCGTCGCGGCCTTCCTGCTGGCGATATTCAACCTCGGGATTGCGACCCTGCTCTACATGCCATTCGTGGCGATTGCGAACAAAGCTGCCACCATCATTGATGAAGAAGAGAGCGAAGAGGACATTGCCCTCTCACTGAAATTCTAAGATTGACCGACGCGGGGAAACCCGCGTCAGCCACAAGGAGCTTAAACATGTTAGATTTGGATAGTATCGTCGCAGACGACGCCGCAGAGAACGATCTTGAAGAAGTGGTGATGGGGCTTATCATCAACTCCGGGCAGGCCCGCAGCCTGGCGTATGCCGCACTGAAGCAGGCCAAGCAGGGTGATTTTGCCGCCGCGAAAACCATGATGGAGCAGTCCCGTACCGCGCTGAACGAAGCGCACCTGGTGCAGACAAAGCTTATTGAAAACGATCAGGGTGAAGGGAAGATGAAGGTCAGCCTGGTGCTGGTACACGCGCAGGATCACCTGATGACCTCCATGCTGGCGCGCGAGCTGGTGGCGGAGTTGATTGAGCTTCACGAGAAAATGCACTAAGTCGGATGTTGCAGCAGGAGGTCAGCACGATGGAAATTAAAACCGCACTTGAACAGCAGCTGTTTAATGGCAAAAATTTTCACGTGGTTATCTACAACAAGACGGAGAGCGCCAGTGGTCTGCACCAGCATGACTACTACGAGTTCACGATTGTTCTGACCGGCCGCTACTACCAGGAGATCAACGGTAAGCGCGTCCTGCTTGAGCGAGGGGATTTTGTCTTCCTGCCGATGGGGTCCTATCACCAGAGCTTTTACGAATTCGGTGCAACCCGCATTCTGAATGTCGGCGTCAGCAGGCGCTTCTTTGAAAAGCACTATCTGCCGCTGGTACCGTTCTGCTTTGTGGCGTCTCAGGTTTATCGCGTGAAAAACGAGTTCATGACCTGGATTGAAACGGTTATTGCCTCGCTTAACTTCCGTGAAAATGAATTTGACGAGTTTATTGAAACGGTGACTTTCTATGTGATGAACCGGCTGCGTCATCATCGTGAAGAGCAGCAGGTGACGGATGATATTCCACAGTGGCTGCGCAGCACTGTTGAACTGATGCACGATAAAGCCCAGTTCAGTGACAATGCGCTGGAGAATATGGTTTCCCTGTCGGGAAAATCCCAGGAATATCTGACCCGCGCGACGCAGCGGTATTATCGTAAAACACCTGTGCAAATTATTAATGACATCCGCATTAACTTTGCCAAAAAACAGCTGGAAATTACTAACTACTCGGTCACCGATATTGCTTACGAATCGGGATACAGTAGCCCCAGCCTGTTTATTAAAACGTTTAAGAAATTAACGTCATTCACCCCGAACAGTTACCGCAAAAGTTTGACGGTAATGAATTAACTTTCGGCGGATTTATCCGCCACGAATATTGCTTTAATGGCTTGCCCAAATAGCGGGAAGAGTACGCTATACCTTGCAGGCGATTAACCTGATACGCAAAGGGAGATATTATGCAAAAGAAATTAAAAGTCGTAACCATTGGTGGCGGCAGCAGCTATACCCCGGAATTACTTGAAGGTTTTCTGAAACGTTATCATGAATTACCGGTCAGCGAATTATGGCTGGTGGACGTGGAGGAAGGTCAGGAGAAGCTGAATATTATTTTCGACCTGTGCCAACGCATGGTTGAGAAAGCGGGCGTACCTCTGACCGTGCATAAAACGCTGGATCGTCGACTGGCGCTGAAAGATGCAGATTTCGTGACCACCCAGCTGCGCGTTGGCCAGTTGAAAGCACGTGAACTGGACGAGCGTATTCCGTTGAGCCACGGTTATCTCGGTCAGGAAACTAACGGTGCCGGTGGCCTGTTCAAGGGCCTGCGTACCATTCCGGTTATTTTCGACATCGTTAAAGACGTGCAGGAAATCTGTCCAGACGCGTGGGTGATTAACTTCACTAACCCGGCAGGGATGGTGACCGAAGCGGTTTATCGTCATACCGGTTTCAGGCGCTTTATTGGCGTCTGTAATATTCCAGTCGGCATGAAAATGTTTATCCGTGACGTGCTGGAACTGAACGATAATGACGATCTCTCTATCGATCTGTTCGGTTTGAACCATATGGTGTTCATTAAAGATGTCATCGTGAACGGAACATCGCGTTTTGCTGAACTGCTGGACGGGGTCGCCTCGGGTCGTCTGACCGCTGCGTCTGTGAAAAACATCTTTGACCTGCCGTTCAGCGAAGGGCTGATCCGCTCGTTGAATCTGCTGCCGTGCTCCTACCTGCTTTATTACTTCAAGCAGAAAGAGATGCTGGCCATCGAAATGGGCGAGTATTACAAGGGGGGCGCGCGGGCGCAAATCGTTCAGAAAGTTGAGAAGCAGCTGTTCGACTTGTATAAAGATCCGAACCTGAACGTCAAGCCGAAAGAGCTTGAGCAGCGCGGCGGGGCCTATTATTCCGATGCGGCGTGTGAAGTGATTAACGCCATCTACAACGACAAGCAGGCGGAGCACTATGTTAACGTGCCGCACCACGGCCACATCGACAATATCCCGGCTGACTGGGCCGTTGAGATGACCTGCATTCTGGGACGCGATGGCGCTAAACCGCATCCGCGCATTACTCATTTTGATGACAAAGTCATGGGTCTGATCCACACCATTAAAGGCTTTGAAGTGGCGGCAAGTCAGGCGGCGCTGAGCGGCGAGCTGAATGACGTGCTTCTGGCACTGAACCTCAGCCCGCTGGTGCATTCCGACCGCGATGCGGAGCAGCTTGCAGCAGAGATGATCCTGGCGCATGAAAAATGGTTGCCGAACTTCGCCGCCACGATCGAGAAGCTGAAGTTCAAACACCACTGAGAGGACGCACAATGGAAAACCTGCTGATCGTTAATGCTGATGATTTTGGCCTCTCGAAAGGTCAGAACTACGGCATTATTGAAGCCTGTCGCCGGGGGGTTGTGACATCCACTACGGCACTGGTTAATGGTGAAGCGGTTGAACATGCGGCGCAGCTAAGCCGCGACGTGCCTGAGCTGGGCGTCGGGATGCATTTTGTGCTGACGCTCGGTATGCCGCTTACGCCAATGCCGGGCCTGACCCGTGACGGACAGTTAGGTAAATGGATTTGGGAACAGGCGGAGCAGGACGCTCTGCCGCTGGAAGAGATTGCCCGCGAGCTGGACTGTCAGTTCAACCGCTTTGCTGATCTGTTTGGTGATCTGCCAACACACATCGACAGCCATCACCACGTGCATATGATCCCGGCAATTTTCCCGATCGTTGCGGCGTTTGCTCAACGCAAAGGCGTAGCGATGCGCGTGGATCGTGAGGTGCAAGGGTTGCCGGACAGTGCGGTGACAACCACCGCAGGGTTCAGCAGCGCGTTTTACGGCGAGGCGATCGACGAAGCGCTGTTCCTGAAGGTGCTGGATGATTCTGCAGCCCGGGGAGAAAAGTCACTGGAGGTCATGGCGCACCCCGCATTTGTCGATAATATCGTGCGCAAGAGCGCGTACTGCTGGCCGCGCCTGGCGGAGCTGGATGTGCTGACGTCGCCGTCGCTGAAATACGCGATTGCCGAACGTGGGTATCGGTTGGGGACATTCCGGGATCTGTGAGAAGTGCCGGGGGGCGGCTTCGCCTTACCCGGCCTACGAACGACCTGCAAACTGTTGTAGGCCGGGTAAGCGCAAGCGCCACCCGGCTTTTTTTACGCCGGGATCTGGTCAATCTTGCTGCTGCGTGACCAGACGCGGTGCGCGGCGAGCAGGTCAAACAGCTTCGTCATAAAGGCGTCGTCCACGTTATCGCCCTCGACAATGCCGTCCTCACCTTGCTCGGCAACCTTCAGCTGCGCTTTAAACTGACGCGCATCGCCGGACAACGCGATCGGTTTCAGGTGCTTATAAGCTTCCAGCAGGTAATAGACGGCGTCACCGTTGGTCAACAGGCTGGCAATATCCCCGCACGGCACAATCACCGCATCGACGGTCAGCGAGGGTGCCCCGGCAAAGGTCGCAGCCACCGGCAGCACGGAACCGTCATCAGCCGTCACTTCACCCATTCGGGAATAAAGCAGTTTGGCGTGTACGCCCTGGGTTTTCAGCGCCTGCATAATGCCCAGTACGTCACTGGCCCGGGTTTTATCGTTCAGCAGGATGGCGACCACGCGGCCTTTAATTGAGCCACCTGGCACCGCATACAGACTCAGCGACGGATCTTTCTTCACGCCGTTGACCTCTTTTGGCGGAGCAAGGTTGCGCTGCTCGTCGGTGAGGGTAATACCCAGGTTATCCGCCACGCTCTGGGCGAGCTGAATATCAATGTGCGCAAGCTGATCGACCACGCGCTCGCGGATGTAGGTGCGCACCACCTTACTTAACTCGAAGCTAAAGCCGCCGATGATGTGCTGCTGCTCAATCGGCGTCTGGCTGTTCCAGAACAGGCGAGGATGGGCGTAATACTCGCCGAAGGAAGGGCTGCGCTCGCGAATTTTGTTGCCATCGATACGCTCCTGGTACGACTCAAAACCTCCGCGTTTCGGGCCTGGCGGTGTTTCGCGCGGCCAGTTATCGTTGATCGAGTTAGGCTCGTAGTTAGCCGGATTGGTATCAATATCCTGACGATGCATCCCGTCGCGCTGGAAATTGTGGTACGGGCAGGTCGGACGGTTAATTGGAATTTCGTGGAAGTTCGGCCCGCCAAGGCGGCTGATCTGCGTATCGGTGTACGAGAACAAACGTCCCTGTAAGAGCGGATCGTTGGTGAAATCCAGTCCAGGCACGATATGCCCCGGGTGGAACGCGGCCTGCTCGTTCTCGGCAAAGAAATTATCCGGGTTACGGTTGAGCACCATTTTCCCCACCAGTTGAACCGGCACCAGCTCCTCGGGGATCAGTTTGGTCGGGTCAAGAAGGTCGAAATCAAACTTAAATTCGTCCTCTTCCGGAATGAGCTGCAGGCCCAGTTCATATTCAGGGAAATCGCCGGCTTCAATGGACTCCCACAGCTCACGACGATGGAAGTCTGGATCGCGCCCGGTCAGCTTCTGCGCCTCATCCCACACCAGCGAGGCTTTGCCCGCCACCGGCTTCCAGTGGAACCGGACGAACGTGGCTTTTCCTTCCGCGTTAATCATACGGAAGGTGTGAATACCAAACCCCTCCATCGTGCGATAGCTGCGCGGAATACCCCGGTCAGACATCGCCCACATCACGTTGTGTAACGTTTCAGGTTGCAGAGAGATATAGTCCCAGAAGGTGTCGTGCGCACTTTGTCCCTGCGGTATGGCCCAGTGGGGCTCCGGTTTTACCGCATGGACAAAGTCAGGAAATTTATGCGCATCCTGAATGAAAAACACCGGGGTGTTATTGCCCACCAGATCAAAAATACCCTCTTCGGTATAAAACTTGGTGGCGAAACCGCGAATATCACGCACCGTGTCTGCCGAACCCGCGCCCCCCTGTACGGTGGAGAATCGGACAAACACCGGGGTAATTTTATCCGGGTCGGAGAGGAAATCTGCTTTGGTGATCGCTTTCAGGCTCTTGTACGGCTGGAAGTAGCCATGCGCAGCCGAGCCGCGCGCGTGAACGATACGTTCCGGAATTCGCTCGTGGTCGAAATGGGTAATTTTTTCCCGCAGGATAAAGTCTTCCAGCAGGGTGGGGCCGCGCGAGCCGGCGCGAAGAGAGTTTTGATCGTCAGCAATGCGCACGCCCTGATTGGTCGTGAGTGCAAAACCTTCACCACCTTTACGGTGTGGCTCAAGCGATTTCAGCTTCTCGTTCCCGGTGTCCGGCGATTTCATGCTTCCCGGTGCGGTAGGCTGTTCGCCGGGGGCGGAAGGGCCTGGCGAGGGGCGGTGAGAGCCGTCAGCAGGGGCGAGAGAGTCCATACCCGGTTGAGATTCTTCAGTGCCATGAATTGGTGATTGATGTGTATTATCTTTGTTCGACATTGCACGCTTCTCCTTTATCCATTGCTAAAAACCCTATTAAGGATAGAACAATGTCGTGAGATAGCTCGCGAACTAAGAGTTTTCACATGCCGCCATTAACGAAAGGAGCCCTCTCAGCCATTCGGTGCGCGACGGAAGGGAGCAGAATCGGCTATCATAGAATTTTCCTGCTTCAAGAATTTGCTTTAGTGAACCCGTCGCTTATGAAACCTCTTCGTCAACAAAACCGCCAGGTTATTAGCTATGTGCCCCGCGTGGAACCCGCGCCGCCTGACCATGCCCTGAAAGTGGAGGGTTTTCGTGATGTCTGGCAGCTTCGTGGTAAATATGTGGCGTTTGTCCTGATGGGGGAGCATTTCCGTCGATCGCCGACGTTTTCCGTGCCGGAGTCTGCCCAGCGATGGGCGGTGCAAATCCGCCAGGATGAAGAGGTTGAAGAATAACAGCCATAAAAAAACCGCCATCAGGCGGTTTTTTTATTTCCCGGCGATTATTACCGGTGCGCCAGTTCGGCGTCGTCTTCACTTTCCAGAATGGCTTTGTCGGTCTGCTTCAGCCACTGGCTGGTCAGCGTACCGGCGGTCATGGAGCCGCTCACGTTCAGCGCGGTACGACCCATGTCGATCAGCGGTTCAACGGAGATCAGCAGCGCGACCAGCGTTACTGGCAGACCCAGTGCAGGCAGCACAATCAGCGCAGCGAAGGTCGCGCCGCCACCAACACCGGCAACACCGGCGGAACTGATGGTCACAATGCCGACCAGCGTGGCGATCCAGACCGGATCCAGAGGGTTGATACCCACGGTCGGGGCAACCATCACCGCCAGCATCGCCGGGTAGAGACCCGCACAGCCGTTCTGGCCGATGGTGGCACCAAAGGACGCAGAGAAGCTGGCGATAGATTCTGGCACGCCCAGGCGACGGGTCTGCGCTTCAACGTTCAGTGGAATAGACGCGGCGCTGGAGCGGCTGGTGAAGGCAAAGGTCAGTACCGGCCAGACTTTGCGGAAGTATTTCAGCGGGCTGACGCCGTTCACGCCCAGCAGGATACCGTGCACCACGAACATGATGCCCAGGCCCAGATAAGAGGCGACGACAAAACTGCCCAGCTTAATGATGTCCTGCAGGTTAGAGCCCGCAACCACTTTGGTCATAAGCGCCAGCACGCCGTATGGCGTCAGCTGCATGACCAGACGCACCAGCTTCATCACCCAGCTTTGCAGGGTATCAATCGCCGTCAGCACACGCTCGCCTTTCGGCGCATCGTCTTTCAGCAGCTTCAGTGCGGCCACACCGAGGAATGCCGCGAAGATCACCACGCTGATGATGGACGTTGGGCTGGCGCCGGTCAGGTCAGCAAACGGGTTCTTCGGAATGAAGGAGAGCACCATCTGCGGAACCGTCAGATCGGCCACTTTACCCACGTAGTTGGTTTGAATCGCGGTCAGGCGTGCCGTTTCAGCCGTGCCCTGCACCAGACCTTCGGCCGTCAGGCCAAACAGGTTGGTTACCAGCACCCCCACCAGCGCGGCAATCAGCGTGGTAAACAGCAGGGTACCAATGGTCAAAAAACTGATTTTACCCAGTTGAGTGGCGTTATGCAGGCGGGCAACGGCACTCAGAATAGAGGCGAACACCAGCGGCATCACGATCATCTGCAGCAGCTGGACATAGCCGTTGCCGACAATGTTGAACCACTGAATAGAGTCTTTCAGAACTGGATTATCGGAGCCATAAATCGCCTGCAACGCCAGACCAAATACGACACCCATGGCCAGACCAACCAGCACTTTTTTCGCCAGGCTCCACTGTTTGTGGCGCGTCTGCGCGAGAAGCAATAGCAATACAACGAACACAACAACGTTCGCGATGAGTGGAAAATTCATCCCCGTTCTCCTGATTTATTATGGGATCGGTTTTTCCCGATCCTGTTGGCGGAAGGTTAGCAGAAGTGTGATGTCGCGCTTATATCCAAATGGAATGGTTTATGACAAACGGAATGATTTTGTTGGTTTACTGTTCAATCTGGTGATGAATAAAGCGATTGAACTGAAATTGCAGCGAATTGATCATCTGCGAAGACCAGCGCACTGCACTGTTTTCGGGCAATGTCTGTGGCATCCAGACGGCGTAAGCGAAGAGCGCCATGCACAATACGCGCTCAAGCTGGTTCCCTTTGTGTGGCGCAAGGATGGGAAAACGAAAGCGCCAGCGACACGGCCAGAGAAGTGGAACGCCAGCGGGCGTCAGCATATCTGCAAGAATATGGCTTAAGTAGCCGAGCACCATCCCCTGAATGGCATCAGCAGGGACGATCCAGCTTTCGGGCACTTTTAAATAAAAAAGGGTAAGCAGCCCAAAAACGGCCAGCAGGCTGTGCGTAAACCCCCGGTGGCCGAACGCGCGGGCGATGGGTTTCGATACCCACTTCAGGCGTTGTCCAAGAAATGATTTGGGATGATCAATATCGGGCAGCAGACAGGTCAATACGGCGGAAGGGACAATATGCCACCAGTCCCCCTGTGCGAGCACGGGAGTGAGTTCAGCGTTTTTGGCAAATACTGCGCACGCTATGGAAAAAAGGAGGTGGCCTTCCGCCGTCATGATAAAACCCACGAAACTGTCAATTCATACAGTATAGGGTTTTTATACAGTAGGCGGAAGAGGTGACGGTGTAACTGTTTGTCACAAATGGAGCATGTTGTTAGCCGCCCTTAAGGTGATGCGCCGTGAGTTCTGTCAGCGAATTAAGCTTCACATCGGCAAGGGCAAAACGGGGATCGTGGCGGCCTTCCTCTGCCGGAACCACAATGGAGCGCATACGTGCGGCTTTGGACGCGACCATGCCGTTAACGGAATCTTCCAGCGCGACACAGGTAAGCGGATCAAGACCCAGCTTAGCGGCACAGTCCATATAGACCTGCGGGTGCGGTTTGCTGTAGGGCAATTTTTCAGCTGACGCCAGGGCGTCAAAACTGTCGCGCAGCTCAAACATAATGAGCACTTTTTCCAGCATATGCAGCGGTGAAGCGGAGGCCAGGCCCACCTTCAGCCCCTGAGCCTTACACAACGCGACCGCTTCACGCACGCCAGGCAATAGCGGCTTGTTCTCCTCCACCAGCGCGATGGCGCGGCTGATAATGCGCGCGGTGACTTCGTCGCGATCTGGGCCACTCCACGGCTGATGGGCGTACCAGAGGTCTACGACCATATCAATGCGCAGGCCCAGCGTGTCGGGAAGTTCATTACGGCGGCTGATATCAACGCCCAGGCTGGCCATCACGTCCAGCTCGGCGCGATCCCACAACGGCTCGGAATCAATCAGTAATCCATCCATGTCAAAAATAGCGGCAAGTATCTGGCGCGGTGTCGACATCACAACGTCTCCTTATCCAGGGTGTTCGACAGACGATAAGTGCTAAGCACACTTAGCAATTTAGCATATTGCTTTCAAAGATCGGGCGAAAATGCTGTCCAGCAGGTAGACTTAGCCACAAATAACGCGTCTTTATGAAGAGGAACTGATGACGTATCAACAAGCTGGACGCATTGCTGTCTTAAAACGTATTGCTGGCTGGGTGATTTTTATTCCCGCCGTCATCTCTACGCTGATTTCTGTGCTCAAATTTATGTACGATCACAGCGAAAAACAGCCAGGCATTAATGCCGTCATGCTTGATTTTGCGCATGTCATGATTGAGATGATGCGGTTCAACACCCCGTTCCTGAATGTCTTCTGGTTCAACTCGCCAACGCCGGATTTTCACCAGCAGCTTAATATTGGGTTCTGGGTCATCTATGCGTTGATTTTTATTGCCATGGCGTTACAGGCATCCGGTGCGCGAATGAGTCGCCAGACCCGTTTTCTGCGCGAAGGCGTTGAGGATCAGTTAATTCTGGAACAGGCGAAAGGCCCGGAAGGAATGAGCCGGGAGCAGATTGAATCCCGCATTGTGGTACCGCGTCACACCATTTTCCTGCAAATTTTCCCGCTCTATATTCTCCCCATTATCATCATTGTGGCGGGATACTTCTTCTTCTCTCTGCTGGGTTTTCTCTGACAGATGAGGGTGGCGGCACGGCCACCCGATTTGTCCCTATGCCGCAAGTACGCGTTCAAGCGCACGCTGGGCGTTGACCAGATGCTGCCCGCCAAAAAGGATAGCGCGGTTCATCAGCGTATAAAGCTGATACACCGGTTGGCGCTCGAGAAAACCGGACGGCAGAGGGGAGACTGACTGATAGCCATCATATATTTGCGGGGGCTGCTCTGGATGCAGGGGCAGCATGGCCAGATCGCACTCTCTGTCACCCCAGTAGCAGGCCGGGTCGAAGATATAGGGGCCGTTGGGACCCAGCGCGCAGTTGTCGGACCATAAATCGCCGTGCAGCAGAGATGCCTGCGGCTGATGGGAGGCCAGGCGCTGTTGTACATGCTCAACGATGGCATCAATATTGCCAAATTCCAGCCCTTTTTCGGCGGCCAGTTCAAGCTGCCATCCGATGCGCTGTTCGGCAAAAAACGTCGACCACCGACGCTGCCAGGCGTTGGGCTGTGGGGTAGTGGAAAGGTCGTTGTCAAAATCGAGCCCAAACTGGGGCTGGTCGCTCCACTGGTGCAGGCGCGCGAGCTGTTGCCCGAGAATGAAGGCGTTATGGGCATCCAGCGGGCGGGGAGGGAGATAGTCCATGACAAGGAAACTGTAGTCCCGGTCGCTGCCGAGAGCCAGCACCTGCGGTACTGTCACCGTTTTACTGCGAGACAACAGTTCCAGCTGGTCGGCTTCAGCGGTGAATATCGGGAGCAGTTCTCGCTCATCACACTTCACGAAAAGATCGCGTCCTGCGTAGCGTAAATGCCACGCGGCGTGGATCTCTCCGCCTGGCAGTTCGTTACGCAGTTCAATTTCACCTTCACCCAGTTGCTCACTTAAAAGATGACTGATAGCCTGCCACATGTTGACTCTCCCATGTTGTCTGCCAGATCATAAAGTTAGCGCATAATTGCGGTAAAAAAATACGAACTAACGCACACCTGAGCGGTTTAAATTCATGCAGCGCACTTATTGTTCTTTTTTGTGCCAGCTTTCCCACGTTTCCACGGTGATGTCGGCGGGCTTGTCGGTCACACTTTCCACCAGGCTGGCGGCAAGGGCGTGAACGTCTTCTTCACTCAGGGCCGCGATCAAACCAAATGTCAGCGTGCCTAAATCATGAATATGGCCGTCATCGTCCGTCAGCGTGAGCAGAAAATTCGCGCGAGTAAAGGCGTTATTGAGCTCGTTCAGCTCGGTCAGTGACGCTTCACGAAGATTGATGGTTGTGACATAGCGGGTGATATCACCACTGCTCATAATTCACCTCGTTGTTATTCTGAAAGTTTTTTTAGCATAGTCGATATGCCATATTTGGCGACTTTAAGGTAAATTCCCCTTCGATTGGGAAGGGGAATAGAGGTCAGTCTTTTGAAAGGTAATCGACGATTTTCTGCGTATCGGCAAGCGAACACAGCCGCGTCCCCTGATTAATGGTGGCGGCACTCCCCGCCGCGACGCCATAACGCGTCATTTCCAGAAGAGAAGCGCCCTGTGCCAGTTTTAGCGTCATCGCGCCGACCATGCTGTCGCCCGCACCCACGGTACTCTGGCTTTTCATGGGCGGCGGCACAACCTGCACAAAGCCCGTCTTGTCGACAGCTAGTGCCCCCTGAGGACCGAGAGAGACGACCACGCGGTGCGCTTTGCCGCTGCGAACCAGTTCTTCTGCGGCGGTACGCACGTCATCAGGCTGGTTAAGTTCGCGATTCACAAGCGCGCTAAGCTCTTTCTGGTTAGGTTTAACGAGTTCAAGATGCCCGGGGACTAACGCTGCCTGCAGGGCTTCACCTGAGCTGTCGACGATGCAGCGGATACCACGCTGAAGCACTGCCTTAACCAGCGCCGTCAGCTTTTCCGTTTTGACGCCTGGCGGCAGACTACCGCTGATAACCAGCAGTGAGCCGCTTTCAATGGTCAGTACCTTCTCTTCAAGTTGACGAAACTCATCATCGCTCAGTCTGGCGCCCGGCATCACGAAACGATACTGCTCCCCACTGGATTCGACGTGGACATGCAGATTCTGCCGGGTCCAGTCCTGGGCCGCTACGGTGTCTACGGCAACCTGTTCATCCGCCAGCAAAGAGACAAGATGTTCCCCCGTGGCGCCCCCGGCAGGGAATATGGCGGTGGCTTTACCGCCAAGATGGGTAATGGCGCGCGCCACGTTAATGCCGCCGCCGCCCGGCTCAAACACAGGGGCGCTACAGCGTAGTTTACCTTCAGGGTAAATGTGCGGGGTGATAGTCGCGGAGTCGAGGGAAGGGGAGAGTGTCAGCGTATAAATAGAAGCCATCATAACCTCCTTTTAGTATGGGTTCTTTTAAGCCTGGCACCGATCGACAGGAAGGCAATGTAAATAACAGTATGATTTTAAAAATGAATGCTGAAACAATCGTGATAAAAGATATATAAAATAAAACGCGCTTTGGGATCGTTCTTATTCAAAAAATGAAATAAGAAAATATTGCTATGTTATTTGCGCCTTTTTATAATTTGTTACCTTTCTCTGGACGCCTTGTCATTGATCCTCAAGAAAGTTTCCGAGACCGTGGTGGTCTCTTTTTTTGTTGTACGGACTCCTTAAATAAAATGAAGCTTTTGAAGACAGTACCCGCAGCACTGATGCTGGCGGGTGGCGTATTTGCATCACTGAATGCAACCGCCGATGACACCGTTTTTACTGTCATGGACGATCCCTCCACTGCCAAAAAACCCTTCGAAGGTAATCTGAATGCCGGGTATCTCGCGCAATCAGGTAACACAAAAAGCTCTTCTCTGACGGCGGACAGCACCCTGACCTGGTACGGTAATACCACAGCATGGTCGCTGTGGGGGAATGCCAGCAACACGTCTGCTAACGATGAACGCTCTTCCGAGAAATATGCGGCAGGTGGACGTAGCCGTTACAACATGACCGACTATGACTACATATTCGGTCAGGCAAGCTGGTTAACAGACCGTTATAATGGCTATCGCCAGCGTGATGTATTCACGACGGGTTATGGTCGTCAGTTCCTGAATGGGCCTGTACACAGCTTCCGTTTTGAATTCGGTCCTGGTGTTCGCTACGACGAGTACACCAACGGCGAAGATGAAACCCAGCCGCTGGGTTATGCGTCAGGTACCTACGCATGGCAGATGACCGATAACACCAAATTCACTCAGGGTGTGTCTGTGTTTGGTGCCGAGGATACGACGCTGAACTCTGAAAGTGCCCTGAACGTGGCTATCAATGAACACTTCGGTTTGAAAGTGGCCTACAACGTGACCTGGAACTCTTCACCACCAGCAAGCGCGCCTGAACATACCGATCGCAGAACCACCGTTTCACTGGGTTATAGAATGTAATCATGGCGGGCCGAAAATATCGGCCCGTTTCTCATCTCTGCCAGACGTCCCTTCTGATTCTCTAACCCCAAATCATTGCCGCCCAACGAAGTAGCAGCATTGCGCCGCAGATGGCAATCAGCACCAGCACCATTTTCCAGTGTTTTACGGCAAATCGTTTTGTTGGCATAACCTAATCCTTGTCCGTTGATACGCATAGTCTATCAAACGGGGCCGAAATATGCCCCTTCCCGGGAGCAATCGTGTTATGCCGGTATGGGGTTCAGCTCAGAACCAGTGGAATCGATCGGCGAGAATCAACAATAAACCGGTTGCTGACAGGATATTTAATATCACTACCGTTCTACTGGATACGTTCATGGTAAGCACCTGTGGATTTTAAAGGCCTGTTCAAAGTTAGCTCAGCATCGGCGAAATGCGAGTGCCAGAGAGACGCAATCTGCAACTATCTGCAACATGCCAGTCCTTCATTGTGGCAGCAGAGGGTGCAATCCCCTTGCTGTTAGTGTTAACATTAAGTCCCTTGCCGTAAACCCGCATTTATCTGAATTCGGCAGGTGCAGGATAACGAACCAATTTGACGATTGTTGGTCAGATGTTTCGTAATCTACTGTTTAATCACGATTATTTTCTTTGTATATGCTCTTATGTGTGGGGCATCACTGCAAATAAGGATATAAAATGCCTGTAATTACTCTTCCTGATGGCAGCCAACGCCATTTCGACCGCGCTGTTAGCCCAATGGATGTTGCCCTGGATATCGGTCCTGGCCTCGCGAAAGCGACCATCGCCGGCCGTGTGAACGGTGAGCTGGTTGATGCGTCCGATCTGATTGAAAACGATGCGACGCTTGCAATCATCACCGCGAAAGACGAAGAAGGTCTGGAGATCATTCGTCACTCCTGTGCGCACCTGTTAGGTCATGCTATCAAGCAGCTGTGGCCAAACACCAAAATGGCGATTGGTCCGGTTATCGACAACGGCTTCTACTATGACGTTGACCTTGACCATACCCTGACCCAGGAAGATATCGACGCGCTCGAAAAACGTATGCACGAGCTCGCCGAAACGAACTATGACGTCATCAAGAAGAAAGTCAGCTGGCACGAAGCGCGTGAAACCTTCGTCAAGCGTGGCGAGAGCTATAAAGTCTCTATTCTTGACGAGAACATCTCTCATGATGACAAGCCAGGCTTGTACCATCACGAAGAATACATCGACATGTGCCGTGGACCGCACGTGCCGAATATGCGTTTCTGTCATCACTTTAAACTGATGAAGATCGCAGGCGCCTACTGGCGTGGCGACAGCAACAACAAAATGTTGCAGCGTATTTATGGTACCGCATGGGCCGATAAAAAAGCCCTGAACGCCTATCTGCAGCGCCTGGAAGAAGCGGCGAAGCGTGACCACCGTAAAATCGGTAAACAGCTTGACCTGTATCACATGCAGGAAGAAGCGCCGGGTATGGTATTCTGGCATAACGACGGCTGGACCATCTTCCGTGAACTGGAAACGTTCGTACGCTCCAAGCTGAAAGAGTACCAGTACCAGGAAGTAAAAGGCCCGTTCATGATGGACCGTGTGCTGTGGGAAAAAACCGGCCACTGGGACAACTACAAAGATGCGATGTTCACCACCTCGTCCGAGAATCGTGAATACTGCATTAAGCCAATGAACTGCCCGGGCCACGTTCAGATCTTCAACCAGGGTCTGAAATCCTACCGTGACCTGCCGCTGCGTATGGCGGAGTTCGGTAGCTGCCACCGTAACGAGCCATCAGGTGCGCTGCACGGTCTGATGCGTGTTCGTGGCTTTACTCAGGATGATGCGCATATCTTCTGTACTGAAGATCAGGTTCGTGATGAAGTTAACGCCTGTATTCGTATGGTCTACGATATGTACAGCACCTTTGGCTTCGAGAAGATCGTGGTCAAACTCTCAACGCGTCCGGAAAAACGTATCGGTAGCGATGAGACATGGGATCGCGCAGAAGCGGATCTCGCCGTGGCGCTGGAAGAGAACGGTATTCCGTTCGAATACCAGCTGGGCGAGGGCGCATTCTACGGTCCGAAAATTGAATTTACCCTGTATGACTGTCTCGACAGAGCTTGGCAGTGCGGTACTGTACAGCTGGACTTCTCCCTGCCGCAGCGTTTAAGCGCCTCTTATGTTGGCGAAGACAACGAACGTCAGGTACCGGTTATGATTCACCGTGCAATCCTCGGTTCACTGGAGCGCTTCATCGGCATCCTGACCGAAGAGTTCGCGGGCTTCTTCCCAACCTGGCTTGCGCCAGTGCAGGTAGTGGTGATGAACATTACCGATTCTCAGGCAGATTACGTTAAAGAATTGACGCAGAAACTACAAAATGCGGGCATTCGCGTAAAAGCAGACTTGAGAAATGAGAAGATTGGCTTTAAAATCCGCGAGCACACTTTACGTCGTGTCCCGTATATGTTGGTCTGTGGTGATAAAGAGGTGGAAGCAGGCAAAGTTGCCGTTCGCACCCGCCGTGGTAAAGACCTGGGCAGCCTGGACGTAAGTGAAGTGATTGAGAAGCTGCAACAAGAGATTCGCAGCCGCAGTCTTCAACAACTGGAGGAATAAGGTATTAAAGGCGGAAAACGAGTTCAAACGGCACGTCCGAATCGTATCAATGGCGAGATTCGCGCCCAGGAAGTTCGCTTAACAGGTCTGGAAGGCGAGCAGCTGGGGATTGTGAGTCTGAGAGAAGCAATCGAAAAGGCTGAAGAAGCTGGAGTAGATTTAGTTGAAATCAGCCCTAACGCCGAACCGCCAGTTTGTCGTATCATGGACTACGGCAAGTTCCTTTATGAAAAGAGTAAGTCTTCTAAGGAACAGAAGAAGAAGCAAAAAGTTATCCAGGTTAAGGAAATCAAATTTCGTCCTGGTACCGACGATGGCGATTATCAGGTAAAACTCCGCAGCCTGATTCGCTTTCTGGAAGATGGCGATAAGGCCAAGATCACACTGCGTTTCCGCGGTCGTGAAATGGCCCACCAACAGATCGGTATGGAAGTGCTTAACCGCGTCCGTGAAGATCTGAGTGAACTGGCAGTAGTCGAATCCTTCCCTACGAAGATCGAAGGCCGCCAGATGATCATGGTGCTCGCTCCTAAGAAGAAACAGTAAGGCCTTCAAGCAGCAAAATCTGTGGAGCCTTCGGGTTTCATAGGTTTTGTTCGCCTATGTTTCGTTTATTTAACAATGCGAAGTGGAAGTTATTAAAATGCCAAAAATTAAGACCGTACGCGGTGCTGCTAAGCGCTTCAAAAAAACCGGTAAAGGTGGTTTTAAGCACAAGCACGCTAACCTGCGTCACATTCTGACTAAGAAAGCTACCAAGCGTAAACGTCACCTGCGTCCAAAAGCCATGGTTTCTAAAGGCGATCTGGGCCTGGTAATCGCGTGCCTGCCGTACGCATAAGTCGTTAACGTTTAACTTTTTTAACTTAGAATAGATACAGGAGAGCACACATGGCTCGCGTAAAACGTGGTGTAATTGCACGTGCACGTCACAAGAAAATTTTGAAACAAGCTAAAGGCTACTACGGTGCGCGTTCACGCGTATACCGCGTTGCCTTCCAGGCTGTTATCAAAGCAGGTCAGTACGCTTACCGTGACCGTCGTCAGCGTAAGCGTCAGTTCCGTCAACTGTGGATTGCGCGTATCAACGCAGCAGCACGTCAGAACGGTATTTCTTACAGCAAATTCATCAACGGCCTGAAAAAAGCCTCTGTTGAAATCGACCGTAAGATCCTGGCTGACATCGCAGTATTCGACAAAGTAGCGTTCACCGCTCTGGTCGAAAAAGCGAAAGCAGCACTGGCATAAGCCAGTTGAGAGAGGGGGCTTTGCCTCCTCTTTTCATTTAACACCATCAGAAGATTGACATTTATCCGTGCAGGCTTTTCAATAAGTTCTCAACGGTTTTTACCCAACAAGGTAACGCAAGCATGAATGCTGCTATTTTCCGCTTCTTCTTTTACTTTAGCACCTGACTCCAGGAGGCTAGCGCGTGAAAGATGAAACGAAAAACAGCGCCAGATAAGCCTCCCGATGGAGGCTTTTTTTGTATCTGAATTTGAGAGAATAACTCCACCAAATCGGTGTCTGCACCGACATAATGAGGAAAATCATGTCACATCTCGCAGAGCTGGTTGCCAGTGCAACAGCCGCCATTAATCAGGCCTCAGATGTTGCCGCGTTAGACAATGTCCGCGTCGAATATCTTGGGAAGAAAGGGCACCTGACCCTTCAAATGACAACCCTGCGTGAACTGCCGCCAGAAGAACGCCCGGCAGCGGGTGCGGTGATTAACGAAGCTAAAGAGCAGGTGCAGCAGGCACTGAACGCGCGTAAAGCCGAGCTGGAAAGCGCGGTGCTGAATGCGCGCCTGGCCGCAGAGACGATCGACGTTTCTCTGCCGGGTCGCCGTATCGAAAACGGGGGGCTGCATCCGGTTACCCGTACCATCGATCGCATTGAAAGTTTCTTCGGTGAGCTCGGCTTTACCGTGGCGACTGGCCCGGAAATTGAAGATGATTATCACAACTTCGATGCCCTGAATATTCCTGGCCATCATCCGGCACGCGCTGACCACGACACTTTCTGGTTTGACGCCACGCGTCTGCTGCGTACCCAGACCTCTGGCGTACAGATCCGTACCATGAAGGATCAGGAACCGCCAATCCGCATCATCGCGCCGGGTCGCGTCTATCGTAACGATTACGATCAGACCCATACCCCAATGTTCCACCAGATGGAAGGTCTGATTGTTGATAAAAACATCAGCTTCACCAACCTGAAGGGCACGCTGCACGATTTCCTGAACAACTTCTTTGAGGAAGACCTGCAGGTTCGTTTCCGTCCATCCTACTTCCCGTTCACTGAACCGTCTGCGGAAGTTGACGTGATGGGCAAAAACGGCAAATGGCTGGAAGTGCTGGGTTGCGGCATGGTGCATCCAAATGTACTGCGCAACGTCGGTATCGATCCGGAAGTGTACTCCGGCTTTGCCTTCGGTATGGGCATGGAGCGTCTGACCATGCTGCGTTACGGTGTGACCGATTTACGTGCATTCTTCGAAAACGATCTGCGTTTCCTCAAACAGTTTAAATAAGGGCAGGACAGAACAATGAAATTCAGTGAACTGTGGTTACGCGAATGGGTCAATACCACGCTGGACAGCGACGCGCTGTCTGACCAGATCACCATGGCGGGCCTGGAAGTTGACGGCGTTGAGCCGGTTTCCGGTGCCTTCACCGGCGTCGTGGTCGGTGAAGTGGTCGAGTGCGGCCAGCATCCGAACGCCGACAAACTGCGCGTGACAAAAGTGAATGTCGGCGGCGACCGCCTGCTGGACATCGTTTGCGGTGCGCCAAACTGCCGTCAGGGCCTGAAAGTCGCCGTGGCAACCGTGGGTGCGGTACTGCCGGGTGATTTCAAAATTAAAGCGGCTAAACTGCGCGGTGAGCCGTCTGAAGGCATGCTGTGCTCCTTCTCCGAGCTGGGTATTTCCGACGATCACAACGGCATCATTGAGCTTCCGCTGGATGCGCCAATTGGCACCGATATCCGCGAATACCTGAAGCTTGATGACAACACCATCGAGATCAGCGTTACGCCAAACCGCGCTGATTGCTTAGGTATCATCGGCGTGGCGCGCGACGTGGCCGTGCTGAACCAGACCGAACTGAACGCGCCGGAGATCGTACCGGTAGAAGCGACCATCAGTGACGTACTGCCTATTCAGGTTGACGCCGCGGATGCTTGCCCACGCTACCTCGGCCGCGTGGTAAAAGGCATCAACGTGAAAGCGCCAACACCACTGTGGATGAAAGAGAAGCTGCGCCGCTGCGGCATTCGCTCTATCGACGCGGTGGTTGACGTCACCAACTACGTTCTGCTGGAACTGGGTCAGCCAATGCATGCGTTCGATAAAGATCGTATCGAAGGCGGTATTGTTGTCCGTATGGCAAAAGAGGGCGAAACCCTGGTTCTGCTTGATGGCACCGAAGCGAAGCTGAACGCGGATACGCTGGTGATTGCTGACCACAGCAAAGCGCTGGCGATGGGCGGTATCTTCGGTGGCGAACACTCTGGGGTAAATGACGAAACGCAAAACGTCCTGCTGGAATGCGCCTTCTTCAGCCCGCTCTCTATCACCGGTCGCGCACGCCGTCATGGCCTGCACACCGATGCGTCTCACCGCTACGAGCGTGGCGTTGACCCTGCGCTGCAGTACAAAGCGATGGAGCGAGCGACTCGCCTGCTGATCGACATCTGCGGCGGTGAAGCCGGTCCGGTTATCGATGTCACTCACGAAGCGACGCTGCCGAAACGCGCAACCATTACCCTGCGCCGCAGCAAGCTCGATCGCCTGATTGGTCATCATGTTGCCGATGCCCAGGTGACCGACATTCTGACGCGTCTGGGCTGTGAAGTGACCGAAGGTCAGGACGAGTGGAAAGCCGTTGCGCCATCCTGGCGTTTTGACATGGAAATCGAAGAAGATCTGGTGGAAGAAGTGGCCCGCGTCTACGGCTACAACAACATCCCGGACGAGCCCGTTCAGGCCGGTCTGGTGATGGGCACCCATCGTGAAGCTGACCTGTCCCTGAAGCGTGTGAAAACCATGCTTAACGACAAAGGCTACCAGGAAGTGATCACCTACAGCTTTGTTGATCCTAAGCTGCAGCAACTGATCCACCCGGGCGAGGAGGCGTTGATCCTGCCAAGCCCAATCTCCAGCGAAATGTCCGCAATGCGTCTGTCCCTGTGGACCGGGCTGCTGGGCACTATCGTTTACAACCAGAATCGCCAGCAAAACCGCGTGCGAATTTTCGAAAGCGGTTTGCGCTTTGTACCGGATAATCAGGCAAATTTAGGCATCCGTCAGGATCTCATGCTGGCTGGTGCTATCAGCGGCAACCGTTATGAAGAGCACTGGGACCTGGCAAAAGGCACGGTTGATTTCTACGATATGAAAGGCGATCTGGAAGCCATTCTGGATCTGACCGGTAAATTATCTGAAATTGAATTCCGTGCAGAAGCGATTCCAGCCCTGCATCCGGGCCAGAGTGCGGCGATCTATTTAGACGGCAAACGCATTGGTTTCATTGGTGTTGTTCATCCTGAGCTGGAGCGTAAGCTGGACCTGAACGGCCGTACCATCGTGTTTGAGCTGGAGTGGAGCCCGGTTGCAGACCGCGTCATTCCTCAGGCGCAGGACGTCTCCCGCTTCCCGGCGAACCGCCGTGATATCGCGGTTGTGGTCGCGGAAAACGTTCCCGCAGCAGATATTTTGGCCGAATGTAAGAAAGTTGGCGTAAATCAGGTAGTTGGCGTAAACTTATTTGACGTGTACCGCGGCAAGGGCGTAGCAGAAGGTTTCAAGAGCCTCGCTATCAGCCTTATCCTTCAGGATACCAGCCGTACACTCGAAGAAGAGGAGATTGCCGCTACCGTCGCCAAATGTGTAGAGGCATTAAAAGAGCGATTCCAGGCATCATTGAGGGATTGAACCTATGGCGCTTACAAAAGCTGAAATGTCAGAATATCTGTTTGATAAGCTTGGGCTTAGCAAACGGGATGCCAAAGAGCTGGTAGAGCTGTTTTTCGAAGAGATCCGTCGTGCTCTGGAAAATGGTGAGCAGGTAAAACTCTCCGGTTTTGGCAATTTTGATTTGCGAGACAAAAACCAACGTCCGGGCCGTAACCCGAAGACGGGGGAAGATATTCCCATTACAGCCCGCCGCGTGGTGACCTTCAGACCCGGCCAGAAGTTAAAAAGCCGTGTCGAAAACGCAACGCCCAAAGCAGAGTAATATGAACTAACCAAAAAGGCCGCCCACGCGGCCTTTTTTCTTTGCGCTCTCTGGCAAACCGACCGTAAAATCAAAGACATCACACGCTAATAAAACCACGCTCATGCTTGATTATGCTCATCGCCAACACCGTTCCGACCGACGTCGCCTGCTATTGCTGGCGCTGTTGCTGATTGTCGCCGCGGGTATCAGCCTCTGCGCGGGCGACAGCTGGATTGGGCCCGAACGCTGGCTGGGGCCTGACGGGCAACTCTTCGTCTGGCAAATTCGTCTGCCTCGCACCGTGGCGGTGATGCTGGTCGGTGCTGCACTGGCGCTGTCAGGTACCGTTATGCAGGCGCTGTTTGAAAACCCGCTGGCGGAACCCGGGCTGCTCGGGGTGTCGAACGGTGCAGGCGTCGGGCTGATTGCGGCGGTAATGCTGGGCGGAGGAGAACTCTCCGGATGGAGTATTAGCCTCAGTGCCATTTTCGGCGCATTACTGATCACCATCATCCTGCTTCGCTTTGCCAGACGGCACTTGTCGACCAGCCGCCTGCTGCTTGCCGGGGTTGCGCTGGGGATCATCTGCAGCGCGCTAATGACCTGGGCGGTCTACTTCTCGACCTCCTTTGACTTGCGTCAGCTGATGTACTGGATGATGGGCGGCTTTGGTGGCGTTGACTGGCATCAGGGGTGGCTGATGGCGCTTCTGGTGCCTGGGATTGTATGGGCTGCCCTGCAGGCGCAGCCGCTGAACATGCTCGCGCTGGGGGAAATCTCAGCCCGTCAGCTCGGCATGCCGATGGCGTTCTGGCGTAACGTGCTGGTCATTGCCATCGGTTGGCTGGTGGGCGTGAGCGTGGCGCTGGCGGGAGCGATTGGTTTTATCGGGTTGGTTATCCCGCATATGCTGCGTCTGTGTGGCTTCACGGACCATCGAACCTTGCTTCCGGCTTCGGCCGTGGCCGGAGCCGTCACGCTGCTGGTGGCTGATATCATCGCTCGTCTTGCCCTGACAGCCGCGGAGTTACCGATTGGTGTGGTCACCGCCACGCTGGGCGCGCCAGTCTTTATCTGGCTACTATTAAAATCCGGACGTTAAAAAACGACCCGTAAGACAACCTGAGGGAATGCTATGCAGACTGATATCCTGAATACCGAAGTGACGACCATTGATGGCGAGAAAACCACGCTGGAAAGCTACAAAGGCAACGTGTTGCTTATCGTCAACGTGGCGTCCAAATGCGGCCTGACGCCACAGTACGAACAGCTGGAGAACATTCAGAAAGCCTGGGAGAAAGACGGTTTCACCGTGCTGGGCTTCCCGTGCAACCAGTTCCTGGGCCAGGAGCCGGGCAGCGAAGAAGAGATCAAAACCTTCTGCAGCACCACCTATGGCGTAACGTTCCCGATGTTCAGCAAAATTGATGTTAACGGCGAAGATCGCCATCCGCTGTACGCGAAGCTGATTGCTGCCGCGCCGAAGGCCGTTGCGCCTGAGGGCAGTGGTTTTTACGAGCGTATGGCCAGCAAAGGCCGCGCGCCGCTCTATCCGGACGATATTCTGTGGAACTTCGAAAAATTCCTGATCGGTCGCGACGGCCAGGTCGTTCAGCGCTTCTCGCCGGATATGACGCCTGAGGATCCGATTGTCATGGAATCGATCAAGCTGGCGCTGGCAAAATAATGTCACTGCTGATGCAGCTCACGGACGTCGCCGAGAAGGGGCGTCTGGAGCCGATGACCGGCGCTATCAATGCGGGGGAAATCCTGCATCTGGTTGGGCCAAACGGCGCGGGAAAAAGCACGCTGCTGGCGCGGATGGCAGGGCTGACCACCGGGCCCGGGCAGATCACACTGCTGGAACATCCTCTTGCCGACTGGTCTCCCGGCTCGCTGGCCCACCGGCGCAGCTATCTGGTGCAGCAGCAGGTACCGCCGTTTGCGATGCCGGTCTGGCATTATCTGATGCTGCATTTGCACGACAAACAGGATACGGCACTGCTTACGGAGGTGGCGGCGGCGTTAGGACTGGAAGATAAACTGCCCAGCCATGCCAGCCAGCTTTCCGGCGGTGAATGGCAGCGAGTGCGTCTGGCGGCGGTCATTCTGCAGATCCACCCCGCAGGCAACCCTCACGGGCGGATGTTGCTCCTGGACGAACCCATGAGTGGTCTGGATGTCGCCCAGCAGGCGGCGCTGGATTCGCTGTTAAGCGCGTTGAGCCGGAAAGGTATTGCCGTGGTGATGAGCAGCCACGACCTTAACCATACGTTGCGCCATGCCCATCGGGTGTGGCTACTGTCGCGCGGCAGGATGATTGCCAGCGGCGCGCGGGACCAGGTTCTTACGCCGCCACATCTGGCACGTGCCTATAACATGTCGTTCCGCAGGCTGGATATCGAGGGACATAAGATGCTGATTTCTACGGGGCAGGAGTAACCGTTTCTTGCCTGTTAACACACTTGCGCGCTAAATTACCGAAAGAACAATAAAAGCAGAGGATTCGTCTGAAAATGCGATTCTGGTTTATCCTGGTGGCGGCACTCTTTCTTGCGGGATGCAGCAGCCATCGTGCACCGCCGCCTAATCCGCGGCTTTCAGATTCTATCACCGTCATTGCCAGTCTGAACGACCAGCTGAGCAACTGGCGCGGGACGCCTTATCGCTACGGCGGTATGAGTCGCGGCGGGGTGGACTGCTCTGGTTTCGTGCTGATGACGTTTCGTGACAAGTTTGATTTACAGCTTCCGCGCGAAACGCGCAAGCAGGCTGAAATTGGGACTGAAATTGATAAAGACGATTTGCTGCCGGGAGACCTGGTCTTTTTCAAAACCGGTTCGGGAGAAAGTGGCCTGCATGTCGGCATTTATGACACGGACAACCAGTTTATTCATGCCTCAACAAGCCGTGGTGTGATGCGCTCTTCTCTGGATAATGTTTACTGGCGTAAAAATTTCTGGCAGGCACGACGTATTTAATCTGCCCGAACACGTCTCACTGCCGGCAGGGTAACTATTAAATCATGCCGGTTTTTCTTGAATAAGCTGATTAAAGTTAAATTTACCTAAAATTAGCGTCATCCTTATGTGTCTGTTTTATCTAAAACTGGCTATTACTCTGTAACCAGGATAAGATTATTTTAGATTCAGGGATAAATCTGAAAATTAATACGGAACTAATGAAATTAAACTTATTAAAATCAAGACAGTGGAATTGTGTCGGCAATTGCTCCAGGATGTCCTCTCTCATCTTTAATGCGGGGCGAGTGCAATGATGATTACGCTAGATAATGCATACCAGTCTGAACTGATGCTTTTGCCTGCACGTAATAGTGCTGGCGAGCTTAAAGGTTTAGAGGTTCTGGTTAACTTTACTGGCGTCGGCACCGATGTGAGGATCCCCACTGAGCTCGTTATCCCCCGGCTTTCAGCGGAAGAAGAGTTAGCGCTGTTTAACGAAAAACTGCAATTGCTTGATACCTGTAAACTGTTTTTTATTCAGCATCAGTTAATTGCATGGATCAATATTACACCGGCTATTGTTGAATTTTTATTAAGTAATGGGAATGCTGTTTCAATTCTTGAGCGGTATCCTTTTCTTGAGTTTACTGTTAATGAGAATTATCCAGGTTTAAATAACGGAAAGGATGATCTGCAACTGGCGAGAATGGCGATCCATTTCCCGCTGGTCCTCGCAAACTTTGGTGCAGGCGCGGCATCGCTCAAAGCTGTCTATGATGGATTATTTAAACGGGTCATTCTCGATAAAGGTTTCATCCAGCAGCGGGCTTCGGAGCTCTCTTTCGAACCTTTTATGCGCGCTATCCTCTGGCAAATAACGCCGCACTGCCAGTCGGTGATCGTCTCAGGTATTGACGACCACGGTCTGCTGCAACGCGTCTTGTCCTTCAATTTTGGCGCCATGCAGGGCACGCTGTGGCCCGCTGTCCCGGCGGAGCATGTCACGACGCTGGTTCAGTAGCGATAACCCTGTCTTTCGCCCGTGTTTAAGTTCGGGCAAACCCTCTACACTAAAAGCAGGAGGACTTATGACCCTGTCTTTTACTGCACACTGGCATGACGAGTTGCCTGGCTTTTACACCGCACTCAAACCCACACCGTTACACAATTCACGTCTTATCTGGCACAACGACCGGCTGGCCGATGAACTGGCCGTTCCGCCTGAGATGTTTAAGCCTTCCGGGGGCGCGGGCGTCTGGGGAGGCGAAACGCTTCTGCCCGGTATGCAACCTCTTGCCCAGGTCTATAGCGGACACCAGTTTGGCGTCTGGGCGGGACAGCTGGGCGACGGCAGGGGGATCCTGCTGGGCGAACAACAGCTTTCCAACGGAGAGACGGTTGACTGGCATCTGAAAGGTGCAGGTCTTACCCCTTATTCTCGGATGGGCGATGGCCGCGCAGTATTACGTTCAACAATACGTGAATGCCTGGCATCTGAAGCCATGCATGCTCTGGGGATCCCCACCACGCGCGCGCTGTCGATTGTCACCAGCGACACGCCGGTTATGCGCGAAACGGTAGAAAAAGGGGCGATGCTGATGCGTATCGCACAAAGCCATCTGCGCTTTGGCCATTTTGAGCACTTTTACTATCGTCGTGAGACGGACAAGGTTCGTCAGCTCGCGGACTACGCTATTCGCCGCCATTGGGCGCATTTGCAGGATGAGGCTGATAAATACGTTCTCTGGTTCCGGGACGTGGTCGCCCGTACCGCCAGGATGATTGCTCGCTGGCAAACGGTGGGCTTTGCGCATGGGGTAATGAACACTGACAACATGTCGCTCCTCGGGCTGACCTTTGATTATGGGCCGTTTGGTTTTCTGGATGATTATCAGCCGGGGTATATCTGCAACCACTCTGACTATCAGGGACGTTACAGTTTTGACAACCAGCCAGCGGTTGGGCTATGGAACCTGCAGCGGTTTGCGCAAACATTGTCGCCGTTTATGGATGTCGATGCCCTGAATGATACACTCGACAGCTATCAGGACGTTTTGCTGCGAGAATATGGCACGCTGATGCGCAACAAGCTGGGGCTGATGACCCAGGAGAAAGGGGATAACGAGATCCTGAACGATCTGTTTGCACTGATGGCGCGTGAGGGGAGTGATTATACCCGCACTTTCCGGATGCTGGGCCAGACGGAGCAGCACAGTGCTGCCTCGCCGCTGCGCGACGAGTTTATTGACAGGCAGGCCTTTGACGACTGGTTTGCACGTTACCGCTCCCGCTTGCAGCAGGAACAGGTCGATGACGCCGCCCGTCAGACGCAGATGAACGCGACGAATCCCGCGATGGTGTTGCGCAACTGGCTGGCGCAGCGGGCGATTGAACAGGCAGAGCAGGGAGAGTATGACGAGTTGCACCGTCTGCACCTGGCGTTGCGCACGCCGTTTGCCGACCGGGATGATGACTATATCAGCCGCCCGCCAGACTGGGGCAAACGGCTGGAAGTGAGTTGCTCAAGCTAAACATTTCTGGCCGTGTAGCGGCTTCGCCTTACCCGGCCAGAAACTCACTGTGCCACCCAGCCGCCATCCATATTCCACGCGGCGCCGCGAACGTTAACGGCGCTGTCGCTGCATAAAAACAGCGCCAGTTCGCCCAACTGCTCCGGGGTGACAAATTCACCTGAAGGCTGCTTTTCCCCGAGAAGCTGGTCTTGCGCCAGTTCCGGCGGGACGCCATCCGCGATGCGCTTATCGATTTGCTGTTGTACCAGCGGGGTCAGTACCCACCCCGGGCAGAGGGCATTGGCGGTCACGCCGGTGCGTGCGGTTTCCAGCGCCAGGGATTTGGTAAAGCCCACCACGCCATGCTTGGCGGCAACGTAGGCGGACTTCTCTTTCGACGCAACCAGCCCGTGAACGGAGGCGATATTAATGATGCGTCCCCAGTTTTGTTCACGCATGGCGGGCAACGCCAGCCGGCTGGTGTGAAACACCGCAGAAAGGTTAATGGCGATAATGTCGTTCCATTTCTCCACCGGGAAGGTCTCCACCGGAGCCACATGCTGTATCCCGGCATTGTTAACAAGAATATCCACGCCGCCAAACTGCGATTCGGCGTAGCGCATCATGGCTTCAATCTGCAACACGTCACGCAGGTCGGCATCGTGGTAGCCCGGCTTTTTGCCCAGTTGTGCAATTTCTTCTCGCGCTGAGCCGCTGTCACCGAAACCGTTGAGAATTAACTGCGCCCCTGATTTCGCCAGCACGCGAGCGATCCCCAGGCCAATGCCGCTTGTCGAGCCGGTCACCAGGGCGATTTTACCGTTCAGATTCATTTTTCTCTCCTTACACAATGCCGGTCAGATAGAACACGGCAATGACAAAAAGCACTGCCAGGCTTTTAATGATAGTGATAGCGAAAATGCCGCCGTAGGCCTGACGATGGCTCAGGCCGGTGATGGCCAGCAAGGTAATCACCGCCCCGTTATGGGGAAGCGTATCCATCCCGCCGCTTGCCATTGACGCCACGCGGTGCAACACCTCAAGCGGGATATTGGCCGCGTGGGCGGCAGCAACAAAGGTGTCCGCCATGGCCGCAAGGGCAATACTCATTCCGCCGGACGCTGAGCCGGTGATCCCGGCGAGAACGGTCACGCTGATGGCTTCGTTCAGCAACGGGTTCGGGATGGCAGACAGCGCTTTAGATAACACCAGAAAACCGGGCAGGGCGGCGATAACCGCGCCGAAACCGTATTCGGACGCGGTATTCATCGCCGCGAGGATGGCGCCGCTCACCGCCGTTCGGCTGCCTTCTGCCAGACGTCCCCGGATATTGCGAAAACCAAAAATCAACACCAGCACAATACCGGAGAGCAGCGCCGCCTCCACGGCCCAGATGGCGGTGATCTTGCTCACCTCGGTCACAATCGGTTTCGCCAGTCCTGGCAGGGTAAGCTCATGACTCGTACCGTACCAGCCGGGGATCCAGCGGGTAAACAGCAGGTTCAATATACCCACGACCAGCAGCGGGGAGAGAGCAATCAGCGGATGCGGGAGATGAATATTGTCCGGCGTTTCAGGTTCGTTTTTCAGGTCCGTGCCATAACCTTCATTGTTATTGATCGCCTTACGCCGCTGCCGCTCCAGCCAGAGCAGGCCAAAGAAGATAATAAACAGAGAGCCGATAAGACCCAGCCACGGGGCCGCCCAGGCGTTAGTGCCAAAGAAGCTGGTGGGAATAATGTTCTGGATTTGCGGCGTGCCGGGCAGGGCGTCCATGGTAAACGAGAACGCCCCCAGCGCCACGGTAGCGGGGATTAACCGTTTAGGAATGCCGCTCTGGCGGAACAGTTCGGCGGCAAACGGGTACACCGCAAATGCCACCACGAACAGCGACACGCCGCCGTAGGTTAACAGCGCACACACCAGGACTATCACGGGGATAGCGTGCCGACGACCGAGGATCTGGATCGCGGCGGCAACGATGGATCGTGAAAAACCGGAAAGCTCAATCAGCTTGCCAAACACCGCCCCCAGCAGGAACACCGGGAAATAGAGTTTAACGAAGCCGACCATCTTTTCCATAAACAGGCCAGTAAACGTCGGGCCGACGGCACCCGGATCGGTCAGCAGCACGGCACCAAGCGCCGCAATCGGCGCAAACAAAATCACGCTGTATCCGCGGTAGGCCGCCAGCATCAGTAATCCCAGCGCCGCCAGGGCTATTAACACACTCATTACGACTCCTCACTTTAATTATTATTCGGGTACCAACGAGAGGTTTAACGCTCAACGGTCAGGGCAATGCCTTGTCCGCCGCCAACGCACAGGGTGGCAAGTCCCTTTGTTACCCCCCGGCGCTGCATTTCATGGAGCAGGGTCACCAGGATGCGACAGCCGGATGCGCCAATCGGATGGCCCAGGGCGATGGCGCCACCGTTAACGTTGACGTTCTGTTCATCCCAGCCAAGCTCTTTGCCCACCGCCAGTGCCTGTGCGGCAAAGGCTTCGTTGGCTTCAATGAGATCGACGTCGTCGAGCGTCCAGCCCGCCCGCGCCAGCGCCGTCCGGCAGGCGCTGACCGGGCCGATGCCCATCACCGACGGATCAACGCCTGTCACGGCGTAACTCACAATGTGGCCAAGAACAGGTAACCCGCTTTCCCGCGCCTTTTCCTCGCTCATCAGCAGTACCGCGGCGGCACCATCGTTAAGGGTGGAGGCGTTCCCGGCCGTGATCGTGCCCTCGTCATGCAAAAATGCGGGGCGAAGCTGTGCAAGCTGCCCGGCGGTGGTTTCCGGGCGTGGCTGTTCATCATGGCGGACAATCTGTGGCGCACGTTTGCCCTGTTTCACCGTCACTGGCGCTATTTCGGCGTCAAACCGACCAGTCTCAATGGCGGACGCTGCCTTTTGCTGTGACCGGAAGGCGAAGGCATCCTGTTGCTCGCGGGAAATGCCGTACTCACGGGCGACGTTTTCCGCAGTGATGCCCATGTGGTAATCGTTGAAGGCGTCCCACAGGCCGTCGGTGATCATGCTGTCCTGCAGGCCCGTATGCCCAAAACGCAGCCCTGAACGTGCGCCATCCAGCAGATACGGGGCGTTACTCATGCTCTCCTGGCCGCCAGCGATAACCACGTCTGCGTCACCGCAGCGGATTGCCTGGGCGGCGAGCTGTACCGCTTTCAACCCCGCGCCGCACACCAGATTGACCGTTGTCGCCGGGGTGCTGACGGGTAATCCGGCAGTGATGGCCGTCTGGCGGGCGGGGTTTTGTCCACACCCGGCCGTCAGCACCTGACCGAAAACCAGTTCGTCTATTTGCTCTGGGTGAAGGCCGCTGCTCTCCAGCAGACGCTGTACCGTGACGGCACCCAGCTCAATGGCTGAAAGGGGCGAGAGCGAACCGCGAAAACTGCCAATGGGGGTTCGCGTTGCCCCGACAATCATGACCTTTTTCATGTTGAGTCCTCAGTTGAAGCGCATCTCGCGAACGTCGTCCGCCACAATGATTTTTCCGGCCGTTTTACGGACAATCTCGTCGATACCGACACCCGGGGCGTACTCCCGCAGGATGAACGCGCCGTCCGCTATCTCCAGCAACGCGAGATCGGTCAGGACCCGACGGATGCAGCCCACACCGGTGAGCGGCAGCGTGCAGCGCGGCAGCAGTTTGGAGTCACCGTTTTTTGCAGCGTGGGTCATCACCACAATGATGTTCTGCGCCCCGGCAACGAGATCCATCGCGCCACCCATCCCTTTCACCATCTTTCCGGGGATCATCCACGAGGCAATGTTGCCCTCGACATCGACTTCAAATGCGCCCAGCACGGTCAGATCCACATGGCCGCCGCGGATCATGGCAAACGACTGGGCCGAGTCGAAAATGGCCGCGCCGGTCCGCGCAGTGACCGTCTGTTTTCCGGCGTTGATCATGTCGGCATCAAGGCTCTGCTCATCGGGAAAAGCCCCCATTCCGAGCAGACCGTTTTCCGACTGCAGCATCACGTCCATTTCCGGGGGAATATAATTCGCCACCAGCGTAGGGATGCCGATCCCCAGGTTGACGTAATACCCGTCGCGCAGTTCGCGGGCGACGCGCATCGCCATCTGTTCTCGGGTTAACATCGTCAGACTCCTTGCGCGCGCAGCGTGCGCTGTTCAATGCGTTTTTCAAACTGGCCGACAATCAGCCTGTCGACGTAAATTCCCGGCGTATGAATAGCCGACGGAGGCAGTTCACCCGGCGGAACAATCTCTTCCACCTCCACAACCGTGATTCGGCCCGCCGTTGCCATCAGTGGATTAAAATTTTGCGCGGTATGGCGA
Source organism: Enterobacter cloacae complex sp. SHL012 (assembly GCF_049237505.1). Classification (NCBI taxonomy): domain Bacteria; kingdom Pseudomonadati; phylum Pseudomonadota; class Gammaproteobacteria; order Enterobacterales; family Enterobacteriaceae; genus Enterobacter; species Enterobacter cloacae complex sp. SHL012. The sequence goes on from NZ_JBMKIZ010000001.1 coordinate 92,953, forward strand.
TAGATAACGTTGCCGTACCAGTCCGCTTTCCAGCCCTTAACCAGTGCGAAATCACCGGTAATGGCCTCTTCAAGAATGTAATTTTTACCGCCAAACTGGCGCACATCTTTGCCCGCTGCCACGGGGGTGCCATAACCGGTGGCCGTATAAAACGCCGGAATACCGGCCCCGCCCGCGCGGACCTTTTCTGCCAGCGTCCCCTGCGGAGTAAGTTCGATTGCCAGTTCCCCGCTCAGTACCTGCTGCTCAAACAGCGCGTTCTCGCCGACGTAAGACGCCACCACTTTGCGAACCTGGCGCGTTTCGAGCAGTATCCCCAGACCGAAACCATCCACGCCGCAGTTGTTTGACACGACCGTCAGATCTTTCACCTGACGGCGTCGAACCTCTGCAATCAGGTTCTCAGGAATACCGCACAGCCCGAAGCCGCCCGCCAGCAAGGTCATGCCGTCCGTCAGCCCATCCAGCGCCTGCGCATAGCTGCTGACGCGCTTATCCAGTCCTGCCATAGTCATCCCTCCCGTTAACCGTGCCGGTATCATTAGGGGTGGCGACTCATTTGTTAATTTTGAATTTGTGACCCACTCATTTGGATTTCTTATTAATTTCCTGTTAACTAAATTTTTTCAATTAGTTAACAGGATGAAAAATGAGAATGAGTGTCAAACAGTTACGCGCGTTTTTAGCGGTAGCTCACACTCTCAATTTCGCGCACGCCAGCGAACGCTTAAATCTTTCCCAGCCAGCGCTGAGCCTGACGATTAAAAGCCTGGAAGATGCGCTCGGTGGGCCGCTGTTGCAGCGGAGCACGCGCAAGGTTGCCCTCACGCAGGAGGGAGAAACATTTCTGCCGATGGCGCGGCAGCTGCTGGCCGACTGGGATAACGTGGAAGAGGCAATGCACCAGTGCTTTACGCTCCAGCGCGGCAAAATCTCGGTCGCGGCGATGCCGTCGTTTGCCGCCAACGTTTTACCGGAAGTGCTGAAAGCGTTTCGCGATCGCCATGCCGGGGTTAACGTCACCGTGCATGATGTCATCAACGAGCAGGTGATTGAGATGGTGCGGGAAGGGCGGGTTGAGATGGGAATAGCTTTTGAGCCGGCACCCACGCATAACCTGCTGTTTACGCCGCTGGGGCTGGACAGGTTTGTCGCCATTGTGCCGAAAGATTCCGCGCTTGCGGGAAAAAAACGCCTGGCATGGGAGGAGTTGCTGACGCTGGATTTCATCACCCTGCAGCGCCCTTCGGCGGTACGTCTGATGATGGAGGAGGAGCTGGCGCGGAGCGGCAGAAAGCTGGACGTGGCGCTGGAGAGTCATCAACTGGTGACGGTAGGGCGCATGGTCGCCAGCGGGCTGGGTGGCAGCGCCGTGCCGGCGCTCTGCGAGGCGCAGATGGCTTCCCTGGGGGCGGTCTGTATTCCGCTGGATAACCCGCCCATTGAAAAGTGCATCGGGGTGATCCATCCCGGGCACACGCAGCTCTCTAAAGCGGCGCATGCCCTGCTGGAAACGCTGAAGGATTTTTACCACCCCGCTCAGGGAGCGAGGAACACCTGCGGCACGGCATGAGCCGGATGGCTGCCGACCAGCACCTGCGCGCCATACCAGCGCGCCAGCGTCCCGGCCTGCAAAACGTCCTCCGGTGCCCCCCGGGAGACCAGCCTGCCGTTATGCAGCAGCAGGATACGATCCGCCCACAGTGCCGCCAGATTAAGATCGTGCAGAACCACGCAGACGTGGAGATGCCCCCGACGGGTCAGGGTTTTCATCAGGCGCAGCAGATGTTGCTGGTGGAAGAGATCCAGTGCGGAGGTCGGTTCATCAAGAAACAGCCAGCCGCGTGGGGCGCCGTCGCACCAGAGTTGGGCCAGTGCCCGAGCGAGCTGGATCCGTTGCTGCTCGCCTCCGGAGAGTGCCGAATAGCGTCTGCCCGCCAGGGGTAAACAGCCTATGATCGCCATGACCTCCTCAACCACTGACGCCTCAGGGGAGCGCGTCCAGGGGGCGCGCCCCATACCGACCACGGCTTCCACCGGCCAGTCGAATCCGGGCTGCGTATTTTGACGCATCACTGCCCGGTAGCGGGCGAGGGTCTCCGTTGGCCAGTCAGCAAGCGGCGTGCCTGCCAGACTGCACCGCCCGCTTGCGGGTGTGAGATAGCCGGTCAGCAGCCGTAATAATGTCGATTTCCCGGCACCGTTAGGGCCAATCAACGCGACGAGCTCACCCTGAGATAAGGTCAGTGATACATCGTCGATCAGCGTCCGTTGCCCGGCGTGAAAGACCAGGTTTTCCGCACAATAGCGTTCAGCCATGCGCACCTCCACGACGAAAGATAAGCCACAGGAACCACGGCGCACCGAGAAGGCTGGTCAACAACCCGACGGGCATTTCCGCCGGGGTGACCAGAGTGCGCGCCAGCGTATCGGCAGCCAGCAGCAGTAACGCTCCGGCCAGCACCGAGCCGGGGATCGCGGCCCGGTGGTCGGCCCCCAGCCACATACGCATCAGGTGTGGGACCACAAGGCCAACAAAGCCAATCACGCCGCTGATGGCCACCGCCGCAGCGACCAGCAGGGCGCTGCACAGCAGCAGGATCCGCTGTACCCGGGCAACATCCACCCCGAGATAGTGCGCCTCTTCATCACCCAGCTGCAGCAAATTGAGTGGACCAGCCAGCCGCCAGATAATCAGAACCGCAGGCACCATCAGCGAGCTCACCGCAAGCAGGGTGGACCACTGCGCCTGCCCGAGGCTGCCCATTCCCCAGAGCGAAAGCTGGCGAAGCTGCGCATCGTTGCTAAGCCAGGAAAGGAGACCGACGGCCGCGCCGCACAGGGCGTTGATGGCGATCCCCACCAGCAGTAAACGGGACAGGGAACCGTGACGCTGCTGGCTGAGCAGAAAAATCACAACGGTTGCTGCCAGCGCGCCGAGGAATGCCGCAACCATCGGGGCGTAAAGCATCATCAGGGCCGGCAACGTGACAGGAATAACCACCCACAGCGCGACCGCCAGCGCCGCGCCGCTGCTGATCCCAAGCAAACCCGGGTCTGCCAGCGGGTTGCGGAACAGTCCCTGCATCACGCACCCGGCCAGCGCCAGCGCGCCGCCAATCACCAGCGCCAGCAGCACGCGGGGCAGGCGAATGGTCAGCCAGATCTGACGCATCGCCTCATCGCTGCCGTTCCACAGCAGGCTGACCGGCAGAGGCAATGCCCCAAAGCCTGTTGCCGTAAGGGTCATGATGCTCAGAATTGCGGCCAGCATCCACAACGACAGTGCGATCCGCCGGGACATCAGGGCAGTTGCTCCGCTTTAGCACGCAACTGCCGGATGGCTTCCGGCGTGCGCACGCTGAAACCCAGCAGCGCCATGTCATCAATCGCCAGCAGCTGTTTGTGCCGTCCCGCCGGGGTTTGCGCCAGTCCGGGCAGCTTCCACAGATTCGCCTCGCCACCCAGCGCGTTCACGCCGTCCTGCGAAATCACCACCAGGTCGGGCTGGCTGGCAATAATCCCTTCCTGCGACAGCGGCTGATACCGTGTGAAACCCTGCATCGCGTTCTGCAACCCGGCGGCACGAATGGCGGCATCGGCGCCGGTTTGCTGTCCGGCGGCCATGGCGGTCATTCCCCCGTGGTTGAGGATAAACAGCACCCGTTTGTTGAGCGGTTCTGCGGGCAGAGCCGCCACCGCCTGACGTAGCGAGCGGCGCAGGCTCTCTCCCTGCGCTTCACGGTGCGTTGCCTCGGCAATAATGCGGATCTTTTCGTCAATGACGCTCAGATCGTTGCGGCCAGGAACGGTAATCACCCTGACGTGACTGCGTTCAACCTGCTTTAGCGCCAGAGACGGCTGCGCCTGATCGCTGGCCAGCACCAGCGTGGGACGCATGGACAAAATCCCTTCGGCGTTAAGCTGGCGCAAATAGCCCACATCGGGGAGCGCGTTCGCTGCCTGCGGCCACTGGCTGGTACTGTCGCGAGCGACCAGCGAAGAGTCCGCGCCAAGCGCATAAACAATCTCCGTGACGTCGCCGCCAAGGGTGACAATTTTCTCCTGCGCGGCGGCAAACGCCACCAGCGGCAGGGCGCTCAGCAGGGCAAACCACGTCTTCATGCGGCCAGCCCTTTTGGCGTCAGGGCATCAATCTGGCTACGCCACTGGCTCTGCTCCGGGTCGCCTTCCGTACGCTGACCATAGAGTTGGGCAATTTGCGTGCCGTCTGCGGCAAACAGTTCCAGGCTGGTAACGTGGCCGTCTGAAGTCGGTTTGCGCGTGACCCAGCTCTCCGCAATCGTTTCCTCCAGCAGATGCAGGGTAAAGGTGGGGTTAAAGATGTTCAGCCAGCCTTTCATCGGCACGACTTTCTCCACCGCGCCGGTGAAGATCTGCACGCAGCCGCGGTTACCCACGAAGATCATGATTTCGTTGCCGTGCTGGCGCGCGGTTTCCAGCAGCAGTGCCAGCGCGTTGTTTTCAACCTGGCAGGCGAGGTCGTCGCCCACCAGGCGAAATGCCTGCTGGCGGCTGAGGTTGTGGCGTTTCAGCAGGCCGAAGAACTGGTGCACGTCAGTCATTGCACGCCACGCTTTGTCCACGAGGGCGGCATCTGCATTTTCGGCATACAGCGGGGCCTCGGCAGCCTTCAGCTCAAGCGGTGGGTTATCGGCAAAGATAAAGCGGGTCAACACGTCAGCCCAGGCGGCGAGGTCGGTGTTGTCCGTGGTGTAAACTTTCAGTACGGCATCACCCTGATGATCGAAAAACTGAATGCTCTGCCGCTCGCCGCGTGTGGTGGTTTCGCTGAGATGAAACGCGCTTGCCCACTGGTTGAGGAACAGGCGCAGATCCAGTCCGCGCGGGTTCAGCACCAGCCCGGCGTGGCCGTTCAGGTGCTGATGGGTGAAGCTGCCTGCCTGCTCGTGAACGGCATAGTCGTTGCGGCAGATGCATTTTGTTTCCCCTACGGCTTCAAGCGCGCCTAAGATCTCGCGAATTTCACCGCGCAGTCGCCAGGCATCATGGCCCACGCGCGCAAAGGTCAGTTCTGCTTCACTGAGGTTCATTAACCCTGCAATATCGCGCGCATACTTACCCGGGTTTTCTTCTTTTAGCGCCAGCCAGCGCGTGTAGTGATCCATTGTCTTTTCCTTCTGAATAGTTGCCCCGCGGGGAATTACCACTGATAACTCACAAAAATCTTGCCGTTACGACCGTCCTGCGGAATACCCTGAGGAGACCAGTACTCCTTGTCGAAAGCGTTACCCAGCACCAGCGTGGTGGTGATGCCCTTGAGCTGCTCCTGGCCCTTATAGCTGACGTAGATGTCGTTGACCGCATAGCCCGGCTGTTTGCTGTAACTGCTGCTGACATGGGTTGAACGATCGACAAAGGTGCCGATCCAGCCCACGGAGAAGCCGCTTTGCGCCACCGGAATATCCAGCCTGCTGGTGACGGTGTCCGGGTTGATGCTGGAGATGTACTCGCCGGTATCGGTATCTTTTCCGCGCGTGCGGTTATAGGCCAGATCGAGGTTAAACAGGTCGGCCGAGTATTTTGCCATCACGTCCCAGCCCCAGATTTTGGCGTTCGGAACGTTGTACGACATGGTGGTCGCCGCGGCAAAATTGACGGTGGTGGAGATGTAATCTTTGGCTTTGGTATCGAAATAGCTGGCCTTGAACTCCAGCCCATCGTTGGCGAGCATCAGGTCGTCAAAGCGCAGGCCAAAACCAAACTCCTGCGTTTCGTTGGTTTCCGGGCGCAGGTTCGGGTTAGGCACCCAGTAGTTAGTGTAGAAACTGCCGATGGAGAAGTGTTTGGCGTCGTTATACATCTCGCCCATGGTCGGGGCGCGGAAGGCCTGAGCGTAAGAGCCAAACAGCATCAGCCAGTCGGTAGGGCTGACGGTTAACCCGGCGCGGGAGGACCACTTGTCGGCATCCACGTCGTCGTAGCCCTCGCTGCTACCCCGATAGTTGTCATAGCGCGTGCCGCCCAGCAGGGTCACGGGCAGATCGCGCAGGGTGATTTCATCCTGCAGCCAGCCGGAGCTAAAGTCGATTTTCGCCTCCGGGAAGCCGGTGGTGGTGCCACCCGGACGTTGTTCCTGACGATAATATTCCCCGCCGTAGGTCAAAAGGTGAGAGGCAAAGGTGTCGCCGAACAGGCGGGTACGGTTTTCTACTTTGCCGCCTTTGGTGGTCTGCTTGCGGAACTCACCGGTGCTGTCGATGTTCTGGGCATTTATGCGCGCCTCTGACCAGTAAACTTTTGCATCGGCGTTCAGCCAGTCGTTCCCTTCCGGCGCCAGACGGTAACCCAGCTGTGCATCACGCTGGATGGTGGAGCGGTCGGTGATGGGGTTGCTGCTGGTGGCACCGGAGGTTTGCGGGTTTTTCGGCTCCTGCGCGGCGTTGTTGTAGTAGCGCAGGGAGCCGCTTAACGTCTGAGCCGGGTCGATTTTCCAGCTGCCTTTCGCCAGCATGTTATTAATGGATTCGTCGTTTGGGGCACGCTTGCCGTCGCTCTGGCGGATATCGCCGCGGTCACGGCTGGACCATGACACCAGACCGTCAAGCGTATCGATGCGGCCATAGGCGCTGGCCCCCATCCCGAGGCTATGATCGCCCGTCGCACCGGTACCAAACACGCGGTAACCGCTGTTTTTGCCCGGTTCCAGGAGATCGCTGGCGTCAACGGTGTCATAGGAAATCACGCCACCCAGCGCACCGCTGCCGTAGAGCAGCGCCGACGGACCGCGCACAACTTCGATACGTTTGATCAGCGCCGGGTCGAGGAACGTGCTGTTGAGGTGTCCGGTGTCGGTACCCTGACGCACGCCGTCAACCAGCACCAGCACGCCGCGTCGGTCATAACCGCGCAGATTAACGTCTTGACCGTTGGTGCGGCCGGTGCCGTCCAGCATCAGGCCTGGCACGTTACGCAGCAGGTCGGCGGCAGAGCTGGCGGTCTGTTTTTCCGGGGCAGCGGCGTCAATCACGCTCACCATCATTGGGGCTTCGAAGGCGCTACGGGCGTTGCCGGTCGCGGTGACGGTTATTTCATCTGCGGCAGCAAACGCGACGCCCGGCAGGGTACTGACAATCGCCAGCGCCAGAAGTGACGGGCGTAAACATGCGGTATGCAGGTGTGGCATAGCAACTCTCCATAAAGAATCGAAAGCGCTGGCTGCCTGGGGGTCACCTGGGTGGCTGGCGAATGTTTTGGTTTATTTTGTGAGGATCAATTTTCCGGCATTCGTCTGGCGCAGCAGGTAGTGCTGGCCGTCATGCTCGATAATCACCCGGCCCTCATCACCCAGCAGGCTTTTGCTGTCGATGCGACGATCGGTGGAGGCAGGGGCGGGCGCTGTGTGTTTGTTTGCTGGCGTTGCCGCGCGGTTATCCGTAGGTGACATAATGTTTATAAATAACAATCAATGTAACAATGATAATCATTATCAATAAACTACAATTTCACGGCAAGCGTTTTTGTGAAAATAATGTGACGGGATCAAATTTTGGGGGAAGGTGCGGTCTGATGCCCTCACCCCGATCCTCTCCCACAGGGAGAGGGAAAAGGGCACGAACCGTAGGCCGGGTAAGCGCAGCGCCACCCGGCGGGGGTCAGAAGCGCGTATCTATCGCAGACGCCAGCTTTTCCAGCAGCAGTTCGCTGTCTTCCCAGCTCAGGCACGGATCGGTGATTGACTGGCCGTACACCATCTGCTGTCCGGCAACGATTTTCTGCGTACCTTCCTTGATAAAGCTTTCGGCCATAATGCCCGCGATGGCGGTTGAACCGCTGCGGATCTGCTGGCAAATTTCATCGCAAACGTCCAGCTGGCGGCGGTGCTGCTTCTGGCAGTTACCGTGGCTAAAGTCCACCACCAGATGTTCCGGCAGATCGAATTCGGCCAGTGTTTCGCACGCGGCGGCGATATCGTCGGCATGGTAATTGGGTTTCTTCCCGCCACGCATAATGATGTGCCCGTAAGGGTTACCGCTGGTCTGGTAGATAGTCATATGACCACTTTTATCCGGCGACAGGAACATGTGGCTGGCACGCGAGGCGCGGATCGCGTCAACAGCGATACGGGTGTTGCCATCGGTCCCGTTTTTAAAGCCGACCGGACAGGAGAGGGCGGAGGCCATCTCGCGGTGGATCTGGCTTTCAGTGGTGCGTGCGCCGATCGCGCCCCAGCTGATCAAATCGGCAATAAATTGCCCGGTCACCATATCGAGAAATTCAGTCGCCGTCGGGACGCCCAGCTCGTTGACCTGGAGCAGCAGCTTGCGTGCCAGTTCGATACCGTGATTCACACGATAGCTGCCGTTGAGATCGGGATCGGAAATCAGCCCTTTCCAGCCCACCACGGTACGCGGTTTTTCAAAGTAGGTGCGCATCACAATTTCAAGGCGATGCTGATACTTATCCCGCAGTCCCTGAAGGCGTTTGGCATAATCCAGTGCTGCATCCAGATCGTGGATAGAGCAAGGGCCAATCACGACCAGAAGACGCTTGTCTTCACCATTCAGGATTTTTTCAATACGTCGGCGGGAGGCCGTAACATGTTCCGCAACCGTGGCGGAAACGGGATGCCGCTGAGCCAGTTCAGCCGGTGTGACCAGGCTGTCAATGCGCGCTGTGCGGAGTTCGTCGGTTTTATTCATGATTTGTCTCAGAAAATTTTTGCTTCATCGGCAGACTACCGGGAAGTGATGGGCATCACATTAAACCAATCCCTGCTGATTTCAAGTTCGGGGCGATACCGCCCCGTTGTTGCAGAGGATGATACCCGAATCTGAGTTAATGTACTAGCATATTAGTACATGCGACGATTAAGTCCCATGATGTCGAGAATTTTGGTGGCGATCTCTTCTACCGAATAGTTAGTGCTGTTCAGCCACGGGATCTGGTTTTTGCGGTACAGCGCTTCCACTTCGGAGACCTCCATGCGGCACTGGCGCATGGAGGCGTAGCGGCTGTTCTCGCGGCGCTCTTCGCGGATCGCGGCCAGACGCTCCGGGTTAATCGTTAGTCCGAACAGCTTGTGCTGCAGCGGTTTGAGCGCAGCGGGCAGCACCAGGTTATCCATGTCGTCGGCAATAAAGGGGTAGTTGGCGGCGCGAATGCCGAACTGCATCGCCAGATAGAGGCTGGTCGGCGTTTTACCGCAACGCGACACGCCAAGTAAAATCACCTGTGCCTGGTCGAGATTGCGCAGAGAAATACCATCGTCATGCGCCAGGGTGTAGTCGATGGCGGCAATACGCGCATCGTATTTGGTCAGGTTGCCGGGGTTCAGCCCATGGGTACGGTGGGCGATAGGCGTCGGGTCAAGCTTCAGCTCGCTCTGGAGCGGGGCCACCAGCGCCTGGACGATATCCTGGCAGAAGCCCTCGCTTTGCAAAATGATGTGGCGAATTTCGGGGATAACGATGGAGTAGAACACCAGCGGACGGACGCCGGTCTGCTGGTAGATGGCGTCGATCTGGTCCTTCACCGCTTTGGCGCGGCTCTCATTTTCCACGAACGGCAGCGTGATGCTGTTAATCGATACGGGGAACTGCGACATGACCGCGTGGCCCAGCACCTCGGCGGTGATCGCCGTACCATCAGAAATATAAAAAACGTGACGATCGACAGCATTATCCATTTTACCCACCCTGAATATCATACGTAATTGTCTGAAAGCATAAATTAAAAAAGTAATTTCCACAGCAAAGAACTTATCCTAATTATGAATGAAACACTGTTTTTGATTTTCCTGAAAAGTGGATTTCATTTTTCAAATAGCGTCTTTATTTTTGTGGTTAACGGCTGAATATAGAGGAATCATCGGGTTAATCGCTGGTGGGAAACTATCCGAAAAGTTGAAAATTTAAATTGCTTACACGATTCACCGTTTTTTTAGCGCAAATAAATATGCCAGTATAAATACGTAGTCAGGTGTTACTTACTCCGATCAAATATCACAAAAGGATTGTTTCGATGTCCAACAATGGCTCGTCACCGCTGGTGCTTTGGTATAACCAACTCGGCATGAATGATGTAGACAGAGTTGGGGGCAAAAATGCCTCCCTGGGTGAAATGATTACAAATCTGTCCGGTATGGGTGTTTCCGTACCAAACGGGTTTGCCACAACCGCCGATGCGTTTAACCTGTTTTTAGACCAGAGCGGTGTAAACCAGCGCATTTACGACCTGCTGGATAAAACGGATATTGATGATGTGACCGAGCTTGCTAAAGCCGGGGCGCAGATCCGCCAGTGGATCATCGACACACCTTTCCAGCCGGAACTGGAAAAAGCCATTCACGATGCTTACAACCAGCTCTCCGCTGACGATGCGCAGGCCTCCTTTGCCGTGCGTTCTTCCGCAACCGCAGAAGACATGCCGGACGCGTCGTTCGCCGGGCAGCAGGAAACCTTCCTGAACGTTCAGGGCTATGATGCGGTGCTGGTGGCCGTGAAGCACGTATTTGCTTCCCTGTTCAACGACCGCGCCATCTCCTATCGCGTGCACCAGGGCTACGACCATCGCGGCGTCGCGCTCTCCGCTGGCGTCCAGCGCATGGTGCGTTCAGACGTAGGCTCATCCGGCGTGATGTTCTCCATCGATACCGAATCGGGTTTCGACCAGGTGGTGTTCATCACCTCTGCATGGGGTCTGGGTGAGATGGTGGTGCAGGGCGCGGTGAATCCTGACGAATTTTATGTACACAAGCCTACGCTGGCCGCGGGTCGCCCGGCGGTGGTGCGCCGCACCATGGGCTCGAAAAAAATCCGCATGATCTATGCCCCAACCCAGGAGCATGGCAAGCAGGTTAAGATTGAAGATGTGCCGCAGGAGCAGCGCGACCGCTTCTCCCTGACCGACGCCGAAGTGCAGGAACTGGCGAAGCAGGCGGTGCAGATTGAAAAACACTACGGCCGTCCGATGGATATCGAATGGGCGAAAGACGGGAACACCGGCAAGCTGTTTATCGTCCAGGCGCGTCCGGAGACCGTCCGTTCTCGCGGTCAGGTGATGGAGCGTTATACGCTGCACGCCCAGGGCAAAATTGTGGCGGAAGGTCGCGCGATTGGTCACCGCATCGGTGCCGGTCCGGTGAAAGTGATCCACGACATCAGCGAGATGAACCGTATTGAGCCAGGCGACGTACTGGTGACCGACATGACCGACCCGGACTGGGAACCGATCATGAAGAAAGCGGCGGCCATCGTCACCAACCGTGGCGGCCGTACCTGCCATGCGGCGATCATTGCCCGCGAACTGGGTATTCCTGCGGTTGTCGGCTGCGGTGACGCAACCGAACGCATGAAGGACGGACAGAACGTAACCGTCTCCTGTGCCGAAGGCGATACGGGCTACGTGTATGCCGATATCCTCGACTTCAGCGTGAAGAGCTCCAGCGTGGATACCATGCCGGATCTGCCGTTGAAAATTATGATGAACGTCGGTAACCCGGACCGTGCGTTTGACTTCGCCTGCCTGCCGAACGAAGGCGTTGGCCTGGCGCGTCTGGAATTTATCATCAACCGCATGATCGGCGTGCACCCGCGTGCGCTGCTGGAGTTTGACGACCAGGACGCGAAACTGCAGAACGAAATTCGCGAGATGATGAAAGGCTACGACTCGCCGAAAGAGTTCTACGTTGGCCGTCTGACCGAAGGGATCGCCACGCTGGGCGCGGCGTTCTACCCGAAACGCGTGATCGTCCGTCTGTCTGACTTTAAGTCAAACGAATACGCCAACCTGGTCGGCGGTGAGCGCTACGAGCCGGAAGAAGAGAACCCAATGCTGGGCTTCCGCGGCGCCGGACGCTACGTGTCCGACAGCTTCCGCGACTGCTTCGCGCTGGAGTGTGAAGCGGTGAAACGCGTGCGCAACGACATGGGGCTGACCAACGTCGAAATCATGATCCCGTTCGTGCGTACGGTGGATCAGGCGAAAGCGGTAGTGGACGAGCTGGCGCGTCAGGGGCTCAAGCGCGGTGAAAACGGATTGAAGATCATCATGATGTGTGAGATCCCGTCCAACGCCCTGCTGGCCGAGCAGTTCCTCGAACACTTTGACGGCTTCTCTATCGGCTCGAACGACATGACGCAGCTGGCGCTGGGTCTGGACCGTGACTCCGGCGTGGTCTCTGAGCTGTTCGATGAGCGTAACGAGGCGGTGAAAGCGCTGCTCTCCATGTCCATCCGTGCGGCGAAGAAACAGGGTAAATACGTCGGGATTTGTGGTCAGGGTCCTTCTGACCATGAAGACTTTGCCGCCTGGCTGATGGAGGAGGGGATTGATAGCCTGTCCCTGAACCCGGACACCGTGGTGCAGACCTGGCTGAGCCTGGCGGAACTGAACAAGTAACGCCAGCATGACCCGAAAAGGCGAGGATATTATTCCTCGCCTTTTTTATTTGTTTTCTTATTTGCTCCCCATCACAAATAAAGTAAAAAACCAAATATCATAATTTGTCTGTTAATTTAGACAATTGTTAGCGCGCAAAGCGTTGCTAATACTTGAGCCTTACTGCGCATTTCTCTTCAGAAGATGCGCTACTGGTTGAAATACGTTTTAACCTGATAAAAAGGCAAATAACAATGACACTTTCCTCTGTATTGCGTACCAAAGATAAAATAGGGTATGGCTTAGGTGATATGGCCAGCGCGCTGGTCTGGCAAACGGCCACGTTATTTCTTGCTTACTTCTATACGGATGTTTTTGGTTTACCCGCGGCCATTATGGGAACTATGTTTTTAGTGGTGCGCGTGGTTGATGCGTTTGTCGACCCGTGCATTGGCGCACTGGTTGACCGCACCCGGACGCGTCATGGTCGTTTCCGTCCCTGGCTGCTGTGGTTTGCCATTCCTTTTGGCGTAAGCTGCCTTATCACCTTCTATGTACCGGACGTCGGGCCGACGGCTAAAATCGTTTATGCCTGCCTGACCTACGCTATCCTGAGCCTGATTTACTCCGCGATTAACGTGCCTTACTGCGCCATGCCGGGCGCACTGACGCTGGACCCGCGCGAGCGTCACTCCCTGCAGTCATGGCGCTTTGGTCTGTCATTTATTGGCGGGTTGATTGTGACGGTTATCGCCTTGCCGCTGGTCTCACTGCTGGGCCAGGGCAACGTGCAGAAAGGCTATTTCTATGCCATGAGCCTGATGGGGCTGCTGGGCATTGTGCTGTTCTTCTGTTGCTTCCTGATGACCCGCGAGCGGTATTCTCCGCGCAATGATACCTCCGGCTCCATGCTTACCGATTTAAAACTGCTGGGCCGCAACAGCCAGTGGCGTATTGTGTTCCTGTTTAATATTTTGCTGCTGACCGCGGTGGTAACGCGCGGCTCCGCCACGATGTATTATGTGAACTACGTGCTGTTGCGCCCGGATCTGGTATTTGCCTTTATTGTTTCCGGAATGGTTGCCTCCTTAAGCGGCGCATTATTATCTGAACGGCTGCTGGGGAAATTTGACCGCGTTCGTGCTTACCAGTGGACGATTATTTCCTTCGTCATTTTCGGCGCGCTGATTTTCTTCCTGCCGCCTTCGCAGGTCTGGCTGATCTTCGGCCTTAACATTGTCTTTAGCTTTATTCAAAACCTCACCACACCGCTCCAGTGGACCATGTTCTCCGATGTGGTCGATTACGAAGAGCATCGCAGCGGCCGTCGCCTGGACGGGCTGGTCTTCTCCACCGCGCTGTTTGCCATCAAATTTGGCCTGGCGCTCGGCGGGGCGGTGGTGGGCTGGGTACTGGGCATGGTGGATTATGCGCCGGGCCAGGCAGCCCAGACGCCGCACGTGCTGTCGACCATTAACGCGCTTTTCACCCTTATCCCATGCGCGCTGTTCCTCTGCATGGTGGCGCTACTTTCCATCTACAAGCTTAACAGCCGGCTGGTGGATTCCATCGCCCGTGAGCTGGCCAGCAAACGTGAGGTCAGACCCGAAGCGGGGCAGCTCAGCCCGGCAACCCCTTCCGCACTACAGGAGTAAAACATGACAGCTATCTATAAGGACGCGGGACGTCCCGTGCACGAGCGCGTCGCCGATTTACTGGCGCGTATGACCCCGGAAGAGAAGTTCGCCCAGATGCATGCCTACTGGCTGATCCTCGACGAAAACGGTAACCACCGCGAGCGAAGCGATCTGAGCGACGAATTCGCCGGTGTGAGCGAGCAGGCGTCGCTCGGGGAACGGCTAAAACTGGGTGTCGGGCAGATCACCCGCCCGCTGGGCACCCATATTGTTGACGCAAAAACCGGCGTGCGCGCGGCGAACCGCCTGCAACGTATGATGATGGAAGAGACCCGTCTCGGCATTCCGGCGCTGTTCCACGAGGAGTGTCTGGTAGGACTGCTGTGCAAAGACGCAACGCTGTTCCCGTCCTCGCTGAATTACGGTTCCACCTGGAACCCTGAACTTGTGCAGCGTGCAGCAGAGCAGATTGGCAAAGAGGCGCGCTCTGTGGGCTGCCAGCAGGGGCTGGCCCCGGTACTGGACGTTTCCCGCGACGTGCGCTGGGGGCGCACCGAAGAGACCTTCGGGGAAGATCCGTGGCTGGTGGGGGTGATGGCGACGGCATACGTCAAAGGGTTGCAGAGCGACAAGCGCGATCTGCTGGCGACGCTTAAGCATTACGTGGGTCACTCGTTCAGCGAAGGGGCGCGCAACCATGCTCCGGTCCACCTGGGCTTTAGCGAGCTGAATGACACCTTCCTGCTGCCGTTTGAAATGGCGGTCAAGCTGGCCAATGCCGGTTCGGTGATGCCCGCCTATCATGACATTGATAATCAGCCGGGACACAGTGACAGCTTCCTGTTGACCATCGTGTTGCGTGAGCAGTGGGGTTTCGACGGCATCATTGTCGCGGATTATGGCGGCGTCAGCCTGCTGCATCAGCACCATGGCATTTCCCACGATGCGGCGGAATCGGCCGCACTGGCATTCAACGCCGGGCTTGATGTTGAACTGCCGAAAGATGACTGCGCACGACACCTCGCAGAGGCCGTTGAGCGTGGGCTGATTTCCATGGCAAAAGTCGATGAAATCGTGGGGCGCGTGCTGACCGAAAAATTCCGGCTGGGGCTGTTTGAACACCCGTATGCCGACGAAAACGGGATCGATCTGCAAAACGAGGCAACCCGCCAGGTCGCGCGGGACGTGGCGACGCAATCTGTCACGCTTCTGGAAAACAACGGCATTTTGCCCCTCGGTGGAAAACCGCGCGTGGCGCTGGTGGGCCCGACCGCAGACGATCCGCTGGCCCTGCTCAGCGGCTACAGTTTCCCGGTTCACCTGATTATCAGCGATATGGTGGAGGAGACTTCGCAGGTGACGACTCCGCGCGCGGCGCTGGAACATTACCTGGGCACAGCGAACGTGCGCTACGCCAAAGGGTGCCACATTATCGAAAAACGCATGGCGGGTGCACCTGTCTTCCCTGGCGACAGCGGCGGTAAACCGATGCAGCAGTCACCGGTTTCGCAGAGTACCGCCTTGATCCCCGAGGCGGTAAACGCTGCGCAGCAGAGTGATGTGGTGGTGGCCTGCGTCGGCGACCTCGCAGGGCTGTTCCAGAGCGGCACGGTAGGGGAAGGCTCCGATACCGACTCGCTAAACCTGCCCGGCGTGCAGCAACAGCTACTGGACGCGCTGGTGGCAACCGGAAAACCGGTCATCGTTGTCATGACCGGCGGGCGTCCCTACAACCTGCAGGGGCTGGAGGATAAGGTCGCGGCGTTGATGATGGCATGGGCGCCAGGGCAGGAAGGTGGCTGGGCGATTGCGGACGTGCTAACCGGTCGCGCCGAGCCGCAGGGGCGCCTGGTGGTGAGCGTGCCGAAAAGCGCCGGCGCGATGCCGTATTACTACAATCACAAGCTGAAAAGCGGCGGGACGCCGTTCGCGTTCCACTTCGGTGCACGTTATCCGTTTGGTTTCGGTCTCGGCTGGACGCAGTTTAGCTGGGGAGCCGCGAAGGTAGCGGCAGCGAGCGTGCCAGTCGACGGCGAGGTGGTCATCAGTCTGGATGTCACCAATAACGGCGAACGCAGCGGCAGCGAAGTGGTGCAGGTTTACGTCAGGGATAAGGTCGCCACGCAGGTACGACCGCTCCAGGAGCTGAAGGCCTTCCAGCGCGTCACGCTCTCGCCGGGGGAGACTGCCACGCTGACCTTTACGCTGCCGGTGGAGATGTTTAACTTCACCCGTCGTGATGGCAAGCGCATTGTTGAGCCGGGTGAGTTTGAACTGCAGATTGGCGCATCGTCGGCGGACATCCGTGAGATCGTGTCGGTCAACGTCACCGGGGAGACGCGGGTTGTACCTGCTGAATGGCGGATGCTCAGTACCTGTGAAGTGACACGCGCGTAGTCAGGATAAAAAAAAGCCCATCGTGGGAGATGGGCAAAGACTACACACAGCAATTCGTTGTTTCACTCAGGGGATTTCCATGCTTATAAATCAAGGTGTTGATCTATAACCGTGAGCTAATAGTAGGCATGTGCGCTTTTAGCGTCGATCAGATTCGTCTCAATAGTTAAAGAGAAGTAAAGATTTCTTGAGGTTTATAGCAGACTTACTGTTGAAAGGGCGGGTCTGACCAGTGTGCAACGAATAAATACTTTAGCAGCATTTAAGTATTGTGGGGAAGGATGTAGGCCGGGTAAGCGTTAGCTCCACCCGGCAACAAAACTTAATGCGTGTTCTTCTCTTCCAGCTCTTCCAGTTCGCCCAGAATCACGTCCGGGTCAGTTTCCGGCGGTGGAATTTCATGCACCCAGGCGGAGAACAGACGCCAGGTCACTGCGAGCAGTACCGGGCCAATAAACAGGCCAATCATTCCGAAGGCAATCAACCCACCGATCACCCCGGAGAGGATCAGAATCAGCGGCAGGTCTGCGCCCATGCGGATGAGGATGGGGCGAATCACGTTATCCATGGTGCCGACCACGCAGCTCCACACCAGCAGAACCGTTCCCCACGTGGTGTCACCTGTCCAGTAAAGCCAGATAATGCTGGGAACCAGCACCAGTAAGGGGCCCAGTTGCGCAAGACAGGTCATCAGCATGATAACGGTAAAGACGGTCGCGTACGGGACACCGGAAATCGCCAGGCCGATACCGCCCAGCACCGCCTGCACCAGGGCCGTTACCACCACGCCAAGCGCCACGGCGCGCACGGCCTGTGCCGCCAGCAGCACGGCGGCATCGCCGCGTTTGCCCGCCAGTCGGGTGGCAAAGTGACGAACGCCTAACGCCACCTGCTCGCCGCGCCAGTAGAGCAGGGCGCTGAACAGCAGCATCAGGGTACAGTGCATCATAAAGCGACCAATATGGGCCGCCTGACCCACAAACCAGGTGGTGGTGGTGCCAATATACGGACGCACTTTCGCCATCAGCGCGCTGCCGCCCATCTCCAGCAGGCTGTGCCAGCCGCTATAGAGTTTGGCACCCACAACAGGGATGCTGTTCAGCCAGGCGAGATCCGGCAGCGTCAAATCGCCACTGGTAACGGCACGAATCACCGGACCACTGGAGTCCACCAGGCTATTAACCAGCAAGGCAATCGGAATAATAAACAGCAGGAACAACAGTAGCGTCATCACCAGTACGGCGAGACCGCGACGGCCGAACAGCAGTTTCTGCAAACGCAGCAGCAAAGGCCAGGTAGCCACCACAACGGTTCCGGCCCAGGCGAAGCCGAGAATAAAGGGTTGAACGATCCACAAGCAGGCAATAATCATGAGGGCCAGGAACAGCACCGACAGCAAAATTTGCGCAACATCCCTGGGCTGGCGAACATTGACCATAAATAAAACTTTCCTTAAAAGAACGCCAGTATGGCTGGCGGGAACGGAAAACCGCGTCTCTCTAATCATTAATGATCTCAGCGGTTTTTGACAGGCGGATTTTGCCCGTAATTCTACGAAGCACATAAGAAAAAAATGTGATAAAACTTTCCAGACACAACGCAAACGATTTCACATTACTCTAATTAGGGTCGACAGTAATGATCCCACAGATTTCTCAGGCACCTGGCGTCGTTCAACTGGTGCTTAATTTTTTGCAGGCACTGGAGCAACAGGGTTTTACAGGTGATACCGCCACGAACTATGCCGACAGGCTGACGATGGCCACCGATAACAGTATCTACCAGCTTCTTCCCGATGCCGTCGTTTTCCCTCGTTCAACCGCCGACGTGGCGCTGATTGCCCGGCTGGCCACGCAAGAGCGGTTCGCCTCTCTGGTCTTTACGCCGCGTGGCGGCGGCACCGGGACCAATGGTCAGGCGCTGAACCAGGGCATTATTATTGACATGTCGCGCTATATGAACCGCATCATTGAGATCAATCCTGAAGAGGGATGGGTGCGGGTTGAAGCGGGCGTCATCAAAGATCAGCTAAATCAGTATCTCAAGCCTTACGGTTACTTCTTCGCGCCGGAACTCTCCACCAGTAACCGTGCGACCCTTGGGGGCATGATCAATACCGATGCGTCCGGTCAGGGGTCACTGGTCTACGGAAAAACCTCCGATCACGTGCTGGGCGTGCGTGCGGTTCTGCTGGGTGGCGATATTCTTGATACCCAGCCGATGCCGGTCGAACTGGCGGAAACGCTGGGTAAAGACAACACCACCATCGGGCGTGTTTATCGCACGGTGCTGGAGCGCTGTCGTGACAACCGCCAGCTGATCCTCGATAAATTCCCCAAACTGAACCGCTTCTTAACGGGCTACGACTTGCGTCACGTCTTTAACGACGATCTGACGCAGTTCGATTTAACCCGGGTGTTGACCGGCTCTGAAGGCACGCTGGCGTTTATCACCGAGGCGCGGCTGGATATCACCCGTTTACCGAAGGTGCGTCGTCTGGTGAACGTCAAATATGACTCCTTCGACTCCGCGCTGCGTAATGCACCGTTTATGGTTGAGGCGCAGGCGCTGTCGGTAGAAACCGTCGACTCTAAAGTGCTGAATCTGGCGCGGGAGGACATTGTCTGGCACTCCGTGCGGGAGCTGATTACCGACGTGCCGGATAAAGAGATGCTGGGTCTCAATATCGTGGAGTTTGCTGGCGATGACGCGGAATTGATTGAGAGCCAGGTGACGACGCTCTGCCAGCGTCTGGATGATCTAATTGCGCAGGGTGAAGGCGGCGTGATTGGCTGGCAGCTCTGTAACGATCTGGCCGGTATTGAGCGTATCTATGCGATGCGTAAAAAAGCCGTGGGCCTGCTCGGTAATGCAAAAGGCGCAGCGAAGCCGATTCCGTTTGCCGAAGACACCTGCGTGCCGCCTGAGCATCTGGCGGATTATATCGTTGAGTTTCGCGCGTTGCTGGACAGCCACGGCCTGAGCTACGGCATGTTCGGCCACGTCGATGCCGGGGTGCTGCACGTGCGCCCGGCGCTGGACATGTGCGACCCGCAGCAGGAGATCCTGATGAAGCAGATCTCTGACGATGTGGTGGCCTTGACCGCCAAATATGGCGGTCTGCTGTGGGGGGAGCACGGGAAAGGGTTCCGCGCGGAATACAGCCCGGCCTTCTTCGGGGAACAGCTCTATGCGGAATTACGCAAGGTCAAAGCGGCCTTCGACCCGCATAACCGCCTCAATCCCGGAAAGATCTGCCCGCCTGAAGGCGTGGATGCGCCAATGCTGCAGGTGGATGCCGTAAAACGCGGGACTTACGACAGGCAGATCCCAATTGCGGTACGTGCCTCCTGGCGCGGCGCGTTGGAGTGTAACGGCAATGGCCTGTGCTTTAACTTCGATGTGAAAAGCCCGATGTGCCCGTCGATGAAAATCACCAGCAACCGTATCCATTCTCCGAAAGGGCGGGCGACCCTGGTGCGCGAATGGCTGCGCCTGCTGGCCGATCGCGGCGTTGATCCGCTCAGGCTGGAGCAGCAGATACCGGAAAAACGGGCCAGCCTGCGCTCGCTGATTGAGCGCACCCGCAATAGCTGGCATGCCAGTAAGGGCGAGTATGATTTCTCCCATGAGGTGAAAGGGGCGATGTCCGGCTGTCTGGCCTGTAAAGCCTGCTCGACGCAATGCCCGATTAAGATCGATGTGCCGGAATTCCGCTCGCGCTTCCTGCAGCTCTACCACACGCGCTATCTGCGCCCGGTGCGAGACCATCTGGTGGCAACCGTGGAAAGTTACGCACCGCTGATGGCGCGCGCGCCTAAGACCTTTAACTTCTTTATCAACCAGCCGCTGGTGCGCAAGCTCTCCGAAAAGCATATCGGTATGGTCGATCTGCCGCTGCTGTCGGTGCCGTCTCTGCAGCGCCAGCTTGTCGGGCATCGCTCGGCAAACATGACCCTGGAACAGCTTGAGGCGCTCACCCCCGAGCAAAAAGCGAATGTCGTGCTGGTGGTGCAGGATCCGTTCACCAGCTACTACGACGCCCAGGTGGTCGCGGACTTCATCCGCCTGACCGAAAAACTGGGGTATCAGCCCGTGGTTCTGCCGTTCTCGCCGAACGGCAAGGCGCAGCACATTAAAGGCTTCCTGACGCGTTTTGCGAAGACCGCGCGGAAAACCGCTGACTTCTTAAACCGTGTGGCGCAACTGGGTATACCGATGGTCGGCGTCGATCCGGCGCTGGTGCTTTGCTATCGCGATGAATATAAACAGACGCTGGGTGATAAGCGCGGCGAATTCCACGTCATGCTGGTGCATGAGTGGCTGCCGTCAGCCCTGGAAGCGCGCGCGATTCAGGATGTTAGCGGTGAACCATGGTATCTGTTCGGCCACTGCACGGAAGTGACGGCGCTGCCCGGCGCCCCGGCGCAATGGGCATCCATTTTTGCCCGGTTCGGGGCGAAGCTGGAGAGCGTTAACGTGGGCTGCTGTGGGATGGCCGGTACTTACGGTCATGAAGTGAAAAACCACGCCAGTTCGCTCGGCATCTATGAGCTGTCCTGGCACCAGGCCATGCAGCGTTTGCCGCGAAACCGCTGTCTGGCGACGGGCTACTCCTGCCGCAGCCAGGTGAAACGGGTAGAAGGTAACGGCGTACGCCACCCATTACAGGCTTTACTGGAGATAATTGGATGATCTGGAAACGTGCTGTCACGCTGCAGGCGCTGAATGCCATGGGCGAGGGGAATATGGTGGGGCTGCTGGATATCCAGTTTACCCGCATTGGCGACGATGATATTGAGGCCACAATGCCTGTCGATCATCGTACTCATCAGCCGTTTGGTTTATTGCACGGCGGTGCGTCCGTCGTGCTGGCCGAAACGCTGGGCTCGGTTGCAGGGTATCTCTGCACCGAAGGGGATCAGAAGGTGGTCGGGCTTGAGGTGAATGCCAACCACATTCGCTCGGTGCGCAGCGGACGCGTACGGGGTATTTGCCGCGCGCTCCATGCCGGCAGCCGTCATCAGGTGTGGCAGATTGATATCCTTGATGAGCAGGATCGCCTCTGCTGCTCGTCACGTCTGACGACGGCGGTCGTGTAAAGTTTTCAGATGAATTGCCTTTGGTCAAAAACTAGCCAGCAGGTTGTGATATACTGGTCAGGATTTGTACATAAGCGAGGACATCATGGATACTGAAATAACCCCAACACAGCTGGCAATTGAATATTTACGTCGCGATAAGAGCAACCTGTCTCCGGCGCAGTACCTGAAAAAGCTGAAACAGCTTGAGCTGGAATTTACAGATTTGCTGGCGCTCTCTTCAAATGAACTGAAAGAAGAGATCTACTTTGCCTGGCGGTTGGGCGTTCACGTCCATTGAGTGAGTGTTGTTGAAAAGGCCGCAATTGCGGCCTTTTTTGTGCCTGACATTCAGTATCTGGCAGGAAGTTTGTTGATTTTAAGGAGACGGCCTTCTTCCATTTCGATAAACCCGCCGGTTTTTAAATCGGCCAGAATGCGCATGACCCCGCTTCGGGAGAGCTGGGTTTTCTCCCTGATATACCTTTCCGCCGTCACGCTGCCGCGATAGCTATCATCTTCCTCCATCAGCTTTATGAGCTGCTGGCGAATCATCTCATACGCCGTCGGTGCCCCCTGAGGCATCACGTTGTTATAAAGACGGCTATAAACAAACATGAGCTGTTTTGAAAGCAGCCCCCACAAGGCCTTTTCTTTGATGATGTCATTAACCCGCTCGGCGGTGAGCGTGCCTATCAGGCAAGGGCTTACGGTCTTGAGGTAGTCATTAAAATAAATGTCGGTCAGATTAGCGAGGCCGAAGAGGGCGGGGCTGCGGGCCGTGGAGAGCATCATATCGTCGCTTCTTCTGTAGATAGCGACCGTCCCCTCAAGAATTAAATAGCACATTCCCTGACCATCGATCTGAAGGTCAAGTCGCTCGCCGCGAGCGGTTTGTCGTGTCGTACAGTCAGGCAGTAAGTGAGAAATAAGCTCTTGCGCGTAGGGTGAGCCACGTTGAGGCGTTTCTGGAAGGGACATGGTCGCTGCTAACCTTTAAATAAACCTGGCTAAGTATAGCGTCTATCGTCTCTGGCGGCACGGCGGCGGTCAATATTTTCGTGGCAGATGATGAATGTCGAGCAACACGCCACGCTCCATGGTGATGTACTTCCCGGTGCGCAGTTCCGAGAGGATACGCATAATTCCGCTGCGCGAAAGATAGGTCCGGCTTTTGATGTAGGCTGCCGCCGTCGTATTTAACCGGATTGCGTCGGGTTCCTGCATCAGTTCTACAAGCTGGAAGCGGATAATATCGTAGGCCGACATTTGCGATATTTGCGCGCAATGTTCGTAGACCCGCGAGGCGGTATAAATAAGCAGCTTAGAAAAGTGCTCCCATAAATTATGTTGCGACACAATTTGATTGAAGCTCTCCAGCGGCACGCGGGCGATCTCTGCGGTCTCCAGCGCCCGGACATACAGGTGCTCAGAGGAAAACTGACTGCTGACACCGAGAATAAAAGGGGTAGATTCAGAGTTTAAAACAATGCCGTCGCCGCGCCGATGAAGCGCCACGCTCCCCTGGAGAAGCAAAAAGCATTGCCGAATATCATCTTTATAATAATGTACCGTTTCGCCACGGCCGATGATCATTCTGTTGGCCACAGGCAAAACATGTTTAATCAGCGTGTCTATATGGGCGAACGGTTTTAAATCCAGAACTGAGGACTGGTGATTATTCAGTTGGGTGGTTAAACGCGTATTCATAAGATACCTCACAGCGACGCTTTGTATGATCAATTTTTGATCTGCGAAGGGAATTATCTTAAAAATGAAGAACTCAGGGAATATTCCCCGCAGGTCTAAAAGTAGACCGGGGGATCTCAGGAGTCTAACGTTCTGAATCACAGGAGAAAGTGTGTCGGGTCTACAATTAGACTCGCTCACTATTCGATAATTTTCTGCTGTGATAAATGTTGTTTTTTCGTTAAATCACAGTCTACAGCTAGACCATCAAAAAGTTGTTTTCAGGAAAATGATTATATAAATTTTATCCAGTCAGTCAGAAAGACCTTATGCCATCGATTGGGAAATAAAAGAATGTTAACTGGTTCTTTTATCGGCTTTCTGCTACGTGAATTTCAATAATAAATAAAGTTATCCAGTAAACAGGAACATGATGATTATGAAAAAGAATATTATTTTAGCAATGGTAGCGGCAGGTTCCGCCTTAATGATGGGCAATGCCTTTGCGGCTGCGGGCACCGTAAACTTTAATGGCAACATCCTGGATTCAGCCTGCGATGTTGCGGTGGCCTCTCAAAACCAGGTGGTGGTATTTGGTGATTATTATAAAACAGAATTTCCAACCACCGGTTCAAGAACGGCGGCAACGAAATTCAATATTATTCTGAAGAATTGTCCGGTAACCGTGACCAGTGCCAAAGTCCGTTTTGACGGCACGCCCGATATGACCAATACGGATCTGCTGGCGATTGATACGTCCGTCGCCGGTGCCGCAACCGGGGTTGCCATCAATTTGATGACTGCTGATAAAGCCGACCTGCCGCTGCATAGCAGCAATAGCTACAACTATTCGTTAAGCAGCAGTGCTGACAATACGTTGGATTTCTATGCGCAGTATATTTCAACGGCGGCAGCGGTAACATCCGGTCCTGCAAACTCCGTCGCTAACTTCTCTGTTGTTTATAACTAATTACTCAGCAGCAAAAAGTCCGCTCCGCAAGGTGTTGTCTGGGGGCAGGTATTGCCCCCTTGTATCAAGAGGTTCAAAATGAATGTTATTAGCAAAGCCCTGCTGAGCGCGGCTGTTATTATGGCGTCGCTGTCACAGGCTTCTGCCGGGGTTATTATTGGCGGTACCCGCGTTATTTTTGATGGTGGAAAAAAAGAAGCCTCCATCAGCATCAATAATGCGGATGAAGCCCCTTACTTAATCCAGTCCTGGATTGAGATGCCAGAAGGTAATGCTAATAAAGCGCCTTTTATCATCACCCCACCGCTCTACAGGCTTAACGGTGGTCAGCAGAATATTGAACGTATTTTGCTCACCGGCTCGTTGCCGCAAGATAAGGAAAGTCTGTTCTGGCTGAACATTAAAGCGATACCGTCAGCCACGAAACAGGTTAATTCATTGCAGATTGCCGTGAAGACACGCATCAAGCTTATTTATCGTCCGGAAAAGCTGAAGGCGTCAACGCCGGAGGATCAGGTAAATAAATTAACCTGGTCCCGCAGCGGAAATAAAATCCAGGTCTCTAATCCTACACCCTATGTCATTAACTTTAATGACATAAACGTCGGGGGTAAAAAACTGGAGGAGGCCTCCTGGGTGGCACCGGGCGCAGTGGCTGCATTTAGCTTACCGCCCGGCATTTCTGGCAATCAGATCCAGTTCAGCGTGATTAACGATTATGGCAGCCCGGGAATAAGACACCAGGCCAGTTTTTAATAGTTGAAAAACGGGCGCTCTCATTAGTGGGTCAGGTTTATGATGATGGCAACGAAAAATATAAAAATGCAACCCGCGCGTCTGGCTGTTTATATCACCTTCGCGCTGACGCATGCTGTATCTGTGGCGCATGCCCGGGAAACCTTTAACGCCGAGCTGGTGGAGCTGGATAATCCCGGGATGGCAAAAGCCGATTTATCTGCGTTTGAATCCGGTTCGCAGGCACCAGGGAAATACCATGTTGATATCATTCTTGACGACCAGCTTATTGAGACGGGCGATATTGATTTTATTGCAGGAAACGATGAGAAGGGAAATGACAGCCTGCTGCCTTGCCTGAGTATTGCACAGCTAAAAAGCTGGGGCGTCAAAACCGCACTGTTCCCCGGCCTGACGAGCGAAACGACATCCTGTGTCAACCTGCAGGCAATCCCGCATGCCAGTACCGATTTTCAGTTCGGCGCGCAGCGGCTGGTCATCAGTATTCCTCAGGCCGCGATCGATCTGCCTGCACGAGGGTATGTTTCGCCGGAACAATGGGATGAAGGGATCACCGCCGCGATGCTCAACTACAGCCTGAGCGGGGCGAACAGCCGGGCAAAACAGGCCGGCAATAAGAACAGTAACAGTCAATACGCCAACTTACGCCCGGGCATTAACGTTGGGCCGTGGCGGCTGCGCAACTACACCACCTGGTCGCGGGATGAGACGGGCCAGGACACGTGGGATACCGTCTACACCTACGCACAGCGGGCCATTATCCCGCTCAACGCACAGCTCACCCTGGGCGATAGCGCCGCGCCCGCAGACGTGTTCGACAGTATGCCGTTTCGCGGCGGGCAACTGGCTTCCGACGACGACATGCTCCCGGATTCGCTGAAAGGCTATGCACCCGTGGTTCGCGGTATCGCGCGGACCAATGCCCAGGTGGTGGTGCGGCAAAATGGCTATCAGATTTATCAGACCTATGTTGCGCCTGGTGCATTTGAAATTACGGATATGTACCCCACGGGCGGCGCGGGCGATCTGGATATCACCATTAAGGAAGCTGACGGCAGTGAGCAACATTTCACTCTACCGTATGCCTCGTTGCCGGTATTACAACGCGAGGGGCGCCTGAAATATGCGCTGACCGGGGGCCAGTACCGCTCTTATAACCATAACGTTGATAAGACGCCGTTTGGGCAAATCACCGGGATCTATGGTCTTTCGCGGGGCGTCACGCTCTACGGTGGGTTGCAGGCGTCGAGCAAATACCAGTCTGTCGCAGCCGGGCTTGGGAAAAACATGGGCGATTTGGGTGCGATTTCTGCGGACGTGACCCAGGCCTGGTCCACCCCGCAGGACGGCAAAAAATCCAACGGGCAATCCTGGCGCGCGCGTTACAGCAAGAACTTTGTGAGGACCGGAACCCAGTTTTCGATTGCAGGCTACCGCTACTCGACCCGCGGTTACTACGGCATGCAGGAGATCCTCGATTCCTGGGGTGACAGCGCTGCGCTTCAGGACCGGCGTCGCAACCGGGCCGAACTGACGATGAGCCAGACGTTGGGCAACAATCTGGGTTCGCTGACCCTGAGCGCGGCCCGCGAAGACTACTGGAATTCGGGTAAAACGATGGCGTCATACAGCCTGGGTTACAACAACTACTGGCACAACATCAGTTACGGACTGACCTGGACTTACAGTAAAAACGGCAGTGCGGGTTCATACGATGGTAATAAACGATACGACAGCGATCGGCTCGTGGCTTTCAACGTCAGTATTCCCCTTGAGAAATTTTTGCCGCAAAACTGGGCTAACTATGGCGTGAGCGCCAGTCAGCATAACGGCACCACACACAACATCGGTCTGAACGGGGTGGCGCTGGAAAACCATGCGCTGAACTGGAACGTGCAGCAGGGGTACGGGTCGGATGGCGTGGGCTACACGGGCAACCTGAATGGTGATTATAAAGGAACCTACGCTGAACTGACGGCGGGCTACAGCTACGACAAAAACAGCGAGCGCCTTAACTATGGCCTGCAGGGAGGCGTTCTCGCTCACCGGGAAGGGATCACCTTCTCACAGCCTCTCGGTGAGACCAATGTGCTGGTTAGCGCCCCGGGTGCGCACGATGTTGATATCCGTAATCAGGCGGGGGTCAAAACGGATTACCGGGGCTATACGGTGGTCAGTAATCTCTCCGTTTACCGTAAAAATGAGATCGCCCTTGCTCCGGAAAGTATGCCGGATGATGTTGAGCTGGAGATTAATACCCGCACAGTGACCCCGACGCGTGGCGCGATCGTGGTGGCTGATTATCAGGCGAAGGTGGGGCGCCGGGTGTTGTTTAATTTAACGCATAACGGCCAATTTGTTCCCTTCGGGGCAATGGCGAGCCTGAACGGTGTCGATAACAGCAGCGTTATTGTTGGCGATAAAGGACAGGTCTATCTCACCGGTCTGGATGCGCGGGGAACCGTCATTGTGACCTGGGGTACGGAAAGCGACCGGCAATGCCGCGCACCGTTCGTCCTCCCTCCGCCATCATCGGCAGGCGGAATTACCGAACTCAACGTCAATTGTCTTTAGGGTTTTTTAAAATGCGCTTAATTACGATGATATTTCTGCTGTGTATCGCAGCAGGCTGGAGCAGTGCCCATGCAGGCACCTGCACGACGATTACGCCCCAGGAATCTACGTTGTCCATCGGCACCATTACGGTGCAGCGCGATGTGGCCGTTGGTACCGTTTTATTTTCGCGTAATGCGTCAATCACCAGCGCCTATTTAACGGGATGCACGAGTCCGGTAATGCTGGGATTTAGCATGCGATATCTGAATGCAACCCAGAGCGCTTTCGGAAATCACGTCTATGACACAAACGTAAGTGGAATTGGTATTCGTTTTTCATCTGGGGGATATTTTGAAAATCCGACAAATACCTTTTCCTATACCGCGCAGGCCAGCTATGTCGAATGGTGGGGCGGTAAAATAGAACTTATCGTGACCGGACCGGTCGCGTCAGGTTCACTCACGCCGGGAGTACTGGGCGTGGTGATGCTGCAGGGGAGCGATGGCATTTACCGTGATGCTCTGACGACCACGCTGCTGGGGGGAACGGTTAACGTGCTGGCCTGCAGCATCACCACCCCGCAGCTGACGTTCCCTATCGGCGATATTTCTGCGGCGACGTTTGGCTCGACGGTGGGCACCACACCGGCGGGCGCCCGGAATACGCAAAATCTTGGACTTAACTGCGATCCTGGCGCCAACGTGAATGTTTCGATCAGCGGTATTCAGAACCCGGACGTTGCGACGACGAGCGTGCTGGCACTTACGGGGCAAGGGAATACCGGCACGGCGAAAGGGGTTGGCGTTCAGTTGCTCTATAACGGCACGCCGCTGGCGTTAAATACGCGCCTGCCGTTAACCGTTGCCGCTGGCGGTCAGCAGACATTTCCGTTAACGGCGCGTTATTACCAGACAAAAACGACGGTTGAGCCCGGCACGGCTAATGCCTCTGCGACCTTAAATTTGACGTATCAGTGATGGATAAAGCGATGAATATTTTGCGCACGGCCGCGCTCGCCGCCACAGTAATAAGCAGCAATATCTTTGCGGCGGACAGCGTTAATGTCAGCGTTACCGGCAATATTATTGCCGCTCCGTGTATATTCAATGGAGGGAATGCCAGTCTGAATATTAATCTTGGCAATATACAGGCATCAAATATGGCTACGCCGGGATCTTCATCCGATCCTGTGCCCTTTAACCTCTTATTTACCCAGTGCCCGACGGGGACGCGCAGCGTGACGGTCTCCTTTACCGGCACTCCCGATCCGGATGCGGGAGCGGATTATTACATGAACAGCGGTTCAGCCACGCACGTTGCGATTGCGATGAGTGAGGCCGCGACAGGCGTGCTGAAAGGAACGGGTGCAAGCCTCACTCAACCTGTTTCAGCAGACAGAACGGCAACGATAGCCATGCTGGCATCGGTCAGATCCTTCACCGGCGGTGCGACGCCGGGGAGCATCAGTGCCGTCGTGGTCATGACGATGCAGTACAACTGATATGCTGAATATTGTGATTAAAGAGACCGACGCATTTTTCAGAGCGGGGTTGCAGTGTTTTCTTGTGGATTTCTTCTTTCATAATTTCAAACATCTGCTTCACTTTGACGGCGAACTTTCTCATGAAAATGTCAGTGCCGCCGATATTATTTTTCTCTCTTTATGTCAGGGGGAAACCCTGACCTGTTATCCTGAATTACAGGCGCGGAAAAAAGGAATTGTGGTTGGGCTGGTGGATGATGAACACCGTTTCTCGACATATCCGTCCTGTTTTCAGGATATGATTTTTATCTCGCGCCGCGCGTCGCTGGACAGGATCACCGAGGCGCTGTTTATCGCATGGTACCGCACACAGCTCTCAAGCTTTCACTGGAGGAAGAGAAGCTGCAGCGAATGCCAGCATAAAATATTATCGCCACAGCAAATTCGCGTTATGGTGAATTTTTACAGAGGATTATCGGTAGGGCAGATCGCGAATAAGCTTAAAACAAGTGATAAAACTATTTTTACCCATAAATATTTGCTGATGCAAAAATTCAACCTGCGCAGTGATTTTGAACTGGTGGCCTTGATTCACAGGATGGTGGAGAAGAATACCCCTGGAAACCGGTTGCGAGACTATCTGACTCACCATCATGGTTAACCAGTATTCCCAATATCATACCAGGGGCGCAATAGTGTCATTCATTATCGCGCCCCTGTTTCTGCGAATTACAAAACCGTTAAGCCTCTTTTCCTTACACGTTCACGGCATTGATCAACCGCGTTTTCATCGTCTGGTAAGACGATGCCGCAAAATCCTCCGCCCAGCGCTGGTCCTCAATGGCTTCCAGCGTTACCGCGCAGTACTTGGTTTCCGGCGTTTTAGAGACAGGGTCAAGGTTGTCCTGCGTTAACTCGTTGCAGGCGCCAATCCACCACTGGTAGGTCATATAGACCGCACCGGCGTTGATACGCTCACTGATGCTGGCGCGGGTGATGACCTTGCCCCTGCGTGAACGAACCCACACCAGCTGGCCGTCATGGATGCCCAGCTTATCCGCATCGGCTGGATGCATCTGTACCCGGCCAGGTTCGTCGGCCAGGCTTTGCAGTGCGGCGCAGTTCCCGGTCATTGATCGGCACGAATAATGTCCCACTTCACGCACCGTGCAGAGCACAAGAGGGTAGTCATCATCAGGGGTTTCTGCCGGTGCGCGCCACGGTGCAGCAAAGAGCTGCCCCTTGCCGGTTGGGGTGTCGAACTGATTGTCTTTGTACAGGTATGGCGTTCCCGGATGATCCAGCGTCGGGCACGGCCACTGCACGTGGCCCATTTCGCCCATTTTTTCATAGGTCACACCATAGAAAAGAGGGCACAACGCGCGCATCTCGTCCCAGATCTGCTGGTTATCGTCGTAGTGCATCGGATAGCCCATTTCGGTGGCGAGCAGGCTGATGATCTCCCAGTCACGCTTAACGTTGCCGATGGCCTGAATGGCCTGGCCAAAACGCTGAAACCCCCGGTCGGCACAGGTAAAGACGCCGCCGTGTTCCCCCCATGAGGTGGCAGGGAGCAGCACGTCAGCCACTTCCGCCGTTTTGGTCATAAAGATGTCCTGAACCACGACAAAATCGAGAGCGTCAAAACCGCTGCGGACCAGGCCGAGATCGGCTTCCGTCTGGAGCGGATCTTCCCCCATGATGTAATAGGCTTTGACCTTGCCTTCCAGCGCCAGGTGAGGCACTTCGGTAATGCGCGTCCCGACGCGATCGTCCATCTTGTTGACGTCAATTCCCCAGGCATCGGCGAACTTCTGTCTGACGGCGGGATCGGTCACATCCTGATAGCCGGGGAACATATTCGGCAGCACGCCCATGTCACAGGCACCCTGAACATTGTTTTGTCCACGCACGGGACCGACGCCGACGGCAGGACGGCCGAGGTTGCCGGTCAGCAACGCCAGGCTGGAAAGTCCTTTAACCACATCCACAGCCTGACCAAACTGGGTCACGCCCATTCCCCACATCACGGTGGCGGAAGGGGCCGCCGCGAACGTACGCATTGCCTGACGAACGTCACTGGCGGGAATGCCGGTGAGGTGTTCAACCCGCTCTGGGGCATACTCTTTGACCGTCTGCCGATAGGCTTCTAGCCCTTCAGTAAAGCGTGCGACGTAGTTTTTGTCGTACAGCTCCTCTTCCAGCAGCACATAGCCAAAAGCGTTGACCAGCGCCATGTTACTGCCGTTTTTCAACTGCAGATGCTGGTCGGCAATGCGCGCCGTTTCGATGCGGCGCGGATCGCAGACGATGATTTTTGCACCGTTTTCCCGGGCTTTCAGCACGCGACGGGCGACGATAGGGTGGGAGTCTGCGCAGTTGTAGCCAAATACCAGCAGACATTTTGAGTTTTCAATATCGTTGATTGAATTACTCATTGCGCCGTTGCCAAGTGTCTCCTGTAAACCGGCCACGGAAGGGCCGTGACAAACGCGCGCGCAGCAGTCTACGTTGTTCGTGTTCAACACCGCACGGGCAAATTTTTGCATCACGTAGTTGGTTTCATTACCGGTGCCGCGTGATGAACCGGTGGTCATGATCGCGCGCGGACCGAATTGCGCTTTGATACTGCTGAGCTTGTGGGCGGTGTAGCGGATAGCCTCTTCCCAGGTCACGGGGGTGAATGCCTCTCCCTTACGATAACGGATCATCGGTTGGGTCAGGCGGGGAGTGAGCAGACGGGTGTCGTTGAGGAAGTCCCAGCCGTAAAATCCTTTCAGGCACAAGGTCCCCTGGTTTGTGACCCCCTCTGCCGCTTCGGCGCGGAGGATACGGTTATTTTCAACAACAAGGTTTAATTTGCAGCCTGCACCACAGTAAGGGCAGACGCTGGCGATTTTTTTCATCAATAACAGACCTGTTAAGAAATGAAGCAAAATGACTGGTAAGCCCAGTCCCGTAAAAGGGATTAAGCAGAAACCATGCCATATTTAAAGTGCTTGTTTTACAGGGTGTTATGAGGGCGGGGGCGTGTCATCGTCAAATGTTCGTCAGTTTTGACGATGACACGAGAGCAGCGGCTGGGAATTAAAGGTCGTCCATGGTGTAACCCACGACGATTTCAAGCGTCTTACGAATAACATCCGCCTGAACAACATCATGGGTGGCTTCCAGCGTCTGGATGAGCCACAGAATGATGGCTTTATTTGACAGATGGCCTTCGGAAGCCAGAACACAGCGTACTGCAGTAGAAAAAACAGCGGACTCTTCAGCAAAACGATCGCCTGCGTGACGGAAATACTCCGACAGCGCGCTTTCTAAAAAAGCAGAATGGTATTCGGGTTGAAGCTGAATATTTTGTCTCATTTGTTCTCACCGTAGCTGTTAAATTGCAGTCAATGTATTTTTTTGGGATCGGACGGTTTTCCATTTCCAAATAACGGCACTACATTGTCTCGGTTATCATTGAGAGGTCCCTCTCTTGTTATTCGTCCTTGCGCGGTTCTGCGACGTTTTAATGGCAAGCTGTTTGAGCCGATTTCGGCAATCACCTTCGCCAGTGTCTCCCGCCGCCGGGGATCCTTTTCATGTACTTTCATATCCCGCAGACGCTGTACAAGAGCCTCAGTGGTGATCGGTCCGTGCTCTTTCAACAGAGAAAGAACGGCTTCCCCAATCAACTGGTCAGTCAGCTTATCTGCGTCACTGCTATTCATAACCTTACCGTTCGAAGAGCAGACCAAGCAGCATGTGATAGTGCTCTTCCTCTTCAGGGCCATCGGCTTTTTCGAGGCGGCTTAACAGCTTGGTACAGAGCGATTTGCGATTAAGGTTTCGCCCGTCGCTCAGGATTTCAACCACAACTTGTCCCAGCGTTTCCTGTTGAGTGGGAAGCGCGGCTTTTTCGAAGTACTGTGCGATCGCTGCTGCGGAATCTGCGACGTAACCTTTCTGCTGCATGTTTCGCTCCTGTAAAATTTTGTAATCAGTAACGTTACATTTAAGGTATACACAATTTCCAAATCTGTACATAAAAAATGTACAGATTTTTAATAAAATCAGGATATATTTTATAAATTCTTTATTTTTCAATTTGTTGTGTGTTGTTCATGAAACGGTAATGTTACAGAATATATTGTACAAATTGACGAGCCACTGTTAAGTTGTACAGCGCCCCATAAATGCACCATTAACGGCCGTAAATGATTGAGACGTAAATTATTTGTCAGGCAATTAATGTGCTATAAAAAGAAGTCTCCCCACATGTTTTTGTGGTCAAACCTTAACCCCCCAGGACTCGCATGCTTACAACCATCATTTACCGCAGTCACATCTGCGAGGACGTGCCAGTGAAAGCGCTGGAAAATATGGTCGCTGCTGCAAATAGTAAAAACCGGCAATCCAGCGTCACGGGGATCTTGCTGTTCAACGGCACACATTTTTTTCAATTGCTTGAAGGGCCTGCCGAAAACGTAACGTCCATCTACGAACAGATCTGCTCTGATACGCGCCACCATAATGTGGTCGAGCTGATGCGCGATCACGGACCTTCACGCCGTTTCGGTAAAGCGGGAATGGAACTCTTTGATTTGCGCCAGTACGACAGGGAAGAGGTGCTCCAGCAGGTGCTTGATAAAGGCACAACCCGCTACCAGCTGACCTACAACGACCGAGCGCTGCAGTTTTTCCGCACCTTTGTCGAGGCCACAGAGAAAGCCAACTATTTTGAGCTGCCGCCTGCGGATTCCTGGGATTTCGTCCCGGAAGAAACGCGCTTATCTGCGCAGCCTGAAGTTGTGGCAAAAGGGGCGGACTGTAGCTTTGCGTTTCAGCCTATCGTCGATCCTTTCATGCAGCAGGTTGTCTCCTGGGAAGCGCTTCTGCGCACTCCATCCGGTGACTCACCGGGAGCGTATTTCGCCAATCGCACGCGTGAAGAAGTGCATACTTCTGATTTGCAAAGCAAACAGGTGGCTCTCTCCATGGCCAGCGCGCTGGGGCTACAGGATCAGACGTTATCCATCAACCTGCTGCCTATGACGCTGGTCAACGTGCCCAATGCCGTGGACTTTCTGCTCACCGCTATTGATGCAAATGGCTTTGTGCCGGAGCAAATTGTGGTGGAGTTTACCGAAAGTGAAGCCATTTCCCGTTTCGATGAGTTTACGCATTCGGTCAGACAGCTAAAAAGTGCGGGTATCAGCGTAACCATCGATCACTTCGGTGCCGGTTTTGCCGGGTTGCAGCTCCTGGCGCAATTCCAGCCGGACAGAATTAAGATTAATCGCGATCTGGTCGCGAACGTGCATAAAAGTGGCCCACGCCAGGCCATTATTCAGGCGATAATCAAATGCTGTGCCTCACTGGAAATACAGTTTTGCGCGGTGGGCGTGGAGAAGGCGGAAGAGTGGATGTGGCTGGAGTCTGCGGGCATTTCTCAGTTCCAGGGGCATCTTTTTGCCAGCCCCCGACACGGTGGTATCCCGGCTATCGCATGGCCAGAGAAAAAATACGATTTCTGACGAAGCTGTACAAAAACCTGTAGACTTGACTGTACGGCAGGCAAGATTTGTACAACAATGTATTAACAGCTGGATGGCCTTGCAGGCCATTCACCCGTGCAAAATGAGGTCTGAATTCTACAAATGGGTTGTACAATCTGATAAGGTTGGTGTAGTTAGGTATGGAAGTTCTGAGCGTGAGGGAGTTAATGGCCTATTACAGTATCGGCGAAGTGGCCGAACGATGCGGTATCAACCCCGTTACGCTGCGTGCCTGGCAGCGCCGTTATGGATTGTTGAAGCCGCAGCGCAGCGAAGGGGGTCATCGTCAGTTTGACGACGAAGATATCCTGCGTATCGAAGAGATCAAGCGCCTGATGAAAAGCGGCGTTTCGGTCGGAAAAGTAAAATCCTTGCTGGAAAATAAGGAAGTGATGACTCAGGGTAACTGGGCTTCTTTCCAGGAAGAGATGATGACCGTTCTGCGTTACGCCAGCCCGGCAAAGCTGCGCGCCAAGATCGGTGAATTCCGCCGCGATCACGCGATGGATGCGCTGATCGATAACATCATTTCACCCGTCCGTCAGCGAATGAATCAGGATCAAAACACCGTACGCCATATGGCGAGTCTGTTTGACGGTGTCCTGATTGAATTTGCGATTGCAAGCCTCGCGGAATCGCGCAAGAAAGCGGGTAAAGACGCACTTCTGATTGGCTGGGAATGCGATGACCGTACACATCTTTGGCTTGAAGCCGCGCGTTTAGCCCAGAAAGGCTGGCATATTGACGTGCTGGCGGAACCCATTGATTCGCCGCGTCCTGAACTGTTCCCCGGGCAAAAAATCTTCGTCTGGACGGGAACATCGCCAACGCCCCGTCAACAGGAACAGCTCGATCACTGGCGTGAGCAGGG
Organism: Enterobacter cloacae complex sp. SHL012; assembly: GCF_049237505.1. Taxonomy (NCBI): domain Bacteria; kingdom Pseudomonadati; phylum Pseudomonadota; class Gammaproteobacteria; order Enterobacterales; family Enterobacteriaceae; genus Enterobacter; species Enterobacter cloacae complex sp. SHL012. The sequence continues at coordinate 128,299 of NZ_JBMKIZ010000001.1, forward strand.
ATTTAGCGTTTCATTTCACCACTGATTATCTGAGGCCTTGCGGCCTTTTTTTTTGTTTTTTCTCCTTTCCAGAGCAAAAGCTATCTTAAAAATAGGCATTTCCGATGCATATTTTACGTCCTCGTTTTGCGCTTTCTCGCTGATTAAATAAGCCATTATTTTTCAAAGTATTGAACAATTACATCCATCCCGCCCGCATCTTCAGACAGGGTCTATGCTTAATAAAAGTAGACAAAAAGGGCGGTTTAGCCGAATGCCCCTGCTGACAGAGGGTTGAAGTGATAATCGTTATCACTAACATGGTGTTATGCCCTGATGGCTAATCAGATGAGGTGGACCTATGGAACTGCATTCAGAAACCTTCAATCCTGCCGATTTTGCCTGGCGTGGTTTGACGCTCACGCCTGCGGCGGCAGCGCATATCCACGAGCTGGTGGCGAAAAAGCCCGAGATCCTCGGCGTACGTTTAGGCGTTAAGCAGACCGGTTGCGCGGGCTTTGGCTACGTGCTGGATACTGTCACCGAACCCGAAAAAGATGATCTGGTCTTTGAAACCGACGGTGCGAAGCTGTACGTCGCGCTGCAGGCCATGCCGTTTATTGACGGCACGGAAGTGGATTACGTACGGGAAGGTTTAAACCAGTTATTCAAATTTCATAACCCGAAAGCCCAGAACGAATGCGGCTGCGGCGAAAGCTTTGGGGTATAGGCGGTACTATGTCTCGTAATACTGAAGCAACGAGTGATGTAAATACCTGGAGCGGCGGACACCTTAATTATAAAGAAGGGTTCTTTACGCAGCTGCAGACCGATGAGCTGGCGAAAGGCATCAACGAAGATGTCGTGCGCGCCATCTCGGCCAAACGCAACGAACCCGAGTGGATGCTTGAGTTCCGCCTGAGCGCTTACCGTGCCTGGCTGGAGATGGAAGAACCGCACTGGCTGAAAGCCCATTATGACAAGCTGAATTATCAGGATTACAGCTACTACTCTGCGCCATCCTGCGGCAGCTGCGATGATACGTGTGCTTCGCAGCCCGGTGCAGTACAGCAGACCGGTGCGGAGAACAGCTTCCTCAGTAAAGAGGTGGAAGAGGCGTTCAATCAGCTCGGCGTCCCCGTGCGCGAGGGGAAAGAGGTCGCCGTAGACGCTATTTTTGACTCCGTTTCGGTGGCGACTACCTATCGTGAAAAGCTGGCGGAGCAGGGGATTATTTTCTGCTCCTTTGGCGAAGCGATTCATGACCATCCCGAGCTGGTGAAAAAGTACATCGGCACCGTGGTACCGAGTAACGATAATTTCTTCGCCGCGCTCAACGCGGCGGTGGCGTCGGACGGGACCTTTATCTACGTGCCGAAAGGCGTGCGCTGTCCGATGGAGCTCTCCACCTATTTCCGCATTAACGCCGAAAAAACCGGCCAGTTCGAACGCACTATTCTGGTGGCGGATGAAGGCAGCTACGTCAGCTATATCGAAGGGTGCTCCGCCCCGGTGCGCGACAGCTATCAGCTGCACGCGGCGGTCGTTGAAGTCATTATTCATAAAGACGCTGAGGTCAAATACTCGACGGTGCAGAACTGGTTCCCCGGCGACGGCAACACCGGTGGGATCCTGAACTTCGTCACCAAGCGTGCGCTGTGTGAAGGTGAAAACAGCAAAATGTCCTGGACGCAGTCGGAAACCGGCTCAGCCATTACCTGGAAGTACCCGAGCTGTATTCTGCGCGGGGATAACTCCATCGGTGAGTTTTATTCTGTGGCGCTGACCAGCGGTCATCAGCAGGCCGATACCGGCACCAAGATGATCCACATCGGTAAAAACACCAAATCAACCATCATCTCGAAAGGGATCTCCGCCGGGCACAGCCAGAACAGCTATCGCGGGCTGGTGAAAATCATGCCAACGGCGACCAACGCCCGTAACTTCACCCAGTGTGACTCGATGCTTATCGGGGCCGACTGCGGAGCGCATACCTTCCCGTACGTCGAGTGCCGTAATAATTCAGCACAGCTGGAGCATGAGGCGACGACGTCGCGTATTGGGGAAGATCAGCTCTTCTACTGCCTGCAGCGCGGGATCAGTGAAGAAGATGCCATTTCGATGATTGTGAACGGCTTCTGTAAGGACGTGTTCTCTGAACTGCCGCTGGAATTCGCCGTTGAAGCACAAAAACTCCTCGCCATCAGTCTTGAACACAGCGTCGGTTAAGGGAAAGCACATGTTACGTATTAAAGATTTACAGGCTAGCGTGGAAGATAAAGCGATCCTGCGTGGCCTCAATTTTGACGTCAAGCCGGGTGAAGTTCACGCCATCATGGGGCCTAACGGCTCCGGGAAAAGTACGCTTTCAGCGACGCTGGCGGGACGTGAAGATTACGAAGTGACGCACGGCTCGGTCGAATTTAACGGCAAAGATCTTCTGGAGATGTCGCCGGAAGATCGCGCGGGTGAAGGTATCTTCATGGCCTTCCAGTATCCGGTCGAAATTCCGGGCGTCAGCAACCAGTTCTTCCTTCAGACGGCGCTGAATGCGGTGCGCAAGTACCGCGGACTGGAGGCCCTGGATCGCTTCGACTTCCAGGATCTGATGGAAGAGAAGATCAAACTGCTGAAAATGCCGGAAGACCTGCTGACCCGTTCGGTCAACGTTGGTTTTTCCGGTGGCGAGAAAAAGCGTAACGATATTCTGCAGATGGCGGTGCTGGAGCCACAGCTGTGCATTCTGGATGAGACCGACTCCGGTCTGGATATCGACGCCCTGAAGATTGTCGCTGACGGGGTAAACGCCCTGCGTGACGGCAAGCGTTCGTTCATTATCGTCACTCACTACCAGCGTATTCTCGACTACATCAAGCCGGATTACGTCCACGTGCTTTACCAGGGACGCATTGTGAAATCCGGTGATTTCACGCTGGTTAAACAACTGGAGGAGCAGGGTTATGGCTGGCTTACCGAACAGCAGTAATGCACTCCAGCAGTGGCACCGGCTGTTCGAGGCGCAGGGGAATCGCTCTGAGCTGGCGCAGCAGCACCTGCAGCAGATGCTGCGCCTCGGCCTGCCGACGCGTAAACATGAAAACTGGAAATATACCCCGCTCGATGGCCTGCTGAGCGGCGAGTTTGTGGCGCGTCCGGCGGCGATCGGTCCGGAGCGACGAGATGCCCTGGCGTTGACCGTGGATGCGGTACGGCTGGTCTTTGTCGACGGCGTTTATCACCCTGAACTGAGCGATGACACCCGAGAGAGCGGTTACGGGATTGTGATTAACGACGAACGCCAGAGTCTGGGCGCCCCGGTTCAGCCGGAGGTTTTCCTGCATTTGACCGAGAGCCTCGCCCGCAGCGTGACGCATATCCAGGTTAAGCGTAACCAGCGTCCGGCCAGGCCGTTGCTTCTGATGCATATCACCCAGGGCGTAGAGGGCGATGAAATCAACACCGCCCACTATCGCCACCATCTTGAACTGGCCGAAGGGGCCGACGCGACGGTGATTGAGCATTACGTGAGTCTCAATGACACCCGCCACTTTACCGGGTCGCGTCTGACGATGAACGTTGCCGCCAATGCGCAGCTCCACCACATTAAGCTGGCGTTTGAGAACCCCCAGAGCCACCACTTCGCGCATAACGATATCCTGCTGGGACCGGATGCCGCGGCGTACAGCCATAGCTTCCTGCTCGGCGGTGCGGTGCTGCGCCATAACACCAGTACCCAGCTTAACGGTGAAAATACCACGCTGCGTATCAACAGCCTGGCGATGCCGGTCAAATCAGAAGTGTGCGATACGCGCACGTGGCTTGAGCACAACAAAGGTTACTGCAACAGCCGCCAGCTGCACAAAACCATCGTCAGCGATAAAGGACGCGCGGTATTTAATGGTCTGATTAACGTCGCGCAACACGCCATCAAGACTGACGGGCAGATGACCAACAACAATCTCCTGCTGGGACGCCTGGCGGAGGTCGACACGAAGCCGCAGCTGGAGATTTACGCCGACGACGTAAAATGCAGCCACGGCGCCACGGTCGGGCGGATCGACGACGAACAGATGTTCTACCTGCGTTCCCGCGGTATCGACCAGCAGGCGGCGCAGAAAATGATTATCTATGCCTTTGCGGCGGAGCTTACGGAAGCGCTGCATGATGGCGTACTGAAGCAGCAGGTGTTGGCCCGTATTGGTCAGCGTCTGCCCGGAGGCGAAGCATGAGTTTTCCCGTAGAGAAAGTACGGGCAGATTTCCCGGTTCTGACCCGTGAAGTGAACGGTCTGCCGCTGGCTTATCTCGACAGCGCGGCCAGCGCGCAGAAACCGAATCAGGTGGTGGATGCGGAAGCCGAGTTCTACCGCCACGGTTATGCAGCAGTACATCGGGGGATCCATACCCTGAGCGCGGAAGCCACCCAACGCATGGAGAACGTGCGCACGCAGGTGGCTGCCTTCCTGAATGCGCGATCGCCGGAAGAGCTGGTGTTTGTGCGCGGTACCACCGAGGGTATTAACCTCGTCGCCAACAGTTGGGGTAACGCTCAGGTGCATGCCGGGGATAACATTATCATTACCCAGATTGAGCACCACGCTAATATCGTACCGTGGCAAATGCTGTGTGAGCGCGTTGGCGCGCAATTACGCGTCATCCCGTTGAACCTCGACGGAACGTTACAGCTTGAGCAGCTTGACGCCTTGCTGGACGATAAAACGCGGCTCGTGGCGGTCACCCAGGTCTCTAACGTTCTGGGTACTGAAAACCCGGTTGCGGAGATTGTCGATAAGGCCCATCAGGCCGGGGCGAAAGTGCTGATTGACGGTGCGCAGGCGGTAATGCACCACGCGGTGGATGTCCAGGCGCTGGACTGCGACTTCTACGTGTTCTCTGGACACAAGCTTTATGGCCCAACCGGTATCGGCGTGCTGTATGTGAAAGAGGACATCCTGCAGGCGATGCCGCCGTGGGAGGGGGGCGGGTCAATGATCGCTACCGTTAGCCTCTCGGAAGGGACCACCTACGCCCGTGCGCCGTGGCGTTTTGAGGCGGGCACGCCCAACACCGGTGGGATCATCGGGCTGGGGGCGGCGGTGTCTTACGTTTCCGGAATTGGTCTTGATGCCATTCACGAGTACGAACAGCTGCTGATGCATTACGCGCTGCAGGAGCTGGCCAGCGTGCCGGACCTGACCTTGTACGGGCCGGCTGACCGACAGGGTGTGATTGCCTTTAATCTGGGACAACACCACGCCTATGACGTGGGCAGCTTCCTCGACAATTACGGCGTGGCCGTGCGCACCGGGCACCACTGCGCCATGCCGCTCATGGCCTTTTACCAGGTTCCGGCAATGTGCCGCGCATCGCTGGTGATGTATAACACAATGGAAGAGGTCGACAGGCTGGTGGCGGGACTAAAACGCATTCACCAGTTGCTGGGCTGACAAAGAGGCGAACGATGGCAGAACTGCCGGATAAAGAGAAATTGCTGCGCAACTTTGGGCGTTGCGCAAACTGGGAAGAGAAATACCTCTACATCATTGAGCTGGGGCAGCGTCTGCCGCCGCTTAGTGAAGAGGCGCATACCCCGGAGAACAGTATTCAGGGCTGTCAAAGCCAGGTGTGGATTGTGATGGCGCAGTCTGACGATGGCACGATAACCCTGCAGGGTGACAGCGATGCGGCAATCGTAAAAGGGCTGATTGCGGTGGTCTTTATTCTTTATCACCAGATGTCAGCACAGGATATTGTCGCCTTCGATGTCCGCCCGTGGTTTGAAAAAATGGCCCTCACCCAACACCTCACCCCGTCTCGTTCCCAGGGACTGGAAGCGATGATTCGCGCCATTCGCGCCAAAGCGGCAATCCTTAGCTAGACTTACAGAACAGCATTCATTCTGTTTCGCGAGGTGGTTCCCGCCTCGCTGGTTTTTCAGCTTTCTGGCATTCTGCCAGTGAATAAGGAATCTCAGCATGAAGCGCGCGTCTCTCATAACTCTATTACTCCTCAGTTCGCTCGGTGCACTTAATTCGGCCCGCGCGATGGACTATCCGTTGCCGCCCGCAGGCAGTCGCCTGATTGGGCAAAATCAAACCTACACCATACAGGAAGGGGATAATAAGCTGCAGACTATCGCCCGCCGGTTTAATACCGCGGCGCAGGTGATCCTCGAAACGAACAATACGATTGCGCCGGTCAACCCTGCACCGGGAACCGTTATCACAATCCCGTCGCAGATGCTGCTACCCGACACGCCGCGCGAGGGTATTGTTGTGAACCTCGCTGAGCTGCGGCTTTACTATTTCCCGCCGGGAGAGAACATTGTCCAGGTTTTCCCACTTGGCATCGGGCAACTGGGGCTGGAAACACCGGTGAGCACGACCCGCGTCAGTCAAAAAATCCCGAACCCAACCTGGACGCCGACGGCCGGTATCAGAGCCCGTTCACTTGCGCAGGGAATTAAACTGCCTCCTGTGGTTCCCGCAGGGCCAAATAACCCGCTGGGACGCTATGCCCTGCGTTTGGGTATTGGTAATGGGGAATATCTTATCCACGGAACCAGTGCGCCAGACAGCGTTGGCTTGCGCGTCAGTTCCGGCTGTATGCGAATGAACGCCCCGGATATTAAAGCCCTGTTCGAACAGGTACGGGTTGGCACCCGGGTACAAATCATCAATGAGCCAGTGAAATTCGCGGTCGAGCCGGATGGTAAACGCTATATTGAGGTCCATCGTCCGCTGGCGCAGGTGGAAGGTGAAAACCCACAGATTTCGCCCATTACGCACTCCGCCGACTTTGCGACCTTTGTTTCACAGTCCGGAAGCGATAAGGCGCTGATCGATAAAGCCCTGGCGCGCCGTGCGGGGATCCCGGTTGTGGTTTCTGCGGGAAGCGGCCCGTCGGCCAGTAACAGCGTATTGTCAGTGCAGAACAGTCGTGTGTCCGCGGCGGTAGCGGAAGAGGCAGGGGAGAAGATGACGCAGTAGAGCCGTTTGACGCAGGCAAAAAAAATGGCGCACAATGTGCGCCATTTTATTAACAGGTACTATTACTTACGGTATTTAGTAGCCTGGTTGTCCAGACGCTGGTTAGCGCGAGCTGCGTCGTCTTTAGCAGCCTGAACGTCGGAACGCATTGCGTTCACGTCGTTGCTCAGCTGGTCAACTTTAGCGTTCAGAGTCTGAACGTCAGAAGACAGCTGATCGATTTTAGCGTTGCTGGAGCAACCAGCCAGCAGAGTAGAACCCAGGATTACCGCGCCCAGTACCAGTTTAGTACGATTCATTATTAATACCCTCTAGATTGAGTTAATCTCCATGTAGCGTTACAAGTATTACACAAAGTTTTTTGGGTTGAGAATATTTTTTTGATGGGAATACGCCTATTTTTGATCGTTCGCTCAAAGAAGCATCGAATCGGCCCTTTTTGAGTAAAAAGCTATGTAAAAAAAGGCATTTTTCATCGGATTCATCTTAGATAATTCGCAATTAAATAGAAAAACCCGATTTGCTTTTTGAATGAGTTTGGCTAATGACAGGAATAAAAAAAGCGCCCATTGGGCGCTTTTTATCAAAATTAATTCGTTCGTGAATTATTACAGCACGTGAACGGATGCAGTATTGGTCGTTCCGCTTGGTACCAGCGCACCAGAAACCATAACCACAACGTCGCCTTTCTGTGCCAGACCGCTTTCCAGAGCCATGGCTTTACCCTGAATGTAGAAATCGTCAGTAGAGGCAATCTCTTTAACCAGGTGTGCAACGACGCCTTTGCTCAGCACCAGCTGACGCGCGGTGGTTTCGTTGGTGGTCAGGGCCAGGATAGTGGCATCCGGGAAGTATTTACGCACTGCACGCGCAGATTTACCGCCCTGGGTCGCAACCACAATCAGTGGCGCTTCCAGTTTCTCAGCAGTTTCTACCGCACCGCGGCAAACGGCTTCGGTGATGCGCAGCTTGCGGCTGTCGTTATTGAAGTCCAGACGGCTGGTCATCACGCGGTCAGTACGTTCACAGATGGTCGCCATAATGCCAACCGCTTCCAGAGGATATTTCCCTTTTGCGGATTCGCCGGACAGCATAACAGCATCGGTACCGTCGAGGATGGCGTTAGCCACGTCGCCTGCTTCAGCGCGGGTTGGGCGTGGGTTTTTGATCATAGAGTCCAGCATCTGCGTCGCGGTAATAACCACTTTACGCGCGCGAACACATTTTTCGATCATCATCTTCTGCGCGAAGATCACTTCTTCAACCGGGATTTCAACGCCCAGGTCGCCACGTGCAACCATGATGCCGTCAGACGCTTCGAGGATTTCGTCGAAGTTGTTCAGGCCTTCCTGGTTTTCGATTTTGGAGATGATCTGGATCTTCTCGCCGCCGTGCGCTTTCAGGTGCTCGCGAATTTCGACCACGTCAGAACGCTTACGGATGAAGGACGCTGCAACGAAGTCAACGCCTTGTTCGCAGCCGAAGATCAGGTCTTGCTTGTCTTTTTCAGCCAGTGCTGGCAGCGCGATAGAAACGCCCGGCAGGTTAACGCCTTTGTTTTCGCCCAGGTCGCCGTTGTTCAGCACTTTACAGATAACCTTGTTACCTTCAATCGCGGTCACTTCCATACCGATCAGACCATCGTCGACCAGGACGGTGTTACCGACGGACAGATCGCTGGTGAAGCCTTCATAGGTGACCGCAACGATTTCGCTGTTACCCACAACGGATTTGTCCGTGGTGAAGGTGAACGTCTGGCCTGCTTTCAGAGAGACGTCGTTGCCGCCTTCCAGTTTGATGGTACGGATTTCCGGACCTTTGGTGTCGAGCAGGATAGCCGCTTTTTTACCGGTTTTGCTCATCACGTTGCGCAAGTTCTGGATACGCTGACCGTGTTCTGCATAGTCACCGTGAGAGAAGTTCAGACGCATCACGTTCATGCCGGCGTCCAGCATTTTGCTCAGCATCTCTTCGGATTCGGTTTTCGGGCCGATAGTACAAACAATTTTCGTCTTTTTCATGACAGTCTTAGTCTTTAAGTTGGGAAGGATATGGAAATCTCGCTCCGGGGGCGCACCGCCGCAGAGTCAAACCTGTGTTGCAAAAGAGTATATGACACGCACTAAGGATAGGAGACATCAAATGAGCGTGCAGAAGAAAGTGTGCCTGAGTGACAGCCCAACGAAGGAGAGGAGAAGTTGTACGTTGTTTTTTGTATTCCAAGCGCTGAAACCATTCACCAGGGATTTGGCGCGCATTATACGCTGATTTTAAGATAAAAGGAAAATGGAAACGGTGTTTCAGAAATAATCAATGTCGTTTTACATAATATTGTTATCAACGCGTTAAGCCATGATGACAACTTATCGCGGCAGGTGATTGACCTGCCGCATTTTGCTTATTTTTGCAGCGCTTGACTGAGGTCGGCGATGAGGTCTTTAGGATCTTCAATCCCCACCGACAGGCGAATCAGCTGTGGCACAATTCCGTTTGCCAGCCGTTGCGCCAGCGGAATCGAGGCGTGCGTCATGCTGTAAGGCTGGCTCACCAGACTCTCCACGCCGCCCAGGCTTTCCGCAAGGGTGAACAACGTCAGGTTGCGAATCACCGCTGTGGCGCGTTGCGCATCACCTTTCACCACGACAGAAATCATCCCGCCGGGCAGCGCCATCTGCGTGCGTGCAAGCTGATATTGCGGGTGCGACTCCAGTCCGGGATAAAAGACCCGTTCAACCAGCGGATGCTGTTCCAGCCATTGCGCAATCGCCAGCGCGTTGCTGCTGTGTCTCTCTATGCGCAGCGAAAGGGTACGAATACCGCGCAGGGTCAGGAAGCTGCTAAACGGGTCCAGTACGCCGCCAACCGCGTTCTGCAGGTAGCCAAGCCTGTCCGCCAGCGCCGGATTATCACCCACCACCGCCAGCCCGGCCACCACGTCAGAGTGGCCGTTAAGGTATTTGGTTGCTGAGTGCACCACGATGTCGAAACCCGACGCCAGCGGACGGTGAATGACCGGCGATGCGAAGGTGTTATCCGCCACGCTGATAACGTTATGACGACGGGCGATGTCAGCGATAGCCGCTAAATCCGCCAGCTTCAGCAGCGGATTGGTGGGTGTTTCAACCCAGATCATGCGGGTGTCCGGGCGAATAGCCGCCTCAAGCCCGGCTAAATCGTCCGGCTTAACCCAGCTGACCTGCAGACCGGTGCTGCGTTTGCGGACATTTTCAATCAGGCGATATGTGCCGCCGTAGACGTCATCAATGGCGACGATATGGCTGTCTTTCTCCAGCAGTTCAAGCACGGTGGAGATGGCGGCGAGACCGGATGCAAAGGCGTAGCCGCGCGTTCCGCCTTCCAGTTCGGCGATGGCGGTTTCGAGCGCATGGCGCGTCGGATTGCCGCTGCGGGAATACTCATAGCCGGTATGCTCCCCGGGAGAGGGTTGCGCAAACGTCGAGGTGGAGTAAATCGGCGGCATAACGGCGCCATGCTGATCATTGAACGCGCCGCTGTGGACGCTCAGGGTTGCCAGGTTTTTCATCATCTGTTCCTTATGGCTGAAGACGGTTGCGCCACGCGGTCAGCACGTCGCTGCGCGTAATCAAACCGAGAAAACGGTCGTTGTCATTAATGACGGCCACCAGACCGCGGTCGAAGATGGCGTGCAGGGCGCTTTCCGGGGCGCGTTTATCGAGAAATTCCACCTGACGCGTCATGGCCTCTGTCACGGGAAGGGCGAAGCGGTCAGCTTCACCGCCGATATGCCGCAACAGATCCCACTCGTCGATAATGCCGACGACCTGACCGTTTTCCAGTACCGGCAGCTGGGAGATGTCGTACAGGCGCATGCGTGCCAGAACGGTGGAGAGCGTGTCATCCGGGGCGGCGGTGACGGTAGCGCCTTCATCGTGGCGCAGGGCAATGTAGTCAGAGAGATCGCCTGCCTGAGGGCGCGTGATGAGCCCCTGCTGGCGCATCCAGTCGTCGTTGAACATCTTCGAGAGATATTTATTGCCGCTGTCGCAGGCGAAGGTCACCACGCGTTTCGGCGTGGTTTGCGCATGGCAATATTTCAGCGCCGCCGCCAGCAGGGTGCCGCTGGAGGAGCCCGCCAGAATGCCTTCCGTTTTCAGCAGTTCACGCGCGGTGGCAAACGCTTCGCGGTCGGTAATGCGCCACGCGCGGTTCACGCCTTCAATGCGGGCCAGCGGTGGAATAAAGTCTTCGCCAATGCCCTCAACCAGCCAGGCGCCCGCATCGTGGTAGCGACCGGTCTCGACCTGATCGGCGAGCACAGAACCTACCGGGTCGGCCAGCACAAACTCCGTATGTGGCGAATGCTCTGAAAACCACGCCTGCAGGCCGCCCAGCGTCCCGCCTGAGCCGACGCCGACCACGATGGCGTCAATTCTGCCGTCAAGCTGCTCATACAGTTCCGGTGCCGTGGTAGTGCGATGTGCCAGCGGGTTAGCGTCGTTATTGAACTGGTCGATATAAAACGCGCCCGGCAGTTCATCGGCCAGGCGCTGGGCGTAATCCTGGTAATAGGCCGGATGCCCCTTATTGACGTCGGAACGGGTCAGTATCACCTGGGCACCCAGCGCGCGCAGGTGGAAAATCTTCTCGCGGCTCATTTTGTCCGGCACCACCAGGATAAGCGTATAGCCTTTCTGGGCGGCGATCAGCGCCAGCCCGAGGCCGGTATTCCCCGCCGTTGCTTCAATAATCGTGCCACCCGGCCGTAGCTGGCCGGTACGCTCCGCGTCGTTAATCATCGACAACGCCACGCGATCTTTAATGGAGCCGCCGGGGTTTTGGTTCTCCAGCTTCAGAAACAGCGAGCAGGGACCGGTATCAAGCTTGTGCAGCTGGATCAGCGGTGTCCGGCCAATCAGTTCGGTGACGGAGTGGTAGATCGTCATGATGTTTTCCTTTCTGGGTGTCATGACGGGATGATAGGGCGGAGAAATTTTCGCAATAAAGAACACTTCACTGCTTTTTATAACAGACGGGAATATCAGTGCTGTTTTTGGATGTCAGGGCAGCAAGACGTAAAGTTGTCTGGAAGTGAGGATGGCTATCTCGGCATAAAATGCTGCAATAATGACCGTTTTTTTCGCATATCAGTCAAGCGTTATGCGTCTGGCAGATAATCATTGCTGAAATCAATCTAAATACTTCCCGCCGTGTAGCGTCGTTGTTTATTACTGAAAGTTATAACACATGCTTTTTTGTTCATTTAAAAACTGATAACGCCTGTTTACTATCTTTTGGACATCCATACTTCTAAACCGCCATTGGCGGATCGGATAATGAATTAGAATGATTGTACTCAGAAATATTTCGAAGGTTTTTGACAACGGTAAGGCGGCGCTCACAGCCGTTGATAACGTCAATTTGACGATTGAGCAGGGACAGGTTTACGGCATTATCGGCTAAAGCGGCGCCGGGAAAAGCACGCTGATTCGTCTGCTGAATGGTCTGGAGAAACCCAGCGCTGGCAGCGTCACGATTAACGGGCAGGACATCTCCGCCGCAAAAGGTGAAGCCCTGCGTCAGGCACGCCTGAAAATCAGTATGGTGTTCCAGCACTTCAACCTGCTGTGGTCGCGCACGGTAAGTGAGAATATCGCGTTCTCCATGCAGATCGCCGGTGTGCCAAAAGCCAGAATCAAGGCTCGCGTGGCGGAACTGGTGGCGCTGGTGGGGCTGAAAGGGCGTGAGAATGCCTACCCGTCACAGCTAAGCGGCGGACAAAAACAGCGCGTGGGGATTGCGCGCGCGCTGGCCAATAACCCGGACGTTTTGCTGTGTGATGAAGCCACGTCCGCACTCGACCCGCAGACCACCGATCAGATCCTCGATCTGCTGCTGGATATCAACCGTCGTTTCAAGCTGACCATCGTGCTGATCACCCACGAAATGCATGTGGTGCGCAAGATCTGCGACCGCGTGGCGGTGATGGAAAACGGTAAGGTGGTGGAAGAGGGGGATGTGCTGAGTGTATTCACCCATCCGCAGCAGCCGATTACGCAGCAGTTTGTCCGCCAGGTAAGTCAGTACGCCGAGGAAGAAACCTTCAATACCGAACTGGCAAACGATCTGGAAGGCACGGTCATCCGTCTGACCTTTACCGGCCACAGCACGCACAAGCCGGTCGTGGGTGAGCTGACCCTGCGCTACGGTCTGCCGTTTAACATCCTGCACGGGAAAATGACGCAAACCGCCCACGGCGTTTTCGGCCAGCTCTGGGTCCACGTCGTGGCATCTGATGAACAACTGAACAATATCCTCGCCGACCTGAAGCACAGCGATATTGAAGGCGAGGTCATTAAACATGGCTGAGAATCTCTTCCCGCACCTCAAATGGGATCAGCTCTGGTCGGCGACGCAGGAGACGCTGTACATGACCGCGCTTTCCGGGGCGGCGACCTTTGTGCTGGGGATCGTGCTGGGCCTGGCGCTGTTCTTAACCGCGCGCGGCGGGCTGTTTCAAAACCGCACGGTCTACAGCGTGATTTCGATTGTGGTGAACGTGTTTCGCTCAATACCGTTCATCATTCTGATCGTCCTGTTGATCCCGTTCACCAAGACCATCGTCGGTACCATTCTTGGTGCCAACGCGGCGCTGCCGGCCCTGATTGTGGGGGCCGCGCCGTTCTACGCACGCCTGGTGGAGATTGCCCTGCGCGAAGTGGACAAAGGGGTAATCGAAGCAACGCGCTCAATGGGCGCACGACTGAGCACGCTCGTGTTTCGGGTTTTACTGCCGGAATCATCACCTGCACTGGTATCAGGGATAACGGTAACGCTGATTGCGCTGGTGAGTTACAGCGCTATGGCGGGGGTGATTGGCGCCGGCGGTTTGGGAAATCTGGCTTATCTGGAAGGATTCCAGCGCAACCATGGTGACGTCACGCTGGTGGCAACGGTGACCATTCTGATCATCGTTTTCATTATCCAGTTCTGCGGCGACGCTATGACTTCTCTGTTAGATAAACGCTAATAAATACACACAGGAACCACATCATGAAAAAAACACTGACACTGATCGCCGCAGCCACCCTGAGCGCCCTGAGCTTCGCCTCCTGGGCGGATACGCTGACTGTGGGCGCATCCAACACCCCGCACGCCGAAATTCTGGAGCAGGCAAAGCCGATTCTGGCGAAGCAGGGGATTGACCTGGAGATTAAACCGTTCCAGGACTACATTCTGCCCAACACCGCGCTGGCGGGTCATGACATTGACGCCAACTATTTCCAGCATATTCCTTACCTGAACAGCGTGCTAAAAGATCACGCGGGCGATAAGGATTACGATTTTGTCAGCGCGGGTGCTATCCATATTGAGCCAATCGGTATCTACTCCAAAAAGTACAAGTCGCTGAAGGACCTGCCGGAAGGCGGTAAGATCATTATGCGTGATGCCGTTTCCGAAGAAGGCCGTATTCTCTCCATCTTTGAAAAAGAGGGCGTGATCAAGCTGAAGCCTGGCATCGACAAAGTGACGGCGCGTATCAGCGACATCGTTGAGAACCCGAAGAAGCTGCAGTTCACGCCTAACGTCGAAGCCTCTCTGCTGCCGCAGATGTACAACAACGATGAAGGCGCTGCGGTCGTGATTAACGCCAACTATGCGATTGACGCCGGTCTGGACCCGGTGCACGACCCGATAGCGGTAGAGAGCGGTGAAAATAACCCGTACGCCAACATCATTACCGTGCATCGCGGTGACGAGAATAAGAAGGACATCGTCGCACTGGTGAACGTGCTGCACTCCAAAGAGATTCAGGACTGGATCCGCACCAAATACAAAGGGGCTGTGATTCCGGTTAATAACTAATTAGCTGATTTTACAGATGAAGCCCGGCGAGATCCTCGCCGGGCTTCTTTTTTGTATCCGGCAGGAGAATCATTTAAGCTCAACGTTTAAAAGGCAACGGAGTGATGACGATGGGTAACGTGACCAAAGATGAAGCGCTGTACCAGGAGATGTGCCGGGTGGTCGGTAAGGTAGTACTTGAGATGCGTGATTTAGGGCAGGAGCCGAAGCATATTGTCATTGCGGGTGTGCTGCGCACGGCGCTGGCGAACCAGCGCATCAAGCGTAGCGAATTGACAACCGAAGCGATGGAGACGGTGGTTAAAGCGCTCGCCGGGTGATGCACCCGCGTTTCTCAGATCCCGCATATCAACAGTCGTTATTGTTATTTCCCCTCCATTGTTAATGGGTGTTTTACTGAACGCAGGTGAAGCAAGAGGGGCAAGACGATGAAAAAATGGATCAGCACGTTACGGCGGTTTTTTGCCACCCGACCTGTGAATGCGGAGAACAGCGCGCAACGTGTTCTTGAGTCAATACTGCCTGCCGCCAGCCTGTACGGGGTGGACGTTGCTAACATAGACCCGGAGTGGTTCCATGATAAAACGTCACGCTGAACTGCGCCGCACGCGCGAAATGTACTGGAATGAGCTGTGCGTTACGTGTGTAAAGCCACAATGAGGAGAAAAGTACGCGGTGAATCATTCGGTTAATTAACCCGTTGTTTGTTACCTATAGGTCCTTTCATTAATGGAGATAATGATGAAACGGACCACGTTAACCACGGCTCTTTCAGCCCCTGCGCTACTTCTCGCCATGCATGCGGCACATGCTGCGCCACAGGCTCATGTCGTCTGCGGCTACTCCCATACCCTTGGCGATGATGCCATAATGATGTTTGGCAGGCCCAACGAGGCCATGCTGCATGACTTCTTCGGCAACACGCACACCGATGCCAGCTCGAGCCGGGAAACCCTGCGCACGCTGGAAGAAACAACCTGCGATAACAAAGCGGATAGCTCGGCATACTGGGCACCTTCGCTGCGGCTGCCTGATGGCACTATCGTAAAACCCGCGTATCAAAAAACCTATTATCAGGCCTCGAATGTGGAAACCTGGCCGCTGCAGCCTTTCCCGGCGGGGCTATCACTGCTGGCGGGGGATCACCATGGATCTGCGCCTAACCCGCATATCACGTTCTTATGTGCTAACGGCAAAGGTTACACGACAAAAACAGGCGAAGTGTGCGGGCTACGCAAGGCGGGAGACGCCGTGCAGTTTAATATCGGTATTCAGTTTCCCAACTGCTGGGATGGCGTGAATCTCAAGCCCGCTCACGGCGTTGCCAATGCGACGTACGATACGAAAGGGCAATGCCCGACCGCGTTTCCGGTGAAAATTCCGACCGTGAACATGAACATCGCTTATGTGCTTCCGACAATTTCATCTCTCGATACCAGCAAAGCACAGCTTTCTCTCGACCCCATTATGCACGGCGACGAACGCGAAGAACGCTGGGGAAGTCTCTACACCGCGCATGCTGATTTCATGAATGGCTGGACGGAAGAGGGGGCGCGCTTTATGACCGAGCTGTGTATGAATCGCGGGCTGGACTGTGGCACGACCGTGCCATATGCCTATTCAAAAGCGCAGGCAAACGTCTGGCTAAGCAGCCTTGAGCCGGGACTCTCCCAGCCTCAGCCGCAGGCTTTGCTGGTGCAGGATAACTGGCAGAACGGAGGCCGAACGCAAAACAGTGAAACCCTCTCACTGGTAAAGTTTACAATCCCGCCGCTGCCAGCGGGACAGGATCCTTCTCTGTTTAAATATCGCGTTCGCATTTACGGCGGTAAGGTAGAAACTGACGGCGCCGATCAGATCTTCTTCTATCCGGCCAGCAACGACTGGGATCCTGCAACGGTGAACTGGGCTGACCGCCCGGCCTGCAGCTATCGATCCGATGCGGTGCTGTATCTCAACCACTCGCGCGAGTACAGAATGGTGGATGTCGACAAAGCCGTGCGCAAGGCGCTGGCGGAAGGGAAAACCGAAATATCGTGGTATATCGGCGGCGACCGCCAGGGGAACCATTACCAGTTTGAACCGGCTTCTTCGGCGCAAAGCCTTGTACTGATGCTGACGGGGTTTAAAAAGACACCTGAACTGTAGCTCTCCGTTGAGTGCCAAAAAAAAGCACCGGCTGACCGGTGCTTTTTATCAGATCTTGCAGGCATCACCGCAGTCGTCGTCGGCGACAATCGCCTGGGCTTTTTTGTCCGCGTCATCCAGACGTTCCGCGTTGCGTTCTTCCGCTTCATCCAGTCCGTTAAAAACCAGGTTATCGAGATCAATTTCCATGTTGCACCTGCTATGTTCAGTTATTGATACGGGCACAGTATAGGGCAAAAAAAGCCAGCAATGTACCACGCAGCACATAAGGATAATCCCTGCCATACTCAGTGCTTTATCACTGAGGAGCGCTCATGATTACACTCTGTAAAACCTGCGGTACCTCCTACGATGCACAGCCGGAAAGATGCCCGATTTGCGAGGATGAACGGCAGTATGTCCCGGCCAGCGGCCAGGCGTGGATCGAGTATGCGACGGTAACGGCCACGCACGCGAATAAATGGCAGCAGCTGGAGCCGCAGTTGTACAGCATCAAAACGGTACCGTCTTTTGCGATTAACCAGCGCGCGTTGCTGCTGCGTACCCCACACGGCAATATTTTGTGGGACTGCATCGCCAACCTTGACCCGGCCACCCACGCTATCATCACCGCGCTCGGCGGCCTCCGCGCCATTGCGATTTCCCATCCGCACTATTACACCACCATGCAGGAGTGGGCCGCGGCATTCGATGCGCCGGTCTATCTGCACGCCAGCGATCGCGAATGGGTGATGCGCGCCAGTCCGGCGATTGTTTACTGGGAGGGCGATGCGCTGGAGATCGTGCCATCGGTTACTTTGCTGCGTCTCGGCGGCCATTTCGCAGGCGGCACTGTGCTGCACTGGCAGGAAGGCGAGGGCGTTTTGCTGGCGGGGGATATTCTGCAGGTCACCCCCGGGAAGGATGCGGTGTCGTTTATGTGGAGCTACCCGAATATGCTTCCGTTGCCTGCCCGCAAGGTTGAGGAGGTCACCCGGCGCCTGGTGGGCAAATCTTTCGCCCGTCTTTACGGCGCGTTCGAAGGGCAGAACATTCCGGCGAATGCCGACGCTATCGTACAGCGGTCGGGCCAGAAATATATTGCTTGTCTGAAGTGAAGCGCGATGGGTAAACTTTACGAGTGTGATCGCGATCATACCTAAACTAAAACAGATAAAAGAGAAATTGCTATGCAACATATCATTGAAGGTTTTCTCAGCTTTCAAAAAGAGATTTTCCCGCAACGTAAAGAGCTCTTTCGCAGTTTAGCGTCCAGCCAGAATCCCAAAGCGCTGTTCATCTCATGCTCCGACAGCCGTCTGGTCCCGGAACTGGTTACTCAGCAAGAGCCGGGACAACTCTTTGTCATTCGTAATGCTGGTAATATTGTGCCGCCGTTCGGGCCTGAGCCTGGCGGTGTCTCCGCCACTATCGAATACGCGGTTGTGGCGCTGGGCGTGACGGATATCGTCATCTGCGGCCACTCTAACTGTGGCGCGATGAAGGCGATTGCCGATAACGCGAACCTGGAGCCGATGCCTGCTGTTTCACATTGGCTGCGCTATTCCGATGCGGCCAAAGCCGTGGTTGAGAAGAAAACCTGGGATAAGCCGCTCGATAAAGTGAATGCGATGGTGCAGGAGAACGTGTTTGCGCAACTGAGCAACATTAAGACTCACCCGTCCGTCGCGGTGGGGCTGCGTAACAACTCCCTTCGCCTGCACGGCTGGGTCTATGACATTGAAAGCGGCGAAATTCGTGCCCTGGATAAAGCGACGAAAACCTTTGTCTCGCTGTCTGAAAACCCGGACGTCTTCTTCGAGTAATATCGCGTTGCAGGGCATGGAAGCCCTGTCAGTTCTCTACGTACGGTAATCGACGCCGTAAACCTGTGGCCGGTTTTTCAGCCGCCCTGGCCATCGCCTCTGCAATCTCTGCACACTCCGCCAGCCCCTGAACAAAGGGATGATCGTGCATCAGCCACGGTATCGCGCCAAACGCGATGCGCCCGCGAACCGTTTCAGGCGCATTTAGCGTGTAATCTTCACCGACATCGGGTATCTCGTCGCCGGTCGTTTCCAGCGCTCTGCGCAGTGAGGGGAAAGGCAGATCTTTGGTTTTGAGCGGCTTTTGCCCGCGTGCATCGATGAAAACGTCAAAGCGGTAAACGGTCTCTTTTGTGGACACCACCGTGCGGTCGCTGCCAACATCCAGCGTATAGTCGTCGCCCAGGGCCGCCACGCTGATGATGCCAGCCTCGCGAAGCGCAAGCAGTCTGCGGATAGACTGCGGAGGGATCGCCGCATAGTTGTCGATAAACACGCGGGCCAGCCCGTTTTTGAAGCGCTCTCTGTCCTGATCGCTAAGATGGGGAACAATCTCCTGAACGACCTCATGCAGCCGAAGGACGGTATAGCGCCAGGCGACGGTGCGCCGTTCGCGTTTGTTCCGTTCAACTTCATTGAGGTTCTCTTCCGCCCAGCTAAACGGACCGTGCTGTTGACGATCCTCAAACCAGGCGTCACGCAGGCTGTCGGCGTTGTGGCGTTGCAGAGAAATTTTCTCGCACCATGCCGGGTCGGCACGTTGAAGCTCTTTCACCATCAGGGCAAAAATGCGGTCAAGCAGGCCATCCGATCCTTTGGCTATCTCGCCTTCAACCACGGATGCGGTTAAAACGGACAGCGGTTCGTAAGGGATAGGGCAGTAAAAATCGGCTTCCGGCAGAATGCCTGTCCGCGACATCAGCGTAATGTTTAACGCTTCACTGCCTTTGTCCAGGATGAATTTACCGTCACGGAACTCACCGTGCTGCATCACCACCGCCATCGCCGCATCCAGACCGCTTAACGATGTTCCCATAATGCCAACGCGGCAAGGGGGAATGCGGGCGTCCATCAGACCGGACCACGGGCTTGGGAAGAATGTGCGCGTGGCTTCGTCCTCGTCTGGCCAGACGTGACCGGTGGCGATAACCGCAAGGTCAAAGCGTTCAGGAAAGATGTTGCCATTGACGGAAAGCGTGACGCCGGTTGAGGAGGGAATGACGTCGGTAACGGCGGCGGATTCATGGATGTTAACCTCGAACCCCTGCTTTTTAGCTTCTTTGACGATGGTTCGAAAGCTGTCGCGAAAATATTCACCCAGCAGGATCCGGGGCAGGAACTGCCGATCGTGGAGCGTGGTTTTATCTACCTTAAAACGCGCCAGGTGCGCTTCACTCTGTCCCTTCAGCCAGTCGAGGTAGGTCATAAAAATGGGCGGGATTTCAATGCTCGCAATGTTCGCCAGCATCAGGCGAGAATTATCGTCGTCGTTATAAGGCATGCCCACGCCAGCGTCATCGGCCTGTTCAAAGACGGAAACTGAGAGCGGGGTGCTGTTTTTAAGCAGATGATAAAAGGTGTAAATCCCTGTGGGGCCGGAGCCGATAATGGCGATACTCTTCATCAACGCGCTTCCTGTATTTTTTCCATAAGAAAAGCGTAGCAGGAGAATAATGATGAAAATAAGGGATTAAGAAAAATCAGGGTATCTGAAGAGGATTTGCACCATTTCAGGACTGAAATGGTGCGTCCGAGTGGACTCGAACCACCGACCCCCACCATGTCAAGGTGGTGCTCTAACCAACTGAGCTACGGACGCAGAATGGTGCGTTCAATTGGACTCGAACCAACGACCCCCACCATGTCAAGGTGGTGCTCTAACCAACTGAGCTATGAACGCAACGTGTTGTCGGTGACAACGGGGACGAATATTAGCGGCACAGCATCAAGGTGGCAAGAGGGAAAATGCATTTTTCTCTCTGATTTCACGCGATTGCTTCATTACCGCGCAAAGTGAAGAGAAAGTAGCCGCCAGCAGACGGCTACTGCGTATTTAACGCGCAGCGCGTTGCAAAATCACGGTTGATGGCTGGCGCTGCAGGAAGCGCATGCGCATCATCATCATGATCGCGGCTGACGTCAGACCAATGATAAAGCCCATCCAGAACCCGGCGGGTCCCATGCGGTCAACCACCAGATCGGTCAGGGCCAGGATGTAGCCGCACGGCAGTCCCAGTACCCAGTAGGCGATGAAGGTGATAAAGAAGATGGAGCGCGTATCTTTGTATCCGCGAAGCACGCCGCTGCCAATCACCTGGATAGAGTCTGAAATCTGGTACACCGCGGCGAGCAGCATCAGGTGCGAGGCAAGTGCCACCACTTCCGGGTTGTCGTTATAGAGCAGGGCAATTTGCTCGCGTAATGCAACGGTAAAGAGCGCCGTACAGACCGCCATGCAGACACCGACGCCTAGCCCGGTCCGTGCGGCCGTTTGCGCATCCAGCGTCGAGCCCTGGCCCAGACGGAAGCCGACGCGAATCGTCACCGCCGCCGCCAGCGACATCGGCAGAACGAACATCAGGGAGCTGAAGTTGAGCGCAATCTGGTGCCCGGCCAAGTTAACGATCCCCAGTGGGGAGACCAGCAGGGCGACGACGGCAAAGAGCGTCACTTCAAAAAACAGGGCCAGCGCAATCGGCAAGCCTAACTGCATCAGGCGCGTCATGATGCTCCAGTCCGGCGTACTGAATCTTTTCTCATTACGAATATCGCGCATAGAGCGGGCGTGTTTCACAAAGGTAAGCATACAGAAGAACATCACCCAGTAGACCGCCGCGGTTGCCACGCCGCAGCCGACGCCGCCCAGCTCTGGCATCCCGAAATGACCGTAAATAAAGATATAGTTCACCGGAATATTCACCAGCAGGCCGATAAAGCCCATCACCATCCCGGGCTTGGTTTTCGCCAGGCCTTCGCACTGGTTACGCGCTACCTGGAAGAAGAGATAGCCCGGCGCCCCCCAGAGCAGGGCACGCAGATAGCCCACGGCTTTGTCAGCCAGTGCCGGGTCAATGTTATCCATCGCGCGAATGATATGACCGGCGTTCCAGAGCACGACCATAATCAGCACGGAGACAAATCCGGCCAGCCAGAACCCCTGGCGGACCTGATGGGCAATGCGTTCGCGACGTCCCGAACCATTAAGTTGAGCAATAACCGGCGTCAGCGCGAGCAGCAGACCATGGCCGAACAGGATGGCCGGAAGCCAGATTGATGTACCGATGGCGACGGCCGCCATATCAGTGGCGCTATAGCCACCTGCCATGACGGTATCCACAAATCCCATTGCGGTCTGGGCCACTTGCGCGATGATCACTGGTATCGCCAGTGCCAATAACTGCCGCGCTTCATTCATGTACTTCTGCACGTGAACACCTTTATTTTGTAGTTATAAGAGAGACTAAAAAAGCCGCCGTAACGGGCAGCAAGAAGAAAATGCGGGGGGTGCCAGCTATTGTAGCGGGCTTTAGCTATTTATCTAGTGAAAAAATCGCCAGAAAATGCGCTCCGCTGGCAACCTCTTTTTCCAACTGTTATTGTGGTGGGATTAAACGGTGTAACCACCGTCCGGAGAAAACAGGAGTTGTAAGCATGTTTACTGGTATTGTGCAGGGCACTGCCAAAGTGGTGTCCATTGATGAAAAACCTAATTTTCGTACGCATGTTGTAGAGCTGCCGGAATATATGCTTGATGGCATCGAAACCGGCGCCTCGATTGCCCATAACGGCTGCTGTCTGACCGTCACCGAAATTAATGGCAACAAGATCAGCTTTGATTTAATGAAAGAGACCCTGCGTATTACTAATCTGGGCGAGCTGGCTGTAGGTGATACCGTCAACGTTGAGCGTGCGGCGAAGTTCAGTGATGAGATTGGCGGCCATCTGATGTCGGGGCACATCATGACCACGGCTGAAGTGGCGAAAATCGTGACATCGGAAAATAACCGTCAAATCTGGTTCAAAATGCAGGATCCGTCATTAATGAAATACATCCTCTATAAAGGATTTATTGGCATTGATGGGATTAGCCTGACGGTTGGAGAAGTGACGGCAACGCGTTTTTGCGTGCATTTAATTCCTGAAACGCTGCAACGCACCACGCTGGGTTCGAAAAAACTCGGGCATCGCGTGAATATCGAAATCGATCCGCAAACCCAGGCGGTAGTGGATACGGTTGAGCGCGTGCTGGCGGCAAAAGAAGCGGCAATAATAACGAGCACAGAAGACGAATAAAAAATAACCCCGGGTAACCGGGGTTATTTTTTTTAGCGGGCGACCCGCAAGCCGTGCTCAATCCCTCGGCTGAAAACAACCTGCCAGAGCTGAATATCCCGCGCGCGAAACGCCCCCGCGCAGGCATTCAGATAATAGCTAAACATCCGCTTGAATCGTTCAGAGTAGTTGTCCGCAATCTCCGGCCAGGCTTCCTGAAAACGTGCATGCCATGCCATCAATGTGGTGTCGTAATCCGCGCCAAAGTTATGCCAGTCTTCCATCACGAAATGGGACTCGCTGGCGTTGGCAATCTGGCGCACGGACGGTAAACAGCCATTCGGGAAGATGTATTTGTTGATCCACGGGTCGACGTTGTTGTCGGTGCGCTTAGACCCGATGGTGTGCAGCAGGAAAATGCCGTCTGGTTTCAAATTGCGATCCACGACGTCAAAATAGGTGTCGTAGTTTTTCGGGCCAACATGTTCGAACATACCCACGGAGACAATACGATCAAACTGTTCGTTCAGGTCACGGTAATCCTGCAGCCGGATGTCAACATCAAGACCCTGGCAGCGTTCTCGGGCCAGCTTTTGCTGTTCTGCTGAAATCGTGACGCCGACGACGCTGACGCCGTAGTGCTTCGCCATAAAATACGCCAGCCCACCCCAGCCGCAGCCGATATCCAGCACACGCATTCCGGGCTCAAGCTGCAGTTTCTCGCTAATCAGACGCAGCTTGGCCTGTTGCGCCTCTTCAAGCGTCGATGCCTCTTTCCAGTAGGCGCAGGAATATTGCATGAAGGGGTCCAGCATACGGCTGAACAGGTCGTTGCCAAGGTCGTAGTGCTCTTTGCCGACGATCCAGGCGCGTTTTTTACTTTGCAGGTTAAACAGGCGGGCTGAGGCGACGCGCAGGGTGTCTTTCAGATGGCGAGGGAGTTGATTTTCCAGACCAGCACGCAAAACGCGGGTGAAAAATATATCCAGCCGTTCGCATTCCCACCAGCCATCCATATAACTTTCTCCCAGGCCTAACGATCCCTCTCGTAACACGCGTTTAAAAAAGTCGGGATGTTTAACCTGAGGATCGGATGGCGATGATCCATTAATCGTGATGCCTGCTCGACCTAACAGTTCACTGACGATCCGGGACCAGTTATCGTCCGGAACGCTGACTTCTTCTATACACGATGAACTCATAGCTTCTCCATCACCCTACTGTGATCAGAACCTTCAAACAGCGTAGACGCTTTTTTTGGTTTGTGAGAAATCTCACGGTATATACCGCGAGGCTAGTATCCGACGTAGAACAGAGGAAGGGAGATAACCCTTGCCGAAATGCCTTCCATGGTAAAACGGGAGCACTCCGGCTCCCGTTAACACTTAATATTTATCGTATTTAATCGAACCAAATTTAGTATAGGCCGCAAAATTTGTTGATTCAATAGAAAATTGTTAGCAACCTAATCACCGAAAAGTTACATAATTTTTGCAGTAATTACGCATGTGACGTTTCTGCCTGCGCGCGGTTATCCTGCGCACGCTGCGCGGCTGCCTGCATACGATAGCCCATGCCGGCCAGCGCAACGGTAACCAGCATCACGCTGGTGGTGGTCAGGAGCGGCGTGGCAATCAGCGCCGAGACCACCAGACTGGCCAGGAAGCACAGCCCCAGTTGCAGCGTATTCTGAAGTGCGGCCGCACGGCCTGTCGCCTGCGGGAAGGGACGAAGCGCCTGCGCCACAACGATAGGGTATATCGCGCCGTTCGCGATGGCCATTACGCAGAATGGAATCAAAATTTCAGCCAGACCGACGCCGGGAATAAAGCCGACGGCCCAGGTCCCGATAACGCTCAACGCATACAGCACCAGCAACCACGGCAGCATCTGCTGGCCTTCCCATTTTTGCAGCGCCGCGCGACAGCCGTACCCGCCAACCAGGAACGCGATGGTCTGCGGAACATAGCTCAGACCGATGGCCGCCGGGCTATAGCCCATATCGTGCAGAATAAAGGGTGAACCGGTCAGCCATGCGAAGAAGCTCGCCGAGCAGGCAGCATAAATCAGCACATTACCGCGATACGCTTTGGCGCTCAGCAGGGAGGCAAAGGTAATTGGGCTGGCGTCGGCATGCGCCTCTTTTTTATGCGCGGGCTTAAGGGCAAACGCCGGCAGCATCAGTACCAGCGTGATGGCAAACAGCGTGGCAAAGATGGCCTGCCAGTCGAAATGCGCGAGGATCCAGCTACCCAGCAGCGGGGCGAGGGCAGGGGAAAGCCCCACCAGCGGCATAATGGTCGCGAAAATTCGGTTTGTACGGTTCGCCGGATAGTAGTCGGTGACCAGCGCCTGCCAGGTGACGGCTGCGGCGCAGACGCCGACTGCCTGAATAAACCGCAGTACCAGCAGCCAGGTGGCGTCGCGAACCCATAGCATCCCCAGACAGCCCACGGCAAAAATGGCCAGACCCAGCAACAGTACCGGCTTGCGGCCAAAGCGATCCGAGAGAGGTCCCCAGAGCAGCTGCGCGAAGGCAAAACCGGCGAGGAACAAACTCAGGCTGGCGCTGATCGCGGCGGCAGGGGTTTGCAGATCTTCCTGCATGGCGGCGAAAGCCGGCAGGTACATATCGGTGGCTAAAAAGCCCAGCACGCTTAAGCCGCCGAGCCAGACTAAAAAACCTTTCCTGGGTTGCATTATTTTCTTCTCCTGAGGAGGCAGGTGTACATTGGCGCAGAGTGTAGGGAGTGCAAAGCGGCTTGTGAAACGCTAATATTTGGCGGGTGCATTCAAATTTTTTGCAGGCAGAAAATGTGGTCAGATTATTCTCTTGAAGTGGTCGATGCTGTCGCGCGTAACGGCAGCTTTAGCGGTGCAGCGCAGGAGCTGCACCGCGTCCCGTCGGCAATCAGCTATACGGTGCGTCAGCTAGAAGAGTGGCTGGCCGTTCCGCTGTTTGAACGGCGACATCGTGATGTGGAATTAACGCCTGCCGGGGCGTGGTTTTTGAAAGAAGGGCGTTCTGTTATCAAAAAAATGCAGATCACCCGCGAACAGTGTCAGCAGATCGCTAACGGCTGGCGGGGGCATCTTTCCATCGCGGTCGATAATATCGTGAAGCCGGAACGCACCCGGCAAATGATCGTCGATTTCTATCGTCATTTTTCTGACGTTGAGTTGCGTGTTTCGCAGGAAGTGTTCAACGGCGTGTGGGACGCGCTGTCGGACGGCAGGGTAGAAATGGCGATTGGGGCGACGCAGGCGATTCCGGTTGGGGGACGCTACGCCTTTCGCGATATGGGGATGCTGAGCTGGAAATGCGTAGTGGCACGCGATCATCCCCTGGCGGCCATGGAGGGGCCGTTAAGCGACGATACCCTGCGTAACTGGCCGTCGCTGGTGCTGGAGGACACCTCCCGCTCGCTGCCCAAGCGTATCACCTGGCTGCTGGATAACCAGCGTCGCGTGGTCGCCCCGGACTGGGAATCGTCGGCGACCTGCCTCAGTGCAGGGCTGTGCGTCGCGATGGTGCCCGTTCATTTTGCGCGCCCGCGAATCGACACCGGCGAGTGGGTTGAACTGACGCTGGAGAATCCGTTCCCGGATGCGGCTTGCTGCCTGACCTGGCAACAAAATGATGTTTCACCTGCTATGGCCTGGCTGCTGGATTATCTGGGGGACAGCGAAACGCTTAACCGGGAATGGTTACGGGAGCCAGTGTGACTGGCTCCGTAAAGCGATTAACGACGGTAGTCGCGGAACGGACCATCCGCAACGGAACGGCGTTCGATGAGGCGCGGGTGGACTTCAATGGACTGCGACTCTTCACGTTTGTTGACGATCCTGTCGAGCAGCATGTTGAAGGCCGTTTCACCCAGCGAATCTTTCGGCTGGTGAATGGTGGTCAGCGCAGGGGTAAAGAAGCGCGCGTTGCGCACGTTGTCATAGCCGATCACGGAAATGTCCTGCGGGACGCGCAGACCCAGCTCATCGGCCGCACAGAGCGCGCCCATCGCCATGATGTCGCCCCCGCAGAAAACGGCGGTAGGACGATGTTGCTGGGAGACAATCTGCTGCATCGCGCGGTAGCCTGATTCCGGCTCAAAGTCACCCTGTACGATCCAGTTTTCTGGCACGGTGATCAGTGCTTCTTCCATCGCTTTCATAAAGCCAGCCAGACGACCTGCGCCGGTGTTACGCTCAAGCGGACCCGGGATCACGCCAATCTCACGATGACCGCGTTCGATCAAATAACGGCCCGCCATATAGCCGCCTTCAAAGGCGTTGTCGATAACGGAATCCGTGAAATCCGCACGGGCTTCACCCCAGTCCATCACCACCATCGGGATATGCCGATACTCTTCAAGCATCGACAGTACGGATTCCGGGTACTCGGAACACATCACCAGCAGGCCATCCACGCGCTTCTGCGCCATCATGGAGAGATAGGCTCGCTGTTTTTCAATGCTGTTCCACGCGTTGCCCAGAATCAGAGTATAGCCTTTCTGGAAGCAGTTTTTCTCTACCGCTTCAATGATCTCAGCAAAATAGGCCGCTTCGCTGCTGGTCGCCAGCAGACCAATCGATTTGGTGTGATTCACCTTGAGGCTGCGCGCAACCGCACTTGGCGAGTAGTGCAGCTCTTTGATCGCTGCCCAGACGGCGTTGCGCGTCTCTTCCGCCACAAAGCGGGTTTTGTTAATTACATGTGATACGGTTGTAGTGGAAACGTTTGCGCGTTTTGCTACGTCTTTAATTGTTGCCATTAAATGTCACTCCAGACCATATCCTAAACTCCTGAAATACTTGAAGGTAAACGTTTGCCTTCTCTCACCCTTATCACGCAATTTTAGATTGCGGTACGCCAGGAAAACGACACGGGACGTCAGGAGGGGGTCAATGGCCGGTACGCT
The DNA here is from genome assembly GCF_049237505.1 of Enterobacter cloacae complex sp. SHL012. NCBI lineage: Bacteria > Pseudomonadati > Pseudomonadota > Gammaproteobacteria > Enterobacterales > Enterobacteriaceae > Enterobacter > Enterobacter cloacae complex sp. SHL012. The sequence goes on from NZ_JBMKIZ010000001.1 coordinate 156,252, forward strand.
AATAAATTTAGCGTGGAATTTTGTCCTATCTTGATGAAAAGGGGAAGAGGTAAAGTGGTTATCAGCTTAAATCCGGGAAGATTTTTGACGTAAACTGTGCAAAAATGAGCAAGCTCACTTTTCGTGGGGGGATTAAAAGGAGAAAAATTGATGAGTTCCGATCTGAAGTTTTCGCTGTTCACCACCATCGTTGTGCTGGCGCTGATTGTGGCGGCTGGCCTGACGGCTGCGCTGCACTGATTTACGCGGAGGGAGAATCTTCTCCCTCCCGGTTTACCGGATTGTTACTTCTCAGGCAAAAATCTTTTGCCATTTTGTTAACTTCTCATTTTTTGTGATTGATGTCATGCTTTCCGCTTCTTTGTTCTGTGTCACGACATGACACGGCATCCGGAGTTGACGCATGAAAATCAATTTTCCCCTGCTGGCCCTGGCGATTGGCGCTTTTGGGATTGGCACCACCGAATTCTCCCCGATGGGGTTACTGCCTGTTATCGCCCGGGGCGTGGATGTCTCGATCCCTGCGGCCGGGATGTTAATCAGCGCTTATGCCATCGGCGTGATGGTGGGGGCGCCGCTGATGACGCTACTGCTTTCACACCGCGCGCGCCGTAATGCGCTGATTTTCCTGATGGCGATTTTCACCCTGGGCAACGTGCTCTCTGCCATTTCACCTGACTACACCACCCTGATGCTGTCGCGCATTTTGACCAGCCTGAACCATGGCGCGTTCTTTGGGCTGGGCTCGGTCGTGGCCGCAAGCGTGGTGCCGAAACATAAGCAGGCAAGCGCCGTGGCGACCATGTTTATGGGGCTGACGATTGCCAACATTGGCGGCGTACCGGCTGCGACCTGGCTGGGTGAAGCGATCGGCTGGCGTATGTCATTCCTGGCAACCGCCGGGCTGGGCGTGGTGGCGATGGTGGCCTTGTTCTTCTCCCTGCCGAAAGGCAGCGCGGGTGAACGTCCGGACGTGCGCAAAGAGCTGTCGGTACTGGTGCGCCCGCAGGTGCTTTCTGCACTGCTGACCACCGTGCTGGGGGCCGGGGCGATGTTTACGCTCTATACCTACATTTCACCGGTGCTGCACGATATCACCCATGCAACCCCAATCTTTATTACCGCGATGCTGGTATTGATTGGCGTAGGGTTCTCAATGGGTAACTACCTTGGCGGGAAATTTGCCGACCGTTCAGTGACCGGAACGTTGAAAGGCTTTTTAACCTTGCTGATTGCCATCATGATCGCGATTCCGTGGCTGGCGCGTAACGAGTTTGGCGCGGCCATCGCGATGGTTGTCTGGGGCGCAGCCACCTTCGCCGTTGTGCCGCCGCTGCAGATGCGCGTGATGCGTGTCGCCCACGAGGCGCCGGGACTCTCTTCTTCGGTGAATATCGGTGCGTTTAACCTGGGGAACGCCCTGGGTGCTGCGGCGGGCGGCGCCGTCATTTCTGGCGGTCTGGGATACAGCTTTGTGCCGGTGATGGGGGCGATTATTGCCGCGCTCGGCCTGCTGCTGGTGATGATGTCCGGCCGGAAACAGCCAGAAGCCGTTTGCACGGCGGAATAATAAAAATAACGCAGAAGGGGGACCCCTTCTGCGTCTCTCTTACGCGGCGAAGTTCTTCGCGACGAAGTCCCAGTTGACCAGTGCCCAGAAGTGCTCCAGGTAGTTCGGGCGCGCGTTACGGTAATCAATGTAGTAAGCGTGCTCCCACACGTCCACGGTCATCAGCGGCGTAGCGCTGGTGGTCAGCGGGGTGCCTGCATTAGAGGTGGACACGATTGCCAGTTTGCCATCCGCTTCTTTTACCAGCCACGTCCAGCCAGAGCCGAAGTTCTTGATGGCGGCATCCGTAAACTTCGCTTTGAAATCGGCGAAGCTGCCAAAGGCGGTGTTAATCGCGGAAGCCAGTTCACCGGCAGGTTCACCACCGGCATTGGGTGCCAGGCAGTGCCAGTAGAAGGTGTGGTTCCACACCTGAGCCGCGTTGTTAAATACGCCACCCTCTGAGCTACGGACGATCTCTTCCAGCGTTTTGCCTTCGAAATCGGTGCCTTTGATCAGATTGTTCAGGTTGGTGACATACGTCTGGTGATGTTTGCCGTAATGGTATTCCAGGGTTTCCGCAGAAATGTGCGGTGCCAGGGCGTCTTTTGCATACGGTAGTGCAGGTAATTCGAACGACATTGCTTCTCTCCTTATTGTATTTAGCGTTGCCAATAACCACACAGACAACAAGGACAGGATAGCAAATTGAAAGGGTATGCAAAAGAGGAACTTACCCTGCCACGGATGCGGCAGGGCAGGGGTTAGCGAATAGTTTTCGGCGTCATCACGCGACGTGCGCCGACGTAGTGACGCACCCAGTAATCTTCACTCAGAGAGGTGATCTGAATATCCTGGCCGCTGCGCGGTGACTGGATAAATTTCCCGTTGCCGACATAGACACCCACATGGTCAGCCGTGCCGCGACCTTGCGTGCGGAAGAAGACCAGATCGCCGTTTTCCAGTTCACCACGGCTCACCGGAGAGGCGTCGCGCAGGTGGTACATCTCATTAGCGGTACGCGGAATGCGGAACTTAACCAGATCTTTATAGGCGTAATAAACCAGGCCGCTACAGTCGAAGCCGGTTCGTGGCGAACTGCCACCCCAGCGATAAGGTTTGCCAATTTGCCCCATCAGTTTATTCATCGCGGTTTTTTGCGCTTTCTGTACACGGACTTTATGTACTTCCGCGATTTTCGTGACTTTGGTGCATTTCGCTTTGTGGCCTTTACGCGTAATGCATTTTTCAGTGACGAGGTTAGCAGCGGTCAGCGAAGTTTTACTTTTGGTGGTGTGGGCAGTGCGGGAAGATTTTGTTTTGGTCTTGCTGGAAGCGGTTTGTGTCGTCTTAGTGGTGGTCTTTTTCTTTTCGTTCTTTGTGGTGGTCTTTTTCTTACGTTCTGTGGCTTTTACCAGATGGCTTTTTTGTACAGCAGAATGCCGCGCCTGCTGAGAGGCGTTTGCCACTGGCGTGAGAGTGAGTGATGTAAACAGTAAAGCACAGAGCGTGATCGAGATTTTTGTTATCCGCGCCACTGGGCAGTCCCCTGATAAATGCAGGTCATCAATAATACCCGCGAGTGATTTACAAAGCCCGTCGATTCTAATCCATAAAAACCCGAGAAGTTAATAGCATTTTTCAATCTAAAAACCTGTTTCGTTAGCAAGTGCAAAAAAATTCATCGTTCTGTCGCACAATTGTTCACTCCCTAAGCAAAACCCTGACTGCCGCAGGGTTAAACACCATTTGCAATGCAACTTTTGTAGAGTCGCGGTAAAATGTATAAACGTGACGAAAATGTTATTTTCCGATGCCAGCCTGACCCGCTACAATGTCAGACTATTGCCGTAACAGAAGTTAAAGGAAGCAAGACATGAGCACCACTATTGAAAAAATCCAGCGCCAGATCGCTGAAAACCCGATTCTGCTGTATATGAAAGGTTCTCCGAAGCTGCCAAGCTGCGGCTTCTCCGCGCAAGCGGTTCAGGCGCTCTCAGCCTGTGGTGAGCGTTTTGCTTACGTTGATATCCTGCAGAACCCGGACATCCGTGCTGAGCTGCCAAAATACGCTAACTGGCCAACCTTCCCGCAGCTGTGGGTAGACGGTGAGCTGGTAGGCGGCTGCGATATCCTGATTGAAATGTATCAGCGCGGTGAACTGCAGCAGCTGATCAAAGAGACCGCGGCGAAGTACAAAACCGAAGAGCCGGACGCAGAGTAAGTTTGCTGCGCAAATAAAAAAGCGACCTGTTAAGGTCGCTTTTTTTATTCTTCGCTGTCACCTGTCGGCAGCGGCCAGCCGCCCAGTCGCTTCCAGCGGTTGACGATCTCACAGAACAGCTCTGCGGTGCGCTCCGTGTCATACAGAGCCGAGTGCGCCTGCGTGCCGTCAAATTCAATACCCGCCGTAATACAGGCTTTTGATAACACCGTTTGCCCCAGCGCCAGACCGCTCAGTGCTGCCGTGTCGAAGGTCACAAACGGGTGGAAAGGGTTGCGTTTGAGCGAGGCGCGCTCCGCTGCGGCCATGGTAAAGGTGTGATCGAAGGTGGCGTTATGCGCCACCATGATGGCGCGGCTGCAGTTACTCTCTTTCATGCCTTTACGCACCATTTTAAAAATGGCGTGCAGCGCATCATATTCGCTTACCGCACCGCGCAGTGGGTTATGCGGATCGATACCGTTGAAGGCCAGTGCTTCCGGCTGTAAGTTTGCCCCTTCGAAAGGTTCAACGTGGAAATGCAGCGTGGTGTCTGGTGTAAGCCAGCCCTGTTCATCCATCTTCAGCGTGATGGCGGCAATTTCGAGCAGCGCATCGGTTTTAGCGTTAAATCCGGCTGTTTCTACATCAATGACAACGGGATAAAAACCACGAAAACGGTCGCACAGACCGCTAAATTGAGCGTTATCGGACATCAGGGTCTCTTACAAGGGGAAAAAGCAGAGCGCATTATGGCAAATTTTGCGGGGTGATGCAGTAAAACTACGGGCGCATATTGCGCCCTGAGGGATCAGTTGCCCAGACCACGACCGGCATCTTTGGCTTCAATCAGCTCGATTTTGTAACCGTCCGGATCTTCCACAAATGCAATCACTGTGGTGCCGCCTTTAACCGGACCCGCTTCACGGGTGACGTTACCGCCGTTGCTGCGGATGCGTTCGCACGCGTCGGCTGCGTTGTCCACTTCCAGCGCGATATGGCCGTAGGCGTTGCCGAGGTCATAGCTGTCCACGCCCCAGTTATAGGTCAGCTCAATCACCGCTTCATCCGTTTCCGGGCCGTAACCCACGAACGCCAGCGAGTATTTGTATTCCGGGTTTTCGCTGGTGCGCAGCAGTTTCATGCCCAGTACGTTAGTGTAGAAATCAATAGAACGTTGCAGATCGCCAACGCGCAGCATGGTGTGAAGTAGGCGCATAATTTCCTCATTAACCAATGGATTTGAATATTTTTTTGAACAGAAACGATGTTTTAGTATAGCGGCGAAGTGTCGCCGCTATCAATGAACAATGGCGAGATTAGAGAGAAGGGTAGTCGGTGTAACCTTCAGCGCCGCCGCCGTAGAAGCTTTCAGGACGCTGCGGGTTCAGAGCGGCTTTCTGTTGCAGACGGGCAACCAGGTCCGGGTTGGCGATATAGTCGCGGCCAAACGCAACGGCATCGATCAGCCCTTTGCCGATCAGGTCTTCCGCTTTCTCAGGCGTATAGGCACCCGCACCGATGATCACCCCGTGGAAGCGCTCACGCACTTTCTGACGGAAGGCTTCCGTATAAGGTTTACCGCCGGCCCAGTCTGGCTCAGACATGTGCAGATAGGCGATACCGCGTTTTGCCAGCTCTTCAATCAGATAGAGCGCATCCGCTTCTTCGTTCGGGCCGTTGTCGACGTTCTGGAAAGAACCGATCGGGGAGACGCGAATGCCGATACGATCCGGGCTCCACTCCTGGCATACGGCATCAACCACTTCCAGCACCAGACGGGCGCGGTTCTCGACGCTGCCGCCATACTGGTCGGTACGCTGGTTAGATGACGGTGACAGGAACTGGTGCAGCAGGTAACCGTGCGCGGAGTGCAGCTCAATCAAATCAAAACCTGCTTCACGGGCGTTGGCCACGGCCTGACGGAAATCGTTCACGATACCCGGGATCTCATCCAGCTCCAGGGCGCGCGGCGTTGAGGTATCGACGCGGATCGCGTTACCGTTTTCATCACGCAGCGAGGTGCGGGTGTTAGCATTCAGGGCAGAGGCTGAAACCGGTGCCTGGCCGCCAGGCTGAATGCTGCTGTGGGAGATACGCCCGGTGTGCCACAGCTGGACGGCAATGCGTCCCTCTTCAGCATGCACGCCCGCGGTAATTTTCTGCCATGCGGCGATCTGTTCCGGGCTGTGCAGCCCCGGCGCACCCGCATAACCTTTAGCCTGAGCAGAAATCTGCGTAGCTTCGGTGATGATCAGGCCGGAACTGGCGCGCTGACGATAGTATTCACCCATCAGTGGGGTGGGGATGTCACCCGGCTCAATGCTGCGCAGACGGGTAAGCGGAGCCATGAACACGCGGTTTGGCGCGGTAACGGCACCCACTTTTAAGGGGGTAAATAATTTTTCAGCTGACATAAAGACTCCTGAGTAGACCAGTCGACTAGTAATAAGATAAATAAAAACGCCTGTTAAATGCCAGGCGCAGTAATTGTGTTTTTCACATGTGCCAGCGCGCTTTCCAGCGGCACGGCACTGCGCGAAATCTTGGCCTGCAGGTTAGCGCCTAACCATAGCGCGTATAACACCTGCGCCTGAGTCAGAGGCTCACCCGAAAAGGCCAGCGTTTTTTCATTGCGGCCTTTTTCCAGCGCCTGGGCCAGCAGGGCGATAACACCGCTGGCACCTTTATCCATCGCCGTGCGCATATCTTCGGAGAGATCGCACACTTCGGCAGACAGTTTTACCGTCAGGCATCCGCTGATGATGCCCTGCTGACAGAACTGATTCAGCGTTTCCTGATAGTAGTTAAGAACACGATCCCGATAGTTACCTTCACCCGTGGCGAAGTGGGTCGCGAGACGCTGATGGTAGCCCGCATAGTGCCGCTCCAGCATCGCCACGCCAAACGCCTCTTTGGACCGGAAGTAGTGATAAAACGACCCCTTCGGTACCTCAGCGGTTTTTAATAGCTCGCTTAACCCCATGCCGGTGAAACCGCGATGCATGCAAAGCCGCTCGCCAGTCGCCAGTAGATGTTCGCGGGTATCGTGTTCAGTATTTCTGCTCATGGCCTCACTCTAATAGACCGTTCGGTCTAATGCAAGCCTGTTTACTGCCGACACCCATTCAGAATATCCAGCTGCTGTTGATAAACCTTTGATTTAATGTCCATCATACCCAGCACCGTTGAGAATAAATTGTCCTGCGAAACCGCATTTTTTGCCGCATAGTCGCGTAAGCACTGCGCGTTGATGCCAAAGTTTTTTGCATAATCCGGCGATAGCCAGAACATAAACGGGATGTGCGTTTGTTGCTCGGGTGCCAGCATGTATGGCGTACCGTGCAGGTAAATACCGCTTTCACCCAGCGATTCACCGTGGTCTGACAAATAAATCAGGGCGGTGTTCATGTTCGCCTGACGGGCTTTCAGTGCGTCAATGGTTTTGCTGACCATGCTGTCGGTATACAGGATGGTGTTGTCATAGGTGTTCATCAGCGCCTGATGATCGCAATCCTGAATTTCGTTCGTGTCGCAGGTTGGGGTGAATTTACGGAAATTGTCCGGGTAACGGCGATAGTACGCCGGACCGTGGCTGCCCATCAGGTGGATGACCAGCACCGTATCTTGCTTCACGCCATCCAGCACGTTGTCCAGACGGTAGAAGTTCACATCGTCAATACAGGATTTGTCTTTACAGAACTGATCCAGATTCCACTGCGTCATGTCGGTATGAGGCACGCGATCGCAGGCGCCTTTACAGCCGCCGTCGTTATCGCGCCACAGCAGGTTGACGCCCGCGTGCCTGAGCACGTCAAGCAGCCCTTCCTGATGCCGAGCCAGGTCGGCATCGTATTTGCTGCGCGTCATGCCGGAGAACATGCAGGGAACGGAAACCGCGGTTTCAGTGCCACATGAAGAGGCCTGCGGGAAGTTAATCATGTCTTGCTTTTTCAGCTCGGGGTTGGTTTCGCGCCCGTAACCGTTCAGGGAGTAGTTTGCCGCGCGAGAGGCTTCGCCGACGACAAGCACCAGAACGGTTTTCTTTTGCTGACCCGCAATCAGCGAGCCTTTATGCGCATCTTCGCCAATGCGCACCAGCGTTTGATCGCCGGCAAACCAGCGCATTTTGCTGTACTTCACCACGGCGCTGACATAGTTCGCCGGGGTAACCATTTTGACGATGCTTTTATTATTGCGGAACAGCGACGCGTAATCTTTATAAAACAGTGCGGCAATCAGGATGATCACCAGCAGAGCGCCCAGCATCGCGGCTACGCGCGTCAGCAGCGCGTACCACCATTTTCCGATACGAATTCGGGTGAGAGCCAGCACCACGGAGGGCACGAGGCCAGCAACAACAATCCACAGAATCATCTGCGGGGTCACCAGGGCGGTGGCTTCCTGAGAGTTGGTTTCGAACACGTTGACGATCATGTTCTGATCGATGACCGCGCCGTAGGTATACATAAAATAGGTTGCCGCAGCGCAACCGACAGTTAAAACGATCAGCAGCGGCTTACGGATGTACGGGATATTGAGCAGGCTAAAAACAATTACCCAGCCACAAAACAGCACCACCGGCACGGACGCGGCAAAGAGAATGTCGTGCAGATGAGAAGGGGCAATAATGGCCCAGCTGCGCTGGATAAACAGCCCGTTCAGCAGGGTAAAAAAGAGTGCACAGCCCAGAGTAAATTTAATATCGTTACATTGTAACTTTTTGATTAACTGCATCGATCGAAAAACCTGTTCTTTTGATGATGGGCTGAGTATAGAGAGGGAAGATTAGTGAAACCTTAATGCCACAAAACTGTGGTAAAGCCCTTGCACCTGACGCGTTTAGCGTCTTCACTGTAGATGAGAGTGGTCATGCGGAGGTCAGTGTGGCAGAGCAACTGGAGTTTTTCCCCATCCAGAGCCCGTGCCGGGGTATTTGTCAGGTAGATGAACGCGGATATTGCCGCGGGTGCATGCGCACCCGTGACGAGCGCTTTAACTGGCAAAACTTCAGCGACACGCAAAAACAGGAGGTGCTCCGGCTATGCCGGCAGCGACTTCTGCGCAAAATCCGCGCAAACAAAGCCGCTGAGACCGAAGAACCTCAGCAACCTTCACTGTTTTAACACGGTAATTGCGTATACTCATGACATCACGTCCTTGAGGAAAATGTTATGGTTCAGCGAATTACCCTTGCCCCCCAGGGGCCAGAATTCTCCCGTTTTGTGATGGGCTACTGGCGCCTGATGGACTGGAATATGTCCCCCCTCCAGCTGGCGAGCTTTATTGAAGAGCATATCGATTTAGGGGTCACGACCGTCGATCATGCGGATATTTACGGTGGCTACCTGTGTGAAGCCGCATTCGGCGAGGCGCTCAAGCTTGTTCCGGCACTCCGCGACCGCATGGAGATCGTCACGAAGTGTGGGATTGCCACCACCGCAAAACCTGAGCACGCCCTCGGCCATTACATCACCGACAGCGCGCATATCATCAAGAGCGCTGAGCAGTCGCTGGTCAATCTGGCGACGGATCGCATCGACCTGCTGCTGATTCACCGCCCAGACCCGCTGATGGACGCCGATGAGGTGGCGGAAGCGTTCCTGCACCTGCATCAGAGTGGGAAAGTGCGTCACTTCGGCGTCTCAAACTTTACCCCGGCACAGTTTGCACTGCTTCAGTCTCGCCTGCCGTTTACCCTGGCCACTAACCAGGTGGAAATTTCCCCTGTCCATCAGCCGCTGCTGCTGGACGGTACGCTCGACCAGCTGCAACAGCTGCGCATTCGCCCGATGGCCTGGTCCTGCCTGGGAGGCGGTCGCCTGTTTAATGATGAGGCGTTCCAGCCGCTGCGCAATGAACTGGAAACCATCGCCCGTGAGCTGAACGCGGAGAGCATTGAACAGGTGGTGTATGCGTGGATCCTGCGTCTGCCGTCAAAACCGCTGCCGATTATTGGCTCCGGAAAAATCGAACGCGTTCGTTCCGCACTTGCCGCGGAAGAGCTGGAGATGACACGTCAGCAGTGGTTCCGCATCCGCAAAGCCGCGCTGGGTTACGACGTGCCTTAAACCGCCATAATCTGACTTTCCGGTGAAATCTTTGCCTCTGGTATACACTTAAGGGGCAAAAAATAACCCGCGGAGGTCATATGAAGCGTTTTGCTCTGGCATTGGTCACGCTGGTTGTTTGCGCAGGAGCGCAGGCAGCCAGCGACGAAGTGGAAATGAATCTCGTCACCTCTCAGGGTGTGGGTCAGTCTATCGGGACGGTGAAAATCACTGAGACCGACAAGGGGCTGGAATTCGCGCCCAATCTCAAAGCACTCCCGCCCGGCGAACACGGCTTTCATGTTCATGCCAAAGGAAGCTGCCAGCCTGCCATGAAAGAGGGTAAACCGTCCGCGGCGGAAGCCGCCGGGGGGCATCTCGATCCGCAACATTTAGGCAAACATGAAGGGCCAGACGGTATGGGGCACCTTGGCGATCTGCCGGTGCTGGTGGTGAACAATGACGGTAAAGCCACCGATCCGGTCATGGCCCCGCGCCTGAAAAAACTGGATGAAGTAAAAGGCAAAGCGCTGATGATCCATGTGGGCGGCGATAACATGTCCGATCAGCCTAAACCGCTTGGCGGCGGCGGGGCACGTTATGCCTGCGGCGTGATCTGATCCCCAATGGTGCCCGGTGGGGGAGCCTGTTCCAGCTGCGACAGCGAGCAGTGCAGGCGCCAGATGATTGAGGCTAAATCACGGGCTGCGGGAAGATGGTGATGCGCGAGGGTATCGCAGATCCGTTGCAGTTCAGCCAGCGTGACCTCCAGAGGCCGCTGCTGGACACCGCGTTCACTCATCACGTCGCGTAGCAGGGAAATGCAAACATCGCGCACCTGCGACAGCGGGTCGGACCGCGTTTCCCATGCGCGAAGTTGCCAGACCACATGCGAACAGTTCAACAGCACCACGCCCCAGCGCAGCAGCCAGCGGCGGGAAAGCGCGTCATGGCTGTTATTGAGCTGGCTGACATGGTGATACACCAGCGATTCATACTCGCTTTCACGCAGATGCGGTTTGCGGCTGAGCTGGTCGACAAACCCTCTGCGTAATTCCCTGATATGTCGTCGGCTCTTACGTGCATCAGAGCCGGGACGCAATACCGCAAATGCGAGCCATGCCAGCCCCACGCCCAGGATCTTTGCCAGGTTATCATTGAGAAAATCGGCGTAATCATACACCGGCGGATTCGTCACGGAGATAAACGAGCCCATAAAGACAATCAGCTGGCCCCACAGGCCCGCCAGTTTCGGCATTTGCAGCTTGAGGAGCTGCATCGTCGTTAACAGCGGAAACAGGAACAGCAGGAACTGCCAGAGATCGCTTATCTGCACCATCAGGCCAAACTTCACGGCGAAACTGAACAATGACAGGAGTACCAGCGTGCGCAGCAGTAGCGTAAGAGAGTTAAACGGCGAGGCCGCGACGGAGTAAAGCACGCAGCTGATGGCGGCAAGCGTCAGGGCCGCGGCACCGGATTCCCACTGCGTGGTGATGCTCCACGCCCCAACCAGCGTCAGCGCACAAAAGGTGCGAAAACCACTCCACAGTGCTTCCAGATAATCGGTATGTCGGGCGAGAGCCGGGCTGCCGGGGACATTAAATTCCGTTACCGGCGTGGCATTCTCGACGGCGTTAATCCAGCGGCTACTGCGCAGATATAACCGGCAAAAGTAATTCAGGCGCTGCCAGAATGCGCGATGGCGATAATCATACTCATCCGTCGGGGCGAGCGGGGCGATGATCTTCGCGACGGTGTAAATATCCGCGTCAGGACGCGCAAGCGTTGCGAGCAGCGTCTCAATGACGGCGCGGGTATTTTCAGGGGGCGTCGGCCAGTTGAGCAGCATCCGGCGCAGGCTGGAGATGGCGCTGGTCATACGCAGCTGCTGGTGCAGCAAATAGTTGAGCAGCGTGTTCTGACGACGAAAACGGTAATGACTCCAGAAAGCCTGTATGCGCAACAGGTTCATGGTCAGGATCTGCCCGATAACCTTTTCATGCGCGAGACGGATGTCATCACTGGTATCCGGTTGCCACAGCAGGCTTGCATGTTCCAGCAACCGGGTATGCATGGTCTTCAGCGCGGTAATCAGCGTCGTACCGTCGGAAGTGCTGGGCAGGATCATCATCATAAACCCGCCGCTGAGGATCCCGACAATCACCTCACAGACGCGCGCCTGTGCAATATCCCACAGTTCGGTGGTATCGAGCACATTGACGACCGGGAAGGCAATGATGGCCGCGGTATAGCCCGCTAACTGGAAAGCATAGGCCACGTTATTGGTAAAATGGGCGCAGGCCCAGGTACAACATCCCAGCCACGCCGCCATGCTCAGCAGGAATAGCCACGGATCGTTCAGCGTATGCCCCGCGATAATTAACGCCGCGGTGGCGCCTAACAGACTCCCCGCGATGCGGCCAAGGCTTTTGCTGATCACTCCGCCAACGGTAGGGAAACTCACCACCGCGGCTGAGGTCATCGCCCAGTAGGGTTGGTCAAGATTCAGGTAATAGGCGACCGTCAGCGCCAGACATATGGCGATGCCATTACGCAGCGCGTAGCGCCACTGAGGACGCGTCGCTTTCATCCACGGCGTGTTTTGCCAGGAGAGCGCCTGCAGCTTCATTAACGGCTTCCGATGGAGACGGTGCAGGTGGTGCCGGATACCAGCGTGATGCCCTCGGGTAAACGGTCAAACTCCACACGCACAGGCACACGTTGAGCCAGTCGCACCCAGGGGACGTTCGGCTTTATGTCCGGTACGAGGCCGGAATCCGTTTCAACGCTTTGATCGTAAATGGCGCGACCGATGCTGGAGACGTGACCCTGTAACGTTTGCGAACCGCTGTAAAGGGTAATGGCCGCAGGTGAACCCTCGCGAATGTGGCGAAGCTTGGTCTCTTCAAAATAGCCCACCACGTAGAAGGAGTGGCTGTCGACAAGGGCAAAAACAGGCTGGCCGGTGGTGGCGTAGTTACCCACCCGGGCAGAGAGGTTAGTCACCCATCCATCTACAGGTGCGGTAATCACGGTTTGGGTCAGTTCCCACTGTGCCTGCTTAAGCGTCGCCTGGGCTACGTTGACGCTTGCCTGCATGGCCTTGACGTTAAGGTTGGCGGTATCCAAATCTTCCGCTGAGATGTAGTTTTGCGATAAGTGACGGCGGCGATTGGCTTCGTTATTGGCCTTCGCCAGGTCTGACTGGGCTTTCGCCAGCTGCGCCTGGGCATTCAGAACGGCAATATGGTAGGGGGTATCGTCGATACGGAACAGTTCCTCTCCCTTTTTAACATACTGGTTATCCTTCACCAGGAGCGTGGTAATACTTCCCGACACCTGCGGGGTGATGCTGACCTGCTCGGCGCGAACTTTGCCGTCACGCGTCCAGGGGGACTGCATATAAAAATTCCAGAGCCACCAGCCGGCGATCAGCGCGAGGACCAGGACAAACAGGGTGGAAAAGTACTTCAGCGTTTTCAGAGGCATATTCACCACACGGTCAAAACAGCAAGGCCCAGACTGACACAGAGGGCGAACAGGGAGAGATCCATCAACATGGGATGCCAGATTTCGCCGGAATACATCCAGTCGCGAAGCAGGCGGTGCGCAACGAGCCAGAGGATAAAGCCCACCAGCACGGCTTTAAACAGGGGAGGAAAGTAGACTGACGCACCGAAGATCAGGTCCTGGAGGGGTAAACCCTCTGAGCGATGAAAAAAGGTCACAAGCAGAGATCCTTTGCAGTGAACAGAATGCCGCGTTGGCTTGTCTGAGTATAAAGAAGCATCAGAATTCAGTGTAAGTCATACTTTTGAGTTAGATGAATGCAGTATTGCATTTGTTTTGCCAATACAAATACTGCACACTATTCTAAAATCAGTATAATAACTTAGCAAGCTAATTATAAGGAGATGAAATTGGAATCGCCATTAGGTTCTGATCTGGCAAGGTTGGTACGCGTCTGGCGTGCTCTGATTGACCATCGCCTGAAACCTCTGGAATTGACACAGACGCATTGGGTCACGCTGCACAACATTCATCAGTTGCCGCCTGACCAGTCGCAAATTCAACTGGCAAAAGCGATAGGTATTGAGCAACCGTCGCTGGTGCGTACGCTTGATCAACTGGAAGAGAAGGGGCTGATCTCCCGGCAAACCTGCGCCAGCGATCGTCGCGCCAAGCGGATTAAACTCACTGAGAAAGCAGCGCCCATTATTACCGAAATGGAAGCTGTGATTACCAAAACGCGCGGTGAAATCCTTTCAGGCGTTTCACCGGCGGAGCTGGAAATGCTCATCAGCCTCATTTCTCGCCTTGAGCAGAACATCCACGAGCTGCAGTCTCGCGACTGACAAGACAACAAGGCCTTGCATCTGCAAGGCCTTTTTCCTACCTAAAGACAACGACGCGGTTTCGGCCAGTCTCTTTCGCTTCATACATCGCTTTATCGGCGCTTTCCACGCACTCCTCTGCGGTCACGGACGATGATGTTGCCGTAAACACACCCATGCTGATGGTAATGGGCTCCGGTAGCTGACCTTCGCTGGTGGTTTTATCAAAGCTGCTCAGCTTCAGCCGTATGCGTTCCGCCACCTGGCATGCTGCGTCTGAAGGGGTATTTGCCAGCATCAGGACAAACTCTTCACCACCGATACGCGCCGCGATGTCCTGCGGGCGCACGGAATCCACCAGCAGATTGGCGACAAACTGTAAGACTTTATCCCCCTGCAGGTGACCGTAGTTGTCGTTGATGCGCTTGAAGCGATCGAGATCGCTGACAATAACCGAAACAGGGCGGCTGGATTTTGCGACAGCCAGCGCCTGATTTAACGATTCATAAAAATAGCTGCGGTTATACAGGCGCGTAAGCGGATCGCGAATCGAATTCTGATACGACTGCTGATACTTTGAATGCGACTCACGGTACAAGCTGAAGACATCGCAGAGCAGAACAAAAATAATCAGCAGCGTGGCGACGGTTTCAAATAACCGTGCGCGATACCACGATATGTCTTCGGCATGCCCACCCAATAACAGCATCAAGAGCGTGACGATATAGCAGACACAAAGAAAATTACCGGTCACCCAGAACAGATTACGTACGCGCGTCATATACATCAGCGTAGCTAATGTCACCACCCAGAGGACAATTAATGAAATATTAATGCTGTGGCTCCAGAGAACCATAAACTGCCGCGTTTCATTATCAACCAGGTCGAGGGTTAAAAAATCAAAATGGCTGGAATACATCCACGCCAACATCACGCCACCGGCAGTAAAAAGAAATGTCGTGCTGACGATAGCGATATGCGTCAGCCGCGAAAGGGGCTGATTACGCAGGGGAAACAGCAGGGCCGAAGCGATGAACAGGACCGCCATGATGAGATGGCGGAACATATAGTAGATCATCGCATCGTTATAGTTCACGACGTTGAACTGGTAGAGATCCAGCCAGGCGGGAAAACTGGACAGCGTTCCAACCATCAGCAATGCCGAACCGGCAAAGGCAAAAGCGATGGCAACCAGATACAGACGCCTCTTATCACACCAGTATTTCATTGCCATAAAACAGGCAATAAACAGGTGAAATACCAGTAAAAAAATGGTGAGCGTGGGGAACAACAGCGGCGAAAAGGAAGGTACCCATTCAACCAGTTTTGAAAATAAACCCTGTAATATTCCGATGACAATAACACAACCGAAACAGAACGAGAGATAACGACCTTTTACGGTAAGACGATTCGCAAGCATATAAATTTTTTTAAATAATTAAAGATGAATGAACAGGAGGTAATAGCGAAGAGTTTAATCAATTGAAACAATAATTACTTTGCGCAGAAACAATATACGGTGGGGTAAATAATGGGTGGGGTGAATATATTTTGTAAATATATTCATGAAAATGATATATATTGTAAAGGGATGTGGCCTGACAGCCACATCCCGTTTTAATTAACGTGGGGAAACGGTCACCTGGCTTCCGTTGCTTGCCAGCACGACACGCTGACCAGCAGAGAAACGGGTATTCCCCTGTTTCTGAACAACCATAATGGTGCTGCCGTCGTCTTTACGAATTTCCAGCTCAACACCCTGCGTTTTGTTCATTGCACCCTGAACGCCCTGGCCTGCAACACCACCCGCCACAGCGCCCGCAGCGGTCGCCAGAGAACGGCCTGTACCGCCGCCAACGGTATTCCCGAGGAAACCACCCAGAACAGCACCGCCGATTGCGCCCATAACGTTGTTGTCATCGCCACCCTGAATTTGTACAGGACGGGCGTTAACAACGGTACCGTAAGTCACGCTCTGAACCTGTTTTGCTTCAGAAGCGCTGTAAACGTCGCCAGACAGTGAGCTGTCATTCACACAGCCAGCCAGGGTTAAACCAATCAGCGAAACGCCCAGTACACGTACAATCATTTGAATCTCCTGTTCACCAAAAACGCCCAATTGGAGGCATCCGTTATGGCTAAATTATATGGCATAAGGGGCCATAGTTCATATCTTTGCACTAACAATAAGAAAATTGTACTTGAATTTGACTTAACGAGACATAAACAGGTTCTGCTCATGTCACCCGCATGACATTGTTAAAAAATATTATCGCTGGATGGCAAAGCCGTGCTGTTTATGGTTGAGTGGATAACCTTAGCCCACGCAACGTAAGGAAAGCGCATGAAATCGGGTCGCTACATTGGTGTGATGTCGGGCACCAGTCTGGATGGGGTAGATGTCGTTTTGGCCGCCATTGATGAACGTATGGTCGCTCAGCAGGCGAGCCTGACCTGGCCCATTCCCATTTCACTGAAAGAGGATATTCTGAGTATCTGTCAGGGGCAGCAATTGACGCTCTCTCAGCTAGGGCAACTTGACGTCCGCCTGGGAGCACTGTTTGCTGATGCGGTACAGGCGTTAATGCAAAAAGAAAATCTTCGACCGCAGGATGTGGTTGCCATCGGATGCCATGGACAGACCGTCTGGCATGAGCCGGTTGGTGATGCGCCGCATACGATGCAAATCGGTGATAACAACCAGATTGTGGCGAAGACGGGCGTCACGGTCGTCGGCGATTTCCGTCGTCGCGATATTGCGCTTGGCGGCCAGGGGGCACCGCTGGTGCCGGCGTTCCATCAGGCGCTGCTGGCACACCCTTCAGAACGCCGGATGGTGCTGAATATCGGCGGAATTGCCAACCTGTCAATGCTCATTCCCGGACAGCCTGTCCGCGGCTACGATACCGGTCCAGGTAATATGTTAATGGATGCCTGGATCTGGCGGCAGTGCGGGCAACCCTATGATAAAAACGCCGAGTGGGCGAGCGAGGGTAAAGTGATTCTCCCGCTGTTGCAGTCGATGCTCAGCGATCCCTACTTTGCTTTACCGGCGCCGAAAAGCACGGGGCGTGAATACTTCAACGTTGGCTGGCTTGAACGTCAGCTGGCGCCATTCCCGGCACTGGCTCCGCAAGATGTCCAGACGACGCTTGCCGAATTAACGGCGGTGTCGATCTCTGAGCAGGTACTTCTCAGCGGCGGATGCGAACGCCTGCTGGTGTGCGGCGGTGGAAGCCGAAATCCGCTGGTGATGGCGCGTCTGGCCGCGTTACTGCCGGGGACGGAAGTGACGACGACAGACGAGGCGGGTATCAGTGGGGATGATATGGAAGCGCTGGCTTTCGCCTGGCTTGCCTGGCGCACCATCGCCGGGCTTCCGGGTAATTTACCTTCGGTGACCGGCGCGCGCGAGGCCAGCGTCCTCGGGGCGATTTACCCGGCAAATCCTCGTCATAATCAGAGTTAACTGAAATTCAGCGCGGCGTCTCGTCGTTAGAATGGAATGAAACAGGAGGGCAGCCATGCCCTCCAGGACCAGGAAAGTCTTCGGAATACGCCCATGAAAAAAATTCTTCTTATTGTCGCGCCTTTATTGCTGTCAGGATGCAGCGTCTACAACCAGTTCCTTGAGCGTATGCAGACCGATACGCTGGAGTATCGCTGCGATGAAAAACCGCTGACCGTGAAGCTGAATAATCCACGTCAGGAAGCCAGTTTTGTTTATGACAATAAACTGCTGACCCTCAAGCAGGGCATGTCGGCCTCCGGGGCACGTTATTCCGACGGTATCTACGTCTTCTGGTCGAAAGGGGATAGCGCCACGGTCTACAAACGCGACCGCATCGTACTGAACAATTGCCAGCTTGAAAATCCGAAGCGTTGAGATTTTTACAGGGGCGGCGCACAATAGCGCCACCCAATCTCAACGTCAGCTAACGCCATGTCAGATAACGACGAACTGCAGCAAATTGCGCATCTGCGCCGTGAATACACCAAAGGCGGCCTGCGTCGCCAGGATCTTCCCGCTGAACCCCTCGTGCTTTTTGAACGCTGGCTGAAACAGGCCTGTGAAGCGAAACTGGCCGACCCAACGGCCATGGTTGTCGCAACGGTAGATGAAAACGGTCAACCGTATCAGCGCATCGTCCTGCTCAAGCATTATGATGAGAAAGGGCTGGTGTTTTATACCAACCTCGGCAGCCGCAAAGCGCACCATTTAGAAAATAATCCGCGCATCAGCCTGCTGTTCCCCTGGCACATGCTGGAACGTCAGGTCATGGTCACCGGCAAAGCGGAACGTCTCTCGACCCTTGAAGTGGTGAAATATTTCCACAGCCGTCCGCGTGACAGCCAGATTGGTGCCTGGGTTTCAAAACAGTCCAGCCGAATCTCTGCCCGCGGTGTCCTGGAGAGCAAGTTCCTGGAACTGAAACAGAAGTTCCAGCAGGGGGAAATCCCACTGCCAAGCTTCTGGGGCGGCTTCCGTATCCCGATTGAGCAGATTGAGTTCTGGCAGGGCGGTAAACATCGCCTGCACGACCGCTTTTTATACCAGCGCGAGAATGGCGGCTGGAAAATCGACAGACTGGCACCGTAATCCCCGAAATTTGTTGATTTAAGCGCTAGCGCACACCGCGCTTGCGCTTTATTCTATGGTCCTTTCGCATCAGGCGAAAAGTCGTGTACCGGCAAAGGTGCAGTCGTTTATACATGGAGAATTTGATGGCAAGCAGTAACTTGATTAAACAATTGCAAGAGCGGGGCCTCGTGGCCCAGGTGACGGACGAGGAAGCGTTAGCAGAGCGACTGGCGCAAGGCCCGATCGCGCTCTATTGCGGCTTCGATCCCACCGCTGACAGCTTGCATTTGGGGCATCTTGTTCCATTGTTATGCCTGAAACGCTTCCAGATGGCGGGCCATAAGCCTGTTGCTCTGGTGGGTGGTGCAACCGGTCTGATTGGTGACCCAAGCTTTAAAGCCGCTGAGCGTAAACTGAATACCGAAGATACCGTGCAGGAGTGGGTGGATAAGATCCGTAAACAGGTTGCACCGTTCCTTGACTTCAACTGCGGCGATAACGCTGCCATTGCTGCCAACAACTATGACTGGTTTGGCAGCATGAACGTGCTGACCTTCCTGCGTGATATTGGCAAGCACTTCTCTGTTAACCAGATGATTAACAAAGAAGCGGTGAAGCAGCGCCTGAACCGTGACGATCAGGGTATCTCCTTTACCGAGTTCTCCTATAACCTGCTGCAGGGCTATGACTTTGCTTGCCTGAACAAACTGCATGGCGTTTCCCTGCAGATTGGTGGTTCTGACCAGTGGGGTAACATCACGTCCGGTATCGACCTGACCCGTCGCCTGCACCAGAACCAGGTCTTCGGCCTGACGGTTCCACTGATCACCAAAGCAGATGGCACCAAATTCGGTAAAACGGAAGGCGGCGCGGTGTGGCTGGATCCGAAGAAAACCAGTCCGTACAAATTCTACCAGTTCTGGATCAACACGGCGGACGCCGATGTTTACCGCTTCCTGAAGTTCTTCACCTTCATGGATATTGCAGACATCAATGCGCTGGAAGAAGAAGACAAAAACAGCGGTAAAGCACCGCGTGCACAGTATGTGCTGGCCGATGAAGTGACCAAACTGGTTCACGGTGAAGAAGGTCTGGCGGCGGCGAAACGCATTACGGCAAGCCTGTTCAACGGTACGCTGAGCGATCTGAGCGAAGCGGACTTCGAACAGCTGGCGCAGGACGGCGTGCCGATGGTTGAGATGGAAAAAGGAGCTGACCTGATGCAGGCGCTGGTGGTCTCCGAGCTGCAGCCGTCTCGCGGACAGGCGCGTAAAACCATCGCGTCTAACGCGATCACCATCAACGGTGAGAAACAGGCTGACCCGGAATACACCTTCGTTGACGGCGACCGTCTGTATGGACGCTACACGCTGCTGCGCCGCGGTAAGAAAAATTACTGCCTTGTTTGCTGGAAATAATTAACAGTCTCCAGGGGCGTGGGAAACCACGCCCTTTTTGTTTTTTCAGGGTTTGGTAAGAAAAAGATGAAGAACATCCTCGCCATTCAGTCCCACGTTGTTTTTGGCCATGCGGGCAACAGTGCAGCGGAATTCCCGATGCGCCGCCTCGGTGCTAACGTCTGGCCCCTCAACACCGTGCAGTTTTCCAACCACACGCAGTATGGTAAATGGGCCGGCTGCGTGATGCCGCCCTCGCACCTCACCGAGGTGGTTCAGGGCATTGCGGATATTGACCAGCTCAAACGCTGTGACGCCGTTCTGAGCGGTTATCTGGGGTCAGCCGAGCAGGGGGAGCACATCCTTGGCATTGTGCGTCAGGTGAAAGCAGCGAACCCGGCGGCAAAATACTTCTGCGACCCCGTCATGGGACACCCGGAGAAAGGCTGTATCGTAGCGCCCGGTGTTGCAGAGTTTCACGTTCGCCATGCTCTGCCTGCCAGCGATATCATTGCGCCAAACCTTATTGAGCTGGAGATCCTCTGCGAGCACCCGGTTAACAGCGTAGAAGAGGCGGTAAGCGCGTCTCGCGAGCTGATAGCCCAGGGGCCAGAGATTGTACTGATAAAACATCTCGCCCGCGCCGGGCTGAGCCAGTCGCGTTTTGAGATGCTGCTGGTGACGAAAGATGACGCCTGGCATATTAGCCGTCCGCTGGTGGATTTTGGCCTGCGTCAGCCAGTGGGAGTGGGGGATGTGACCAGCGGTCTGCTGCTGGTGAAACTGCTGCAGGGTGCAACGGTCAGAGACGCGCTTGAGCATGTGACTGCGGCGGTGTACGAAATCATGATTGCGACGAAAGAGATGCAGGAATATGAACTTCAGGTCGTCGCGGCACAGGATCGTATCGCGAAGCCGGAGCACTATTTCAGCGCCACCCGGCTTTAAACGATGCCGGGTGGCGCTGCGCTTACCCGGCCTACAAAACCCGTAGGCCCGTGCAAGCGAAGCGCCGCCGGGCGATATTAGCTAAGACCTTCCGCTTTCAGCGCCGCAGCCACAGCAGGGCGCTCCGCCATACGGGTCATATACGATGTAATATGGTCTAACCCTTCCATATTGAGCTTAACCGCCCGCGCCCAGCGCAGCACGGTAAACAGATAGGCATCGGCAATCGTGAAACGGGAACCACAAATCCACTGATCGTCTTTCAGCGACGCGTTTACATACTGCAGCTTTTTCTCAAGAAGCGCGCGCAGGGTCGGTTTGTACTCTTCCGGCGTATCCGGGCGGAACAGGGGAGTAAAGCCTTTATGTAACTCGGTAGCGATATAGTTTAACCACTCCAGGGTCTTATAACGTGCAATGCTGCCGGTGGGGGCAAGAAGCTGGCGATCCGGTACGTTGTCCGCCAGGAATTGCATGATGGCAACGCCTTCTGTCAGCAGAGTTCCGTCATCCAGCAACAGCGCTGGAACTTGTCCCTTCGGGTTAATGGCAAGGAAATCATCGCCATTCTCCAGACGCTTTTTCATCAGATCAACGCCATCGAGCGTGAAATCTTTGCCGCTCTCGCGCAGGGTGATATGGGAAGCAAGAGAGCACGCGCCCGGTTTGTAGAACAGTTTCATCGGTAACTCCTTTTTGCTGAGGTTTCAGCTATGTTAGTGCGCGAACAGGCAAAAAAAAAGCCGCTAATGCATTAGCGGCTTCTCAACAGTCGTTTCTCAATAATCTTACGCAGTCGCGGTTTCGCTTGCCCTGGCCGTCTTGTCGTCGTCCTGAGTCATACGATTCAGTTTCGGCGCGGTCAGCAGCATCAGAACTGCAATCACCGCTGTCGCGATACCAATCTGCATGAACACGGTGCCGTAGACATTCAGGGAGACCAGTGGGTCAGTGACGTTTTCCGGCACGGCCATCAGGTTCGCAATCTTACCTGCGATAATTGCTGCACCGGCAGTGGTCAGGAACCAGCTACCCATAATGAAGCCCATCAGACGCTGTGGAACCAGCTGTGCCACCATCGCCAGGCCCAGACCGGAGATCATCAGTTCGCCGATAGACTGCAGCGCATAGCTCAGAATCAGCCAGTTTACGGAGACGATACCGGCGTCGGTCGCAAATTTCGTACCCAGCGGCAGCACCAGGAACGCACCGGAGCACAGCACCATACCAATCGCAAACTTGTGCGGCATTGGCAGACGGTCGCCCATCTTGTTATAGATAGCTGCCAGAATCGGGCTGCCAATCATGATCCAGAACGGGTTCAGCGCCTGATACTGCTCCGGCTCGAACGCGATACCCAGGATAGAGTGCTCAACGTTACGAATGGCGAAGAAGTTCAGAGAGGTTGGCATCTGGCTGTACAGTACGAAGAAGATAATCGCTTCCAGCATCAGAATGAAGGCCACAATCATCTTACGACGCGCAGCACCCTGCATCGCGAACGCTTCTTTCGCGAAGATGACCACGATACCCAGCGCAACCACGCCCAGCACCGCACGGGCGATACCCTGGTTGTGCAGCAGCCAGGTGGCGATTGCCGCCAGAATCACAACGCCCACGATGGTCGCCAGCAGTTTGCCCATATGGACGGGTTCGAAATCGGGTTTTGAACCGTAGTCTTTGACCCAGCTGCGGCAGAACAAGAAGTTCACTACGGTAATCAGCATGCCCACGAAGCTCAGCGCAAACGCCACGCTCCAGCCGAATTTAGCGGCCAGCCATGGTGTTGCCAGCATGGAGAAGAATGAACCGATGTTGATGGACATGTAGTACATGGTGAATGCACCGTCCAGACGTGGGTCATCTTTGCTGTAACAGGTAGAGAGCAGGGAAGACGGGTTCGCTTTAAACAATCCGTTACCGACAGCAATGGTCGCCATACCCATATACACCACTGCGGCGTCATGGCCAGACCATGCGACCAGCCCATAGCCAATCGCCAGAACAATGGCGCCCAGCATGATGACACGTTTGGTGCCGAGAACTTTATCACCCAGCCAGCCGCCGATAGCAACCAGGCCGTATACGAGGGCACTGAAGGAGGAGAACAGCGTGATGGAATCGGCTTCGGACATACCCAGCTGTTTTACCAGGTAAACCGCCATGATCCCTTGCAGGCCGTAGTAACCAAAACGCTCCCATAACTCGATAGAGAAGATGAGATAAAACGCTTTCGGTTGTTTAAAAGCGTTAAGACTCACGCTTTCATCTGTTGGTTTATTGTTTGCAGTCGACACATATACCTCTTTTTTTACATCCCATATTAACGGGGGTGTTCATAGCGTGATGGCCGTAGTCCATCCGCCTTATAGTTATATTGGGAGGAGAAACGGCGGGTAATGTTCACTATCCTGACCCGTCTGGCAATACGTTTGTAATAATCTGTTACATTTATATGGGGTGGTATAATCGTCGGTTCATGCAAATGTTATTCAGCGTTAAATTTCATACGGTGAGTAAAGGTAGTTTTTTCAACTGGTATTCCCCCTCCCCGATCGGCTTTTGGCGATATGTTCTGCTATTTGCCGTTTGTGGCAGTGATATAGCCCATATTCTGAAAAATAGCTGGTCTTATCTTCCGGTTCTGATCGGTTATATCTTGTCTGGCAAAGGCTTTGGGATGATTTTGACAACAAAAAATCAACATGAAGTTATCAGAGTGATCGCGATCACAGATGTATAGAAATTTTTGGCTATGAAAAAAGTATTAACCTGTTTGAGCGTTAACGCGCCGAACAAGTGACAAGTCAGCAGGGGCAAGAGGCGGATGATTTATGGTCAGGAGAGGGACGTTTGGAAGGCCTTCTCCTGATGTGGGATTGTGATTGTTCAGACCAGCAATTCAGTGATAAACTTTTTCTTTGTATTCACAGAGGTCTTCAATAATGCAGGAGCCGCAACGAGGTTTACGGGCGATGCAGGTATAACGGCCGTGCAAAATCAGCCAGTGATGGCAGTCAACCTTGAATTCGGCGGGCACCACTTTTAACAGCTTCTCTTCAACCTGCTCAACGTTTTTACCGGGGGCGAAGTTGGTGCGGTTAGAAACACGGAAGATATGCGTATCCACGGCGATCGTCGGCCAGCCGAACGCCGTATTAAGCACCACGTTCGCGGTTTTGCGTCCTACACCCGGCAACGCTTCCAGCGCTGCGCGGTCTTCCGGCACCTCACCGCCGTGCTGTTCCAGCAAGATCCGGCAGGTTTTAATCACATTCTCTGCTTTGCTGTTAAACAATCCGATGGTTTTGATATAAGACTTCACGCCTTCCACGCCGAGCTCCAGCATCGCTTTTGGCGTGTTAGCGACCGGATAGAGCAGGGCGGTCGCTTTATTGACGCTCACATCGGTAGCCTGTGCAGAGAGCAACACGGCGATCAGCAGCTCAAACGGGGAGGTAAAATTCAGCTCCGTCGTCGGATGTGGGTTCTCGTCCCGCAGACGGGTCAGGATCGCAATGCGCTTTTCTTTATTCATGAGGCCTTCTCGGGGATCCCTTCCTGGACGCTACGCTCTGCTGCGCGTCGCTTACGTTTTTCATCAATCAGGTATTTTACTGCCAGCATCATGCCAAGGCCAATAAACGCGCCAGGTGGCAGCATCGCCAGCAGGAATGGCGTATCAGTATGGAACACCTCGATACGTAGCGATTTGGCCCAGCCGCCCAGCAGCGCATCGGCACCGTCAAACAGCGTCCCGTTGCCGAGGATCTCGCGCAGTGAGCCGAGCACGAACATCGCACCGGTCGCACCCATACCAATCGAAAAACCATCCAGCGCCGACATGGCCGGACTATTTTTCACGGCGAAGGCTTCCGCACGCCCGACCACAATACAGTTGGTGACGATCAGAGGGATAAAAATCCCGAGCGACTGATACAGACCGAAGGCGTAGGCGTTAATCAGCATCTGGACGATACTGACCACCGACGCAATGATCATAACGTAAATCGGAATACGGATTTCCGACGGGGTCCAGCGGCGCAGGGCGGAGATGGAGAGGTTGGTCAGAGTCAGCACCAGCGTCGTTGCCAGACCGAGACCAAGAGCATTGGTGGCCGTTGACGTCACGGCCAGCAGTGGGCACATCCCCAGCAGCTGAACCAGCGCGGAGTTGTTCTTCCACAGTCCCTGGACAATAACCTCTTTAACCTGGCTCATGATCACTCTCCACAGGCCGGAAGATTGTTGATTTGCGCGGGTAGCGTTTCAGCATACAGCCCGGCCCGTTTTACGGCGTTCACCACCGCGCGCGGCGTGATGGTCGCGCCCGTGAACTGGTCAAACTCGCCGCCGTCTTTTTTCACCGCAAACGCGGTGTCATCTTCGCCATGAATCACTTTACCAGCGAAAGCTAAAATCCAGTTGCTCAGACGGGTTTCAATTTTATCGCCCAGGCCCGGCGTTTCATGATGTTGCGTCACGCGGGTGCCCAGTATGGTACCGGAGAAATCGCTGCCGACGAGCAGCTGAATGGCGCCGGAATAGCCGTCGGGCGCCGTCGCCTCCATTACCGCGCCGACCGGTTTATCCCCTTTGCGGGCGATAAACAGGCGGTGTGGGCCTTTTCCAAGCTGCGGCGCGTCTACCACGAAGCAGCTCTTTTGCAGGTCATTATCGTAAAAATCCGACGGGATCACCTGATCGAACAGCGCTTTTTGCTGCTTCACCGCCTGTTCATCAATGGTCGATTTGGTCAGCTCATTCACCAGCGCCGTCATTCCGGTGAGTACGGCGGCGAAAACGGCCAGCGTGACGCCATGTTTTTGCATTGTTTTCAGCATCGCGACACCCTTAACGATGGCCGTACACGCGCGGGCGCGTGTAATAGTCGATGAGTGGAACGGTGATGTTGGCGAGCAGGACGGCAAACGCCACCCCGTCCGGATAACCGCCAAAGCTACGGATGAGCCAGACCAGCAGTCCTGCCAGCGCACCGAAGATTAAGCGGCCACGGTTAGTCGTAGACGCCGTCACCGGATCGGTCAGGATAAAGAACGCGCCCAGCATCGTTGCACCGGAGAGCAAATGCATCTGCGGGCTGGCCAGCGACTCAGGGGAGAAGACCCAGCCAAGGGTGGCACAAACCGCCAGCGTCACGAGGAAGCTGACCGGAATATGCCAGCGGATGGCCTTCTGCTGCAGCAGGAACAGGCCACCCAGCAGATACGCCAGGTTAACCCACTGCCAGCCTGCGCCCGCGAGCATACCGCTGTAGATGGCGGATTTCATGATTTGCTCGACGCTGTGCCCGGCATGCAGGGACGTTTTGAACGTATCGAGCGGCGTCGCCTGGCTGATGCCGTCCACGCCCATACGCAGCGCGTTCATATCCGCGCCGAGCGCCGTATGGCCGGTAAAGATCACGTGCAGGGCATCCATAAAGCCTGGCACCGTGGCGGCAATGTCATGCGGTGGCAGCCAGCTGGTCATCTGTACCGGGAAGGAGATCAGCAGCACCACATAGCCGATCATCGCCGGGTTAAACGGGTTATGGCCGAGCCCGCCATACAGCTGTTTGGCAATAATCACGGCAAAAACGGTACCGAGGACGACCATCCACCACGGGGCAAACGGCGGAATACTGATGGCCAGCAGCAGGCCGGTCAGCAGCGCGGAGTTGTCGGCAAGAATGCGGGAGACCGTCATCTTGCGAAGCTTCAGCACCAGCGCCTCTGCCGCTACGGCGCTGATACAGCCCAGGGCTATCTGGAACAGGGTTCCCCAGCCGAAAAACCAGCACTGAACGGCAATACCCGGCAGCGCGGCCAGGCAAACCAGCATCATAATACGCGATGTCTGACGCTGATTATGGGTGTAAGGGGAACTTGCGATTCTGAAAACCATTTAATCCTCGTTAACGGCTTGCTGTGCGGCTTTCTTCGCCTGAACGCGCGCAATCGCGGCAGCGACGGCGGCCTTGCGCGGGTCATCGTTAGCGGCCTGCGGCTGCTCTTCCTGCTGCGCTGCTTTACGGGCTTTGGCGCGGGCTATCGCCGCTTCAACGGCAGCTTTACGCGGGTCAACCGGTGCTTCTGGTTCTGCTGCAGGTGCCTGCTGCGCCGCTTTACGCGCTTTGGCGCGGGCAATCGCGGCTTCAACAGCGGCTTTACGCGGATCAACCGGTGCTTCTGGTTCTGCTGCAGGTGCCTGCTGCGCTGCTTTACGCGCTTTGGCGCGGGCAATCGCGGCTTCAACAGCGGCTTTACGCGGATCGACCGCGTCCTGTTCAACCATCACCTGCTGATCCCCGGCCTTACGGGCTTTGGCACGGGCAATCGCCGCCTCGACAGCGGCTTTGCGTGGATCGACCTCCCCATCCGGTTGCGCTGTTTGCGCTTTTTCTGCCTGACGTGCGCGAGCCGCAGCCTTGCGTGCTTCACGCGCGGCGATGGCTTCACTGTTGTCAGGCTTCTCACCTGCAGGGATCACCACCGTCTGGGCAGCATTGGCTTTTTTCTCGCGAACGCGTGCCAGGGCGGCGTTAATTGCATCCTGATCTTTTTCGCCAGGCTGGACGGCGGCCTGCTTATGACGCTCCTGACGGGCCGCTTTTTCACGTTCCAGCCGCGCCTGACGTGCTTCAAAGCGCGCTTTGGCTTCTGCTGCACGTTTTTCTTCCATGGAGATGGCATAAATTTCGGCCTTCTCCTGGCGGAAGTATTGCACCAGCGGAATATTGCTTGGGCAGACCCAGGCGCAGGCGCCGCATTCGATGCAGTCGGCCAGGTTATGCGCTTTGGCTTTATCGTGTAGCTGGCCTTTGCTGTACCAGTAAAGCTGCTGCGGGAGCAGATCCGCCGGACAGGCATCGGCACAGGCGCTACAGCGGATGCAGCCTTTCTCTTCCTGCACTTCGCCCATCTCGGTGGAAGAGGGAGCAAGCAGACAGTTCGTGATTTTGACTACCGGGACATCCAGCCATGGCAGGGTAAAGCCCATCAGAGGGCCACCCATGATCACCATCTGATCGGTACCCGGGCAGAATTCAGCCTGCTCCAGCAAATGACGCACCGGCGTACCGAGGCGCGCCCAGACGTTACCCGGACGGGAGACCGATTCGCCAGTCAGCGTCACGACTCGTTCGGTTAACGGCTCGCCGTCAATCACCGCACGTTTCACGGCATAAGCGGTGCCGACGTTTTGCATCAGCACGCCGATATCCGAAGAGCGTCCGCCGTGTGGCACTTGCTTCCCGGTGAGGATTTGCGTCAGCTGTTTTGCGCCGCCAGACGGGTACTTGGTCGGAATGACGCGCAGGGCGATATCATGGCTACCCGCCAGCACGGCGCGCAGCATGGAGATAGCCTGCGGTTTATTGTCTTCGATACCAATCAGCACTTCTCGCGGCTGCAAAATATGCGCGAGGATACGGATGCCTTCCACTACCTGAGCGGCGCAATCCTGCATCAGACGATCGTCGGCGGTGATATACGGCTCGCACTCTGCGGCATTGATAATCAGCGTCTGGATTTTATCGCTACCGCCGCGCAGCTTGACGCCGGTAGGGAAGCCCGCGCCGCCCAGCCCGGCAACGCCGAACTGGTGAATGCGCTCGATAAGCGCTTCGCGGCTCTGGCTGCGATAGTCGCTCCAGCCGTCACGTTCGATCCAGCGATCTTCGCCGTCGGCTTCAATGATCACGCTCAGCTCTGAAAGTGCCGACGGATGCGCCACCGTATGAGGGGCAATCGCGATCACTTTACCGGACGTTGGGGCGTGTACAGGCAGCATACGTCCGCGACCAAAGGTCAGCGGCTGACCGCGAAGGACGGTATCACCTTCTTTTACGCACAGCTCACCTTCCGCGCCGATATGCTGCTTGAGCGGCATGACGTAACGCGTCGCCAGCGGAATCTGGCGCAGCGGCGTGCCGTTAGACTGGGTTTTCATCTCCGGCGGATGAATACCGCCGTCAAAGTCCCAGATCTTCTCTTTTCTGAAAGCAGAAAATAACTTAAGCATGTTGTTCCACAGGAATGTTGCGAACCGGAATGGTTTGAAGATCCCACTTCCAGCTTTCGGTAGTCGCTTCAACCGGGCGCAGCGTAATACATTGCGTCGGGCAGGGGGCTACGCAGAGGTTACAGCCGGTGCACAGATCCGCCACGACGGTATGCATGGCGCGGGTGGCACCAACAATGGCATCAACCGGGCAGGCCTGAATACATTTAGTGCAGCCGATGCAATTTGCCTCGTCGATCACGGCGAGGGCGCGGACCGGCTCCTGCACATCCGCATCGCCATCAACGGGCTGTGGGTCAACGTTAAGCAGGGCCGCAATTTTCAGCATCACCGCTTCGCCGCCGGGCGCACAGCGGTTAATTTTCTCACCCTGAATGCCCACCGCTTCAGCGTAAGGGCGACAGCCAGGGTAGCCGCACTGCCCACACTGGCTTTGCGGCAGAAGCTCATCAATTTTTTCTACAACGGGATCGTCCTCTACCGCGAAACGGCGGGAGGCGTAACCGAGGATAAGGCCAAACGCTAACCCCAGGACGCTAATAGAGGCGATGGCAATCCAGATAGCATTCATTACAACTTCACCAGACCACTGAAGCCCATAAAGGCCAGAGACATTAAACCCGCGGTGACCAGCGCAATCGCGTTACCGCGGAAAGGCGCAGGGATATCCGCAGCGGCCAGACGTTCGCGAATCGAGGCGAACAGGACCATTACGAACGAGAAACCGACGGCGGCGGAAAAACCGTACAGCGCCGACTGCATAAAGTTATGGCCAAGGTTGATGTTCAACAGCGCCACGCCGAGTACCGCGCAGTTTGTGGTGATCAGCGGCAGGAAGATACCGAGCAGGCGATAGAGCGCCGGACTGGTTTTACGCACCACCATTTCGGTAAATTGCACAACAACGGCAATGACCAGAATAAATGCCAGCGTACGGAGGTAGATTAACCCCAGCGGAATGAGGATCCAGGTATCAATCAACCACGCGCAAATCGATGCCATCGTCATGACGAAGGTGGTTGCCAGCCCCATGCCCATCGCCGTTTCCAGTTTTTTGGAAACGCCCATAAACGGGCACAGGCCAAGGAACTTCACCAGAACGAAGTTGTTAACCAGCACAGTGCCGACAAAGAGCAGTAAGTAATCGGTCATTATTTAGCCTGAAATAAAAAAGCCGCCTATTATCGGACAAACCGGGTCAGGCGACAACAGGTTATCTGTAAGGTTATTACGGGTTCACAAAGGTGTTTTTTACCCGCGTCGACCGCTTGAAATAGGGCACCAGCAGCGCCGCGGCCAGTAACGGGAAAAGTAGCTGGCGGACCGCAAGCGCGTCAGACACCGGCGAGAACGCAAACGCCTTGACTGCCAGCAGGACTGAGATTAACAGCCAGATAATATAGTGCTTAGGCACCCCTTTGCGGCGTTTGAAGAAGGCGATGGTCAGCCACAGGGTGTAGTACCACATGCCGATCGCGAAAACGAAGGACACAAACCACATCGCAATATTAAGCACACTTTGCGACATCAGGGTCTGAATAGCGTGAGGGGTGATCAGTGCGGTGGTATAAAGCAGCAGCGCAAGCGATGCGCTTAACAAGGCAACCAGCAGCCATGCCAGTGGGGCGATTAACCAGCCTCCAATGCGTTCTCCAGGCGTTGCGGTCATGAACTCTCCCATAATCTGCGCGAAATGTTGTACAGCCAGTTTGCAGGGCGGAGAGTATATAACATTTCGCGCGGATGGCTACTTTCTTATAAAACGTAACGCCAGACAGACTTAGGCACTTCACCGACGTTGAACAAACGACCGCCGGAGACCAGCTCCGCACGGCGATGATCGGCGGCGCGATACATATTGATGATGTCCTGATTATCCGACAGGGTGTAGTTCAGGTGGTCAAACAGTTTTTCCAGGCTCTCAAGCGAATTGATCTTGCGAAATTTTAATAAATAGTCCTGAACTGTCATATTAATAAGTTTCCATATAAAAGTGAGTAATACCCGTTAAGGTAATTCGTTCGAATAATAAACGGATTAATAAAGACGTAAACAGCCCACTCAGGTAACGCGACGAAATTAGGAGTTTTCTTTGCTGAAATTCAGGCATCAGACGATGCCTGGAAGAGAAGGTTAACCGTGTTCACCTGGGCTGGCAATACGTAACTGACATAATATGTCACTCGTTATTGCAGTAACCGGTTACTTAGGTTGGGCGACTGTGACAGGCTCCGGCGGCTGGTAGTTATCGATGTGGCTGGCAACGCCGAGCAAAATGACCGATACCCCAAGAACAATCCATCCCGCTAATTCAATGATTCGATTAATAATTGATGTCATGACTCGTAATTGTACTTTATCCATAAATACAGGGCGCAAATGTTACAGCGAGGCCTCACCAACGGCAAGCGCTTTGGGAACGGTTCCCTTAAACAAAATCAGAAGGTTAATACTATGTAACGAAAACAACCGCCACAACCTGCTATTTTAAGTCATACGGCACATTATTAATCTGCGCTTATGCCAGGCTTGCCAGTGTGAAATAAGAACGTCATAAAAGAGGACGGCACTATGAGTGATAATATCCGCGTCGGTCTGATAGGTTATGGGTACGCGAGCAAAACGTTTCATGCACCTCTGATAGCCGGAACGCCCGGAATGATGCTGGCAGCAGTATCCAGTAGCGATGCTACCAAAGTCCATGCCGACTGGCCTTCCGTGCCGGTTGTCTCTGAGCCAAAACATCTCTTCAACGATCCGAATATTGATTTAATTGTCATCCCTACACCTAACGACACGCATTTCCCCCTGGCAAAAGCCGCGCTGGAAGCAGGAAAGCACGTCATTGTTGATAAACCTTTCACGGTGACGTTGTCACAGGCGCGTGAACTGGACGCGCTGGCAAAAGGCCTGGGCAGACTGCTTTCCGTTTTTCATAACCGCCGTTGGGACAGCGACTTCCTGACGGTAAAAACGCTACTCAGCGAAGGTACGTTAGGCGAGATCCTCTTTTTTGAATCGCACTTTGACCGTTTTCGCCCGCAGGTAAGAAACCGCTGGCGGGAGCAGGCCGGTCCGGGGAGCGGCATCTGGTACGATTTAGCCCCTCATCTTTTGGACCAGGCTGTCAACCTGTTTGGTCTGCCGGTGAGCATGACGGTCGATCTGGCCCAGCTCAGACCCGGGGCGCAGACGACCGATTACTTCCACGCGGTGTTAAGTTATCCGCAGCGCCGCATCGTGCTGCATGGAACGATGGTCGCGGCCGCGGAATCTGCCCGTTATATCATTCACGGCACGCGGGGAAGCTATGTGAAGTTTGGCCTCGATCCACAGGAAGACCGTCTTAAAAACGGTGAGCGTTTGCCGCAGGAAGACTGGGGCTATGATATGCGCGACGGCGTGGTCACGCGGGTTGAAGGTGAGGAACTGGTTGAGGAAACGTTGCTGACGATGCCGGGCAACTATCCGGCCTATTATGCGGCTATTCGCGATGCGTTGAACGGAACAGGAGAAAATCCGGTTCCGGCCAGCCAGGCGATTCAGATTATGGAGCTGATTGAGCTGGGTATCGAATCTGCCAAACATCGCGCCACGCTCTGTCTGGCATAGGGTTCAGATACTGTAGGCCGGGTAAGGCGCAGCCGCCACCCGGCAAAAAGGCTTACGCGGTTGCCACTTTATTCCGCAGAGCCTGCTTCTCTTCCGGCGTCAGGAACGCAATTTCCAGACCGTTGATCTGCGCCTGACGGATCTGCTCGCGGCTCAGACCCGCCTGCGGTGCGGCGTTATTGTATTCGTGGATGATATCCACGCCCTGTACCGCCGGATCGTCAGTGTTCAGCGAGGCCAGCACGCCGTGTTCCAGGAAGGTTTTCAGCGGGTGCTGCGCGAGCGTTGCCACGGTGCTGGTCTGAATATTGGACGTCAGGCACGATTCAATCCCGATACGCTGTTCTGCGAGGAAATCCATCAGGGCACGGTCTTCTACCGCCTTCACGCCGTGACCGATACGCTCGGCGCCGAGCTCACGAATGGCCTGCCAGATACTTTCCGGACCTGCCGCTTCACCCGCATGAACGGTAATGTGCCAGCCGGCATCGCGTGCGCGGTTGAAGTGAGAGAGGAACAGGCTGCCCGGGAAGCCCAGTTCATCACCGGCGAGATCGACGGCAGTGATGGCATCGCGATGGGCCAGCAGCGCCTCCAGCTCCTGCAGGCAGGCCGCTTCGCCAAACGTACGGCTCATAATACCAATCAGACGGGCCTGGACATCGTAGGTTTCACAGCCCTGGCGGACGCCTTCAATCACGGCTTCCACCACGCCTGCAACGGGCAGGTTGTGGGTCATCGCCATATAGCCCGGCGAGAAGCGCAGCTCAACGTAGTGCAGGCCGTTACGGGCCGCATCTTCAATGTTCTCAAACGCCACGCGGCGGCAGGCATCCAGCGAGGCCAGCATCTTCACGCCCCAGTCGAGTTTGCTCAGGAAGCTGACGAGGTCAGGTTCATTAGAGGTGACCTGAACGTGCGGGATCAATGACTCCAGCGTTTGAGCGGGAAGCGTTAAATTGTACTGGCGGCCAAGATCGAGGATGGTTTGGGCACGAATGTTACCGTCAAGGTGACGATGAATATCAGTTAAAGGCAGGCGTGTATCAATCATGGTCGCACTCTTTTCTGGTTAAAGTGCGCCATATTATAAAAACAAAACGGGGTAAAAAGCTATTTGCGCAAGGGAATATTCCGTTGCGCAAACTGATTACAGGAGCGTGTTAATCCCGGCAATGAGGCGTTTCACCCCTTGTTCCAGCTTGCTGCGCGGGCAGCCTGCGTTCAGGCGCACGAAACCGTTACCTTCGTTTCCGTAGGTATATCCCGGCATGATGGCCACTTTTTGGTGCTCAATCAGTACTTTTTGTAGCGCGCGGTCATCAATATTTAGCGGGCGCAGATCAACCCAGGCCAGATAGGTGGCCTCCGGCGGCTGCCAGTTCAGTTTCGGAAAAGCACTGTTTAATTCCTGCGCGATATACAGCAGATTTTCTTCGAGATAGTGCCTTAGGGCATCCAGCCACGGCGCTCCCTGCTGGTAGGCGGCGATATGCGCCGTCAGTGCCAGTACGGAGGGGGAAGAGAGTCCGTCCCGGCCTTTTAAGGCGCCGAGATAGCCGTTACGACTCTCTTCTTCACCTATCAGGCCGTAAGCGCCCGTCAGCGCCGGAATATTAAAGCTTTTCGAGCCGGAGGTTAGCAGCGCCCATTTGCCGCGCGCCACCTCATTCCACGGCGTGTGACGATGCGCACCCCACACCATGTCCATATGAATTTCATCGCTGATGACCGCAACGTTATGGCGCGCGCACAACTCTGCCATGTGGGTCAATTCTTCGCGGGTCCAGACCTTACCGGTTGGGTTTTGCGGGCTGCACAGGAGCAGGATTCTATTTTCCGGTTTCGCCAGTGCCGCTTCCAGAGCAGCCATATTGCCCAGCCAGCCAGAAGCATGCTTTTCCATCTCAACCGGCACCACATGACGCCCATTGCCTTCAATGGCTTTGTAAAACGCATCGTATGCCGGGGTGTGCACCACCACGCTGTCGCCAGGAGCGGACCAGAGACGAATCAGCTCGGACACCATGTAGATGACGGAAGGGCCATACACGATGGTTTCGGTATCAATGTGGCTGTTAAAGCGCTGGCGGAACCAGTACGCGACGGCGGCGAGAAATTCATCGTTTTTCCAGCGGCTGTAGCCAAACACGCCGTGGTTGATGCGCTGATGCAGCGCGTCAGTAATGCAGGGGGCGGTGGCGAAATCCATATCCGAGATGGTGAAGGGCAGCAGGTCGGGCGCGCCAAAACGGTCGGCGACGTAGTCCCACTGTGTACACCAGGTGCCGTGACGATCCACGACGGTAGAGAAATCAAACATCACGTGAGTCCTTTAAGTAAAACCCCCTCAGAGCGAGGGGGCGGGGCATCAGGCTTCTACTGTTCGCATCAGGGTTGCCAGCTCATCTTTCACCGACTGTACCTGCGGGCCGATAACCACCTGCAAATTGTGCTGATTTAACTGTACCACGCCGATCGCCCGGTTGGCTTTCAGGGCGTTGGTATCCACTTTTGACATATCCGCCACCGACAAACGCAGGCGGGTAATGCAGTTATCCAGCGAGGTAATGTTATCCGCACCGCCCAGCGCCGCCAGAATGGCAGGGGTGTTATAGCCGGATTTGCCCACGGTTCCTGCAACTGCCTGTTCGACGCTGGTGGCTGTTTCAACATCACGGCCTGGCGTTTTCAGGTTGAAGCGGGTAATGGCGAAGCGGAAGATGCCGTAGTACACCGCAAACCAGATGGCCGCCACGACCGGTACCAGATACCACTTGGTGGAAAGACCATGCAGGATACCGAACACCACGAAGTCAATCACGTTGCCGTCGGTATTACCGATAGTGACGCCCAGCACCGCCATGACGGTAAAGCCCAGACCGGTCAGCACGGCGTGGATGAGATACAGCACCGGCGCAACAAACAGGAACAGGAATTCGATAGGCTCAGTGGTCCCGCCGACGACGCAGGCGATCACGCCGGAGATCAGCAGCCCTTTAATTTTATGGCGGTTTTCCGGACGCGCGCAGTGGTACATCGCCAGTGCCGCACCCGGCAGGCCGCCAAGGAAGGCTGGCATTTTACCCTGAGACAGGAAGCGGGTGGCGCTTTCAGAGAAGCCATGAGTGGTCGGGCAGCTCAGCTGCGCCTGGAAGATGGTCAGCGCGCCGCTCACATCGTGACCGCACACCTCCATGGTTCCGCCCGCTTCGGTGAAGCGAATCAGGGCGACCAGGATATGCTGCAGGCCAAACGGCAGCAGCAGACGCTCACCGGTACCGAAGATCATCGGACCAAAATCGCCCGCGCCGTTAATGATGCGGCCAATACCGTTGATGCCCATCGCAAAGACTGGCCAGATCAGCGGAATGATCAAACCAAACAGACCCATCACCACCAGGGTAATAATTGGTACAAAGCGGGTACCGCCGAAGAAGGCCAGGGCATCCGGCAGGCGAATATTGTGGAAGCGCTCGTGCAGCATCCAGATAATCACCCCGGCGATCACCGCGCCGAGGATCCCGGTATCAATCGACTGGATACCAATCACGCTCTGAATGTTATTGGCTTTCAGCACGGCAGCGTCGGTGGTCGGCAGAATGCCTTTCGCGGTCAGCCAGAAGTTAACCGCCAGGTTCATCACTGCGTAACCCACAAAACCGGCAAACGCCGCCACACCTTTGTTCTCGCGCGCCAGGCCCAGCGGGATAGCGATACAGAACATCACAGGCAGGAAGCTAAATGCGAAGGAGCCGACTTTACTCATCCAGATGAAGATTGCCTGCAGTACGGGGGTACCGAGGAACGGGATCAGGGTAATGACGTCTTTACTGCTCAGTGAGCTACCGATCCCGAGCATGATCCCACAGAACGAGAGGAGTGCCACAGGCAGCATAAAGGTTTTACCCAATTGCTGGAAAAACTCCCACAGCGATATTTTTTGTGCTGCTTTCGCCGTCATAAAACGACTCCTTTATTGTTAAAATCAGTTTATCTGCTTCAATGCTGCGAGAAGATAAAACGTTTTATCAAAGTTTAGTGCGCGCTAAATCACATTCTCAGGCTTTGACTGGTAGTATAAAGATAACGTATTGATAAAACGTTTTACCGATCTCATTTCAGGGAGTCACGCCGACACATGGCTGTAGCGAAAAAAATCACCATCAACGATGTCGCGCTGGCGGCGGGGGTCTCCGTCAGTACCGTTTCTCTGGTGCTGAGCGGAAAAGGGCGCATCTCGCCTGCCACCGGGCAGCGAGTTAACGAGGCGGTTGAACAATTAGGCTTTGTGCGTAACCGCCAGGCGTCGGCGCTGCGCGGTGGGCAAAGCGGGGTGATTGGCCTGATTGTCCGGGATCTGACGTCTCCGTTTTATGCAGAATTGACCGCCGGGTTAACCGAGGCGCTTGAAGCGCAGGGGCGGATGGTTTTTCTGCTGCACGGCGGACGCGAAGCCGATCAGCTCCTTTCCCGGCTGGATATGCTGCTCAACCAGGGCGTGGACGGGGTGATCGTCGCCGGGGCGTCGGGCGTGGGTAGCGAACTGTGCGAGCGTGCCGCCGAAAAAGGCGTGCCGCTGGTCTTTGCTTCGCGCGCCAGCTACCTGGACGAAGCGGATACGCTGCGTCCGGATAACATGCAGGCCGCGCAAATGTTGACCGAGCATCTTATTCGTCGCGGTCATCAGCGCATTGCCTGGCTGGGGGGTAAAAGTTCGTCCCTGACCCGCGCCGAACGGGTCGGCGGCTACTGCGCGACGTTGATCAAATACGGTCTGCCGTTCCACAGTGAATGGGTTGTTGAATGTGAATCCAGCCAGAAGAAAGCGGCTGAAGCGATAAATGCGCTGTTGCGAAGCAACCCGACGATCAGCGCCGTGATTTGCTACAACGATGTGATTGCTATGGGGGCCTGGTTTGGCCTGATCCGCGCCGGGCGGCAGAGCGGTGAGGGCGGGGTGGAAACCTTCTTTGGCCACCAGGTCTCGCTGGGGGCGTTCGCCGACGTCGGTGAAAACGCGCTGGATGACCTGCCGATCGTCTGGGCCACCACCCCCGCGCGGGAGATGGGTTATACGCTGGCGGACAGAATCATGCAGCGCATCGAGAATACGGATGTCCAGGCCGGGCACCAGATTGTGGCGGCGCGCCTGGTCACCGTGAAATAAACGCCTCTGCACATCGCCCGGCGGCAACGGCCCCCGATCGTAGGCCGGGTAAGCGTCAGCGCCACCCGGCAATAAAAAACCCCTCATGAGAGGGGTTTTGACGTTTACTGCTGCGGTGCCGCCGGTTCGGCTGGCGCTGCGGGTTCAGCCGGTCCCGGCATCCCCAGCGTCGGCATACCAAACATGCCGACGAAGTCTTCCAGCGGCATTTTGTCGCCGTTGAGCGTAACCTGACCGTTGGTGTACTGCAGGCTGGTGGAGATAGTATTGTTTTCCACCTTCGTGATGCGGAACATCTGGCCCATCGCCGCCAGGCCTTTCACCTGCTGGTTCGCCAGTTTACCGGCGTCTTCGTCGCCGTAGCCTTCCAGCTTCGCAATCTGGGTCATAAACTCGGTTGCCATATCCATCGGGATAGTCAGCTTGCTGTCGAGGGACTTCACGCTGCGATCCACTTCCTGCGCCAGCGTCTGCGGTTCACCCGTTGCGGTTGCCGGATCTTTCAGGAACAGAGACAGGTTGAAGTTGGTTTCGCCTTTGCTGTTTTTCCAGCTCAGAGGTGCAACGGTGATCACCGGCTCGCCTTTCAGCAGGATCGGCAGGTTGTTGAACAGCACCGCCATCGCCTGCTGCTGATACGCTTCCGGGTTCTGTTGCAGGGCGGTATTGGTCAGCAACGCCTGGCTCTCTTTGCTGTATTTCTGGCTAAATTCATGCCACGCCTGGCCGTCGATATTGCCGATCTTCAACGAGAGTTTGCCGGTGCCCAGATCCTGGTTCTGTACCTTCAGGCTTTTCAGCGAGTAGTCCAGCTGGGTGTTGATGCTTTTCCCGTCTTTGGAAACGTCGGATTTGCCGTTGACGTCCATGCCTTCCAGCACGGCCATCTCTTTACCTTCAATCGCGATAGCAATCTTATCAACGGAGAGCGTCTGATCGCCGATACGCTCTTTAAAATCGGTCATACGGCTGTTGCCGTCGGCCTTCAGCTTATTGAAGGTGAGCTGAACTTTTTGGTTGTATTCGTTTACGGCGTTGACCAGGCCGCTTTCCGCTTCACCCGTCAGGGAGAAGACATTGCCATCCCGATCCGCGTCGACTTTGAAATTGCCGCCGCTGAAGGCGACTTTCTCATTCTCTTTCTCATAGTTCAGCGCTTTTAGGGCAATATCGGAACTGGTATCACCGGAGTAGCTGATGCGGGTGTTAATGTCGAAAGGGGATTCATTCTTTGCCAGATCAAACAACGGTTTAGTGACGTCGTTATTCACCAGCACGGTGTGAACTGATGCCATGGACGGTATCAGATTAAACGATTTCAACTGTGCCAGCGGGAGCGGACCGTGGCTGACGACTTCATCCAGCACCACGCTCTGGCCTGGCTTCAGCCAGCCGTTTTCATT
Organism: Enterobacter cloacae complex sp. SHL012; assembly: GCF_049237505.1. NCBI lineage: Bacteria > Pseudomonadati > Pseudomonadota > Gammaproteobacteria > Enterobacterales > Enterobacteriaceae > Enterobacter > Enterobacter cloacae complex sp. SHL012. Next base: position 195,528 of record NZ_JBMKIZ010000001.1, read on the forward strand.
ACCGGCCATTGGCTTCACCACCAGTTGCATATGGCTGGTGAACACGCCGCGCTGATAGTTCTGATAGCTCAGTTCCAGACCTGCTTCCGGCGCGCTGCGCTTAATCTCTCCATTAGCCTGTGCCACCATCTCAGCCAGACGGCCTTCCAGCTGTTTCCCGGTAAACCAGGAGGCACCCGTCCAGACCACGCCTAACGCTACAATCACTCCAACCGCTACGACCGATTTTTTCATTGCGACTATCCCTAAAATGAAACCAGGCGGTAAAAACCGCCCGGAGATATTAAGCCTGCAACTAGCTTAGCAAGAGTTGTTAAAAAATTCAGTAAGTGCTTAAAGCTTATTGAAAACGCGCGCCAGGCGACCGGTGCCGCTTACGCTAACCGGAGACTCATTCGCTGCAACGAACGCTGACTCACCGGACTTAAGTACCAGACGCTGTTCACCTTTGTGCAGCGTGGCTTCGCCTTCGACACAGAACAGGATTGCTGCACTCTCCTGCGCAATGGTGGTTTCGGTCGGGCTCAGGTCGTGCAGGGAGAAGGCAAAATCGTCCACCGGGATCGGGAAGTCCAGCTCTGCACCTGTTTTGACAGGCTGGGTGAGCAGCTCACCTGCCGGTTTTGCCACAAACTTCACGTTGGCAACCAGCTCAGGAATATCGATATATTTCGGCGTCAGGCCCGCGCGCAGCACGTTATCGGAGTTGGCCATCACCTCCAGCGCCACGCCCTGCAGGTAGGCGTGCGGGGTTTCCGCGAACAGGAACATCGCTTCGCCCGGGTTCAGTTTCACCACGTTCAGCAGCAGGGGAGAGAACAGGCCGCTGTCGTCCGGGTAGAACGCGGAAATCAGACGGATGGTTTCCCACGGTTCACCGTGCTGGCTGTCCAGCGTCGCTTTCAGCACCGCCAGCGCGTGAGATTTCTCTTCACCCTGCATATTCAGCAGGCTGGCAAACAGCTGGCTCAGCGCGTCGGCATTCGGGTTTTCAAGGAAGTGGGCGATAGCCTTGTTAGCACCCGCGACCGGTTGCAGCAGGGAAACGATCTCGGAAAATTCGCGGAATGCGTTCATCGCCAGGAACGGGGTCAGCGCAAAGACCAGTTCCGGCTTGTGATTCGGATCTTTGTAGTTACGCTCGGCAGCGTCTAACGGGATACCCGCCGCGTTCTCTTTCGCAAAGCCGATTTCAGAAGCTTTTTTGTTCGGGTGAACCTGGATGGAGAGCGGCTGGTCGGCACACAGGACTTTAAACAGGAACGGCAGTTCACCGAAGCGCTGAGCAACGTTGTCGCCCAACAGCGCGGATTTATCGGCATCGATCACGTCACGCAGGCTGCGTACCTGGCCGCTGGCGTCTGCAATTTTTGAGCTGCTCTTCGGGTGTGCCCCCATCCACAGCTCTGCCATCGGCAGGTTGTTGGGGTTAGCGATACCGTAGAGATCCGTTAACGCAGTTTTACTTCCCCAGGCGTAGTTTTGCACTGAGTTAATGAGTTTTTGCATTATCAAGCCCTGATTCAATTGTGGAATTAACTCCGGGTATTAAAGCAATAAACCACATGGAAGTAACCTGTGGATGTAAAAAGTCGTACTAGTCTCAGTTTTTGTTAAAAAATTGTGTAGGATAAGCTGACTCGCTTTTAAGCCGGGCAGCGGAACATCTGCCCTGAATAAACAGACCGAAGCAGTAAGTGAGAGAACAATGTCGAATAAACCCTTCCATTATCAGGATCCTTTCCCCCTCAGTAAGGATCAGACCGAGTATTACCTGTTAACCCGCGATCACGTCTCCGTTTCTGAGTTTGAAGGACAAGAGATCCTTAAGGTGGATCCGCAGGCGCTGACGCTGCTGGCGCAGCACGCTTTCCACGACGCCTCGTTTATGCTCCGTCCTGCGCATCAGCAGCAGGTAGCCGATATTCTGAGCGACCCGGAAGCCAGCGAGAACGATAAATACGTTGCCCTGCAGTTCCTGCGTAACTCCGATATCGCGGCGAAAGGCATTCTGCCAACCTGTCAGGACACCGGCACGGCGATTATCGTTGGTAAAAAAGGCCAGCGCGTCTGGACCGGCGGCGGTGATGAAGCGGCGCTGGCCCACGGTGTTTACAACACGTATACCGAAGATAACCTGCGCTACTCGCAAAACGCGGCGCTGGATATGTACAAAGAGGTCAACACCGGCACCAACCTGCCCGCACAGATAGATCTCTACAGCGTCGACGGTGATGAGTACAAATTCCTCTGCATCGCCAAAGGCGGCGGTTCGGCCAACAAAACCTATCTCTACCAGGAAACCAAAGCGCAGCTCACCCCGGGCAAGCTGAAGAACTACCTGGTCGAGAAAATGCGTACTCTCGGTACGGCTGCATGCCCGCCGTACCACATCGCGTTTGTGATTGGCGGTACCTCGGCTGAGAGCACGCTGAAAACCGTCAAACTGGCCTCAACCAAATACTATGACGGTCTGCCAACGGAAGGTAATGAACACGGCCAGGCATTCCGCGACGTGCAGCTTGAGCAGGAGCTACTGGAAGAAGCGCGTAACCTGGGGCTCGGCGCACAGTTTGGCGGTAAATACTTTGCTCACGACGTGCGCGTGATCCGTCTGCCGCGTCACGGTGCATCCTGCCCGGTCGGCATGGGCGTTTCCTGCTCTGCGGATCGCAACATCAAGGCGAAGATCAACCGCGAAGGCATCTGGATCGAAAAACTGGAAAACAACCCAGGCAAATACATCCCGGAAGAACTGCGTAAAGCGGGTGAGGGGGAAGCGGTTCGCGTTGACCTCAACCGTCCGATGAAAGAGATCCTGGCCCAGCTTTCTCAGTACCCGGTGTCGACTCGCCTCTCTCTGAACGGCACGATTATCGTCGGCCGTGACATTGCGCACGCGAAGCTGAAAGAGCGGCTGGATAACGGTGAAGGGCTGCCGCAGTACATTAAAGATCACCCGATCTACTACGCAGGACCGGCCAAAACGCCTGAAGGCTATGCTTCCGGCTCGTTAGGTCCTACCACGGCGGGCCGTATGGACTCCTACGTTGACCAGCTGCAGGCCAACGGCGGCAGCATGATCATGCTGGCAAAAGGCAACCGTAGCCAGCAGGTAACGGACGCATGCCATAAGCATGGCGGTTTCTACCTGGGCAGCATCGGCGGCCCGGCGGCGGTCCTTGCGCAGGGCAGTATCAAGAGCCTGGAATGCGTGGAATACCCGGAACTGGGTATGGAAGCCATCTGGAAAATTGAAGTGGAAGATTTCCCGGCGTTTATCCTGGTGGATGACAAAGGTAACGACTTCTTCAAGCAAATCCAGTCGTCCCAGTGTTCAGCGTGTGTGAAGTAAGTTAAAACCTTGTCGGGTGGCGTAGCCGCCACCCGACTCCAAGAAGAGCGCACAAAGCGCCATAACGTTTCTCAGAAGTCATCAATACTTATCTCTTAAGCATGTGAGCAATCCCGACAGTGTTATCAAGGAGAAAGTAATGACAACGGTACGCCATGAGAAAGACTCTATGGGCGCAATCGAGGTTCCGGCTGACAAGCTATGGGGCGCGCAAACCCAGCGTTCGCTGGAGCACTTCCGTATTTCGACCGAAAAAATGCCCGTCTCGCTGATTCAGGCGCTGGCACTCACCAAACGTGCAGCGGCAAAAGTAAACCAGGATTTAGGCCTGCTGGGCGCAGATAAAGCCACCGCGATCATTAATGCCGCCGACGAAGTGCTGGCCGGTAAACATCCCGACGAATTTCCCCTCGCCATCTGGCAAACCGGTTCCGGTACCCAAAGCAACATGAACATGAACGAAGTGCTGGCGAACCGGGCAAGTGAACTGCTGGGCGGCGTGCGCGGCATGGAGCGTAAGATCCACCCGAACGATGACGTTAACAAAAGCCAGAGTTCCAACGACGTCTTCCCGACGGCGATGCACGTAGCGGCGGTGATCGCGATCCGCGAGCAGCTTATTCCGCAGCTCAACGTGCTCAAAACCACGCTCAACGAGAAAGCGCAGGCCTTCCGCGACATCGTTAAAATTGGCCGTACTCACCTGCAGGACGCTACGCCACTGACTCTCGGTCAGGAGATTTCCGGCTGGGTGGCGATGCTGGAACATAACCTGAAGCATATCGAGAACAGTTTGCCCCATCTGGCGGAGCTGGCGCTCGGTGGCACGGCGGTCGGTACCGGGTTAAATACGCATCCTGAGTACGCGGTGCGCGTGGCGAAGGAGCTTGCGGCCATTACCGGACAGCCATTCGTCACGGCGCCCAATAAATTCGAAGCGCTGGCGACCTGCGATGCGCTGGTTCACACCCACGGCGCGCTGAAAGGTCTGGCGGCTTCGCTGATGAAAATTGCCAACGACGTCCGCTGGCTGGCCTCAGGGCCGCGCTGCGGTATCGGTGAAATCAGCATTCCTGAAAACGAGCCGGGCAGCTCTATCATGCCGGGTAAAGTCAACCCGACCCAGTGCGAAGCCATGACCATGCTCTGCTGTCAGGTGATGGGCAACGACGTGGCCGTTAACCTGGGCGGCGCGTCCGGCAACTTCGAACTGAACGTCTATCGTCCGATGGTGATTCACAACGTGCTGCAATCTGTTCGTCTGCTGGCCGACGGGATGGAGAGCTTTAACGAGCATTGTGCGGTGGGCATAGAGCCAAACCGCGAGCGCATCAGCCAGCTGCTGAATGAGTCTCTGATGCTGGTCACCGCACTCAATACCCATATCGGCTACGACAAGGCCGCCGAGATCGCCAAAAAGGCGCACAAAGAGGGGCTAACGCTGAAAGCTGCCGCTCTGGCGCTGGGTTATCTAACGGAGGCGGAATTTGACGCCTGGGTTCGCCCGGAAGCGATGGTCGGCAGTCTGAAATAATCATCCCGCCACATACAGGTGCAGCCGCGGAATAATCAGCTGTAGCGGCTGCGCCTGAGGCCGATAACGGTGCTGAACATTTTCAGCGTCGTAATTCAGCAGCTCACCAATATCCGGCACGATGGCGCCCTGATCGGCATCATAAAGCGCAATCAGCGGCGTCGGGCAGGCATATTGTACCTGTTTTTGCTGACCGGAATACCAGACGCGAGCGATAGGCTGCACCTTTACCGGACGCTTAATTTTGAGGCGCGTATCCGCCGGTAACGAGGCGATGCTGTGATACTCCTGCTCCAGACGCTCAATCCACTGTTCACGCGACCACGGTGCAACGGTACGCGGTGCCTTAAGACTTTTTTCCAGCTGCGCCAGCACCTCATCCCGGGTGAAGTTTTTAATGATGTGCTTATTCGCCCAGCCGAAGCGTAGCGTGGCAGGGTGACGCAGTACGGTCAGCGTGCGGTAGGCATTAAGGGTAATTAATCCCGGAAGCTGGCGGTGCACCCACTCAAACCGGGCGGCCGGAGCGAGTCCGGACTCTTCGGTCACAATCTTCTCAAACGTTGCTTTCAGGGCGTTGATATGCGCAATCTGGTTTTCCAGCGCCTCGCGCGTGGTGGCATCGGTTTGCAGGCAGATCACGCCCGGCAGGCGCACGGCCGCCTTGCTGCTGCGCTGTTCCGACTGCTGCTGAATAAAAAGGTGGCGGTAGTGCTTCAGGGCCAGCTCAAGCGCGGCGCTGCCGATATGCTGCTTCACCTCAATGGCGTCGAGCGGATCGTGCTCCGCGCCTTTGGCGATATCGGGCAGGGTAAAGACGCGCGCGGCCAGCAGGCGGCAGGTTTGTAAACGCGCGGTCAGCGTCAGCAATTCGTGTTCTATTTCGCGGAACGTGCTGTTCAGCCGTTCGATGAGATCGTAGGTTGCCATAAACACTCTCATTAGTTACAACATACTTATCATATAGCACAGCACGCCGGGTCAGGCCAGCGTGCGGTTAAGGTCAGACAGGGACGGGAAGGGCGATGTTATGGTACACCGGCCAGTTAAAGCAGAAGCGTGCGCCGCCGAGTTCGCTCTCCTCACAATGCACCGTGCCGCCCATGGCCTGCGCAATAGAGTAAACAATGGCCAGCCCCAGTCCGCACCCGCCGGTGGCGCGATCGCGGCTAGGATCGAGGCGGACAAACGGTTCAAATACGGTTTCTCGTGCTTCCGGGGCAATTCCCGGTCCATCGTCTTCAACTGTCAGGCTTGCCTGGTTACCCTGCAAATCCAGTCCAATCTGAAGCGTACTTTCGCTGTAGCGCATGGCGTTGTTCAGCAGGTTATCAAGCACGCGCTCCATCAGCCGCATATCGAGCGCGCCGTAATCGCCGGGCGTGACGCGCGTCAACAGCGTGCGTTGCGGGTTCACGCTTTGGACATCATCAATATGGGTTTGCAGCCAGGCGGGCAGATCTGGCGCACTGAGGTTCAGCTCGTTTTGTGGGCGGTCGAGGCGCGCGTAGGTGAGCAGCTCTTCAATCAGCGCTTCAAGCTGACCAATATCGCGGTTTAGCGCGAGTGACTCCGCTTCTGTCAGATTCTCGCTCATCTCCAGACGATAACGCAGGCGAACCAGTGGCGTGCGCAGCTCGTGGGCAATACCGTCGATTAGCTGTTTTTTACTGGCGATCAGGGCATTAATATTATCGGCCATCTGGTTAAAGGCCACGCCCAGCCGTTCAAAGCTGGAACCGCTGTCGAAGTGAATGCGCTCGGTGAAATGCCCCTCGCCAAAACGCTGTGCGGCGGATTCCAGTTTCAGCATGTCCTGCCAGTGGGGACGCATCCAGATAAAGACCGGAAACGCGAGCGAAATGGCGATAAAGGCCATCAACGCCATGTCCAGCAGGCGCATCTGGTGAAGATAATAGAGATAAGGAACCGGCCCTACAGCCAGCACATAATGGCTGCGCGGAATACGCTGGATAAAGGTGTATTTCTCATCCAGCGCCACGATATCGCCATCGCGCAGGCGCTGCATTGCGGGCGGATCTAACTCGAAATCTTTTAATGGCTCGATGCGTAAATCAAATGACAGGTTCAGATCGAGTTCTTTGAGGGTGTTCGCCCAGTCGTGCGGCGGGATCTCTCTGAGTTCGCTCCGCATCAGATACAGCGAGCTTTTCATCAAATCGTCCAGCGACTGCCTGCCCGCACGTTCGGCGGTAAATTTATAGACCAGCCCGACCAGCATGGTCATGACCAGGAAGCAGACAAACAGTAAAAGATAAAACTGCACAAACAGCTTTTTCATTCCATCTCACCGGAAAAACGCGATAGGCAGAATATACATGAAAAACCTCACCTGTTTTCATGTCTGTGACGCCTCTTACATTGCGTGCGCACTTCTTTTGACCTTGGCGATGAGTTTTTCCGTGACGGCCAGGCCTTCCGCAATGTGCGTATCAATCACGTCCGTTCCGAAGTCCCTGATTAAGTCCAGGAGCATTTCGTAAGACTGAATCAGTTCCAGCAGGTCAAAGAGCGCTTTTAGGTCGGTACCTGAGGGGGAGGATTGCTTAAAGGTTAGCTGATTAACAATCCATTCAAGATTGGTTTTGATGGCTTCTACTTCATGGTAGCTATACATATTTCATAGGCTTAAATCCTCACTTCAAGATTTCATGGGAGGGAATGTGCGGAACAGGTGTAAGCAGGTAGCGGGGCCGGTGCGGCCTGAAGAAGAGACAATTGAACTTTAATTATGGATTAGATAGCGTGCTTAGCAAGTATTTGTTGCGCAAACGGGTAATTAAACGCGAGAAAGAGAAGGCATCGCGATGTAATGCCTTCATTTCGAGCATGTTTGGTTAGCCGGTGAGCGTAATCAGGTTTCCCAGGCGTGCGGGGCAAACAGATAACCTTTGTTACGCACGGTTTTAATGCGGTAGGGCTCGGTGGCATTATCCTGCAACTTTTTGCGCAGGCGCGAAATCGCAACGTCGACGCTGCGGTCCATGCCGTCATAGCTCACGCCACGCAGGTTTTTCAGCAGCGCGTCACGGTCCATGATTTGCCCGGCATGCGTTGCCAGTTCCCACAGCAGGTCAAAGTCGGCGGTGGAGAGGGCGATAAGCTCGCCGGAAAGCAGCACCTGGCGGTTGATCGGATCGATAGACAGCGTACCAAAACGCATCGCTTTGTGCGGCGTCAGAGAGGGGGCGGGCGATTCGCGTTCGACACTCGCGTGCTGGCGCAAATGCAGGCGCAGACGGGCAAGCAGAACGGCAGGCGGTGTGGTTTTCAGAATGTAATCGTTGGCACCCATCTCCAGCGACAGGATATGGTTCATATCGCTGTCCAGAGAGGTGAGCAACACGATAGGACCTTCCCAGCGGGCGCGCAGGTCGCGGCAGAGGGTCATGCCGTCTTTGCCAGGCAACATGATATCCAGCAGCACCAGGTCCGGGTTTTCACGGACGACCACCTCTTCGGCCCGATCGCCGCGAGGCTCAACAATGACGTCCATATCATGTTTGCCCAGATAGGCGGCGATCAACTGCCCGACTTCGGGTTCGTCTTCAACATAAACAATCTTATTCATACAACGTCTGTTTTCGTGAAAAAAGCCAACATACACCGCGGAACCTTAACCTTCCATTAATCTTTCAAAATTAACGCCGCTTCCGTTATTCTGGCTCATATTGTTATTTGATTGTTATAGGAAAAAGTATGGGGCTGATGATCAAAGCGGCGCTGGGAGCGCTGGTGGTGTTACTGATAGGCATTCTGGCAAAAACCAAAAACTACTATATTGCCGGGCTGATCCCGCTGTTCCCGACCTTTGCGCTTATTGCCCATTATATTGTGGCGTCTGAACGGGGAACCGAGGCGCTACGCACCACCATTGTGTTTGGTATGTGGTCTATCATCCCCTATTTTCTCTACCTGCTTTCGTTATGGTATTTCACCGGTTTTCTACGGCTTCCCCTGGCGCTGGGCGGGGCAGTGGTTTGCTGGGGGCTCAGCGCCTGGGTGTTAATTTTCTTCTGGAGCCGCTTTCACTAGCGTAACGGGCGGCCGCCGTCCACGGCAAAGGTTCTGCCGGTGACATAGCAACTGGTGAGCAGGTAATCCACAAGGTCGATCACCTCTTTCTCGCCTGGGGCTATTTTCATGAGCGACTTATTGAGCGCCTGCTGGCGATACTCCGCATCATCGTTTTCATTAAATAAAATCATCGCCGGAGCGATGGCATTCACCTTCACCTCAGGCGCGAGCTTGCGGGCGAACGAACGCGTCATGTTATCCAGCGCGGCTTTACTGGCCGCATAGGCGATGTGCTTGTCGCTGCCGCGTTCCACTACATAGTCGGTGAAGTGAATAATGTCCCCCGCAGCATGACCATGGCCACGCAGCAGATCCTGCAGGGCGTGGTTAAGCAGATAAGGGGCATTGACGTGGATCTGCAGCATCGCGGAGAGCGTTTCGCTGAGTGACGTGCCGGGTTTCTCGGCCCGCCAGGCGCTGGCGTTATGGATCACGGCGCGCAACCCCGTGGTGGTGGCTTTCACCTTCTCAGCAAAGGCCAGAATGCCCTCATCAGTGGAAAAATCGGCCTGAATACAGACGGCTCCGGCTTTGCGCAAACCCTCAATTGACGGGTATTCCGTACGGTAACTGACAATGACCGGATGGCGAAGGTTGAGAAAATGATGGGCGAGGGCGAGGCCGATACGGCGGCCTCCACCCGTGATCAGTATTGGGCGAAGCGGTGTATTTCCCATCGTATTCTCCTTTACAGTTCAACAATGGGAAAGACGAGGGCTATCCCATTAACATCCAGGTTGCCGGAACGGCAGCAACCAGTAACAGTCCGATTAAGGCCATCTCACGCCGTCTCAGCGCGTTATCCAGCTGATGCGTGCGGCGGGCGTAGATAAACACCAGCAGACCCGGCGCATACAGCACTACCGACAGCAGCAGATGCATAGGCCCGGAAGCATACAACAACCACAGACCGTAAATACAGGCCCCGATACCCACGATATAATGCGCCGGACGCGTGGCGATTTTTAACAAATACGCGCCCACTAAGAAATAGGGTACCAGAATCATCTCTGAGGCGATGGTCAGCAGGGTGTTATAGTCTGAACCTGTGAGCCAGATCAGCACCAGACAGACCTGAACGCTAATATTGGTCAGCCAGAGAGACGCTGAAGGGGCATTATTTTGGTTTTGACGGGCAAACAGGCGTGGAAACGCTTTGTGCGTCGCGGCCAGGAACGGCACTTCAGCCGCCATGATGGTCCAGCTCAGGTACGCGCCGCAGACGGAGACGATCAATCCCGCGGCAATCACGACGTCACCCCACGGGCCAAGCATTTTCACCATCAGCCCGGCCATTGACGGGTTACGCATTTCGGCCAGTTCAGGACGCGCCACCACGCCCAGCGACAGCAGCGTGACCAGCAGATACACGCCCAGCGCCGCCAGGACGGCCAGCAGCGTGGCACGGCCCACATCACGTTTGTTGCGCGCGCGGGCAGAGACCACGACTGCCCCCTCAACGCCGATGAATACCCACAGGGTGATCAGCATCGTGTTTTTCACCTGCTCCCAGACCGGAACGCCCAGCGCAATGCCGCTGAAATCAAGCGTAAACACATCAAGACGAAACGCAATAAAGGCCAGTACGATAAACAGGCCGAGCGGCACCAGTTTCGCCAGCGTTGCCACCAGGTTGATGCTGGCGGCGGTCTGGACGCCGCGCAAAATCAGCCAGTGAACGACCCAGAGCAGCACCGAGGCACCGACAATTGACTGCCAGGTATTGCCGTCACCAAACAGACGCAGTTCAGGCGTATCGGTAAAGAAGCTGAGCGCTGAGAAAACGATCACCAGATAGGAGACATTGGCGATCACCGCGCACAGCCAGTAGCCCCAGGCGGAGCAGAAGCCGATCAGCTCGCCAAATCCTTCACGCGCATAGGTGAAAATACCGCCGTCCAGATCGGGGCGAATGCGGGTGAGCAGCAGCATGGCAAACGCCAGCAGCAATATCCCGACGCCGGTAATCCCCCAGCCGATGAGTAACGCGGCGGGGCTTGCGACGGCAGCCATGTTCTGCGGTAAACTGAATACGCCCGCACCCAGCATTGAGCTTAAAACGAGTGCAGTCAGAGCACTCAGGCCAAGTTTCTTTTCCATTGGCTTCCTGTTATGAAAAGTCCCAATCCAGAATAATTATTTCGCTGCGGCGCATAAAAATGGTGGATTACACTAAGGCGCGGGATTTTACGGAGTGTCACGAAAGCATGCAATGATGTGTGGCAGAAATTCGAAAAAAGTAACAAAAAAAGGCGGCATTGCGCCGCCTTTGGTCAATGATTTTGTTACTTGTACAGATCGGCGCTGATGGTCACGTTGTTACCACGTTCCTGCCACTGGCGGGTGATATGGTAATACTTCGCCCCTTTCTTCGCCGCACGCTTCGCGACCTGGTAAGAGACTTCCGTCATGTTGCCGTAGTTGCCGGTAAACTTGATGCTGTCGAACGGCACCATCTGTGCAGCAGTGGCTTTGTTCAGCTCTTCAATTTTGGTGCCGTCTGGCAGCGTCACGGAATAGCGGCCACCTTTCGTGGATTGCGTTTCAAAGAAACGGCCCACTTCTGCGCTTGGCGCCGCAGTCGTCGCTACGCCTGGAATTTCAACTTTCTTCGCTTCTTCGCCGCCTTTCGCTATCGCCGCGCGACCCGCTTCGGAGTCAGCAGGGATGGCATCCGGGCTCTGCAGAACGCGTTTCTTCGCATCTTCTTTATAGATGAATGCGGTAATACGCTGGTTGCCGCCCTGGTTAGCATCCACCTGGCGCACGATATAGAACGAGTAGGCCCCTTTCTCTTTCGCGGCTTTGGTGATGGCATCGTTCACTTCAGGCTGGCTGCGATAGAAGCCCTGAACGGTAACGGTGTCGTACGGTTCCAGCTCAATTGCCTGATCTTTTGGCAGCTCAACGATACCGTTAATCACACGGTTTTTCGGTGCGTCTGCTTTTGGCGCATTGTCTTTATACAGCGCAATGGTTACGCGCTGGTTGCCGCTGTTGCCATAATCAGACTGGTCAACAACGTAAAACGAGGCCGCCCCGTTTTTATCAGCGGCTTTTGATGCGGCGGCGACGGCATCGCCAATAGAATTATAACGACCCACAATGACCGTATGGTCAAAAGGTTTTAACGCTGCCGCTTGCTCTGGCGTTAACTCTGTTGCGGCATTCGCAGACAGGGCGGTCGCACAGAGAAGTGCGGACGCCAGGAGTGTGTTCTTAAGCTTCATAAAAATAATCCTTCGCCTTGCGCAAACCATGTACTGGTATTGTTGTTAATTTGAGACGGCCCCGATTATGGCATTTAAAACCCGTCGCTGTCTGCGCCATTTTTCACTGCCTGTGCTCACTGAATTAACGAATTCGATAACATTTAGTGATATGTTGAAAAAACAGGCGTTTGACAAGTAAAACTGATAAAGCATATGACTTTTACAAGTTAATTTAATGTTAATAACTTGTTCTCTTATGGCGCTATATCATGTTTTTACCGCTTCGCTTGCGCTATTTATCGGTTCTGGCGATGAATTTAAGGTAAATATCACTGTCAGTGACGCCGATCGCTTATTTTTCACAGATAAAGTAAGAAATAGTGTTTTCTGGCGGTAGATCACGGGCGCTATTTTCAGTAGGTTATAGACAGTTTGTTACTGTTTTATTTTCCGGGGTTAATCATCTCTCATCGCTATGAGAATGGCGAAAATTGATACAAACCGCGGGCATTTATCGACAAACCATCATCAAAAACCGATGGAAGGGAAAACTATGCGTATTGGGGTACCAAAAGAACGGTTAGCCAATGAAACCCGCGTAGCGGCAACACCGAAAACGGTGGAGCAACTGCTTAAGCTGGGTTTTACCGTCGCGGTTGAAAGCGGCGCAGGCAAACTGGCGAGTTTCGATGACGAGGCCTTTATCCAGGCGGGTGCGGAAGTGGTGGACGGTGCTGAAGTCTGGCAGTCGCCGGTTATTCTGAAGGTTAACGCACCGGAAGAGAGTGAGATTGCGCTGCTGAATCCGGGCACCACGCTGGTGAGCTTCATCTGGCCTGCGCAAAATCCAGCGCTTATGGAGAAGCTGGCTGCACGTGGCGTGACCGTGATGGCGATGGACTCCGTGCCGCGCATTTCGCGCGCGCAGTCGCTGGATGCCTTAAGCTCCATGGCTAACATTGCGGGTTATCGCGCGATTGTGGAAGCGGCTCACGAATTTGGACGCTTCTTTACCGGTCAGATCACCGCGGCGGGGAAAGTCCCTCCGGCAAAAGTCATGGTGATTGGTGCGGGTGTCGCAGGGCTTGCCGCAATCGGTGCGGCAAACAGCCTCGGCGCTATCGTGCGCGCATTTGATACCCGTCCGGAGGTGAAGGAACAGGTCCAGAGTATGGGTGCCGAATTCCTTGAGCTGGACTTCAAGGAAGAAGCGGGCAGCGGTGACGGTTACGCGAAAGTCATGTCCGAAGCCTTTATCAAAGCCGAAATGGAACTCTTCGCCGCTCAGGCGAAAGATGTCGACATTATTGTGACCACCGCGCTGATTCCGGGTAAACCTGCGCCGAAGCTTATCACCCGTGAGATGGTGGATTCCATGAAGCCGGGCAGCGTGATTGTCGACCTGGCGGCGCAAAACGGCGGTAACTGTGAGTACACCGTTGCTAATCAGGTGACGACCACCGCCAACGGCGTGAAGGTGATCGGCTATACCGATCTGCCAGGCCGCCTGCCAACGCAGTCGTCTCAGCTGTACGGCACCAACCTGGTTAACCTGCTGAAGCTGCTGTGCAAAGAGAAAGACGGAAACGTCACCGTTGATTTCGACGATGTCGTGGTGCGCGGTGTTACCGTTGTCCGTGATGGTGAAATCACCTGGCCGGCACCGCCGATTCAGGTTTCTGCTCAGCCTCAGGCCGCGCCGAAAGCGGCACCAGAGCCAAAAGAACCCGCTAAACCGGCGTCTCCATGGCGTAAATACGCCATCATGGCGCTGGTCATTATCCTGTTCGGCTGGCTGGCTGACGTCGCGCCGAAAGAGTTCCTCGGCCACTTTACCGTCTTCGCGCTCTCCTGCGTGGTCGGTTACTACGTGGTGTGGAACGTCTCCCACGCGTTGCACACGCCGCTGATGTCGGTAACCAACGCCATCTCCGGGATTATCGTGGTCGGGGCGTTACTGCAGATTGGTCACGGCGGCTGGATCAGCTTCCTGAGCTTTATTGCGGTGCTGATCGCCAGTATCAATATTTTCGGTGGTTTCACCGTGACTCAGCGCATGCTGAAAATGTTTCGTAAAGGCTAAGGGGTAGCATATGTCTGGAGGATTAGTCACAGCCGCATACATTGTTGCTGCAATCCTGTTTATTTTCAGTCTGGCGGGGCTTTCCAAACACGAAACGTCTCAGCAGGGGAATAACTTTGGTATCGCCGGGATGGCGATTGCGCTGATCGCCACCATCTTCGGGCCGGACACCGGCAACGTGGCGTGGATCCTGGTGGCGATGATTATCGGCGGCGCGATCGGTATTCGCCTGGCGAAACGCGTTGAAATGACCGAGATGCCGGAGCTGGTTGCTATTCTGCACAGCTTTGTGGGTCTGGCGGCCGTGCTGGTGGGCTTCAACAGCTACCTGTATCACGAACCGGGTCTGGAACCGATTCTGGTCAACATTCACCTGACCGAAGTGTTCCTCGGCATCTTTATTGGTGCGGTGACCTTCACCGGCTCAATTGTGGCGTTCGGCAAACTGCGCGGTAAGATTTCGTCTAAACCGCTGATGCTGCCAAACCGTCACAAGCTGAACCTGGCGGCGCTGGTGGTATCGTTTGTACTGATGGTTATCTTCGTGCGTACCGAAAGCGTGGGCCTGCAGGTGCTGGCATTACTGGTGATGACCCTCATCGCGCTGGCATTTGGCTGGCACCTGGTGGCGTCTATCGGTGGTGCGGATATGCCGGTAGTGGTCTCCATGCTGAACTCCTACTCCGGTTGGGCGGCGGCGGCGGCAGGCTTTATGCTGAGCAACGACCTGCTGATCGTCACCGGTGCGCTGGTGGGTTCATCTGGTGCGATCCTGTCTTACATCATGTGTAAGGCGATGAACCGTTCGTTTATCAGCGTTATCGCCGGGGGATTTGGTTCTGACGGCTCCTCTACCGGTTCTGATGAAGAAGTGGGTGAGCACCGTGAGATCAGCGCGGAAGATACCGCAGAGATGCTGAAAAACTCGCACTCGGTCATTATCACCCCGGGCTATGGCATGGCGGTGGCGCAGGCGCAGTATCCGGTCGCAGAAATTACTGAGAAGCTGCGCGCGCGTGGGATCAAGGTTCGCTTTGGTATTCACCCGGTGGCGGGACGTCTGCCAGGCCACATGAACGTGCTGCTGGCGGAAGCGAAAGTGCCTTACGACATCGTGCTGGAGATGGACGAGATCAACGATGATTTCGCCGATACCGACACCGTGCTGGTCATTGGCGCTAACGACACCGTTAACCCGGCGGCGCAGGACGATCCGCGCAGCCCAATCGCGGGTATGCCGGTTCTGGAAGTATGGAAGGCGCAGAACGTGATTGTCTTCAAACGCTCCATGAACACCGGCTATGCTGGCGTGCAGAACCCGCTGTTCTTCAAAGAGAACACCCACATGCTGTTTGGCGACGCCAAAGCCAGCGTGGATGCGATTCTGAAAGCACTGTAATTTCGCTTCACCCTGACAAACCGCTCTTCGGGGCGGTTTTCTTATTTCTGCGGTCAGCTTTTCTCCTCTGTCTATACTTTACCCTTTGTGTAAGACGAGGAGGTGTAATGCAATTTCTGTCCCGCTTCGACATCATCGCGTTGATGATGACGCCGACATTTTGGGTAGGCGTCGCCACGGTTGTCTTTGTCACGCTGCTGGTGTACTGGCTGCTGACGCGCCTGATCGCGTTCGTTAAGAAAGGGATCACCACCTGGGGCGACAAACACCCGACCACCAACCGGATGCGTTTTATCCTGAGCGATATGCTTAACAGGACGAGTCGGATCCTGCTTTTTGTCGTAGCACTTCTGTTCAGCCTGCGTTTTGTTGACTTACCCGATCATCTTTTTGGCACGGTCAGCCATGCCTGGTTCCTGGTTTTCGCGATTCAGGTGGCACTGTGGATGGATCAGGGCGTTGTGTCGTGGCTACGTCACGTCATGCTGGCACCGGGAAGTCATAAAAACCCGGTTACGCTGGTGATCACGGGGCTTATTCTCCGTGCCATTGTCTGGTCAGTGATGCTGCTGTCTATTCTTGCTAACGCGGGCGTCAACATCACTGCTCTGGTTGCCAGCCTTGGGGTGGGGGGGATTGCCATCGCTCTCGCCGTACAAACGATCCTGAGCGACGTGTTTGCCTCCCTGTCCATTGGTTTTGATAAGCCGTTTGAAATTGGTGATTTTGTGGTGTTCAACGACGTGGCGGGGACAGTAGAGCACATTGGCCTTAAAACGACCCGCATACGCAGTCTGAGCGGGGAGCAGATCGTCTGCGGCAACGCCATTTTGCTCCAGCAAACGCTCCACAACTACAAACGTATGCAGACACGTCGTATCGTCTTTACCTTTGGCGTGGCCAGCGACACGCCGCCCGATAAGCTGCGCTACGTGGGGGATATGGTCAGGCAAATCATCACCGATGTGGGTGAGACAAAATTCGATCGTGCCCATTTCCTCGGATTTGACCGCGACCGTCTGACGTTTGAAGTCGTTCATATCGTCAATACTGCGGATTACAACAAATACATGGATATCCAGCAGGAAATCAATATCCGTATTCTTGAAGGGCTGAATGCTCAGGAGATTAAGCTGGCACTGCCGAGCATGGTATTGCACGCGCCGTGGATGCAGGATGAGGCGGGTGAACAGCCGAAGCCGGTGATGGAGAGCTGAAAAAAAAAGCCCGCCGGAGCGGCGGGCTGACAGGGTTATATTAATCGTCTTCCGGATCGTCCAGCTCAATCGGCGTCTGGAACTCATCTGGCTTAATGACCAGCAGGTCACAGCGCAGATGGTCGATCACCTGTTCGGCGGTATTGCCGAGGAACGCGGCAGAAATACCGGTCCGGCCAATGGTCCCCAGGACCACAATCCCGGCCTGCAAATGTTCTGCTAAATCCGGGATCACCTCTTCAGGCAGCCCTTTCTCTACGTGCGTCATGTTCTCGTCAATGCTGAACTTCTGGCGCAGCGCTTTCATGGCCAGCAAATGCTGGCCGCGAATGGCGTCGTTATAGACGCTGGGGTCAAATTCAGGCAACTCAATGGCGATATTGATTGGGGTGACTGGATAGGCGCCCACCAGATGCACTTCAGTGTGATTGACCTGGTCAGCGAGCTGGATGGTTTCCTTCACCAGCTTCTCGTTGAGTGAATTATGATAATCCTCTTCGCTGGCGAGGTTTACCGCCACTACGGCTTTCCCGCCCTCCGGCCACGGCTGGTCTTTCACCATCCAGACCGGGCAAGGGCATTTACGCAGCAAGTGCCAGTCGGTTGGGGTGAAGATCACGGATTCCAGCTTGTCGTGCTGGTGCGCCATCTTCAGCAGCAGGTCGTGTCCACCGGCAACGACTTCCTGGATAATGGCTTCAAAAGGTCGGTTATGCCAGACCACTTTGATATCAATAGGAACCCCCGCTTCAAGGTAATACTTCGCCTGTTCACGGATCCACGCGGTACGCTGACTGATGACGCCCTGACGCATAGCGGTGCGCTCGTCAGGCGACAGAAGGGTGGTCATCTCATACGAGAAGTCATAGATCGGCAAAAACGCTTTGATTTTGCCGCCAATCCGTTGATGTAGATACACAGCACGTCGTAATGCCGGCTGATCGTCCTGATTAGGATCGATAGCTACCAGCATGTTTTGATACTTGGCCATACAGGTCTCCTTACTACTGTCACCACAGTCTGTAAGTAAAAGAGTAACCTATATATCCTGAATGAAACAGAGGAGAGCTTTTGTCAGATCAATAATTCATGAAAATTTATCAGAGGAAAAGCACCGTGGTTGTCACCGCGATAAACGCAATAAACAGCAGCACCATCACCGCTATTGCAAACGTCGTGGAGTCCTGCACGTAGGTTTTTTCCTCCCCCTTCATTGGGCCGACAAGCATGATCCAGATGAAGATAAAGGTCACTGAGGCAATCACGACTGAAACGAAAAACAAACTTTCTCTCAATTCATAACCTCAACGACAACCTTTCAGGCGCTGTGTGGGGATGTGCTACGGTGAAGACGGCTTAAAGCGGAAGTGATTATACCAGACTAATAAATCATGTGAATTTATCAGTCTGGTGATCAACATGCGGAGAGTTATGCCACGTTGCGGGCATGACCGGCAAGCACGGCCAGTGCTTCACCGTTTTCGATAGTGATGTATTTACCCTTAACGGCCAGCATCCCGCTTTTCTGGAAACGACCCAGCAGACGGCTGATGGTTTCCACGGTCAGGCCCAGGTAGTTACCAATATCACCACGGGTCATGGTCAGACGGAATTCGCGCGGCGAGAAACCCCGTTCGGCGAAGCGGCGGGAGAGGTTGTAGATAAACGCGGCCAGGCGCTCTTCTGCATTCTTTTTAGAAAGCAGCAGAATCATGTCCTGATCGCCTTTGATCTCACCGCTCATCAGACGCATCATCTGCTGACGCAGGTTAGGCATCTTACCGGACAGGTCGTCCAGCGTTTCAAACGGGATTTCGCAAACCATAGAGGTTTCAAGCGCCTGAGCAAAGCTCGGGTGATGGCCTGTGCCGATGGCATCAAAGCCCACCAGGTCACCCGCCAGATGGAAGCCGGTGATCTGCTCATCACCCTGTTCGGTGATGGTATAGCTCTTGATGGTGCCAGAGCGGATAGCATAGAGCGATTTCAGTTCGTCTCCGGCTTTAAACAGCGTCTGCCCTTTCTGAATAGGCTTTTTGCGCTCGATGATATTATCAAGCTGATCGAGTTCATGCTCATTCAGGGTAAACGGGATACAGAGCTGGCTGATGCTGCAATCCTGGCAATGGATAGCACAACCGCCAGACTGAATGCGTCGTATAATTCGCTTTTCCGGGATCATAGGTTTGCTCAAGCCTTAATTGATATTGGTCAATTTTAACATCTTTTTGGTAAGTACGTAAGCCTGACAAACCATCAATAAGGATAAGAGACGGCAATGTGTCGCCATCTTCTTGAAATTCCACAGCTTGATTATGGATTTTTAGCCTAACCGGTAGAAAATTAAGCACAAAAAGCCTGGGATCTACAGCAGAAGATATCCTTCGTGACGCAGCAACCACTCCTTGCGCTGCACGCCACCGGCATAGCCGGTCAGGGTACCGTTGCGTCCGATGACGCGATGGCAGGGAACGACAATGCTAACGGGATTAGAGCCATTGGCGGCCCCCACCGCACGCGCGGCGCCTGCGCGGCCCAGCTGCTCCGCGAGCTGGCCGTAATGCATGACCTGCCCGCAGGGAATGGCCCGCAGCGCCTGCCACACTTCACGCTGGAAAGGGGTGCCAGCCGTGGCGGTGGGGAGTGTATCGATGATGCTGAGATCGCCCTCGAAGTACGCCGCAAGCTTATCGCTCAGCCCACCCGGATTGGTGGCGCGGATACGTTCAAAACCTTGCGCCCGATAATGAATGTTCAGCAGCTCTTCCATGCGGTCGCTGTGCTCTTCCCATTCAACGGCGCGCAGACAAGACTGCTCGTCCGCGATCACCCACAGCGGCCCAAGCGGCGTCGCAATTTTATCTTCGAGTAATCTCAGCATCCTCATTCCTTTAGTTCAGCCTCGGGTAGATCCCCGGCCCAATCGGCAGGCCGACAAGATACCATGCCACCAGCATCACCAGCCATACCCCTAAAAAGATAAGCGGGTAGGGCAAAACCAGCGAATAGTAGGTACCCAGTTTTGCCTCGGGTTTATAGCGCTGCAGAAAGCCTAAAAACAGCGGGACAAACGGCGAAACCGGTGCAAGCGGGATCACTGACGAATCGGCGATGCGGAACAGGATCTGCGCAAACGCCGGATGGAAGCCCAGCATCATAAACATCGGCACGAAGATCGGGGCCAGAATCGACCAGATGGCGGAGCCGCTGGCGATGAACATGCACAGCAGGGACGACAATAGCGCCAGGCCGACAAACGCCGGTACGCCGCTTAACCCGGCAGCTTCCAGCGCGTCGGTCAGGCCCACGGCCATAAACTTGCCCATGTTGCTCCAGTTAAACATCGCCACAAACTGCGCCAGCGGGAACACCATGACGATAAAACCCGCCATCTCTTTCATCGGTTCGATCATCAGCTGCGGCAGATCGCCCTGACGGCGAATTTTGCCGGTGGCGATACCATAAGCGAGCGAAACGACAAAGAAGAAGAGAATGATCAGCGGCACAATACCCTGTATAAACGGCGAGGGCAGGACGGTATGTTTAACTGGATCGCGCAGAATACCGTTTTCCGGCACCACCATCAGCGCGACCATGGCGATGAATACCAGCGAGACAATACCGGCCACGCGCAGGCCGAATTTCTGCTCTTTGCTCAGCGTCTCCAGCGTTTCATCGCTACGGCCTTCCCATTTGCCCAGACGCGGCTCGATGATCTTGTCGGTAATCAGCCCGCCGACAATCGTCAGAACAATCACTGAGCTGGCCATAAAGTACCAGTTGTCGATTACGCTGACGTGCATTGCTGCGTCAATGGTTTTCGCCGCCTCCGTGCTGATGCCCGAGAGCAATACGTCAGTGGTGACAATCAGCAGGTTGGCGGTAAATCCGCAGCCGACACCCGCAATTGCCGACAGCAGGCCCGCCACCGGGTGCCGCCCGACGGCGAGGAAGATCAACGCCCCCATTGGCGGCATGATCACCAGCGCGGCGTCGGAGGAGATATGGCTGAAGAAGGCGATAAACAGCACCATATAGCTGGCGTAACGTGCGCTGACGTGGGATGCCATCTTTACCATCAATGCAGGCAGCAAACCCACGCGCTCTGCCAGCCCGGCCCCTAATACCAGTGCCAGAATGGCGCCCAGCGGGGCGAAGCCGCTGAAGTTTTTGATGACGTTAGGTAAAAACCAGTGCAGCCCGTCAACGCTGAGCAGGTTTTTCACCGCCACCAGGCTGCCATCGGCCGGACTTCGCACGCTCACGTCAAAGGCGGAGAGCACGGCGGTGGCAACCATCAAAATGACAATCAGATAGATAAACAGCAGGAAAGGGTGTGGCACTTTATTGCCGATCCTTTCAACCCAGCCATAGAGCTTACTGGATGGGGAATGCGAAGGTATGGATGACATACTCATGGGCGTTCCTCGGGAGTGTTGTGTTGTTGTGTTGTTGTGTTGTGTTTTTTTATTTTAAAGGTGACGGTGTCACGCCCTGTGGGATCGGACACACGTACGGTTTTTCTTGTATTTGTTGTTCGAACTCTTCACGACATTTTTTTAGCAGGGCTGCATCCTGCAGCAGATTCAGTGCCGTGGCGCCCATGACTTTCCCGGCCAGCAGCATGCCTTTGTGAGCAATGGAGGTTCGCCCCTGTGCCACCAGTTGCCAGGTATGCAGCGGCGTTCCCACGGTAAAGCAGGGGCTGAAGCACTGGGCGACCGGCATTTTCCAGCTGACGTCACCCACATCCGTTGAACCCGCCAGCACGTTATCGGTAATGGCATAGGGCGCAATCTCATCCACCAGGAGTGTCTCCTGATGACGGCGGGCAAAGGCTTTACCGGCGTCTCCGCCCGTGGCGGCTATATTTTTGAGGCTGTTCTGCAGGTCGTTGGGCGTGAGCGTAGCGCGGATCTCACGGGCAAAATCGCACTCTTCAGCAGTCCACGCCGGCGTGCCGTAGTGTTGTAACGCCCGATACATTGCCGCCTCAAGCGTGCGGTTTGGCAGGTAGCTGGAGCAGGCTTTATCAAAGCGACACTCCACGGTGGTTTCGGTCATCATTGCCGCGCCCTGGGCGATTTTCTCAATGCGTTCGTAGATCTGCTGCGCATCGGCCATTTCCGGGGCGCGGATCAGGTACAGCACTTCGGCCTGGGCCTGCACCACGTTGGGCGAAATCCCGCCGGTATCGGTGATGGCGTAATGGACACGTGCTTTCTCAATGATGTGTTCATTAAGGAAGTTGGTGCCGGTCGTCATCAGCGTCACGGCATCCAGCGCGCTGCGTCCCAGATGAGGGGAGTTGGCCGCATGCGCCGCCACGCCGTGAAAACGCCAGGCGGCCTGAATATTGGCCAGGGTGCTGACGTTAAACATGCCGGCAAAGGCTTCCGGGTGCCAGGTGACGGCGGCATCGACGTCATCAAACAGTCCTTCCCGCACCATAAAGGTTTTGCCGGAGCCGCCTTCTTCCCCGGGGCAGCCGTAAAAACGCACCGTTCCGCTACCGCCATGCTGTTCAAGCCAGCTTTTTACCGCCACCGCACCGGCCAGCGCCGCGGTGCCCAGGAGGTTATGCCCGCAGCCGTGACCATTCGCTCCCGGCGTGGCGGATTGCGCGGTTGCACAATGCGCCTGCTGGCTTAGCCCGGCCAGCGCATCGTATTCACCGAGCAGGGCGATAACCGGTTTCCCACTGCCGTAGCTCGCAATAAAAGCGTTTGGAATACCGCCCGCCTCGCGAGTCAACGTAAAGCCTTCGGCCTCCAGCGCGCCGGCGAGTCGTTCGGCGGACCAAAATTCTTCAAAGCGGGTTTCAGGGTGATCCCAGATGGCATCGGCTATATCGGTTAGCGTCTGACATCGCGTATCGATGGCATCGGCAATAAAAGCGTAGTTCTCCTGCATTACACACCTCGCGTCCACGGAAAATTGAGCGCAGTCCGCGCCAGCGTTTCGATGGCGATAGCCATAACCTGTTCATCGAAGTCGAATTTTTCGTTGTGATGGCCGGCGCTCAAATCCGTGCCGAATACCATATACGACGCCATGCCGCCGTTTTGCTGCACGCGGGCCATCATCAGCGTGGCGTCTTCGGAGCCGGCGGGGGCTTTGACCTTATCTATAGCGCGATCAATGCCGGAAACCTGGCTCGCCTGTTCGCGCAGATAATCAACCCAGGCCGGTGTGGGCGCGCTGGAGGTGGCGGCCCCCATCAGACGCATCTCCGCCTTCACGCCGTAGAGTGCGGCCGCCCCGGTAATGACGGCCTGCGCGCGTTCAAAGACATACTGATTTATGGCTTCGCTTTCCCCGCGGGTTTCCACTTTGATGAGCGCATTCGCGGGCACCACGTTGCGGCCGCTTCCGGCCTGCATGACCCCGACGTTGACGCGGGAAGCCCCTTCACTGTGCGGTGCGATGCTGTGTAAGGCGAGAGCGGCCTGCGCGGCGGCGAGCAGGGCGTTTCGCCCGTCCTCCGGTTTTCCGCCTGCGTGTGCGGCAACGCCCGTAAAATTCACGTCGAACTTGGTGGTCGCCATAAAGTTATCGCTGCCGCAGATCGCCGTTCCGGCAGGCACGCCGGTACCGATATGGATGGCAGTAAAATAGTCCACGCCATCCAGCGCCCCGGCGGCAACCATAGCGCGTGCGCCGCGCGTCCCTTCTTCGGCAGGCTGAAAGATGAGCCTGATGGTGCCGTTGAGCTGCGCTTCATTCTGCTTAAGCACCTGCGCCAGTCCCAGACCAATGGTGGTATGGCCGTCATGCGCGCAGGCGTGCATCATTCCCGGGTTGCAGGAGGCAAAACCGTCGCGGAACGGGCGATGGCTGTTGTCCTGCGCTTCGCTTAAATCAAGGGCATCCATGTCTACGCGAAACGCCAGGGTTGGCCCCGGGCGGCCAGTCTTAAGGGTCGCCACAATGCCGGTAAATCCGCCTTCAAACGGTGCCAGCCATTTTTCGGGGGCGCCTTGCGCACGCGCTCGGGCAAATTCTCGCGCCAGCGTTGCGTCATCGGGCAATCCCATTCGGCTTTCGGCATCCACCACATCACGGCCCATCGCCAGTTCGTACCCCAGCGAATCAAGAATTTCAGCGACTTTCGCTGCAGTTCTAAACTCTACCCAGCCGGATTCCGCAAAATGGTGAAAATCGCGACGCCACGCGCTCAGCTGCGGCGTTAATGTCTGGATGTACTGCGCCAGTGTGTCCATATCTCTTCCCGTCATCATTAAAAAATGTGAACTGCTTCACGCTGTGATAGTTTTTACTTATCACTAACCGATTTTTCACAGTTTTAACCGTTCAGGAATTACCCTCGCACATCCCTTTCCATTAAAGTAGATGACAGTTTCTTTACTCTGATAAACAACGGTTATCGGTCGGGCTATGACATTTCAGATTAAATTTCATCAAATCCGGGCGTTTGTTGAAGTCGCGCGTCAGGGCAGTATTCGCGGTGCCAGCAGGACGCTGAATCTTTCGCAGCCAGCGCTGACCAAATCGATCAAAGAGCTGGAAGAGGGTATGGCGGCACAGCTTTTTGTGCGCCGGAGTAAAGGTGTTGCCTTGACCGAGTGTGGCGAGGGCTTCTACCAGCGCGCCAGACTGATTCTGGAAGAGTTGCGTGCGGCGCAGGATGATATTCGCCAGCGGCAGGGGGAACTGGCCGGGCAGATCAATATCGGGATGGGCGCCAGCGTTTCACGCAGCCTGATGCCCGCCGTTATTACGCGCTTTCATGCACAACACCCCCAGGTCAAGGTGCGGATTATGGAAGGGCAGCTGGTGTCGATGATCAATGAATTACGCCAGGGTGAGCTGGATTTCACCATTAACACCTATTATCAGGGGCCTTACGACCATGAATTTACGTTCGAAAAGTTGTTTGAAAAACCGTTTGCGGTATTTTGCCGGGAAGGGCATCCGGCGACAGGGGCAACATCCATTAATGAACTTTTGCATTATAACTGGACAATGCCGACGCCGCGGGGAAGCTATTATAAGCAATTAGAAGATCTATTTCGCCACCGCTCGCAAATACCGCGAATTGGGGTGGTGTGTGAAACATTTTCGTCCTGTATAAGCCTGGTTGCGCAAAGTGATTTTTTAAGTATCCTGCCGCAGGAGTTGGGCTCTGACCCGCTTCTGGCGCACCGTCTCGTCATTCTGCCGGTTGTCGAATCGCTTCCAAAAGCCGCGTATTATTTAATTCAGCGACGTGATTCACGTCAGACACCTCTTGCTGAATCCTTAATTACGCAATTCAGAAGGGAAGCGAGAAAAATAGACGCAGCGGAAAATTAAAAATAAAAAAACAGAGTCTGCCCGACATCAGACAGACCCTACAGTACACACAGCAGTACGTCCTTTTGCCAGTCCTGAGTATTATTTCCATGGGGCAGGTTTATTTAGTTATAACACCTTTTCCGAAAAAAGACAGGTTGACGAGTGATTGATTTCACGAATTTTTAACGTAAATCACTTATTTTACCTTCACTGAAGTTTTAGTTAAGTCTGGTTTAAGTGCGTATCACCCTTATTATATATTCGCCGGGTAAATATATATGCCGTGAGTGGGCCGCTGACGGTTATTGAGACACATGTCTGGCACAGGTATAGTACCTCCCTCAGAAGTAGCCGGAGGATCCCCATGAACCCTGACGACAAATCACTTTTTCTTGACGCCATGGAGGATGTCCAGCCCATGAAGCGCTGCTCGGATATCCACTGGCAGCCGATGAGAAACGCACGGGCGCGGCAGGAGATGGATACTGAACAGCTGGACAACTTTCTGACGCTGGGGGTTCTGGAACTCCTGCCCCTTGAAGAACCGCTGGCGTTCCAGCGCGAAGGGGTACAGCAGGGCGTTATAGAGAAGCTGCGTTCGGGGAAATACGACCGACAGGCCAGCTTAAACCTGTTGCGTCAGCCCGCCGAACGCTGCCGACAGATGCTGTATTCCTTTATCAGTCAGGCCCGTCGTGACGGATTACGTAACCTGATCATCATTCACGGGAAAGGGCGCGAACAGAATTCGCATCCCAATGTGGTGCGCAGCTATCTGGCACGCTGGTTAACTGAGTTCGAGGAAGTGCAGGCTTTCTGCGTGGCGCTGCCGCATCACGGCGGCAGCGGGGCATGTTACGTTTCACTGCGGAAATCCGATGAAGCGAAACAGGAGAACTGGGAACGGCACGCCAAGCGCAGCCGTTAAGGCGGTTTTCGCGGGCGAGGCGATCGCCCGCCTGTGACTCAGAAGGTTTCCCAGTGACTGTCAGGCGTGGCGTTAGCCGTTGCCGGACGCAGTAGCTGCGGCGTTTTCACATTTGCCGGACGTGAGGCGACCGCGTGTTCTTTTCCGTTCAGACGAAACGCGGCCACAGCCTGACGCAGCTGTTCGGACTGATCTTCCAGTGCCGCCGCCGCCGTAGCGGACTGCTGCACCAGCGCGGCGTTTTGCTGCGTCACGCTGTCCATTTGCGAAACGGCCAGGCTCACCTGTTCAATACCGCGGCTCTGCTCATCGGAGGCCGACGAAATCTCACCCATGATATCGGTTACGCGGGTCACGGCGGCGACAATCTCCTTCATGGTCGCGCCCGCTTCGCTAACCTGCTCAGAACCGGTATTCACCCGGTTGACGGAGTTCTCGATAAGCCCTTTGATCTCTTTCGCCGCCTGTGCACTGCGGCTCGCCAGCGTACGGACTTCGCCTGCGACGACCGCAAAACCACGCCCCTGTTCCCCGGCGCGTGCGGCTTCTACCGCGGCGTTAAGTGCCAGAATATTGGTCTGGAACGCGATGCTGTCAATCACGCCAGTAATGTGGGCAATCTGCTGGGAACTGTCGGCAATTTCGGTCATGGTGCGAACCACGTTATCCACGACGTGGCCACCACGTGCTGCGGTTTCAGAGGCATTCTTCGCCAGTAACGTAGCCTGACGGGCGTTATCGGAGTTCTGTTTAACCGTCGCGGTCAGCTCTTCCATGCTGGCGGCCGTCTCTTCGAGCGAGGCGGCCTGCTCTTCGGTGCGAGCGGAAAGATCGTTGCTGCCTGCGGCAATTTCACCTGCGCCGGTGTAGATGGAGTCGGTACTGCCGCGCACGGCGCTGACGGTAGTCACCAGAGATTGTTGCATCTCATGCAGGCCTGCGGCCAGTTGACCCATTTCATTGCGGCCAGAGAGCGCGATATTCTGCGTCAGGTCGCCCCCCGCAATGGCGCGAATATGGTTCATAATGGTGTTGAGTGGTTTTAACAGCAGGTGTTGTAACCCCTGCCAGATGACCACCAGCACGGCGATAACGGCCAGGAAAATGACTGCCAGCGTCCACTGCATTTGCGTAAAGCTGCTTTGGTTCTCTTCGGTTGCCGCTTTCAGCAGCGTGTTGTTTTCGGCGCGCCAGCGGTTGTAGACCGCTTCCATATCATCCTGTGCCTGCTGAGCATCCAGATCGCCATAGGCCTGGTAGTTGTCGGCGCGAAGATACTGAATCGACAAACGCATGACCTCATGCATCTGATTCCAGGATTTTTGCATCTCGTCAGTTAACGCCGCATTCTGGCCGTTAACCTGCGGCAGTTTCTGCCACGCTTTGTTATAGGTTTCTGCTTTAGCCAGCGAGTTACTTGCGGTATCAAGCAGTTTGTTGATCGCGGCAAGGGAAGCCGGATCGCGCTGGTTTTTCAGGTAGCGGATCGCCACGCGGGTCACGGTGACGCGCGTTTTTACCAGCGTGTTTACGCTGTCGCTCAGATTTTCCTGCTGGGCATTGAGCACGCCGGAGTTCTGGAAGTTATGGCGATCGTTGCTGACGGCGGAGTAGAACAACCCTCCCGTGACAACTTGCAGCAGACAGAATATGGTGAGGGCAAAGATAATACCGGTAATCACGTGCAGATTTTTCAGCATAGCGGTCGTCCGTTAGAGAAGAGGCAGAGGTACACCAATACTATCGTCGTATAGAATTTAAACTTTAATTTAACTCGCGCTTAACGAAGGGCTCCGGTCAGGAACCTGTTGTAAATCCGGATCATTTTTATGAGGAAGGTCAACATGAGCAGCATTGATAAAAGCGGGACGTACGCGCTCGGTACGCGGACGGTTAAACGACTGGGGTACGGCGCGATGCAGCTTGCCGGACCGGGCGTATTTGGCCCTCCGAAAGATAAAAATGCCGCGCTGGAGGTGTTACGCGAAGCCGTGGCGGGGGGGGTGAATCATATCGATACCAGCGATTTTTATGGTCCCCATGTGACCAATCAGCTGATCCGCGAGGCGCTTCATCCGTACCGGGACGATCTCACTATCGTCACCAAGATCGGGGCCCGCCGCAACGATAAAGGCGCCTGGCTGCCGGCCTTTTCCGCGCAGGAGCTGACTCAGGCGGTGCATGATAACCTGCGTAATCTGCAGGTGGATGTACTGGATGTGGTGAATCTGCGGATCATGTTTAGCGCTCACGGCCCGGCAGAAGGATCGATTGCTGAACCGCTTTCCACCCTCGCAGAGTTACAGCAGCAAGGGCTGGTACGCCACATTGGTCTGAGCAATGTCACGGCCACTCAGGTTGCGGAAGCGCAGAAGATGGTGCCTGTTGTCTGCGTGCAGAACATGTACAACATAGTGAACCGCGGCGACGATGCGCTGGTGGATTTACTGGCGCAGCAGGGGATTGCCTATGTGCCGTTTTTCCCATTGGGCGGCTTTACGCCACTGCAATCCAGCGATCTGCAGGCCGTCGCGGATTCCCTTGGCGCAACCGCGATGCAGGTTGCGCTGGCATGGCTGCTGCAACGTTCCCCGAATATTCTGCTGATCCCCGGCACCTCTTCCGTGGCGCATCTGCGGCAAAATCTCGCAGCAGGAGAACTGCAACTGCCGCCTGACGCTCTGGAAACGCTGAATACGCTGGTAGGCCGATCGTTGAACTAAATCCGTTCAAACTTCAATACGTTCGGCTTCACCGCCGGAAAGCATCTTGATCCTGGCCCATAATCCGTAATACTGTATTTATATACAGTATTACGGCAGGAAAGCATTTATGGGCACTCTCTTTTCTTATCACTCTAATCAAGTCATTGAATTACCTCTCTTTCTGGAGCGCGTCGCCTGCGGCTTCCCCAGCCCGGCGCAGGATTATGTGGAGGATCGTCTCGATCTTAACCGGCTGGCGGTCAGGCACCCCAGTGCGACCTACTTTATAAAAGTGAGTGGTGACTCGATGATTGGGGCTGGGATCGGCGACGGCGATCTGCTGGTGGTCGATCGTTCGTTAAATGCCGAACATGGGGATATCGTCGTGGCGTCGGTTGCCGGTGAGTTTACGGTGAAAGAGCTACAGACCCGTCCGGTTTTGAGGTTGCTGCCGCATAATGCCCGCTATCAGCCGATTACCTTCCAGTCAGAAGAGGAGCTACAAATCTTCGGCGTTGTCACTCACACCCTCAAAACGTATAAACATGTTCGCACTCGTTGATGTGAATAGCTTTTATGCCTCCTGCGAGAGGGTGTTTCGCCCCGATCTGGAGGGCAAACCCATCGTGGTGGTCTCGAACAACGACGGCTGCATTATTTCGCTGTCGCGGGAGGCCAAACAGTTCGGCATAAAAATGGGTGAGCCCTACTTTAAATTCAAGGAGAAGGGTTATCCGGCGCGGGTGTATGTTTTTAGCTCGAACTATGCGCTGTATGCCGATCTCAGCAGCCGGGTGATGCAAACGCTGACCGATCTTGCTCCGGCAATTGAGATCTACTCGATTGATGAAGCCTTCGTGAACGTGTCGGGCGTCAGCCGCTGCATGTCGCTGGAGGCTTTTGGCCATCAGATGCGCAACCAGGTCGCTAAAAGTACGGGGTTGACCGTTGGGGTCGGTATTGCCCCGACCAAAACGCTGGCGAAGCTGGCCAACTATGCGGCGAAGCGGTGGTCTGCCACCGGCGGCGTGGTCGATCTATCGGATCGCGAACGGCAGCGTAAGCTGCTGGCGAAGGTGCCGGTAGAGGAAGTGTGGGGTGTCGGGCGACGCATCACGAAAAAACTCAACGCCATGGGGATTACCACGGCGCTGGAGCTGGCGGAAGCGTCCTCCTGGGTCATTCGCAAACATTTTAACGTGGTAATGGAACGCACGGCGCGCGAGCTTCGCGGTGAACCTTGTCTTGATCTGGAAGAGTTTACCCCGACGAAGCAGCAAATTATCTGTAGTCGTTCGTTTGGACACCGTATTACGCAATACGAAGAGATGCACCAGGCCATTTGTGCCTACGCGGAGCGTGCCGCCGAAAAACTGCGCGGCGAGCATCAGTATTGCCGCTTTATCAGCGTGTTTGTGCGCACCAGCCCGCATGCCGACAACGAAATTTATTACGGCAACCAGGCCTCAGTCACCCTGATGACACCCACTAATGACACGCGCGATATCATCCGTGCTGCCACGGAGGCGCTGGGGCGTATATGGCTTGATGGGTATCGCTATATGAAAGCGGGGGTGATGCTGGCGGATTTTTTCAGCAGCGGCGTCGCCCAGCTGAATTTGTTTGATGATAACCGCCTGTGTGCCAATAGCGCAGCGCTGATGGAGATAATCGACAGCGTAAACCATTCCGGCAAAGGGAAGATATGGTTTGCCGGGCAGGGGATTGAGAAATCCTGGGCGATGAAGCGTGAGATGCTGTCACCGGCGTATACGACGCGGTACGCAGATTTGCCGGTGGCAAGGTAGGATATTGTCATAAACGATCGCCGCGTTATACTCACGGCGTTAATAAGAATGTATGACGGGGCAGGGATATGTACGAGAGCCTAAAAATGATATCAGTCGCGCTGCCCCTCATTGCGCTTTTCATCCTGTTAAGATTTGTTGTCAGACGTATTCGCCAGGCAAAGCGCCTTATTTCAGATCATAACGGGATGAAAAAGATATCTGCTAACCCCTCAATTTTTGGCGGGAATGCAGGTAAAACATGGTTTTATGATGACCAGTTTTTATATGAAGTTAAAAACAACGCCACCCGTAAGATTGCGCTGGCTACTATCATTAAAATCGGGCCGGGGAATATCGAGATAAATAGCCGACGGGTCTGGATTGTTATTTACCGTGACGGTGCTAATGAAAAGCAGGTGCAGTTTTATAACAATCTCACCCTCTGGAATCATAACTTCACGGCTTTTCTGACCGCGATAAAAAGAGCCAATCCTGACGCTGTCGTTAAAGAGCGCGCAATCCTGAATTTGTGAAAAAGGACCGCAGACCGTCACGGCCGCGCATCCGCCAGTTCATAACACAGCGCCCCAATCCGCTCCACGGCATTCAGCAGGCGGGGCGTCGGTTCGTTTGCGCAGTTTAGCCGCAAAAAGTGAGACAGCTCTGCGGCAGGGGAAAACAGCGGGCCGGGGCTGACGCCAATACCCAGCGCCAGCGCGCGACGATGTACCTCCAGCGCGTTGACCTGCAAAGGAAGTTCTACCCACAGCAAGTAACCCGCGGCGGGCGCGTTAACACGCGTGCCGGGAGGAAAACTTGCCTCGACTCGCGCCACGACGGCGTCTATTCCCTCCGCAACGCGACGCTTGAGCCGCCGCAGATGGCGATCGTAATCGCCGCTCGCCAGGACTTCGCTGGTTGCGGCTTCCAGCAGCGGAGCGCCTGCCCAGTCTCCGGCCATGCGGGCCTGTAAAACCTGCGGAAAGTAGCGTCCGGCGGCAATCCAGCCGATTCGCCAGCCGGGCGCAAGCGTTTTAGACAGGGAGCTGCAATAAATGACATTTCCACTCTGGTCGAACGCTTTACAGGCTGGGGGACGTTGTCCCTCGCCGACAAGATCGCCGTAAACATCATCTTCAATGAGAGGAATATCTGCCGCGTCAAGCAGGGCAACGAGTTCCTGCTTACGCGTGACGGGCATACTGGCGCCCAAAGGGTTTTGCACCGTAGGGGAGGCCAGAACGGCGGCCGGGCGGTGGCACCGAATGGCGTCCGCCAGCGGTTCCAGCAGCAGGCCCTCAACAGGATCGGTGGGGATCGATAAGGCCTTCAGACCCAAATCCTCCAGCAGCAGGAGCGTACCAAAGTAGGCTGGCTGCTCAATCGCCACCACATCACCGGGCTGGCACACGGCTCGTAGCGCAAGGCGCAACGCCTGCGTCGCACCTGCGGTGATAATAAGGTCATCCGCGCTGAAACGGGCTCCCCACTGTGCAGAACGCGCGGCAATCTTGCTTCGCAAATCACGCCTTCCCGGCGGCAGGCTATAGCTCTGACCGTGCGCGTCCAGACGTCGGCCCGCGGAGTGCAACGCCCGCTGTAGCGTCTCGCCCGGCAGCCAAGCAGGATCGGGCAGGGCTGCACCCAGAGGCACCAGACGGGCTTCTGAACTGCTGAACAGCGACCGGGCCATAGCCGACAGGGTGACGGGAACCGGGCCTGGCGGAGAACGAGAAGGCTCCACAGGCTGCGGAAGGCTTGTCTGGTGGATGTAATAACCTGAACGCGGACGTGCAACAATCAGCCCCTCGGCCTCAAGGCAGCGCAGCGCTTCAAGCGCCGTCGGAAGACTGACATGCTCGCGTTCGGCCAGTTTACGCGCGGAGATGATCTTGTCACCGGCTCGCAACGCGCCAGACGTAATTGTAAGACGCAGCATATCCGCAATACGGCGATAGTGAGGAGAGGACGGGGATGGGGCAGACATGGTATCTGTTCAGGCTAATTTTCGATAAAACTGACTATACAGCCAATAATGCACGCCATCTATAGTGTCCGACATGTTCAGGACAAGGAGGCATTATGCACAGCGATAATTTTGATATTTCCACGTATTTCAAACGCATAAACTACACTGGCCCCGCGGCTGCCGATACGGGTACCCTGCATGCGCTTATGCGTCATCAGCTTTTTGCAATCCCGTTTGAAAATCTGGATGTACAGGCGGGGAAAATTGTCTCGCTGGCACCTGACGATATTGCCGATAAGCTGTTAACACAGGGGCGCGGCGGCTACTGCTATGAGGTGAACGGGCTGTTTGCCATGGCGCTGGAGGCGTTAGGTATTCCTTACCGTTTTGTGGCGGCACGCCCGATGTTCTACCCCGTACGGCGGCCAAAAACCCATATGGCGTTAATTGCTGAGGTGGAGAGCCGACAGTGGCTTTGCGACCTCGGGTTTGGCAGCTATGGCATTCGTGCGCCAATGGCTCTGGACACGCTTGATGTTGATATCGCACAGGATTTTGACACGTTCCGGCTTAGCCGCAGCGCTGAGGGCGAATATCTGCTTCAGGCGAAGGTGGCGGGAGAATGGGCCCGTCAGTACGGCTTTGATCTCACGCCACAGGAGTGGATTGATTTCGTTCCGGCCAACTACCTTAACTCCACGCACCCGGATGCCATTTTTGTGCAGAAGCGTGTGGTGGTGCAGCATCGACCGGAGGGACGCGAGATTTTACTGGGGAATATGCTGAAAATCATTACGGCGAAGGGCACGGAAACCCGGCAGCTGGCGGAGGACGACATCCCCCGTATTCTGAAAGAGCGTTTTGCGTTGATCGCGGCATAAAGCAGAAGGGGGCCTGTGCCCCCTGAGCCTCCCGCACCGCGGTTGAAGCATTACTTCTTCTTGTTCATCATCGCTTTTAAATCGGCAAACGGGTTAAACGTGGCGACGCCCACGTCTTTTTGCGCGTCTTCCCCGGCGACCACGGTGGTACCGTACTGATCCGCTTCGGTGTATTTCGAATGTTCGTGATCGTGGCAAAACAGGCACAACAGCTCCCAGTTACTGCCATCTTCCGGGTTGTTGGTATGGTCGTGATCGATATGGTGAACCGTCAGTTCGCGCAGATTGGAATAGACAAACTCGCGCGAGCAGCGTCCGCATACCCAGGGATAGATTTTTAACGCTTTTTCGCGATAGCCACTTTCAAGTCTCGCGTAGTTTTTGGGGATCAGAGCCATTGCTGGTTTTACCTGTGATAAAAAGAGTGTGCCAATATATCCCATCAGGCACGGTAAATGTACAGGACCTTCCTCCGCTAGAGCGAGAATGTGCCTTCAAGCGTCATCACGCAATTTCCGCCAACGCGAACCACCGCCTCTCCCGACGAGGCATCGTATCCCGCGAACAGCACGCTTGCTCGTCCCATATCAACGCCCTGACTGACGTTAAGATTAAGCGTCGTTTTATTGCGGTGCAACGCCAGCAGCGCTGTCGCAGCGGCAGTCGCGCTGCCTGTGGCAGGATCTTCTGTCATGCGGGGAGTAAACATGCGGGCCTGCACATCATGAGGTTCATCAGCATTCGTATCCAGGGTGTAGGCATAGAGGGAAACGGCGCCATCCAGCGGTAAGGTCGCGCGAAAACCCTGTAAATTCGGCACGCATCGACGAAGCGCCTCACGAGAAGCCAGCTCGGCTATCAGAAAGGGCAGACCTACCGACGCGACCACAGGCCTATGTACCTCGGTACGGATATCTTCCGTGTTCAGGGATAAGCAGGCAGCCACGCTTTCCGGGCTGACTTCAGAGCGGCACGAGAGTGCCTCAGGCACCAGGAGTTCTGCGCCAGTGATCGTATCGTTGTCGCGCAACAGGCGAACGGGCACCACACCGGCTATTTCCTCGAAGTGTAGCGTATCAGGCAGGCGCTGATGATTCATCGCGGCGTAATG
This sequence comes from Enterobacter cloacae complex sp. SHL012, assembly GCF_049237505.1. Classification (NCBI taxonomy): domain Bacteria; kingdom Pseudomonadati; phylum Pseudomonadota; class Gammaproteobacteria; order Enterobacterales; family Enterobacteriaceae; genus Enterobacter; species Enterobacter cloacae complex sp. SHL012. The sequence goes on from NZ_JBMKIZ010000001.1 coordinate 230,108, forward strand.
GGCAAGCACGTAAGCCGTTCCAACATTCGGGTGCCCGGCGAAGGGGATCTCGCGCGAGGGCGTAAAGATTCGCACGCGTGCTGTATGGGAAGGGTTGTCTGGCGGCAAAACGAACGTGGTTTCGCTGTAGCCAAATTCAACGGCGACCTGCTGCATTTGTGCTTTGTTCATGCCTTGAGCATCGAGTACGACGGCAACAGGGTTACCCAGAAACGGAGTATCAGTAAAAACATCCGCAACAACATAGCGTCTTTTCATTTTCTGTCCGATGTAAAAGTCCTGATATAGAGATGTAACGTTAAATCAAACCGATAACCAGCCGTTTTTCACCCGACGGACCTGAAAAAAATTCAATCAATTTATTTGAATCATTCCGTTAAAGAAACGCCATTTATTCTCCACAGGTAATGCGTACAGTAGGGAGAACGCAACGCATTATCAGGACACAGGATTATGAAAAAGATCGGCTTTTTATCGTTTGGTCACTGGACGCCTTCTCCGCAGTCCGGCACGCGCTCGGCAGCAGACACCCTGCTGCAGTCCATTGACCTGGCCGTGGCGGCCGAAGAGCTGGGGGCGGACGGCGCCTATTTTCGCGTGCACCACTTTGCTCGTCAGCTGAGCTCTCCGTTCCCTCTGCTGGCCGCAATTGGGGCCAAAACGAAAACCATCGAGATCGGTACCGGCGTGATTGATATGCGCTATGAAAACCCGATGTACATGGCCGAGGATGCCGGTGCGGCGGATCTGATTTCCGGCGGTCGTTTGCAGCTTGGCATCAGCCGGGGCTCCCCGGAGCAGGTCATTGATGGCTGGCGTCATTTCGGCTATGTCCCGCAGGAAGGGGAAAACGAATCAGATATGGCACGCCGTCATACCGAGGTGCTGCTTGAGGTTCTGCGCGGCGAAGGATTTGCAAAGCCGAATCCACAGCCGATGTTTCCGAATCCACCGGGGCTGCTGCGACTGGAACCCTATTCCGAAGGGCTGCGCGAGCGTATCTGGTGGGGCGCCGGTTCGAATGCGACGGCAGTATGGGCCGCTAAGCTCGGCATGAATCTGCAAAGTTCTACGCTGAAAGACGATGAAACCGGTGAGCCGTTCCATATTCAGCAGGCAAAACAGATCCGCGCGTACCGCCAGGCGTGGAAAGAGGCAGGGCATACGCGTGAGCCGCGCGTGTCGGTCAGCCGCAGTATTTTTGCCCTGATGGACGACCGTGACCGGATGTACTTCGGTGCCAGCCGCAACGACAGCGATAGCGTGGGGTATCTTGACGAGAAAACGCGCGCGATCTTCGGCCGCAGCTATGCGGCGGAGCCGGACAAGCTTATCGAACAGCTGAAAAAAGACGAGGCGATTGCTGAAGCGGATACGTTATTGTTGACCGTACCGAACCAGCTCGGTGTGGATTACAATGCGCATGTGATTGAGTCCATTCTCAAACATGTCGCACCGGCAATGGGCTGGCGCGAGTAGTCGACGCGCTGGGATAAGCCCCGTCGCCGCACGTGGCGTGAATCTCCATTTGTAACTATCCGGGCGCTTATCGTGAAGACAGGAGGATCAATACATTCCTCCTGTCAGCGCTATTTCTGGCTCATATCGCTCAGCAGCACGGCGATGCTTTGTCCGCCCTCGGTCTGTTCCAGACCAATCTTCACAATGATGGTCAGCGGAACGGAGAGCAGCATACCGACGGGACCGAGCAGCCAGCCCCAGAAAATCAAAGACAAAAAGACGACCAATGTGGATAGCCCCAGCCCGCGTCCCATCATCCGTGGCTCAAGAATATTGCCGAACAGCAGGTTAATGGCCAGATATCCGGCCAGCAGAACCAGCGCATCATACAGCCCGCTGAAAACCAGCACCTGAAGGATAGGGGGGATCGCTGCCAGCACGGAACCGATGTTGGGAATGTAGTTGAGCGCGAAGGCCAGTAATCCCCAGACGAACGCGAAGCGGACGTCCAGCGCCAGCAGCATCACCCAGACGACACCACCCGTAACCAGGCTAATGGCGGTTTTCAGCACCAGATAGCGTGAGACGCTGTCCAGCGCGCGTTGAATCGCCCCCATGCCCTCAACCGGACGGACCATTATCTGCTGCAGCTTTGCCGGCAGTTGAGGCACCTCCAGCAGCATAAACACCACCGTTAAAAACAGCAGGAAAATGGAGGTCATGGCATTCGAAAGCTGCGCCAGCAGGCTGGTGACGATCGTCATGGCCGCATTGGGGTCGATATATTTAAGGAGTTCCTCAACCGAGACTTCAATACCTGCGCGTTGCAGCCAGGGTTCAAGCTGCAGCAGCGGTATCGCCAGCGACGATCGGTACTTCGGTAACGTGCGCGCCAGTTCATTCAGCGAGGTGCCGAGATAGGCAACCAGTAATACCATGGCAACAATAATCACGCTGATGAGCAGGGTAATCGCCAGCACGCGCGGGATGCGTAGCCGCGTCATGCGCCGTACCAGCGGGTTAAGGATCACCGCAATAAACAGCGCCAGAATAAAGGGCACGATGATGTCGGCTGCAAATCGCACGCCCGTCAGTATGATCACCAGCATGCCCAGCATGATGACAATTTTTAACCCGTTCAGGGTAATAATGGGTTTAGCCATGGTGACTCCGAAATACGCTTTTTATTTATAATAAAGGTGAAACGCGTTGCAATAAACTAACCAAAATCAAACGGTGTGGGTAAAGAATTGCAAAGACTTTGAGTAAAATCCTGGCTTATGGTACAAATTTAGCGTGTTTAACTACCGAGGACAATTTTCATCCGCAAAGACGAGAAGCAACAACGCGGATAATTGTAATTTTATGGACAATGTGTTCAGGACGTATTCTTCAAACAACACCGCTGTATTTTTCACCTCCTTCTGCCTGGTTGCTGGTGAGCAACACTGGCGCACCGCCCTATAGTTATCTCTTCTGCCTGAGCTGGCGCTACGCGCTTAGCTGTCTGATTTAATTTCATATTTTTTTTGGTTTGCCGCATGCGGCGGGCCACGATGGATTATATTCTCAAGCAGGAGAAAAACATGTTTTACTGGATTTTACTCGCTCTGGCTATTATCGCTGAGATTACTGGCACGCTGTCGATGAAGTGGGCGAGCGTCAGCGATGGCAATACCGGTTTTATTTTAATGCTGGTGATGATTTCACTTTCCTATATTTTCCTCTCATTTGCGGTGAAAAAAATTGCGCTGGGTGTGGCGTATGCGCTGTGGGAAGGGATCGGTATTTTATTGATTACACTCTTCAGCGTCCTGATATTTGACGAAACATTAACAACAATGAAAGTCGCCGGGTTAACGACGCTGGTCGCGGGTATTGTGCTGATTAAATCAGGTACCCGTAAACCGACCAAACAGCAGAAGGAGCAGAACCATGCAACAGTTTGAATGGGTTCATGCGGCCTGGCTGGGTTTCGCCATCGTGCTGGAAATTTTCGCCAACGTTCTGCTGAAATTCTCCGACGGTTTTCGTCGTAAAGTCTATGGCCTGATGTCGATAGCCGCGGTTCTGGGGGCGTTCAGCGCCCTGTCGCAGGCGGTCAAAGGTATCGATCTTTCGGTGGCCTATGCGCTGTGGGGCGGTTTTGGTATCGCCGCCACCCTTGCCGCCGGTTGGGTACTGTTCGGCCAGCGGTTAAATAACAAAGGCTGGATAGGACTGATATTGCTGCTGGCGGGTATGGTCATGATAAAACTCGCCTGATAACCCGTTACCCCTTTTTCTCCCGCAGCCGCGCTGGCTTACTCTTGAGCCAGCGCTTCCAGCTTATCGCGAAAACCGGTGACGGATAGGGCCCGGTTATCGGCTCGCCATCGGTCTTTCGCCGCCGGAGCGGAGCTTTGAACACCAATCAATTGCCAGCCGTTATCGGTTTTCAGCATCAAGGGCGAACCACTGTCACCCGGTAACGTATCGCACTGGTGCGACAGCACGCTGGTTTGTGCCCAGCCCGTTACAACACAGTCGGTATGGGTGTAAAGCGCATCCAGATGATCGACCGGGTAGCCTGACTGCGTGACCTTACGGTCGGCGGCTTTCAGCGCGGCGGTGAGCGCCGCTTTATCTCCGTCAAATAACGGCAGTGGCGTAATGCCTGAAGGCGGGTAGCGGAGAATGATCAGGCCAAAATCCCATGACGCTGCCGCGGGCGGCACTATCCAGCCATCACCATCCGGTTTCAGTCGTTTACCCAGAGAAGGATCAACCCGGCCTTCGATGCCGTGGATTTCATAGCGCCAGACACCTTTTTGCGACACAAACCGTAAGGCTACCGCTTTGTCTGGCTTTCCGTTAGGGGGCGTCAACAGGCAGTGGCCTGCCGTTAGGGCTAATTGCGGGGTGATCAACGTCGCGGTGCACAGATTGCCGCTGGCGGTTTCCAGTTGTCCAATAGCATCCCAGGGGGCCTGTGTTGGGTCGGTGACGCGAGTACGATCGTCATGACCGAAAAAAAGCGTCTTAAGCTCTTTCGCGCTAATGGCGTCATCGCCGCCATCATCCGCCTGTGAAAATCCAGAAAAAAGACCAAACGTTCCCAGCAACAACACAACAGATTTACGCATATCACACTCTGGTGGGGGTAATTATGATTATTAAAAGTGAACCCTATGAAAATACTATAGACGGGACAGCACGAAAGTGGGAGTAAAATCAGCGTGCTACAATCAGGAAAGATAAAAATGGCTTGCGATGAGCGCGCATAAAATAAGCAGGATCAGAATGAGCTCAAACCGATAGCGTCGCAGCATACGCCCTCCGGATAAAAAAACGGCGCAGAACCTTTTCCGGTTCAGCGCCGGTTTACCAACGTGCCCCGAAGGGCACGGTTAAGCTTGTACCTTACGCAGCTGGCTGAGCAGCTGGTTTAGCAGCTTCGTGTTTTACTGCTTTTTTGTGATGCTTTTTAGCGGCCTGGGCTTTCTGCTCTACAGCAGGTTTAGCGGCTTTTTTATGGTGCTTTTTAGCGGCCTGGGCTTTCTGCTCTACAGCAGGTTTAGCGGCTTTTTTGTGGTGCTTTTTAGCGGCCTGCGCTTTCTGCTCTGCAGCAGGTTTAGCGGCTTTGTGGTGTTTTTTATGATGTACAGTTTTTGCTGGCGCAGCAGTGGTCGTTGCAGTTGGCGCAGCGGCCGCTGGTGCAGCAGTGGTTTCAGCAGCAAACGCAGCAGAAGACAGACCCATAGCAGCGGCAACAACCAGAGCTAATACTTTTTTCATGTTCATAACCTCGAATTTGGTTTTTCATTTAACCCCACTGCGGGGCCGTTGAAATAACTATATCCCTGTAAATTCGAGGTTTCCGTGAGTGATTGGTATCGGCGTGTAACCATATGTACAACGCCGGGGGAGCCTCCCCGGCGTTGTTATTACAAATAGCGCGAGGTGAGATGTTCGCGGAAGTAGCGGATATTCAGATCTTCGCCTGTCGCCTGGGTGATTAATTGCGACGTGCTGAAGCGGCTGCCGTGCTGCCAGATGTTCTGACGCAGCCACTCAAACAGGGCCGAAAAATCGCCCTCGGCGATAGAGGCCTGTAGCCCCGGCAGGGCGGTTTTTGCGGCATGGAACAACTGTGCAGCATACATAGCGCCCAGCGTGTATGACGGGAAATAACCAAACCCACCGTCGGTCCAGTGGATATCCTGCATACAGCCGTTGCGATAGTTGTCTTTGGTTGATAACCCAAGCCAGGCCTGCATTTTTTCATCCCACAGGGCGGGAATATCGTCCACCTCGATCTCGCCGTTAATCAGCGCACGCTCAATTTCATAGCGCAGCACCACGTGGGCAGGGTAGCTCACTTCGTCTGCATCAACGCGGATGTAACCTGGCTTAACGCGCTGGTTCCAGGCGATAAAGTTCTCTTCGCTGAAGGCGGCCTGGCTACCAAAGCGGGCGTGAACGGCAGGGAGCAGATGCTTCAGGAAGGCCTCGCTGCGTCCCAGCTGCATTTCAAAAAACAGGCTCTGAGATTCGTGGATGGCGGTTGAACGCGCCAGCGCCACGGGTTGTCCTGCCCAGGCTCGCGGCAGGTTTTGCTCGTAGCGCGCGTGTCCGGTTTCGTGGATCACGCCAAACAGCGCACTGAGCAGCTCGTCCTCGTCATAGCGCGTGGTGATACGCACATCTTCCGGCACGCCGGCGCAGAACGGGTGGGCACTGACGTCCAGACGACCGCCGTTAAAATCGAAGCCGAGCATCTTCATGGCTTCCAGTCCGAGTTCGCGCTGGGTAGCCGTTGGGAAAGGGCCTTGTGGCGGGACGAACGACCGCTGAGCCTGTTTTTCCACCACGTTCGCCAGCAGGTCCGGCAGCCAGGTTTTCATATCACCAAACAGCACGTCCAGGCGCGCGCTGGTCATGTCCGGTTCGAAAATATCCAGCAGGGCATCGTACGGGGTACAGCCTTTGGCCTCGGCGCGAAGACGGGCTTCTTCACGGCTGAGTTTGACGACGTCTTTTAGATTGGCGGAAAAACCCTGCCAGTCGTTAGCGGGGCGCTGTGTACGCCAGGCGTGCTCACACTTGCTGCCCGCCAGCGATTTGGCTTCAACCAGCGATTCCGGCAGCAGGGTCGCCTGCTGGTAGTGGCGCGTCATTTCACGCAGGTTAGCCTGTTCGACGTCATTCAGATCTTCCTCTGCCGCTGCGGTCAGCCATTCGCCCACTTTTTTATCGGTAAGGAGCTGGTGCTGCAGGACGCTCATTTCCGCCAGCGCTTCACCGCGCGCGGCACTGCCGCCGGGCGGCATCATGGTAAACATGTCCCAGCTGGCGATGGAGGAGAGATGCGAGAAGCGGGAGAGGCGCTGGAAGGTTTTCACAAGTGACTGATAGGCGGATGGATTTTGCAATTCTTATTTCCTCTTGCCAGGGATGTGTTTCAGGGAGCATACAATGAAACAGGCCAAATTCCCCAACATTTCCTCCGTGGAAACCGTCTTCCGGAAGTCCGGGAGACGGTTCTCAGTGGGCACTTATGCCTTATCACGCATAACCTGTTGCAGGATCGCCAGCGCCTGGGTGAACTGGGCATCCGGAATGGTCAACGGATAAAGGAAGCGGATCACGTTTCCGTACTGGCCGCAGATCAGTAACAGCAGGCCCCGGGAAAGTGCCTTTTGCTGAATCGCCTGCGCGATGGCGGCCGACGGTTCACGGCTCTCGGGATCAAAAAACTCTGCCGCAATCATCGATCCTCTTCCTCTAATCGCCACGAGCGCAGGGAAGGTACCCTGAATCTCCTCCAGCGTGGCGCTCAGTCGATCGCCCAGGTGACAGGCGCGCGCGCACAGTGACTCGTTGTCGATAATATTCAGCACCGCGTGCGCGGCGGCCACCGCAAGCGGATTGCCTGCATAGGTTCCCCCGAGTCCACCGGGGGCTGGTGCATCCATGATCTCAGCGCGGCCCACCACGCCGGACAGCGGCATTCCGCCTGCCAGGCTTTTGGCCATCGTCATCAGGTCAGGCTTGTCAGCGTAGTGTTCCATGGCAAACAGCTTACCGGTACGGGCGAAACCGCTCTGCACTTCATCGGCAATCATCACGATCCCGTGCTCATCACAGATGCGGCGGATGGCGGCCACCAGCTCTGGCGGCGCGACGTTGAATCCGCCTTCACCCTGAATGGGTTCAAAAATAATCGCCGCTACCTGTTTCGCCTCAATATCGGCTTTGAACAGGCGCTCTATCGCCGTGATGGCATCCTGCGTCGTGATGCCGTGAAGCTCGGAGGGATACGGTACGTGATAAACCGACCCGGGGAAGGGGCCAAATCCCAGCTTATAAGGCGCGACCTTGCCGGTTAACGCCATGGTCATATAGGTTCGGCCGTGAAAGCCTCCCCCGAAGGCAATCACGCCAGGCCTGCCGGTGTGGGCCCGGGCGATTTTAATGGCATTTTCCACCGCTTCCGCGCCCGTCGTGAAGAACGCGGTTTTAGCCGGGCCCTGTACCGGGGCCAGCTCGTTAAGTTTTTCGGCCAGGGAAACGTAGCTTTCATATGGCACAATCTGGTAGGCCGTGTGGGTGAACTGGTGCAGCTGTTTTTCCACTGCGGCCACCATTTCAGGATGACGATGGCCGGTATTCAGTACCGCGATCCCGGCGGCGAAATCAATATAGTCATTGCCTTCCACGTCGGTAAGCGTGGCATTCTCCGCCGTGCGGGCAAAGAAATTACACATTACGCCTACGCCGCGCGGGGTGGCCGAAAGTCTGCGCTGATGAAATTCCTGGTTACTCATGTCAGATACCCTTTTGTCGAAATGATCAAACGCCAAGACGATCGCGCAGGCTGTAATACGCCGCGCCCATCGCCGTAAATGGAATCCGCAGGCTGCGACCGCCCGGGAAGGGGTAGTGCGGGAGGTTGGCAAACGCATCAAAGCGCTCTGCGTCACCGCGCAGCAGTTCCGAAATCAGCCGTCCGGCCAGGTGGGTGCAGGTCACGCCGTGGCCGCTGTAGCCCTGCATGTAGTAGATGTTTTTATCCAGACGACCAAACTGCGGCATGCGCGACAGGGTCAGCAGGAAGTTGCCCGTCCAGCGGTAGTCGATTTTGACCCCTGCCAGCTGAGGGAAGGTTTTCAACAGCTTTGGCATCACCAGACGCTCGACATCGTCCGGATCGCGCGCGCCATAGACTACGCCACCGCCGTACAGCAGGCGGTTGTCGGCGGTGAGACGGTAGTAGTCCAGAAGGTAGTTGCAATCTTCAACACAGTAGTTATTGGGGATCAGCGTGCGGACGACCTCTTCCGGCAGCGGGGCGGTGGTCACCACCTGGGTGCCGCAGGGCATGCTGCGTTTTGCCAGTTCTGGTTCGACCTTATCGCCCAGATAGGCATTTCCGGCGACGATCACATAGCGGGCCGTCACCTGACCATGCTGCGTGCTTACCACGGCCGGGCTGGTGTGCTGAATGGCGGTCACCGGGGATTGTTCATACACCCGCCCGCCGTTAAGGCGAATGGCGTCCGCTTCGCCGATCGCCAGGTTGAGCGGATGAATATGTCCCCCGCTGCGGTCCAGCAGCGCGCCGGTATAGCGTTCGCTGTCGACTTCCCGGCGGATCGCGCTGGCATCCAGCAACTCCAGCTGCGTGTTGCCGTAGCGTTCCCAGTTGGCTTTTTGCTCTTCCAGCGTCTCCAGCTGCTTATGGTTCAGGGCAACAAACAGCCCGCCGGGACGATAGTCGCACTGGATCTGATAGCGCTGAATACGCTCCCGGATGATTTCCCCGCCTTCAAACATCATGCTCCCGAGGACTTTGGCAGCATCGGGGCCATAGTTTTTCTCAATCACGTCGATATCGCGGCTGTAGGAGTTAACCAGCTGGCCGCCGTTGCGTCCGCTGGCACCGAAGCCGATGCGCGCCCCTTCAAGGAGCACCACGTCGTAGCCCATTTCAGCGAGATGCAGTGCGGAGGAGAGGCCGGTATAGCCGCCGCCTACCACGCACACGTCACAGCTGATTGATTCGCTAAGCGTCGGGAATGGTTCGTACGCGTTCGCGCTGGCCGCATAATAGCTGGTGGTATGTTCGGTCATGATTGAGGCTCCAGGGCAATCCAGATGGTTTTCAGTTCGGTAAATTTTTCCAGCGCGTGCAGAGACTTATCGCGGCCGTTGCCGCTCTGCTTATAGCCACCAAACGGTACGGTCATATCCCCGTCGTTATAGTTATTGACGAAGACCGAGCCTGCTTTCAGGCGACGGCTCATGCGGTGTGCGCGGGAGAGGTCGCGGGTCCATACCGCCGCGCCAAGCCCATATTCACTGTCGTTGGCCAGCGTTAAGGCTTCCTCTTCGGTTTTAAAACGGGTGACGACCAGAACAGGCCCGAAAATCTCTTCCCGGCACAGCGGGGAGGCAGGGTCGATGTCGACAAAAATGGTTGGACCTACCGCAGAAGGCCAGGATTGTGCCCGCCCGTCCAGCAGCAGCGTACCTTTCCGGGCGCCCTCGCGAATAAACGTGTGAACGGTATCGGCGTGCGCGGCGTCGATGAGCATTCCCATCGTGCTGTCGGGATCGAGCGGATCGCCCGGCTGCCAGTGGCGGGCCTGCGCTTTCAGCTTTGCCAGAAAGTCATCGGCGATGCTCTCCTCAAGCAGCAGGCGGGTCCCGGCGATACACACTTGCCCCTGGTTATAAAAAATCCCGGCGGCGGTCGCGCTCACGGCCTTGTCCAGGTCCGGACAGTCGGCAAAGACAATGTTGGCGCTCTTGCCGCCAGCCTCCAGCCAGACGCGCTTCATGTTGCTTTCGCCTGCGTCCTTCAACAGCTGCTTGCCGGTACGGGTAGAGCCGGTAAACGTCAGCACCTCAACGTCCGGATGCAGGGCCAGTGCCTGGCCCGCCTCGTGGCCGTAACCGCTTATCACATTCAGCACGCCGTCCGGCAGGCCCGCCTCTTTCGCCAGCCCGGCCAGCCGCAGGGCGGTGAGGGGCGATTTTTCGGACGGTTTCAATACCACGCTATTGCCCGCGATCAGCGCCGGGCCCAGCTTCCAGCAGGCCAGCAGCAGCGGGAAGTTCCAGGGAACGATGGCGGCGACAACCCCGATCGGTTCGCGCACAATCATCGCCAGCTCGTCCGGACCCGTAGGCGCCACTTCGCCGTAGACTTTATCCGCCGCTTCGGCGTACCAGCGAATGGCGCGCGCCGCGCCGGGAATATCGTCGCGCAGGCTGTGGCGGATGGGTTTACCGGTGTCCAGGGTTTCCAGTAAGGCCAGCTCTTCGCCGTGGCGTTCCATCAAATCGGCGAACTTATTGAGAACGTATTTGCGCTGCGCCGGTGATGCCTGCGACCAGTCGCCACGGTCATATACCTCACGCGCAGCCTGAACCGCGAGGTCTACGTCCGCCTGCTTGCCCCGGGCCACATTCGCTAGCGTCTGACGGGTAGCGGGGTTGACGGTTTCAAACGTGGCCTTATCGGCGGCGTCACAATAGGCACCGTTAATAAATAACCGGGTCTCAATGGCACTGTTTTTTGCTTTATCCTGCCAGTAAGTCAGGTGCTGAAAATGCATATTCACTCCTTTCTTTCGCAATCAGATAAATAAAGGCATGGCCGTTTCAGGCAATACGAAGCCGTGAGGCATCCCGGGGATTAACCCGTAAAATGCCGACATTGATCGTTTTTATTTGCCCCGGCGTAAGTCTTTACGCCGGGGCTGAGTGGTCATCAGAACGTGGTGGGGGTGTGGGCACTGATAATGCGGCAGATGCCTGCCGAGGTATTGCTGAAGCTGTGCGGTATGCCGGTATTAATGGCATAGCTTTGCCCCGCAACCAGGTGATAAGGCTGGCCATTAATGGTCAGCACAATTTCACCTTCCAGTATCGTACCGATCTCCTCACCCTGATGTTTGATCCTCTCTCCGGTCGTGGTTCCTGGCTGGTAAGTTTCAAAAATCATCGCCAGCGTACGGTTCGGATTTCCGTTGTGAACCAGCTTCATCGAAACCCCCTGACTGCCTATTTCGATAAGGTCTTCCTGATTAATAACCACCTGCGGTTCATCAGGTTTTTCCGGTTCCGAAAAGAATTCCGAGAGCGACAGCCCATAGACTTTCAGCAGCTTCTGAAGCGTACTGATGGCAGGACTGACTTTATCCTGCTCGATGGTGCTGATGGCACTGTGTGTTAACCCAGACAGTTCGGCGGCACGCCGCTGCGAGAGACCCAGTTGCTGGCGGATCTCAGACAGACGTTTCCCTGGCGCCAGTCCGTCATCGCTCATAGTTGCATTTCCTTTACGGTAGTGGTCAAAGTCGTTGCTTCTCGGCAATGTGGCTTTGACAGGCGGTGATAAAACCTTCAAACAACATACGTGACAGGGCGTACTCGCTGCTGTTCCATTCGGGGTGCCATTGCACGCCGAGGGCAAAAGGATGGTCGTGCACGCTGACCGCTTCAACCAGCCCGTCCGTCGAGCGGGCCTCCACGCGAAGCCGTGGTCCTAACGTTCGTGCACCTTGCCCGTGTAACGAGTTTACCCAAAATGTGTTACAGCCTGGTATTAATTGAGACAGCAGTCCTCCCTCCTGAACCTGAACTTCATGAGACGGGGCGTATTGTAGCTCAACCGGCAGTTCAGGATCTTCCCGGTGCTCAAGCAGGTCATTCTGCTCGAACAGGCGGCGATACAGCGTCCCTCCCGTCGCAACAACCAGTTCCTGCAGCCCCCGGCAGATGGCGAAAATGGGGATGCGCCTTTCGAGCGCGGCGGCAATCAGCGCCATACTCAGAAGATCACGCCCGGGATCGGCGTCAGGCTCATCGCCGTTTTCACCATAAAGGTGCGGCTGCACGTTACTTGGGCTGCCCGGCAGGTAAATCCCGTCCAGGGTTGGCAGCAGAGTGGTAAGCAACTCTGGCTCTGCCAGCGCATGCGGTAAGGCAATGGGTAAGCCCCCCGCATTGATAATGGCATTCAGGTACTTTTCTTGCAGGGTCTGGGTCTCGTGACCCTTAAGCCTGTTTCTGCACATCACCACGCCAATGACTGGCTTGTTCATTATATTTTCCATGATCGCCCTCACAAAGTGGACTAAATTTAGGCCAGTTTCACCTGTAAAACGGCCTTTTCGTTCAATATTTTCTCAATCTAGCAACGAGATCTGCCTTTTGCAAACTTAATTTAACATTTGACAAACAATTTATTTGCATACAGATTCGATAGGGTGGACATTATATTTGACAGTCCTGAGCAGCGAACGCAAATCCCAAAAACGGTGGTAAATCATGGAAACCAATATCGTAGAAGTTGAGAACTTTGTTCACTACACGGATGAGAGGCGGGGCAGCGCCTTTACGCAGGAGGTGAAGCGCTATTTAGAACAGTATCCGAACACCCAGTTTATTGATGTCCTCCTGACCGATTTGAACGGCTGTTTTCGCGGTAAACGTATTCCGGTTGCCGGACTGAACAAACTCGAAAAAGGCTGCTATTTCCCGGCGTCGGTGTTCGCCATGGATATTCTGGGTAACGTGGTGGAAGAAGCGGGCCTGGGGCAGGAGCTCGGCGAGCCTGACTGTGTTTGTGTGCCGGTGCCGGGCACCCTGACACCGTCCGCGGCGGACCCGGAATACATTGGTCAGGTGCAGCTCACCATGGTCGATGAAGATGGCGCTCCCTTTGACGTTGAGCCGCGGAACGTACTCAACCGGCTCTGGCAGCAGTTGCGCCAGCGCGGTCTGTTCCCCGTGGTAGCGGTAGAGCTGGAGTTCTATTTACTTGATCGGAATCGCGATGCCGACGGCTATCTGCAGCCACCCTGCGCGCCGGGCACCGACGTGCGTAACACGCAAAGCCAAGTCTACTCTGTTGATAATCTTAACCACTTTGCTGACGTGCTGAACGATATTGATGAGCTGGCACAGCTGCAGTTGATCCCCGCCGATGGCGCAGTGGCTGAGGCCTCGCCGGGTCAGTTTGAAATTAACCTGCACCATACGGAAAACGTGCTGGATGCCTGTGATGATGCGCTGGCGCTAAAACGTCTCGTCAGGCAGATGGCAGAAAAACATAAGATGCACGCCACGTTTATGGCGAAGCCGTATGAAGAGCATGCGGGCAGCGGGATGCATATCCACATCAGTATGCAAAACAACAGAGGCGAAAACGTGCTCGCGGACGCCAGCGGCGAGGATTCCGCGCTGCTGAAACGCGCGCTGGCCGGGATGATCGATCTGATGCCAGCGTCCATGGCGCTGCTGGCACCGAACGTCAACTCGTACCGCCGTTTCCAGCCGGGAATGTATGTGCCGACGCAGGCGTCATGGGGTCACAACAACCGCACGGTAGCCCTGCGTATTCCCTGCGGCGATCGCCATAATCATCGAGTCGAATACCGGGTGGCAGGGGCAGACGCGAATCCGTATCTGGTGATGGCGGCGATTTTTGCCGGCATTCTGCACGGGCTGGATAACGATTTACCGCTGCAGGAAGAGGTTGAAGGCAATGGTCTGGAGCAGGACGGACTGCCGTTCCCGATTCGTCAGAGTGATGCGCTGTGGGAGTTTATGCAAAACGATCGCCTTCGCGAGCGGCTGGGCGAGCGTTTCTGCCACGTGTATCACGCCTGCAAAAATGATGAATTACTGCAGTTTGAACGCCTGATTACTGAAACAGAAATCGAGTGGATGCTGAAAAACGCCTGATAACGCGCCCCAGTAAGGGGCCGCTTTGTTTCATCTCATACGTATCACCATACGGCCTGCGCGGAGCCTGGCCGAACTGTTCGCTGGCACGCCAGCTATCTCCCGGGAGTCGCGTTATGGAGCGCAGGCGGCACAGGGACTTTCTTAACGACACTGTGTGACGAGGTAGGAAATGATGCAGATGTTCAACTATCCGCAGGGCGAAGGGGGCCAGTCAGGCTTCCATGGTGAATGCGAGCCAGAGACGGTGCGCTGGTACGGTCGCGTTTGTTCTTCACAACTTCCCCCTTTGCTAAGCAGGTTTGCGTTAAGGTCAACGCGATTGCAAACCACGGTAAGCATGGGGGGGACGGTGTATGGCGACTAACACGTCTCTTGACGCGCCGGGCATGGCCGGCAGAACCCGACTGCGCAGTTCTCTTAAGCTCTGGCAGGTGGTGATGATGGGGCTGGCTTACCTCACCCCCATGACCGTGTTTGATACCTTCGGTATTGTGTCCGGTATCAGCAACGGCCACGTGCCCGCCTCGTATCTCCTGGCGCTGGCTGGCGTCATGTTTACCGCCATCAGCTACGGTAAACTGGTACGGCAGTTCCCGGAAGCGGGCTCCGCGTATACCTACACGCAGAAATCGATTGGACCCCACGTGGGCTTTATGGTCGGCTGGTCATCGTTGCTGGACTATCTCTTCCTGCCGATGATCAACGTGCTGCTGGCGAAGATCTACCTTTCCGCGATGTTCCCTGAGGTCCCGCCGTGGGTCTGGGTAGTGGGGTTTGTGACGATCCTGACGCTGGCGAATCTGAAGAGTGTTAACCTGGTCGCCAACTTTAATACCCTGTTTGTGCTGGTGCAGGTCGCGATTATGGTGGTGTTTGTCATCCTCGTGGTGCATGGCTTGCACAAGGGAGAAGGGGTCGGCACCGTCTGGTCGCTGCAGCCGTTTATCAGCGAGAACGCACATCTGATCCCTATTATTACCGGCGCGACCATCGTCTGCTTCTCTTTCCTCGGTTTTGATGCGGTTACCACGCTATCGGAAGAGACGCCAAACGCGGCACGGGTCATTCCCAAAGCCATTTTCCTGACCGCGCTGTATGGCGGGCTGATATTCATTATTGCCTCGTTCTTCATGCAGCTCTTTTTCCCGACCATCGCGCGCTTCAAGAACCCGGATGCCGCGCTGCCGGAAATCGCACTGTACGTGGGAGGTAAGCTCTTCCAGTCGGTGTTTTTATGTACCACCTTTGTCAATACGCTGGCTTCGGGTCTGGCCTCGCACGCCAGCGTCTCGCGGTTATTGTATGTGATGGGGCGTGACAACGTCTTTCCGGAGCGGGTGTTTGGTTATGTGCATCCGAAATGGCGTACCCCGGCCCTGAACGTCATTATGGTGGGGATAGTGGCCCTGTCGGCGCTGTACTTTGACCTCGTGACCGCAACGGCGCTGATCAACTTTGGCGCACTGGTGGCGTTTACGTTTGTTAACCTCTCGGTGTACAACCATTTCTGGCGGCGTAAGGGGCTGAACAAAACGTGGAAAGATCGTTTCCACTATCTCCTGCTGCCGCTTATTGGGGCGGTAACGGTCGGCGTGCTGTGGATAAACCTCGAAGCGACGTCCCTGACGCTTGGCCTCATCTGGGCGGCTCTGGGGATCCTTTACCTGACATGGCTAACGCGCCGTTTCCGAAAACCGCCTCCGCAGTTTGAAGCCGGTAAGATAGAGCAGGCCTGGGATTCCTGAACGATAAACGGCACCAGTACGCTGGTGCCGTTTAGGTCGCGCGTGCGTCTTACCGGACATCAGCCCGCACGCTTATTATCTCAAACGTTGATGAAGACTTGCCCCCACCAGCAGTGCGGCACAAAGCATCAGGGCGATAAACCCGCCCACGCCGTTCCAGCCGTAGTGATGCCAGAACACGCCCCCCAGCGTCCCGGCGATGCTGGATCCCAGGTAATAGCTAAACAGGTACAGCGACGATGCCTGTCCTTTGGCTCGACGCGCGCGCGGGCCAATCCAGCTGCTGGCGACCGAGTGCGCGGCGAAGAACCCGGCGGAGAAGAGCAGCATCCCGGCAAAAATCAGCCACAGTGAGGAGAAGAGCGTCAACAGCAGGCCGAGCAGCATTACCGCTGTGAAGACCAGCATGACCGGCCCGCGGCCGAAGCGTGCGGTCATCGCCCCGGCTTTCGGCGAACTCCACGTGCCGGTGAGATAAGCCACAGAAAGCAAACCGACCACGGCCTGATTCAGATGCCACGGTGAAAGCATCAGGCGATAGCCAATATAGTTAAACAACGTGACGAATGACCCCATCAGCAGGAAGCCCATCAGGAACAGGCGCGGCAACCCTTTATCACGCCAGTGCAAACGGAAGTTAATAAACAGCGTTTTCGGGCGCAGGGAAATCGGGCGAAAATGGCGTGATTCCGGCAGGATTTTCCAGAACATCAGTGCAGATGCCAGCGCGAAACACCCGATAACCGCCAGCGCAATACGCCAGCTAAAGAAGTCCGTAAAGACCCCGCTCAGCAGACGCCCACTCATGCCGCCAATTGAATTCCCGCTGATGTACAACCCCATCGAAAAGGCAACGAAGCTCGGATGGATCTCTTCGCTGAGATAGGTCATCCCGACCGCGGCCACGCCGCTGAGCGACAGCCCGATCAGCGCGCGCATCACCAGAATGCCGTGCCAGCTGGTCATCATGGTCGAGAGCAACGTACAGACCGAGGCCAGCATCAGGGCAGTGACCATCACCGGTTTACGGCCAATGGCGTCGGACAAAGGGCCGGTAAAGAGCAGGCCAATTGCCAGCATCGCGGTTGAAATCGAGAGCGAAACGCTGCTGCTGGCGGGCGATACGCCAAACTCATGGGAGAGAACGGGGAGGATCGGCTGAACGCAGTAGAGCAGGGCAAACGTGGCCAGACCGGCCGAAAAGAGCGCCAGGGTAACGCGCATAAATTGGGGAGTACCACGTTTAATGAACTGAACCGGCTGCGATGCTACGGGTAAATCATTGATATCGCTGGCCGGAGAGATATCAATGGAGGTTGTACGACTCACACAGTTTCCTTGCTTAAACATCCCCGTGATTTCGGGTGACGGGTATGACCACACGATCAGGGTAGGAAAATGTAAATATTCTGTCTAATATATTAATTATCTCAAATGATACTTTAAAAATATGAATATCGAACTGCGTCATCTTCGCTATTTTGTCGCCGTTGCTGAGGAGCTGCATTTTGGCCGCGCGGCGGCACGGCTGAATATCTCTCAGCCCCCGTTAAGCCAGCAGATTCAAATCCTCGAACAGCAGGTGGGCGCGCGCCTTCTGGCCCGCACCAACCGCAGCGTGAGCCTGACGGCGGCGGGTAAGCAGTTTCTGACCGACAGCCGACAAATCCTGAGCATGGTTGATGACGCCGCCGCCCGTGCAGAGCGGCTTTACCTCGGAGAAGCCGGTGAGCTGCGAATCGGGTTTACGTCGTCCGCGCCCTTTATCAGCGCCGTCTCCCAGACGCTTTCCTCATTCCGCCGCCATTTCCCGGATGTGCATATTCAGACGTGCGAAATTAATACCCGCGAGCAAATTGCACCGCTGAATGAAGGCGCACTGGATTTGGGGTTGATGCGGAATACGCAGCTGCCGGACACGCTGGCGTGGCAGGTGATTCTGCATGAACCCCTGATGGCTATGATCCCCCTTGACCACCCGCTGGCCTCTCGTCCGGCGGTATCGCTGGCAGAGCTGGCAAAAGAACCCTTTGTCTTTTTTGATCCTCAGGTCGGAACGGGCCTGTATGACGACATTCTGGGACTGATGCGTCGCTACGATCTTGCTCCGGTTATCACCCAGGAGGTGGGCGAGGCGATGACCATTATTGGGCTGGTCGCCGCCGGACTGGGGGTCTCTATTCTTCCGGCCTCCTTTAAACGGGTACAACTGCGCGAAATGCGCTGGGTTCCCATCGCCGAAGAGGATGCCGTTTCCGAGATGTGGCTGGTCTGGTCAAAACATCGTGAACAGAGCCACGCCGCGCAGCGCTTCAAACAGCAGTTAATCAGTGCTTCAGGTGGGCAAAACCGGTAGGGAAAAGGGATAAAAATGTGCGGTAAATCACAGAGCTAAGTAAATATTTGACGACAGCTATGGAAGTGCTTCACCATAGCCCAAAGTTTATTTCGAAGCTCGAAAATAAGGGAGTACGAGGTGGTTGCTGATAGTCAGCCAGGGCACATTGATCAGATTAAGCAGACCAACGCTGGCGCGGTATACCGCCTGATTGATCAGCTTGGTCCGGTTTCGCGTATCGATCTTTCGCGCCTGGCACAGCTGGCACCTGCCAGTATCACCAAGATTGTCCGTGAAATGCTGGAAGCGCACCTGGTCCAGGAGACGGAAATTCAGGAGCCGGGCAGCCGTGGCCGTCCGGCGGTCGGGCTGGTGGTTGAGACGGAAGCATGGCATTACCTGTCACTGCGCATCAGTCGCGGGGAGATCTTCCTCGCGCTGCGCGATCTGAGCAGCAAACTGGTGGTGGAGGATCGGCTTGAGCTGCCGCTCAACGCGGAACAATCGCTCCTCGATGCCATTGTCTCCCATATCGATAACTTCTTTATCCGCCATCAGCAGCGGCTGGAACGCTTAACGGCAATCGCCATCACCATGCCGGGCATTATTGATACCGAAAACGGCATCGTGCACCGCATGCCGTTTTACGACGATGTTAAAGAGATGCCGCTGGGAGAGGTGCTGAAAAACCATACCGGCGTGCCGGTCTATATTCAGCATGACATCAGTGCCTGGACCATGGCGGAGGCCCTGTTTGGCGCGTCGCGCGGTGCGCGAGATGTGATTCAGGTGGTGATCGACCATAACGTTGGGGCGGGTGTCATCACCGACGGGCGTCTTCTTCACGCCGGGAGCAGCAGCCTGGTGGAAATCGGGCACACTCAGGTCGACCCGTACGGGAAGCGCTGCTACTGCGGGAACCATGGCTGCCTGGAGACTATTGCCAGTGTAGAAAGCGTGCTGGAGCTGGCGCAGGTCAGGCTCAGCCAGTCCATGAGCTCCTCGCTGCACGGCCAACCCTTAACGGTCGATTCCCTCTGCGCCGCCGCGCGTCAGGGAGATTTGCTGGCGAAGGATATTATTACCGGGGTGGGGATTAACGTTGGCCGCATCCTGGCGATTATGGTGAACCTCTTTAACCCGCAAAAAATCCTGATTGGCTCCCCGCTCAGCCAGGCGGCGGAGATCCTCTTTCCGGCGATCTCTGCCTGTATCCATCAGCAGTCGCTTCCCGCCTACAGCAAGAATATTGCGGTGGAAAGCACCCAATTCTCTAACCAGGGCACCATGGCAGGTGCGGCGCTGGTCAAAGATGCCATGTATAACGGCTCGCTGCTTATCCGCCTGTTACAGGGTTAACTCTTTTCCGCAGATGTACGAAAAATTGCGCTATCTCAAGCCGGGTAGCGCACGCATCCCGTAGACTTCCTCCACTGAATTATTTACCTGGTTTATATTTTCGAAGCATACCCAAGAGGTGGAGTGAGTCATGCTTAAGCGTTTCTTTGTTACTGGTACAGATACCTCTGTCGGCAAGACCGTCGTATCCCGCGCATTGCTGCAGGCGCTTGCAGCAAGCGGTAAACGCGTGGCAGGGTACAAACCGGTCGCAAAAGGGAGTAAAGAGACGCCAGAGGGATTGCGTAATAAAGACGCCCTGGTGCTGCAAAGCGTCTCGTCGCTGGAACTGCCTTATCAGGCGGTCAATCCCATTGCCTTAAGCGAAGAGGAGAGCAGCGTGGCGCACAGCGGTCTGATTAATTATCCCCTGCTGTCCGACGGGCTGGCGAACCTGAGCGAGAAGGTTGATCACGTGGTGGTCGAAGGGACGGGCGGCTGGCGCAGCCTGATGAATGATTTGCGTCCGCTCTCTGAGTGGGTCGTCCAGGAACAGCTTCCGGTGGTGATGGTGGTGGGTATCCAGGAAGGGTGCATCAACCATGCGCTACTGACAGCGCAGGCGATTGCCAATGACGGCCTGCCGCTGGTGGGCTGGGTGGCAAACCGTATCAACCCGGGCCTGGCGCACTACGCGGAGATCATCGACGTGCTGAGCGCCAAACTGCCTGGGCCGCTGGTGGGTGAGCTGCCTTATCTGCCTCGTGCCGAGCAGCGCGAGTTAGCGCAGTACATCGATCTCTCTGCCCTCGGCGGCGTGTTGGCCGTAGATCGAGTCGTGGCGTAACGTCCGCGACAGCACGGACGCCACCACACAGGCGACCAGTAAACCGGGCAGTAAAACATACTGTCCGGTCATTTCACAGACCATCAGCGCCGACATAATGGGCGCATGCGTGGTCGCAGCAAGTAGCGTGGCCATTCCCGCCAGTCCCAGCAATATTGCCGTCTCAGAACCCGGTAACCACAGCGCGAAAAGCTGCGCAAACAGCATCCCCGTCGCCATGCCGACAAACAGCGTGGGCGTAAACACGCCGCCCGGTGCACCCGAACCGCTGCTGGCCAGTACCGCCAGCAATTTACAGATAAACACTCCGGCAATCACCGACAGCAGCGGCGGGGCGAGCAGAAAAGCCTGAACCACGCTGTAGCCATTCCCCCATACCTGCGGCGTGAGGAGGGACAGCAGCCCGACGATCAACCCCCCCAGCGCCAGCTGCCACGGCGGCGAAAGTTTGAGACGCAGAAACAGTCCGTGGCTAAACTTCATCAGCCACATCAACAGGGGTCCGCAAAGACCTGCCAGCAGACCCATGGCGACCAGCAGGGCATAATCTGTCGCGGTCAGTATGCCGCTCAGATGGACTTCATAGAGCGTGCTGGCGCCGGGTGCCAGCACGCGCGTGGTCAGAAGCGCCACCACCGCCGCAATAACCACGGGGCCGAGTGAGGCCAGCATGAGCGTGCCAAACAGAATCTCTGCAATAAACAGGCTTCCGGCTAAGGGGGCATGATAAGCGCTGGACATCCCGGCCGCGGCGCCACAGGCGATCCAGAGCTTCCATTCAGATTTGGGCGTAAAACGGCGAGCGAAAAAGGAGGCGGCGAGAGCGGCAAGCAGGATCATGGCCCCTTCGCGCCCGATGGCGCTTCCGCTGGCGACGACCAGCAGCGACGCCAGGGATTTTACAAGGCTGGCACCGTAATCAAACTGGCCGTCCCCGGTCTCCAGCGCCTCCATGTAATCGGTTGGCGCGTGAGGCCGCTGGGCGGTCAGTCGTTGCCATCCCCAGAGCAGTACCCCGGCGGCCAGCCCACCCAGCGCAGGCGTCAGCGCGCGCCGCCAGGACGAGAGCGATGCGGCGGCATTCACCAGGCTACCGCTGTCGTTGCTGAGAAGCAGCCACTCCAGCAGGTACATGCTGTGACGAAACACCGCAACGGCCAGCGCCGCCAGCACGCCGGTGACGGTGGCAATCAACAGTCGGCGAAACATCGCCCGGATGTCGGGGTAAGCATGAAGACGTTGCATGGGTCGCGATTACAGGGGAACGATACAATATTGTGGCGGGAAATCGCGGGGTTAGCAAAAGGTATGCGTGCGAAAGCGCCGGGCGAGGCCCGGCCAGAAGGGTTAACTGTCGCTATGAATATTCAGTGCCCGACGCGTACGCCCGGAACTCAGGTACTCGGCAATATAGTCCTGCGAAATCTCGCCGTTGTAACGCCCGTCCTCATCCACGATCGGCATCCAGCTGGTATTGCTTTCATACAGACGTGACAACACGACGCGCAGGTTGTCTTCCGCCTTGCCGGTCATGCGGAACGGATGCAGGATGTCGCCACAGGTACCGCTGGCGTTGCGCGCTTCGCGACGTTTCACAAAGCCCAGCGGTTTTCCGTGCTCGTCGACCACGGTAATTGCGCGAATGTCATTGTCGTCCATCGTGGCAAAGGCTTCAGGAAGCGGCGTTGAGCTCCGCGCCGTAATGGTCGGCTGCTGGTCGGTGACGTCTCCTGCGGAGACCAGCAGCAGCCGCTTCAGCGTCCTGTCCTGACCAACAAACGAGCCGACAAATTCATTGGCCGGTTTTGCCAGCAGTTCATCCGGGCTGGCACACTGCACGATTTTCCCCTGACGGAAGACCGCGATTCGGTCGCCGAGCTTCAGAGCTTCATCAATATCGTGGCTGACCAGCATCACCGTTTTCTTCAGCTTGCGCTGCATCTCCAGGAACTGGTTCTGGATCACCTCGCGGTTGATGGGGTCCACCGCGCCGAACGGTTCATCCATCAGCAGTACCGGAGGATCCGCCGCCAGGGCGCGGATGACGCCGATACGCTGCTGCTGGCCGCCGGACATCTCGCGCGGATAGCGGCTAAGAAACTTACGCGGATCCATTGCCACCATATCCATCAGCTCTTCGGCGCGGGTTTTGCAGCGCGCTTTATCCCAGCCCAGCATGCGCGGTACAACGGTGATGTTCTCTTCGATAGTCATGTTCGGGAACAGGCCAATCTGCTGGATCACGTAGCCAATATTGCGGCGCAGGGTCACCGTGTCCATCCCGCTGGTGTCTTCACCGTTAATGAGGATTGTTCCGCTGCTGGGTGTGATAAGGCGGTTAATCATCTTCAGGGTCGTGGTTTTCCCGCAGCCGGACGGGCCGAGCAGGACACACATTTCCCCTTCGGGAACGTTCAGGTTGACGTTATCGACGGCCTTAATGGTCTGGCCATGCTTCTGTGAAAAGTGTTTGGTGAGGTTTTCCAGTTTTATCATTATCGAATCCCCTTTGGAGTCAGAACCACCTGCAAACGGTGCAGCAGCCAGTCGAGCACAATAGCTAAAAGACAAATCATCAGCGCGCCCGCAATCAACATGCGAATATCACTTCCGCCAATACCGTTGAGCAGCAGCAGGCCCAGGCCACCCGCGCCGATTACCGCGGCAATCGCCATCACGCCAATATTCATGACGACGGCAGTACGGATCCCACCGAAAATTACCGGCAGCGCCATCGGGATTTCCACCCAGCGCAGACGCTGCCAGAAGGTCATGCCGATGCCCCGTCCGGCTTCACGCAGGCCCGGCGGCAGGCTGTCGAGCGCCGTATGGGTGTTACGTACAATCGGCAGCAGCGAGTAGAGAAACACCGCCGTAATCGCGGGCAGGGCGCCGATACCCTGACCGATCAGCGAAAAGAGCGGGATCATCAGACCAAACAGGGCGATGGACGGAATGGTCAGCACGATGGTAGCGATGCCCAGTACCGGCGTTGCCAGCCATTTATGACGGACAATCAGAACGCCCAGCGGGACGCCGATGAGGATGGCTAAACCCACGGCCAGCGCCACCAGCCACAGGTGCTGCAGCGTCAGGGTTAACAGATAGTCCCAGTTATCCAGGATGTAGTGAACGGTATCCATAGCGCCTCCTACAGCAACTGTTTGCTACGCAGGAAATCACGGGCGACCTGCTGCGGTGACTGATGGTCGATATCCACCTTCTTGTTCAGCTCGGTGATAACGTCGTTGTTGAGCTGGGCGGAGAGGGTATTGAGCGCCTCTTCCAGACCCGGATTAGCCTCCAGCGTGTCTTTACGCACCACCGGAGTGACCGCATAGCTCGGGAAGAAGCCTTTATCATCTTCCAGCACCTTCAGGTCAAAGCCCTTCACGCGCCCGTCGGTGGTGTAAATCAGACCGGCGTCGACAAAGCCGTCGCGCACCGCGTTATAGACCAGTCCCGGGTCCATCTGACGGATCTGCGGGCGGTCCAGCGTCATGTTATAGGCGGCCTGCAGCGGCTTCATGCCGTCGCTGCGCCCGGCAAATTCCAGGTCCAGGCCCAGCAGCCAGTTTTTGTCCGGGTTGGTTTGACGGATCTGCTCAATCTTCGCCACCATCTCTGACATGGTGTTGATGTGTTCCGCCTCGGCGCGCTTGCGCTGCATGGCGAAAGCATAGGTATTGTTCATGTCAGCGGGCTTAAGCCATACCAGACCGTGCTTTGCGTCCAGGCGTTTCACCGTCTCGTAAGACTCCTGCGGCGACATGCGTTTGTTGATGTGGTTAAAGATGATTAATGACGTGCCGGTGTACTCCCAGGTCATATCGATCTGTTTGTTGATCATCGCGTTACGGGAAATCACCGTGGCGATATTGGTTTGCGGCTGTACATGGAATCCTTTCTTCTGTAAATACTGCACGGTCATTGCCGAGAGAATATGCTGCTCGGTAAAGCTTTTGGTTGCCAGGATCAGCGGGGCTGCCATTGCCTGGCTGGTGAAGAGCGCCGCGGCGCACAGCGCCGTCAGGCCGGAAAACAGTCTCATAAAAGCTCCTTGTTATTGTTATTGAGCGAGATGGGGGCTCATCACGCGACCCAGCGCCGCCAGCAGGGTGTCGAGGATCAGGGCGAACAGGGCGGTGGCCGCCGCGCCGAGGATCAGGGTCGGAAAATCGTTCAGGTAGATGCCGGGGAAAATCAGCTCACCGTAGCTGCTGGCACCAATCAGGAATGCCAGCGGCGCGGTACCGACGTTGATGGCGGTGGCGATGCGGATCCCGGAGAGCATGACGGGCCAGGCGTTGGGCAATTCAACCTGACGCAGACGCTGCCATTTGGTCATCCCGATCCCGTTTGCCGCTTCCAGTAACGAGGCCGGAACGGAACACAGTCCCGCGTAGGTATTGCGCACAATGGGCAGCAGCGAGGCAAGAAACAGCGCGATGATGGCGGGCGTATCGCCGATGCCAATCACCACCATCGCCAGGGCCAGCACGGCCAGCGGTGGCAGCGTGTTACCCACGTTGAAAATTTGCATCACATATTCGGCGATACCCCGCGCGGCCGGGCGGCTCAGCAGGATACCGGCCGGAATACCGACCAGCAGGGCAAAAAACATCGACGAGAAAACCAGTATCATGTGCTGTTGCCCGAGATAAATCAGGTCAACCTGACGCGCCTTGATTGTCTCAAGTCCGATCCCCCAGATGAGAAGGGCAAGAACCATGATAATCGCGCCAACAAACAGCAGCGAACGTTTGAGTAATGGGTGCATTGCGGTGTGTCTCCCTGTGCGCATGCGTTATAGCAACCACCGGTTGCCTGTTGTTATGCCATGTTTCGGCAGGGGTAATTGACCTATAGCAAGCGTTTGGGAAGGGTTCCAGCGAAGGGGGAAAATCAGTAACCCTATGAAAAGCGTGACAACCTTAAGTCAGGCCTTATGGCGTAAGGGCTGAATATGGCGCAGGCAGAATAGTCCTAAAGCGCAGCCCATAAAGTGACAGGGTCACGTATCGCGATGTTCCTGTCACCCTGCCTGAGAGCTTTATCTGCTGAGTAGGGGGCGTACACGGCGAACACGCACTGAGATACTGATAATCGATACGGTCGCGACAACGGAGAGCATCAACCCGAGCGCCAGCATGGCGTTGAAGCCAACCCATCTGAAGAGCAGTAACCCGGCGATACCCCCGGTAATGAACGAGAAAAGGGTGGTTAAGTGGGTTTTCAACTGACTTTTTTGTGCTGCGGTATCTTTGGAGTAATCCCTGCGAAGCATGGCAACCGTGACGGAGGCCAGGGAAATTCCCGCGTCCGTCAGCGTGCCGGTAATGTGCGTCGATCTCACCCGTCCGCCGGAAAGCTGTGTGGAGGTTGAATTATGAATGCCCATCAGACAGCACAGGAAAATAATAATCTCGCGGTTGCTGGTGAGCGCATGGAAATACATCTCGTAGAGAGATACGCCGGTCAATAATATCCCTTCGACAAAAAGGATTTGGCAAAAAACCAGCCTGACGTTATGGATAATGCCCCATATCACGATAAGACGCGCAAGGATTGCACCCGCCACAAAGGAGAGAATAATCGAGCCAAAGAAAATGATATCGCTCAGATCGGTGGAGGAGACTTCGCTGGATAATTGTGAGGTGTTGCCGGTCATATGAGAGGGGAAAAAGCCAAAGGCCCCAAGGGCGATGGCGTTGAGTAAACCTGCTGAGGTCGCCAGCCAGAGAGCAAGCCGGCGATCCTCCTGGTGCGTTCGTTCTTTCTTGAGTTTAATCAGCAAGAATACCTCCGGGGTGAGCTTTGCCTGAATAATCAGGCTAGCAAAGCGTGTCGACGGGCTGTCCAGGATATTGCTTAATTATTATTCCCTCTGGCGACGTTGAGGGTTTAGTAATTAAATAAAATATCCTTACGAAAAGTATTCCAAACTGAAACCTCACGCTACGCCATTATTTTCCATCGATTCACCGACAGCCTAAGCACCACATCCGCAAGGGTAAGAGCGATGCGCTGCAGTTGGCTTTCCAGAATGGTGATGCAGTGGTTCCACTCTTTTATTCCTGCCGCAATGCGCTCAGGGTCGTTAAAGCCTGGGTTGTTACGCCACAGCGCTGGGAAGATATAGCGCCTGGCGTCGTTAAGTTCGGTCGCCAGCCAGTCCATCCAGCTCTCAACTTTGGCTCAGAGCTGTGACTCTGCGGGCAGAAGATCGCGACGTCCGGCTTTGCGCGCCAGATAACGGCAGGTGGCGTTAGATTCCCACAGTACGAAATCGTCATCGATCAGTACCGGCACGATGGCATTGGGGGTCAGGGCTCGGAAAGCATCCGTTTCCGTTGAGGCAAAACCGCTGCCGTCATCTTCCTGCTGCCCGTCGATGCCCGCATCTCGCAGGTCCAGAGCACTTTGCGCACGTTGATGGAGGTGGTTTGGCCGAGGATCTTTAGCATAGTGCTGGTGCCCTTTAAGGGTATGAACGATCTAAAACAACACACTGGCTTGAACAGAATTCAACCTCCAAAACTCGGGTGTTTTCTCTCCAGGTCTGTAACAAAAGGACTGATATGGTTGGATAACCAAAATTTATCCGTCGAGGAACTGAAAAAACCGCAGCATGCGTCGCGTTTCATACAGGAGGTACAAACAGGGCTCCAGCTATTCTTAAAGTCGCTGATACTCTGTTTGCAATGGGCTCGTGTGTCTTCATTAACAATACATAAAGGAAGGTTAAAGACCCTTACATCAATACCATATAACTGAAAAATCTCGATGGTGGCGGATAGCGTATCCTTATACTCCCAGGGATCGATAAATACGGCTTCCCGGTTCAGTTTTGCATATCCCATGTTCTCCATGCCCATAAGCGCAACATGCTTAACGAAAAAGAGATTTCGGGAAATAAATTCTGCCAGCGCAGTTAAATATTTTACCGTTAATTTGTTCAGTACAACGCGCAGTTCAATGTCAATCCCGTGTTTGTAGCAATTTAACAAACCGGCCATTGTTTGATCAAATGCCCCTTCGCATTGAACAACATAGTCGTGAATCTCTGAAACATGACCAAAAAGGGGGATGCCGGCGAGCAAATGATGATTACTTTTCTGTGCCAGACGCGCTGTATAGTTCCCCTGACATAAGTAGCGGCCATTCGTCAGCAAGTGTATTAACGTCTGTTGGTTTCTTTCTGAAATCGCCTCAATAATATGAAGCAATCCTTCCTTTAACATTGTCGGTTCCCCCCCCGTAATACAGAGTGCTTCCGGAAAGTGCTTATCATCAATCAGTGAAAGAGTTTTTAGGATCCGCTGCTCAATATCACCCTGGTTAATTGCTGCTTCCGGTTTAGGAGGCTGCGGGCACATTACACAGAGGTTGTTGCAAACTTCAGTCACCAGGAATGCGTTGTTCTTAGAGCTTGCACGAAATAAGCGATGGATCCGCCCCCGCTCGCTGATGGTTATTACATCGCCCTCACTGAAAACAGTTTCTTCTGAAACGACGATAACCGGTGTCTCCCCCTGGGCGATTAAGTCTTCAAAGTTCGGATTGTTCTTTGTACAAATGATTGCTCGTGCTGAGGGCAATGCTGACAGTGGTATCGATTTGCCGGAGGTCAGAAAGACAATGCAATCCGCTGCGATTTGATTTAATTCGACAGCGACTTTACCAAATAGTGCTTCCTTCAGGTGCCAGATGCTTTCTGCCTGAGTAGAAAGAAAAAGCGTATCGTCAGTGCATCGTGTTTTCATTTCATTCCCCATTGCATCAGAATACGACGGGTCTCGCGATCGCCTTCAACAAATCGTTTAATAATCATCGAAATAATACCTTTGTTTTTTAAACAGAAATCGTCTTTACCGGGATGGCCATAAACTGAACCTGTTACCTGATAGCGGCGTACAGGGTCTGCGCCGCAGTAGGGAGCAAACGCACAGTCAGAACAGACGGGCAGGCAGTCATTGACTCCTGCAGAGGCGAGTTCTTGCATGACTGAGCCAAAGAAAAGTTCTTCTGGGCTATTCTCAAAAACACTCCCCATTTTGAAATGCTGATCGCCCGTTTCTGCCATCATTCGGCTTTCATCGCTTGGGTAGATGTTTCCATCATAGTTATACAGTGTGACCCCAAAACCAGATCCACAGGGGGACTGAAGATCCACAAATCCTGTTGCCCAAGGCGTCATGAGCTTTTTCATGATCAATGCAGCATAGGATTCGCGAAATGCAATTCCATCGTGATTAATGCGAATGATGTAATCGAGACACTTCTCATAAAACGCCAGAAATTGTTCCGTGGTATACCCGATTTTATGGAAGTATTTCTGTGCGAAGCCATAAGGATTAAGTTCGCGGATGAAAATACTCCGAAATCCATGGCTTACATATTCATTTATAATCTCTTCAGCCATATCAAGGCTTGGCCGGGTCGTTGTCATCAGTGCGCTAACTCTGTCAAACGCATCACGCCGTTTGATTTTATTAAGCGTTGAAATGAGTGCACTCCATGCACCTGATTTTGCATATTTACGGTTAGCATCATGCAACGCCTGAGGGCCATCAAGCGATGTGCTGATTGAAAAATTATGCTCTAGCAAAAAGTCGAGATCTTCGTCATTCAACTCGCACAAATTAGTACAAACCACGAATTGAATATCTTTTCGGGTATTTTTCCTGTTGACCAAGGCGACGGCCTGACGGATGAGGCCCATATTCAGCGTGGACTCTCCCCCCTGAAATTCAAGCGTAAGCTTGTCTGAAGGCATAGATAAGAATAAATCAATACTCTTTTCAAGGGTCTCCGGACTCATATCATAACGAGATTGATCGGACTGGCAGCTCTTACGAGAGGCCTGACAATAGACGCAGGAGTTGTTACAGCGAACGGTGAGGACAAAAATATGGAGCTGAGAAAAGTTTTCCAGGAATGATTTCTTTGTTCTGTATCGGGAGGAGAGTAAAGCGATCTGGTTGTCATCAATTCCGTTACTGACCATGTGTTTGGCCTTCAGTTCATACCAAAGCGTTTCATCTTCAATCTTCTCCTTATTGATGAGTGTAGTAAGTTGTGAAGGGCTAATACACATCCACTCGCCATAATCAGTCGAAAGGAAATAATTTCCGTCATCCAGTTGGCTGAATCTGAATGGAAGTAGTTGATATGACTGAGAAGCAAACTCAGCGGGAGATTTAAATCTAACGCTCATTGTGCATGATGTCCTGTATACTGAGATCAAGGATGTTAGTCAGGAAGGTATTCATAATGAGAGGTGCATCTGAGAGATATTTTTTATTGATACTTATCCTCAGACAGAACGCCTCTTTAGTGGTAAACTCTACACTCAAATAATCATTGAATTGTTGGGCTATATTCTCTATAGCGCCCTGAGTATAAAAATGTGGGTCAAGCTTGATTATCATCGTCTTATACTACCGATTTTAAAATATCTTGAGTGTCAGCCTGTACCCGTTTTTCAACAAACACGGCGGCCGGGGAGAATGCTTTCCTGACGATCTCTTCATGTAAGGCTGAAGTTTCATCATGAATGATTTGACGCATCTGATTTTCATGAAGTAAATGTAAAAAGCGCTTTGCTACGGAATTCATATCATTAACGCTGTCGTTTTTTTGGTAGATATAGATACCAACATCTTCATTTTCTGATTTGACGGCATGAATGAAGAAATCATCGGTAAACGAGTAGCATGTTTTCATTATAGCTTCACGGCTATAGAGTTTTTTGTTTAGGGGTAACAAAAAATATTCCCCTAATTCATTCTTTCCATGTTTGAGGTTATCCATGAGCATCTCCTTCCGGAATGGCCAGCCTGCAGCTGGCCATGAGTGTTAGCACGTTGAACCAGGCGTGCAGGAATAGTGGCTGGAATGGCTTGCATGACTTGAGTGGCTGTAATGCGCCGCGAATGCTTGTCCTTCCAGAGAAGGTTTAGCCAGTAAAACAGACGTACCAGGTTGCTGTACGCTGTTGCTGGCGGCAACCTTGGAGTGCGTTGGTGCAATTACTGGTGTACTGTTGCTGGCGAACGCTGGGGCGCTCGCACCCGCTATCACCCCAGCAACAATACCCGCAACGACAGGTACGATATTTTTACCTGAAAGTTCGTTGACAGAGCCTTTTACGACTTTTGGCAATGCTTTCATCTGTAATCCTTATCATAGAACGAGAGATAACAGGATTGTTATCGTGAATATGATAAGACACTGTGATATTCGTTCGGGATAATATTTATGTTTGTTATTTGATTTTAATCATGCAGCGAGTAAATAGATTGATTTCAAATTGGAAATTGAAAGGGAACATGTAAGCATTAATTATGCACTTAGTGAAATTAATTCATTTTTTATATGAATAGCCTGCTATCGATAATGTTAATTTTAGCCAGAGATGGAACATCCAATTAACGGAAGGCTAATATATACATTAAAAATTTTATCGCACAATTCTCGGTCAAAACATCGTATCGCTCATTTATAACGCGATGTGATAAACGTCAACGCAGCCGCACAAAGCAGCACTATGCCGCTCAGGGCAAACGTGCTCTGCCAGCCGAGGCGATCAAACACCATACCGCCCGCCGTTGAACCCAGTGCAATGGCGAGCTGGATCACCGCGACCATTAACCCTCCGCCCGCTTCGGCATCCTCCGGTAGCGTTCGGGCGACCCACGCCCACCAGCCCGTCGGTGCTGCCGTCGCCAGCATTCCCCACAAGCCTGACAGCAGGGCAACAATCCACACGTTATGCCCGGTCAAAATCAACGCGCCAGCGATGGCGGCCATCAGCAGTGGAATCGCTATTAACGTCAGGTAAAACGCCGCGTTCAGAACCAGAGTAACGAGAAGGGTGCCAACAAATCCGGCAATGCCGATGGCGAGCAAAATCAGCGATAGCCCGGAGGCGCTGACGTGCGTGACGGTCTCGAGAAATGGGCGCACATAGGTAAACAGCGCAAACTGTCCCATAAAGAACAGGCTGCAGGCTATCAGACCGACGGATACGACAGGCTGGCGAAATAGCCGAAAGACGCCTTCACCTGACGCACCGTTTTTACGCCCGCTCATATTTGGCAGGCTAACGTACTGCCACAGGAATGCGGCGATTGCCACGGGCACCAGACAAAGGAAGGCACCGCGCCAGCCAATGGTTGCACCCAGGTAGCTGCCTAGCGGGGCGGCCACGACCGTTGCCAGCGCGTTACCACCGTTGAAAATAGCCAGCGCGCGCGTGACCTGATGATGGGGAACCAGGCGAATAGCCGTTGCCGCCGACATGGACCAGAACCCGCCGATGGCGATACCGATCAGCGCGCGACCGGTCATATACGTCTGATAGTTCGTGGCGAAGGCAATAATGAGCCCCGAGAGCGCCATCAGTATCGTCATGCCCAGCAGAAGGTGTTTACGATTCATATTCCCGGCAAGCCGGGAGAGGAAGAGGCTGGTCAGTACCGCCAGCGCGCCGGAGATAGCAATGCCCTGGCCTGCAAGCCCCTCCGTCACGCCTAAATCTGCGGCAAGCGGGGTGAGCAGGCTCACGGGCATAAATTCCGAGGCAATCAGGACGAATACGCAAAGGGTCATGGCAAAAATGCCTCCCCAGTACGCATGTTCCTCATGCTGTGAAGTGGTGTGGTTTAATGTGGACATCGTCTGATTTCGCGAAGAGAGCCGCCCGTCGAAACGGGCAGCAGGGAGGTTTATTTCAGGCTGTTTTTAAAGAATTGTTCAAACTGTGCGAATGGGATCTTCCCGGCAGCATTGTCGTAGAGATCGACATGGTTTGCGCCCGGGACAATCACCAGTTCTTTCTGCTTGCTGCCGACCGCGTTAAACGCATCTTCGGCGAAATAACGGGAGTGCGCCTTTTCGCCGGTCACGATAAGCGTCGGGATAGCGATCTCTCCGGCATAGCTCAGCAGCGGCATGTTCATGAACGAGAGCGGCATAGTTGCCGTCCATGCGCCGGTTGAGTTGACGGAACGCGCGTGGAAGCCACGCGGCATGCGGTAGTAGTCATAAAACTCTTTCAGCACCGGATTCGGGTTGGCGGGCAAGGCTTCTGGCAAAATACGTTCTGATGCGGTCACTTTGCCGTTCTCGTCAACATAAATGTCATGGCCGCCCTGTGCAAAGGTGCCGTTCCCGGCATCCTTCCAGCGCTGTTCATTCAGGTATTGCAGCACAGCATGGCGATCTGCCGAAGAATAACGATCTTTGCCGTCGCCTACGCCGTGACCCATCGCCCGGCTCATGTCATACATTACGCTGGTGGCGACAGCTTTGATGCGCGTATCCATGGATGCCGCATTCAGCGCCATACCGCCCCAGCCGCAGATCCCAAGGATGCCAATGCGGTTACGGTCGACCTCTTTCTGCACGCCCAGGAAATCAACCGCGGCGCTAAAGTCTTCGGTGTTGACGTCCGGTGACGCGACGTTGCGCGGCTGACCGCCACTTTCGCCCGTCCAGGAAGGGTCGAACGCCAGGGTTACAAACCCTTTTTCCGCCAGAGTCTGCGCGTAGAGACCGCTGGACTGCTCTTTGACCGCGCCAAATGGCCCGCTGACGGCAATCGCTGCCAGCTTACGGTCGCCACGGTTTTTAGGAAGATAGAGATCGCCTACCAGGGTAATACCGTAACGGTTCTGGAAGGAGACCTTACGGTGGTCAACCCGGTCACTTTTGGCAAAGGTTTTGTCCCAGGTTGTGACCATCGAGACGGGGGCGTTAGGATTGGTGGCTTCTGCATAACTCATGGTTGTCACTCCACTTAATGATGCGCATAGCAGCATCGCAACAGACAGTTTTTGGGTGAATATTTTCATGTATCGATACCCTGCGGTGTTGTGTTGCGGCCATTATAGTTAGCAGAATGAGTGCTGATTAGAGGCCATAATCTGCTAGAATTAATATCAAATTGTTATGAATTGCGGGGCGTAATGGCGAAGCGAGAAAACTACAATGAGCTGTATCTGTTTATGCAGGTGGTGCGGGAGGGAAGTTTCACCGCGGCTGCGCAGCGGCTTGGGCTGGCGCAATCCGGGGTGAGCCGCTCGGTGCGCGAGCTGGAGGAGCGGTTGGGCGTCCAGCTTCTCGTTCGCACCACGCGTAAGCTGTCGTTAACCCACGCCGGAGAGCAGCTCTATCAGACAGCCGAATCCGCGTTCGATGCACTTGATTCGGGTCTGGCGACCCTCGCACATTATCGTCAGACACCGTCCGGCACGGTGCGCATTAACGCCAGTCAGCACGCCATCGACAAATGCCTGCTGCCAAAGCTCGCCATTTTTAAACAGCGTTACCCGGATATCAGGCTGGAACTCATAAATGAGAGCCGCTTCGTCGACATCATCACCGAGCGGTTTGATGCGGGTGTCAGGCTGGGAGCTGAGGTCAGTCAGGGAATGATTGCGGTGCGCATCACGCCCGATATGGAAATGGCCGTAGTGGCTGCACCGGGGCACTTCAGGCGTTATGGCTTTCCCCAGACGCCAGCTGATTTAGTGGCGCATCCCTGCATTGCCTATCAGTTTGCTGATGGAAGTGATTATCAGTGGGAACTGGTCGAGGACGGGAAAAAAATCACCCATCGGCCAGAAGGGCAGTGGGCATTGTCAGACAGCTATATGGAAGCCGAAGCCGCCCGTCTTGGGCTTGGGCTGGCTTATGTTCCGCTTGAGCTGGTGGCTGATGATCTTGAAAAAGGAGCGCTTATCCGCGTATTGCAGCGCTATAGCCTGCGCATGGACGGGCTGTATCTTTATTATCCGCACCGCAACGTATCGCCGGCTTTGAGGGCAGTTATTGATACGCTGAAAATGTGATTTCTGTGAACGTGTTTTTTCTTCGACATGTGAACGACAGGCCCCTGCTTGCTTAAGTCAGGAAAAAAACTTAGGCTAACATCAAGATCTGCTTGCTCAACAAAGGCTTAAAAATGGAAAAAATAATCCCGGAATATACGGCTGTTGATTTATCCCGTTGGGCAAGAAAGGAGCATTTTGAGGTATTTCAGGGGTTTGCTCAATCGACGTTTAACCAGACTGTGTTGGTCGATATTACCGTGCTGCTAAGCCATATTAAAAACGTTGGCTGGAAGTTTTATCCGACGATTATTTTTCTCGTTGCTAAAGTCGTTAACCGTCACCCAGAATTCCGTATGGCCATGAAGGACAATGAGCTTGTCATATGGAATGAAATTCATCCAAATTATACGATTTTCCATAATGAAACAGAGACCTTTTCATCATTATGGAGTCATTACGATGGCGATATACAGCACTTTCAGAAAACCTATTCTGAAGACATGGCTCGCTATGGCGATAAACTTGCGTATTGGCCAAAAGAAGAATCCAGGGAAAATATCTTTTTTATATCCGGCATTCCGTGGGTAAGTTTTACGAGCTTTAGCGTTAGCGTGTCTAATATGAAAAACTTTTTTGCCCCTATGTTTACGCTTGGAAAATATTACGAGCAAGAGGGCAGGGTATTATTACCTCTCGCCGTTCAGGTACATCATTCTGTCTGCGATGGTTTCCATGTGGCAAGGTTTTTTAATGAGTTACAAGAGGTCTGCGATGCGTTACCACAGCAGACCGGGCAACAGGAATGATGATGTGGCCATCAGGCCGCTTTAACCGCCCTGATTTTTTTACTGTCAGCTGCACCTGACTCGGTTTTATCGTCAGCAGGGGTATCAAGAGCCGGGAGCTTACTGGTTCGCAAAATATGCTGCACGGCATCTTTCTGCTCGGCGAGATACAGACCAAGATCTTCAGCCTGCGTTTCATCCATCTGCATTCCGCTTTGCAAAAGCCAGTCGGTAAACGCCTCTGCCATATCAAGCAGTTTGTCGTGAGCGTCAGCCTCTTTCTTACTGGCAAATGTCATTTTCTCTTCACCTTTTCTTACGACAACATATTTTGTTTCAACAGCCATCACGCACCTCTCATACTGTATTTATGTACAGTATAACAGAGGCCGGAAAAAGTTGCAGCAAAATGTGCGTTACGTGTGCGCCTGCTGGGTTTCACGGCAGGCCACACTGCGCCGCCATGCGCCTGGAGCCTGGCCATATTGCCGTTTAAAACTGCGGTTGAAGGATTGCTGAGAGTCAAAACCCAACGCGATCGCCACGTTCAGAATCGGTTCGTCGCTGTGGGTTAAGCGCTCAACGGATTTTTGCAGCTTTTGCGCGCGAATGTATCCGGCGAGAGGGTAGCCCGTATGTTCTTTAAACAGTCGCTGAAGGTGCCATTTCGAATAGCCGGAGCGCCTGGCGACGGACTCAATATCCAGACGGCTATCAAGGTTGTTGTCGATCCAGTCGAGTAAATCATGCATAAATGCGCCCGTGTTCATCGGGTTACCTCCACGCAGCCTGTTAAATGGTATCTTTATCTGTTGCATTTAAAGTTGGCGCGTTTTTGCAGTAATTGCAAGTTTTATTGTTGCATTTAAATCCTTACCTGAAACGGGCCTTTTTAACATCCGACCGAATAGCACATAAAGTGCAACAATTATTCTTGCACTTAGTTAAGCGCCTTCCTACAATCGCCGCGAATAGTGTATTCGCAACTGTTACAGTTTTGTGGCGATGAACGACACAAATGGCCTTAAGCCAGCCCGGACAAAGGAAGTGGCGCGGTGCCTCCTGCCGCGTCTTGCCCGGCGGCTACAATTACCGGAATAAAAATAATGAGCCTGCAAAAAACCTGGGGAAACGAACCTCTGCATGCGCTGGGAGCGATATTGCTCTCCCTGTTGCTTGTCGGATGTGATAACAGCGTCGCGCAAAATGCTGCACCCCCTGCGCCCGCCGTCAATGCTGCTGATGTGGTTGTGAAATCCATTAGTCAGTGGGATAGCTTTAACGGCCGGATCGAAGCCGTGGAGAGCGTTCAGCTTCGCCCCCGCGTCTCTGGCTATATCGACAAAGTGAATTTCACCGACGGCCAGGAGGTGAAAAAGGGTGAGGTGCTGTTCACGATTGATGACAGAACCTATCGTGCCGCGCTGGAGCAGGCGCAGGCGACGCTGGAGAGAGCCAAAACGCAGGCCAGCCTGGCCCGAAGCGAGGCTAACCGTACCGATAAACTCATCAATACCAACCTGGTATCCCGTGAAGAGTGGGAGCAGCGCCGTGCGGCCGCCATTCAGGCGCAGGCCGATATTCGCGCCGCGCAGGCTGCGGTAGACGCCGCGCAGCTTAACCTCGATTTCACGAAAGTAACGGCACCGATTGATGGCCGCGCCAGCCGCGCGTTGATCACCAGCGGTAATCTGGTCACGGCGGGCGACAGCGCCAGCGTGCTGACAACGCTGGTCTCGCAGAAGACGGTGTACGTCTACTTTGACGTGGATGAGTCAACCTACCTCCACTATCAAAACCTCGCCCGCAGCGGGCAGGGGGCGTCCAGCAATCACACTGCACTACCGGTTGAAATTGGCCTGGCGGGTGAGGAAGGGTATCCCCATCAGGGCAAAGTGGATTTCCTGGATAATCAGCTGGCGCCGAGTACCGGTACGATCCGTATGCGCGCGCTGCTGGATAACGCGCAGCGTCAGTTCACGCCGGGCCTTTTCGCTCGCGTTCGCCTGCCGGGCAGCGCTGAATTCCAGGCCACGCTTATTGACGACAAAGCGGTGCTGACCGATCAGGATCGCAAATATGTTTATATCGTGGATAAAGAGGGCAAAGCACAGCGACGCGATATTACGCCAGGGCGCCTGGCGGACGGCTTACGCATCGTGCAGCAGGGGCTGAAACCCGGCGATAAAGTCATCGTCGATGGTTTACAAAAAGTGTTTATGCCGGGTATGCCGGTTAACGCGAAAACCGTCGCCATGACCGCCAGCACCGCCCTCAACTGATCATCTGACCTGAGAATCCTACCCATGGACTTTTCCCGCTTTTTTATCGACAGGCCGATTTTCGCTGCCGTCCTGTCGATTCTGATTTTTATCACAGGATTAATCGCCATCCCGCTGTTGCCGGTGAGCGAATACCCTGATGTCGTACCGCCAAGCGTGCAGGTGCGCGCGGAGTACCCGGGCGCCAACCCGAAAGTGATTGCTGAGACCGTGGCGACGCCGCTGGAAGAGGCGATCAACGGCGTTGAGAACATGATGTACATGAAATCCGTCGCGGGTTCTGATGGCGTGCTGGTGACGACCGTCACTTTCCGTCCGGGAACCGACCCGGATCAGGCGCAGGTTCAGGTACAAAACCGCGTGGCGCAGGCCGAGGCGCGTCTGCCGGAGGATGTGCGCCGTCTGGGCATCACGACGCAGAAACAGTCTCCTACGCTGACCCTGGTGGTGCATCTGTTTTCGCCTGGCGGTAAATACGACTCTCTGTATATGCGCAACTACGCCACGCTGAAAGTGAAGGACGAACTGGCGCGTCTGCCCGGTGTCGGCCAGATCCAGATTTTTGGCTCAGGCGAATACGCGATGCGCGTCTGGCTGGATCCCAATAAAGTAGCGGCGCGCGGGCTGACCGCCTCGGATGTCGTCACGGCGATGCAGGAGCAAAACGTGCAGGTGTCGGCCGGGCAGCTGGGCGCCGAGCCGCTGCCGAAGGAGAGCGATTTCCTGATCTCCATTAACGCCCAGGGGCGTCTGCATACCGAAGAAGAGTTTGGCAATATCATTCTCAAAACGTCTCAGGACGGGTCGCTGGTACGCCTGCGCGACGTGGCGCGTATTGAAATGGGATCGGGCAGCTATGCGTTGCGTTCGCAGCTTAACAATAAAGACGCGGTCGGGATCGGTATCTTCCAGTCTCCTGGCGCAAACGCCATCGATCTGTCTAACGCGGTGCGCGCTAAAATGGCGGAACTGTCCACCCGTTTCCCGGAAGATATGAAGTGGGCGGCACCTTACGATCCGACGGTATTCGTGCGCGATTCCATCCGTGCGGTGGTGCAAACGCTGCTGGAAGCGGTAGTGCTGGTCGTGCTGGTAGTGATCCTCTTCCTGCAAACCTGGCGTGCGTCGATCATTCCGCTGATCGCGGTGCCGGTTTCGGTCGTGGGGACGTTCAGCGTTCTCTACCTGCTGGGCTTTTCGCTTAATACCCTGAGTTTGTTCGGGCTGGTATTGGCTATCGGTATCGTGGTGGATGATGCCATCGTGGTGGTGGAAAACGTCGAGCGAAATATCGAAGAGGGGCTTGCTCCGCTTGCGGCAGCGCATCAGGCGATGCGTGAAGTGTCCGGGCCGATTATCGCGATTGCGCTGGTATTGTGCGCGGTGTTTGTGCCGATGGCGTTCCTTTCTGGCGTCACCGGCCAGTTCTACAAACAGTTTGCGGTAACGATTGCCATTTCGACGGTGATCTCCGCTATCAACTCGCTGACGCTCTCGCCAGCGCTGGCTGCTCTGCTGTTAAAACCGCACGGCGCACCGAAAGATTTCCCGACCCGGCTTATCGATCGTCTGTTCGGCTGGATTTTCCGACCGTTTAACCGCTTTTTCCATCGTAGCTCGACTGGCTATCAGGGGCTGGTGGGTAAAACGCTCGGCCGACGTGGCGCGGTGTTTGTGGTGTATCTGCTGCTGCTGTGTGCCGCAGGCGTCATGTTTAAAGCGGTTCCCGGTGGCTTTATTCCGACACAGGATAAGCTGTACCTGATTGGTGGCGTGAAAATGCCCGAAGGCTCGTCGCTGGCGCGTACTGATGCGGTGATCCGCAAAATGAGCGAAATCGGGATGAATACCGAAGGCGTGGACTATGCGGTTGCTTTCCCGGGTCTGAAT
Source organism: Enterobacter cloacae complex sp. SHL012 (assembly GCF_049237505.1). Lineage (NCBI taxonomy): Bacteria > Pseudomonadati > Pseudomonadota > Gammaproteobacteria > Enterobacterales > Enterobacteriaceae > Enterobacter > Enterobacter cloacae complex sp. SHL012. Next base: position 269,379 of record NZ_JBMKIZ010000001.1, read on the forward strand.
GCGCTGCAGTTCACCAATACGCCGAACACCGGGACGGTCTTCTTTGGCCTGAAGCCGTTCGACCAGCGTAAACACAGTGCTGCGGAAATTAACGCTGAAATCAATGCGAAAATTGCGCAAATCCAGCAGGGCTTTGGCTTCTCCATTCTGCCGCCGCCGATTTTGGGGCTGGGGCAGGGGTCGGGTTATTCCCTGTACATTCAGGATCGTGCCGGTCTTGGCTATGGCGCATTGCAGAACGCGGTGAATACCATGTCCGGTGCGATTATGCAGACGCCGGGGATGCATTTCCCGATCTCGACCTACCAGGCCAACGTTCCACAGCTGGACGTGCAGGTTGACCGTGACAAGGCGAAAGCGCAGGGCGTGTCGCTGACCGATCTGTTCGGTACGCTGCAAACCTATCTGGGCTCGTCTTATGTGAATGACTTCAACCAGTTCGGGCGTACCTGGCGTGTAATGGCGCAGGCCGACGGACCGTACCGCGAGAGCGTGGAGGATATTGCGAACTTACGTACCCGTAATAACCAGGGTGAAATGGTGCCGATTGGCAGTATGGTTAAGATCAGCACCACCTACGGGCCGGATCCGGTGATCCGCTACAATGGCTACCCGGCGGCTGACCTGATTGGCGATGCCGACCCGCGCGTACTCTCCTCTGCCCAGGCGATGACGCAGCTGGAAGGTATGTCTAAGCAGATATTGCCGAACGGAATGAATATTGAATGGACGGATCTGAGCTTCCAGCAGGCGACACAAGGTAATACGGCGCTGATCGTCTTCCCGGTCGCGGTGCTGCTGGCCTCCCTGGTGCTGGCGGCACTGTATGAAAGCTGGACGCTGCCGCTGGCGGTGATCCTTATCGTGCCGATGACAATGTTGTCCGCGCTGTTTGGCGTCTGGCTGACCGGTGGCGATAACAATGTGTTCGTGCAGGTAGGGCTGGTGGTACTGATGGGGCTGGCGTGTAAAAACGCGATTCTTATCGTGGAGTTTGCCCGCGAGCTGGAAATTCAGGGCAAAGGTATCATGGAAGCCGCGCTGGAGGCCTGCCGCCTGCGTTTACGCCCGATTGTGATGACCTCCATTGCCTTCATCGCCGGAACCATTCCGCTGATCCTTGGCCACGGCGCGGGCGCAGAAGTGCGCGGTGTCACCGGGATTACGGTCTTCTCCGGGATGCTGGGCGTCACGTTGTTTGGTCTGTTCCTGACGCCGGTGTTTTACGTGACGCTGCGTAAATTCGTTACGCGCGGTAAAGAGGAAAGGGAGGTTCTGCCTGCATAGGGATGTTGCAGAAAACAAAAAAGCGCCTTCACAGTAAGGCGCTTTTTTTCACATCAGATCAATCGTTAAAACGTTTCTTTATACTGGGCCATAAGCTCAGGTACCGGATCACAGCCGCTGCTATCGGCTTTTTTGACCTCTTCCAGCGCGCTTGCCACGGTGTGTCGGGCTAATACCGCCAGCGAAGCCTGCTCAGCTTCTTCGGATACCGATTTAAAGTACCAGCAGGCGTTAGCGCTGACCACACAGCGAGCCGGTACGTCAGGACGCGACGCCCACAGCTTTTTATCTTCAGTGACCGAAAGGTAGATGTCACGCAGGGTGATCTCTTCCGGCGGGCGCCCAAGATGAATGGAGCCGTTGCGGCCAAGCGTGGAGACGATAATTCCGTCACGCGTAAGGGGAACCATCAATTTGCGGATAAAGCTCGGGTTGGCTTCCAGGCCGTAGGCCAGAACGCCACTCGTCGAACGTTTACCTAATTGCTCCGCCATCGCTACGCTGAGGACCATCTGCAAAGCTGTCGGGAAGCGGTAATCTAACATTTCTCTGTCCTGGGTCGCGGTGAATCTTGTTCTTTTTGGCACCGCAGAGGTGAATAAGCAATAAACAACAATATAACAAATAGGGTAATTTTTTTGAAGCAATCTGCGGCATTTGCGATCAAACACCCTGTTCTGGTTTAGCTAAACGTGCGGTTCGGGAAGGCAACCGTCACCAGGAGGCCACCTTCTGCGGACGCACTCAGGGCTGTACTTCACGGCATTTTCAATGAGATTGTCTATCAGCGATATCAAACTTTGCCTGACGCCGCTAATCCGGATGTTCTCCTCGGCGAAGAATTCCAGTTTAATTCTGCGTGCTGAGGCTAACGGTTCCAGCTCGGCCATTCGCTCCGGTATGAGCGACGTTAGCGGCATGGACTCCTTCGCGGCGTCAATGCGCGCCTCACTGTGCTGTGGTACGGCTTTTAAGGGGGAGAGATCGTCAGGTGTGCGTAAAATGCGGAGCGCTGGCGCTGACAGGCAGTTAGGGCTCCAGCAAGTATATGCAAACGTTTATGGCGTGAGCGATGCCCAGTCGGCGGCATCGGGGTTTGCCCGACATGACGCCGGTGCATGGATTTACGCCTGGTCGATGGATCTTGACTGGAACCACAAGCTCACCGCCCGCTGGAGCGTGCTTGCCGCAGCGGGCGTAACGCAGTTGACGGGAGAGGCAGGCGATAACCCGATTGTGCAACGAAAAACGTCGCCCACGGGGAGTTTGCAAGTGACGTATCTTATCTCATTAATACCTGAAACAGCTGAACAAAGATATATATTGTCGCTGCCACTTGTATCGTCCGGAACCCCCATCTGAAATAGCGCCATTCATGGCGTTCTCTGGCATCAGCTGCTTCAATAGCGGGGTCAGAACATTTTCTTTTCCTGGCCCTGAATGCACTGATTATCCACAAGATGAGAAGAAAGATGACGATGGTTTTCTCAAGGATTGGATTACCCACAAAATGTGACTCCGTCCTGCCCGCGGTTACAAGCAGGATGGATGAACTACCTTCACATAGCAACCACTAAATGTAGGGTTAATATTCGTTTTCGCTCTGGTGGATTTGCAGTGATTCCGTCACGAGATGTTTTACTCGTAAAATTCGACTTATATTTTGCCAAGCAAAATATTCAACATCCGGCGCAACGGTTCTGCCGCCCCCCATAATAGCTGATCGCCCACCGTCAGAACCGAGTAAATAGGGTCATTATTCAGGGACATTTTTTTGTAACGGCCAACGCCAACCTGTAGCGAACCGCTGATGTAAGCTGGGGTCAATCGACTGACACTTTCATCCTTGTTATTGGGTACGTAGTTAACCCAGGGGTGGGAATGCGTTACTAAGCTTGCGAATTCTTTTTCGCTGACTTCACGCTTGAGCTTCAGGGTGATGGCAGCACTATGGCACCGGATCACGCCGACACGAATACACAAACCGTTTACCGGGATTGTACCTGGAGAAAGCCCAAGAATCTTGTTCGTTTCTGCCTCACCTTTCCACTCTTCGCGGCTATTCCCATCGCCTAAATCGCTATCAATCCATGGAATGATGCTGCCCATAAGAGGTACGCCGAAATTCTGGATGGGCATGTCAGCACTGTTAATAAGCTCACTGACTTTATTGACTAAAGGAAGCACCGATCCTGATGACATGAGTTCATCTGAGGATAAATGCTGGCTGATATATGCGCTTTGAGCGATTAATTCTCTAACATATTTAGCCCCTGCACCTGATGCAGACTGATACGTCATTACGCTCATCCATTCGATTAAGTCAGCCTTTATCAGTCCAGCAAGCCCCATAAGACTCAGGGTGATGGAGCAGTTGCCACCAACAAAAAGTTTAATTCCTTCTTTGATTGCACGATCAATATTAGAACGATTGACGGGGTCGAGAATAATAGAGGCTTTCTCATCCATCCGTAACGCTGAGGCCGCATCAATCCAGTAGCCTTTCCAGCCATGATCAATCAAATCAGGATATATTGCTTTAGTATAATCACCGCCCTGACAGGTTATAATGATATCCATTTCGGACAGGGCATTGATTGAATTAGCATCTTTTAGCGTATAGCCGACGCCACCAATGACAGGACCGGCGGCACCTGCACTTGAAGTACTGTAAAAATGCACAGAAATACCGTCGAAGTCGTTCTCTTCGACCATTCGCTGTAACAAAACAGAACCTACCATTCCTCGCCAACCGACGATGCCAACCTGCTTCATTTGCTTAACCTTCGTAATGTTATGATATTGTTAATTTGTGTTCGGGGGACGTTATATCGCATCTAAAGTTGAAGGTCATTACGTATGGCATCAGATTTAATCATTATTAAAATGTTTCATACGGCATCAGTGATTTTTATAGCTAAACCAGGCAAAAAATTCGCAATCACCTGGTATTAAATAAATAATCATAGGCTGGCGCGTCATACATAAGTAATGAGCGTTAAGCATTTAGAGCAATTGCGGACATACGAGCCACGCATATTACGTCGCTTTCATTAAGGGCTAAGAAGGGCTCTGAATGGTTAAGGTTGAGGAAATAAAAATGAGGAATTCGCCTGCCTGGATGAAGAGGTTTATCTGTTATCTTTTTTTAAAAAATCCGCTTCCGGCACAAGCAAGACCGCAAGCGGACAATCTCAACACCTCATCACATCCCTTAGCGATACAGCGTCTTTTCCGCAACAGGGATAACCAGCGCGGATCGCCAGTCCGCCAGCGTCAGCTGCGCAAGCCTGCCCAGCGCGGTGTAAAACGGATGACCCGCATTGTCGACAAATACCGACAGGAAGCGGGTACTCCACGGCAGCAGGTGCCACGCCAGGAGCTGGTCGCACTCCGAATCGCGGCCATTCTCAATCAGCCACGCCGCCAGCAGCAGCAGGGTACCGAAATGATCTTCCGGTTCGTTCTGCTGCATCTCAAAAGCAATGCCGTTTTCACGCATCCACTGGCGCAGCGCAAGGGTTGAGTCACCAAACAGCACGGATTCGCGATCCAGCCAGACGGAACCCCACGGCGGAGCGGGCAGGGCATAAGGGCCAATAAACAACCGTTGCCAGGCGTCCGTCAGCGGCTCATCGGAAGACGTGGCAAAGGTATCGGCAACGGGCTGCAGCGTTTCCGGAGACAGGGGCCAGTCCTGAACCCATTCGCCGGCGATAAGGGCCTGCACCAGGGGCGCAGTCTGCTCGCTGTCAGGAGCGAAATAAAACAGCGCGCCCAGCACCCGGGCGCTGAACGCGAACGATTCACGCTGTAAGACGTCTTTCATTAAACCTTCCTTGCTTGCGCGGGGCACGCCCGCGCGACTGTGTTAATCAGTAATACACACCATAGAATAAACCACGGCCATCCGTTTCACCCCTTATACCTTCTCAATCTGTACCAGGTTGGTGTGCTGCGGGTTGCCCTTGGCCAGCGGAGACGGGCGATGGGTCGTCAGTGTGTTGATGCAGGAGCCGTGGTCGATACGATCGCCATCCATATTGGCGTCATGCCAGGCGCCCTGGCCCATGGCACTCACGCCGGGCATGATGCGAGGCGTGACTTTCGCTTCAATTCTCACCTCACCGCGATCGTTAAACACGCGCACCGTATCGCCGTTCTTAATGCCGCGTTTTTCGGCATCGAGAGGATTAAGCCAGACCTCCTGGCGGCAGGCCGCTTTCAGCACGTCAACGTTACCGTAGCTAGAGTGGGTACGGGCTTTGAAATGGAAGCCAAACAGCTGCAGAGGATACTGCGCGCGCGCGGGGGCATCCCAACCGTCAAATGTTGAGGCATAGACGGGAAGAGGGCTGATGGTTTCGTCTTTTGCCAGTTCCCAGGTCGCTGCAATTTCAGCCAGCTTACTCGAGTAAATTTCAATCTTACCCGATGGCGTTTTCAGCGGATTGGCTTCCGGGTTTTCGCGGAACTTTTTATACGCCACAAAGTGTTCGTTCGGATCTTTGCGCTTATAAATGCCCATTTTCTTCAGCTCATCATAGGACGGCAGTTGAGGGTCTTTTTCGAGCATTTTGGCATACAGATACTGCAGCCATTGCGCTTGCGTCCGTCCTTCGGTGAATTTCTGATGGATATCCTGCCCAAGACGTTTCGCCACTTCACTCATGATCCAGTAGATGGGCTTGCGTTCAAACTTCGGTGCGGTGACGGGCTGGAGGAAAATCAGGTAGCCCATGTTCCCGGCGTAATCGTTAGGAATAATATCTTCCTGCTCGACGGTCATTAAATCCGGCAACACGATATCGGCATACTTCGCTGACGACGTCATGAAATTATCGATGACGACAATCATTTCGCACTTGCTTTCATCCTGCAGGATATCGTGGGTTTTATTGATATCGGAGTGCTGGTTGATGATGGTATTACCCGCGTAGTTCCAGATGAACTTAATCGGCACATCCAGCTTATCTTTACCGCGCACCCCGTCGCGCAGGGCAGTCATTTCCGGTCCGCGGGCGATGGCGTCCGTCCAGCTAAAGCAGGAGATCTGCGTTTTGACCGGGTTTTCCGGCAGCGGCATCCGTTCGATGGTGATGGTGTACGTCGACTCACGCGCGCCGCTGTTACCGCCGTTGATCCCTACGTTGCCGGTCAGGATCGGCAGCATCGCGATGGCGCGGGACGTCAATTCGCCGTTCGCCTGACGCTGTGGACCCCAGCCCTGGCAGATATAGGCTGGCTTCGCAGAACCGATCTCCCGGGCAAGCTTAACGATGCGATCGGCCGGTATGCCCGTAATGCGCGAGGCCCACTCCGGGCTTTTCGCCGTTCCGTCATCGCCCTGGCCGAGAATATACGCTTTGTAGTGCGCGTTAGCCGGCGCGCCTTCCGGCAGCGTTTTTTCGTCGTAGCCGACGCAGTACTTGTCGAGGAAAGACTGGTCGACCAGATTTTCGTTAATCATTACCCATGCCAGACCGGCCACCAGCGCGGCATCGGTCCCTGGACGAATCGGGATCCATTCATCTTCACGTCCGGCTGCCGTGTCGGTATAGCGCGGATCGATGACAATCATACGCGCGTTGGACCGCTCGCGAGCCTGCTCAAGATAATAGGTAATCCCGCCCCCGCTCATGCGCGTTTCCGCCGGGTTGTTGCCGAACATCACCACCAGTTTGGTGTTTTCAATATCCGAGGTGCTGTTACCGTCATTGCTGCCGTAGGTGTAAGGCATTGCGCAGGCGATTTGCGCCGTGCTGTAGGTGCCGTAATGGCTCAGGAAACCGCCGTAGCAGTTCATCAGGCGCGCCACCAGCGACGCGTAAGGGGAGGAGCGGGTGATATTGCCGCCGACAATCCCGGAGGAGTAGTTGATGTACACCGCTTCATTGCCGTATCTGGCGACCACGTCTTTCAGGCTGGCGGTGATGGTGTTGAGCGCTTCATCCCAACTGATACGCTCGAACTTGCCTTCACCGCGTTTGCCCACGCGCTTCATCGGGTAGTTCAGACGGTCAGGGTGGTTGATGCGACGGCGAATAGAACGTCCGCGCAGGCAGGCGCGAACCTGGTGATTGCCGTAGATATCCTCGCCGGTGTTATCCGTTTCGACCCAGTACACCTCATCGTCGCGGACGTGCAGACGCAATGCGCAGCGGCTGCCACAGTTAACCGAGCAGGCGCCCCAGACGACTTTATCGTCAGCAGGTTTCGTGGCGCTTTGCACTGCGGCGGCAACGCGTTTCACGCCAAAAGGCAATGAGACGCTACCGGCGGCGAACGCCAGCGATCCTATCGCCGTAGATTTCACGAGTGTTCGACGGCTAATCCCGCCGTGATGTTCGATATCGGACATGGCTCACCCCACCAATGTAATTGCGTATTATTTTTCCCGAAATGATAACCGGGCTAATGGTGGGGTGAGTGTTACTGATTTAGGGGTAGTAAATATTAATCCTTATCAAATCAAAGGGGATTGAGGGGAAATTACTGCGGTTCAGTTGGCGCATTATCCTGACTGGCGGATGCCGCTCCGCTCCCTGTGCGGGTGTACAGAATTTTAAAGGTGTCGTTGGCACAATGGCCTACCACCTGTGCGTCCGGCTGATCGGCCTGATCGTTCGGCACAATGTTCAGCGTGAACCCTGACTCCGGCACGCCGTTGTTGATGATCTTCTGCTGAATATCGCTTTTCACGCGCTCGCAGGAATCGGGTGCCGCCAGGGCGGCCGTTGAAGCACTCATTAACAGCAGGGCGGTAATCCAGGGTAACCGTTTCATCTGTCGCTCCTTTTCTCTGTGTGTAGACATTAATTTTAGCAGGCTTCGTGTAAACAACTGTATTTGCTAATATGATTGGGAATAATCTCTCTGTACGGTAATCAATGTGAAGAAATATGCAGCGATAACGCTCCTGGCAGCCACTCTCGTGGGGTGTGACAACAACTCCGCACCACTGTCGTTTACGCCGGAGATGGCGAGTTTCTCGAACGAATTTGATTTTGACCCCCTGCGCGGCCCGGTTAAAGACTTTACCCAGACGCTGTTCAACGAGAAGGGCGAAGTGTCTAAACGGGTGACGGGCACCGTGTCGACAGAAGGGTGTTTCGATACGCTGGAACTGCACGACCTGGAGGCCAACACCGGCGTGGCGCTGGTGCTGGATGCGAATTACTACATTGATTCCGAAACCCAGCAGCGCAAAGTGAAGCTGCAGGGGAAATGCCAGCTGGCCGAACTGCCGTCAGCCGGGGTGACGTGGGATACCGACGATAACGGTTTCGTGGTGGCGGCGCACGGCAAAGAGATGGAAGTGAAATACCGCTATGATGCCGATGGTTACCCGTTGGGCAAAACCACCGTCTCCGGGGATCAGCATTTGTCTGTCCAGTCGACACCGTCTAAAGACGTACGCAAAAGGATGGATTACTCGGCAGTGAGTTTGTTAAACGACAAGCCGCTGGGTAACGTGAAGCAGAGCTGCGACTACGATCGACACAACAATCCGGTGAGCTGCGATCTGATCATCACCGACGACAGCGTCAAGCCCGCCGTTGAGCGCAAGTACACCATCAAAAACACGATTGAATACTACTGAGCAATGTATTGATATTATTGCACAATGTAGGCCGGGTAAGCGCAGCGCCACCCGGCAAGAAAGACGGCGCAATTGTTGATGACAGGGGGTATCATCAAACTCACTGCGCGGTTGGTTTCAGCAGGCTGGCGCCTGAGGGTTTATGCCCGGCCAGGTGCTGATGCTGGAAGATGCACATGCGGATGGTATTGCGGTATTCACCGTTGATAAAGAACTCGTGAATCAGCTCGCCTTCCACCATAAAGCCCAGCTTGCGGTAGATATGGATCGCTTTCTCGTTCTCTTTGTCCACAATCAGGTACAGCTTGTAGAGATTCAGAACGTTGAATCCGTAATCCATCGCCAGCTTCGCCGCGCGTGAGGCCAGGCCTTTCCCCTGGTGCTCAGGCGAAATGATGATCTGGAACTCTGCCCGACGGTGAACGTGGTTGATTTCAACCAGCTCCACCAGCCCGGCTTTTTCGCCGCCACACTCCACCACAAAACGACGTTCGCTCTGATCGTGAATGTGTTTGTCGTACAGATCCGACAGCTCGACAAAGGCCTCGTAAGGCTCTTCGAACCAGTAGCGCATCACGCTGGCGTTGTTGTCGAGCTGATGGACAAAGCGCAGGTCTTCACGCTCCAGCGGACGGAGCTTAACGTCACACGAAGCCGACATTATGGGGCTACCGTACGGCCAGTGCGGCGGTCCAGGCAGCGCAGGGTGTTAGGCTCCCAGTAGGCATTGACGTTTGCACTTTGCTGACACTTATCGCGTGCGTCAAAAGCGACATCTTCTTTATCCCACTCTTTTTCAGCACGTTTGTTGACCTTCTGACGAAGGCTACGGGTGTCATTCCATTGTTCTTTGTCCATGGCGGCGTTCTGGCGGCTTTGCGCGCTGTCACCAGACTCAATAATGAGTTTGCTGGTTTCGGCTGTCGCAGAGGCGGCAAAAGCGAACGATGACAGCGCCAGCAGGGCTGTCAGACAAAGGCGTTTGCTTAATGTTGTCATAGCGTTTCCTTTTAAATGGGTGCAGATAATCAAGTAACCCCTTACAGATTCTACACCAAAGAGAAAAGACGGCATACCCGCAGCGCAGGTATGGAAAAGTTAACGCCATCATCGGGTATGATGTTTAAATAAATCCTCACCTGAAGTGAAATATGCTCAAAACCACGCTGCTTTTTTTTGCCACTGCGCTCTGCGAAATCATCGGTTGCTTCCTGCCCTGGCTCTGGCTGAAGAAGGGAGGTAGCGCATTATTGCTGATCCCGGCGGGCGTCGCGCTTGCTCTTTTTGTCTGGCTGTTAACGCTGCATCCGGCGGCAAGTGGGCGCGTCTACGCGGCCTACGGCGGTGTATATGTCTGTACCGCGCTGCTGTGGTTACGCGTGGTGGACGGCGTCAGGCTTAGCGCCTATGACTGGGCCGGCGCGCTAATTGCTCTGTGCGGGATGCTAATTATCGTGGCGGGATGGGGGCGGGCCTGAGCCCCCGGTTTTGTGATCGCTCGCTGATTTCATGATCATTATACTTGTATGGTAGTATTGCAATTGAGTAAATTTCCGGCATCACAACGAACGATGTAAGGAAAGGAACTATGAAGATTGTCGCGGCTGACGTATTTGTTACCTGCCCGGGGCGGAACTTTGTCACCCTTAAAATCACCACCGATGACGGGATTGTCGGCCTCGGTGACGCTACGCTGAACGGACGCGAGCTCTCCGTCGCTTCGTACCTGAAGGATCACCTTTGCCCGCAGTTAATTGGCCGCGACGCGCACCGTATCGAAGATATCTGGCAATTCTTCTATAAAGGCGCCTACTGGCGTCGCGGACCGGTCACCATGTCGGCCATCTCCGCCGTTGATATGGCGCTCTGGGACATCAAAGCCAAAGCGGCCAATATGCCGCTCTATCAGCTGCTGGGCGGCGCCTCCCGTGAAGGCGTGATGGTCTACTGCCACACGACCGGTCACACCATTGACGACGTGCTGGAAGATTACGCGCGTCATAAAGAGATGGGCTTCAAGGCGATCCGCGTGCAGTGCGGTGTGCCGGGTATGAAAACCACCTACGGCATGTCGAAAGGAAAAGGGCTGGCCTACGAGCCTGCCACCAAAGGCGACTGGCCGGAAGAGCAGCTCTGGTCGACCGAGAAATACCTCGATTTCACACCCAAACTGTTCGACGCGGTGCGCAGTAAATTTGGCTTCAATGAACACCTCCTGCACGATATGCACCACCGTCTGACGCCCATTGAGGCGGCGCGCTTCGGTAAGAGCATCGAAGACTTCCGCATGTTCTGGATGGAAGATCCCACGCCTGCCGAAAACCAGGCCTGCTTCCGTCTTATTCGCCAGCACACCGTCACGCCCATTGCGGTGGGCGAGGTGTTTAACAGCATCTGGGACTGCAAGCAGCTTATCGAAGAGCAGCTTATCGACTATATCCGCACCACAATCACGCATGCGGGCGGCATCACCGGCATGCGTCGCATCGCTGACTTTGCGTCGCTCTACCAGGTACGTACCGGTTCGCACGGCCCGTCGGATCTGTCGCCGGTGTGTCATGCCGCCGCGCTGCATTTTGACCTGTGGGTACCGAACTTTGGCGTGCAGGAATATATGGGCTATTCCGAACAAATGCTCGACGTCTTCCCGCACAGCTGGCGCTTTGATAACGGCTATATGCACCCGGGTGACAAGCCAGGGCTGGGCATTGAGTTTGACGAGAAACTGGCGGCGAAATACCCGTACGATCCGGCGTACCTGCCGGTGGCACGTCTTGAAGACGGTACGCTGTGGAACTGGTAAACGAGGAGCGAACGATGAAAAGCATAGTCATTCAACAGCCGAACCAGCTGGTCATTGAAGCGCGTCCACGCCCGCAGCCAGGCGCAGGCGAAGTGCGCGTCAAAATCTCACTCGCCGGGATCTGCGGTTCGGACAGCCACATCTACCGCGGCCATAACCCGTTTGCGAAGTATCCGCGCGTGATTGGCCACGAGTTTTTTGGCGTGATCGATGCCGTTGGCGAGGGCGTGGATCCGTCCCGGTCAGGAGAACGCGTGTCGGTTGACCCGGTGATCAGCTGCGGACACTGCTACCCGTGCTCCGTCGGAAAACCAAACGTCTGCACCTCGCTGGTGGTGCTGGGCGTTCACCGCGACGGCGGTTTCAGCGAATATGCAACGGTACCCGCAAAAAATGCCTGGCGCATCCCGGATGCGATCCCGGATAAACACGCCGTCATGGTTGAGCCATTTACCATTGCCGCCAACGTGACGGGGCAGGCCAACCCTGGTGAACAGGACGTGGCGCTGATCTACGGCGCAGGCCCGATGGGGCTGGTCACCGTGCAGGCGCTGAAGGGCGTCTATAAGGTGAAACAGGTGATTGTGGTTGACCGCATAGACGAACGCCTGGCAATGGCCCAGCGCAGCGGCGCGGACTGGGTCTTTAATAACGGCGAGCAGTCGTTGCAGGCCGCGCTGGACGAAAAAGGCATCAAACCGACGTTAATCATTGATGCCGCCTGTCATCCGTCCATTTTACAGGAAGCGATAACCCTGGCCTCGCCGGCGGCGCGCATCGTGCTGATGGGCTTCTCCAGCGAACCGAGCCAGATTGTTCAGCAGGGCATCACCGGCAAAGAGCTGGCGATTTTCTCCTCGCGCCTGAACGCCAATAAATTCCCGGTCGTCATCGACTGGCTGACAAAAGGACTGATCGACCCGGAAAAACTGATCACCCATACCTTTGACTATCACCATGTAACAGACGCCATTGAACTGTTTGAGAAAGACCAGAGGCAGTGCTGCAAGGTCCTGCTCACGTTCAACCCAGAATAATTCACGCGGTGAAGAGCCCGCGAAGACGGGCTCTATGTGGTACGCATCTTACCTTTCAGAGATAGCCATTATGACGCAAGCACAACCTCAAAGAACCACCTCCGATCTGGTGAAAGCCGCCGTTTCAGGCTGGCTGGGCACCGCGCTGGAGTTCATGGATTTCCAGCTCTACTCGCTGGGGGCCGCCCTGGTATTTCATGAAATCTTCTTCCCGGAACAGTCCGCTGCGATGGCACTGATCCTGGCGATGGGAACCTACGGCGCAGGCTATATCGCGCGTATCGTCGGCGCCTTTATTTTTGGTCGCATGGGCGACAGCATTGGCCGTAAAAAGGTACTGTTTATCACCATCACCATGATGGGGATCTGCACCACGCTGATTGGCGTGCTGCCCACCTATGCACAGATCGGGATTTTCGCGCCCGTACTGCTGGTGACGCTGCGCATCATTCAGGGACTCGGGGCAGGGGCAGAGATCTCCGGGGCCGGGACCATGCTGGCGGAGTACGCACCGAAAGGTAAACGCGGCATCATCTCCTCGCTGGTGGCGATGGGCACTAACTGCGGGACGCTGAGCGCGACCGCTATCTGGGCCGTTATGTTCTTTGCCCTCGACCGCGAACAGCTGCTCGCCTGGGGCTGGCGCGTGCCGTTCCTCGCCAGCGTCGTGGTGATGATCTTTGCCATCTGGCTGCGTATGAACCTCAAGGAAAGCCCGGTCTTTGAGAAAGTGAACGATGCTCAAACCGCGCAGCCGGACACATCGTTAGGTGCCATGGTGAAAAGTAAATCTTTCTGGCTGGCGACCGGTCTGCGTTTCGGTCAGGCGGGCAACTCGGGTCTGATTCAGACGTTTCTGGCCGGTTATCTGGTCCAGACGCTGCTGTTCGATAAAGCCATTCCCACCGACGCGCTGATGATAAGCTCCATTCTTGGGTTTATCTCTATCCCGCTGCTGGGCTGGCTGTCCGATAAAGTGGGACGCCGTCTGCCGTACATTATCCTTAATATTTCCGCCATTATTCTGGCCTACCCGATGCTGTCGATCATCGTCGATAAAAGCTATGCGCCGGGAACCATTATGCTCTCCATCATCGTTATCCATAATTTCGCGGTACTGGGGCTGTTTGCGCTGGAAAATATCACCATGGCGGAGATGTTTGGCTCGCGAAATCGCTTTACCCGGATGGCTATCTCCAAAGAGGCGGGCGGTCTGGTGGCGGTGGGGTTTGGTCCGGTGCTGGCGGGGATCTTCTGTAACATGACCGGTTCCTGGTGGCCGATTGTGGCCATGCTGGTGGCTTACTCAGTGATTGGTCTGGTCTCGGCCTGCCTGATGCCCGAAGTGCGGGATCGTGATTTGAGCGCAGCGGAAGATGCTGCGGAGGCCACGCCAAAAGAGCCTGTGGCCTACGGCACGGTATCGTCACGGCGGTAATGGTATACAGCCTGCGTGACTTGTCACACAACTTTGCCTTTGTGTCACACCACCTGAACAAAAGTTAATATAAATCAAAATCTCAAATGGCAGTATCAGTATGGTGGATGGCAGAGATTTTTTACCCCAACTGCCATTCTAGTTGGTGTAGTCAGCAGACGCTGCCGCTTTATAACAAGCGGCAGCGATCCACAGCTTTCTAATTAACGAGTCTTAATCATGGAAAACACGTTATTACAGGCCAAAGCGACGCTGCCTCAGTACAATCGCGACAGCCTTAAAGCACGCATTGTTCATTTAGGATTTGGCGCCTTTCACCGCGCGCATCAGGCGGTGTATGCCGACATCCTCGCGTCTGATTATGGCAGCGACTGGGGCTACTGTGAGGTCAACCTGATTGGCGGCGAGCAGCAAATTGCCGACCTGAAGGCGCAGGATAACCTCTATACCGTAGCGGAGATGTCCGCCGAAGCGTGGACATCCCGCGTGGTGGGCGTGGTCAAAAAGGCCCACCACGCGCAGGTTGACGGGCTGGAGACCGTACTGGCAGCGATGTGCGAACCGCAGGTGGCGATTGTTTCACTGACCATTACCGAGAAGGGCTACTGTCACTCTCCCGCAACCGGGCAACTGATGCTCGATCATCCATTCATCGCCGCCGACCTGCAAAACCCGCATCAGCCGACGTCCGCACCGGGTGTGGTGGTGGAAGCGCTGGCGCGTCGCAAAGCGGCGGGGTTACCGGCCTTTAGCGTGATGTCCTGCGACAACATGCCGGAAAACGGTCATGTGATGCGCAACGTAACCTGCTCCTATGCCCGGGCGGTAGACGGTGAGCTGGCGGACTGGATCGAGGCTAACGTTACGTTCCCGTCAACCATGGTGGATCGCATCGTACCTGCGGTCACGCCTGATACGCTGGATAAAATCGAACAGCTCACTGGCGTGCGTGATCCGGCGGGCGTGGCCTGTGAACCCTTTCGCCAGTGGGTGATCGAAGACAACTTTGTGGCGGGGCGTCCTGCGTGGGAAAAAGCCGGGGCCGAGCTGGTATCAGACGTCATTCCGTTTGAAGAGATGAAGCTGCGCATGCTTAACGGCAGCCACTCCTTCCTGGCTTACCTGGGGTATCTGGCCGGTTATCAGCATATCAACGACTGCATGGAAGATGAGAATTACCGCGTTGCGGCTCACGCGCTGATGCTCCACGAGCAGGCGCCGACCCTGAAGGTGAAAGGCGTCGATTTAGGACATTACGCCGATCTGCTGATTGCCCGCTACAGCAACCCGGCTCTGCGTCATCGCACCTGGCAAATCGCGATGGACGGCAGTCAGAAGCTCCCGCAACGCATGTTAGATTCCGTGCGCTGGCATCTGGTGCATCAGAAACCTTTCCCCCTGCTGGCGCTGGGCGTGGCGGGCTGGATGCGCTATGTCGGCGGAGTGGATGAGCAGGGTAATGCCATCGAGGTGAGCGATCCGCAGCTGGCGGTGATTCAGGCGGCAGTGAAGGGAAGTGCTGAAGGGGAAAGCCGCGTGCGTGCGCTGCTCGGCATTGAGTCTATCTTTGGCAAAGAATTACCGCGTGAGACGGTCTTTGTTGATGCGGTGATGACCGCGTACCGGTCTTTGGTGCAAAAGGGCGCGAAAGCTACCGTGGCGCAGTACGCGTCTCAACGGTAATTCAGTACATGCCGCCGTGTGCGGCGGCATGTCAGCGCACAACTTAGTGCATACCCAGACGAATCAGCTCAATCGGCTCGAACTTACCTTCGCATCCTTCCACTTCCACCGTTTTGCTGCGGCGCACCTGCGCGGCATCCAGCCCGTCGCTGTGGATCGCTTTAATCACGCCAGTTTTGCCTGTGCCGCTAATCATCACGCGGCTGCCAGTGGTAATTGCATTGCGGTTACGGTCGTATGTCATCATGGTATTTTCTCCTCTCTAACTTATCCGTTACGGCGGTATTTCAGGTTTCACCGTTCACGGGGCATATAAATACGCCTGTCTGCAAGTGATGTTTTTGTTTTTGATCAAAGTCACACTTTTTTCTTAATGATATGAGGTGCTGACGGTTCGCGACAGCAATTTACAAAGCAGACCGTTATTTTCATTTATTGATAGTTTCAACATGGAAGCGTTTAGGATTGGTTTATATTTCTGCTGCCATTCTGGGTACAGGAAATAACCCTTTCATCGGAATAAGGAGTCAGGCTTATGTATAAGAACATTTTGATGCCTGTAGATGTGTTTGAAATGGATTTGAGCGACAAAGCGGTTCGCCACGCGGCAAGCCTTGCAAAGGCAGAGGGGGCATCAATTACCCTGGTCAACATTCTGCCTGCCAGCAGTCGGTCTCTCCTGCGCGGGTTCAATGCCGATATCAAAAAGTTTGAAGAGTATATGACCGCGGAATCCGCGAAGAAAATGAACGAATTAAAAAGACTGTTTGATATTGCCCCAGAGAATATTCACAGCATGGTTCGTTTTGGCAACGTTCGCGATGAAATTATCAAGCTGAGCAAGGAGGGGAAATACGATGCGATTGTCATCGGGTCGAAAAACCCGAGCATCACCACCCATCTGCTGGGATCGAATGCGGAATCCATTCTGCGCTACGCCACGATTCCGGTGTTAGTAGTTCGCTAAACCCAACGCCGCGCCCAACAGGGTGCGGCGAATATTACTCCTCGCTAAACCACTCGCTGTTTTCCTGACGAATAAGCTGCACGGATTCGCTGATTTCCTGCAAATGCAGCGTCATCGCTTTTTCCACGCCGTCCGGGTCGCGTTTTTCCAGCGCGCTGAAAATATCGTGATGCTGTCTGAGCAGCATTTCCGGCGGGGAGACGTGATCGAGGCTCATATAACGCACGCGGTCGATGGTGGCCTTGATGTTCTCAATGGTATCCCAGGCCAACTGACAATCCGCTATTTGTGCCAGTTTCTGGTGGAATTCATCATCGAGCTGGAAGAAATCGTTGAGCTGCTTACGGTCGATCGCTATACGCTGCTGATGCAGGTTCTGCTCCAGCAGGTAACACTGGTTATCATTGATAAGCGTTGCCGCCCGGCGGGCGACCGCGCATTCAATGGCCTGGCGAACGAAACAGCCGTTACGCACCTGAGAAAGTGAAATTTTGTTTACGTAGCTGCCGCGCTGCGGGCGGATCTGAATCAGGCCGTTTTCAGCAAGCTTAATGAACGCTTCACGCACCGGCTGACGGGAGACGTCAAAACGCACCGAGACCTCTTTTTCAGAAAGCGGCGTTCCCGGCGGAATCAGGCAATGGACAATATCACGTCGCAAAATGCGATAGATTTGCTGGTTTACGGGCTGGGTGGGATTGAGTTGCGATTCAGCGGCCATGAGTTGTCATTTCTCAGAGAGTTAGCCTGAACATACTACCATTCTTTTCGAACCCGAAACAGACCCGGCCCGCAGGCCGGGTGGGGCTTATTTAGCCACGATGGACGCTAAGTCCGGCAAAACTCTGGGTCACTGGCATCATTTCCACGGTATTGATGTTGACGTGCTTAGGCAGCGTCGCCACCCACCAGACCGCTTCAGTGACATCTTCCGGCGTCAGCGCATTAGCATTTTCGTAGGTTTTATCCGCTTTCGCGTCGTCACCCTTGAAACGCACGTTGGAGAATTCGGTGCCGCCCACCAGACCCGGCTCGATATCGGTAACGCGAATGGCGGTGCCGTGCAGATCGGTGCGCAGGTTCAGGCTGAACTGACGGACAAACGCTTTGGTCGCACCATAGACGTTGCCGCCCGCGTAAGGCCAGCTCCCGGCGGTAGAACCAATATTGATAATGTGACCGCGATTACGCTCAACCATGCCCGGCAACACCGCGCGAGTCATATAGACCAGCCCTTTGTTGTTGGTGTCGATCATGTTTTCCCAGTCTTCAACGCTGGCTTTGTGCGCGGGCTCCATGCCCAGCGCCAGTCCGGCGTTGTTGACCAGCAGATCAATGGCGCGCCACTCGGCAGGCAGGTTAGCAATCATCTCTTCAATGGCTGCGCGGTTGCGCACGTCCAGCTGTGCGGTCAGGATGCTGTCACCTAATTCGTCTTTCAGCTCCTGCAGGCGCTCCTGACGACGGCCCGTTGCAATCACCTTGTGCCCGTTGGCGACGAAGCGACGCGTGATGCATTCACCAAAACCCGCCGTTGCCCCGGTAACTAAAATAATCATCTCACTGTTCCTCAACGCTTTTTGTGTTGTACTAACATAGCACGGCCGCAGAGGGTGCGTTAAGGCAACATTTGTATGACAGCATTGCAGGTGATGGCGGCCTGGCCTACTCTGGGAAGATATCCGTTCTGAGGAGTGAAAGATGACGGCCACGAATCCTTTTTTTGAAATCAGTCTGTTGCCTTACCAGGCACCCCATTTTGATCAGATTAACGACAGTCACTATCGTCCGGCGTTCGATGAAGCGCTGCGTCAGAAGCGGGCGGACATTGATGCGATTGTCTCGCAAACCGCCGCGCCAGACTTCAATAATACCGTGCTGGCGCTGGAGAAAAGCGGCGTTATGCTCTCGCGCGTCAGCAGCGTCTTTTTCGCCATGACCTCTGCGCATACCAATCCGTACCTGCAAGAGTTAGAGGAGCAGTTTTCCACTGAACTTGCCGCGCTGGCGAATGACATCTGGCTGAATGACACACTTTTCGCCCGCGTTGAGAGCGTCTGGCAAGATCGCGGTGCGCTGGATGCCGAGTCCCGTCGGCTGGTCGAGGAGACCTACCAGCGGTTTATTCTGGCCGGTGCGCGTCTGAATGAGACAGAAAAAGCCGAGCTGAAGGCGCTGAACACCGAGGCAGCCTCCCTGACCAGCCAGTTTAACCAGCGTCTGCTTTCCGCCGATAAAGCGGGTGGGCTGGTGGTGGATTATGCGCATCAGCTTGAGGGGCTCAGTGCAGAAGAGATCGCCGCCGCCGCGCAGGCGGCCGCGGAAAAAGGGCTTAACGACCGCTGGCTGATCTCACTGCTGAATACGACTCAACAACCTGCGCTCTCTGCGCTGCGCAATCGGCAGACGCGTGAAAACCTGTTCAACGCAGGCTGGACGCGTACCCAGAAAGGGGATGAAAACGATACCCGCGCGCTGATCCTGCGTCTGACGGCGCTCCGTGCGCGTCAGGCTCGCCTGCTCGGCTTTGAGGATTACGCCAGCTGGAGTATTGCCGACCAGATGGCGAAAACCCCCGACGCCGCGCTGGCCTTTATGCGCGGCATTGTGCCTGCCGCCCGAGCCCGTGCGGAGCGCGAACAGGCCGATATTCAGAAAGTGATTGATGACGAGCAGGGCGGTTTCACCGTGCAGGCCTGGGACTGGGCCTTTTATGCCGAGCGCGTGCGCCAGGCGAAATATGCGCTTGATGAGTCGCAGATCCGGCCCTACTTTGAGCTCAATACCGTGTTGCATGACGGCGTCTTCTGGGCGGCCAGCCAGCTGTTCGGTATCCGCTTCGTGGAACGCTTCGATATTCCGGTTTATCATCCGGACGTTCGCGTATGGGAAATTTTCGACCATACCGGTGAAGGGATGGCGCTGTTTTACGGCGACTTCTTTGCCCGCGATTCCAAGCAGGGCGGAGCCTGGATGGGCAATTTCGTTGAACAATCTTTTGAGTTTTCTGCCCGCCCGGTTATCTACAATGTCTGTAACTACCCAAAACCGGGTAACGGGGGCACCGCGTTACTCTCCTGGGACGACGTAATTACCCTGTTCCACGAGTTTGGGCATACCCTGCACGGTCTGTTTGCCAGCCAGCGCTTCGCCACGCTGTCCGGTACCAATACGCCGCGTGATTTCGTTGAATTTCCGTCGCAGATCAATGAACACTGGGCCAGCCATCCTCAGGTATTTACCCGCTACGCCCGTCACTACGAAACCGGTGAACCGATGCCGGACGCGCTGCGGGAAAGCATGCTCAACGCGACCCATTTCAACAAGGGTTATGACATGACGGAGCTGCTGGGTGCGGCATTGCTGGACATGAACTGGCACGCCATCAGTGAAGCCGAATCTGACGTTGAAGCCTTTGAAACGGCTGCGTTGAAAAAAGAGGGGCTGGACCTGCCCGCGGTACCCCCGCGTTATCGCAGCAGCTATTTCGCCCATATCTTCGGCGGTGGCTATGCGGCGGGGTATTACGCCTACCTGTGGACGCAAATGCTGGCAGACGATGGCTATCAGTGGTTTGTCGAGCAGGGCGGGTTGACGCGTGAAAACGGACAGAAATTCCGCGAGGCGATTTTGTCGCGCGGGAACAGCACTGATTTAGGTGAACTTTACCGGAACTGGCGCGGGCACGATCCGAGGATTGAACCGATGCTGGAGAATCGTGGGTTAAGTGAATAGTGTCCATTTGGGCTGAAAAAAAGAACCGGGCGTGAAGCCCGGTTTTTTATACCCTTTAATCAGCGATATTTTAGCATGCTTTTGAAAGATAACCGGTGAAATTGAACGCGCCGATAAAAGGATTTTTTATTAATAGAGACAAAGCTCTACATTCGAGAACTGTTAATAATTTGAACTGGGTTGTAAGAAATAAAATCTTCTTTCAAATGTCTTTTTTAATTCTAAATTTTTGCCCTTTTATGCCGATAAATGAGGATAACAAAAAAATCGACGTTATAGCAGTTAAGAAGGCGAAAGATGACCCTACCTCTGACCACTCCTGGCTTTACGGATGCTGAGCATTCTAAGAGGCTGATAAATAAAACCTTTACCTATGTTGTAACGTTGCTGATCGCTATTTTTGCGGCGGCAATAATTTCTTTGTTGATAATAAAAAATAATGTTAATGAAATCAGCGATTCGCATGATGATTTCTTACTAAGAAAAGCGTTAGATACCCGACAGGAGAGCATCCGTAGCCATTTGAAAGACTATGCCGAGTGGGGGGATGCCTACAAACATCTTCATCAGAATGTTGACATGCACTGGGCATGGGATAAGCAGAATCTTGGCAAGTCTCTGTATGATAACTTTGGCTATGAGGGGGTGTTTGTTCTCTCTCCGGAAGGCGCCACGCGCTACAGCGTGATTTCCGGGAAACGGATACCTGAAGATCTGGAGCGTTGGTTGGGTCAATCCACAAAAGACCGTTTACTCAGTGAACTGAGCAAAAAAAAGGGATTGCCGGTGTCCATGCTAACGCTTATCGACGGCATACCGGCCATTGTTTCTGCTGAATGGATAACAACGGGTGATGATTCGAGTGTGCAACCGTTACCGGGCAGGCCTTCAGTCATGGTGTTTGTCGACAAATTAACGGCTAAAAAACTCCTTGCGATTGGGCATGATGCCGCCATCAAAAATGTTCGCATTTCACCCAATGAAGTGAATAATCAGACGTCATTGACCATAAGCACGCCAAATGGTGATGTGCATATTTTATGGGACAGTGAAAATCCTGGCCAGGCGCTGATCGTTTATTTCCTGCCATTACTCATTCTTTCCGTACTGCTGACAATATCGATGACGGTGATCCTTATGCGTCATATTATGCACAAGGCGAGAATTCATGACGAAAATGCCTTTCTCCTTGAGCAGGCACGGTTGAATCTTATCACCAGTGAAAAACGATTCAGGGATGTCAGTGAAACAACCAGCGATTGGTTCTGGGAAACTGACTTATCGTTAAAGATTACATGGCTATCAGGTCGTTTCTCCACGGTAACGGGATATGAACATAGTCAATGGATCGGCCGCAGGCTGGATGAGCTCTTTCCGTCGACAAGTCACTTACTTTATGATCGTGTCCGCCACTGGGAATTAACTGGACGCTTCGAATTTAAGAATTGCCCTTATATTAACTATCAGCAATCCACGTCCTACTGCACGCTTCTGGCTAAATTTTCTTCTCAGCCTGATGGTTCGGTGGTTTTACGGGGCGCGGCAACAGATGTCTCTCTGGAAGTGGAAGCAACTAAACGTGTGGAATTCCTGTCACGGCATGATGAATTAACGGGGCTTCCAAACCGGTATCATATTAAGGAGTTTCTGGCGGGCCGGTTAGCGAATGAAGGCGTCAATAATTATCCCTTTGCAATGATTTGCCTGGATCTGGACAAGTTCAAACCCGTCAATGACATTTTTGGGCATTCCACCGGCGACGCTCTGCTTGGCGAGGTCGCCTTACGTCTTAAAAGCTGTATTCGGAGCGGTGATTTTGTTGCACGGCAGGGCGGGGATGAATTTATGCTGCTCCTCGGTAATACCAGCCAGACAGACCAGATTGAAGAGGTGTGCCAGCGCATCGTGTCAGAACTCAACCGTCCTTTCACCATTGATGGCAATGATGTGACAATAGGGGTAAGCATGGGGATTGCACTGGCGCCACAAGACGGCAACAGCGCAAACGATCTTCTGCGCTATGCTGACATTGCGCTTTACCAGGCAAAACAATCCGGGAGAAACCGATGGGTCTATTATCGCCAGGATATGTCGGAAAAGCTGACCGAACGCAGAAAACTCGAACTGGAGCTGAAGACCGCCATTCGCGAAGACCAACTCTATCTGGTTTATCAACCGCGTTATAACCTCCGATATTCGAAAACAGATGCCGTCGAAGCGCTGGTCCGGTGGCAACACCCGGATCGAGGAACCATGATGCCCGATCAGTTTATCCCGTTGGCTGAAGAAACAGGGCTGATTATTAGCCTCAGCAACTGGGTCATTCGTAAAGCGTGTACGGAGGCCAAAGAACAATTGCCAGGGTTATCGGTATCAGTCAACATTTCGGCTATTGAATTCCAGGCGAGCGATCTGGCTGAAAGAGTAAAAGAAATTCTTCACGAAACGGGACTTGAACCCACCAGGCTGGAAATAGAAGTGACTGAAAATGTCACGCTTTCCGATCCAGAAAAAACGTTGCACACCATGAAAGCCCTCAAAAAAATGGGCGTACGGATTCTGATCGATGATTTCGGTACAGGCTATGCCTCTCTGAGCTATCTTCGAAAGTTTCAGTTTGATGGGCTAAAGCTCGATAAAAGCTTTATTTTTACCTTAGCGGATTCGCCACAGAACCAATCGGTAGTCGAGAAGATAATCGATTTGGGTAAAGCCTATTCCATGGAAGTGACCGCTGAAGGAGTGGAGACCAGCGAACAGCTGGCTTTTCTTAAAAAAAATAAGTGTGATGAAGTTCAGGGATATTTACTTGGAAAACCCGCCGCCATTGCCGATCTCAATTTAAACGCCAGCGTGGTGAATACATAAACGCGTTTTAGCATTTTCCGCGCCCCCTGGGACAGGGAAGTGTCAGCAAAAAAACCGGGCTCTTCGCCCGGTTTTTTATCTTACGACCAGCACAGGGCATTTTGCGTGGCGCACCACTGCCGCCGCATTTGAACCTAACAGATACGTTGATATGTCAGGCTTATGGGAGGCGATGATGATCAGGTCGGCGCCGATCGTGTCCGCGAGTTTAAGGATCTGATCTTTTGGCGATCCCGTAACGGCGTGCGTCTGCACCTTTTCTGGCGGAATTTTAAATTGCTTAACGATTTCATCCAGTTTTTCTAAGGCCGCATGCTGGAACTCTTTTAGCTTCGGCATCTCCACGGAGTAGGCCAGGCCTAAAGATGAATAATAAGGTAGCGAAGGAATGACCGTAAGAAAATGGACTTTAGCTGTGTTAAGTGCGGTATGAGCCTGAACGAAAGGAATCACCATATGCGTCAGGCTATCTTCGGAAATATCAATTGGAACCAAAATTGAATTGTACATTTGTCCCTCCTGAGTGTTTTTTACACAATTCAGGTTAGACCGTTAATTCCAGGAAAACAGAGAGCAGGTTGTCATAACGGAGACAAATTTCGGTTCTGTGATAGCTATACAGGCGAACGTTCCCGGCATGGGGTCAATGACGCGTTCAGCCTGTCGTGACGATGAACATCCTGGCCTGCTGGGCTAGCTGGCGTTCAGCCTTAATCGGCGCATACTTTTCTGAATGATAGAAAGCAAGCGCCTGATCTAAAGTCGGGAATTCAAAAATGCCAGCATAGGGTAACGGGGCTTCATCGCCTTAGAGTACTTCTGCAACCGAACCAAAATGCACAATTTTCCCTCCCGCTTCCTCTAACGCTAATGTGAAGCGGGGGGCAAGGTTGGCCTGTCGCGCAGGGTCAATAATACGTAAGTTGATGTGGACGAATGCGGGCATCACTGTTCCTCAAATCTGATTAATAGTGTATATACAGTATTTGATATTGTATTGATTGTCGAGATGAAAAGATGAACAACATCGATGTGGCGCTGCTGAAGACCATTCCGGAAGTCTGTCCTGTGTTTCAGGCGCGAGCCACTGCCCGGGCTATTACACGCTATTACAACGCCTGCTTAAGACCGTTTGGTCTGACCGCAGAGCAGTTCAGTCTTTTGGTTGGGATCGGAGGTGCACCCAATGAAACCGTTGCAGAACTGGCCGCAAGGGCGGGGGTAGATGCCACCACGCTGAGTCGAAATATAGGTAGTATGGTGTCCCGCGGCATTATCGACGCGGTGGGAGGCCGGGGGCGTGCCGGTAAACGACTCACCCTCACAGCAGAGGGCTGGAGCCTGCTCGAACAGGTCATTCCGGTATGGAAGGCAGCGATGGAAGAACTGTCCCATCAGATGGGGAGCGAACAACTTAGCCTGACGACGAATATGATGAGAAGCCTGGGCAAAGCCACTGCTTCTTTATGACGCGATCCGCGACAATCCGTACCTGCGACGCGACGTACCAAACCGCGCAATGCCGGGTATACTACGTTTTAATTTTTTCAGGCGACCCTTTGTAAAGGCAGGCAGTATGTCTCTTCGTTCGCTGCGGGCGTTATGCCTGACCAGTTTTTTCATTGCGGATGTCCGCGATGGCCTCGGCCCTTTTCTCGGTATTTTTCTCACCGAACGTCACTGGACGCCTGATGATATTGGTATTCTGATGACGGCGGGCGGGCTGGCGGGTTTACTGGCCACGCTCCCGGCGGGATTCATCACCGACACCTCCCGAAACAAACGCGCTGTACTCGCGCTGCTTTGCCTGTTGATCACCCTGAGCACGCTTCTGCTCTGGTTTAGCCAGCAGAGCGGCGTTGTCGCCGTTTCACAAATTATCACCGGCATCTGTGCGGCGTTTGTGGGGCCATTGATCACCGGAATTACCTTAGGGCTGACCGGCCAGAGTGGGTTCAGCGCGCAGATGGGCAAAAATGAGGCGTTTAATCATGCGGGCAATTTTATGACCGCACTGATGGCTGGCGGCATTGCCTGGTACTGGGGCGTCGGCGGAATTTTCCTGCTGATGACCTGTACGACGTTGCTAACGTTGTGTGCGCTGCTTGCCATTCGCAATAAGGATATCGACAACAATGCCGCGCGCGGGTTGTCCTCTCCAGCGAACCTGCCTGTTCCGGGCTTTGCGGTGCTGATTAAAAACCGGGCGCTGTTTGTTACCGGACTGACGCTGCTCCTGTTCCATCTGGCGAACGCTGCCCTGTTACCGATGCTCAGCATGAGGGTGGCGGCGGCACCCGCTTCAATCAACCCCGGCTTGTATGCAGCGGGCACTGTCATTATTTCTCAGGCCGTGATGATCCCCGTCGCCATTTGGGTCGCACGGAGAATAGAACACTACGGCTACTGGCGATTAATTATGCTGGCGCTGCTGGTGATGCCGGTGCGTGCGGCGCTGGCGGCGTCCACGGACGCGCCGTTGATGATGATCCCGGTGCAAATTCTCGACGGGCTGGCCGCAGGCATCCTCGGCGTCGTAGTACCGTCGTTTATTGTTGTGCTGTTGCGAGGGAGCGGGCACGTCAATGCCGGGCAGAGCGTGGTGATGTTGATGCAGGGCGTTGGGGCATCGATGAGCCCGGCGTTAACCGGCACGATAGCCGGGTATTACTCCTTTGCGACGGCATTCAGCGTGCTGAGCGCGATTGCGCTGGTGGCCGTCCTGCTCTGGTGGCGCGTTGCTCACCGAACCTGGGAAACAGACAGTACGCCGGGTGGGGCATAGCCGCCACCCGGCGTCATACTTATGCCAGCTCGTTAGGGCAGGTTTCGCCTTTTTCCAGCTGCTGCAGGTTACCCAGCGTGGTTTCTGAAATGCTGATCAGCGCTTCAGCCGTCAGAAACGCCTGGTGACCGGTAAACAGGACGTTATGACAGGCAGACAGGCGGCGGAACACGTCGTCCTGAATCACATCATTGGACTTGTCTTCAAAGAACAGATCGCGTTCGTTCTCATACACGTCCATCCCGAGTGCGCCAATCTTCTGGGTTTTCAGCGCTTCGATAGCGGCCTGAGAGTCAACCAGGCCACCACGGCTGGTGTTGATGATCATCACGCCGTCTTTCATCTGGTCAAACGCCGCCTGGTTAAGCAGGTGATAGTTTTCCGGCGTCAGCGGGCAGTGCAGGGAGATCACATCAGACTGCGAGAACAGGGTCGGCAGGTCGACATATTCCACGCCCAGCTCCAGCGCCGCGGCGCTTGGATACGGATCAAACGCCAGCAGACGCATGCCAAAGCCTTTGAGGATCCGCAGGGCAGCGACGCCAATTTTCCCGGTCCCGATCACCCCTGCGGTTTTACCGTACATAGTAAAGCCGGTCAGCCCCTCCAGCGAGAAGTTGGCATCACGGGTGCGCTGATAAGCGCGGTGAATACGACGGTTGAGCGACATCATCATGCCAATCGCATGTTCCGCGACGGCTTCCGGGGAGTAGGCCGGAACGCGCACCACCTTCAGCCCCAGCTCTTTCGCCGCATCGAGATCCACGTTGTTAAAGCCTGCACAGCGCAGGGCGATATACTTCACTCCCTGTTTTTTCAACTCTTCCAGCACCGGACGACTGCCGTCATCGTTAACAAAAATGCAGACGCCTTCACAGCCGTGCGCCGTTTTGGCGGTTTTTTCGGACAGCAGAAAGTCGAAAAATTCAAGCTCAAACCCGTAAGCTTCGTTAACATGTTGCAGATACTTTTTGTCGTACTGCTTTGTGCTATATACCGCGAGTTTCATAAGACTTTCTCCAGTGATTTTGCATTCACGTTAGCATGATTAAAATTATCTTACAATTTCTAAAATATTATTGAATTCAATAAGTTCTATGAATTATTCTAGAGCATCTTGTTACCCTAACTCCATGATATTCATATCCAACATTTTCGCTGCGGGAATTTGCCCGCGCCATGCCTGCAAGTCATTGCCAGATGTGGTTACGAACCAAACGTCGAACACAACAAGTATGTATGTTTGGGAAAAGGATCAAACAATATCTCCGTGTTGATACACTCAGTCTCTCATAGGCACGGCCCCTTGAATGTCTTGATATTGAAGGTAGTATTAGAGTTATCATTTTCAAATGACAGGGAGGCCGAGTGTACAACCATAACCGGGAGAAAAGCCTTTTCGAGGAGAAAGTCTTAGAAATTGAAAATCTTGCTCAGCGTACTGCCGCAAAGCATTTGCTTTATGGTACATCAGGCATGTTTTTCGAGACTCAACAACGTGTTGATTATCTTAAAAGGGAGATTGAATCACACTGCCTGTCCTGGTCAGGTGGCGTTCAATTGCTTGATGAACAGATACGTCATCTTAAGGAGCAGGATGATTTACTTACCTTTAACCGAGCAAAATTGTACATCGTCGTCGAAAAAAATCGTACAACTACAACGACCTTAGCTCTAAAACAGATTGGTTTTGTTGCGGGTGGTGCACAAGTGTATGGTGGCGCTAGTTTGTGTGTCGGCTCGCTCGGCCTTGCATGTGCAGCATATGGCGCGCCTATGATTACACATGGGTTAAACAATATGTATGAAAATGGGTACTATCTTCTCTACCGCGAAGATCGTTCTGGAACGTTAAGAGATGCATATCGTTATGCAGCAGCGAAACTCGGTTATGGAAATAATGAAGCTGATATTGTTTATGGTGTAGTGGATATCTCATTATCAGCCTACGGTGCGGGCAGGAGAGTCCTGGCACCGAGAGAAAAATCATGGAGTTTATTTCGCAATATCGAATCTGATTATATTAGAGGATGGCAAGAAGCCTCTAAAACCGCGATGGCTCTGGATTTAACCAGTGGAAGCGTCACTGGTTGGCAGATGTACCAGATAGCTAAAGAGAACTAATTATGTCGGAACAGTTTGAGTTGTCATTAACTCCGCCCATTTTGCCTGCCTTGTGCTATTTTATTGTATCTATTGCCGTTTTCTTCTTGCTATACATGGGGAAACTCAAGGTTAACAAGCTCCGCAAATATCCACTTTTTATTGCTTATACATTGTTTGTGATAGCCATTGCGGCCATACAAATTAACGTATTTGCCAATGGCTACGAGTTTGTTCGCGGCTTTTTACATATTGACTTTGATCCCTGGCGTTATGATTCAGTGTATTGGGGGGCGTTGGTATTCGCAATGCTTTACCTGCTGGCGATGCCAAGGAACAGGTTCTGATTCGTAATCATTTCATTAATTATGCATAACCCATTGAATATTTAATATGTTCTTAGGGTTATGCATAGCAAAAAAATTTACCACATATCGCTACAGCTTCTATCCTTAAACTTGCCTTTGGCTTCAATTGACCCGCTAAACATGCGACAATGTTCAGCATTGCTGGCTTAATTCTTTCGCTAAATCAGGATATTAACTGCCCATGAAGGGTAAATACAAAGCCGCACTTGCGCTTTTACTGCTGTTCATTTTATTGCCGCTGACGCTGCTGATGACGCTCGCTCAGTGGGTACCGACGCTTGCCGGAATCTGGCTTCCCGTCGGGACGCGTATCGCTTTCGAAGAGAGTCCTAAACTGACTCGTCATGCGCTGGTGATCCCCGATCTCCGCTATCTGGTTGAAGAGTGCGAAATTGCTCGCATTGAGAACGTGACGCTGTCACATCCGAGCCGCTGGCAGCTGGATATCGGCGCGCTGGATCTTAACGCCGTCTGCCTCAGCAAAATTCCCCAATCCGCGCCGTCGACCGTTGCCCCCAAAACGCTGGCGCAGTGGCAGGCGGTATTACCGAATACCTGGCTGACCATTCACCGTCTCACCCTCTCGCCCTGGCAGCAGTGGCAGGGTGAGCTGAAGGCCTCGCTGACCCCGTCCAGCCAGGAGATAGCCTATAAAGGCGAGCAGGTGAGCATTAAAGGAACGCTTCGCGGCCAGACGCTTTCGGTCAGCCAGTTCGATGTGCAGCTTCCCGATCAGCCGCAGCCCATTAAACTGGTGGGGGAGTTCACTCTGCCGCTGGTGCCGGATGGCGTGCCGGTAAAAGGCCACGCGGTGGCAACCTTTAACGTGCCACAACTGACGTCTCTCGTCGATGCCGATCTGGACTGGGAAGACAACCGTGGACAACTGGTGGTGATGGCGCGAGACAACCCTGATCCACTGCTCGATCTGCCGTGGCAAGTTACGGCGGAACAGCTGAACATCAGCGACGGGCGCTGGAACTGGGATCTGTCCGGTATGCCGCTGAGCGGACGCGTTTCGCTTCGCGCCGATAACTGGCAGCAGGGGCTTGAGAAAGCCACCCTGACCGGGCGTTTGAACGTGCTTACCCATGGTGATGCGGGGAAAGGCAACGCGGTACTCAATATTGGGCCAGGCAGGCTCAGTATGGAAAACAGCGACATGCCGCTGCATCTCAGCGGTGAGGCGAAGCAAAACGACCTCATTCTTTATGCCAAATTGCCGGCAACACTGACCGGCAGCGTATATGAACCGCAACTCGCCTTTGAACCGGGCGCACTGCTTCGCTCGCGCGGGCGCATCATTGACTCGCTTGATATCGATGAAATCCGCTGGCCGCTGGCAGGTGTGAAGCTGACGCAGAAGGGCGTGGACGGGCGGTTACAGGCTATCCTGCGTGCCCATGAAAACGAGATGGGCGATTTTGAACTGCATCTGGACGGGCAGGCGAACGACTTTTTACCCGACAGCGGTCTCTGGCAGTGGCGCTACTGGGGAAAAGGGAGTTTTACGCCGATGCATGCCCGCTGGGATGTCGCCGGGAAAGGCGAGTGGCGTGACAAACTCATTGAGCTCACGGCGCTCTCCACCGGTTTTGACAAGCTCCAGTATGGAACCATGGAGGTCAGCACGCCGCGTCTGGTGCTGGATCAACCCGTGCGCTGGTTCCGTGACGCCGAAAAGCCGACGTTCAGCGGCGCGCTGGCGCTCAATGCCGGGCAAACCCGTTTCTCCGGTGGCAGCACGCTGCCACCGTCGGTGCTGACCTTTAGCGTCGACGGCACCGATCCGACGGTGTTCCAGTTTAAGGGCGACCTCCATGCAGAGAAAATCGGCCCGGTACAGGTGAATGGTCGCTGGGATGGTGAACGCCTTCGCGGGCAGGCCTGGTGGCCGAAACAGTCGCTCACCGTGTTCCAGCCTCTGATCCCTCCGGACTGGAAAATGACGCTGCGTGACGGGGTACTCTATGCGCAGGTGGCTTTCTCGGCGGCAGCCTATCAGGGCTTTGAGGCGGGGGGGCACGGCGTGCTGAAAGCCGGTAGCGCCTGGATGCCGGATAACCAGATCAACGGTGTCGATTTTGTGCTGCCGTTCCGCTTCAGCAAGGGGACCTGGTCCCTGGGCACGCGCGGCCCGGTTACGTTGCGTATTGGCGAAGTGGAAAACCTGGTGACCGCGCGCAATATTACCGCCGATCTACAGGGCGATTATCCCTGGACGGAGGACAATCCGCTGCTGCTTACCAACGTGAAAGTGGAAACCCTCGGCGGGAAGATTACGATGCAGCAGTTGCGGATGCCGCAGCACGATCCGGCGCTGCTTCGCGTGGACAATATCTCGTCAAGTGAACTGATCGGCGCCGTCAATCCGAAACAGTTTGCCATGTCAGGCCCGGTAAGCGGGGCGCTGCCACTCTGGCTGGACAATGAAAAATGGATCATTAAAGATGGCTGGCTGACCAACCCTGGCCCAATGACGCTGCGTATCGATAAAGATACGGCGGATGCCATCGTGAAAGATAATATGGTTGCGGGTGCCGCGATCAACTGGCTCCGCTATATGGAAATTTCTCGTTCGTGGACAAGAATCAATTTAGATAACCTGGGTGAATTAACCATGCAGGCGACCATCAAGGGAACCAGCCGTGTGGATGGTAAAAGCAGCTCCGTCAACCTGAACTATACCCATGACGAGAATGTCTTTACCCTCTGGCGCAGCCTGCGTTTTGGAGACAACCTGCAAACCTGGTTTGAGCAACACGCGGCGATACCCGGTCTCCGCAGTTCGACTGGCAAGGAAAGTGAGGAACAACAATGAAAAAGATGGCTGGTGTACTCACCGTTGCCGTTGCTGCGCTACTGACCGGCTGTACGCCGCGTATTGAAGTCGCTGCGCCGAAAGAGCCGATTACCATCAATATGAATGTCAAAATCGAACACGAGATCCACATTAAGGTCGATAAAGACGTTGAAACCCTGCTGAAATCGCGCAGCGATCTGTTCTGAGGATGCCATGAAACGACTAGCTCTGATTTTACTGGCTCTGGGGATGAATGCGCAGGCGGCTGCGCTGACCTTAAATGATGCCCGGGCGCAGGGGCGCGTGGGGGAAACACTCAGCGGGTATATTGCCCCGATCCAACAGGATGCTGAAACGCTGGCGCTGGTAAACCGTATTAACGCGGCGCGCACCGAGAGCTATCAGAAGCTTGCCGACAGCAATAATTTACCGGTCGATGAAGTGGCGAAAATGGCGGGGCAAAAACTGGTTGCCCGTGCGCAGCCGGGCGAATACGTGAAGGGAATTAACGGTAAATGGCTGAAAAAATAGCTAGCGGTGGCGCTTGCGGTATTCGCCGGGCGAGACGCCAAAACGCTGCTTAAAGGCCGTTGAAAAATGGCTATGGTCGGTGAACCCCCAGCTGTAGCCAATTCCCGCCAGCTTTTCATCATCCCCGGCAGAGCGCAGCACCTGCGCACAGAGATCCAGCCGACGGTTTTTAATGTACTGCGCGACCACCAGCCCCTTCTCGGCAAACATGCGGTAGAGGCTGCGCACGGACATCCCGCTCTCGGCGGCAATCCACTCCGGGCGCAGAGAGTCAGACTGAATATGATCGTCAATCAGCGCCACGACATGCTGGAACAGGCGTTCCTTGCGCGGCTGAATCACGTCGCGTTGCTGAAATGCGGGGCGCAGCAGGCAGACCATGGCTTCGAGCGCGGCTTCACTCTCCCGGTCACTCAGGTCGGCGTTGTTCATGCTTTCCATCAGCAGGCGATGGCTCAGCTGTACCGTTGGCAGCGAGCGAGAGAGGGCGAGCGCGCAGCTAATCTCATGGAAACGACACTGTTGCTCGATAATCTGGCGGGGTACCAGCAGCGAAATCTGGCGGGATTTTTCCTGCCAGTTGATTGAGCAGGGTCGGGAGGCGTCAAGCAGCGTGATATCGCCTGTTCGGAGCACAGCGCGACGGTCATCCTGTTCAATTTCCGCACTGCCCTCAAGCTGGAAGACGGTATAGAACCAGGCATCATTACTCTGTTTGATCTCCTGACGGGAGCGGAACAGATTTACGCCGCCGGCGGTGACGGTGCTGAGCTTCAGGCTGCGCGCATAGCTAGTCTCCAGTTCGCCGACGAATTTTCCCCCGGTGGGCTGTGCATTAAAACGCCCGCACACCTGGTTAATCTGCGCCAGCCACTGCTGATACTGTTCCTGCTCGCTTGCACACGCCATCGTTTCTCTCACTGCACCGTCAATGTTTTCGCATTGTTGCATTTATGTTGCGTTTTGTCAGAGCTCTGGGCTGACTATAGGAAAGAACACTCATCGGGAACAGCGATATAAGGTGGAATTATCACGATTTGCGGCACCTGTCACAGGTGGCAAAGCGAATGTCACAGAGACAAAAGCGAGAATGCGAAACCCCTCTTAGACTGGATGAACACCCTGCGAATAATAACGAAGGAGTATCCTATGTCCGAATCCCAGGTGGCTATTCAGCCTGCCGTGCAGCAGTTTTTAGACCGACATCATGGCCTGTGGATTGAAGGGCGTCAGGCCGCGTCGGACAGCGAAAAGCGGCTCAACGTCTATAACCCGGCCACGGGCGAGGTGATTGCCTCGACGGCCGATGCCAGCGTCGATGACGTTGACCGTGCCGTCATGTCCGGCTGGCGTGCTTTTGTTGCCCGCAACTGGGCCGGAAAATTACCGGCGGAGCGCGAGCGGATCCTGCTCCGTTTCGCCGATCTGGTTGAACAGCACAGCGAGGAGCTGGCCCAGCTTGAAACGCTGGAGCAGGGGAAATCGATTAACATTTCCCGTCTCTTTGAAGTGGGTTGTACCCTGAACTGGATGCGCTATACCGCCGGGCTGACCACCAAAATCGCAGGCAAAACCCTCGACCTTTCTATTCCCCTGCCACAGGGGGCGCGTTATCAGGCATGGACACGTAAAGAGCCGGTTGGCGTGGTGGCCGGGATTGTGCCCTGGAACTTCCCGCTGATGATTGGGATGTGGAAAGTGATGCCTGCGCTGGCGGCGGGGTGCTCGATTGTCATCAAGCCATCAGAAACCACGCCGCTGACCATGCTGCGCGTGGCGGAACTGGCCAGTGAAGCGGGCATTCCGGACGGGGTATTCAACGTGGTGACCGGGAGCGGCGCGGTGTGCGGCGCAGCGCTGACCTCGCATCCGCATATTGCAAAGGTGAGCTTTACCGGCTCAACGGCGACGGGCAAGCAAATTGCCCGCGCGGCGGCAGATACCCTGACAGGCGTGACCCTGGAACTGGGGGGCAAAAACCCGGCTATCGTACTCAAAGATGCGGACCCGGCGTGGGTGATCGAAGGCCTGATGACCGGGAGCTTCCTGAACCAGGGGCAGGTGTGTGCGGCGAGTTCCCGTATCTACATTGAAGCGCCGCTGTTTGACACGCTGGTCAGCGGCTTCGAACAGGCGGTGAAATCCCTGAGCGTCGGGCCGGGCATGTCCCCGGAAGCATTTATCAACCCGCTGGTGTCGCGTGCGCATTGTGACAAGGTGCAGACTTTCCTCGATGAAGCGCAATCTCGCCACGCAGAGCTGATTGTCGGTAACCGTGGCCCGGAAGGGAAAGGCTATTACGTTTCGCCGACGCTGGTGGTCAACCCGGATGCCGCGCTGCGCTTAACCCGCGAAGAGGTGTTTGGCCCGGTGGTCAATCTGGTGCGCGTTGCCGATGGTGAAGAGGCGCTTCAGCTGGCAAACGACACCGAATATGGCCTGACCGCCAGCGTCTGGACGCAGAATATCAGCAAGGCGCTGGAGTACACCGACAGGCTGCAGGCGGGCACCGTCTGGGTAAACAGCCATACGCTGATCGACGCCAACCTGCCGTTCGGCGGCATGAAGCAGTCCGGCACCGGTCGCGACTTTGGCCCGGACTGGCTGGACGGATGGTGTGAGACGAAGTCGGTTTGCGTGCGGTATTAAGAAACAAGCCGGGTGGCGGCTACGCCTTACCAGGCCTACTTTCTCTGGTTTTGTAGGCCGGGTAAGCGCAGCGCCACCCGGCATTATTCAAAGCGACCACCGATCCCGTCCGGCCTCTTTCGCCCGATAAAGCGCCGCATCGGCGCGGGCGATTATTTCGGTGCCGGCTAACCCCTCCGTCATGCCGGCAATCCCCATGCTCACGGTCACATGGTCGCTGACCGTCGAGGCGCCATGCGGTATGGCCTCCGTGCGCAGCCCGTCCTGAATACGCATGGCAACCTTTTCTGCGATGTTTAGCGGGCAATTGAAAAGGATCACCACAAACTCCTCGCCGCCGTAACGTGATACGACGTCGTCCGGCGTTCGTACCGACTGCTTCAGCACCCGCGCCACGCGCGTCAGGCAGTCATCACCCGCCTGATGGCCGTAGGTGTCGTTGTAGCGTTTGAAATAGTCGATATCCAGCATAATCAGCGAGAAAGGTTTCTTCTGCTCAACCGCGTTTTCCAGCACCACCTCCATTCTCCGGCGGTTGGCGGTTTTGGTTAGCGGATCCTGATGCGCCAGCGCATCCAGCCGTGAGATCAACAGTTGATTTTGCTGATTACGACGCCAGGCTTCATCAAACCAGCTCAACAGGATAAAACGCCCGCAGATCAGGATCAGGGTAAACACGCTCCAGATGATGACAAAGTGAAGGTTGAGGCCATCGTTGAGTACCCAGTTTGCGACCGGAAGGGTGATCCAGAGCGGAAGCACAAAGGCGAGTAATCCCTCAGGGTAAAAGTAGAGCGCCGTTAACCCTGCGAGTAACAAAATCACGCACAGCGGCCAGACGTGGGGCAGCAGCAAATAGGTAATAAACAAAAAACAGGATACCGACCAGATGGCGCTACAGATAAAGAGCACCACGCTGATACCCGCAATACGCCGCCAGGCCATCAGGATCAACGCGGCAGAGAGGATAATAATGCCGAGCATCGAGGCATCGACCAGGGTCGTCAGTTGCGGTATATGAGGATAAAGCGGATCGCTGGCCTTAAGCAGGACGTGTCGCAGCAGGATCATCACGGCGAAGCTGACGTTGACGAACGCCAGCCAGGGCAGGTTCATCGCCAGCCCATGCATGATCATCGCGTGGCGCGTCGGCCAGGTAGCGCGTTCCAGTGTCGGTTTTTTTCTTTTTTCCATAAAGCCCTTTCCCGTCCGGGGGATAAATCATGCAGGTGAGATATCTGTAACTATAAGCAAGCATGGACGATCCTCAAACGGCAGGGCAAAAAAAACCGGGCGATTGCCCGGCGGTGGGTTATTTTTCGTCTTTTTTCTTTCCGAGCGTTGGCGTCTCGTCGAAGAAGTTCCACGGTTTAAGCAGGGCATGCACCCATTCCGTTGGCATGATCGGCCACTCTTCCGCACGGGCGACATGGGTCGTGCCGGTGGTCATCCAGACTACGTCATCCTGATCGTTAAGCGACTCGTTATCTTTGCTGTACTGTCCCAGTCCCGTGTCGTGGATGGAGCGGTTAGGGAATTTACCTTCCGGATAGCGTTCATCCGGATGGTAACGGGTCACCCACAGCTGTTTATCCATAAAGCTCAGGCGATGGTAGATCCACTCATCCGGGGCAAATTTCGCGCCGGTTGCCACCGGGTGGGTGCCGCCCGCGTAGGGGATAATCTGATACGAGACCGGGTTGCCCATGCGGTTCTCTTTACGGGTGTTGCTCAGCAGGCGAATAGTGCCCGGGTCAAATTTCTGTGCCGCCTGCTGTTCGGTATCAATGTCGTACTGATTGACCTGCATGGTACTGGTGCGCGGGCCACCGGCGGTATTGGGTTTCACTTCCGGATCCATCGCCACCAGCTTGTTGTTAATACCATCGACATCCATATCAAGACGGAAGTTATAGATGTGCTGGTGCGTGGTGCCCACAATGTTGTGGTCAATCAGCGTGCCGTAACGGGTATCGTCTTTGGCGGTGGCGTCATGCATGGTTTTGGCCTGAACGCCTTTCACGGCTTCGATACCCGTCGCGCCAGCATCAATGCCGAGGGTGCCGTTCTCATGGAATACCCAGTCGAAGATGTAATCGTAGTTACCGACGGTACTCACCCAGCGCACCACCAGTTCACGACGCTCGGCGCTGACGTTTGGCTGACCCATCTCCTGATGCTTGTATTCCGGCCCCGCATAGCGTTCGAAAATGGCGATTGCGCGCGGGATCTCCATCGGCGCGCCGGTATAGTCCGGGATGGTTTCATTGAGCATCACGGCGTTGGACGGCACGTCTTTACCCCGCACCAGCGGCGAGGTCAGGGTGCCCATGCCGTAGTCGCCGGAGTCGAGATAGGCTTTAAAGTACCAGCCCACGTCCGGATCGCCGTAAGGGACAATCATGCCGCCGAGCGACCCTTGATACATCACCTGACGTTTCTTGCCGTTGTCGTTATACGTGACGGTTGATATCATCGGGCCCACGCGCGAGTCCAGGCTCAGGTGGAAATCCCAGTTCTGCCAGTGCACTCTGTCGCCGGTTATGGTGTAGTTCTTGCCTTCCGGTTCAATAATGTCGAGCGGTTTTTTTGGTGTCTCTATGCGGTCGCGGCCATCATAGGGACGCGGGGTCAGAGGAACCGGGATAACGGCGCCTTCTTCAATCTTCTGGATCTTCTTCTGCTCAAGGTCGACCACCGCCACCAGGTTTTCAATCGGATGTGCCCAGTAGTTGCCGTCGCCGACATCCAGATAGCTCACCACTTTCAGCAAACGGTCTTCCTGCTTAAGGCCATCTTTACCGTCGAAATAGCCGACGGTCAGCGGCGTGGTAATCACTTTTTTCGGGTCGGTTATGCCGTGCTTTTTAAGCACCTCAGCAAATTCGGTACTGTCGTTAATGATCTGCTGAACCGCGGTGAAATCATCCAACAGCACCATACCGTGCGCGTCTTTGACCGGTTCCCAGCGCAGAATTTTTTTATCCTTCAGATCCACCAGGCTCTCGATGACATGCTTTCCTTCGAGCATGACGATCTTCGCCTGGCGAGGGGCATCGACTGCCGTACCGTTGAGCACATAGTCCCACACTTTGGCTTTCTCTGGCTCCGCAAGGGCGATCTGGGTAAAGCGGGTATTCGGTTTAAAATCCGCAGAGGCTTTAACAATCTCTACGGCTTGCTTAATTTCGTCTGCCGTGAGCGCGTTTAACGGGTGAGGACTTTTTTCAACCTGGAAGGTCTGATCGAGACCGGACTGGAAAACATCGTTGATGAACGTCTCTGAGATAAAGGCCTTGTTGCCTTTCATCACCACCGGCACCTCAAGCGTGAGGGTTTTACCGTTGACGATAGCGGTTTTTGCGCCCGGTTTGACCTTCACAAAGGCGCCGTCTTTCGCAATGGTGAACATCTGTGCGTAATCGTCCCACTGCACGTCTGCGCCGAAGTCCTGCAGCGTTTTGTCCATCGGGACCATATGCGCCTCGCTGCCGTGGGCGAAAACAGGGGATTGCCAGGCGCAACACAGCGCAACGGCCATGGCCAGTGCCGTTCTACGGGCAGAAAAAGAAGAATTGCTTCCCATCGTAGACCTCATCTTGTTGTGTTTATTGTGTTGTGTCAGCCTTATCCTGACAGACGCCTGAGAAAAGCGTTTGCCTGCATCTGCCAGGTTATTTGTTGCACTTGCCAGGTTAAAAAAAGAGCGGGACGGTGTCACACCCGGCAGGTCGTCGTAGGCCGGGTAAGCATCGCGCCACCCGGCAGGGAAGGCGGTGAAGGTAAGGTGTTAGAATTCACCCCGCTGGCGCGCCACCAGCGTCAGGATGGAGTAGAGCGCTACGGCCTGCTGGTGCTGGTTGAAAATCTCAACCGCCCACTCCACCACGCCCGTCGGTTTTTCTTCCGCGGTGCGCTGCTTCTTCAGCGTTTTGCGTTTGCAGGTGAGGCGCACCTGAATGGTGTCGCCCGGTTTGACCGGCTCGATAAAGCGCAGGTTTTCCATACCGTAGTTGGCAATCACCGGTCCGACCCCCGCATCGACGAACAGTCCCGCTGCGGCGGAGATCAGGAAGTAACCGTGAACCACCCGTTCGCCAAAGATCGACTCTGCCGCACCAATCTTGTCCATATGGGCGTAGAAGTGATCCCCGCTCAGACAGGCAAAGTTCACAATATCCGCTTCCGTCAGGGTGCGACGCGGCGTCAGCAGGCTGTCGCCCGGCTGCAGCTCCTCAAAGTATTTTCGGAACGGATGCACGCGATCTTCCTGCACGGTTGCGCCGCGCACCCACTGCTTGCCAATGGCCGCCAGCATGGTCGGACTGCCCTGAATCGCCGTGCGCTGCAGGTAGTGCTTCACCGCGCGCAGGCCGCCCAGTTCCTCACCGCCGCCCGCGCGACCCGGACCGCCGTGCACCAGCTGCGGCAGCGGGGAGCCGTGGCCGGTGGACTCTTTGGATGATTCCTCGTTGAGGATCTGAATACGACCGTGGGCACGTGCCGCACCGGCAATGAACTGGCGGGCAAGGGCTAAATCAGCGGTAACCAGCGTTCCTGCGAGGCTGCCGCCGCCCGCGCGGGCAAGCGCCATCGCGTGCTCTGTGTGGCGATACGGCATCAGCGTCGCTACCGGGCCGAAAGCTTCAGTTGAGTGCACCGCAGGGGTTTCGTCCGGCTGCGGACAGAACAACAGGGTCGGTGGGAAGAACGCGCCCGCGGCCTGTAAATCCGCTTTGCCACCCAGACGGATCTGGCATCCCGCCGTAACCAACTGGTCCACTTTCTCCTGCACGTCGGCGCGCTGTTCGGCATTCACCAGGGCGCCCATCTTCACCCCGTCCTGCGCCGGATCGCCCACCACCACTTTTTCCAGCCGGGCAATCAGCGCCTGGCTGACGGCATCAATCTGATTCTGGGGGACGATGATACGGCGGATAGCGGTACATTTTTGTCCGGCTTTGGCGGTCATCTCGCGAACGACTTCCCGGATAAACAGGGCAAACTCCGGCTGCTCCGCCGTGACGTCTTCACCCAGCACGCAGCAGTTCAGGGAGTCGGCCTCCATGGTGAACGGTATCGCGTTCGCCACAATATTCGGGTGAACGCGCAGGCTTTGCCCGGTACTGGCGGAGCCGGTAAAAGTCACCACGTCCTGGCTGTCGAGATGGTCAAGCAGGTCTCCCGCGCTGCCGCAAATCAGGCTAATGGCGCCGTCCGGCACCAGTCCGCTGTCCACGATAGATTTCACCATCGCCTGTGTCACCTGCGCGGTGGCGGTGGCCGGTTTAATGATGGCGGGCATCCCGGCAAGCCAGGTCGGCGCCAGCTTTTCCAGCATCCCCCAGCAGGGGAAGTTAAAGGCGTTGATATGTACCGCCACGCCGGATTTCGAGGTCAGAACGTGGCGAGCGGCAAAACCGCCTTCTTTTGACAGCGGGATCAACTCATCTTCCGGCCACAGCGTGTCATCCGGCAGCTCCCGGCTGCCCAGGCTTGCGTAAGTAAAGAGGGTGCCGATCCCGCCTTCAATATCCACCCAGCTGTCCGCTTTCGTCGCCCCGGTCTGGGCGGAGAGGGCATAGAACGTCTCTTTTTCGCTAAGCAGGTGTTTCGCTACCGCTTTCAGCATGGCTGCACGTTCAATAAAGGTCATCTTATGAAGCGCTTCGCCACCGCGCTCAATCGCATAGCGACGAGCGGCCGCCATATCCAGCCCTTCGCTGGTGACTTCCCACAAT
Organism: Enterobacter cloacae complex sp. SHL012; assembly: GCF_049237505.1. Lineage (NCBI taxonomy): Bacteria > Pseudomonadati > Pseudomonadota > Gammaproteobacteria > Enterobacterales > Enterobacteriaceae > Enterobacter > Enterobacter cloacae complex sp. SHL012. The sequence continues at coordinate 309,780 of NZ_JBMKIZ010000001.1, forward strand.
GCTTCGCCGCTGATGGCGTGATGAATGGCGCGTTCACGGCCCCGGCCAGACTGCCAGGTACCGGACAAGAAGCTGGCTAACTGCTGCATCGCTTATCTCCAAGTGTTACGTAATTTCACCATTAATAGTTTAATTATGAATCATAAAAAGCAAGCTGAGATTTTAATGAATTGTTAATGCTGTGATCTGGCCTGATGAATTGCAGCCCGTCAGACCGCTTTCTGCAAGGGCGATAGCAAAAGCCTTGCGAGCACCATCACAAAACAAGGAAACAATTCTTGGGGTTATATTTAACCTTTGTGTAACTTTTAAAAAAAGTGATTCATCATTTCGCTTTAATTTGCAAACTAACGAATCATAAAGGTGATGACGTGACGCAAGAACAACGGTTTGAGCAGCGCATAGCGCAGGAGACGGCGATTGAGCCTCAGGACTGGATGCCTGACGCCTACCGTAAAACGTTGATCCGCCAGATTGGTCAGCATGCGCATTCCGAAATCGTCGGCATGCTGCCGGAAGGTAACTGGATCACCCGCGCACCCACGTTGCGCCGAAAAGCGATTCTGCTGGCGAAAGTACAGGATGAAGCCGGACACGGACTTTACCTCTACAGCGCGGCAGAAACGCTGGGCTGCGCACGGGAAGACATCTACCAGAAGATGCTCGACGGCAAGATGAAGTACTCCTCCATTTTTAACTATCCCACCCTGAGCTGGGCCGACATCGGTGTCATCGGCTGGCTGGTGGACGGGGCTGCCATCGTCAATCAGGTGGCGCTGTGCCGCACCTCTTACGGTCCGTATGCCCGGGCGATGGTGAAAATCTGCAAAGAAGAGAGCTTCCACCAGCGTCAGGGCTTTGAAGCCTGCATGGCGCTGGCCCAGGGAAGTGAGGCGCAGCGCCAGATGCTGCAGGACGCCATCAATCGCTTCTGGTGGCCTGCGCTGATGATGTTCGGGCCGAACGACGATAACTCGCCAAACAGCGCCCGCAGTCTGGCCTGGAAAATCAAACGCTTCGGAAACGACGAGCTGCGTCAGCGTTTTGTCGACAACACGGTGCCGCAGGTGGCGATGCTGGGCATGACGGTGCCGGATCCTGACCTGCGTTTTGATGAAGAGAGCGGTCACTACCGCTTCGGCGAAATCGACTGGCAGGAATTTGAAGAGGTGATTAACGGGCGCGGCATCTGCAACCACGAACGGCTGGCCGCGAAACGTAAAGCCTGGGAAGACGGGGCGTGGGTGCGGGAAGCCGCCCTGGCCCACGCAGAAAAACAACGCGCCCGTCAGGCCGCATAAGAGGAAATAATCATGAGCAATGTCTACTGGCCGCTGTACGAAGTGTTCGTACGCAGCAAACAAGGGTTGTCCCACCGTCACGTGGGCAGCCTGCATGCCGCCGACGATCGCATGGCGCTGGAAAATGCGCGCGATGCTTACACTCGTCGCAGTGAAGGATGTTCTATCTGGGTGGTGAAGGCGAGCGAGATTATTGCCTCCCAGCCGGAAGAGAGCGGCGAATTTTTCGATCCGGCGGAAAGCAAGGTTTACCGCCATCCGACGTTCTACACCATCCCCGATGGCATCGAGCACATGTGAGGCGAAGGATGAAAACAGTCACAGCCTATGCCCTGCGTCTGGGCGACAACGGTCTGGTGCTCTCCCAGCGTCTGGGTGCCTGGTGCGGCCACGCGCCGGAGCTGGAGATCGATCTCGCGCTGGCCAATATCGGTCTTGATCTGCTGGGCCAGGCGCGCAATTTCCTGGCCTACGCCGCTGAATGTGAAGGTGAGGGCGACGAAGATACCCTGGCGTTTGGGCGCGACGAGCGCCAGTTCCGCAATGTCCTGCTGGTGGAGCAGCCCAACGGCAATTTCGCCGACACGATTGCCCGTCAGTACCTGATGGATGCCTGGAACGTGGCGCTGTATGAGCGCCTGACCCGCAGCACTGACGGCCAGCTTGCCGCCATCGCCGCCAAAGCGATCAAAGAGGCGCGCTACCACCTGCGCTTTAGCCGCGGCTGGCTGGTACGCCTGGGCGACGGGACCGAAACGTCCGCACAAAAAATGCAGCAGGCCATCGATAACCTGTGGCGCTTTACGGCAGAGCTGTTTGACGCCGATGACGTTGAGCTGGCGCTGATACATTCCGGCGTGGCGGTGGCCCCACGCACCCTGCGCCAGCCGTGGGAAAGCGAAGTGTATGCCGGTCTTAAAGAAGCCAGCCTGAGCGTACCCGACGAGGTGGCGTACCGCAGCGGGGGTAAGAAGGGGCTGCATACCGAACATCTGGGGCCGATGCTGGCAGAAATGCAGTATCTCCAGCGCGCGTATCCCGGTCAGCAGTGGTAAAGGAGAAGGCTATGCAACGTCTCGTCGACATCGCACCGGCGCAAATCCCGCAGATCTGGTCGCTGTTAAGCCAGATCCCGGACCCGGAAGTGCCGGTATTAACCATCACCGATTTAGGCATGGTGCGCAGCGTGAAGGCACAGGGGGAAGGCTGGGTGATTGGCTTCACGCCAACCTATTCGGGCTGCCCGGCAACGGAACACCTGCTGGGGGCGATCCGCGACGTGATGACCGCGCATGGCTTTACCCCGGTGCACATTGTGCTCCAGCTTGACCCTGCCTGGACCACCGACTGGATGACCGCCGACGCGCGCGAACGCCTGCGGGCTTACGGCATCAGCCCGCCCGTGGGGCATAGCTGCCACGCGCACGCCCCGGCGGAGGTGAGCTGCCCGCGCTGCGCCAGCACCGACACCGCGCTAATCAGTGAATTTGGTTCGACGGCCTGCAAAGCGCTTTACCGCTGCAACACCTGTCGCGAACCCTTCGACTATTTCAAATGCATTTGAGGCTGCCATGACAACGTTTCATTCATTAACAGTGGCAAAAGTGGAACCCGAAACCCGCGACGCGGTGACCATCACGTTTGCGGTGCCGCAGGCGCTGCAGGAAGCCTACCGCTTTCGCCCCGGACAGCACCTGACGCTGAAAACGAAGCTGGGCGGGGACGAGCTGCGCCGCTGTTACTCCATCTGCCGGAGTACCGCGCCGGGTGAGATCAGCGTGGCGGTCAAAGCCATCGAAGGCGGGCGTTTTTCCCGCTATGCCCGGGATGAGATCAAAGCAGGCATGGCGCTGGAGGTGATGGTTCCGCAGGGGCAATTTGGCTATCAGCCGCAGGCCGAACGTGAAGGCCACTACCTGGCGATAGCCGCAGGCTCCGGCATCACCCCGATGCTGGCGATCCTCTCCGCCACGCTGGCCACCGAACCGAACAGCCATTTCACTCTGATTTACGGCAACCGCAGCAGCCAGAGCATGATGTTCCGCCAGGCGCTGGCGGACCTGAAAGATAAATATCCGCAGCGGCTGCAGCTGGTCTCCATCTTTAGCCAGGAGCGGCTGGACAGCGATCTGCTGTATGGCCGCATCGACGGGGAAAAGCTGCAGGCGCTGGCGAAAACCCTGATCAACTTCCGTCAGTACGACGACGCGTTTATCTGCGGCCCGTCGTCGATGATGGACGAGGCCGAAGCCGCGCTGAAGGCGCTGGGTATGTCGGAAAAATCCATTCACCTTGAACGCTTTAATACGCCGGGGACCGCCGTGAAACGCACGGTAAACGTGCAGGCGGAAGGGCAGAAAGTGACCGTGCGACAGGACGGGCGCGACCGCGAAATTACCCTGACGGCAGACGACGAAAGCATCCTCGATGCTGCCCTGCGTCAGGGGGCGGACCTGCCTTATGCCTGTAAAGGCGGCGTGTGCGCGACCTGTAAATGCAAAGTGCTGCGCGGGAAGGTGGACATGGCGACCAACTACAGTCTGGAGCCGGACGAGCTGGCCGCCGGGTATGTGCTGAGCTGTCAGTCACTGCCGCTCACCGCCGACGTGATCGTCGACTTTGACGCAAAGGGGATGGCATGAGCGAACTGACTGTTACCCGTCATGGCCGCGTGCTGCAGCTGACGCTGAACCGTCCGGCGGCGCGTAATGCCCTGAATAACGCCCTGTTGACGCAATTAGCCGACGCGCTGGAAAGCGCTGCGGTTGATGCCGACATCTCGGCCTGTGTGATCTACGGCAACGAACGCTGCTTTGCCGCCGGGGCCGATCTCAACGAAATGGCAGAGAAAGACCTGCCCGCCACCCTGAACGATATCCGCCCGCAACTGTGGGCGCGCATTAACGCGTTTAACAAACCGCTGATCGCCGCCGTCAACGGTTTCGCGCTGGGCGCCGGATGTGAACTTGCGCTGCTGTGCGACGTGGTGATTGCCGGGGATAACGCACGATTTGGACTGCCGGAAATCACCCTCGGCATTATGCCGGGGGCGGGCGGTACCCAGCGACTGATCCGCAGCGTCGGTAAATCCCTTGCCAGCAAAATGGTGCTGACCGGAGAGAGCATTACTGCGCAGCAGGCGAAGAGCGCCGGGCTGGTCAGCGATGTCTTCCCGGCATCCCTGACGCTGGAGTATGCCCTGAAGCAGGCGGCAGTGATGGCGCGCCATTCCCCGCTGGCGCTACAGGCGGCGAAACAGGCGCTTCGTCAGTCTCAGGAGGTGCCACTGCAGGCTGGCCTGATGCAGGAGCGTCAGCTTTTTACGCTGCTCTCTGCCACCGAAGACCGCCGGGAAGGTATCGACGCTTTCTTGCAAAAACGTACCCCCGACTTTAAAGGACGCTAATTGTGGAATGTATTCTCAGTCAAGTAGAACAGGGCGTAATGACCATTACGCTGAACCGTCCGGAGCGTCTGAACAGCTTTAATGACGTGATGCATCAGCAGCTTGCAGAATGCCTGAAACAGGCCGAGCGCGATGACACCATCCGCTGCCTGCTGATCACCGGCGCAGGGCGCGGTTTCTGTGCCGGGCAGGATTTGAACGACCGCAACGTCGACCCCAACGGCCCGGCACCGGACCTGGGGATGTCGGTTGAAACCTTCTATAACCCCCTGGTACGCCGCCTGGCAAAACTGCCGAAGCCGGTCATTTGTGCAGTCAACGGCGTAGCGGCCGGCGCGGGCGCCACGCTGGCGCTCGGCTGCGACATGGTGATTGCCGCCCGTTCCGCCAACTTTGTGATGGCCTTCAGCAAGCTCGGCTTAGTGCCGGACTGCGGCGGCACCTGGCTACTGCCACGCGTGGCCGGACGTGCCCGCGCCATGGGACTGGCGCTGCTCGGCGATAAACTCAGCGCCGAACAGGCGCAGGCGTGGGGAATGATCTGGCAGGTGGTGGATGACGACCAGCTCTCCACTACCGCGCAGCAGATGGCGCTGCACTTTGCGTCTCAGCCAACCTTTGGGCTGGGGCTGATCAAGCAGGCCATCAACGCCGCGGAAACTAACACCCTGGATGCCCAGCTTGACCTGGAGCGCGACTATCAGCGTCTGGCCGGTCGCAGCGACGACTACCGCGAGGGCGTCAGCGCTTTCCTGGCGAAGCGCACGCCGAACTTTACGGGGAAATAAGATGCTGAACATACGCACGGTTGCCGTGATTGGCAGCGGCACGATGGGCGCGGGCATTGCCGAAGTTGCCGCCAGCCACGGCCATCAGGTTCTGCTTTACGACATCGCTGGCGATGCGATTTCACGCGCCATCGACGGGATTCGCCAGCGTCTGGCCTCCCGGGTAACGCGCGGAAAGCTCTCCGCCGATGCCAGCGCCCAGATCCTGGCCCGACTGCTTCCGGTGACGGATATCACCGCGCTTTCTGGGGCCGAACTGGTGATTGAAGCGGCCTCCGAACGGCTGGAGGTGAAAAAGGCGTTGTTTGCGCAGCTGGCGGAGATCTGTCCGCCCCAGACGCTGCTGACCAGCAATACATCGTCCATTTCCGTCACGGCGATTGCGGCAGACGTGAATCATCCGGAGCGCGTGGCGGGGCTGCACTTCTTTAACCCCGCGCCGGTGATGAAGCTGGTGGAGGTGGTCAGCGGGCTGGCGACCTCTGCGGAAGTGGCAGACGCGCTGTGTGAACTGGCGCTGAACTGGGGTAAACAACCCGTTCGCTGCCAGTCAACGCCTGGGTTCATCGTCAACCGCGTCGCGCGCCCGTTTTATTCCGAAGCCTGGCGTGCGCTGGAAGAGCAGGTCGCTCCACCGGAGGTGATTGACGCTGCGCTGCGCGAGGGCGGCGGTTTTCCGATGGGGCCGCTGGAGCTGACCGACCTGATTGGTCAGGACGTGAACTTTGCGGTGACCTGCTCGGTGTTTAACGCCTTCTGGCAGGAGCGTCGTTTCCTGCCTTCGCTGATGCAGCAGGAGCTGGTGCTGGCCGGAAGGCTGGGTAAAAAGAGCGGAAAAGGGGTTTACGACTGGCAGGGGGAGAAACCCATCGTGCAGTGGGTTGAGACCGTAAATGACAGCTACAGCCCGATGCGCGTGGAAAAAATACGTGACGGTGTCACGGAAATTGATGATGTGTATCTGGTTGAAACGCAGGGGGAAACCGCTCAGGCACTGGCGCTGCGCCTCAACGGCCCGGTAGTGGTGGTAGACCGTATTGAGCGTGACGTGGCGGTGATTGCGGCGGCCGCCAGCAACCCGCACACCGCGACGCAAAAAGCCATCCGCTACCTGCAACAGCAGGGTCTCCGGGTGGTGCAAATTGCCGATTATCCCGGTCTGCTGGTCTGGCGCACGCTGGCAATGATTGCTAACGAAGCGCTGGATGCCCTGCAAAAGGGGGTCGCCAGCGAGAAGGACATCGACACCGCCATGCGTCTGGGCGTGAACTACCCGAGCGGCCCGATCGCCTGGGGCGAGCGTCTGGGCTGGCAGCGCCTGCTGACCCTGCTGGAGAACCTGCAACGACATTACGGCGAAGAACGTTATCGCCCCTGTTCACTGCTGCGCCAGCGGGCGCTTCTGGAGAGTAGCTATGAGTCATAACGCCTGGCATAACGCCCGCACGATGTACGAAAAGGACGCCTGCGCGCAGGCGATGGGGATGGACATTGTCGATATGGACGAGGGCTACGCGGTGGTGACGATGACCATCACCCCGCAGATGCTCAACGGCCACAAAACCTGTCACGGAGGCCAACTTTTTTCGCTGGCAGACACCGCCTTTGCCTACGCCTGCAACAGCCAGGGGCTGGCGGCGGTGGCCTCCGGCTGCTCGATCGATTTTCTGCGTCCGGGCTTTGCCGGAGATAAGCTCACCGCCACCGCGCGGGTGATGCATCAGGGCAAACTGACCGGCGTGTACGACATTGAAATTCAGAACCAGCAACAGAAAACCGTCGCCCTGTTCCGCGGAAAATCACACCGCATCGGCGGCACTGTCACAGGAGAGGCCTGATGCGTGACGCATTTATTTGTGATGGCGTTCGAACGCCAGTGGGGCGCTACGGCGGCGCGCTTTCTGCCGTGCGAACGGACGATCTCGGTGCCGTACCGCTGCGTGCGCTGCTGGACCGCTACCCGCAGCTCGACCTGGAACGGATTGATGATGTGATTTTCGGGTGCGCCAACCAGGCGGGGGAAGATAACCGCAACGTGGCGCGAATGTCGGCGCTGCTGGCCGGTCTGCCGCAGACGGTATCCGGAACCACCATTAACCGCCTGTGCGGCTCGGGTCTGGACGCAATAGGCTTCGCTGCTCGCGCTATTAAAGCAGGTGATGGCGACCTGCTGATGGCGGGCGGCGTCGAGTCCATGTCCCGCGCACCGTTTGTGATGGGAAAAGCCACCGCCGCGTTTCAGCGCCAGGCGGAGATCTTTGATACCACCATCGGCTGGCGATTTGTGAATCCGCTCATGCATCAGCAATTCGGAACTGACAGTATGCCGGAAACGGCAGAGAATGTAGCTGAATTGTTAAATATCAGCCGTGCCGATCAGGACGCGTTCGCGCTGCGCAGCCAGCAACGAACCGCTCTGGCGCAACAGAACGGCATTCTGGCGCAGGAAATCGTGCCGGTACGGGTACCGGGTAAAAAAGGGACGGTCACCGAATTCATCGTGGATGAACATCCGCGCGCAGAGATCACGCTCGAACAGCTTTCCGGGCTGAAAACGCCGTTCCGTAAGAACGGGGTGGTGACGGCGGGGAATGCGTCCGGCGTCAACGACGGCGCGGCGGCGTTAATCATCGCCAGCGAGAAAATGGCGCTGGCGCAGGGATTAATCCCCCGCACGCGGATCGTGGCGATGGCAACGGCAGGCGTGGAGCCACGTTTAATGGGGCTCGGACCGGTGCCTGCCACCCGCCGGGTGCTGGAGCGTGCCGGTCTCAGCATCAACGATATGGACGTCATCGAACTCAACGAAGCCTTCGCCGCGCAGGCGCTGGGCGTCCTGCGTCAGCTGGGTTTGCCGGATGATGCCGCGCACGTTAACCCGAACGGCGGCGCGATTGCGCTGGGCCATCCGCTGGGAATGAGCGGGGCCAGACTGGCGCTGGCCGCGAGTAATGAATTGCATCGACGCAACGGGCGCTACGCGCTCTGTACGATGTGCATCGGTGTGGGTCAGGGCATTGCCATGATCCTTGAGCGTGTTTGATCAAATTTCACTGTGAGCACCCTACAATGACAAATACAACAAAGCTTGATCCGATTGAAACAGCCTCCCTTGACGAGTTACAGGCGCTGCAGACTGAGCGTCTGAAATGGACGCTGCATCACGCCTACAACAACGTGCCGATGTACAAACGCAAGTTTGACGCCGCAGGCGTTCACCCTGACGATTTCAACGAGCTGGCGGATATCCGCAAATTCCCGTGCACCACCAAGCAGGATCTGCGGGATAACTATCCGTTTGATACGTTTGCCGTACCGATGGAGCAGGTGGTGCGCATTCACGCATCGTCCGGTACCACCGGCAAACCGACCGTTGTCGGCTACACGCAGGGCGACATTGACAACTGGGCCAACCTGGTGGCCCGCTCCCTGCGCGCCGCGGGCGGTAGCGCGAAGGACAAAATTCACGTGGCGTATGGCTATGGTCTGTTTACCGGCGGGCTGGGCGCGCATTACGGTGCCGAGCGCTTAGGGGCGACGGTGATCCCGATGTCCGGCGGCCAGACGGAGAAACAGGCGCAGCTGATCCGTGATTTCCAGCCGGACATGATCATGGTGACGCCATCCTATTGCCTCAACCTGATTGAGGAGCTGGAACGTCAGATGGGCGGCGATGCCAGCACCTGTTCCCTGCGCGTGGGGGTATTCGGCGCCGAGCCGTGGACACAGGCCATGCGCCGTGAAATCGAAAAACGCCTGGGGATTACGGCGCTGGACATTTATGGCCTCTCCGAAGTGATGGGGCCGGGCGTGGCGATGGAGTGCATTGAAACCGCCGACGGTCCGACCATCTGGGAAGATCATTTCTATCCGGAGATCGTCAACCCGAACGACGGCACGCCGCTGAACGACGGCGAGCAGGGCGAACTGCTGTTCACCACGCTCACTAAAGAGGCGCTGCCGGTGATCCGCTATCGCACCCGCGACCTGACGCGTCTGCTGCCCGGCACCGCCCGTACCATGCGCCGCATGGACCGGATCAGCGGTCGCAGCGACGATATGCTGATCATCCGCGGCGTCAATGTCTTCCCGTCACAGCTAGAAGAGGAGATTGTGAAGTTTGAACATCTCTCACCCCACTATCAGCTGGAGGTGAACCGTCGCGGACATCTTGATTCACTTTCCGTAAAGGTGGAGCTGAAAGAGAGCAGCTTAACGCTGACCCACGAGCAGCGTTGCCAGGTGTGCCACCAGCTGCGTCATCGCATTAAATCGATGGTGGGGATTTCCACCGATGTGATGATAGTCAACTGCGGCAGCATCCCGCGTTCAGAGGGCAAGGCCTGTCGGGTGTTTGATTTGCGTAAAGTCGCGGCCAACGGTTGAGTTTCCCACAAGTCAGCCCTCTCCCCTTGGGAGAGGGTTAGGGTGCGGGGAATATGCTATGATTCATCCAGACCAAAAATAACAACAGAATGAATCACATGAATAAACTCGATGCCTTTATCCAGCACGCGGTTAGCTCGGTTCCCGTTAGCGGAACGTCGCTTATCTCCTCATTATACGGTGACGCGCTTTCACATCGCGGCGGCGAGATTTGGCTTGGCAGCCTCGCCGCCTTACTGGAAGGCATGGGGTTTGGCGAGCGCTTCGTGCGCACCGCGCTGTTTCGCCTCAACAAAGAGGGCTGGCTGGACGTCTCGCGCATCGGGCGTCGCAGCTTTTACCGCCTGAGCGATAAAGGGCTGCGCCTGACCCGTCGAGCGGAGAATAAGATTTACCGCGCCGAACTGCCCGCCTGGGACGGAAAATGGCTGTTGCTGCTCTCCGAAGGACTGGACAAAACCACCCTTGCCGACGTCAAAAAGCAGCTGATTTGGCAGGGGTTTGGCACGCTGGCGCCGAGCCTGATGGCCTCGCCGTCGCAGCATCTGGCGGATGTACAATCTTTGCTTCACGATGCTGGCGTGGCGGAGAACGTCATTTTCTTTGAAGCCCACTCGCCGCTGGCGCTCTCCCGCGCGGCGCTGCGTTCACGGGTAGAAGAGTGCTGGCAGCTAACCGAGCAAAACGCGATGTATGAGTCGTTTATTACTTCGTTCCGGCCGCTTCTGCCGCTGTTAAAAGAGGCCGCACCGGAGGAGCTGACGCCAGAACGGTGCTTCCAGATCCAGCTGCTGCTGATTCACTTTTATCGTCGTGTGGTGCTAAAAGACCCGCTGTTGCCGGAGGAGTTACTGCCTGCGCACTGGGCGGGACAAAGCGCCCGACAGCTCTGCATCAATATCTATCAGCGTGTCGCACCGGGGGCGCTGGCGTTTGTCAGCGAGAAGGGGGAAACCTCCGTCGGCGAACTGCCCGTGCCCGGCACGCTCTACTATCAACGCTTTGGTGGTCTTTCAAGCGCATAAGGAGTGAAGATGCCTGTTTATCAAATTGACGGTCTGACGCCGGTGGTGCCTGACGAGAGCTACGTCCACCCAACGGCGGTGCTGATTGGGGACGTGATTCTGGGTAAAGGCGTTTATGTCGGCCCTAACGCCAGCCTGCGCGGTGATTTTGGCCGCATTGTGGTGAAAGATGGCGCCAACATTCAGGATAACTGCGTCATGCATGGCTTCCCGGAGCAGGACACGGTGGTGGAGGAGGACGGGCATATCGGCCACAGTGCCATTCTCCATGGGTGCATTATCCGCCGTAACGCGCTGGTGGGCATGAACGCGGTGGTAATGGACGGAGCGGTCATCGGTGAAAACAGCATCGTCGGCGCGGCGGCGTTCGTGAAGGCGAAAGCGGAGATGCCCGCTAACCATTTGATTATCGGCAGTCCGGCCAAAGCGATCCGCGAGCTCAGCGAGCAGGAACTGGCCTGGAAGCAGCAGGGCACGCGGGAGTATCAGGTGCTGGTGGAGCGCTGTAAGCTGACGATGCACCAGGTCGAGCCGCTGCGCGAGGTTGAGCCTGACCGGAAACGGCTGACGTTTGATGAGAATTTAAGGCCGAAGTCGGCGGTGTAGGGGGAGGTCCGCTTTGTGCCAGGAGCGGACATTCTACATCTCGTAATTTGATTACTTTAGAGATGTGATCTGGCTGCTTGACTCGTAGGTTGCGCTAAACTCAAACTCCACTTAATTAACCAACCGACCAATGTTAAAGGCAAGATGTATGTCTGTTGATAATTTATCCCGCATGGGCACTGCCAAAGTGACGCTTCTGGTGGATGAAACTGGTCATAAGGTAATCGAAAAATTGCCTGTGGGTGATGTCGAATTTAGTTTTTATCAACACGCAGCCAAGCATCTCACTCGAGCTGATATTTCCACGCCAAGAATGTTGTTTGCCGATCCAATTACACGCCGGTTAAGACTGGAATATATCCCACACCAGGTTGATCAGGACGAAGTTGGAGGAGATGAAGTGTTATCAGTTTTGTCCCGCTTACATGGCTACCGACCTGACCCTTCATGGATTTATCACAATCACACCTGGTCAGAAGCAGCCCTCGAAAAATCGCTCCTACTTTTGGCATTATCGGACAGAGCAGCAAAACAGTTACGGTACTTTCAACAGGCAAGTGATGTTCTGTTTAGTGGTCAGTGTTTAATTTCCGGCGACAGTAATGCGGGTAATTGGGGAAAAAGGGATGGCGGCGATTTCGTTCTTTTTGACTGGGAAAGATTCAGCATTGGTAGCCCAGCGATTGATCTTGCCCCACTTATAAAGGGAATGGGCTCTAAACAAAAGTTTATTGAGTTTGCTGAGCGCTATAGCTGGTTATCACATAATTATAATCCTAATAATTTAGCTAAAGAAATTGCGATTGCTAAAGCATGGATTGTTACGGAGGTAATTGTATTGCTTCATGAACGGCAGAAAAATGATTTTCAATTGTATCTCAACTGGTACAGAGAAAATCTCCCCGCCTGGTTAGATAACACGTCAAAAATGCTTTGATGATGCATTTTTCGGTCGGACAGATTCCGAGTGCTCGGAAATCACCTGCAACAAGTGGGATTCCCTTCAGGTTGACAGGCATAAGATGTGGATTGTACGCTCCTCGCTCACAACAGACCTTCAGCCTAGTCATCTTGTCCGCTTTGTGCCAATTGCAGACATTCGACAGTGTGGTGCGCCTCTATCTTTGGTTCGATGATCTCTTTTTGAACTTTTGGCACAAACCCGCCTTTTTATAGTTCTATTACTCAACGATTAAAGCAATCTTACCAGGCCAAATTTCGCGTAACTAGCAGAACTGGGCAGAATCACCTGTGTGTCCAAAGCAGCGCGGAAGTTACTCAACAGTGTGTTATGCCAGTAGTTCTTGGAAGTTGCATTCTACTTGTATCACTTTTGGTTTGATATTACTATAGTGTCAGTAACGTAGATTGTTATGTTATTTAGCAGGGGGCGAAATGGAATTTATTAAATATATTAAAATATTGGGTTGTGCATTGTTTGTTGTGTCCTGTGGTTCTTCACCAAAAAAGTATGAACTAGATGGTTCTGATATACCAGGGTACTCCAAAAATGAATATTACGGTTTCATTGAATTTTCAAGACCAAAAGGTTTTACCTCCTATACAATAAATAATATTGATTTATATTATAACGTTCCAGGAACCTATACCACCGTAGGTGCAAAAGACTTGACGTCAAATCTTGGGGTGGCAACATTGCTACCATTTTTAGTCAGGCCAACAGTGCAATCTCACAAACAGATGGATTCCCTTGTTCAAGAGACAGGGGTTAGAGAAACAAGGACGATTACTTTTAAAATTCGTAAGTTTAACGATGATAGGCAACTAAAGAAAATAGACCACTATTTCAATAATGATTATTTCAATGTAAAAGGTGATTTATGGGCTGCAACAACATTCCCTGAACTGTTTGGGGTTAATTGCGGTAAAAAACATAGAAACGATACCATTAAAATTATCCCTTATGGTGTCCATTTCGTAGAACACTACGTTACGGCAAAAAATGTACCGGAAACGTTTCGAGATGAAGCGCTGAAAAATATTTTATTTATTAAGTTTATAGACTTCGAAGGGTGTATAAAAGCAGGGGAAGATGGTCAGGTTTTATAAATTATTCTTTTTTTTACTATTCATCACTGGGCGGAATTAACTGTATTTCTAACTAAGGTAACGATAATCAGAAAGCGACAACGAGTAGAATCATAAAAACGCCACTGAGTATTCTTATCCTAATTCTCATAAGTGCGTCCTTCTTTAAAGTGGACGGCATAACCTGTATGTCCATTTGCTCGTAGTTATAAGGTCCGCTCCTCGCTCTGAGCGGACCTTCAGCGCTGTTGGCTTGTCCGCTCCGTGCCAGAAGCGGACGTTCACGTCCGTTCTTGAAATATTGGCCCGATAATTCAGCGTTAAATTTTCCGGTTAATACGCAACGCATCCACAACGAGTGAAAACGCTGGGGAAGGCTGTTTACGGCTGGGATAATAAAGATAGTAGCCGGGAAAAGGACGGCACCATTCTTCAAGCACGCGGATCAGTTTTCCTTCCTGCAGATGTGTGCCGAACTCCTCTTCAGGTAAAAAGGCAATGCCCAGTCCGGCAAGAGCTGCGTCAACGACGTGTTCCGATGTGTTAAACGTCAGTTGCCCTTCAACCCGAACGTGAAATTTACCGTTTTCCTGCTCAAACTCCCAGGCGTAAATTTTCCCCGATTGAACCATGCGCTCATTAATACAGCAGTGTTGCATCAGATCGCGTGGCGTCTGAGGGGCGGCGCACCGGGAAAAATACTCAGGGGAAGCTACAGCCGCCATGCGCAGTTTCCGGCCAATGGGTACGGCTATCATATCTTTGTCGATAGTGTCTCCGAGCCGCACGCCGGCATCAAAACGATCCGCAACGATATCCCGGAAGCCGTGGTTGGCATCAAACTCAATATGAATATCAGGATATTCGCGTAACAGTGGTGTCAGCTTTGGCAGCAGTGTGGTCTTCAGAACATTAGGTCCACATGTAATACGGACGGTCCCGGCAGGTTTATCACGCAGTGCCGTCAGCATGTCCAGCTCGGCTTCAATCTCATCAATACGATGTCCCACAGACTGCAGCAGGCGCTCCCCGGCAGCCGTCACTGACACACTGCGTGTGGTCCTTGTCAGCAGGCGGATTTGCATCCGTTCTTCCAGCCCGGAAATCGCCTGGCTCAGTGCGGGCTGGGTCACGCCGAGCTGGGCGGCAGCGCGCGTAAAGCTGCCCTCACGCGCCACGGTGACGAAAGAGAGTAAGTCGTTAAGATTGCGTCTGGCCATGCTCGTTTCCGGTCCATTTATAAATTTTACTTATAAGGGTATTAAGTATTCATTAGCTAGTTAACCCGCTGCATATTGGTAACAATAATGCGATGAAAAAGTCAACGCTAACCCTTATGCAAAACGCTTACCGCAGAGCATCACTGATGCTCCTTGTCGGCCTGCTTTTCTTCACGCAGTCCGCTATGGCGGGTGACAACGATCGGGGGGTGGCGCAGGAGACGCTAATGAAAATTGAGATCATTGTGGAGGGAGAAACCGCCACCGCCACCCTCTTTGATACGCCGACAGGCCGGGACTTTGCGTCTTTGCTTCCCCTCAGCCTGACGCTGGAAGACTATGACGATATTGAGCGTATAAGCGACCTGCCGCACAGGCTTTCCACGGTGCAGGCACCGGACGGCATGACGCCGGAAGCCGGAGATATCACTTACTACGCGCCCTGGGGCGACCTGGCGATTTTTGCCCGGGGCAGGGCTTACGCCCGTTCACTGATCCCGTTAGGGAAAGTGGATTCCGGACTGCCGGTCCTGCAGCGCCACGGACCTCTTGCGGTGCAGATCAGGGTCGCCAACTGACCCGCAGCACCTTCCGTACCGCGATTATCCCTCTTATCCCGTCCCCGTATGCCGTTTCAGCGCTTCCTGCAGCGCTGAAGGCTCCGGGGCACAGACTTCATGTTATCTACTGAAAAGAAATCCCTGAATGAGTAATAAGACAGACGAAAACAGAAAAAAAAACACCGGAAGCGGGAAACAGCCTGCGCACTGGAGTGGTGTCTTTGCCATGACGCTGTGCGTCTTCGCCCTGATCGCCTCCGAATTCATGCCGGTCAGCCTACTGACACCGATGGCGCAGACCCTTCGTGTCACCGAAGGCATGGCCGGACAGGGCATCGCTATTTCCGGGGCATTTGCAGTGGTAACCAGCCTGTTTATTTCCGTGCTGGCAGGCACGCTTAACCGGAAAACGCTGCTGCTCGGCCTGACCTGCATTATGGCAATTTCCGGTGCTGTTATTGCGATGGCACCCAATTACCTGACCTATATGGCGGGCAGGGCCCTGATTGGCATTGTGGTCGGCGGGTTCTGGTCGATGTCGGCCGCGACGGCAATGCGTCTGGTCCCGGTGCATCGTGTTCCGCTGGCGCTGGCTATTCGGCCGCGTGGGTACCCCGGTCGATATCGCGGAAACCGTTGCTTTCCTGCTTTCTGACAAGACTGGCTGGGTCACCGGCGCTATCTGGGATATCGATGGCGGTGTGATGGCTGGCCGTAACGCCTGATAACCATGCCGCACGCGCTCACCCGCGTGCGGCACTGGAGTAATTATGCAAATCCAGACTGCGTATTATGACCTTGTCATCTCGTGGCAGGGGGGCATGGCCAGCCGGACGCTCTGCCAGTCCTTTTCCGCAGACAACGCTCCGCCTGCCCTGCAAAGTCATGTTATCGATTCCGATGAACCGGTTTCGCTGGGTGGAGAAGGGCTGGCTCCTGACCCCCAGGAGCTGATGCTCGCTGCGTTTAATGCCTGCATGATGGCCGCCTTTATTCTCGAAGCCAGGGCTGAAGGTCTCGCCCTTACGCATCTTGAAATTCACACTGACGGGCACCTTCCGAAGGGTATACCGGCCTCCGGTGACAGACCTGCAGAGGATACCTCCGGCAGGCTTGTGTATGTCATCCATGTAAGCGGTAGCGGCACGGTGCATCAGTTTGAAGGGGTCCATCAGCGGGTGATTGACTCCTCTCTGAACCGGTGGTTACTGGCGAAGAATATGCTGATCGAAGGTGACTTAACACTGAGCTGACGCGGCTGGATTGTTCTGTTCAACAGGAAAAATGATATGACCACACCAAGAGTAACCCCCTGGCAGGATGAAGAGCCCGTTGACGCCAATCTTCTCAACGCGATAAAGGCCCGTCGGCCCGGCGGAAAACTGATAGCTATTGACCGGGTATTACTGAAGAGTGCCCCCCTGGCCACGGGCTGGAACGAACTGATGGTACGGGTACGTCAGGAATTTTCGCTCAACCTTGAATACCGGGAACTGATCATGCTGCGCGTTGCCTGGCTGAATAAAGCAGAATTTGAATGGAACGTGCACTACCCGGCCTATCTGGATGCAGGCGGCACTGCTGAAAAAGCAGAAGCCCTGCGGTTATCATCCGCGCCACACATCTTTAATGACACCGAAACGTTGCTGATACATCTTACGGACCAGTCCACCCGGAACGTCGTGGTTGAGGAGAAAGTAATTGGTGCGCTGAAAAGCCTGTTAGGTGAAAAAGAGACCGTAGAAGCCGTTGCTACTGTCGCCGCCTATAACATGGTGTCCCGTTTTCTTGTCGCCCTTGCCATCTGACAACCCCAAATTTTCCGGTGCAATTTATGAATAAAAAATATCGTGCTATGCAGGTCGTTGCCCCCGGTGTACTGGAAATGACAGAGCGGCCAATACCCGCTCCCGGCCCGGATGAGGTGCTCGTTAGAATTGAAGCATGCGGCGTATGCGGTGCCGATCTCCGGGACGCGGAAAAAGCACCGCTGGGGGGCCAGTCCGGCCGTATCCCGGGACATGAAATCGTCGGGTTTATTACCCGGAAGGGTAACCAGGTGCCCGATATCTGGCAAACCGGTCAGCGGGTAGGGATTGGGCGACTGGGTGGGTACTGTCAGCATTGCAACCCCTGCCGGAGCGGGCTTTTTCATCTCTGTGAAAACCAACTGACGCCCGGTCTTAGCTGCGATGGCGGCTACGCAGAGTACATTGTCATGCGTCATACCGCGCTCATAGCCATTCCCTCCGCGCTCTCTGCCGTGCATGCCGCTCCGATCCTTTGCGCCGGTACCGCTACCTTCAATGCGCTGCGTAATTCAGGCGCAAGGGCGGGCGACAGAGTGGCGGTTCTCGGATTGGGGGGCCTTGGCCACATGGCCGTTCAGTACGCCCGTAAGATGGGTTTTGAGGTGACTGTGATTGCGCGGGGTAGTGAAAAAGAGCAGGCTGCTTTTGAGCTGGGTGCGCATCACTACATCAATATCCTTGATGAAAACGCATCAGAACGCCTGAAAAATGACGGCGGTGTGGATTTTATTGTGGCAACGGCGCCGGCTTCAGAAATGGTTTCAGCCCTCATGTCTGCGCTGGCTCCACGGGGAAAAGCGATCCTGCTGGGTACCGGAAAAACGCCGCTGCTGGTCACACCGGGTATGATGATCGGCGCTGAACGTACCCTGACAGGATCCTTTGTCAGCACACCAGCGCAAACCGAGCGAGCGCTGCAGTTCAGCCACCTCTTTCAGGCTTTGCCTGTTACAGAGCTACTGCCCTTTGAAAGGGCAAATGAGGCGCTCAGCAGACTGAAGCAGGGTCTGGCGCGATACCGGATAGTGCTCACCATGAATCAGGATAATTAATCACATGTCCGCAGAACATTTCCTGCCCGTTGCAGATCAGAAAAACAATATTATCCGCCTGTCGGCCGCACAGGCTCTCGCTGGTGCTAACTCCGTGGTTTTTTATGCCACAGGCGCAATTGTGGGTAACGCACTGGCTCCCAGCAGTTCGCTGGCCACTCTTCCCATCACCATGTTTGTTCTGGGGATGGCGGCCTGTATCCTGCCGTTAGGTTCACTGGCGCGGACAAATGGTCGTAAAGCCGCCTTTATGGTCGGCACCGGGGCGGGCGTCATTACCGGACTGACGGCTGCTCTGGCCGTCTTCATCGGCTCATTCTTGCTGTTCTGCATTGCTGCATTTATGGGCGGTGCGTATGCGGCGGTCGCGCTCAGCTTTCGTTTTGCCGCAACGGACGGCGTTACGCCTGAACGCCGGGCCCGGGCCCTGTCGCTGGTAATGGGAGGCGGAGTGATAGCTGGCGTGGTTGGTCCTATGCTGGTTTCCGGAACGATGCACCTCTGGCCGCCTCATACCTTCGCCGTCACGTTTCTCGCTCAGGCCTTTGTGGCCGTTATTTCGGCATTCATACTCAAAGGAGTGAAGACCACAGAACCTGCCAGCGCAGTAAAAACGGGTGGAAGACCTTTGCGCGAGATTGTCCGACAGCCAGGGTTTGCCAGAACAGTATTCAGCGGTGCGGTAACTTATATGGTGATGAACTTCCTGATGACGGCAGCACCACTCTCGATGCACATGCACGGCATTTCTCAGCAGGCGTCCAATCTCGGTATCCAGTGGCATGTTATCGCCATGTACGGTCCGGGCTTTTTCACCGGCAAATTAATTAACCGCTTTGGAGCCATGCGCATCGCCGCAGCGGGTCTGCTTATCACGGTGTGCTCTGTGCTGGCCGGCCTCGGTGGCACTGATATTATTCACTACTGGTTGTCGCTGGTTTTGCTGGGTCTTGGCTGGAATTTTGGCTTCACCGGCGCATCGGCGAAGATTATTGAATATCACCGTCCCGAAGAGAAAACCCAGGTTCAGTCCCTGAACGATTTTATTGTGTTTGGGGTGATGATTGTAGGATCGTTTTCTTCTGGTGCTCTGCTTAGTCTCTACGGCTGGAACGCCGTCCTGTGGGGATCCCTTGTTCCCGTTGGGCTTGCATTTTTAGGTATTATTAACGAGTTGCGGGCAAAAAAGGACCATAAATTAAGCTCCTGACACGGTTTTATCTGCTGCTGTAAGTGGATTATGTTTATGTGAAAAGTATTTAAAGCCCAAAATTAATGAGCATCATTTTGGGCATACTTGCCGATGCTTACTGGTTCCATGTTCTCATTAACGTCCGCTCTTCGCTCACTGCGGATCTTTTCTGGTCAGTCCCCGGTACCGGCTTGACAACGTTGCTGATATGATAATTTTTTGTTGATTTGGAGGGGGGGAATGAACACAAACACGATAGTCACGCTATTAAAGTTCAAGCGCTGGGCAGATGCAGAAACATTACAAGCGATAATGAAGGTAGATACGTTAGCGAATGCTGATAAGCATCATCTGATGCTCAGGCTTATGAACCATGTTTATGTCGTTGATATGATTTTCAGAGCCAACATTACTGGCCAAAAGCACCAATACACCGCGTTAAATACGCCAGAAACCCCGACTGCAGACGAGCTTCTGACAAAGATGTTCGAATGCACTGAATGGTATATTCAACACGTCGGTACAATGAACACGGCTGATCTTTCTGAAATCGTTAAATTTCGTTTCGTCGATGGTGGGTATGGTGAAATGAAGGCAGGAGATATGCTCAATCATGTCCTTTTTCACGGTTCATATCATCGCGGCGCGGTGGGCTGGATGCTTTCAGAAACGGGAATAACCCCTCCTAAGGATGTGTTAACCGTTTTCCTGAGGGACCATCATCAGGAGTGATTCAACCTGAGGGTTAACCAGATTTCACGCCGAACCGTTTCTCTTTTAAGGATGCCAGTATGACCAATTTTCATCAACTTACCGCCACCAGCCTGGATGGCCGTCTTATCTCAATGGACGACTATGCGGGTAAGGTGGTTTTGGTCGTGAATACTGCCAGCCAGTGTGGCTTCACGCCGCAATACGCGGGCCTTGAAGCGCTCTACACGAAATACGCCAGTCAAGGGTTAGTGGTGCTTGGTTTTCCCTGTAACCAGTTTGGGAAGCAGGAGCCCGGCGGCGCCGATGAAATCTCGAAGACTTGTTACATTAACTACGGCGTAAGTTTCCCCATGTTCGAGAAAGTTGAGGTAAACGGTGGCGCAGTGCACCCGGTGTTTCGTTATCTGAAAAACGAATTGCCTGGCGTGCTGGGAGGACGGATCAAATGGAATTTCACGAAGTTCCTGATCGGACGCGATGGGATGCCCCTCAAGCGTTTTGCACCGATGACGACGCCCGAGAAAATGGAGGATGCAATTCTTGAGGCACTGGGGAGGTGAGCGCTTTGGTAGTGATTTAGCGTGCATGATGAAAGACGAAATCGCAGGTTATTACCCTTGCGCCATAAAAAGGTTCATTGGAAGCATCGGGTTGTGTGAAAAATTGGTAGTTGAAACATGTCCAGTCAATACAGAAAAATAGATAACTATTTCTGAGGCTTAAATGGACTGAGAGGCAAGAAGTGAGCGTGTCTGAAACAATAAAGAAAATTGTTATGGTGGCATTACTGGTGAACATGGTCGCAGGATGTGCGCCGTTACATCCTTCTGGATGCCATAAGACCACGGCAACGGGCAGTTGCAGCTCAGGACGCTGGGACGATCAGGATGAGTGGGGCGCGCAAGCGCGGGCAATCAGGGCGGCAATAAATGCCAAACTGGATGAGCCGCAAAACTGGAAAGGGAAAAAATGCAGGCTGCATATTGAATTTGCTCAGGATGGCACGCCTTTAAACATATCCACCAGCAACGGCAATAAAGCCTATTGTGAAGCGATAAAATCAGCAGCCCATAAAGCCAAATTCCCGGCATTCAACAATCCGGAAGTCTACAGAGATTTTCAAAAATCCGGTTTCGATATGCGTGGGTAACACGCTAACCGCCCTTTGTAAGTTAGCGTCACGCTAAGTTACCACTCACTATGTCCGCCCCGGTTGCACATTTACACACAGATACCGGTTCTTCTGATATCTGTGTGCAACGTGTTCATTCCTGATGTTCAGGGATCCGGGCGATAACCTTTATCTCAAAATCAAATCCCGCCAGCCAGGTAACGCCCACGGCTGTCCAGTTCGGATACGGTGGCTTAGGGAAAAGTGTTTGTTTCACCTGCATAATGGCTGGAAATTGATTCTCCGGATCGGTATGAAAGGTGGTCACATCAACAAGATCGGCAAACGTACATCCTGCAGCGTCAAGCGTGGCCTTGAGATTATCGAAGGCACGCTCTACCTGCGTTGCAAAGTCGGGTTCGGGTGTACCGTCTTCCCGGCTACCCACCTGTCCGGAAACAAACAGTAAATCACCAGAGCGGATCGCTGCAGAATAACCGTGCTGCTCATACAGCGCGTGGCGATTTGCAGGGAAAACGGGTTTCGGTTGGTTCATAACGGATCCTTTCTTTGGACAGGGACAATGGATGCGCGGCATAAATAAATGAATTAAGATACGCGGCGTATGTCAACTTAATCACACATACGCCGCGTATGTCAAACGACTTGCGTGGTGTAGATTGCAAGGAGTTCTTATGGCAGCCAAACGCCGCGCCGAAACGATGGAAGAAACCCGCACTAAATTGATTGCGGCTGCACGTAAAGCCTTTGCCGAAAAAGGGTTTGCCGCAGCCTCGATGGATGATTTAACCGCCAGCGTGGGCCTGACGCGCGGGGCCCTGTATCATAATTTTGGCGATAAAAAAGGGTTACTTGCCGCTGTCGTTACCCAGATTGATTCTGAAATGGCGCAAAGCGCCAAAAGTGCAGCGGCACATGTGAAGGATGACCAGCAAAATCTTCTGGCAGAAGGGATAGCCTATATCGAGATGGCGCTGGATGAAGAAGTCCGTCGCATCGTTCTGCTTGATGGTCCGGCTTTTCTTGGGGACCCGGGAAAATGGCCGAGCCAGAATAACTGCCTCGACGCTACGCGTAAGAGCCTTTCCGACCTGATTGAACGCGGCTTAATCGAACCGGTAGATGTTGATGCCACCGCCTGGCTGTTAAACGGTGCCGCACTGAATGCCGCCCAGTGGGTGGCCGCCAGCGAAGATCCGCAGCAGGCATTACCAAAAGCGATTCAGGTTTTTACCCTGCTGGTAAATGGCCTGGTGAAGGGCGTCATACCTCCCGAAGCCACGGCGTAATCGTTAATCCCGTAAGCAAGCCCTCCGGGCTGAGCAGACGGGTGACGGTTTGCCCCCACGGTTCTGTGCGGTTTGCCACCAGCAACCGATAGCCTTTTTCAGTCAAAATACGGGTAGCCGAGTCCAGGTCCTGAACCTCGTACTCAACCCATCCTTGCGGTATCGGGTGCTCAGCGGGCCATTGTTCTTCTCCAAAGCAGGACATTGCCGCCTGTGTAAGCGGCCAGACGGCGAAATGCTTCACGCCTTTCAACTGGCCCACTTCTGCGAGCAGATAATCACTGTTCCCCTCCATCGGCTTAAGCGGAAGGCCGAGTGTATGGATATAAAACGCGGCGCTGGACGCTGTATCCCGTGAAATAGGCCCGAACCCAGCGACAAATAAAACATCAATTTCCGGTAACGCTTGCGGCATATCCCCTCCTGTATGACGTAACACTCACGCTGAATTTATCTTACGACCAGTTGAAATACGACTCTCAATTCTGGCATCGCTTTCACCGTGTCTACACGTTCCCGACGGGTTTAAATTTCAGTGCGATGACGTGCGTTTCAACGTGAGTTTTACTCAACCTCAGTTTTGGACTCATCACACTATACTTACGACCTGAAACCGAAGGGGGCGCACGAGCATGGTATGTCTGGCGAGAACTTATCCAGATCCCGCATGGATTTATCACACCCACGGCTGGTCTGAGTCAGCGCTTGAAAAATCCCTGTCTCTCTTAAAATTACCTGTCCGCGCGGAGCGGCAGATGCGATGTTTTCAACACGCTGGCAGCGTTTTGTTTCATAAATACCGTGGCTTATCGGCTTTTCAGAATGGTATAACGTCCTGCGGCAATCGGGTTGCCGCCCGCTGACTCCATTCACAAAGGTGTATATGAAACAAATTACGTTCAGTGACCTGCAGCAACAAAGCGAGCAGGCTGCCAATTCTCCTCGCTTACGCGCGCACCGAAATTTACATCCCGAACTGAGCGACCCGGTACAACGCCTGGCTATCGCGATGGAGCCAGGTACCTATGTTCGCCCTCATCGCCACCCGCACACGTTTGAACTGCTGACGGCTCTGAGCGGTCGCTTTCTGGTGTTGAATTTTGATGACAGCGGTAACGTGACCCAGCGCGTGGTGTTAGGTGAAGACTGCAAAGTGCTGGAGATGGATGCCGGTACCTGGCATGCCGTGCTGTCGCTGGATAAAGGCGGCGTCATTTTTGAGGTGAAACACGGCGGCTATCAGCCTGTTCCGGAGCACGATACCGCTCCATGGTCACCGGCTGAGAACGCGCCCGGTAGTGCGGAGCTGATGAAATGGTACGCTCAGGCACAGGTGGGTGATGGAGGTTTTACCCTGTAATTTTCTCTACTTTTCCCGACGCGCGGAAAGGCACGCCGGGATAGAGAGAGACGCTCCCGCCAACTCAACTGACCGTATTAAAATGCCAGTCGCCGGCAGTCGACAGCATCACGAATGGGCCGGCCAGCGTGCTGTTATGATGCGCAATGATGTCAGTGGCGGATAAATGTGCGTTATCCATTGTGGTATGCGCATCTGAAATCAATATCGTCCTGAAGCCCAGCTCCGGCGCGGCCCGGCAGGTGGTGTCGACACAAAATTCTGTTTTCATCCCGGCAATGACCAGCTGTTTGATGCCTCTCTGATTAAGTTCACGCAGCAATTCGGTATCCCGAAAACAGCTGGGATGGCGCTTGGTGAAAACAACATCCTGCTCCTTCACGTCCAGCTCGGGTATCAGCTGCGTCAACGGCCCCTGCGCTGAAAAGGGCGAGTCGTCTGGTCCAACATGGCGGGCAAAAAAGACGGGTACCTGAGCGTGGCGCGCGTTGGCTATTAACAAACGGATATTTGCCAGAACGGCATCGGCGGAACAGGGTGAGACCGGGCCCCGGAAGAGGCCCTGCTGCATGTCGATAATTAAGAGAGCATTGTCAGAAATCATTTTCTTTCTCCATTCAGAGGGCGGTGAACGGAGAGGTATTTCCCCGTCCAGTTAGGCGGGGATTGAGGTTCTGTTTGTCAGTCGTTTGCTACAGATACGCTCATGCCGCCGAAGGTGCCGGTGGTGGTGAGGGTGGTTGTTGGCTGAACTGACTGATACATGGAATGACCTTTGTTTATTCATTCCGCTATATGCGGAATGAGCACGTTAGTTATAGCGTTGCTTAACGCATTGCTTCAAGACACCAATTTGAGTAGGGGTACGATGCAGCGGCAGGAAGCTGTCAGCAAAGGCTCGTAACCTGCTGTGCACGCCTTTGCTGACTGAATAGCCGGGATTACTTAAGGCCCTCTAGCCCCTTCAGGAACTCCTCCACCTGCTCAGGCATCGCCGTGTCTGCCTGGTAAAGAATATCGAGTTTGACGTTCTTCAAACCGCAGAAGCCGAAAATGCCCTCGACTATTTGAGTCTGAATCGCCGTCGAATAACCATGTTTATCGAAACCGTTAAGATCGCTGCCAGCAGTCGCAATAAGGCGAACGGGAACGTCGCGCAAATTGCCCACAATCCGGCCGTCTTCTGCCACTTTATACGCCCAGTTCAGCGTCAGAACGCGATCAAACCAGCCTTTCAACAGACCGGGAACGGACCACCAGTACACCGGGAAAACGAGTACCAGCATATCCGCCCGCTCGACCCGCTGCTGCTCGCGCAGAATATCTTCAGGAAGGGCGCTCGGATCGCCGTGGTACAAATCAAGATCGGCGCGGGACATGGCCGGGTTAAACCCTTCGGCATGCAGATCGGCCATCTCCACCTGCGTACCCTGTTCACGCAGTTTCCCGGCAATGCGGGCGGCCAGCGAATGGGATAACGAATTGTCGACAGGGTGAGCCGTCACGATCAGTGCATTATTAATGGCATGTGTAGCAGACATAGCGACCTCGAATGGGTGAGAATTGACGTTTATATTACTATTGGTAACTTAGCTGTCAATCCGCACCCAACGATCATTTTGTGCTATTCACGTAGGTCTCCAGCACCCCGGTGATGGCGCCGCTGAGGGTATCTTCCGCAACATTTCGGGCGAGCACGCCGTTACACGCGGCGGTGCTGAGCGCGTCCGCCGCACCAATGATGGCCGTCAATACCGCTTCTCCCTGAACGCCTTTCAGGACGACAAAAGGGGAAAGCGCGGTACGCAGGCAGTCGGCGCATTCGGCAACGCACGCCTCACGAAACGACTGCAACGCGCGAGAGCCGGACAGCGCCGCGGCGATGGGCCCGGTTTCGGGCCCGGCGGTCATGGCGCAATCAATATAGGCGGCGCTGAAAAAGCGGATCGTCTTGTCCAGCGTTTTGCTGTCTACCGCCAGCGTCTCACGGAATTTCACCAACTGCCGATCGCTATAATCCTGATACAAGGCCATCAGCAACCCTTCACGATCGCCAAAATGGTCGTAGGGGATAGGCTTGGTCACGTTGGCCCGCTCCGCCAGGTAACCCAACGTCAGTGCCTCCGTGCCTTGCTGGCGGACAATTCCGCGCGCCACTTCCAGCAGCTGTACGCGGCGATCCTCTTTTCTTAAGCGCTTAACAACCATGCTTTCCTCGGAACAGTTATCTACTTAGGGTAGTTTACACGTTTTCTGCCGGGGACTGCACGCGCTGTTCCGCAGGGCGGATCCGGAACCAGATCGCATACATCGCAGGCAGGAACACCAGCGTAATGGCCGTACCGCCTAAGGTTCCGCCAATCAACGTGTAAGCCAGGGTTCCCCAGAATACCGAATGCGTCAGAGGAATAAACGCCAGCACGGCGGCAAGAGCCGTCAGCAGTACGGGCCGGGCTCGCTGAACCGTCGCCTCGACCACCGCGTGGAACGGATCGAGACCGTCCTTCTGGTTATGATCGATTTGCCCAATCAGGATCAGCGTATTGCGCATAAGAATGCCTGAAAGGGCGATCAACCCCACCAGCGCGTTGATGCCAAACGGCTGATTGAAAATCAACAGGGTCGGCACCACGCCAATCAGCCCCAGCGGCGCGGTAAGGAACACCATCACCATCGCCGAGAGCGAACGCACCTGCAGAATGATGATCAGCAGCGTCAGCGCAATCATGATCGGGAACAGCGGAATCATTGCCTGCGTGGCTTTGCCCGATTCCTCAATCGAACCGGCCATCTCAATGCGGTATCCGGCCGGTAGCGTATCTATAATCGGCTGGAGCTGTTTCATGATGGCGACCGATACATCCGGTGGCTGAAGATTGTCGGCGATATCACCCCGCACGGTAATGGTCGGAGTGCGGTCGCGGCGGCGCAAAATCGGGTCTTCCATACCGATCTCAATCTTTCCAATTTGAGACAGCGGAACGCGCTGCCCCGCATTGCCGACGAGGGTAAAACCCTCAATTTTTGCCGGGTCGAGACGGATATCCCCCGCGGCGCGCCCCATGACCTCTACCGAGCGAATATCTTCTCGCACGGCGGTAATTGGCACGCCTGAGAGCAAGAACTGAAGCTGCTCAGCCACGGCACTGGACGTTAAGCCGGTGGCCTGCAGACGGTTTTGATCGAGGGTGAAATGCAATACCGGAATGCGTGATCCCCAGTCGGTATTGACGGTACGCATCATTGGGCTTGCCTGTAGGACGCCTTTCACCTTGTCTGCGATATCGCGTAAGGTACCGACATCCGGCCCCGAAACGCGCCAGGCAACCGGGAAGGGCGAGTACGGGCCAAAGACCAGTTGCGTCACCCGCACGCGGGCGTCAGGCGCCAGGCCGCTGGCGACAGCCTCCCTGAGCCTGAACTTGAGCGCTTCGCGTGACGTCTCGCTGTCCGTCAGGATCACGATTTTTGCAAAAGACGGGTCAGGTAATTCGGGGGCCATCGCCAGGTAAAAGCGGGGCGATCCCTGGCCAATATAGGCCGTCACGATGTTGGCCTCAGGCTGCTGGCTCAACCATGCTTCTATTTTTGCGGTTGCGGCACGGGTCTGTTCGATTGAGGTGCCATAGGGCATCTGCACTTCAACCAGCACTTCCGGGCGATCGGATGTCGGGAAAAATTGTTTTTTTACCAGTCCCATGCCGAATATGGCGAGGATGAAAATAGCGACCACGGCACCGGCCACCCGCCATTTTCCGGCGATAACGCGGCTCAGCATCCGGCGAAAACGGTTATAACGCGGCGTGTCATAGATGGCGGCATGGCCTCCTTCCACTTTGGGAATGGCCGGGAGGATCTTCACCCCAAGATAGGGGGTAAACACCACGGCGACAAACCACGATGCAATCAGGGCGAGGCCGACAATCCAGAACATATTGCTGGTGTATTCCCCGGCGGTTGACTGGGCAAAACCGTTTGGCATAAAGCCAATTGCCGTCACCAGCGTACCCGCCAGCATTGGCGCGGCGGTATGGCTCCAGGCGTAGGCGGAGGCTTTGACCCGGTCGTAACCTTCCTCCATTTTGACCACCATCATTTCGATGGCGATAATGGCATCATCAACCAGTAAGCCGAGGGCAAGGATCAGGGAGCCCAGCGTGACACGGTCAAAGTTTATCCCCACGGCTTCCATCACCACGAAGACCACCGCCAGCGTCAACGGTACCGCCGCTGCAACCACCACCCCCACGCGCCAGCCCATGCTGACAAAACAGACCACCATCACCACCAGCAGGGCGACGAAGAATTTGATCATAAACTCATCCACCGCCGAGCTGATGTTCACTGACTGGTCGGTGACTTTGCTCAGGGTCATGCCCAGCGGCAGACGCGCGTTTATTTTTGCCGTTTCGGCATCCAGCGCTTTACCCAGTGCCAGACCATTCCAGCCCTCACGCATGACGATACCCAGCAGAAGGGCGGGTTCATGCTGGTTACGTATCAGCATCGTAGGGGGATCTTCATAGCCCCGTTCAACCGTCGCCACATCGGACAGCCTGAGCGTTTTGCCCTGAGCTACAACGGGTGTATCGCGGATCTTCTGCAACTCATCAAACGCGCCGTCGAGGCGGATAAACATCTGGGCGCCCCGGGTCTCAATAGAGCCCGCTGCTTTTAACGCGTTCTGATTGTTAAGGGCGTTGAAAATATCCTGCGGCGAAAGACCCAACGTAGCCAGTCGGTCATGAGAGAAAGCGATGTATATCCGCTCCGCCTGTTCGCCGATAATGTTCACTTTCTTCACGCCGGGTACGTGCAAAAGTTGCTGGCGCATGGCTTCGGCATCACGTACCAGCTGCCGCTGGGGTTCACCTTTCGCTTTCAGGGCAAAAAGGGCAAAGGTGACATCGGCGAATTCGTCATTGATCATCGGGCCGATCGTCCCAGCAGGGAGATTCAGTGATTCGTCTCCCAGCTTTTTCCGCGCCTGATAGAACGCCTCCTGCACCTCTGCGGGGGGCGTTTTGTCTTGCAACGATAAGGTGATAAACGCCATGCCGGGGCGGGTATAGGTTTCCGTCCGGTCATACCATTTGAGCTCCTGCAGGCGTTTTTCCAGCGGTTCGGCGACCTGATCCTGCATCTCCTGCGCGGTTGCGCCGGGCCAGACGGATATCACCGTCATTTGCTTCACCGTAAAAGGGGGATCTTCCGCGCGGCCAAGCCCAAAAAAGGCGTAGATACCGGCAATCGTCACAAGGACGATCAGAAACAGGGTGATGGAGCGCTCGCGCACGGCAAGCGCTGACAGGTTGAAGCGACTTCCGCTCATGGCGTGTTCTCCGCCAGCGCGGCATTGCGTTGTTCTGCAAGCCTGACGATTTCACCCTCGTGCAAAAGGTGTGCGCCCAGCGCCACAATCTTCTCGCCTGGCTTCACGCTGCCCGTGACCTGCGCGGCATCTTCACCCACGCTTAGCACCTTCACCGGCGTCCAGGTAACCTTTGCCGGCCTGGCGGAAATGCGCCAGACACCGGGGCCTTTGCCAGCATCGTAGAGTGAGGCGAGCGGAACCTGCATGACCTGACGTTCCGCTTTTGGGTCCTGAACGTTCAGCGTGACGGTTGCCCCCAGCGGCGCGTTTGCCAGGTCACCATTCAGCACGTAGCGGGCTTCATAGGTGCGGGTTGTGGCATCGGCTGAATCAGACAGCAGGCGCAGCGTTGCGCTGACCGGGTGTTTTTCATTGCCATAAAGTGTGGCCAGTGCAGGGCTGCCAACGGCAGGGCGCAGGGTCTCGGGGAACTGCACGAGCGCTTCACGTTGTCCCGCCCTGGCGAGTCGGATCACCACTTGCCCGGCACTCACCACCTGACCCGGCTCGGCGAGGGTTTCCATCACTACCCCGTCTGAATCCGCCAGCAGTACGGCATAGCCCGTTGCGTTTTGCGCCACGTTGGCCTGCGCCCGGGCTGCGCTGAGTTCCGCTCTGGCGGAATCGGCGGCGGCTTTGATCTGATCATACTCCGAGGCGGACACGGCGCCGGACGCCACAAGACCGCGATAACGCGCCTCATCGCTGGACGCTTTTCTCGCACGCGCCTGGGCAGCATCCACCGTGCGCTGCTGTGCCTGAGCCTGTAATTTCAGGTCAACCGGATCGAGGCGCAGTAACGGCTGACCCTGTCTGACGGTTTGCCCGGTATCGACGAGTCGCTCAAGGATTTTCCCCTGAACCCTGAAACCCAAATCACTTTGCGTTCTCGCCACCACCACGCCGGTAAAGGCGTGAGCAGTATTGTTCGCAAGCTCGATGGCGGCGGATCTGACAAGCGGTGGCTTAGTGCGCGGATCGTCACTCGCGGAATTATCGCCGCACGCCACGAGGACAAACGGCAGAAGGCTAACGGCAAGGCGGGCTGTATTGAGCCTGAGCATGGGAAACCCTTATAGAAGTAACAGGACAGTTTCCGCATTCTCAGACTAGTGACCAATAAAGTCAATGGTCACTAGTCAGGGGGCCAGGCTTCTTAATACCAGCGAAGAGAGAAGCACCGCCGCAGTGGGGGCCGTTTCGAGGTTGTATTGCAGCTGTATGGGATTGATATAAGGGCACATCACCATGTGGATAGCCTGCGTGACCTCATCCAGCGGCGTTTTTCTTTCGAATTCACCCGCCTGCCTGCCTTCAATAATGATGCTCTCAATCAGCTTCATCAGGCCGTCTGTATACCTTTCAGTAGACGGCCATTTGTCCCGTGCGGCGACGGCGGCAATGTCGTAAAGCTTCCGATCGTGGAAAAACAGCTCGCTTCCGGCCTCGGCAAGCGCTTTGAACAGACGGCGTAATTTTTCGCTGGCTGACGGCGCATCCTCGATGGCAGAAAGCACCGCCGCCATGATCAGCTCCAGGCGGTTAGCGCAGATCACCTCGCCAATAGCCTGTTTGGAATCGAAAAACTTATAAATGTAGGACTTAGAGAAACCGATGGATTTCGCGAGTTCGGCGACGGTGGTTTTTTCATAGCCGTAATGCCCGAAGTGCTCAAAAGCCGCTTCGACGATTTGCTCTCTGACAGAATGGTCAAGTGGACCACGTATTGATGGGGCGTTCATATTTTTAGTCATTATTTAAGCTTAGCGTGACAGGCCAGGATTGACAACGAGTGACTATATCGTAATTTGGTTACTGTTGTTTCCTCATGAGTTCAAACGGGAAGACCCACCCGATGGGGTAAGTGTATCACTGTTTTTCGCGCATTAAGGCAGTCTTGTGTCGATGAATTTTAAGCGGGTTAAACCAACATTCACGCTACCGTTTTTTTAGCCAGTCGAGAAAAAACTGGCTAAAGGCCGTGACCTGAAGCGGCTGCAGTTTACGCTGCGGGTAAACAAACTGTAGCCCGACATCTTTGCGGTCGTATCGGCTAAAACCGGTAAAACTGTCAGCAAACAGGACGGTGAGTCTTCCGGCCTCAACATCGTCCTTCACATCCCACCAGGATTTCCCCGCAATGCCAGCGCCGCTGAGCGCCCACTGACGAAGCAATGCCCCGTCGTCGCACACCATGGCTGGCTCTACGCGAACGACACTTTCCTCGCCATCTTTTTCAAAGCGCCATTCGTTCATCACCACGCCCTGAGACTCAAGTGCCAGGCACCGGTGATGGGCTAACTCCGCAAATGTGGCGGGGACGCCGCGGTTGCTAAGATACGCCGCAGAGGCCACCAGCACCCGATGATTTGGGCGGATGTTTCTGACGACCAGGCTGCTGTCCGGCAGGTTACCGAAACGCACGCTCATATCCAGCCGGTTAGCGACCAGATCTTCAACATGTTCTCTTAACGCGATGAAAAATTTCACGTCAGGATGGCGTCGGGAAAACTCCACCACGGCGGGGCTAAGATACTGTCTGCCAAAATCCGAGGGGGCAGAAAGGCGAATATTGCCGCTGAGGACGCCCTCTTTTTGCGTCAGGAGCGACTCGGCATGGCGCATCTCTTCCAGCACGCGCAGCGCGGCATGATAAAACTCTTCTCCGGCACGGGTCAGCGTGATGGATCGCGTTGAACGGTGAAACAGGCGAGTCTGGTAACGTTCTTCAATCGCCTTCAGTCTGGCCGTCATGGTCGCAGGAGAGAGCGACAGCCGTCGTCCGGCGGCGGAAAGCCCCCCGGCCTCGGCCACTTCAACCAGCAATGCCATATCTTCAAGCTTGCCCATTATTCATATTTTCCGAAAAGTGCATCAGTTTTCAGTGTAATTATCAAAATGAAATACCGCCTGTAAAGTGATTTCATCCAAACCATAAGGGATGAAAACATGAACCGTTCCTCACTTTTTGACCGTTACCGGTTGGGTCAGCAGGACCTGAAAAACCGTATCGTTATGGCGCCAATGACCCGCGCGCGTTCCCTTCAGCCAGGCAATATTCCCTCGTCGCTGATGGCGGAATACTACCGGCAGCGGGCCAGCGCGGGTTTAATCATCACCGAAGCCACCCAGATCTCCCCGCAGGGCCAGGGATACTCCTGGACTCCCGGCATCCATTCGCCGGAGCAGGTTTCAGGATGGCAACTCACGACGGGGGCCGTGCATCAGGCGGGCGGGGTGAT
Source organism: Enterobacter cloacae complex sp. SHL012 (assembly GCF_049237505.1). Taxonomy (NCBI): domain Bacteria; kingdom Pseudomonadati; phylum Pseudomonadota; class Gammaproteobacteria; order Enterobacterales; family Enterobacteriaceae; genus Enterobacter; species Enterobacter cloacae complex sp. SHL012. The sequence continues at coordinate 342,287 of NZ_JBMKIZ010000001.1, forward strand.
TTTTTCTCAGCTCTGGCACGTCGGGCGAATGTCGCACGCCAGTTTTCATCAGGATGGTCTGCCCGTGGCCCCGTCAGCGCTGGCACCGGACGCGAAAGTGTGGGTGGTGAACGAAAAGGGCGAAGGCCAAATGGTTGACTGCCCGCAGCCAAGAACGCTGACGCGCAAAGACATTCACGGCATCATCGCGGACTATCGCCAGGCGGCACTGAATGCCGTCCAGGCCGGCTTTGATGGCGTGGAAGTTCACGGCGGAAACGGCTATTTGATTGACCAGTTCCTGCGTCAAACCTCCAATAAACGCACGGACGAGTATGGCGGCACGCTTGCTAACCGGATCCGCTTTGCCCAGGAGGTCTTGTACGCGATTGCGGAGGCCATTGGGCCCGAGCGTACGGGCATCCGCCTTTCGCCGTTTATTACCCAGCGGGGGATGAATGACCCGCAGGTGATCGACGCCATCCTCGCTCTGGCGGCCTGGTGCGAACAACACGGGATAGCATTCATCCACCTGGCGGAAGCCGACTGGGACGACGCGCCGCAGGTACCCGACATTTTCCGTCAATCCCTGCGCGAGACGTTTAGCGGAACCCTTATCGTCGCGGGCAACTATGACCTTAACAAAGCCGAACAAATACTTACGGCTGGCTATGCCGATTTGATTGCCTTCGGAAGGCCATTTATTGCCAACCCGGATTTACCTCACCGGCTGGCGCACAAGTTGCCGCTGGCCCAGGTGCGCGATCCCGCCACGCTGTTTGGTGGCAGTGCGACGGGATATACCGATTATCCCACCTTGCCGTTATCCTGATAAATTATCGAGAGAAAATAATGAACTATTCGACCTGTTTTCGTTCTGCCTTATTGCCGCTTATTTTTATCGGTCTGTCGGGCGCTGCTTATTCGGCGCAGGAGGAGTGGGTGAAACCACAGCAGCTGATTGTCGATAAAAGCCTGCCGCAGGCGCAATTAGCCGCGAATGAGGCTGCAGCCAGAAAATATGCAACGTTCTGGAATACGGGGACGCCGTCTCTGGCGCGTGAAGCGCTTGCAGTTAACTTTATTGATAAAACGCCGCCGGAAGGGCGTAAACAGGGACCCGAGGGCGCTATTTTAGCCTCCCGGGCATTTCGTACTGCCGTACCTGATTTGCGCTGTGACGTTGAGCAGATGGTTATTTCCGGTAATCGTGTGGTCTCCCATTTACATTTTCACGGCACGTTTACCGGAACATTTGGCGAGCTAAAAGGAAAGGGGCAGAAAATAGATTTTATCGCCACGGATATCTATGAAATTAATGACGGTAAAATTGTGGCTAACTGGCATATTGAGGACAACCTGACGCTGATGAAACAGCTGGGCGCACTGTAAATTCATCACTCCGGGGGCGCCCCGGAGTGATGCGAAAATCCTATAACCCCAGATCGCTCAGCGAGGGGTGATCGTCCGGGCGTCTGCCCTGCGGCCAGTGGAACAGTCGCTCAGATTCTTTTATTGGCATATCGTTCACGCAGGCAAAACGACGCTTCATCAACCCGTCCGCTTCAAACTCCCAGTTTTCATTGCCGTAGGAACGGTACCAGTTGCCGGAATCATCATGCCATTCATAAGCATAGCGCACCGCGATCCGGTTATCCGTAAATGCCCAGAGCTCCTTAATCAGGCGGTAACCCAGCTCTTTTTTCCACTTCCGTTCCAGAAACGCCTGCGCTTCTTCACGGTTGGTGGCGAATTCTGCGCGGTTGCGCCATTGGGTATCCAGCGAATAGGCCAGCGCGACTTTTGCCGGGTCGCGACTGTTCCAGCCGTCTTCGGCGAGTCTGACTTTTTCGATGGCGCTTTCACGGGTGAAGGGCGGTAAAGGAGGGCGTGTATTCATGGCGATTACCTCAGTGTGATATCATGTAGACAGATCTGTCTACTTGTGTTAATCTATGCCTGAAAAATAACGTTGTCAACATCCCTTTTTGAGGCTGCCGAAAAATGAAAACAGAACCCGCAAGCAACGAGACAAAAATCAGCGTCAGGGATAAAATATTACATACCGCTCACGATCTCTTTTATTCCACGGGCTTCAAGGCAACGGGCGTGGATATGTTGATTAAAGAGGCGAAAGTGACCAAGGTAACTTTCTATCGCCACTTTCCGAGTAAAAGTTTATTGATTCTCGCCTATTTGCACTATCGGCATGAAATATGGATGAACTGGTTTGAGACCTCATTGCGGCGTAATCTCAACGCCGGTCAGGCATCGTCAGAGGCATTATCTGCCACGCTTTACGAATGGTTTGTTTCACCCGAGTTTCACGGCTGCGCGTTTATTAACGCCAGTGCAGAGGCGAAGTCTGAAGATATTGAAAGTGAAATAAAGGCGATATGCCGTGACCATAAACTCGAAACAAAGAAAATGATTACGTCGCTGACGAAGATCGCTGATGAGCGCGTGATCAACGAAATCATGTTGCTTATTGACGGCGCCATTATTCATGCGCAAATGGGCGTGGAGACGGATGCTGTCCTCCACTCGTTATCACGCGGTCTGGAACAGTTAATGGAAAAATAAGCTTTTCCGGGGGGGTAACGGCTGTAAACACCCGCACCCCAGTAACCGGTACGGGGGCGGGTCTGTTCTTTCCAGCCAGATGCGAGCAGTTCTTTCGCAATATACCGGTTGATAATTCCGTGTCCCATCAGCAGGACGGGTGCGTCGGCATCCTTCGCTGCCTTCATCAGGATCCCCGCCGCCTTAGCGGCACGGATTTTTGCGACGCTAACCGATCTATAAAATATTTTTATGCGCGCGTATTCTGTGGGAATGCGCTGGGCATAACCATTCAGGGTAAAGGAAACGGAAAATGAGAACACAGAAGCGATGTCTGGGGTGCGTGGCTATTGTGGTTGATGACTACGATCGCGCAATTGAATACTACACCGACAAGCTGGGGTTTACCCTTGTCGAGGACACGCCGCAGCAGGATAAACGCTGGGTTGTCGTCACGCCAAATCCGGAAAGCGACTGCAATATTCTGCTGGCACGGGCTTCTAATGAGAGGCAGGAAGCCTTTATCGGCAATCAATGCGGTGGCCGGGTTTTCCTGTTCCTTCAGACGGATGATTTTTGGCGCGATTACCATGCCATGAAAGAAAAAGGCGTTCATTTCTGTGAAGCACCTCGTGAGGAAGAGTACGGTACGGTGGTGGTGTTTGAAGATCTCTACGGCAACCGCTGGGACCTCTTTCAAAAGGCCCAGGGCTGAATCGCACCAGAATATTGGTCACTCCCGCTGCGCCAGAGAAAGCGCGCTGGCGCTGGCGGGATCGAACAGTGAGAGGCTCTCTATCTGATTGAGTAAAATCACCTTTCGGAATGACATAGCGCTGCGGGGTTCGGAGTCGAGCGTGATGTCATGCTCCGCATACCACTTGCTGTAATTATTCTCGATGCGCAAATTCATTGTCTTCTCGTCTCTGTACCCGCTTAACATCGGTATCAGCACAATATTGGCCGTGTTTTCGTATTCCAGCGTCGCGGTGTGGATCATGCCGATATATATCCGCCGCGACCGAAGCGTCACCTGCGCCAGCTCGCCTTGCTCCATACACTGATAGAGCAGTTGTTCAATACCGCTCGACTGGGCAAGCCGTTTGTAGAGCTTTTTCCGGCTTTCACCGTCCAGCCTGGCGCTGCCTGCCCAGTTGGAGCGATAGAGGCAAAACAGGATGGCAAACGCCAGCATCACGACCACAGGCGCCTGAATGCCTAAAAAACTCCAGTTCATAAAGTCGATTTGCCAGTCGGTATATTTCGGTGAGGCAAAGTGAAAGGCGTTATTGGCGGCAGAAAGGGCGAGAAGCAGGAGCCAAAGCAGTCCCGTGGCAACCACGCCCTGGAGCACGAAAATACAGCCATAAAGCGCAACAAGGAAATAGACGTCCCAGCCGAAAGAGCGCTTGATTTTAAAGCGCGTCGACAGATCGCGACTGGTGTACCAGTACCCGCACACCATCAGCACCATAAATATCGCCGTTCCCATATCAGGCCCTCTTCAGCGCGTTGACGTGCCGCAGAAAATCCTGCCGTACCTCATTGCTTTTGTAGTTCACCGATGCATTCCCGTCCTGGTCGATGATGATGCGGTCACCATCCTCCACGGCTTCGATGATCTCCTGCTGACTCATCACCTGCAGCAAGGATTCAGGGCTTGAGAAAAATGAGAAAAAGAAACGTCTCACGTCAGGCATCCTTATGAATTTAAAAGAATAAGCCTGGAAGAAGATTGGGAGATTTGCCTTAAGTTTAAACTGAAAAAACAAAGCCGGGTGGCGGCTACGCCTTACCCGGCCTACAAAAGACAGTTTTTGGTCTGACATTAACTTATTGATATATTTGAAATATTAAAAATAGATATGCACAAACTTGGACAAATAACGTTAATTGTGTAAGTTTTAATTATGCGATTACGCCACGTTGTTTACAGCCAGGATGTGACCCATGAGCACTTTGCCCTCTGTCGTGAGTCGGTTTGTTGAGTACTACAGCGCACTGGATAGCCAGCCGCCCTCCGCACTGGTCGGGCTTTATCATTCGGATGCCACGCTAATCGATCCGTTCGGCGAGCACGACGGTATCTTTGCGCTTCAGCGCTATTTCACCCATCTGCTGGCGAATGTCGAAAACTGCCGTTTTACCATTGATCCACCGCTGTGCAGTGAAAACCGCTTTGTTGTGACCTGGGTGATGCACTGGTCGCACCCGCGCATCGCCGGAGGGGACCCGCTCGAACTGCCGGGCTGTTCGGTGGTGGACACGGAAAAGGGTCTTATCACGCGTCAGCGCGACTACTACGATGCGGGAGAGATGATCTACGAACATCTTCCGCTGCTGGGCTGGGCGGTACGCGGCGTGAAGCGGAGGGTGAAATCATGAAAACGGTACTGATCACCGGCGCAAGCTCGGGTATTGGCGCCGGGCTGGCGACCTCCTTCGCTGCGGAGGGGTACCACGTGATTGCCTGTGGGCGGGATCCTGCGCGCCTTGAAGCCTTGCATCAGACCTGCCCCAATCTCACGGTTCGCCTGTTCGATATGACAGACAGGGACGCCTGTCGCCAGGCGCTGAGCGGCGTTTACGCCGATCTGGTTATTCTCTGCGCCGGTACCTGCGAGTACCTCGATCGGGGCGTAGTGGACGCGGCGCTGGTGGAGCGGGTTATGAACACCAATTTCCTCGGCCCGGTGAACTGTCTTGCCGCGTTGCAGCCGCAGCTGGCTGCCGGCAACCGCGTGGTGCTGGTGAGTTCGATGGCCCATTGGCTTCCGTTCCCGCGGGCAGAAGCCTACGGCGCGTCTAAAGCCGCGCTGAGCTGGTTTGCGGACAGTCTGCGCCTGGACTGGGAGCCCAAAGGGATTGCCGTCACGGTGATCTCCCCAGGCTTTGTCGATACCCCCCTGACGCGCAAAAACGATTTCGCCATGCCGGGCAGGGTGAGCGTTGACGAGGCGGTCAAGGCGATCCGTTCCGGACTGGCGAAAGGGAAAATGCACATCGCGTTTCCCACCCGATTCGGCTTCATTTTGCGGCTGCTCTCCAGGCTACCCGCGTTTTTGCAGCGCACACTGCTGCGCAGGATGGTACGTTCATGAAGATTGCGATTATCGGCAGCGGAATTGCCGGCCTGACCTGCGCCTGGCGGCTGGCCGGTCACCATCAGGTGACCCTGTTTGAAGCGGGCGCCACGCCTGGCGGCCATACCGCAACGGTAGATGTCTCGACGCCACAGGGCAACTGGGCGATTGATACCGGCTTTATCGTCTACAACGACCGGACCTATCCGCGCTTTATGGGCCTGCTCAGCGAGCTCGGCATCAGCGGGCAAAAAACGCAGATGAGCTTTTCGGTGCACAACCCCCAGACGGGGCTGGAGTACAACGGACACACCCTGACGTCGCTGTTTGCCCAGCGCCGAAATCTGGTGAATCCGGCATTCTGGCGTCTGCTCGGAGAGATCGTCCGCTTTAATCGGCTGGCAAAACAGGCGCTGGAAGGGGACGTGGATCCGCACGCCACGCTGGAGACGTTTCTGCAACAGCATGGCTTCACGCCGTTTTTTGCGCGCCACTACATTCTGCCGATGGGCGCCGCCATCTGGTCGTCGTCGTTGCAGGAGATGAAGCGTTTCCCGCTGCCGCTCTTCCTGCGCTTTTTTAATCATCATGGTCTGCTGGATATTACCCATCGTCCGCAGTGGTACGTGGTACCGGGCGGCTCGCGGGAGTACATCCGCGCAATGCTGGAAAAGCTGGGCGACCGCCTGACGTTACGCCTGAACGCGCCGGTGCAGCGTGTCAGCCGCCACAAAGACGGGGTCACGCTTCAGTTCGAAAACGCCAGCCATACCTTCGATCAGGTGATTTTTGCCTGCCACTCCGCCGAGGCGCTGGCCATGCTTGAGGCGCCGACGCCAGCAGAGCGCGAGGTGCTGGGGGATATCGGCTGGCAGCGCAACGAGGTAATTTTGCACAGCGATCCGCGCTGGCTGCCGGTACGCAAGCGCGCGTGGGCCAGCTGGAACTACCGCCTGAGCGAGCATGAGCAGGCCAGCGCCTGCGTCACCTACAACATGAACATTCTGCAAGGGCTGCCAGAGGGGAGCCCGCTGTTCTGCGTCACCCTGAACCCGGAAACGCCGGTGGATGAACGCTTCGTGTTACAGCGCTTTGTTTATGAACATCCGCTGTTTAACCCGCAAAGCTGGCGGGCGCAGGCGCGTCGCGGTGAGATCAACGGTCACCAGCGAAGCTGGTTCTGCGGGGCTTACTGGTACAACGGTTTTCACGAGGATGGCGTCCGCAGCGCGCTGGACGTGGTCAACGCGATCGCGGCCGGAGAGGGGAACTAAGATGAACAGCTGCCTCTATCACGGCGTATTACGCCACCGCCGCCTCCAGCCGAAAACCCACGAATTTCGCTACAGCGTCTTTATGGCCTGGCTGGATCTGGATGAACTGCCGCTGCTGGCTGACGTCGGCGTACGGCGCAATCGCTTCGCCGCCGCCGCGTTTTATGACAGGGACTATCCGCTGGGTACGCCGCTCAAAGAGAACGTCCTGAACACGCTGGAGGGGCTCACCGGAGAACGTCCCGGCGGACGAGTCATGCTCCTGACGCAGCTGCGCTATTTTGGGTTTCATTTCAATCCAGTCAACTTTTACTACTGCTATGACGAGAAGGGGACGTTGGGCTGGGTGCTGGCGGAGGTCCGCAACACGCCGTGGAACGAGCGGCATTACTATGCCGTCAACGGACAGGACGCGCAGCCGACGGAAAAAGCGTTTCACGTTTCCCCCTTCAACCCAATGGACATGATCTACCACTGGCGCTTCAACAACCCGGATAACACGTTGCATATGCACATTGAAAATCATCAGGACGCGAAGGTGTTTGACGCCACGCTGGCGCTACGCCGGGAGCCTCTGACGCGTCCGGCACTGCGTGCGTTACTGCTGCGCATTCCACTGATGACCCTGAAAACCGTTTTCGCTATTTACTGGCAGGCGCTGAGGCTGTGGCTCAAGCGCGTGCCGCTGCATAACCATCCCGTCAGCAGGAGTGAACGCTCATGACCGATCCCGTCTTTGCGCTAGAACCCGATATCCCGCGCAACGTCCGCATTGCGCGTTGGCTGCTTTTCCGTCTGTTAAGCGGTATTCGTGGCGGCTCGCTCACGCTGCGTGAAGGGGCACAGACATTCCATTTTGGCGAGACATCCTCCGCGCTGCACGCCGACATTCAGATCCTCGCGCCCGGCGTCTACTGGCGCGTCTTAACGGGCGGGAGCCTTGCCGCCGCAGAAGCCTGGATGGATGGCGAATGGGAAACCACGCAACTCACACCGCTTCTGGAAATCCTGGCCCTTAATGGCGAGGTGCTTGGCCGTCTGGAGAAAGGGTTCCGGCTGCTCGGTAGACCGCTGGAGCGGCTGCGCCACTGGACGCGGCGCAATTCCCGGGCCCAGGCGCGTGAAAATATTGCCGCGCATTACGACCTGGGCAACACCTTTTATTCACATTTTCTGGATAAGGAGCTGCTTTACTCCAGCGCGCTGTTTACTGCGGATGAGCAGGATCTCACGGCGGCGCAGCAGGCCAAAATGGCGCGTCTGTGCGAACAGCTGGCGCTGTGTGAGTCCGATCACCTGCTGGAGATCGGTACCGGCTGGGGGGCGATGGCGGAATACGCGGCACGTCACTACGGCTGTCGGGTGACCACCACCACGCTGTCGCAGGAGCAGTATATCTGGGCAACCGAGCGGATCGCCCGCGCGGGGTTGCAGGACCGCGTTGAGGTTCTGCTCTGTGATTATCGCGACCTCACCGGGCAGTACGACAAGCTGGTCTCGATAGAGATGATTGAAGCCGTCGGGCAACGCTATCTGCCCGTGTTCTTCCGTACCTGTCAGGCGCGGCTGCGCCCGGGTGGCCGGATGGCGATTCAGGCCATTACCATTCAGGACCAGCGCTACCGCGACTACAGCAAAAGCGTCGATTTTATCCAGCGCTACATTTTCCCCGGCGGCTTCCTGCCGAGCATCACAGCGATGAATGAGCTGATGACGCGCCATACCGATTTTGTGGTCCGTAACCTCTTTGACATGGGGCCAGACTATGCCCGCACGCTGGCCCACTGGCGGCAGCGCTTTGTTCATGCCTGGCAGGAGATTGAAAAGCTCGGCTTCGACGAACGGTTCCGCCGTATGTGGCTGTACTACTTTGGCTACTGCGAAGCCGGGTTTAACGCCCGCACCATCAGCGTGGTGCAACTGACCGCCGAACGCGTATGAGACGTTATCTTCAGGTCTTTCTGCTGGCCGTCGGGTTCGATCTTTACTGGGCGCTGGTGGTGATCTTTCGTGAGCAGGGCCTGATTATCTGGCTTGCGCTGGCGGTGCTCGCCTGCCTGTTTTTGCCGCCGGTATACCGCCTTTACGCCATCGGTCTGGCGGCAGCGGGCAGCGTACTGGATGCGCTCTGGGCGTTGACGGGGCTGATTGCCTTCACCGGCGAGTCCCTGATGCCGCTATGGATGGTGGCATTGTGGCTGATGTTCGCCACCGTCTGGACACAGCTTGCTCGCACGACCACGTTACCCGGCTGGCTGCTGACGCTGCTGGCCGCCGTGGGAGGGCCGGTGGCGTACCTGATTGGCGAGCGGCTGGGTGCTATCACCTTTCAGGAGCCGACCTTTATCGTCGTCAGCTGGATGGTGCCGGGCTGGCTGGTATTAATGTTGTTTTTCCACCTGCTGATGGGGAGACAAAAATGAGAGCAGCGGTTTTCCTCCTTTGGCTGACGATGGTGATCCCTGCGGCCCACGCCGCCGACTGGCTGGCCTGGCGTAAGGTGGGTGACGCCACGCTCACCTGGGGCCCGTTTACGGTTTATACCTCCCAGCTGCGCACGCCGGACGGTCGCTACCGCGCGGCGGATCAGGATCAGGCGTTGATTATCACCTACGCGCGCGACATTGAACGTGATGAACTGGTGGAGGCCACGCGCGATCAGTGGCAGGCGCAGGGGATTTTGCAGCGGGAGCCGCAAAGCGAAGGCTGGTTACAGATGCTTCGTTCGCTGTGGCCGGATGTCCGGCCGGGCTCACAGCTGGCGTTTGTCCTCGATGATAAGCAGGGACAGTTCTGGTACCGCGCGTCAGCAACGCAGAAAAGCTTTATTCCACTTGGCCCGCGCCAGTCAGAAGCATTCAGCACGCGCTTTCTGGCCATCTGGCTCGATCCCCGCACGCAATATCCTGAACTGCGTCAGCAGTTACTTGGAGGACAAAAATGAAACGTTTCCTGATGATGGTGCTGGCATTGACCATGCTGCTGGCAGGCTGTAGCACAGAGGTGGCCGAGTATCGCCAGCAGCAGCCACGGCTTGATATCTTCGACTACTTCCAGGGGAAAACCGAAGCGTGGGGCATGGTGCAGGATCGCAGCGGTAAACAGATCCGCCGCTTTCACGTGGAGATTGCCGGGGATGTTATCGGCGATACGCTGACGCTCAATGAGCACTTCGTGTATGACGATGGCGAGAAGCAACAGCGGGTATGGCACATCCGCAGGCTGGGGAACGATCGCTACGAGGGAACGGCGGGGGATATCGAAGGGGTCGCTACGGGGCAGGCGGCAGGTAACGCCTTTAACTGGCATTACAGCATGAAAGTCAAAGCCAACGGCAGTAGCTGGCTATTGAAGTTTGACGACTGGATGTACCTGCAGGATGAGACCCATCTGTTTAATAAAACCGAGATGAAGAAATTTGGCGTCACCGTCGCCACGGTGACGCTGTTCTTTACCCGGAAGACGTGAGTCTAGTCGCGGGCGCTGTAGATTTTGCTGCTCGAGTAGATGAAATACAGCGCAATCCCCAGGCAGATAACCGCGCCCAGACGGCTCGGCGAAAAGGGAATAGCGGGATTACCCAACCAGCCAAAGTTATCTATCAACATGCTCATGGTGAGCTGGCCGAATATCACCGCCACCGTGGCGACGGCGGTGCCGATGCGCTGTACGGCAAGCACCATAATCACGATATAGGGCACGCCAAACATCGCGCCGAGGAGCTGCCATTTGGGTACGTCCAGCAGCGTGACCGCATGCTTAGGCTCAAAGAAAAATATGAGCAGGGCGGTCACCAGTGCGCCGACGGAAAAGGTCAGAAACGCGCTTTTGAATACCCCCACGCTGCTGCCGAGCTGTCCGTTAATCGCGGCCTGAATGCTCAGCGTAGCGCCGCCGCAAACGGCGAGAAGAATCATAATCAGTGTCATACGTTACCCCTGTGCGACCAGAACCAGTGCTGCAATGATGAACCCCAGTGCAATAATGCGCTTCGCATTTATCTTTCTGTGCGGCGAGCCCAGCAGACCGTAGTGGTCAATGATCAGGCTTTTAAAGACCTGACCGGCCAAAATCCCAATCATGGTCATTGCGATGCCGATGGCGGGTGTCGCAACGGTCAGGATGACCACGTACACCGGGCCGAGCACGCCGCCGAGCAACTGCCAGCCGGGCTGGGCAAAAAACGAGGGGCTGTTACGCGGGCTAAAAAACAGCATCAGTAAAAACGTCAGTGCGGCACCGACCCCAAAAATGCTGAACGTGGCCCATAAGTCGCCCACTTCGCCCCCCAGTGGCCCCAGTAATCCCGCCTCAATGGAGAGACCCATCCCTCCGGCTATCACCAGTGAAATCAACACAAACTGCATAACGCTTCCTCCGTTTTAAGGCGAAGAAGATTACGTCGGTCGTCCAGTGAGAAAAATGCCATAATGCAGGAAACACCTTTGCAGGAAATGCATTAATGTTCGATGCCAGTAATATCAACGTCCGCGCGCTGCTGATCTTTATTGAGGTCTATGAAGCGCAGAATTTCTCCGTCGTCGCGCGGCGGCAGGGGATATCAGCCTCACAGATATCGCGCGTTATTCACCAGCTTGAGGATGCCCTCGGTCAGCAGCTGTTCTACCGCAATACGCGCGCGGTGATCCCCACAGAAAGTGGTCATCTGTTTATCCGCTATGCCCGGGCGATGGTCGAAAACGTCGAAGAGGCGCGGCGTGAGCTGGATGAACGTTCGTCGGAACCATCCGGCACAATCCGCATTAATGGGCCGGTATTTTTTGGGCAGAGGCATGTTGCGCCAGGCCTGGCGGAGCTGACCGAGCGTTATCCGCGGTTAAACATTGAGCTCACGCTGACCGATGACTTTATCGACCCGCACCGGGATGCGGCCGATCTTATCTTTCGCATTGGCATGTTGACGGACTCGACGTTCCACGCCCGCATTTTTGGTCAGCAGCGTTACCATCTTGCCGCGTCGCCCGCGTATCTGCGCAAACACGGTGTGCCGGACGATCCGGCCACGCTGAGCGATCATCAATGTCTGGTCTATCGCGGTTCGTCCGGGCCTAACCGCTGGCTGGTGCGTCGCGAGGGGGAGAACTGGATACACTATCCGGTGGTGGCGCGGATGACATCCAATAATGCGGAGTCGTTGCTCACTGCCGCGATGGGCGGGATGGGGATCGTCCTGTTTCCGGACTGGCTGATTGGCGACAGGCTCCAGCGGGGAGAGCTTGTCGCACTTCTGCCGGAAATGGCGTGTGCGATCAACACGGAGCCGCTGAACATTGCGGCGATCTATCCACATGCACGTCATCCGCCCCTGAACGTCAGGGCGGTGATTGATTATTACGTCGAACGCTTTGGTACGCCGCCGTACTGGCAAACGTAAAGGATTACGCGCCGAGCTCTTTGCGGATAATCTCTGCGCCTGCGCTGAGGGCTCTCAGCTTACCGTTTGCGACGTGACGGGAAAGGGGGGCCATACCGCAGTTGGTCGAAGGGTAAAGCTTGTCGGCATCGACAAACTGCAGCGCTTTACGCAGGGTATCGGCGACTTCCTCCGGCGTTTCAACGGTGTTCGTTGCCACATCAATCGCGCCAACCATCACTTTTTTACCGCGGATCAGCGCCAGCAGATCCATCGGCACGCGGGAGTTGTGGCACTCCAGAGAGATAATGTCGATGTTCGAGGTCTGCAGCTTAGGGAAAGCCTCTTCGTACTGGCGCCACTCAGAGCCGAGCGTTTTTTTCCAGTCGGTATTGGCTTTGATGCCGTAGCCATAGCAGATATGGACCGCAGTTTCGCACTTCAGCCCTTCAATGGCGCGTTCCAGCGCGGCGATGCCCCAGTCGTTGACCTCGTCAAAAAAGACGTTAAATGCCGGTTCGTCGAACTGGATAATATCCACGCCTGCAGCCTCTAGCTCCCGCGCTTCCTGATTGAGGATTTTGGCGAATTCCCAGGCCAGCTTTTCGCGGCTTTTATAGTGCGCGTCGTAAAGGGTGTCGATCATGGTCATCGGTCCGGGGAGGGCCCATTTGATCGGCTTATCCGTGAGCTGGCGCAGGTACTTTGCATCGTCGACGAATACCGGTTTCTGACGTGCCACAGCAGAAACCACGGTCGGCACGCTGGCGTCATAACGGTTACGAATGCGTACCGTCTGGCGGTTTTCAAAATCCACGCCGCTCAGGTGTTCGATAAAGGTGGTGACGAAGTGCTGGCGGGTCTGTTCGCCGTCGCTGACAATGTCGATTCCCGCACGGATCTGCTCATCCAGTGACAAACGCAGCGCATCCTGTTTTCCTGCCAGTAATTCCTGATCCTCTAATTTCCACGGAGACCACAGCGTTTCAGGTTGTGCAAGCCAGGTCGGCTTAGGCAGGCTGCCAGCCGTAGACGTCGGGAGCAATGTTTTCATAATAAAAGACCTATTTTGATGAATTAAAGCGTGTAGTTATCAGACCACTGCTCAAGAATGTGTTTATAAGGCTTAATAAAGTATTCTTCGGTGAATCGACCCTGTTCAATCGCCAGACGGCTTCGTTCTTCACGGTCATAAACAATTTTGGTGAATGAGTGATCCTGCTGGTTCAGATCCGGTCGGAAGCACAGTCCCGCCGACGAGTTGGCGTTATAAATTTCCGGGCGATAGATTTTCTGAAACGTTTCCATCGTGCTGATGGTGGCGATCAGTTCAAGATTGCTGTAATCGTTCAGCAAATCACCGGTATAAAAGAACGCAAAGGGTGCCACGCTGTTTTCTGGCATGAAATAGCGCACCTTCAGGCCCATTTTGGCAAAGTACAGTTCCGTTAATGACTCGCCATCCGGCTGATACTCAATGCCCAGTACAGGATGCTGGTTGCCGGTGCGGCGGTAGGTGTCTTTGCTGGAAACGCTGAGGCAGATCACCGGTCCTTTTCTGAAGTTCTCTTTGTATTCCGGCGAACTCACAAAATGGCGGAATATGTTGCCGTGCAATTCACCAAACTTTTCCGGAACGCTGAAGTGCTGTTGGTTCTTGTTATGTTCCAGCAGCAGAACGCTGAAATCATAATCCCGCACGTAAGACGAAAAGTTATTGCCGACAATCCCCGGGATACGCAGGTTGTTTTTCTTGTCGACGATGGTGGTTTGCAATATCTCAATGGCCGGGAACGGCTTATCCGCACCAATGTTCAGATCGACGGAGATAATTTCAAGCTCAACCGCGTAGCGATCGGCGTTGGGGTTATCCCAGCGCGCCAGTGCGTTGAAGCGGTTATTGATCATCACCAGGGTATTGCGCAGGTTTTCCTGACGCTTTTCTCCGCGCGCCAGGTTGGCAAAGTTGGTGGTGGTACGCGTATTTTCTGACGGGTTGTAATTCTCATCGAAGCAACTGCGCTTAAGGGTATAGGTGAAAGCTTTGCTCATTGTCGTTATGCATCCTAAGTTCATGTTGCTAAGAAGTTACCGATGCATAATTTATGCCTGACCCCGCGGCGCAGGGGAAGTGACTTAATTTCACTGCAACATGAGCGAAGTTCATGAAGCGTGATACTCGCGTGTCGCTGCCTTCTTGCCGGGTGGCGCTGCGCTTACCCGGCCTACGGTTCAGCGTCGTATATGTGCTTTGCCGTTGCCGTTAACCCGCTGTAGAGAATTGGCATTTTTTTATTTCTGTTCAATTCCCGCTATAATCCCCAAAATTTCCAACCGGTTTAGAAACGATCATGACAAAACTCACCTTACAAGAGCAGATGCTGAAAGCGGGCCTCGTTAGCAGCAAGAAAGCGGCGAAAGTGCAGCGTACGGCAAAGAAATCACGCGTTCAGGCTCGTGAGGCGCGCGAAGCAGTAGAAGAGAATAAAAAAGCGCAGATCGAGCGTGACAAGCAGCTCAGCGAACAGCAGAAGCAGGCCGTGCTGGCAAAAGAGTTTAAAGCACAGGTGAAGCAGCTGATTGAGATGAACCGCATCACCGTGGCGAAAGGCAATATCACCTTTAACTTCACTGACGGTAATCTGATCAAAAAACTCGACGTCGACAAGCAAACCCAGACTCAGCTGATCAACGGCCGTCTGGCGATTGCCCGTCTGGTGATTAACGCCAGCGGCGACTGTGAATACGCGATTATCCCGGCAGTCGTGGCCGATAAAATTGCCCAGCGTGATGCCGACTGCATTGTGTTAAACAGCGCGCTCAGTCAGGAAGAGCAGGATGAAGACGATCCCTACGCGGACTTCAAAATCCCTGACGATTTGATGTGGTAAACCGCCGTCAGAACGGGGCGGTGTGACGGGCAGTAACCGGCTCGCCGCTTACCGGATGAATAAAATTCAGCTCGCAGGCATGCAGCATCAGCCGGGGCGTGATTTCCGCCCCCGGCGCGTCAAGACCGCCATACAGATCGCAGCCCAGAATCGGGTGCCCCAGCTGCTGGCAATGAATACGCAGCTGATGGGTTCGCCCGGTTTCCGGGGTAAGCGTCACCCGCGTTAACGGCACTCCCGTTCCCTGATAAAAACGTTCCACCACCCGATAGCGGGAGCGGGCGGGTTTACCGTTAATGGCGCAGATTGACATCAGCGGGAACAGCGCCGGATCTTTGGCAATCGGGGCATCTATCACGCCCTCATCGTTTTCCAGATGTCCGCAAAGCAGGGCGCTGTAAACTTTCTCCACGCTGCGCTGGCTGAACTGCTGGCAGAGCGCCGCATTGATCGCTTTATTACGCGCAATCACCATCAGCCCGGACGTGCCGAAATCGAGACGATGTACCAGCGTGCAGCCCGGGAACGTCTGAACCAGACGATAATGGACAGAATCAAGGTTTTGCGGATTTTTCCCCGAGAGGCTGAGCAGACCGGAAGGCTTATTGATCAGCAGCAGATGTTCATCCTGCCAGAGGATCTCGATGTCGTCATGACACGGTGGGGCAATAAAAGAATCAATAATCGCAGACATCAGGCCGCCCGGCTGGAGAGTGGGAGCGGATGATAACGAAATGTGGAGAAAAGAAAAACCCTCCCACCGGGCGGTGAGAGGGGGAAATCTTAGGCGGCAACCAGGCTGTCAATCGCGGCTTTCGCGTCGGTCTGCGCTTTCGTTGCCACTTCAGGACCGTAAGCGATGCCTTCCGCGAACACGAAGTTTACGTCAGTGATGCCGATGAAGCCCAGGAACAGGCTCAGGTATGGCGCAACCAGGTCGGTTGGGGTGTCTTTATGGATACCGCCGCGGCTGGTCAGTACGATCGCACGCTTGCCTTTCACCAGACCTTCAGGGCCGTTTTCAGTGTAACGGAAGGTTACGCCAGCACGCGCCACCAGGTCGAAGTAGTTCTTCAGCTGAGTAGGGATGTTGAAGTTGTACATTGGGGCGTTAATCACGATAACGTCGTGCGCCTGCAGCTCAGCAATCAGTTCGTCGGACAGGGCCAGGGCTTCCTGCTGACGCGGGCTCAGCGGAGCATCGCTCGGACGCAGCGCGCCAACCAGTTCACCGTCCAGCACAGGAATAGGGTTTGCCGCCAGGTCGCGCACGGTGATTTCGTCAGCGGAATGCTGTTCACGCCACTGTTCAACGAAATAATCAGACAGCTGACCAGACTGAGAGTACCCTGCCAGAATACTGGATTTCAACACTAATACTTTGCTCATGGGTGATTCCTGTTTTTGCATTTGATTGAAGGGGGTTGCCCCGTTGCTTGTTGACACTCTATTCACAATCCTGCCACAGAGATAGCGCAATATATCGAAGTCTATGTTCGAATTTTTTGAATAAGGCGCAGAAAGCGTCAATGTGGTACTCTATAGCAATCATTAAAAAGAGATTTTACCCGGCAGAGCACTGCCCATTAACGCTATGACAGAACACCAAAAAATCACCTTCCCGATGCTCCTGCAAAGGCTTGATGCCCTGATGCTGCGCGATAAACAGCGGTTTGCGCGTCGTCTGCATGGCGTGAAGAAGGTTAAAAATCCTGATGCACAACAGGCCATTTATCAGGAAATGGCGAAAGAGATTGAACAGGCAGCAGGGAAAGTTGTGCTGCGCGAAGCTGCACGCCCGGCAATTACCTACCCGGAAAACCTGCCTGTCAGTCAGAAAAAACAGGACATCCTGGAAGCCGTGCGCGACCACCAGGTGGTAATTGTCGCAGGGGAAACCGGTTCGGGGAAAACCACCCAGCTGCCGAAAATCTGCATGGAGCTGGGACGCGGGGTGAAAGGTCTGATTGGCCACACCCAGCCGCGTCGTCTGGCGGCGCGTACCGTGGCGAACCGTATTGCCGAAGAGCTGCAAACCGAGCCGGGCGGCTGCATCGGTTACAAGGTGCGATTCAGCGACCACGTCAGCGATAACACCATGGTCAAGCTGATGACTGACGGTATCCTGCTGGCGGAAATCCAGCAGGATCGCCTGCTGATGCAGTACGACACCATCATCATCGACGAAGCACACGAGCGCAGCCTGAACATTGACTTCCTGCTCGGTTACCTGAAAGAACTGCTGCCGCGTCGTCCGGATCTGAAAATCATCATCACCTCCGCGACCATCGACCCGGAGCGCTTCTCGAAGCATTTCAACAATGCGCCGATAATTGAAGTGTCAGGACGCACGTACCCGGTGGAAGTGCGCTATCGCCCGATTGTCGAAGAGGCGGATGATACCGAGCGCGACCAGCTCCAGGCCATCTTCGACGCTGTCGACGAACTGGGCAACGAAAGTGCGGGCGACATTCTGATCTTTATGAGCGGCGAGCGCGAAATTCGCGATACCGCCGATGCGCTCAGCAAGCGCGATCTGCGTCATACGGAGATCCTGCCCCTGTACGCGCGCCTGTCGAACAGCGAGCAGAACCGCGTGTTCCAGCCGCACGGCGGACGCCGCATTGTGCTGGCGACCAACGTGGCGGAAACCTCGCTGACCGTACCGGGGATCAAATACGTGATCGACCCGGGCACGGCGCGTATCAGCCGCTACAGCTACCGCACCAAAGTGCAACGCCTGCCAATAGAGCCGGTTTCTCAGGCGTCGGCCAACCAGCGTAAAGGCCGCTGCGGTCGTGTGTCGGAAGGGATCTGTATTCGTCTCTATTCCGAAGACGATTTCCTGTCGCGCCCGGAGTTTACCGACCCGGAAATTCTGCGCACCAACCTGGCGTCCGTTATCCTGCAGATGACCGCCCTGGGGCTGGGCGACATCGCGGCGTTCCCGTTCGTGGAGGCGCCGGACAAACGCAACATTCAGGACGGTGTCCGTCTGCTGGAAGAGTTGGGGGCCATTACCACCGACGAGCAGGCGACGGTCTATAAACTGACGCCGTTGGGTCGTCAGCTTAGCCAGTTGCCGGTCGACCCGCGTCTGGCGCGCATGGTGCTGGAAGCCCAGAAGCACGGCTGCGTGCGCGAGGCGATGATTATCACCTCTGCGCTCTCCATTCAGGATCCGCGCGAGCGTCCGATGGATAAACAGCAGGCGTCAGATGAAAAACACCGTCGCTTCCACGACAAAGAGTCCGATTTCCTCGCCTTCGTGAACCTGTGGAACTATCTCGGCGAGCAGCAGAAAGCGCTCTCCTCGAACCAGTTCCGCCGCCAGTGCCGCGTGGATTTCCTCAACTACCTGCGCGTGCGCGAGTGGCAGGATATCTACACTCAGCTGCGCCAGGTGGTGAAAGAGCTGGGCATTCCGGTGAACAGCGAGCCGGCGGAGTACCGTGAAATTCATATCGCGCTGCTGACCGGCCTGCTGTCCCACATTGGGATGAAGGACGCTGAGAAGCAGGAGTATACCGGCGCGCGCAATGCCCGTTTCTCCATCTTCCCCGGTTCCGGCTTATTCAAGAAGCCGCCGAAGTGGACCATGGTGGCCGAGCTGGTGGAAACCAGCCGCCTGTGGGGACGCATTGCCGCGCGGATCGACCCGGAATGGGTTGAGCCAGTCGCGCAGCATCTGCTGAAACGCTCATACAGTGAACCACACTGGGAGCGTGCGCAGGGGGCAGTGATGGCGACCGAGAAGGTGACCGTTTATGGCCTGCCGGTGGTGGCCGCGCGTAAGGTCAACTACAGCCAGATTGACCCGGCGCTCAGCCGCGAGCTGTTTATCCGCCACGCGCTGGTGGAGGGCGACTGGCAGACGCGCCATGCGTTCTTCCGCGAAAACCTGAAGCTGCGCGCCGAGGTGGAAGAGCTTGAGCATAAATCCCGCCGTCGCGACATCCTGGTAGACGACGAGGCGCTGTTCGAGTTTTACGATCAGCGCATCAGTCACGATGTGATTTCCGCCCGCCACTTTGACAGCTGGTGGAAGAAGGCCAGTAAAGAGACGCCGGACCTGCTCAATTTTGAAAAGAGCATGTTGATTAAAGAGGGGGCGGAGTCGGTCAGCAAGCTCGACTACCCGAACTTCTGGCATCAGGGCAATCTCAAGCTGCGTCTGACCTATCAGTTTGAACCGGGGGCCGATGCGGACGGCGTGACCGTCCACATTCCGCTGCCGCTGTTAAACCAGGTCGACGAGAGCGGATTTGAATGGCAGATCCCCGGCCTGCGCCGCGAGCTGGTCATTGCGCTGATTAAATCGCTGCCGAAACCGGTGCGGCGTAATTTTGTGCCTGCGCCGAACTACGCGGAAGCGTTTTTGGGCCGCGTCACGCCGCTGGAGCTGCCGCTGCTGGACGCGCTGGAGCGAGAATTCCGCCGCATGACAGGCACCACCATTGACCGCGAAGACTGGAACTGGGAACAGGTACCCGATCACCTGAAAATCAGCTTCCGCGTGGTGGATGATAAAAACAAAAAGCTGCTGGAAGGGCGTTCCCTGAGCGAGCTAAAAGAGGCGCTGAAAGGGAAAGTCCAGGAGACGCTCTCTGCGGTGGCGGACGACGGCATCGAGCAGAGCGGGCTGCATATCTGGAGTTTTGGTCAGCTTCCGGAAAGCTACGAGCAAAAACGCGGTAACTATAAGGTGAAAGCCTGGCCAGCGCTGGTGGACGAGCGCGACAGCGTGGCGATCAAGCTGTTTGATAACCCGCAGGAACAACAGCAGATGATGTGGCGCGGGCTGCGTCGCCTGCTGCTGCTGAACATTCCGTCGCCGATTAAATATCTGCACGAGAAGTTGCCGAACAAGGCCAAGCTGGGTCTGTACTTTAACCCGTACGGCAAAGTGCTGGATCTGATTGACGACTGCATCTCCTGCGGCGTGGACAAACTGATCCACGAGGCGGGCGGTCCGGTCTGGACGGAAGAGGGCTTTGCTCAGCTTCATGAAAAGGTCCGCGCGGAGCTCAACGACACCGTGGTGGAGATTGCCAAACAGGTCGAGCAGATCCTCACCGCCGTGTTCAACATCAACAAGCGCCTGAAGGGGCGCGTGGATATGACCATGGCGCTGGGGCTGTCGGACGTGAAGGCGCAGATGGCGGGGCTGGTGTATCGTGGGTTTGTCACCGGCAACGGCTTCAACCGTCTCGGCGATACGCTGCGCTATCTGCAGGCCATTGAAAAACGTCTGGAGAAAATGGCCATCGACCCGCACCGCGATCGCGCGCAGATGTTGAAAGTGGAAAGCGTGCAGCAGGCGTGGCAGCAGTGGCTAAACAAGCTGCCGCCGGCGCGCCGCGACGATGAAGACGTGCAGGCGATCCGCTGGATGATCGAGGAGCTACGCGTCAGCTTCTTTGCCCAGCAGCTCGGTACGCCGTATCCGATTTCGGATAAGCGTATCCTGCAGGCGATGGAGCAGATCTCTGGCTAAAAGCCTTGCCCGATTTTCTCCCTCTCCCTGTGGGAGAGGGTCGGGGTGAGGGCATCAGCCAGCACAATTTTCACCCGTTCACAATCGCCAGCGTAAACCCATCCCATCCCTTAACTCCCACCGTTTGCAACGCGGTGGCGGTTAAGCGCGGGTTATCTCCAGTCATCTCGATAAAACGCCGCACGCCCTGCACGCGCGCGTCGTCGCTTTGCCCGTTAACGACTTCACCCTCGCGAACCACGTTATCGCCGATAATTACCGTACCGGGACGGGAATAGTGCAACGCCCACTCCAGATAGCCGGGATTGTTCGGCTTATCGGCATCAATAAAGATCAGGTCGAACGGCGGAACGTCACCAAAATTTTCGAGCGAGCTCAGCGCCGGGCCTTCAATCAGTTCAATGCGATCGTTCAGCCCCGCGAGGTGAATATTCTTACGCGCAACGTCGGCATGACTCGGGTCGGCCTCCAGCGTGATCAGCTTTCCGTCCGGCGGCAGGGCGCGCGCCATCTAGATTGAGCTATAGGCACCCAGCGTCCCGATCTCGAGAATGCGTCTTGCCTGCGTCATGCGCACGAACAGCGCCAGCAGCTGCCCCTGATTGGCCGCCACGTCGTGCTCGGGCAGCCCGGCGCGCTTGTTGTTTTCCAGTACCTGACTCAGTACGTCATCGTCAGGGATCAGCGAAGAAATCATGAAATTATCTACTGCAGACCACTGTTGTTGCATAGATTGACTCCTTGGGAAGGATTGCCGGGTGGCGGCTACGCCTTACCCGGCCTACGGGTGCGAAATGTAGGCCCGGTAAGCGCAGCGCCACCGGACAGGATTTCAGGCACTGCCCCAGCCGCCGCCCAGCGCCCTGTATAAATCAATCTGCGCCAGCAGCAGGTTATTTTTCACCTGCACGACGCTGGTCTGGACCGAGAACAGCGTGCGCTGCGCGTCCAGCACGTCCAGATAGGAAGAATAGCCGTTGCGATAGCGATTCTGCGCAATGCGCAGCGTCTCCTGCGCCACAGCCTGCTGGGCGAGTAGCTCCGTCAGCTGTTCCTGATAGCGCGTAATGGCATCAAGGCTGTTGTTCACTTCCGCAAACGCGTTACGCACGGTTTTTTCATAGGCGTACAGCGCCTGGTTACGCTGAGACTGGGAAATATCCACCTGCGCATTCAGCGCCTGGCGGTTCAGCAGCGGGGCAAGAATACTGCCCCCGGCGCTCCAGAGCTGAAGCGGATTGTCCAGCAGGCCAGAAAGGGTGCGATCCTGAATCGATCCGGTGGCGGTCAGGTTGATCGATGGCAGCAGGCTGGCGCGCGACGCGGCAAGGGAGGCATCCGCCGCCACCAGCTGGCGTTCAGCCTGAACGATATCCGGCCGACGGTTCAGAAGCGTGGAAGGCAGCTGCGACGGCAGCTTCAGCGGCGTCAGCGCCGCAAAGCTTTCGCTGCGCGCTACCGCGCCGGGATTGCTTCCCAGCAGCAGGCTAAGCGCATTTTCCTGTTGCGCAATCTGATGCTGTAACACGGGCACCTGCGCCCGCGTTGAACGTAATTCGGAGTCAGACTGCATCAGCTCCAGGCGCGAACTGTAGCCGGTTTCAAACTGACGTTTCGCGAGGTTAAACGCCTCTTCGCGGGACTTCAGCGTGGCTTCGGTCACGCGCAGCTGTTCGTCAAGTGAGAGCAGGGTGACGTACCCGGAAGCCACGGACGAGGCGACGGTCAAATCCGCGGCGGCAGCGGCGGCTTTTTGCGCCTCCAGCGACGCCTGAGCGGCATTCGCCGTGCTGCGGTTGACGCCCCAGATATCAACGTCGTAGCTCGCCGTCAGGCTGCCTCTGTACACCGTACCGTAGACGGGCAACCCGGTCGCAGCGGATTGCGAACGGGCGCGCGTCCCCGTGACGCCCGCGTCAAGCGAGGGAAACAGGCTGCCGTCGGCCGCAAAGACCCGCGCCTGATACTCGTTTATCCGTTCGCGGGCGATCAGCACGTCACTGTTATTCTTAAGTGCCTGGCCCACATAGCGGTTCAGGTGGTTGTCATGAAAGTTACGCCACCAGAGCTGTTCCGTCGGGCTGGCTGGCCCCGAGGTGGCCCGCCATTGCGCAGGAATGTGCAGCGTGGGCTGCGCCGGTTTGACGTCGACGGACTGGCATCCGGCCAGCATTACCGCCACGACCAGTCCGGCTATCGGACGCAGGATCATGGTTTCGCCTCCCGCGTATCAATTGTTACCTGCACCGACATGCCCGGACGCAGCAGGGCGGATTCCTCTGGCTTACCGAGTACCTCAATGCGCACCGGAATTCGCTGGGCAATTTTGACAAAGTTACCGGTGGCGTTATCCGGCGTGATCGCACTGAATTCCACGCCGGTTGCGGGAGAGATGCTCTCCACGCGGCCCTGATACGCTTTGTCGTTCAGGGCATCGACGGTGAATTTCACCGGCTGACCGACGCGCAACTCCGCGAGCTGGGTCTCTTTGATATTGGCAATAACCCAGTGCTGGGGTGGCACAAGGGTGGTGAGATGGGTCCCGGCGGTCACATACGCCCCGAGACGCACGGCAATCTGCCCCAGCTGGCCATCACGCGGGGCCACAATGCGGGTGTTTTGCAGATCGATCTGAGCCAGCTCCAGCGCCGCTTTGGCGTTCTCAACGTCCGCCTCCAGCGCCCCGCGATTGACAATCACCGTCTGCAGATCCTGACGCGACATCTCAAGCGTTGCTTTCGCCTGGTCGATATCGGCGCTGCCCTGAGCCGCGCTTGCCAGGGCGGCATCGCGTTCGCGAACGGAAAGTGACCCATCCGCCGTCAGATCCTTCACGCGCTTCAAATCCGCCTGGGTTTTCAGGCTCTGGGCGCGGGCATTTTTCAGCGCGGCTTCATTTTTGGCAATCGTCGCTTCGGCGCTTTTACGCTGCTGCAGGTTATTATTCAGGGCGGCAATTTTCATCGCCAGCTGCGCCTCGGCCTGATGCACCCGCTGACGGTAGATGCGGTCATCAATCTGCAGCAGCAGATCGCCTTTTTTGACCTGCACAAAGTCCTGAACCTTCACCTCTGTGATATAGCCATTCACCTGCGGGCTGATAAACGTCGTTTGCCCCCGCACGTAGGCGTTGTCGGTAAACTGCACGTGCCGGGTAAAGGGCGGTAACTGCCAGGCGTAAAGGATCACCAGCACGCCGACAAGACCGATGGCAGCGGCGGTGAAAACGGAAACAATGCGCACATTTTTGCGGGTGTTGGCCTGCTCTTTGGCGGCATCCTGCTGACTCATAAATTCTCCAGAACTCTTTCAATTATTTGTTGCCGGTGGCGTTCTTCAGCGCCATACGGGCAGTGATGCGCAGACGCAGCAAGCGCCATAAAATCCAGACCAGCGTGGCGGCAGCGATGCTTGCCGTAAGAAGATAAGTATCGTTGTAAGCCAGAATGTTTGCCTCAAGGGCGGTGACGCTTTGTAGTTGGGTAATTGCCTGAGTCCCCAACAGCGAACTGTCGCCGATCAGGCTTTTATACATCTGGGTATAAAGCTGAATGCGCTCGTTGACCAGCGGGTTGAGCGTGGTGAGCTGGTCTGCCAGCAGGCTGGAGTGGTACTTCTCACGCCAGGTCTGGAAAGTACCGAGGATCGCCGACCCGAGCAGACCGCCGAGGTTCTGGCTCATGCCAAACATGACCGAGAAGCTGACCAGATTACGCGGGTCGGCGATCACTCCGCCAATGGCGGCCAGCATGGCCGGGGCGAGGAAGAAGGCGCTGCCGAAGCCCAGCAGGAACTGGCTGACCATCAGCTGGTCCGGGCGGGTCAGGTTATTGGACTGGCTGTCCAGCAGCGAGGCAATGATCATCAGCGCCAGGGAGGTGATAATCGGCCACGCCAGTTTTGTGGGCTTGATGGTGAGACAGCTGGTGACGATCCCGCAGACGATCCCGGCGAAAATGGACCACGCCAGATGGGTCATCTGCTCATTCTGTAATCCCACATACTGTAACCAGCCAATCACCCCGGTATTTTGCTCCGCCAGCACGATGCGGATCAGCAGCATAATCAGTCCCAGACGGACGATGCTGCCGCTCGACAGCCAGCGGGTATTCAGCAGTGGGTTAGTGCGGTTATGTTCAAAGACAATGGCGGACACAATCAGCACCAGCGATAACGCCAGCGACCAGCCGATCCACGGCGCTTCAAACCACCAGTCCAGACGTCCGAGCGACAGCACCGCGCACAGCAAGGCCATGCCCGGCGCCAGCAGAAAGAAGGTGACAAAGTCTTTCTTCTCAAAGACCTTGCGTCGGTCGCCCGGCGGCAGCTTTAGCGCGATCACGCAGGCCAGGGAGATGAGCGCCAGCCCCAGTTCAAAGAAATACAATCCGCGCCACTCGTCCAGCTGCAGCAGTTCAGTCGAAAACAGTCGCGCCAGCGGAATGGCGAGTGACGAGCCGGTAATGCCGATGGTCAGCGCCTTCAGGCGATGTTTCGCCGGCCAGGCCTGGATCTGGTAGTAAATCCCCAGCGAGCTGAGCGCGGCGGCCACCATCCCGTGCGCGGCGCGCACCATTAGCGCTGAGCTGAGATCGTTAACAAACAGATGGAAAAAGGTGACCAGCACATACAGCACCAGAAACCCTTCGGTGAAGGCGCGCAGACCGTACTGCTGGCGGAATTTGACCAGCAGCAGGTTGATAGAGATGTTGGTCATCACATAGACCGCGGGCAGCCAGGCGATCTCCGTTGACCAGGCGCCGAAGGTGCCCTGCAGGTTTTGCAGATTGGCGGTTACCACCGCATTACCCAGCGCCCCCGTCAGGCACACCAGCAGGCCCACGACGCCGTAGGCAATCCGTTTGGGCGTGCTGTGTTCGGGTGTGGAAGGCGACCCCAGCAGAGCGGGTTTCTCATGTGGCTGCCACTCGCGAGGAGCATAAGGATCGCGTTCGGGCAGGCGCATAACGTTGTTTACCTTAGAAATAATGGAAAAATGTGTCGACTGGCGATTCTACGTCTGCCGCAAATGATAATTCAAGTGAATATGATTTACGCATGTTAATCAAATGTTGAGAGGGCGCTTGAACAAAAAGAGCGGCCCGGGAAGGGCCGCCGAACGTTCAGATCTGGTCAGGTTGTGCCTGGACCGCGGGCGTTCGTTTCACGCGGCTGGCGCAGAAAATGGCAATCAGTGAGATAGCAACCGTCACGACCAGATACCAGGCCACGGGCACCCAATCGCCGTCGTATTTTGCCAGCAGTCCAGTGGCAATCAGCGGGGCGGTACCGCCTGCCAGCGCGGCACCTAACTGATAACCGAGCGTAATACCGGTGTAGCGTACGTTTGCGCTGAAGATCTCAGAGCAGAGTGTGCCGAGTACCGCCGTTACCGGAGCCCACAACACGCCAAAGGCGATGACCGTCGCGAGCACAATGCCCCACGTCGTGCCCGTATTGAGCAGCATAAACCATGGCACGATAAACAAACCGAGTATGAAGACGGTCGTGGCATACATGCGCTGCCGGCCAATTTTATCCGAGAGCAACCCCATTAATGGGATCATGATCGTGGCGACCAGGGCTCCCAGCGTCACGGCTTCCAGCGCCTGTGATTTCTGATAGGTGAGCGTGGTGGTGGCATAGCTCACCACGAAGGTTGAGAAAATATAGAATGGGGCGGTTTCCACGACCTTCAGCCCGGCGGCAATCAGCACTTCGCGCCAGTGATGCTTCAGCGTATCGCGGAGTGGGGCTTTCGCTACCTGACCAGACGCTTTCACTTTTTGAAAATCAGGCGTTTCATCAATATCTTTTCGGATCCACAGGCCGAGCAATACCAGTACCGAACTCAGCAGGAACGGGATCCGCCAGCCCCAGGAGAGAAAATCCTCTTCACTGAACAGGGTCATCAGCGAAACAATAAAGGTCGCCATCAGCATGCCGATGGTCACGCCCGCCTGCGGAATGCTGCCGAAGAACCCTTTGCGTTTTTCTGGCGCGTATTCATAGGCCAGCAACAGCGCGCCGCCCCATTCACCGCCGATGCCCATCCCCTGAATGATACGCATCAGGATCAGCAGCGCGGGAGCCCACATGCCAATCATCTCATACGTCGGCAGCAGACCAATCATGACGGTTGCACCGCCCATCAACGAGAGGGTCAGGACAAGGGTCTTTTTACGTCCGATACGGTCACCGATATGCGCGAAAAGCACCCCGCCAATGGGGCGAATAAAAAAGGTTAAGGAGAAGGAGAGATAAGAGAGAATGAGTCCGATCACCGGATCGACCATCGGGAAGAAGATCTTATTAAAGACCAGCGCGGCCGCCGTACCGTAGAGAAAATAGTCAAACCATTCAATGGCGCTCCCGGTTAGGCTGGCGATTAATACCTTCTTATTTTTTCGTAATACCGTCGTCGTACTTTCATGTTCTGTCATGACCTGAAACCTCGCCACGTTGATGATGTAAGAGGTGTCACCTGGCGCGCTTCAGGTGCAACCTGTGATGATGAAAAAGGTTATCAAATTGTTAAGCAACTTAGGGTTGGATGTTGTATTTAGCAAGCGCAGGGGGGATAAAACTGGTCAGATCACGGTGAAATAAGCAGCGTTGGGTGCTTTTTCATGACGCCTGTACAATACAATGTTTTGTAGGGCTGAAAATCAAAAGCATAATAGGCAGGTGCAACCCGATGATTTTTGGATGTTTCTGGTTATTTCAGAAAAATGATAAATTCGGTGATTCAACAACGTGAGGAGTTCACCATGGTTCAGCCCCATTTCCCCGTCCTGCCGGACGCTACGCTTACGGCCATCAATACTGTCGGTGAATGGCTGGCGCAGGACGATCTCCGCGGCGCGTCTCAAACCCCGGATGTTGACGCGGTGATTCTGGCAGGAAACGCGGTGATCACGACCATTGAAGCAGCCTGCCGAATTGCCGCAGAAAAGCAGGTTCCGCTGCTGATTAGCGGCGGTATCGGCCACTCGACAACGTTTTTGTATGATGCGATCCGTCACCACCCCCGTTATCACCCACTGCCGGTGTCCGGGCGGGCGGAAGCAAGCATTCTTGCCGACATTGCGCGGGAGTTCTGGCAGATCCCCGAGTCGCGCCTGTGGGTTGAAGATCGCTCCACTAACTGCGGAGAAAACGCCCGATTTAGCTGGAACATGCTGAAACAGCACCAGCGAACAAGCGGACGAATGCTGGTGGTGCAGGATCCGACGATGCAGCGCCGTACGATGGCGACATTCGCCCGCGTTTGCCGCGATGAGCCCGTTTCTCCGCAGTGGATTAGCCACCCGGGAATGACGCCAATACTGCAAAACGGCAAAAACGGCGTGGTATTTAGCGAGGGTAACGCAGGGCTGTGGGCCGTTGAGCGTTACCTTTCGCTGGTGATGGGGGAACTGCCGCGTCTGCATGACGATGAGAACGGCTATGGCCCGGCCGGACGGGATTTTATCGCGCACGTCGAATTCCCTGAGGCTGTCACCGAAGCCTGGAAACAGCTTCAGCAGGATCCGGTCCTGAAGGTGGCGCGTAAAATCATCTGAGCGCGGGGCAATCCCCTCGCCCCTTTGGGGAGAGGGTGAGGGGGGAATATCACAGCGCCGCGAACTTATCCAGCGTACGCACCAGCTGCGTCACGAAACCATACTCGTTGTCGTACCACGCGACGGCCTTTACCAGTTGCAGGTCTCCCGCTTCCGACACCTCCGTCTGTGTGGCGTCGAATACCGAACCGTAGTGCGAACCAATCACGTCTGACGACACAATTTCATCATCGGTATACCCGAACGATTTATTCCCCTGTGTCGCCTTTTTCAGCGCAGCGTTGATCTCCTCAACGGTGACTTTCTTGCCCAGAATGGCGACCAGCTCGGTGACGGAGCCGGTTTTTACCGGCACGCGCTGCGCGTGGCCTTTCAGCTTGCCGCTGAGCGCAGGGATCACCAGGCCGATGGCTTTTGCAGCACCGGTCGTGTGCGGAATAATGTTCTCAGCTGCTGCCCGCGAGGCGCGTAGATCTTTCCCGCGCGGTCCATCGACCAGCGCCTGGGTGCCGGTGTAGGCATGGATGGTGGTCATGGTGCCCACTTTTATTTCAAACGCATCGTGCAGGGCTTTTGCCAGCGGGGCCAGGCAGTTGGTGGTGCAGGACGCGACGGAAATAATGGTGTCACTGGCGTTAATCGTGTCGTCATTCACGCTATAGACGATGGTTTTCATGTCACCTGCAGGTGCCGAAATCAGCACTTTTTTCGCACCTGCGTCCAGATGTGCCCGGGATTTCTCTTCAGAGGTGTAGAAGCCGGTACACTCCACGACAATATCCACCCCCGCCGTTTTCCATGGAATATGCTTTGCCTCTTTCTCCGCGTATACCGCAATGGTCTTACCGTCGACGATCAGCGCATCTTCAGTGAAATCTACGCTCCACGGGAAGCCCCCGTAGTTGGAATCATGTCTTAGCAGGTAAGCCAGTACTTTCGGGGAGGTGAGGTCGTTGATGGCGACGACAGTATTACTGTCCTGAGTTTCAAGAAGGCGGCGCAGAACAAGGCGTCCAATGCGTCCGAAGCCGTTAATGCCAATTTTACTCATTGTGTTCTCCTGTGAACATGTCGATACGACAGTTTGAACTCATCCAGGCTTAGACCATCACGGACAGGGCGGCAATTGAAGATACTTCATCCGCAGGGAAGTGACTGAAAAGTCATACAGAAAAGTTAATGAATTTTTAAGGAAAGGAGATTATGTTGGCGCGGTGACTGTTTTTTTTTCAGGAAATCCCATGCGTACTAAATATTCAAGCCTGCAGATTGCGATTCACTGGCTGGTGTTTTTGTTAGTTGTCGTCGCCTACTGCGCGATGGAGTTTAGAGGCTTTTTCCCGCGTACCGATCGCCCGGTGATAAACATGATCCACGTCTCCTGCGGGATCTCGGTGCTGGTGCTGATGGTGGCGAGATTGCTCATCCGCCTTAAATATCCCGCACCGCCTATTCAGCCGAAACCCAAAGCGATGATCACCGGTATGTCGCACCTTGGGCATCTCATCGTTTATCTGCTGTTTATTGCGCTGCCGCTGATTGGCATTGTGATGATGTATAACCGCGGAAACGACTGGTTTGCCTTTGGCCTGCTGATGCCGCATGCGGCGGAAGGGAATTTTGATCTGGTGGATATGCTGAAGGAGTGGCACGAGACGCTCGCCAATCTCGGCTATTTCTTGATTGGTCTGCACGCGGCGGCGGCGCTAATGCATCACTATTTCTGGAAAGACAATACGCTGCTGCGCATGATGCCGAAAAAGCGTCAGTAGTCTTTTCGCCCGGCGGCGCTTCGCTTGCACGGGCCTACAAACGGCTCAAACTCGTAGGCCGGGTAAGCGCAGCGCCACCCGGCTTGTTTTTTAACGCAGCAGAGCACGCTCTTCAGCCGTTAACGCCAGCGTCTGCGTTGTCCCGGTCTCTGATGATTTCACCGCCGCTTCCAGCACAGCCATGACCGCTAACGCCTCGACAGGGTGAACAGGATGGGGGATTTCCCCGCGCAGCGCATCACGCACGTGGATGTAATACTGGCGCTGGTCGCCTTTCGGCGTGACAACCGTCTGCGTTGCACCGTCTGCCCCGAAGAACACCATGCTGTCGCTGTCTTCTCCCCAGGTTTCGCTGCCGGGGATCACTCCTGCAAGCAGTTGTGCTTCCTGCTGATCGATTCTGGCCTTTACCACGCTGCCTTTATCCCCGTGAACGGTAAAGCGCGTCGTCCCGCCAGCGACCAGCATGCTGGCGTGCAGAATAACCTTGTGCGCCGGGTAATTTAAAACCACATGCGCCCAGTCGTCGATCTCCGCACCCTCGCGCAGCGTCGCGATATTCCCCTGAACCGACTCAGGCAGGCCAAACAGCTGTAGCGTCTGGTCGATCAGGTGCGGCCCCAGGTCAAACCACAGACCGCTCCCGGGAACGTTCTGCTCGCGCCAGCGCACGCGGACTTCCGGACGGAAGCGATCAATATGCGACTCCAGGTGCTTGACCTTGCCGAGAGTGCCTTGCGCAATAATCTGTTTAATGCCGAGGAAATCGCTGTCCCAGCGGCGGTTATGAAAAACAGAGAGCAGGAGCTGTTTTTCATCCGCCAGCGCGATCAGGTCGCGGGCTTCCTTCATGTCGAGGGTAAAAGGCTTATCCACGACGACATGTTTCCCGGCGTTCAGGGCCAGCGTAGCCAGCGGGGCGTGAGTGGCGTTAGGCGAGGCAATCACCACCACGTCGATATCAGGATGCTGAATAGCCTCTTCCGGTGTCGCGACCACAAGCACATCCGGAAGATCGCGTTTTACCTTCTCTTCATCACGGGAAGAGACCACCGCCAGCCTAAGCCCGTCCACGGACTGGATCAGCGGAGCATGGAAGGTTTTACCCACAAATCCATACCCGATTAGCGCAATGTTGATTGTTTGAACTTTACTCATGACCTTCTCCACGTTATTGCGCGCATACGGTGACCTGTAATGCGCCAGGGTCCCCAAGCTCAGGCCAGGGACGATCTAAAAAGAGTTGATGAATGTCGGATAACCCTGAAACCAGATACGGTTCACAGCGGTTAACTTTCAGATGGTCGGCCACGATCCAGTGTTCATGGCTTGCGGCGAGCATCGCACGTTTCACCTCAGCATCGGCCTCTTTACCGGCACTCAGACCGAGTTCGGCATGAATGGCGCACGCCCCAAGAATGGCGATATCTGCCCGATAGCGGGAGAGCAACGACAACGTGGCGCTTCCGGCAAACAGGCGCTGTTTCGGGTCCCATTTCCCGCCGAGCAGGATCAGATCAATGTCTTCCCGGTCGCTAAAATGCTGGGCGATGTCCAGCGAAGTGGTGATCACGGTGTGAGGCCCCTGAAGAAAGGTCGCGACGGCCATCACCGTGCTGCCGGCATCCAGAAAGAGGGTGGAACCGGCTGGAACCGCCTGCGCGACCTGTTTCCCCAGGCGTTGCTTGGTTTCAGGCAGCAGCGTGTTGCGGCCCTGACGATTCATGGCGGAAAGATTAAGGGCGATAGCGCCACCGTGGTTCTTCTGGGCCAGCCCCTGATTTTCCAGGTCGGTGAGATCCCGACGGATGGTATCTGCTGAAACCTGCAGCTTTTCTGCCAGCTCAGTAATGCTGGCCTGACCTTGATCTCTCAAAATATCAAGGACATAACGTTGACGTGCGGTCTTGTGCATGGCTGCACTCCTGCAAAATGTCGCAATAATTCGCATAATACAGCATTTTTGCGCAGAGGGAAGCAGGGGAATGGGTAAGCGGTCGGGAGGTGCAGTCATTCCGGTAGGTGATTATTACATTTGTATTAAGCAGATATCATTAAGCCGTTTTGAATGTTAACCACAGTGTTATTGTTTTGTTTTATTTAATGATTTGGGTTATGTAACCATTATACTACCATTGAATGGAATAAAATTCTGTATATAAGATTTATAGTGGCGCTTAATCTCTTACTTTAGTTTTTTAATGGATTTTTATTTTGGTGCGAGGTCGGTAATAACTTAAATTGACACTTCTTTGAAAATCTTTGTGTCTGACGCTCTTCGAAATTAACGCAAAAATGTACAGAGAGCAGATTAGGAATTTTCCTTAAATAACAGAGGGTTTATATGTTTCATTTGAAATGCCCTTTTTATGGTTTTGTCCAGAAACCCCATCTTTTTTCTTATTTGTAACACCACATTAACATTGTGGGTGTAGTGGCCTATACCACATTTTGTTATGCTGCAAATCAGTTTAAGAAATAAGTAAATTCTTAATTGAAATAAGACGACGGACTTTCTCACTTCCAATGGAAATGGGTATGGGGGAGTTTTACCTGAAATTCAGTGAGGACGCTAAAGAAGATATTTGTCTAATTATCTATACCTCTTTTTGGGTAATTGCCTGAGTTTGGCTCAGAGTCAGGGAGATAAAAATGACGATATTGCGAAAGCCTATGTTACGCCGATTTACAACAGCACTGGCATTAATTTCATTCGCCATAAATACGGCTTATGCCAATAGTCACCAGGCAGGGATTGCCGCAGTGGCAAAGACGACCTTAAAAGAAAGTATTCTTTTTGCTATCGATCGCGATCCCTCAATTAGTCAGCAGGCCGCGCAATTAGGTATTGGTCAGGCGCAAATAGATGAAGCGCGTAGCGGCTGGATGCCACAAATCGCGTTGAACGGGAGCACGGGTCATAGCCAGACCACCGATTCCAGCGGATCGCTGAAGAATTCTGCGGCCTGGGGGATTAGCCTGACCCAGCTGCTGTACGATTTCGGGAAAACCAATAACAGCATCAGCCAGTCTTCCGCCCAGCGCGATAGTTACCGCTACCAGCTGATGAGTACGCTCTCTGATGTGGCGGAGAAAACGGCACTCAGCTACGTGGAAGTTAAACGCTATTCCGATCTGCTCCAGGCGGCACAGGACAACGTTCAGGCGCTTAAAAATGTTGAACAACTGGCAAAACTGCGTGCGGATGCAGGGGTGAGCTCCACTTCCGATGAACTGCAGACACGCACGCGTATTGCTGGCATGCAGGCAACGGTCGCGCAGTATAACGCCGCCTTAAACAGCGCCCGCGCAAGGCTTGCGGTCTTAACCGGGATGCAGGCTGACGCTTATTCGCCCGTGCCTGCGAACCTCGCCGTTGAGCCTGATTCGCTTAACCGCATTGATTATTCCTTGATACCCACGGTGTTAGCGGCGCAGAACCGGGAGCGTTCGGCCCAGTACGGCGTGGAAACGGCGAAGTCCCAGCACTGGCCGACCTTAAGCCTGAAGGGGGGGCGTACCCGTTATGAGTCGGACAACCGTTCTTACTGGGACGACCAGATCCAGCTCAATATTGATGCACCGCTTTATCAGGGCGGCGCGGTCTCCGCACGTGTGCGTCAGGCAGAAGGCGCACGGGCTATGGCCTCTTCTATGGTTGATCAGGCGCGCTTCGATGTTCTGCAAAAAGCCTCCGTTGCGCAGGCTGACTGGACCGGTGCACGGGGAAGAATGGAAGCCGGTAAGCTGCAGCTGGAAAATGCACTGCGTGCCCGTGATGTTTATAAAAATGAATACACCCTGAGCAAGCGGAGCATTAATGATTTGCTTAGCGTTGAGCAGGATGTCTGGCAGGCCACGTCGGCAAAAATAATCGCTGAGTATGATGGGTGGAGTTCGGCAATTAATTATGCTTCCGCGGTTGATAATTTAATGTCGCTTATTGGAATAGAGAAAAACGCTGC
This sequence comes from Enterobacter cloacae complex sp. SHL012, assembly GCF_049237505.1. Classification (NCBI taxonomy): domain Bacteria; kingdom Pseudomonadati; phylum Pseudomonadota; class Gammaproteobacteria; order Enterobacterales; family Enterobacteriaceae; genus Enterobacter; species Enterobacter cloacae complex sp. SHL012. The sequence continues at coordinate 376,249 of NZ_JBMKIZ010000001.1, forward strand.
CGCAAAATTACCCGATTTGAGTTAAAAAAAGACGCGCATAGCTGCGCAAAATAAGACTGAAAATAATGGGTGTTTTTTCCCAGGGATAGCTACATCCATCTGGTGGACATATCCACAGGAATCCGCACACCTGCAAGGAGAAGAATATGAGTAACGTAAAGGTTGTTGATGTCATCATTCGCAAAACGGCAGAAAAAACGAAATTAACCGGAGACGGAAATCTCTCGGTATCCATTTCATCGCCGAGTGTGATTGAAATCCAGGGCTCAGCTCAGGATGTGGTGCGTTATGTCCGCCAGGGTAAAGACCTTCTCATTTATATGAAAGATGGCAGCGTTATTCGCTGTAATAACTATTTTGTCGAAGATCCTGAAACCCATCATCAGTCAGAGCTGGTATTCAACGATCATCAGGAACTGACGCATATTTCTTTTGCCGATGCCGGGGAAGCGTCTGGCGCTGCTGTCACTGAGTTAACCGCCCAGGCCACACCCATTAGCAGCATTGAACCTTTCCTTGAGCAGGAAAGTGTCTTGAGCGATGCGCCGTGGGGCTGGATTGCGGGTGCTGCCCTGGGCGGTGGCGCCATCGGGGCGCTGCTGGCCAACGGCGGTGACGGCGAAACGAAAACGAAAGTCATTGATAACACCAAAGAAGTGGAAAGTGCCACGCCGACCTTTTTGCTGTCGGACAAGGTGGGTGACAAGCAGGGTGTGCTGAGCGCGAACGCGATCACGGACGATAACACCCCGACCTTTAGCGGTAGCGGCCAACCGGGCGCGACCATTCAGATCAAAGACAGCAGCGGAAGCACCATTGCCAGCGCGATGGTGGGTAAAGACGGCACCTGGACGGTAAAACTCCCGACCCAGTCTGACGGAGAGCATACGTGGTCGGTCGTGCAGATCGACGGCAGCAAAACCACCTCTGCAGGCAGCATCACGGTAACCGTCTCCACGGCCGAGGCCTCGATTACGCTGGCGACAACGGCGGGTGACAACGTGATAAACGCCAGCGAGCAGTCTGCCGGTTTTACGCTGTCCGGCAGCAGCCAGCATCTGGCGAAGGGAACCGACGTTTCCGTGACGCTGAACGGTAAAACCTACACGGCGGAAGTGGGGGCCAACGGCGCGTGGAGCGTAAAAGTGCCAGCGGCAGACGCGCAGGCGCTGGGCGATGGCACCTGGACGGTCAACGTCAGCGGCAAAGACGCGGCGGGGAATACCGTGAGCGGAAGCCAGACGATTGGCGTGGATACCGCTGCGCCAACGCTCTCTGTCGATACGCTCGCGCAGGACAATATCATCAATGCCGCCGAGCACAACCAGCCGCTGACGCTGACCGGTAAAACCAATGCGGAAGCCGGACAAATTGTGACGGTAACGCTGAACGGCAAAAACTATAACGCCACGGTGGGCAGCGATGGCACCTGGTCCGTCACGCTTGCCGCCAGCGAGGTGCAGGCTCTCAGTGAGGGCAACCACACCCTGACGGTGAACGTCAGTGACAAAGCGGGTAACGGTACATCAGCGACGGCAGATTTCTCGGTTCATACTGCGGCGCCGGTCATTACCATTCACACCGTGGCGGGCGATGATATTCTCAATACCAGCGAGCAGGGCCAGGCACAGATTATCTCCGGCCAGGCGAGCGGTGCCGCCGCAGGCGATGTGGTGACCGTGACCGTGGGCGGTAAGACCTTCACTGGCGTGGTGCTGGCAGACGGCAGCTGGAGCGTAGGCGTCCCGGCGTCCGTTGTGGGTGCGCTGGGAGAAGGCCACCACACCCTTTCGGTGTCCGTGACCAATGCGGCAGGCAACACCAGCAGCGCCACGCACGGCATCACGCTGAGCGGCAACCCGCCGGAATTCACGATTGACGCCATCAGCCAGGATAACGTGCTGAATGCCCAGGAGTCGATGCAGCCGCTGAGCCTGTCCGGCACCAGCAATCTGCCTGACGGCAGCGCCATCACCGTCACGCTGAATAACGTGAATTATCCGGCCACCGTCGAAAACGGTATCTGGTCCATCCAGGTGCCGGTTTCCGACGTGTTGAATCTGGCTAACACGCTTTACACCGTTACCGTTAGCGGCACCGACAGCGTGGGCAACAGCGGTTCTGCCGAAGCGAATCTGCTGGTGGATACCGTGCTGCCGCAGGTCATTATCAACACCTTTGCAGGCGACAACCTGGTCAATAACGCCGAAGCGGGCGTGGATCAAACCCTCAGCGGTCGCGTTACCGGCGCGGCGGCGGGCGATACGGTGTCTGTTACCGTGGGCGGTAAGAGCTACAGCGCCACGGTAGGCAGCGATCTCACCTGGAGCGTCACCATTCCGTCGGCGGATCTTCAGGCGTTCGGCGATGGTGATTTAACCTTCACCGCATCGATAACCAACGGGCACGGTAATACCGGCACCGGCGAGCGTGATATCAACATCAACGCTCAGTTGCCGGGTCTGCGCGTGAACACCATTTCCGGCGATGACGTGATCAACGCCATCGAACAGCAGCACGATCTGACCGTCACCGGTGCCAGCACCCATCTGGCTGCGGGCACACAGATTGTCGTTACCATCAATAACGTCGAGTACGTCACCGCGGTTAACGCCAGCGGCAACTGGCAGATTGGCGTTCCGGCGGCGGATCTTCAGGCCTGGACGGCGGGCGAGGTGACGGTCAACGTCAGCGCGAAAGATGCCTGGAACAACACCGTTTCGGCAGAACACCCGATTGAACTCGACCTCAACGCCGTGGCGGTCACCATTGATACCGTCTCCAGCGATGACATGCTCAACGCGACAGAAAAAGGCAGCGATTTAACCCTGTCCGGCCAGACGCAGGGCGTGGAAGCGGGGCAGACCGTGGTGGTGAAATTTGCCGACCAGACCTTCACCGCCCAGGTGCAGCAGGATGGCTCCTGGAGCCTGACCGTACCGGCCAGCGCGATGGACACGCTGATCGACGGTCGCGCACAGGTGAGCGTCAGCGTCACCAACATCAACGGTAACACTGCCGATGCGTCGCGCGTGGTCACGGTGGATACCCTGCCGCCAGCGATTACCCTCGATAACCTGACCGCGGATAACATCATTAATGCGGCCGAAGCGCAGCAGGATTTAGTCTTAAGCGGCAGCAGCACGGCAGAATCGGGCCAGACGGTCACCGTAACGCTGAACGGCAAAACGTACCAGACCACGGTCCAGACGGACGGCACCTGGCAGTTGAGCGTTCCAGCGGCTGACGTTGGCGCTCTGGCCGACGGTATCGTGACCGTGACGGCCAGCGTGAGCGACGTGGCGGGTAACACCAGCAGCGCCGATCGCGTCGGTCTGGTAGACGCAAACGTGCCGCAGGTGACCATCAACGACTTTGTCACCGCCACCAACACCATTAACCAGCTTGCCCATTCTCAGGCGCAGATCCTGAGCGGCTCCGTGACCGGCGCGGCAGCGGGCGACCGGGTGACCATCACCATCAACAATGTGGATTACACCACCGTGGTGGATGCGGCGGGCAACTGGAGCCTCGGTCTGCCAGCGTCCGTGGTGCAGGGGCTGGCCGACGGTACCTGGACCATCGACGTCTCCGTGACCGACAGGTCCGGTAATACCGGAAGCAGTTCGCTGGATGTGGTGGTGAATACCGTGACGCCGGTCATCGGTATTAATACCCTGGCAGCAGATGACGTGATCAATGCGACCGAGAAAGGTCAGGATCTGCAACTCTCGGGTACCAGCAACCAGCCGGAAGGAACCCGTATCACCGTCACCCTGAACGGCATCGACTACACGGCTATTGCCGATGCCAGCGGTAACTGGAGCGTCACCGTACCGGCGACGGCGGTAGGTGCGCTGGGCGAAGCGCATTACACCGTGACGGCGAACGTGACCGACAGCGTGGGCAACAGCGCCTCTGCAAGTCACGATGTGCTGGTGGACAGTTCGCTGCCGGTTGTGACGATCAATACCCTGGCGGGCGATAATATCGTTAACGCCGCGGAGGTTGCGGCAGGGCAAACCCTGACCGGTAAAGTGGCTCACGCGGCGCCAGGTGACACTGTCACTATTATCCTTGGCGGCCAGACATACACGGCCACCGTGCAGGACGATCTCACCTGGAGCCTGCCGTTAAGCGAGGGCCAGTTAACCGCGCTCGGCAATGGCGATTTGACGCTGTCAGCCAGCGTCACCAACGCCCACGGTAATACCGGCTCATCCTCTCTGGACTTCACCATCGACGCCCAGCTTCCTGGGCTGCGTATTGACACCGTGGCGGGCGATGACGTGATTAACATCATCGAACACGGTCAAAACCTGATTGTGTCCGGCTCCAGCACCGATCTGGCGGCGGGCAGCACCGTCACGGTAACCATTAACGGCAGCAACTATTTCGCCACCGTGCTGGCGGACGGCACCTGGAAGGCGGCGATCCCGGCCGCGGATGTGTCGCAGTGGGCGGACGGTTCGCTCGATATCAAGGCAAGCGCACAGGATACCTCCGGCAACCCGGTGAATATTGGCACCGTTGTGGATGTCGATCTCGCGCCTGTCGCCATCACTATCAGCAGCGTGACCGACGATAATGTGCTCAACGCGGCGGAAAAAGGTCAGGATCTGCTGCTTTCCGGCACCACCTCCAATGTGGAAGCGGGTCAGACCGTGACCATTACCTTTGCGGGTAAAACCTGGACCACGACCGTGGATGCCAACGGCGACTGGACGTATACCGTACCGGCAGCCGATCTGAGCGGCCTGAAAGACGGCGACGCCAGCGTGCAGGTTAACGTCACCAACGCGAACGGCAACGCGGCATCGTCCGCGCAGGAATTCAGCGTCGATACCACCGCGCCGACGGTCAGCATCAACACCATCAGCAATGACAATATGCTCAACGCGGCAGAGGCGGCGCAGGATTTGACCCTGAGCGGCTCCACCACGGCCGAAGCCGGCCAGACGGTGACGGTCTCGTTCAACGGCAAGCAGTACACCGCGCAGGTGCAGGCGGACGGCAGCTGGACACTCAACGTGCCGGCGGCGGATCTGGCAGGCATCAGCGACGGTAACGCCACGGTCACGGCATCGGTTTCCGATAAAGCCGGTAACCCGACAAGCGCGGATGCCTCCGTTCTGGTGGATACCACCGTGCCACAGATTAGCTTCAACATCGTCGCGGGCGATGACATCGTGAGCATTGCTGAGCACGGTCAGGCGCTGATCGTCTCCGGTAAGGTGACGGGCGCGCAGGCGGGCGATGTCATCACGGTGACCCTGAACGGGAAAGACTACACCGCAATGCTGGATGCGTCCGGGAGCTGGAGCGTGGGCGTTCCGGCAACGGACGTGGGCGCGCTGGTGAACGGCAACCAGACGATCGCGGCGACACTCACCGATAAAGCGGGTAACAGCAACACCGCAACGCATGACGTTGAGGTCTCCCTGACCGCGCCGGTGATTGCCATCAATACCCTGGCGGTTGACGACGTGATCAACGCGGCCGAAAAAGGCCAGGACCTGCTGGTTTCCGGCAGCAGTAACCAGCCGGACGGCACCACCATTACGGTGACCCTGAACGGCATCAGTTACACCGCCATCACGGACGCCAGCGGCAACTGGAGCGTCACCGTACCGGCGGCAAACGTCTCGGCGCTGGGCGAAGCGAGCTACGCCGTGACGGCAAACGTGACCGACGCGGCAGGCAATAGCGCAAGTACCAGCCACAGCGTTGTGGTCGACAGCGCGCTCCCGGTGGTGACCATTAACCCTGTCGCCACGGATGATGTGATTAATGCGGCAGAGGTCGCCGCAGGCCAGACCCTGAGCGGGAAAGTGAGCGGGGCAGCGATCGGTGACACTGTCACTATTTCCATCGGTGGCAATATCTACACCGCCACGGTACAGGACGACCTGAGCTGGTCGGTCAACGTGCCGTCCACGGTCTTAACCGCCATCGGTAACGGCGATCTGACGGTGTCCGCCAGCGTTACCAACGGCCATGGCAATACCGGCACCGGCGAGCGCGACATCACCATCGATGCCAGCCTGCCCGGTCTGCGCGTCGATACCGTCGCGGGCGACGATGTGATTAACAGCATCGAACATGCGCAAAACCTGATTATCACCGGGTCAAGCGATGGCCTGGCAGCCGGTTCGGCACTCACGGTAACCGTCAACGGAAAAACCTACGCGGCAACCGTGCTGGCAGACGGCACCTGGGCGGCGGCGATCCCGGCGGCAGACGTTAGCGCGCTGGGCGCAGGCACGGTCACCGTAACGGTTAACGGCCAGAGCACGGCGGGCACGCCGGTCACCATCAGCCACGACGTGAAGGTAGATTTGGCCGCAGTCGCCATCAGCATTAATCCGATTGCCACCGACGACGTGATTAACGCGACGGAAAAAGGCGCGGACCTGGTCCTGTCCGGCTCCACCACCAATGTGGAAGCTAACCAGACCGTCACCATCACCTTCGGCGGCAAGTCGTACACCGCGACGGTCGATGCCAGCGGCAACTGGACGACCACCGTACCGTCTGCCGATTTGGGCAGCCTGAAAGACGGCGACGCCAGCGTACAGGTGAGCGTGACCAACGTGAACGGCAACAGCGCGTCAGCTGGCCGTGAGTACAGCGTGGACGCGACGGCGCCGACGGTCTCGATTGACATCATCAGCGACAACAACATCATCAATGCGGCCGAAGCGCAGCAGGATCTGGTCATTAATGGCGTGACCAACGCCGAAGCGGGCCAGACGGTGACGGTCACGCTGAACGGTAAAGACTACACCACCACTGTAGCGGCAAACGGCAGCTGGAGCGTAACCGTGCCGTCTGCGGATCTGGGCGCGATTGCTGACGGTAACTACACCGTCAGCGCCGCCGTCGCGGATAAAGCGGGCAACCCGGCCTCTGCCGATCGCGACGTGCTGGTTGATACCACCGTTCCACAGCTGACCATCCACACCGTATCCGACGACGATGTGATCAACAGCGCCGAACATGCGCAGGCGCTGATTGTCACCGGTTCTGTGTCCGGCGCGGCGGCGGGTGATGTGGTCACCGTGACGATCAACAACAAATCGTACACAGCCACTCTGGATGCCTCCGGAAACTGGAGCGTGGGCGTACCGGCGGCGGATGTGACCGCGTTGACCGCGGGAGATTACACCATCACCGCGGCGCTGACCGATAAAGCGGGCAACAGTAACAGCACCACACACAGCGTGGAGGTAAACCTGAGCGCGCCGGTGCTGACCATTGACACCGTTTCCGGTGACGATGTGATCAACAGTTCAGAGAAAACCCAGGATCTGACGATCTCCGGTACGGCTTCCGGCCTGGCGGCAGGCGCGGCGGTGACCGTGATGCTCAACGGCAAAGCCTACGGCGCAACGGTGGACGCTAACGGTAAATGGACGACCACGATTCCGGCGGATCAGGTCGGTCAACTGGGTGAAGCGCTTTACACCGTTACCGCGTCAGCAACGGACGGCGTTGGCAACAGCACCAGTACCTCTCATACCGTGAATGTCGAGTCCGTTCTGCCGGGTGTCATTATCAACACCGTGGCAGGCGATGACGTCATTAACGCGGCTGAACTGGCGGCAGGCCAGAGCATCAGCGGCTCGGTAGTCAATGCCGAAGCAGGCAACACGGTTACCGTGACTCTCGGAGGCAAAACGTATACCGCGACGGTCCAGAGCGATCTCACCTGGTCCGTTAACGTGACGCAAGCCGAACTGACAGCGCTGGGCAACGGCGAGTTGACCGTATCTGCCAGCGTAACCAACGGCGTGGGTAACAGCGGCTCCGCTGAGCGCGATATCACTATCGACGCTAACCTGCCTGGGCTGCGCGTCGATACCGTCGCGGGCGACGATGTGATCAACAGCATCGAACATAATCAAAACCTGATTATTACGGGTACAAGCGACGGGCTGACGGCGGGCACGGCGCTGACCGTCACCGTGAACAATAAAACCTACCCGGCGACCGTCCTGGCTGACGGCACCTGGAGTGCGGCGATCCCGGCGGCGGACGTGGGTGCCCTGGCGGCAGGCACGGTGACCGTTACCGTGGCAGGCCAGAACGGTGCGGGTAACCCGGTTTCCATTAATCACGATGTGACGGTGGATCTGGCGACCGTTGCCATCAGCATTGACGCCATCGCTGCAGACGATGTGATTAACGCGGCCGAGAAGGGCGCGGATCTGGTGCTCTCCGGCACCACCTCGAACGTGGAAGCAAACCAGACCGTCACCATTACCTTTGGCGGCAAGAATTATACCGCCACGGTGGATGCTGAGGGTAAATGGACCGCCACGGTGCCAGCGGGCGATCTGGCAGGTCTGAAAGACGGCGACGCCAGCGTACAGGTGAGCGTCACTAACGTGAACGGCAACAGCGCGTCGGCGGGCCGCGAGTACAGCGTGGACGCCACTGCGCCGTCCGTGACCATCAACACGATCGCGGGTGACGACATTCTCAATGCGGCCGAAGCGAAGAGTGACCTGACCGTGTCCGGCACCAGCACCGCCGAAGCGGGCCAGACGGTCACCGTGTCGCTGAACGGTAAAGACTACACCGCAACCGTCAGCGCGGACGGGAGCTGGACGCTGAACGTTCCGGCGGCGGATGTTGCTGCGCTCGGCGACGGCAGCGTGACCGTGACCGCGTCCGTGAGCGACAAAGCGGGTAACCCTGCTTCCGTTGACCATAACCTGACGGTAGATATCACCGTGCCAGCGGTCACCATCAACACCGTGGCGGGCGACGACGTGATTAACATCGCGGAGCATTCTCAGGCGCAGATTATCAGCGGTTCCGCCACCGGGGCGGCAGCGGGCGATAAGGTCACCGTCACCCTCGGCGGCCAGACGTACACCACCGTGCTGGACGCGGCGGGCAACTGGAGCGTGGGCGTACCGGCGAGCGTGATTTCCGGCCTCAGCGACGGCACCGTAACCGTCACGGCGTCAGTCACCGATGCCGCAGGCAATACCGGCACCGGCAGCCATAACGTGACCGTCGATACCGGCCTGCCGTCGGTCGGCTTCAACACCCTCAGCGGCGACAACGTGCTGAACGCGGTGGAGAAAGGTCAGGATCTGAGCGTCAGCGGCACCAGCGCTAACCTCGCGGAAGGCACCGTGGTGACCGTGACCCTCAACGGTAAAAACTACACCGCCACCACGGCGGCGGACGGCAGCTGGAGCCTGACGGTTCCGGCGGCAGATCTGGCGGGTCTCGGTCAGGCCAACTACACCCTGAGCGCGACGGCGACCAACGGCGTGGGCAACAGCGTCAGCAACACCGCGAACCTGCTGGTGGATACCGCGCTGCCAACGGTCACCATCAACACCGTGGCGGGCGATAACGTTATTAACGCGGCGGAAGTGGCAGCCGGGCAAACCCTGAGCGGTACCGTGGCGAATGCCGAAGCGGGTAACACCGTGACCATCACCCTTGGCGGCAATACCTACACCGCGACGGTACAGAACGATCTGAGCTGGTCCGTAAACGTACCGTCTGACGTGCTGACCGCGCTGGGCAACGGCAGCCTGAGCGTGACGGCGACCGTGACCAACGGCCACGGCAACACCGGTTCCGGCGAACGCGAAATCGTTATAGACGCTAACCTGCCGGGCCTGCGCGTCGATACCGTCGCGGGCGACGACGTGGTCAACAGCATCGAACATGCGCAAAACCTGATCGTCACTGGATCCAGCGACGGACTGGCAGCGGGCACGGCGCTGACCGTCACCGTTAACGGCAAAGATTATGCGGCTACGGTGCTGGCGGACGGCACCTGGAGCGCGGCGATCCCGTCTGCCGACGTGAGCGCGTGGCCGGAAGGCAGCGTGAAAATCAGCGTCACCGGCGACAGCGCGGCGGGTAACACGATTAGCATCAGCCACGACGTGACGGTGGATCTGGCGACCGTTGCCATCAGCATCAACGCCATCGCCACCGACGACGTGATCAATGCGGCGGAGAAAGGGGCAGATCTGGTGCTGTCCGGTGCGACCACCAACGTGGAAGCCGGGCAGACCGTGACCCTGAGCCTGAACGGCAAGATCTACACCACTACCGTTGATGACAGCGGCAACTGGACGTATACCGTACCGTCCGCGGATCTGGCACACCTTAAGGACGGCGACGCCAGCGTGCAGGTGAGCGTCACTAACGTGAACGGCAACAGCGCCTCGGCGGGCCGCGAGTACAGCGTGGACGCCACCGCGCCGTCCGTGACCATCAACACGATCGCGGGTGACGACATTCTCAATGCGGCCGAAGCGAAGAGCGATCTGACCGTGTCCGGCACCAGCACCGCCGAGGCGGGCCAGACGGTGACCGTAAGCCTGAACGGTAAAGACTACACCGCAACCGTCAGCGCAGACGGCAGCTGGACGCTGAACGTTCCGGCGGCGGATGTTGCGGCGCTCGGCGACGGCAGCGTGACCGTGACCGCGTCCGTGAGCGACAAAGCGGGTAACCCTGCTTCCGTTGACCATAACCTGACGGTAGATATCACCGTGCCAGCGGTCACCATCAACACCGTGGCGGGCGACGACGTGATTAACATCGCGGAGCACGCTCAGGCGCAGATTATCAGCGGTTCCGCCACCGGGGCGGCAGCGGGCGATAAGGTCACCGTTACCCTCGGCGGCCAGACGTACATCACCGTGCTGGACGCGGCGGGCAACTGGAGCGTGGGCGTACCGGCGAGCGTGATTTCCGGCCTCAGCGACGGCACCGTAACCGTCACGGCGTCAGTCACCGATGCCGCAGGCAATACCGGCACCGGCAGCCATAACGTGACCGTCGATACCGGCCTACCGTCGGTCGGCTTCAACACCCTCAGCGGCGACAACGTGCTGAACGCGGTGGAGAAAGGCCAGGACCTGAGCGTCAGCGGCACCAGCGCCAACCTGGCAGAAGGCACCGTGGTCACCGTGACCCTGAACGGCAAGCAGTACACCGCCACCACGGCGGCGGACGGCAGCTGGAGCCTGACCGTTCCGGCGGCAGATCTGGCGGGTCTCGGTCAGGCCAATTACACCCTGAGCGCGACGGCGACCAACGGCGTGGGCAACAGCGTCAGCAACACCGCAAATCTGCTGGTGGATACCGCGCTGCCGACCGTCACTATCAACACCGTGGCGGGCGATAACGTCATTAACGCGGCGGAAGTGGCTTCAGGCCAGACCCTCAGCGGCAGCGTGACGAACGCGGAGGCGGGCAATATCGTCACCGTGACCCTTGGCGGCAACAGCTACACCGCGACGGTGCAGAACGATCTGACCTGGTCCGTGAGCGTGCCGGAGTCTGTTCTGACGGCGCTGGGCAACGGCGATTTGACGGTGTCAGCGACCGTGACCAACGGCCACGGCAATACCGGGGCGGGCGAGCGCGAAATCGTTATAGACGCTAACCTGCCGGGCCTGCGCGTTGATACCGTCGCGGGTGACGACGTGATCAACAGCATCGAACACGGTCAGAACCTGATCGTCACCGGTTCCAGCGACGGGCTGGCGGTGGGAACCACGCTTACCGTGACCGTCAATGGCAAAACGTATGCCGCCTCCGTGCTGGCAGACGGTACCTGGAGCGCGGCAATCCCGGCGGCAGACGTGGGTGCGCTGGCAGCAGGCACGGTCACCATTACCGTGGCAGGCCAAAGCACCGCGGGTAACCCGGTCTCCATCAGCCACGATGTGAACGTGGATCTGGCCGCGGTCGCCATCAGCATTGATGCGATTGCTACCGATGACGTGATTAACGCGGCGGAGAAAGGCGCGGATCTGGTGCTTTCAGGCAGCACGTCGAACGTTGAGGAAAACCAGACCGTTACCATCACCTTCGCCGGGAAGACGTACACCGCAAAAGTGGATGCCGACGGCAACTGGACGGCTACCGTGCCTTCCGCAGATCTGGCGGGCCTCAAAGACGGCGATGCCAGCGTGCAGGTGAGCGTGACTAACGTGAACGGCAACAGCGCCTCTGCGGGCCGCGAGTACAGCGTGGATGCCACCGCGCCAGCCGTCACCATTGATACGGTCGCGGGCGATAACGTGATCAACGCCAGCGAAGCGTCCGCAGGCGTGGCCATCTCCGGTACCACCACCGCGGAAGCCGGGCAGACGGTTACCGTGACGTTGGGCGGTAAGAGCTACAACGCGCAGGTGCAGCAGGGCGGTATCTGGAGCGTCAACGTGCCGGGCACCGATCTCTCCGCACTGGCGGATAACGGCTATACCGTGCAGGTCAGCGTGAGCGACGCGGCGGGTAACCCGGGCAGCGCGGGTAAAGCGATTACGCTTGATACCACGCCACCGACCGTCAGCGTTAACGTTGTGGCGGGCGATGACGTGATCAACAGCGTGGAACACGGACAGGCGCAGATCGTCAGCGGCACGGCAACCGGCGCGAACGTCGGGGATAAAGTGGTCATTACGCTGGGTTCGAACCAGTACACCACCACCGTTGACGCCAGCGGCAACTGGAGCGTGGGCGTGCCGGCCAGCGTGATTTCCGCGCTGAGCGACGGCACAGTGACGCTGAGCGCAACCATTACCGACAGCGCGGGCAACAGCAGCACCCAGACGCACGACGTGGTGGTCAACACCGCCTCCGTGGCGTTGACGGTAAATACCCTCAGCGGCGATGACGTTATCAACGCGGCAGAAGCGGGTAACGCGCTGGTGATTAATGGCTCCAACGCCCAGTTTGCCAGCGGTACGCAGGTGACCGTGACCCTGAACGGCAAGACCTACACCGCCACGATTCAGAGCGACGGCACCTGGACGACTACCGTCCCGGCCGCCGACGTAGGCGCACTGGCCGATGGCGCGCGCTATCAGGTGTCTGTTTCGGCGCAGGACAGCGCGGGTAACAGCGCCTCGGCAACGCACGACATCAGCGTAGATACCACCGCGCCGGTGGTAAGCATTGCGACGTTGTCGGGTGACGATGTGCTGAACGCGGCAGAAGCGCAGCAGCCGCTGACGGTTCACGGTGCCTCCAGCGCCGAGGCCGGCCAGACCGTTACCGTGACGCTGGGCGGCAAAACCTATACCGCTACCGTGGCCAACGACGGCACCTGGACGCTGGACGTACCCGCGGCGGATCTGGCCGCGCTGAGCCAGGGGGCGCTGACGGTGACCGCCTCGGTCAACGACAAAGCCGGGAACAGCGGTCAGACGACGCACACCTTAACGGTGGATACCGTCGCGCCGACCGTGACCATCAGCACCGTGGCCGATGACGACATCGTTAACAATGCCGAGCAGTTGGCGGGCCAGACCATCAGCGGTACCACCACGGCGGAACAGGGCCAGACGGTGACCGTCTCCTTCAACGGGCACAGCTATCAGGCCACCGTCGGGGCAGACGGATCGTGGTCGGTCTTCGTGCCGGGCCGTGACTTCCTCGGCCTGAGTGACGGGCAGTACGCGATTACCGCCACGGTGAGTGATAAAGCAGGTAACCCTGGCAGCGCAACGCACGACGTAACGCTGAACGGTGATGTCCCAACTATCACTATCAACACCTTTGCGGAAGATGACATTGTCAGCGCCGCCGAACACGGCACGCCGCTGGTCATCAGCGGCACCACCGACGCGCCTGCGGGCCAGACGGTGACCATCACGCTGAACGGTAAAACCTACACGGCGACCGTTCAGAATGACGGTACCTGGCGCTATACGGTCGGAAGCGCAGACGTGACCGCGCTGGCGGACGGCGGTTCGTACGTCATTAACGCGCAGGTCAGCAACACCATCGGCAACAGCGGCAGCGATAACCACAGCGTCACCGTGGATCTCACCGCGCCGTCGATGGGCATCAGCATTGATTCTCTGCAAAACGACACTGGCCTGAGCGCGAGTGATTTCATCACCAACGACGCTCAGGTCGTGGTCAACGGCTCGCTGACCGCGCAGCTCGGCAATAACGAGAAGGCGCAGATCAGCCTCGACGGTGGGGCAACCTGGATTGACCTGACCGTGACCGGCACCACATGGCGTTATACGGACGGCCGCACCCTGACCGACGGGACCTATCAGTATCAGGTGCGGGTGATTGATAACGCGGGCAACGTGGGGTCAACGGACAGCCAGGACGTGGTCATTGATCTGACGAAACCGGCGGCAACGACCATTACCGTGGATTCCGTTTCCCAGGATACCGGCCTGTCCGACAGTGACTTCATCACCAGCGACAACCAGATCAGCCTGAAAGGGACGCTCGGCGCGGCGCTGGGCAGCGGTGACCACGCGCAGATCAGCCTCGACGGCGGTCTGACCTGGACCGACGTCAGCGTCAGCGGGCTGAGCTGGACGTATGTCGATGGCCGTACGCTGGCCGACGGAGATTACAACTACCAGCTGCGCGTGATTGACGACGCGGGGAATATCAGCGCCACCACCAGCCAGGTAGTGACGATTGATACCGTCGCGCCGGACGCCAGCAAAACCATCGCCATCGACCGCATCAGCGACGATACCGGCCTGAGCAGCAGCGACTTTATCACCAACGATACGTCCCTGACGCTGCACGGCTCGCTCGGCGCGACGCTGGCTGACGGCGAGTACGCCCAGATCAGCATCGACGGCGGCGTCACCTGGCAGAACGTGATTGTGACCGGCAACAGCTGGTACTACGTCGACAGCCGCACGCTCGGGAACCAGACCTATGACTACTACGTTCGCGTGGTGGATGCGGCGGGCAACGTGGGGGCCAGCGCTCATCAGCAGGTGACCGTTGATACGGTCGCCCCGGATGCGGCGATTACGGTGACCGTGGATAACATTACCGTCGACACCGGGTTTGACAACAATGACTTCCTGACCAGTTCGACCTCGTACACGCTGCACGGCACGCTTGGCGCAGAGCTGGGGGCGGGTGAGTTCGTTCAGGTGAGCATGGATGGCGGCACCACCTGGGTGTATGCCACCGTGAGCGGGACCCAGTGGAGCTACAGCGATACGCGTACCCTGACCGACGGTAGCCATAACTACCAGGTGCGGGTAATTGACCAGGCGGGTAACGTCGGGGCAACCACCTCGCAGGCGGTGACGGTGGATACTCAGGCGCCGCAGTATGGCATCACCATCGACAGCATCAGCGAAGATACCGGTCAGTCCGGGAGTGATTTCATCACTATGGACACCACGCTGACCATTAACGGCTCGCTGGGCAACGCGCTGGCAAACGACGAGCGCGTGCAGATAAGCCTCGACGGCGGGAATACCTGGTCTGACGCCACGGTCACCAACCAGCGCTGGAGCTACACCGATACCCGCGATCTGGCGGACGGCGATTACACCTACCAGGTGCGGATCATCGACCAGGCGGGCAACGTGGGCTCTACCGCGTCGCAGGTGGTGACGGTGGATACCACGCCGCCAGACACTGTGGGAACGGTCGTGAGCTATACCGACGTTGAAGGGGAACGTACGGGCACCTTTGGCAGCTCGGTCGCCACTGACGATAACTCACCGGTGATCAACGGGACGCTCAACCGCGCCCCGGACGACGGCGAGATCGTCCAGCTTTACCGCGATGGCGTCTTGCTCGGCCAGGTGACCATGAACGGCAGCGCAAGCTGGTCCTTCCAGGATAACGGCCTGAGCGATGGCAATCACACCTACATTGTGCGTGTCACCGACAAGGCCGGTAACTATACGGAATCGGACGGCTTTGTGCTGAGCGTGGATACCAGCATACCGACCACCACGGCGGCGATTACCGCGCAGACCACGTCGGATACCACGCCGATCGTCAGCGGGACCGTCTCTGCCGATCTGGTGAACGGTGAGTATCTGGTGGTGACGGTGAACGGGAAAACCTACACCTCCCAGACGGGCGGTGCGGTGGTGGTCGATCCGGATCACAACACCTGGTATCTGCAGATCCCGGACAGCGATGCGCTGAACGTCGCGAGCTACAGCGTGACGGCGCAGGTGAAGAGCAGCGCGGGTAACGGCAATACCACCGGGACGACCACCGGCAGCCTGGTGATTGACACCACCACGGTGAATACCGACTGGGCAACCACGGCGGGGAACAGCAACAACTCCACCATGACCCTTGGCATGAACAGCAGCGGTCTGTGGAATATCATTGCGAACGGCCAGTCTTACTCCAGCAGCGATAGCTCGACCTATGCCGGAAATACGCTGACCAACACCCGTAATTACTACGTGGTGAGCCAGACCGCCGCTGACTTTGACCGTAACGGCACGCAGGACATTTTCGCCACGGAGAACACCTACGCGGGATCCACGCAGGTGATGTGGACCTACGATGGTAGCACCTATAACGCCAGCCAGCTGGGAATGGGCACTACCATCTGGTACGGCGGCGTGATTGCGTACGACAAAACCGGTGATGGTTATCTGGATTTGGCCTACGGCGATGCGGGTGCAGACTCCATTACGTACCTGATCAACAACAACGGGGTACTGTCGCCGGACGGCACCAACGGCGGCGCAGGTTTCTGGGGACAATTCACCACCATGCGTGAAATCTCCGGTGTTGACCTGAACAACGACGGTACGGTGGATATTGTTCAGCACACCAACCGCAGCGGCGCGTACTCGTTAACCGTAATCAACAACAACGGCAACGGCACGCTCTCTATCGGCCAGAACCTGACCAACGTGTTTGTGGTCAACGCCGCGAACACCACCACGGCGGCGTCCATGACGTGGGCAGACTTCAACGGCGATGGCTACATGGATCTGTACCTGGGCAGCAGCTACAACAACAACGGCGGGGTGATCTACTACAACGACGGCACCGGGAAGCTCTCTACCACCAAGAGCGCGGTGGAAGCCTCTAACGCGTCGGCGGGGTATCTGTCGGTGGCGGTGGACTGGAACGGCGACGGGCAGATGGACATCATCAAGCTCAGCACCTACGGCGCGTCACAAACGGCAACCCTGTTCACCAACAACGGGTACGGTTCCACCTGGACCTCCAGCCAGCTGGCATCCGGTATCGCCTACGCTACCGGCGTGGCCGCGGTGGACTACAACTGGGACGGCGCGAAGGATCTGCTGGTTTCTCAGCAGAACGGCAAGGTGGTGCTGGTTCAGAACAGCAAAACCATTGCGGACGGCACCGCGATGCATCTGCACATTGTCGATAGCGAGGGTATCAACGCTTACTACGGCAACACGGTCAACCTGTATAACGCCGCAGGCGTGCTGGTGGCCTCGCAGATCATCAACGCCCAGTCCGGTATCGGGTCGAACGATACCTCTGCGCTGGTGAGCTTCTACGGTCTGGATCCGAATGAAACCTACTCGGCAGAGATTGTGAAGATCACCAACGGTGTGTCGGATAACGTCACCTGGAGCGGTCTGGATGCGGGCAACGGCAAAGAGGGCTACGTCCTGACGGCCGAAGCGGCGACCGGCGGCCACAGCGGGACAATCACCGGGACCGGGTATAACGACACCTTCATTGCAGAAGATGGCACCTATACCTACAACGGCTCCGGCGGCTGGAATACCCATTCCGACTACGACACCTGGAGCAACACCGGTGGGATGGACGTGGTGGATTACCGCAATGCGACCTCCGGCGTGACCGTTGACCTGCGCCTTTCAACCGCACAGGACACTGGCTTTGGTACCACACGGCTGTTGAATATTGAAGGCATTAACGGTTCGGACTTCGACGATGTTATCACCGGCAACAGCGCTGATAACCGGTTCGAAGGCCGCGGCGGGAATGACACCTTCAACATCGGCAGCGGCGGTCACGATACGTTGCTCTACAAGCTGATCAACGCGTCGGATGCCACGGGCGGTAACGGTCACGATGTGGTGAACGGCTTTACCGTCGGCACCTGGGAAGGGACGGCGGACACGGACCGTATTGACCTGCGCGATCTGCTCTCAGACAGCGGCTATACCGGCACGGGCTCAGCGAGCTATGTGAACGGCGTGGCGACGCTGGACAGTAGCGCGGGCAATATCACCGATTACATCCGCGTGGTGCGAAACGGAAGCAATACCGAGATCCAGGTTGACCTGGACGGTACCGGCGGCCAGTTCTCGCCAACCACTCTGGTGACGCTGAACGGCGTGCAGACGGATCTGGCGACGCTGCTGGCTAATCATCAACTGTTAATTGCGTAAAACCCTGCCGCGGGGAGCGATCCCCGCGGCCTTTTGGCATTTCTATACACGAATAGCGTTAACCCGGAGATTATGAAGACACATCCACAGTACGAACCCTGGCTGCAGGGCATGCTGATCATCGCGAAGCACTATCGGCTGGACTTTTCCGCGGAACATGTTCGGGTCACGATTAACCATGAAAGTCAGTCTCCGCGCCAGCTGGTGCTGGAGGAGATGGCGCGCCAGCTAGGGCTGGGGATGCGTGTAGTGGCGGCGGAAGCGGTCTCTCTCGATCCGTGGCGTTTACCGCTGCTGGCGGAATTCACCGGCGGACAAATCGCAGTGATTACCCGCATGGACAACGAAGGCAACGTCAGCCTGCAGTTTAGCGGAGACGGTGGCCTGGAGACGACGCTGACGCTGGAAGCGCTCGGGACACGGTTAAAGACCCTGCTGGTGCTGCGCCCGCTGGAGTCCACACCGGATGCCCGCGTGGACGATTACATTAAACCGTATGAGAAAAACTGGTTCTGGCAGCTGGCGCTGAAAGACTGGCGACGCTACAGCGACATTATGCTGGTGGCGCTGGTGGCTAACGTACTGGCTCTCTCTGGCATGGTTTTTTCCATGCAGGTGTACGACAGGGTCGTACCGTCGCAATCAGAAGCCACGCTGTGGGTGCTGTTTGGCGGCGTCATGATTGCAATTGTATTCGAATTCGTCATGCGCATGCTGCGCGTGCATATATCTGACGTGGTGGGGAAACGCGCCGACCTGCGCATTTCAGAGCGTGTGTTTGCCCACGCGCTGCGGATTAAAAATGGCGCACGCTCCAAATCAACCGGTTCGTTTATTGCGCAGATCCGCGAGCTGGAGTCGGTGCGTGAACTCATCACCTCCACTACCATTGCGGCGATCTCCGATCTGCCGTTCTTCCTGCTGTTCGTCTTTATTCTGTGGATGATCGGCGGCCCGCTGGTGCTGGTGGTGCTGCTCGCCGTGCCGCTGTTGCTGATTCCGGGCCTGCTGGTGCAGCGTCCGCTGGGCAAACTCTCCAGCGAGGGGATGCGCGAATCTGCTATCCGTAACGCCACGCTGGTGGAGGCGGTGCAGGGCATTGAGGACATCAAGCTGATGCGCGCCGAACAGCGTTTCCAGAACCAGTGGAATAACACCAACGATGTCGCCGCCACCGTCGGCATGAAGCAGCGCTGGCTGACGGGCCTGCTGCTGACCTGGACCCAGGAAGTGCAGTCTATCGTCTATGCGGTAGTCCTGCTGGTGGGCTGTTATCTGGTGATCAGCGGGGATATGACCACCGGTGCGCTGGTAGGAACCTCGATTCTGGCGTCGCGCACCATCGCGCCGCTGTCGCAGATCTCAGGCGTGCTCTCCCGCTGGCAGTCGGCAAAAGTGGCCCGTAAGGGGCTGGACGACCTGATGCAGCGACCGATTGACGATCCGCAGCACGGGAAGAAGGTGCATAAAGCCCATCTGCGCGGCGATTACGTGCTGGAGGACGTCGGGTTTTACTACGATGAAGAAGAGAAACTCAGCGTGCTTAACATCAGCAAGCTACAGATCCGTGCCGGGGAGCGCGTGGCGGTGCTTGGCCGAAATGGCTCCGGCAAAAGCACGCTGCTGCAACTTCTGGCGGGCATGCAGGAGCCGCAGCAGGGCAGCATCCTGCTGGACGATATCGCGCTTAACCATCTGGACCCGGCCGATCTGCGTCGCGACATGCAGTTGCTCAGCCAGCAGGCGCGGCTGTTCTTTGGCTCCGTGCGGGACAATATCCTGATGGGTAACCCACTGGCGACTGACGAAGAAATTCATCAGGCGCTGGTGAACAGCGGCGCGCTGGAGTTTGTGCGCAAGCAGAAAATGGGGCTGAACACCCTTATCAATGAAGGCGGCACGGGGCTGTCCGGCGGGCAGCGTCAGGCGCTGCTGCTGGCGCGCGCGCTGATCACTTCTCCGACGATTCTGCTGCTGGATGAGCCTACCGCCTGGCTGGATGAAGTGAGCGAGAAGCAGTTTATTCAGCATCTTCACCAGTGGCTGGGCAAGCGCCGGACGCTGGTGGTGGCTACCCACCGCCTGCCAATTCTGGACCTGGTTGACCGCATCATTGTGCTGGAAAACGGCAAGGTGGTGATGGACGGCCCGCGCGACGCGATCCTGCATCAGCACGGTATGGCGACGCCAAAAGCCGCGCAGCGCACCGTGACCATGAAAGCGGCGGCGGTTGCTGAGGAGGGTGTGGCATGAATGATTTAACCCGTTTTAATAGCCGTCTGAAAGAGCCACGCCTACCGAGGTCGTCGCGGGTGGCATGGGCGCTGTTCGCCCTGCTGGCGGTATTTATCGCCTGGGCGAGCCTGTTCGAGCTTGATGAAGTCACAACCGGCAGCGGCAAGGTGATTCCGTCTTCGCATGAGCAGGTGATTCAGTCCCTGGAAGGGGGGATTATTCACAGCCTGATGGTGCGCGAAGGCGACATTGTCGAACGCGGTCAGCAGCTTGCGCAGTTAGACCGGACAAAAACCGAGTCCAGCGTGCTGGAGAGTGAGTCCCGTCTGAATGCCGCGCTGGCAACGGCGGCGCGCCTGAAGGCCGAGGTCAACGACACGGCGCTGATTTTTCCCGAAGAACTGGATGACGACGTTGAGCTGGTCAAACAAGAGACGGCGCTCTATCAGTCCCGTCGCGAAAGCCTGGAAAAAGGGCTGGCCGGCCTGCGTCAGGGGGCTGAACTGGTGCAGCGTGAACTGTCGTTAACCCGTCCGCTGGTGACCCAGGGGGCGGCCAGCAAGGTGGAGGTGTTACGTCTTGAGCGTCAAAAAAATGAGCTTGAGAATAAAATCACCGAGATGAAAAACCAGTATTACGTTCGCGCCCGTGAAGAACTGGCAAAAGCCAACGCGGAAATTGAAGCTCAGCGTTCGGTGATGAAAGGACGTGAGGATTCCCTGACCCGGCTGACCTTCAATGCGCCGGTACGTGGCATCGTGAAGGATATTGACGTGACGACCGTGGGAGGCGTTATTCCGCCGAATGGCAAACTGATGAGCCTGGTGCCGCTGGACGATCAGATGGTAGTTGAGGCAAAAATCTCCCCGCGCGACGTGGCATTTATCCATCCCGGCCAGAAAGCGCTGGTAAAAGTGACGGCCTATGACTATTCCATTTACGGTGGGCTGGAAGGGGAAGTGACCATGATTTCACCGGATACTTTGCAGGATGAGGTGAAAAGGGATGTCTACTACTACCGCGTTTATATCCGCACCGACAGTAACCATCTGACCAATAAGCAAGGTAAGGAATTTCCGGTCTTTCCGGGGATGATTGCGACGGTGGATATCAAAACCGGCAGTAAAACCATTCTTGATTATCTGTTGAAGCCGCTCAACAAAGCGAAAGAAGCGCTGCGGGAGAGATAAGGGCAGGGCGTTCGGGGAACCGAACGCCATTTTTATTATACCGTTAATGTGACGTTGTTGGGGTGGCGTCGTTCTTTCGGTACCACGTTAATGTAATGGGTGACATACGCGAAATAGAGTCCGGCATAGTTTTCGACCAGTTCGAGAAAAGCCGGATACACCGACAGGCGACCGTCACCGCGATCTTTCAGATATCCTGCCTCTTGCGCTGTTTTGATAATCCGGTTGACGTGGATCCGCGAAACAAAGAATTCTTTCGCGAGCGTGCTGGCTGAATAGTCAATAACTGCACCATGAGCAGATTTGTTTTTTATGGCCTGCAGATAAAGATAAAGCATAATCATGCGTCCGCCATCTTTATCGATAAATAATCCTACCTCGGGTAACACTTTCCTGAAGGTTAATCCCCGGAAGAGATATTCCGCTGCGCGGCGGAAAAAATTATTTCTCAATGTGTCATTATCCAGCAGGTTTACATCAATATTAAACGTCGGATAAAGAATGCTGACGGGCAAAAATGCACCGGACATATAGCGTTTAAGTTCACTCAATCCTTTTTCGGTCGGGGCTATTCGTGTTTTTCGACGGTCATCCGTACAGCGCCAGGTCCTGATGCGCCCCGTGGTTCTGAGAAGAGTAATGATCGCAATCACACTATTAGGGCTGGCTATTTTATAGCGGGAGCATAGCTCTTTAATCTCAGATACTGACTCGGCCTGATTGCCAAATATAAAACAACACATGGCGAGAATAATGTTGAACCGCGCTTCCTGAAGCATTGTCTTGTAGAACAAAGGTTGTTTTTTATAGATGGTGTCATTAATTGTGTAGTGCTCTAATATTGCCTCACCAAATCGTGGGTTGCTCTTTATAACATCCCGTCGATGTAGCAAGGCCCTGGATGAGATGTGATTATCCATAGCATTTTTCTCGTGTTTGATGAACCGATAGATGAAGTATCCAGTCTTCTTTTTCGGAATTTTCATTATACCTGAGAAACAGTGTTTTGCCGTCGTTATTTGAAAAGAAAGATATATTTACATTTGTCGACAGAAGAGAGAGTGATTAACGCAAAGATGTTCCGGTGCGGAACGTTGATAACAGTATCTTAACCTGATGGCGTACTGTAAAATTATTCTATACACCAGCTGTATTACATATTCCGTATTCATAATAAGAATGGCGATTTTGTGCCCAGGAGCAGGTTATGACCCACAAAATTTCTCACAGAAATGTTGCTCGCGACGATCGGCGGTTTGTCATCTCAACCTGCGGTTTTACCTTCCAGGGGTATGCTTTGCTCCTGAAAAAGTACGGCATAGACGCTTCGCATATCCACTTTGAGGGAGATGATGTCTGCCAACGGGATAGGGAAAATATCCTTAATAATCAACATGCTCATATTGTTGTGTTTCCGGGTAAAGGGATTGTCACTCTGCTGGAAAGTCTGACGCGGCTGGCATCCGTACTGAATGCATTGCCTGTTATCCGATGCGTGACCCTTTATAGTGATATACCTGACAGCTGGTTATATCGCACCCTGGGTAGCCTTTTACATAACAGCCATCAATTATCACTAATTCGGATCGCCAGCGTTTCTGATGTCATCAACTGCTTCCATACCCATAATAAGGGGTTTAAAGACCACTCGCGATTATTACGCGATCACTGTCTGGGGTATTCTCCGCAGGAAAATCTGAAATGGCTAACAAGAAGAGAAATTGACGTTTTATTGAATTTCTACCGCGGAATGTCCGTAAAAGATCTGTGCGAAAAGCTAGGACTTTCTAATAAAACGGTTTATACCCATCGTAAGGAAGGTGTGCAGAAGTTACATTATATTAAACGATGGTTAAACGATCCGCATAACTTCAAAGCGGAAAGAAGTCACAAAAACCATCGTCTTAAAGCAGAATTCACGGATAAAGAAGCAGATATTTTTAATGCTCTGGTGAAAAGGGAAATCTTCCCGGCCTACCAGATCATTACCGATCGCGACAAAAAAGGGGTGGGCTTTGAGATACTGATCCGCTGGAATAAAAACGGCAAAATAGTCAAGCCTGCCTGTTTTCTTAATGACATTTCAAATCACGAGATATGGTTAAAAATAACGGCCCTGGTGATCCACGCTGCCGTGTCCGGGATTAATAAATATAATGGGAAATTCTATTTTTCAGTCAATATTCCGCCTCGTCTCGCTTCCGGAAAAGCGTTGCCGGAGATGGCCCGGAAAGCCATCGGCATGTTGCTCAAACCCCAGTGGGCGGAAAAGCTTGTCTTTGAATTTGCAGAAGATATCGATGTGACCAAAGACAAGAAGATCCCTGAAACCATGCGGCATCTGCGTAATACCGGGTGCAGACTGTTTCTGGATGACTGCTTCTCTAACCATCACACCATGTTTCCTGTCAGGCAGGTGCATTTTGACGGGTTGAAA
This sequence comes from Enterobacter cloacae complex sp. SHL012, assembly GCF_049237505.1. Lineage (NCBI taxonomy): Bacteria > Pseudomonadati > Pseudomonadota > Gammaproteobacteria > Enterobacterales > Enterobacteriaceae > Enterobacter > Enterobacter cloacae complex sp. SHL012. The sequence continues at coordinate 400,263 of NZ_JBMKIZ010000001.1, forward strand.
CTTGACCGCGACATCGTCGAGCATTTTGTGGCGAACGACAACGATTATAATCTGATTAAAGCGATTCAGATATACAGCGACATGACCGGAACGGACTGCATTGCTGAAGGGGTGGACAGTGAAGAGAAATTTGAAAAATTAGTCGAACTGGGCGTGAAAAACTTTCAGGGATATTATCTCTCACGGGCTGTGAAGGAGGAGGAATTAGATCGCATGGTAAGACAGTTTAGCTAAAAATAAAGCCCCGAAGGGCCTTGATTATTTACGACCCAGTAGCAGGCCGAGAACAATACCGACGGCACCGGCGGCGATAAGGCCGGTTAGCGGGTTATTTCTGACCGCTTCTGTTACATCAGAAACCGCATCGCTGGCCTGCGCGGCATATTTTTTAGCCGCGCCTTTTACCTGGTGCTTTGGTGAATCGACGAATTCACCAAACTGCTGCTGTGCAGAACCTGCAATTTCATCGAGCTTATTTTTTGCTTTATCTTCAGCAAACTGGGTGTTTTTATCAGTACCGAAATCAGACATCTTTGCCTCCTTGTGTTGATAATTAAAGGATAGCCGCTCTTTGCAGATATGAGAGACGAAAGGTTAATTTCGGCACCTGGCAGGGCTGTTTTCGGATATATCTCTGTGCGAAAGGACTCGCACAGAGAGACGCTGTTATTCGGCAAAACTCAGCAGCGCGTCGCCATCAAGGCGATAGCGCACCCATTCAGACTGCGGCAGCGCGCCAATGCTCAGGTAAAAATCAATGGCGGGCTGGTTCCAGTCCAGAACGCTCCATTCCAGGCGACCACACTGCCGCTTTACCGCGAGTTGCGCGATATGTTTCAGTAACGCTCTTCCCGCGCCTTTACCGCGATACTCCGGGGAAACGTACAGGTCTTCCATATAGATCCCGTTGCGTCCGAGCCAGGTTGAATAGCTGGTAAAGAACACGGCATAGCCGATGATGTTGCCTTCATACTCAGCGATCAACGCTTCGGTGTTACTTCCCGCGCCAAAGAGCGTTTCACGGATCTCCTCTGGCGTGGTAACCACTTCTTCCGGCGCTTTTTCATAGACTGCCAGCTCGTAGATCATGACGTAAATGGTCGCGGCATCTTCGGGACGAGCCTGACGAAGGATAATGCTCATTGTTATTCCTGCTTTTTGTCTGTTTCGCGATTGATGGCGTTAAGCATACGGAGTATTGTCCGAAGAATTAAGTGCAATGAAATCAACAAATGATGAATATTATGCATCCGGCTTTACGACGTCTTGATTTAAACCTGTTGCCCGTTTTCGACGCGATTTACCGCCATCGTTCTGTTCGTCTGGCAGCCGATGAGCTGGCGATGAGCACATCGGCACTGAGCCATGCGCTTTCGCGTCTGCGCGCGACGCTGAACGATCCGCTCTTTTTTCGGGAAGGGCATCGTATGTCCCCCAGCGTGTATGCTTCTCAGCTCGCACCTTCCATCGCTTCCGCACTGTCATTCCTGAATCATGAGCTGACCCCGCAGCCGGAGTTTGACGCCCCCAGCAGTACCGAGAGCTTACACATTGCGATTACGGATTTTACCGCGCTTTGCGTTTTTCCGACCCTGATGCACACCTTGCAGCATGCTGCCCCTGGTTTGCGTTTTGAATTGCGTTATTTGCCCCACAGCCCGGCGCTGACGGAGCTATTAGCCGGGGAAGTGGATCTGGCGCTCGGGTTCAGTACCTCGGAGGATATTCGTCATCCGGAACTGGAGGAGATAGGCTGGTTCGAAGATGAGTATGTGGTCATCAGTAACGCCAGCCGGACACGGCTGACGCTGGAGGATTATCTCGCGGCCCGACATCTGGTGGTCACGCCCTGGAATGAGAAACAAGGGGTTCTGGATCTGCGGCTTGAACAGTTGGGCTATACCCGGCACATAGCGATCAAAACGCCGTCGATGCTCAGCGCCCCGTTTATCGTTGCACAAAGCGATCTGCTGATGGCGATCCCGCGGTTTGCGGCTGAGAAGCTGGTCGCGGCTGCGGATCTCAGGATATTTGCTTTACCGTTTTCAATCCGCGCGTTTGAAGTGAAAATTTACTCGCATAAACGCAGCGGCCAGCGGGGGGCGACCCGCTGGCTTAAGGAGGAACTGCATAAACTGGCGCAGGCGGTAAGACGTTCAGCTGATGGCGGGGGAAGTCATCCGTCTTAATTTAACGGCAGATAGATATCCGTTTGCAGCGCATGTTCCGGCACCTCGTGGACAAAATTGAGGTAGTGGAAAAATACCGGTGCATCGCGCAGCGTTTCGCCGCTGTCTGGTAGCCAGTCGCGGAACATCGCCCATACCGTGTTGGAGATCGTATCCAGCGAGCCGGTGTGACGCCCGACAGCGTATCGTCCGCCTTTGATTTCACCATTGGCAACCCCGAACGCATTTTCTGGTACTGCCTCCGTAACGCTGCCACAGATATCGAAGCGAAAGGCATCGGCAGGTGTGGTTGCCGGGTCGTCCCAGGCGATGCCAAACGTGCTGCTTTCGCGTACTGGCGATAGCCCCGTGGCCTTACGCCAGGCGATAAATGTCGCCGCGCTGTCATTAACCCGATCCGGGCTGCCACGGTGTTGCAGCATGGCCACGTGAGTTTGGGGGAAATCAACAATTTTAACGTCCATCGATTTTTGCTCCTGAAAGGTCATTTTCGGTACGCGCTGGTGCCAGCTTAGCCAGTCCGGCTGCTGCCGGAACTGACGCGGGCTCTTTCCAAACGCGGTTTTGAAGGCGCGGCTGAACGATTCGGGGTTCTGGAAACCGGCATCGAGCGCAATATCAATCACCTTATCCTGCGGATTAAAGGCCAGTCGCCAGGAGGCTCGGCGCAGGCGTAGCCACTGGATATAGCGATACAGCGGCTGACCACTGAACGCCAGAAACTGACGATGAAAATGATAAGGTGAACAGCAGGCTATCGCGCTGAGCTTTTCCAGCGTGAGCGGTTCATCCAGGTGGTGCGCAATATAGTCGCACACCCTGTATAAGCGCTCACGGTATGCCGATTTGGCTGCATCGTTCATGACATCCTCCTGATGATCTACTTTGCCTGCGCGGTCGGGCAGGATCCTGACCGATCTTGCTTATCAGATTCATTATTGACGAAGTTTTTTCATGACAATGCGATTATGGGGGGATTCCAGCAGCATAACATTGCACGGGAGCAATGGCCCTCTCATCAAAGATACTCTGTTCAAAATGATGACTCTCAGCGGTGACGGGAAAAATTTCCATTAAGCAAAAGTTTCGTCATGGCTATCTTTAACGAAGGCCATGATAACAAACGGCACAAAAGCGCTTGATTAGAAGCGAGAATGTGTTGTGTGAGGGAATATTGCTTGCGTTGAGATGTTAGTCACACAAAGCAAATGACAGAACAACTATTAGACATTAAAAATATAATATTTCCTTTGGTTAACAATTCCACCATGGCCGTTAAAATGTTATCTTAAATCCTCTTCATCATACGGACTAAAGGACTATCTATGTCTTGGCAAGGTGTACCGTTCAAACTTCTAAATGTAGGCGATGTTGAACAATTTTTTTTAAAAGTTTCGTCTCTTCCTAAAATAACTATCGATACGCCTACTGATTACAATCAACTCTGGTTAACGGTTGGTGCTACGTTCCTTGGTGGTATAATTCCAGCTTTGATTGCGTGGAGAACATTTCATGTAAACGCAAAAAACGTTAGAAACGAAAGAGACGAGCAACAGCGTTTCTTAAAGTCTGAAAGGGCAAAGCAGCAGCTATTTATGATGGGTGAGCGTGCCTCGCAATTTGCCTCATTGAAAGAAGAACGTGAAATACAAAAAAACGCTTGCCCAAAAAACAATTAATGCTCAAGTAATCTCAACCAATAGACAAAAATGGATTAATGATTTTCGTGATAATATCGCCGAATTTTGTTTATTAATATTCAGTCATTACGATGCCCGTTCAAGTTATCTGATTACTGAGCGTAAGTTACGGGTAATAACTGATGTATATAAAGGAACTAAATGCTCTGAGGATTTTAGAGTTCGTTATCAGGAGGCAAGTGACGAATTTTCACGTTGTCTGGAGAAATCTCAGTCAACTCATAATGCTATGGATAAAATGAAGTTTCTCATATTGCTAAGTATGAATCCACAAGAAAAAGAAACTCAAGAAATTAAACGATTGATTAATTTTTTAAAGAGGTCGATTAATAAATTAGTTATTGATGACGTTTCGGGGGGATTAGCAAATGTTACAGAGGTTTATACTGAATTATTAAACGGTTCGGAAGAATTAATGGGTGTAGTAGGGGGCATTCTAAAAAGAGAGTGGGAAAGAGTGAAGTTATGTGAATAAGACGTACGCACGTATGAGGGGGGTCAACGTGGGGTTTAAAAATTTCGAGTAAATGTGCAATAACCCTATAAAACTTAATGTTTACAGAAAGTTGATTTCATTGATACCATACCCCCCTATAGTATCAGGAGGGCGTATGCCGCATTCACCCGAAGATAAAAAACGTATTCTTACTCGCGTCCGTCGCATTCGGGGCCAGGTCGATGCCCTTGAACGCGCACTGGAGTCGGGCGATCCCTGTCTGGCTATCCTGCAGCAAATTGCCGCCGTGCGCGGTGCTGCCAATGGCCTGATGGGCGAAATGGTAGAAATTCATCTCAAAGATGAGCTGGTGACGGGAGAGACAACGCCGGATCAGCGAGCCGTGCGCATGGCAGAAGTCGGCCATTTGCTGCGCTCTTATCTAAAATAAACCCACACACCTGACAAAAAGGGAAGACCTATGAAATCTCGCGCTGCTGTTGCATTTGGCCCCGGCCAGCCGCTGAAAATCGTTGAAATCGACGTCGCACCACCGAAAAAAGGCGAAGTGCTGATCAAAATTACCCATACCGGCGTTTGCCATACCGATGCGTTCACGCTGTCCGGCGACGATCCGGAAGGTGTTTTCCCGGCGGTACTGGGACACGAAGGCGGCGGGATCGTGGTGGAGGTGGGCGAGGGCGTGACCAGCCTGAAGCCTGGCGATCACGTTATCCCGCTGTACACGGCGGAATGCGGCGAGTGTAAGTTCTGTAAATCCGGCAAGACCAACCTCTGCCAGGCTGTTCGCGCCACGCAGGGCAAAGGGCTGATGCCTGACGGGACGACCCGTTTCTCTTATAACGGCGAGCCGATTTACCACTACATGGGCACCAGCACCTTCAGCGAGTATACCGTTTGCGCGGAGATCTCTCTGGCGAAGGTGAACCCGCAGGCGCCGCTGGATAAAGTCTGCCTGCTGGGCTGCGGCGTGACGACCGGCATTGGCGCGGTCCATAACACGGCAAAAGTCAAAGAGGGGGATACCGTGGCGGTGTTCGGTCTCGGCGGCATTGGTCTGGCGGTGATTCAGGGCGCGGTGCAGGCGAAGGCCGGGCGTATTATTGCGGTCGACACTAACCCGGAGAAATTCAAACTGGCGGGTGAAATGGGCGCGACAGATTTCGTTAACCCGAAAGATCACGAAAAACCGATTCAGGATGTCATTGTTGAGATGACCGACGGCGGCGTGGACTTCAGCTTTGAGTGTATCGGCAACGTTAACGTCATGCGTTCCGCGCTGGAATGCTGCCACAAAGGCTGGGGCGAGAGCATCATTATTGGTGTGGCCGGCGCGGGTCAGGAGATTAAAACCCGTCCATTCCAGCTGGTCACCGGACGCGTGTGGCGCGGCTCCGCGTTTGGCGGCGTGAAGGGCCGTACCCAGCTTCCGGGGATGGTTGAAGATGCGATGGTCGGTAAGATTCAGCTCGATCCGTTCATTACTCACCGTTTGCCGCTGGAGCAGATCAACGAAGCGTTTGATCTGATGCACGACGGAAAATCTATCCGTACCGTTATTCATTTCGGCGACAAGTAACTCTTCTGCCAGCGGTTTTTAGCCGCTGGCATTTCTTTAATAATCTTCTCTAAAGTGTGACCAGTGCGGCGTTTTTAGCCGTAATCTAAATCTCTGCCGTGCCGATGACTATCTAACAGGCGTGTTTTTACGCATCTTACCTATAAGAGAGTCGACGGTCATGGACAACACTACTTCGATGCAGGCGCAGCGTAAGCTGGGCTTCTTGCATCACATCAGGCTGGTTCCGCTGTTTTCCTCCATTCTCGGTGGCATTATTTTGCTGTTTGCCTTGAGCTCGGGTCTGGCGGGATATTTCCTGCTGCAGGCCGATAAGGATCTGCAGGATGTCACATCTGAGATTCAGGTGCGTATGGGGCTGTCGAACAGCTCAAACCATCTGCGCACCGCGCGTATCAATCTGATCCACGCCGGCGCGGCAAGCCGTATCGCAGAGATGGATGCGATGAAGCAGAACATCAGCGAGGCGGAAACGCGTATCAAGCAGTCCCAGGATAGCTTTAACGCGTATATGAATCGCTCCGTGCGTACCGCTGAAGACGAAGCGCTGGATGCTGACCTGAAAGCGCGCTACGACGCCTATATCGCGGGCATGCAGCCGATGGTCAAATTTGCCAAAAACGGCATGTTCGAAGCGATCATCAACCACGAAAATGAAACCGCGCGCCCGCTGGATGACGCTTACAATGCCGTGCTGCTGAAGGCGATTAAGATCCGCACCGACCGTGCCAATGCGCTAACGGCGCAGGCGCACAGCCGCACGCAGCTGGGGCTGATGTTTATGGTGGGCGCGTTTGTGCTGGCGCTGGTATTGACCGCGATGACCTTCGTTGTGCTGCGCCGCACGGTCATTCATCCGCTACAGCGTGCTGCGAAACGTATCGAGAATATTGCAAAAGGTGACCTGACGATGCCGGACGATGTGGCCGGACGCAGCGAAATTGGCCGTCTGACGCGCGATCTGCAAACCATGCAGCACTCCCTCGAAACAACGGTTGGCACCGTGCGTCAGGGCGCGGAGGAGATCTATCGCGGAACCAGCGAGATTTCTGCCGGTAATACTGACCTCTCTTCGCGCACCGAGCAGCAGGCCGCGGCCATTGAGCAGACCGCCGCGAGCATGGAACAGTTAACCGCCACGGTGAAACAGAACGCTGATAACGCGCATCATGCCAGCAAGCTGGCGGAAGATGCCTCCGGAAAAGCCAGCCGTGGCGGCCAGATGGTCTCCGGCGTGGTCAAAACGATGGGCAACATCTCCAGCAGTTCGAAGAAGATCTCTGAGATTACCGCCGTGATTAACAGCATTGCTTTCCAGACCAATATTCTGGCACTGAACGCGGCGGTAGAAGCGGCGCGCGCGGGTGAACAGGGGCGTGGATTTGCGGTGGTAGCCAGTGAAGTGCGTACGCTGGCAAGCCGTAGCGCCAACGCGGCAAAAGAGATCGAAAGCCTGATCAATGAGTCGGTTTCCCTTATCGATCAGGGGTCGGGTGAGGTGGTGGCTGCGGGTAACACCATGAATGAAATCGTCGACGCGGTTAAGCGCGTGACCGACATCATGCTGGAAATTGCCGCCGCATCGGATGAGCAGAGCCGCGGAATTGTGCAGGTCAGCCAGGCGATTTCGGAGATGGATAAAGTGACTCAGCAGAACGCCTCGCTGGTGGAAGAAGCATCCGCAGCCGCGGCATCCCTGGAAGAGCAGGGCGCACGTCTGACCGAGGCTGTGGGGGCGTTTCGTTTAAGCGGCGCGAAGCCTGGCCGCGCGGTGACGTCTGTGCCAGTGGCGAAGAACGCGCCGTTGCGCCCGGCGGCGACGGTTTCCGGAGATAACTGGGAGACGTTCTGAGTCGCCAGCAGTGTCGGGTGGCGCTTCGCTTACCCGACCTACAAAATCGACCTACAAAAAAAGGGACCCTTCGGTCCCTTTTTCACAGCTTATTTCTTATCAGGTAACGCGTATGCGATAACGTAATCACCGCGATCCGGTGACTGGCGAGCGCCCCCGGCGTTAATGATGATGTACTGTTTACCGGTTTTCGGTGAGACGTAAGTCATCGGCCCGGACTGGCTGCCAACCGGCAGTCGGTCTTTCCAGATCTCTTTCCCGGTGGCGGTATCAAACGCACGCAGGTAGAAATCCTGAGTACCGGCGAAGAACAGCAGGCCGGACTGGGTTGAGAGCGACGCGCCCAGCGTTGGCATCCCGATTGGGATAGGCATGTGCATGCGAATGCCCAGAGGGCCGGTGTCTTCCACCGTACCGACAGGCACCTGCCACACCAGTTTGCCGGATTTCAGATCGACCGCGGACATGGTGCCGAACGGCGGTTTCTGGCACGGAATGCCAAGCGGTGACAGGAAACGTTCACGCATTGCGCCGAACGGCGTGCCGTCCATCGGGACGATGCCCATCTCAATGCCGCTGGCGTCTTTCGCCACGTTAGCGCGCGGCACCATGTAGTTTGCCAGTCCGAGGCGCATATCGTTGACGAACATCAGGCTGTTGTTCGGGTCAACCGAGACGCTGCCCCAGTTCATTCCGCCCAGCGAGCCAGGGAACTGCAGGGAACGGTCAAGACCCGGCGGGGTGAAGACGCCCTGATGACGCATCTCTTTAAACTGAATACGGCACAGCAGCAGGTCGACAGGCGTCGCGCCCCACATGTCGGATTCAGTCAGCGTCTGGTTGCCAATCATCGGCATGCCGACGGAATACGGCTGGGTGGGTGAGTAGCGTTCACCTTCAACGTTACCAGCCGGTACCGGACGCTCTTCTACCTTCGCGACCGGCTTACCGGTTTCGCGGTTGAGCATAAAGATCATGCCCTGCTTGCTGGTCTGCACCAGTACAGGCGTGGTGCCGCCTTTGCCGTCAGGCAGGTCATACAGCAGCGGCTGGGAAGGCAGGTCGAAGTCCCACAGATCGTGGTGGGTGGTCTGGAAATGCCAGCGCACCTGGCCGGTGGTGGCATCAACGGCGACGATAGAAGAGCTGTATTTATCGTCCAGCGCGGTACGCTCACCCGCCCAGAAATCCGGGGTGGCGTTGCCGGTTGGCAGATAAATCAGGTTCAGTTTGGCGTCGTAAGACATGGCCGACCAGACATTTGGCGTACCGCGGGTGTAGGTCTGTCCTTCCGGCGGCAGGCCGGTCAGGTTCGGATTACCCGGATCCCACGCCCAGGCCAGCTTACCGGTGTGAACGTCATACGCACGTACCACGCCCGGGGGTTCGCCGATGGAGAAGTTATCCGCGACGCGACCGCCGACGACGACCACGTTCCCGGCGACCAGCGGCGTGGAGGTCTGCTGATAATATCCCGGCTTGATCTCACCCATACCGATGCTCAGATCCACGGTGCCGTGGTCGCCAAAATCTTCGCAGACCTTGCCGTTATCCGCATTGATGGCAATCAGGCGGGCATCGGTGGTCGGCAGGAACAGACGGCGAGGGCATGCGGCAGGCTGCGCGGTTTCCTGTGACGTTGTCACGTTCTGGTGGTCTTCAAAATAGCCCAGACCGCGGCATCGCTGCCAGTTAGGCGCGGTGGCTTTAGAATCGTAGCGCCATTTTTCTTTCCCGGAGTCCACGTCCAGCGCCAGCACTTTACTGTACGGGGTACAAACGTACAGCGTATCGCCAATCTGTAAAGGCGTGTTCTGGTCTTCCGCGCCAGAGCCGTTGCTCTGTGGAATATCGCCGGTATGGGCAACCCAGGCGACTTTCAGTTCGCTGACGTTTTGCTTGTTAATTTGATCCAGTGCGGCGAAGCGGTCACCGTGTGTGGTGTTGCCCCAGTGCGCCCAGTTCTTTTGCTGCTCACCGGGTGCGACGGGTTTAACCGGAACGGGTTCATTCGCCGCCACGAGAGTCTGGGGCTTAAACATCCAGCCAAGGCTAACCAGCATCGCCACGGCCAGGACCGCCGCAACGCCAAAAGCAGGCGCCTTGTTGGGGGAATTGTGGTTTGCTCCACGCAGGTAAGGCCAGACGATGGCACAAAGGAAAGCCAGTACGGCGAAGGTAAACAGGCGGGAGAAGAGCGGCCAGAAATCCCAGCCCGCATCGCTTACCGCCCAGACCAGCGAGGCAATAAACGCGATGCTGTAAAGGACAATCCCGCTGGTGCGATTGAGGAAAATCAGGATCGCGGCAATCACCATTACCACGCCCATTATCAGGAAGTAACAACTTCCGCCCACGGTGGCGAGCTTAAACCCCAGCCCGCCGACGGCCAGACCGATGAGCAACATCAGTCCGGCAAGAAGCCACTGCAGGATACGCGGTATCCCACGTGGCGCGCTGCCAAATGCCATTTCTGTCTCCTTAGATCCCGCCGCTATGCCGGGTGTACCAGTTGGGTAATAAAATCGGCGGGAATAATGATTAACACGGGTGAATTCATCTTTATCAAAAGATTTACGAACCATTTGGTGAATTCGTGGCTATGATAAAACTGTTAAATTGTTTTACGCAATTGTTAATGAATCATTCCGCATTATTTGATTAGCGCACAGGACAGATCCCTCGCCCCGTTGGGGAGAGGGTTAGGGTGAAGGGAAGAATTCAAACCGGCATGGATTTACGGATGGCGCTCAGCAGCGTCTGCGCACCCGTTGAGAGCGGCGTGTCTACGCGGGTTAAAATGCCGATAGGTTCACCGGCACCCGGGGCGGTCACCGGCAGAGCGGTCAGGGTTCCCTGACGCAAATCATCTTTTACCGCACCGGAGGGAACGAACCAGACGTAGTCATAATCGAGGGTGAGCTGGCGTGACAGCGAGGCCGACAGCGTTTCGATACACCCTGAGGGTAGTGTACATCCCTGCATTTGCAGCAGGTTTTCGGCGGCCTGGCGCGGGACGGTGCCTTTCGGGCAGACCACCACGGGCCATTCCATGACGCGGCTTAACGTCACGGTATCCTGCAGTAAAGGATGGTCGGGACGCACCACCAGCTTCAGGGATTCCAGAAACAGCAGTTCGTAATTGAGACCGCCCATCAGTTCAGGGTCAGACATACGACCGATACCCAGATCCAGTTCCCCCGATTTGAGCCCCGCGAGCAGCATGGTGTTATTCATGGTGGCAACCTGAATCGTGGTATGCCGTTGCTGCTTGTGGAATTGACCAATCACGGGCGGCAAAATGCCCAGCGCCGCGGTAGGCAAGGCACCCACACGTACCACGTCACTGGTGTGCTCTTCTTTTCTGTGCAGGGACTGGCCTGCGGTGTTGAGCGCATCCAGCACCTTAACGGCGTGCGTCAGGAATTGTTCGCCCACAAGGGTAAGCTGTGCGCCCAACCGACCGCGATCGAAAAGACGGGCGCCGGTGAGCTGTTCCAGCTCGTTAAGGGTTTTTGAGAGCGCAGGCTGGCTCAGATTAAGGGTTTCAGCCGCTCGCCCCAGCGTTCCCTGTTGAGCGACGGCCACAAATGTATGCAAATGGCGCAAGCGTATGCGCTGACTGAACAGACCATTTTTTTCCATAGACGATGTTAAAAACAGAGCGATGCGGGTGACAAGTTAAGTTGTTTAATTTTGATAACCTGATAGCAAAATATTTTTAACATTTGATCTGTTTGAGTTACAACATGTTTTTCAGGAGGGGCTGCAGGCGAACGTCCTTGTTCATTTATTGCTCATTGCTGAGGGGTTACATCAGTAACCCATTAGATCACGCCATCCCCGCCGTCAGAACACCACACCTGACCGGACGTATAGGAACACGCATCCGAGGCCAGCGTGACGTACAGCGGAGCAATTTCTACCGGCTGACCCGGACGCCCCAGTGGCGTATCGCCGCCAAACTCCTTCACTTTTTCCATTGGCTGACCGCCGCTTGACTGCAGTACCGTCCAGTACGGTCCAGGCGCCACCGCGTTGACGCGAATGCCTTTTGGGCCCAGCTGTTTGGCTAAGGATTTAGTAAATACGGCCAGACAGGCTTTCGTCTGGGCGTAGTCCAGCAGCACGGGGCTGGGCTTCACTGCCTGAACCGAGGAGGTGTTAATGATAACGGACGACGCCTTCAGATGGCGCAGCGCCGCCTTGGTGATCCAGAAGGGGGCATAAACGTTGGTTTTAAATGTCGCGTCAAAGTCTTCGGTGGTGAGCTCTTCCAGAGACTCCCGGTACTGCTGACGGCCCGCGTTATTGATCAGAATATCCAGGCCACCCAGCTTCGAGACGGCTTCCTCGACCAGATTCTGACAGAAGGTTTCATCCCGGATATCCCCCGGCAGCGCGATGGCTTTGCGTCCTTCCGCTTTGATCAGCGCGATCACCTCTGCGGCGTCTTTTTCCTCTTCAGGCAAATAGTTGATGGCAACGTCAGCCCCTTCACGGGCATAGGCGATAGCCACCGCGCGACCTATCCCGGAGTCACCCCCGGTGATCAGCGCTTTTTTGCCGGTAAGGCGGCCATGCCCTTTGTAGCTTTTTTCCCCATGATCGGGTACAGGTTGCATCTCTGATGCCAGTCCCGGCGGCGTTTGCGGCTGTTCCGGGAACGGGGGTTGCGGGTAAGCGTTCGTACGTTGTGTAGTATCACTCATAGCTGACTCCTTAAGCCAAGGGGTGAGATTTGATGGATAGTTGCAGCGTTAACGCTTCGCTGAATTATTTCTGCAAACGATCAACACGGACGACGGCAGGAGATGATTTTTTATCAAGCGAACCGTTGATACTGATCATCTGGTCGGGTTTTACCGTTCTGCCGTCGAAGACTGCCTGGGGAATAATAACGTCGATTTTTCCGGTTTTATCCTGGAATACAAACTTATCGCCGCTACCATCAATAAGATTACCACGTAATGAAATTGTCGCACCGTCATGCATTTGTTTTGCCTGATCGATGGTCATAATACGCGCATCATCGGTTCCACGATATCCGCTATCCAGCGCGTGAGGCGGGGGCGGCGCGTCACCTTTTTGTAACCCGCCGTTATTATCTGCCCATGCTGATGGAACCAAAAATATCAAAAAAGCGGAAATAAGTGATAATTTCATCTGATATCCTTCATTTTTGGGTGTCTTGACTTATTAAGTATTGTTGCTATTCCTTTATGTGGCAAATGTGATAAGTCTTAAAAACAATCTCTTTTGAAATCAAAACACTCATAAAATAAGCGAAACGGTGACGACAACCATGAAGCGTGAAAATGAAAAGTTACCCGGGATAGATGAGAGTTATCGCTTGCTCAGGTTTGAATATGCATTTCGCCAGGTGGGTTTTGCGCTGCTTTTATGTATTATCATCGCAGCGATGGCCGGTCTGTTTTCCAGCGGCATGGTGAGCGACACGTCCAGGACCAATTCTGCTAAATCTCTGACCATTCACTATGAACGCTTTGGCCGTCGGGAGACCGAGTCAAGGATGCAATTTACGTTTCCGGTGAAAACGGCGGGTCACTTCACGCTCAGCATCACCAGCGAGCGCAGCGACGTTTACGAACCCGGCAGCGTCTGGCCGCAGCCGGACAGAATGTATAGCCGTGGGAAAACCCTCTATTTCGTCTATGACACGCTCCAGAAGTCAGACAGGTTCTCCGTGTTGTACTTCACGACCCCGACCCGGGCCGGTAAGTGGAATACTGTCATCCGCGCAAACAACGAGCCGGAGATCACCGTCTGGCAATTTATTTACCCGTAGGAGGCTGATATGGATATGGTCTTTCGTGCGCTGGCGATTTATCTGTTTCTCGTGGTGGTATTTAAAGTGGCGGGGCGACGCGCGCTGCTACAGATGACCAGCTTTGATCTTATTCTACTGTTAATTATTAGTGAAGCCACGCAGCAGGCGCTTCTGGGGCAGGACTTTTCTGTCACCGGGGCGATGATAACGATTACCACGCTGGTGGTGGTGGATATTCTCTTTGGGTTGATGAAGAAATATTTTTCCCCGGTGGAAAATATTCTGGATGGTAATCCCGTCATTCTGGTAGAGAATGGCGTGCCGTTAGCGGATAAACTTAAAAAAGTCGACGTATCCTGTGATGATATTCTGGTGTCAGCGCGTCAGAATAATGGCATTACAAAAATGAGTGAAATCAAATATGCCATATTCGAACGTAATGGGCATATTTCAATCATTCCTTTTGAGAAATAAGAGGCGGCAAAATGAGCAATCTGTTTCACGACGATCATTATACCGTAAGTGAATTAACGAAAAAGCTGGCGAGTAAATTAACCGATGCCGGGCTGCGCTTAACCACGGCGGAATCCTGTACGGGGGGAAAGCTCTCGGTCGCGTTGTGCGCAGAAGAGAACACCGCCGATTTTTATGATGTCGGGCTGGTGGTATTCAGCGATGAAGCAAAAGCGCGGATCCTCGGCGTGCGTTCTGAAACGCTGGCGCGCTATACCGCCGTCAGCGAACCGACGGTGGGCGAGATGGCCGCCAGTATCCGCGATATGGCCCAGGCGGATATCAGCATTGCCATCAGCGGATACGCAGGCCCTGAAGGGGGCGACGATGGGACGGCGGCAGGGACGGTCTGCTTTGGCTGGAATATTTGCGGCGAGACGAAAACCCGCACCGTTCTTTTCTCCGGTGACTGTCAGGACGTGGTGGAAAAAGCGGTGCATTTTGCGCTGGCTGAACTGGTAACAACCTTGTCGGACGACAATATCGGGTAAATTCACGTGGAGGTTGTATGGCTGTCATAGTGATTACTGGCGGGACGGCGGGCGTGGGAAAAGCCACGGCACTGCACTTTGCAAAGGCGGGATACGATGTGGGACTTATCGCCCGCGATGAAGCCAGCCTGCACTCCACTCAGGAGGAATTAAAGCGCTTTGGGGTCAATGCCCACGCGGTGCAGGCGGACGTCGCCGACAGTCAGGCGGTGGTGGATGCCGCTAACGAGATTGAGTATCGCCTTGGGGCGATTGACGTGTGGGTTAACAATGCCATGGGCGCCGTGCTGGCACCGTTTCGCACCCTTACGCCGGATGAGTTTCGTCGTGTGACTGACGTGACCTACCTCGGCTTTGTCAACGGCACTCGCGCCGCGCTGGAGCTGATGGTGCCCCGCGACAGAGGCGTGATTATCCAGGTGGGATCCGCGCTGGCCTACCGTTCCATTCCTTTGCAGTCCGCTTACTGTGGCGCCAAAGCGGCGATCCGCGGCTTCACCGATGCGGTGCGTACCGAACTGATGCATGAAAACAGCCGGGTTCAGCTTTCGATGGTTCAGATGCCGGGGCTTAACACGCCGCAGTTCGAATGGGCGAGGAATAAGTTCGCCTGGGCGATGCGCCCGGTGCCACCGGTTTTTGAGCCCGAAGTCGCCGCCCGCGCCATCTTTAAGGTTGCACAAAAACCGGTACGGGAACTGTGGGTGGGAGGCAGCACGATTCAGTCGATCGTCGGTCAATTTCTTTTCCCGGGTTTACTTGACCGGCTGATGGTTAAAAAAGCCTGGGAAGGTCAGATGACCGACGATCTGAACGCACCGGATCGCCGGGACTATCTTGACCAGCCGGTTAATGATCTGCACAAAATCCATGGCCGTTTTACAGACGAGGCGAAGAACCGAGCCCCGTGCGTCACCTCCGGTATGCCTGGCAAGGTGGCACTGGGCGCCCTCGCGGTGGCGGGGATTATGCTGACCCGCCTGATAATTCGAGGGAGAAGATAATCAGCGCAGCGCGCTACGGTGGGTCCAGAACCAGCGGTAACCGTAGCCGCCAAGAGTGAGCTCGACGGTTTTGCCGCACACCAGCGCGTCGTCGTAGCGTTTGTCCGCGAGACAGGCGGTCCAGGTGGCATTGCGGATCCCTTTTGCGGCGAACTTCACCGGCTGGTCGCTGAAGTTGACGAAGGTCAGGATGCTGCGTTCATCGGTCTCGTAATACAGCCCCAGCACCGCGTCGTGATCGAGGGTAATGAGACGAAAGGGCGCAACGGCAATTTCGGGGAACTCTGAGCGGGTATTGGCAATATCCATGATGCGGTGCAGAAGCGAGTTGCGGTGAAGCAGCGAATCAGCGACGTTGATTTTCTGATAGCGATACGGGCCGCGATCGATGATGGGGGCAATAAATTTTTCCGGGTTGGCCGCGGAAAAACCGCCCCCCGCCGATCCGGCCCACTGCATCGGCGTACGAACGGCGTAACGCTCTTCCAGTTCCAGGTCGTCGCCCATGCCGATCTCATCCCCGTAGCGCATCACCGGGACACCCGGCAGGGAAAAGAGCACGGCGTGACAGAACGCCAGCCGCTTGTGATCGCCATTCAGCATCGGCGCCAGGCGGCGGCGGATCCCGCGCTGATAGACGTTCATCTCTTCGTCAGGGGCGAAGGTATCAAGGACAAACTGCTTATCTTTCTGACTAATGCCCTCCAGATCCAGCTCGTCATGATTGCGCAGCCAGTTGGCAAAACAGCATGAGTCGGGCGGGACGATCATCTTTTTCACCGCATTACGCAGCGGACGGGCGCTTTTCCTCGCCAGGCTGACGTAGAAATACTTATTGAGCCAGAAATTGAGCACCAGATTCAGGCGATCGTTATTGCCGAAGTAGTCTTTATACGTCTTGACGTCGACGTCGACTTCACCAAGCAGGATCGCGTCTGGATTACGTTGCTCAATAAGACGGCGCATATGCTCCAGGATCCACAGCCCTTTTTTTTCGTCACCGTTTCCTGCCTGTCTGGTGAGGTGGGTGGCGGCATCCAGGCGAAAGCCCGACACCCCCAGCTTAAGCCAGAACAGAATGATGTTCTCAATCTCTTTAAGTACCGCAGGCGAGGTCAGGTTCAGGTCCGGCTCATGGCGATAAAACATATGCCGGTAGTACTGTCCCGCCTCGTCGTCCCAGCTCCAGACGCTCTTTTCCACGCCGGGAAACATTGGGGGCGTGTCGTCATCGTCGTTGTCCGACCAGAGGTAGTAATCACGATAGGGGGATGCCGGGTTTCGGCGGGCCTGCTGGAACCACGGATGCGCGTCTGAGGTATGCTGGATCAGCAGCTCAATTATGACCTGCATGCCCAGCTCCCGGGCCTGTTCGATAAAGGCGATGATATCGGCCAGTTTACCGAAGCGCGGATCCACCTGCAGATGGTCGCTAACGTCGTAGCCTTCGTCCAGAAAGGGGGTGAGGTAAAATGGGGTGATCCAGATAACCGTCGCGCCCATGCGGCGGATATAACGCAGCTTGGCCGCAATTCCGGCGATGTCTCCACAACCATCGCCGTTCATATCATAAAACAGTGCGGTATCAATTTGATAAATAATGGCCCGTGTATGCCAGTCTGTCATAGCGTTCCTCAGTGATAGCCTTCAGTATCCGACACTTTGCCCCGGAAGACGTAGTAGCTCCAGGCGGTGTACACCAGAATCACCGGAATGATCAGCAGGGTGCCGACCAGCATAAACAGCTGGCTGGCGGGCGGTGCCGCGGCTTCCCACAGGGTGATATGGGGCGGAATAATGTTTGGCCACAGGCTGATACCCAGGCCGCTAAAACCGAGGAAGATCAGCCCCAGCGTGAGCAGGAAGGGGCGCGAGTGGCTGGCCGGGTTGCGGGTCAGCCGCCAGATCAGCACCGTAAACAGCCCTACCAACAGGGGAACCGGCAGGAACCAGAAGAAGTTGGGCAAGGTAAACCAGCGGTCGGCCACGTACTGCCAGCCAAGCGGCGTCCAGACGCTGACCACCGCAATAACCACCACCAGTGCCAGCAGCACGTGGCGCGTCAGCTCGCGCATGCGGTTTTGCAGTGCGCCTTCACTTTTCATTATGAGCCAGGTGGTCCCCAGCAGCGTATAGGCAACGACCAGCCCGATGCCACAGAAAAGATTGAAGGGCGTCAGCCAGTCAAGCGCAGAGCCGACAAAGCGCCGGCCTTCCACGTCAAAGCCATTGATCACTGCCCCTACGACGATCCCCTGGCTGAAGGTGGCGAGCAAGGACCCGCCTGCGAAGGAGTAGTCCCAGAATTTGCGGTGTGAGGGCGTCGCTTTAAAACGGAACTCAAAGGCGACGCCGCGAAAGATGAGGCCGATGAGCATGGCGGTGAGGGGGATGGTCAACGCATCAATAATCACCGCGTAGGCCAGCGGAAACGCGCCGAACAATCCCGCGCCGCCGAGCACCAGCCAGGTTTCGTTACCGTCCCACACCGGGGCCACGCTATTAACCATCACATCGCGTTCCCTGGCATCGCCCACGAAGTTGAACAGCAGACCGATGCCCAAATCAAAGCCATCCATAATGATGTACATCAGCGTGGCAAAGACGATGATGGCAAACCAGATAACAGCGATATCAACGCCCATCAGATTCTCTCCTGTTCTGAAACGGACTCCGCGGCAGACAGCGGACGGGCGGGAGTGCCCGACGTGTTTGACGTCAGCGTATCGACGGGCTGCGGACCTTTCTTAATCAACCTGATGAGGTAAACATACCCCACGCCGAACACCGACGAGTAGACAACGAAGAAGGCCAGCAAGCTGATGCTCATTTGCAGAGTACTGTGCAGGGAGACCGCATCAATCGTGCGTAGATAACCATAGACCACCCACGGTTGACGGCCCACTTCGGTGGTTACCCAGCCGGCGAGCAGCGCCAGCAGCCCCGCTGGCCCCATGCAGAGCGCAAACCAGTGGAACGGGCGCGAGTGGAAAAGCCGGTGACGGTAGCGTAGCCAGAGGCTGAGCAGACCGAGGGTAATCATCAGCAGCCCCATCCCGACCATGATGCGGAACGACCAGAAAACGATGGTCGAGTTTGGGCGATCTTCTTTCGGGAAATCTTTCAGGGCCGGAACCTGTTTATCCAGGCTATGCGTCAGGATCAGGCTTCCGAGCGCGGGGATCTCGAGGCCGTATTTGGTGCGTTCCTCCTCCATATCCGGCAGGCCAAACAGCAGCAGTGGGGTGGCCTCGCCGGGCGGATTTTCCCAGTGTCCCTCAATGGCGGCGATTTTGGCGGGCTGATGCTCAAGCGTGTTCAGGCCGTGCATATCGCCCACCACCGCCTGGATGGGGGCGACCAGCAGCGCCATCCACATGGCCATCGAGAACATGGTTCGGATGGCGGGCGTATCGTTACCGCGCAGCAGGTGCCAGGCACCCGACGCGCCGACAAACAGCGCGCTGCTCAGAAACGCGGCAATAGCCATATGAATCAGGCGATAAGGGAAGGAGGGGTTAAAGACGATTGCCAGCCAGTCTTGCGGAATGACCTGTCCGTTCTCGATGGTGAACCCCTGCGGCGTATGCATCCAGCTGTTGGAGGCGAGGATCCAGAAGGTCGACATTAAGGTGCCGAGCGCGACCATGCAGGTGGAAAAGAAGTGCAGGCCCGGGCCAACCTTATTCCAGCCGAACATCATTACCCCCAGGAAACCGGCTTCCAGGAAGAAAGCGGTTAAGACTTCATAGGTGAGGAGTGGACCGGTGATACTGCCCGCGAACTGTGAGAATCCGCTCCAGTTGGTGCCAAACTGGTACGCCATGACCAATCCGGAAACGACCCCCATACCGAAGTTAACGGCAAATATCTTTAGCCAGAAGTGATACAGCGATCGCCAGACGTCGTTTTTGGTGCGCAGCCACATGCCCTCCAGCACAACCAGATAGCTGGCGAGGCCGATGGTGATCGCAGGAAAAAGGATATGAAACGAGACGGTAAAAGCGAACTGAATTCTGGCCAGATGGAACGCGTCGAGTTCGAACATGGTCCGTACCTCTGAAACGATGGGGCACGAGAATTGCCGGGCAGTTTATGGCTGCCCGGCAAAACCGATTACGGTTTAGTCTTACCGGCACCCAGCTCGGCACCGGTCAGCGGGTCGGAATGTGGATCGGACTTCGTACGGGCAGACATCGCCTTGACCAGGGTTGCCTGTTCGGTTGTGAGCGTGACGCTTGCGCTGCCATCGCCGCCGTCAACCGCAGGCTGGGGGGACTCAACGTAATCGAAATGTTTATCGCTGTTCCAGCTTCCGCGAACCTCTCCACCTTCAGACATATTGTAGTACTTGTTGGTGAATTCCTCGATTGGCGGCAATTTTCCCGGCGGGAAATTATTACGGATAGACTGCAGCGCCTTCTCAAAGGAGAGCTGATGCGCCGCCTCGCGCGTCATCAGAAACGCCAGGGCATCCTTTACGCCGGGATCGTCGGTCACGTTGATCAGACGTTCATAGATGATTTTCGCTCTGGCCTCTGCTGCCACGTTTGAGCGCAGGTCCGCCGTTGGCTCGCCGATGGTGTCCACGTAGGCCGCCGTCCAGGGCACGCCCGCAGAGTTAGTGAGCGGGGTGCCACCACCGTAGAGCAGGGAGGTAATATGGCTGTCATTGCCGTTTTCGGTCATGGAGCGATACAGCTCGGCCTCGTTTTCCACCCCTTCCGCCAGCGCGCCTTTCGCGCCTTTATTCAGCATGCCCACCAGGGTACCGATGATTTCGAGGTGGCTTAACTCCTCGGTCGCGATATCCATCAGCATATCTTTACGGCCCGGATCGTCATCGCTCAATCCTTGCGTAAAGTACCGGCAGGCGGCAGCCAGTTCGCCCTGCGGCCCACCGAACTGTTCCAGTAAAAGATTGGCGAGGCCTGGGTTCGGTTCAGCAACGCGAACCGTGTATTGCAGCTGTTTAACGTGTCGGAACATGGCGATTCTCCCTGATTATTTTTTTGCTTCGACGCCCGATGCGTCTGAACGCAGCAGGAACTGTTCCGTGGTCTGCGGAATATGACGAATCAACCAGTCGGCCATTTCGCGCTCTTCGGCGAGGATCGTTTCAATAGCGGGTATCGAGGCGGTATCGCCCGCTTTTTTCGCCGCCGCGAGCAGGGAGGTATAGCAGGCGATTTCAAACTGTTCGAAAACATAGCCGCTGATCGACCCCTTAACGATCTCATCAGACGGGAACATGCCGCCGATGGACTGCCCCAGCGCCGCCATTTTGCTCATCGAGTCTTTTAAAACTGAACGAGAAATATCATTCCGGTCGAGGATTTCTTCCAGCAAGGTTATTTGCCGTTTTGTCTCATTAATATGCTGCTCAATTCTGGCGCGAACATCAGGATAATTATCAATACGGCTGGCCATGGATTCCAGCATAGATTCGGCTTGCTTTTCCATCGCATGGGCATCGCGTAGCCAGTCATGGTAGTGTTCTACGTGATTCATCATTGTATCCTCATTAGGGTTCGCTTATTTGGTCTCACTTTCAGCAGCCTGATCGGCACGCGCGGCACTGTAGCCAGACAAATGGCCGACAATATTAGCGTAGATGCTGATGATAATGACCCATAGTACGCTGCTCTTCCACCATATTACGGAAGGGATAGCGAGAATGAACCATATTATAGCTGCCGTTAAATGGCACCGTTTAATTGTCCTGGGACTGATGCTCATTTTATTTAACCTGTGTTATAGCGTCATTTTTGCGCTTTTTGGTTAATATTCCCTACGGCCAGATCGGTGAGTTTAAGGTCGGTCTCTTTTTCTTCTTCCAGTGTTTCTGCAAGAAGCTTAACGGCTTTTTTATAGCCAAGCTGCTCTGCCAGGGTGGCAAGGGTACCGTAGCTGGCAATTTCGTAATGCTCCACTTTTTGGGCTGCGGCAATTAACGCGGCATCACGCACTTCATTTTTTTCCGTGCTTTCGATGACTTCGTTCGCCTCTTCAATTAAGCCTTCCATTGCCACGCATTTCATGCGCTTGAGCTTGATACCATCTTCCTGCTCGATAATCTGATCGATGCGTTCGATCTGACCCTGCGTCTCCTCGAGGTGTGCGGTAAAGGCGGCGCTCAGTTTCTCACTGGACGCGGCCCGCGCAAGCTTGCTTAATGCCCGGGTAAGTTGCTTTTCTGCGCTGTAGGTATCCGACAGAAGATGAATAAATACATCCTCTACACTTTTCATATTCATAATTATTACGCTCCGGTAAAATAAAGAAAGGGTACTGCGAGCTTTTCAGCCCGCAGCATGCTCTCTGGTTTTATTAAAAGAGTACTAAATAAGATCAGGAGTTATCAGATTTACGGCCTCCGCCGTGACTGTTCTGTCCCCCTTTCTTACCCGCTTCAGATGCGCGTTGCGGATCGTTTTTAAAATTACCACCGCTGTGCTGGCCACCTTTACGACCAGCTTCTGATGCTTTTTCACGGTCTTGCGCGAAATTACCTGAACCACCACGATGCTCTGCCATATTAAACCTCATGTTCATATATTGGTTATGTCAGTACGATACGAATATATTTCGTATCACTCGTCGTTCGAGTAATAACTCTAGTCGCTGAGCGCCATTCGTCAAATGCGCTTTGCTATTTGCGGTATCGTTATTTTGAAATAATGAAGGCTTTACGCTTCGCTTACCTTGAAAATATGAAGAGGTGGGAAGGACTTGTAAGCGAAGGGTGGGATTAGTCCTAAGTTTGCACTAAAAATTTGAAAGCTGAGGGTAAAAACCACGGTATGCTCAATCCGATTATTTTACAGACGGTAAGACCTGAAAAACGTACTCCTTTATAGCTATAAAACAGCACCAAAAATAATTATAGGGAAATTCCAGAGAAAAATAACGAGGCGGCAGAACCGTCCTGATAAGGTCTGCTCAAGCTCCGGTAGCACACGGTTTGACCACTGTCGTCTTAAGATCACAAATCAGAAATTCTTCCCCCCGGAAGGAACGGGTTTCTCTACACTCCAGGTAATATTCACTGGAGGCATGACATCATGGCGAACACCATCACGGCTGATGATATTCGGGAACATTTTTCGCAGGCTATGTCGGCGATGTACCAGCAGGAAGTTCCGCAGTACGGCACGTTGCTCGAACTGGTCGCGGACGTAAACCTGGCGGTTCTGGAAAATAACCCGCTATTACATGAACAACTGGCGAACGCCGATGAACTTGCCCGTCTGAACGTGGAGCGCCACGGCGCGATCCGCGTCGGCACGGCGCAAGAGCTTTCCACCCTGCGTCGTATGTTTGCCATTATGGGCATGTATCCGGTCAGCTATTACGATCTCTCTCAGGCGGGGGTGCCGGTTCACTCAACGGCGTTTCGTCCGGTAGATGATGCGGCGCTGTGCCGGAATCCGTTTCGTATCTTTACCTCACTGCTGCGCCTTGAGCTGATAGAAAACGTCCCGCTACGCGAGCGCGCGGCGGAGATCCTTGCTCAGCGGAACATTTTTACCCCGCGCTGTCTGGCACTTCTCGATCTCTGGGAATCAGAAGGGCAGTTTACTGACGTCCAGGCGCGTGAGTTTGTTCAGGAAGCGCTGGAAACCTTCCGCTGGCACCGCCATGCGACGGTCGATCAGGAAACTTATCTGGCACTGCATAACGAACATCGCCTGATTGCGGATGTGGTCTGCTTCCCGGGGTGCCATATTAACCACCTCACGCCGCGCACGCTGGATATTGACCGGGTGCAGGAGCTGATGCCGAAGTATGGTATTGAGCCCAAAATTCTGATCGAAGGGCCGCCGCGTCGTGACGTGCCCGTGTTATTGCGTCAAACCAGCTTCAAGGCGCTCGAAGAGCCGGTGCTGTTTGCCGGTGAACATAAGGGCACCCACACCGCCCGCTTCGGTGAAATAGAACAGCGCGGCGTGGCGCTGACGCCGAAAGGCCGTGAACTGTACGATAGCCTGCTGGCTAAGGCCGGTACCGGCAAAGATAACCTGACGCACCAGCTTCATTTGCGTGAGATTTTCAGCGCCTTCCCGGACAGCGAGCTGTTAATGCGCCGCCAGGAACTGGCTTATTTCCGCTACCGTCTGACGCCCGCCGGGGAAGCCCATCGTCATGCGTTCCGTCCCGGCGACGATCCGCAGCCGCTGATTGAGCGCGGGTGGGTCGTTGCCCAGCCGATTACCTACGAAGATTTTCTTCCGGTCAGCGCCGCCGGGATTTTCCAGTCCAATCTCGGGAATGAAACTCAGGCGCGCAGTCACGGTAATGCCAGCCGCGACGCGTTTGAAGCCGCGCTCGGCTGCCCGGTGTATGACGAATTCTCCCTCTATGAGGAGGCTGAAACGCGCAGCAAACAGCGTTGCGGTTTGCTCTGAAACCGTTACTCTGCAGGGGTGTGATGGAAAAAATAAGGTCGTTATGCAAAATCCTTCCGCCCCTGTGGTTGAAACGCGCCAGGGCGCACTGACTGGTTTAACCGATGAAAATGTCCACCGCTGGTGCGGTATTCCCTATGCTGCACCGCCAGTGGGTGACTGGCGCTGGCGCTCACCGCGTCCACCAGAACGCTGGGATGGCGTTCGCGATGCCACTGCATTTTCGGCCTCAAGCTGGCAAAGCAGCGAATATTGTCAGGAGCTGGGCGGGGGCGATCCCGGCCAGTTCTCTGAAGACTGTCTCTATCTGAATGTCTGGTCCCCCGTCGACCGCCCGGGATCGCTTCCGGTGATGGTCTGGCTGCACGGGGGCGGGTTTACGATTGGTGCCGGTGGCTTGCCACCGTATCACGGCAAATCGCTGGCCGCGCGCGGCGTGGTTGTGGTCACGATTAACTACCGTCTCGGCCATCTCGGCTTTTTCGCCCATCCCGCGCTGGAGGGGGAAGAAGAGCGGGTAGTGCATAATTTTGCTCTGCTTGATCAGATTGCCGCGCTTGAATGGGTGCGGGAGAATATCACCGCGTTTGGGGGCGATCCGCATAACGTGACCCTGTTTGGTGAGTCCGCTGGCGCCCGCAGCGTGCTGTCGTTGCTAGCCTCGCCGCTGGCGGAAGGGCTGTTCCATAAGGCGATAGTCCAGAGTGGATATACCTTGCCCGACACGCCGCGCCAGCTGGCACTGCAAAAAGGGGAAGCACTGGCCGCCCATTTTGGACTGGAAAACGCGACGGCAGAGCAGCTGCGCGCGATCCCGCCTGAGTCATTCTGGCCGCTGACCGCGCCACTCAACATCGCCCCGGCGCCGATCGTCGGGGATTGCGTCCTGCCGGAGGCCATGCTGGATGTTTTTTTCGCTGCCCGCCAGCACCCTGTGCCGGTGATGATAGGTTCTAACAGCGATGAAGCCAGCGTCATGGCGGTGTTTGGCATCGATCTCGCCGGGCAAATCCAGAAACTTCGCCGGGAGCGCCGTTTTGGGCTGGGGCTCATCAAGCTGCTTTATCCGGGTGTGAAAGGCGACGAAGAGCTGGGCAGACAGGTGTGTCGCGATATGGCGTTTACCACCATGGGCTATGTCGTGATGCAGGCGCAGCAGCGTGTCGGCGGGCTTTGCTGGCGTTACTGGTTTGACTATGTCGCTGAAGCGGAGCATGCCACTTATATCAACGGCGCGTGGCATGGCAATGAAGTGCCCTACGTGTTCGATACCCTCGGCCAGGTGGAGCCTTCACGTCAGTATGTCAACGAACGGGATTTACAGTTTGCTGCCAGGGTAGCCGATTACTGGGTAAGCTTTGCGCGCGATGCCGGAACGCATGATAGCCTGTCGGGGCCGACGCACTGGCCCGCGTGCCGCAAAGGACGGGACGTGCTGCTACGTATCGGTGTGAATAAACATGCAGGTTTCCGGCTTGAAAACCGCTTTATGCGCGCGCGCATGAGCCTCTTTAAACGGGTGATGAAGCACCACGTCAGCCTCGATTAAGTAAACAGGCGCGAAACGCCGCCAGACCATTTTCTTCGTCAGGCGTTTCGCGCAGCACCAGCCGGTAGCTCGCGCCGGTTTTTACGCTTGTCTCATAGGGCCGCATCAGCCTTCCGGCACCCACATCTTCTGCCACCAGCGTTTCGTCGGCAATGGCGACGCCCAGCCCCTGAATGGCGGCGGTAATGGCGAGATCCATCGTATCGAAGTGTTGATTTTTGTGCATAACAAACCCGGGACCTTCCTGCTTCGCCAGCCACAGTGACCAGTCGGTCTTATCCCGCGTCGGGTGAAGGAACGTCAGTGAACCCAGCGCTGTACCTGCCCGCAACGGGCTGATGACCGGCGTGAGCGCCTCTTCGAACAGCAGATCGCCTGCGCTCATATGCGTGCCAAACACAATGGCCGCGTCGTAAGATTCGGTTTTGAAATTGACGTTATGATCGGTGGTGGTCGTCAGCGCGATCTGCAGATCCGGATGCGCGTGCTCCACCTCCAGCAGGCGCGGTACCAGCCAGCGCATGGCGCAGGTGGGGGCCTTAAGCCGGATCACGGTATGCTGGCTACGGGCCTGGTCGGCCACGGTCAGCAGCTGTTCGAAAGTGGATTGCAGCTCCGGAAGCAGGGCGCTGCCCTGCGGTGAGAGGCGCAGCCCGCGGGCGTGGCGCTCAAACAGCGGAAAGCCAAACCACGCCTCAAGGGAGGCGATCTTACGGCTCACGGCCCCCTGGGTCAGACACAGCTCTGCGGCGGCATGGGTAAGATTCAGATGACGCGCGGTGACTAAAAATGCGTCGATGGCGTTAAGGGGGAGCGAACGGCGAGACATTGAAACACCTCAGCTATGCATTTTTCTCATGGCTATTATGACAACAATTCGATTGTCCCGGCAACGCACTTGTTGTTTGAATAGTTATGCAATGTCCATGAGAAGGGAAAGAGGATGACTTTACGAACGCCGGTACAAACGCGCTCCAAACTGCCAGATGTGGGGACCACCATTTTTACCGTTATCGGCCAGCTTTCGGCACAGCATAACGCCATTAACCTTTCTCAGGGCGCACCGAATTTTTCCTGTGACCCGAAACTGATTGCAGGCGTCACCCGAGCGATGGCGTCAGGGCATAACCAGTACGCGGCGATGACCGGCCTGCAGCCGCTGAAAGAACGCATTGCCGATAAAATTGCCACGCTCTACGGCACGCAGTATGACCCTGCCAGCGAGGTGCTGGTGACCGCCAGCGCCAGCGAAGGGCTCTATTCAGCGATAAGCGGTCTCGTGCACCCCGGTGATGAGGTGATCTACTTTGAACCGTCCTTTGACAGCTACGCGCCGATTGTCCGTCTGCAGGGGGCTACCCCGATTGCTATCAAACTCACGGTGCCGGATTTTGCCGTCAACTGGGATGAGGTGCGTGCCGCGATCACCCCGCGCACGCGCATGATCATCATTAACACGCCGCACAACCCGAGCGGTCAGGTCTTCTGTGCCAATGACCTGCAACAGCTGGCGGCGCTGACGCGCCAGACCGACATCATTATTTTGTCTGACGAAGTGTACGAACACGTGGTTTTTGACGGTGAACCGCATCATGGAATGGCCACGCACCCGCAGCTGGCGGAGCGCAGCGTGATTATTTCATCTTTCGGAAAAACCTATCACGTCACCGGCTGGCGCGTAGGGTATTGTGTCGCCCCGGCGGTACTGATGGATGAGATTTGTAAAGTCCATCAATTTTTAATGTTCTCTGCCGATACGCCAATGCAGCACGCCTTTGCGGAGCATATGGTCGATCCGCAAACCTGGCTGTCGCTGTCGGCGTTTTACCAGCGTAAGCGCGATCTGCTGCACGGTCTGCTGGCCGATTCGCCGTTTACCCTGCTACCGAGCGCCGGGTCGTTCTTCATGCTGGCGGATTACAGCGCGTTCAGCGATGAGCGCGACAGCGAGCTGGTGAAACGGCTGATCGTGGAGTACGGCGTTGCCACCATTCCGCTGTCGGCGTTTTATGCGGACGGTACGGATAATAAATTGATTCGTCTCTCTTTTGCGAAAGATGAGGCGACGTTACGGGCAGGTGCCCAGGCCCTGTGTCGGGTTAAATCACGCTGAGGAGTATAAGATGAAATTACGCGCGTTAGTCGTCGGCATGGGATTGCTGTGTACCTTTTCGTCCTTCGCGGCGACCGAGCTGCGTTATGGTCTGGAAGCGGAATATCCGCCGTTTGAAAGCCGTAATGCCTCAGGCGAACTGGAAGGGTTTGACGTTGAGCTGGGGAATGCCATTTGCAAAGCGGCAGCGCTGAAGTGCAGCTGGGTGGAAACCTCGTTTGACGCGCTGATCCCGGGCCTGGTGGCGAAGAAATTCGACGCCATTAATTCGGCGATGAATATCACCGAGCAGCGCCGCAAGAGCATTGATTTTACCCAGCCGATTTACCGCATTCCGTCGCAGCTGGTCGGCAAGGCCGGTACGGCGGTAGAAGCGACCCCAGAAGGGCTGAAGGGGAAAACCATTGGCGTGCTGCAGGGCTCAATTCAGGAAACCTATGCGAAAGAGCACTGGGAAAAGCAGGGTGTCACCGTGGTGTCTTATAAAGATCAGAATATGGCCTGGGGCGACCTGCTTAATGGCCGTATCGACGCCTCGCTGGTGATGTCCGCGGCCGGGCAGGCGGGTTTCCTCAGCAAGCCGCAGGGGAAAGGGTTTGGCTTCATCGGCAAACCGGTGTCTGACGACACTATCCTCGGGAGTGGGATCGGTTTTGGGTTGCGTAAAGGTGACGAGGCCACCAAAAAGCAGCTTGATGCCGCGATTGATAAAGTGCGTGCCGACGGCACGATCGCTAAACTCGCTGATAAGTACTTTCCGGGTATCGATGTCAGCGTAAAATAACCGCCTCATTAGCCCCGGCGATCGATGTCGCGTCGGGGCATTTTTCTACACATTTTCCAGGCTTTCTTTACACCACTTTCGGGCCGTTCTGGTCGACAGAAAATATTTCTCACTTTGTTCAGATAATCATCGGCCAACAATTGGATTCTTAACCATTTTTGTTTAGGCTGTGCGTTCTTTCTTGCCGTCATTTCGCCGAGCGCGAAACACATTCACACGACCATAAGGACGTTTTTCCAGGCATGAATCGCAGACGTTTTCTAAAAGGCTCGCTGGCAGTGGCAGCCCTGAGCGGCACCTCTGGCCTTGCTTCCCTGTTTTCCAAAGCGGCATACGCTGCTGACTCTGACATCGCTGACGGTCAGAGCCGTCGTTTTGACTTCTCCGTACTGCAATCCATGGCGCATGACCTGGCGAAAACCCCGTGGGGTGGTGCGCCACGTCCGCTGCCGGACACGCTGGCCACCATGACGCCGCAGGCGTACAACGCCATCCGCTACGATGAGAAGCAGTCTCTGTGGAACAACATTGAAGGACGTCAGCTGGACGTGCAGTTCTTCCATATGGGAATGGGGTTCCGCCGCCGCGTGCGGATGTTCTCGCTGGACCAGTCGACCTCTATGGCGCGTGAGATCCACTTCCGACCAGAGTTGTTCAGCTACGGTGAAACCGGTGTGGATACCAAACAGCTGGAAGGGCAAAGCGATCTTGGCTTTGCAGGCTTCCGCGCCTTTAAGGCGCCGGAACTGGCGCGTCGCGATATCGTCTCTTTCCTCGGCGCAAGCTATTTCCGTGCGGTTGACGATACCTACCAGTACGGCCTTTCCGCGCGCGGTCTGGCGGTAGACACCTTTACTGACACGCCGGAAGAGTTCCCGGACTTCACCTCATTCTGGTTTGAAACCGTTAAGCCAGGTGACACCACGTTTACCGTCTATACGCTGCTGGACAGCCCGAGCATCACCGGTGCCTATAAGTTCGTGATCCACTGCGAGAAGAGCCAGGTGATCATGGAGGTGGAAAACCACCTCTATGCGCGTAAAGACATTAAACAGCTCGGCATCGCGCCGATGACCAGTATGTTCAGCTGCGGCAATAACGAACGACGCATGTGCGACACCATTCACCCACAAATCCATGACTCAGACCGTCTGGCGATGTGGCGCGGCAACGGAGAGTGGATCTGCCGTCCGCTGAACAACCCGCAGAAGCTGCAGTTCAACGCCTATATGGACAAAAATCCGAAAGGGTTCGGCCTGCTGCAGCTGGATCGTGATTTCTCGCACTATCAGGACGTGATGGGCTGGTATAACAAGCGTCCAAGCCTGTGGGTAGAACCGCGCAACGACTGGGGTAAAGGCGCGGTTGGTCTGATGGAGATCCCGACCACCGGTGAAACGCTGGATAACGTGGTCTGCTTCTGGCAGCCGGAGAAAACGGTGAAAGCGGGCGACGAGCTGGACTTTAAATATCGCCTGTACTGGAGCGCAATGCCGCCGGTGCGTTCCCCGCTGGCTAATGTTTTCGCCACCCGCACCGGCATGGGCGGTTTCCCGGAAGGCTGGGCGCCGGGTGAAAATTACCCGAAAGTGTGGGCGCGCCGCTTTGCTATCGACTTTGTCGGTGGCGACCTGAAGGCCGCTGCGCCAAAAGGCATCGAGCCGGTGATTACTCTCTCCAGCGGTGAGGCGAAGCAGGTTGAGATCCTGTACGTAGAACCGTTTGACGGTTATCGCATTCTGTTTGACTGGTACCCAACCTCGGATTCGACCGAGCCGGTAGATATGCGCCTGTTCCTGCGCTGTCAGGGGGATGCCATCAGTGAAACCTGGCTGTATCAGTATTTCCCGCCAGCGCCGGATAAACGTCACTACGTTGATGACCGGATAATGCGTTAATCCTTGTGGGATTGTGCCGGGTGGCGCTAACGCTTACCCGGCCTACAAATGCGTCCAGAGTAGGCCGGGTAAGCGTTAGCGCCACCCGGCAATTGAGGGGCACCATGTCTGCAGAAATTATCCCCGTTACCCAGAATATCGAGCTTCGCGCCGTCGAAGAGCGCTATACCGCCGATCTCCATCACCTCGTCGTCAAAAACAAAACCTGGCTGCAAACTGCCTTTGACTGGGCGCAGCACGTGGGCGCGGAAGAGGATACCCGCCGCAATGTGCTAAGTAACCAGATGCTGCACCAGCGCGGCTACGCCAAAATGTTTTTGATCTGGCGGGA
Organism: Enterobacter cloacae complex sp. SHL012; assembly: GCF_049237505.1. Taxonomy (NCBI): domain Bacteria; kingdom Pseudomonadati; phylum Pseudomonadota; class Gammaproteobacteria; order Enterobacterales; family Enterobacteriaceae; genus Enterobacter; species Enterobacter cloacae complex sp. SHL012. Next base: position 430,922 of record NZ_JBMKIZ010000001.1, read on the forward strand.
TGATGCGCTGGTCGGCGTGCTGTCGTTTAATTCGATAGAGCCTGCCAACAAAGCGGGTTATATCGGTTACTGGCTGGACGAGGCGCACCAGGGGAAGGGGATCCTCTCTCAGTCATTGCAGGCGTTTATGCGCTATTACGCTGAGCGCGGCGAGATCCGCCGTTTTGTGATTAAGTGCCGGGTGGCGAATCAGAGCAGCAACAACGTTGCCCGGCGCAACGGTTTTACGCTGGAAGGGTGCCTGCGGGAAGCGGAATACCTGAATGGCCGCTTTGACGATGTGAACATCTACGGAAAAATTTTTACCCTATAACGCCCCCAGCAGCGGTGTGCGGGTGATGCGCTGGTCGCCGTTAATCACCTTTTCGCCACGCAGGTGAATGCTCTCACCCGAAAAGGCTTCAATGACCGCATCGTCGGTGATTTCAACCCGATGCTCGATCAACACATCGCCGCTGATCCGGGCGCGTCCCTGAATCACCACTTTATCGTCAAGCATGATCGGCCCCCCGCGCAGCCATGCCTGACCGCCGATCAGGACGTGGTGCTTAATGACGCAGTTGCCTTCCACGACGGCATTTTCCGCCACCTGCGAACTGTAGCGCACGGTGGGGATGGCGTCGTCGTCGAAACCGGCAATCAGACGGGCGTGACCATATACCTTTGCGCAGTCGCACACCCAGACGTTATTGAGATCGTTCCCTTCGAGGATCGCACTGTCGAATACCTCAGCGCGGTGTTCAATAAACGCATTGTTCACCATCGCTTCGCCGTAGATCTGTGCCTGATGCACAACGCGCGACCGGCTTACCGTCGCTTTGTCATAGATTTGCAGGATCTGGTCGTGGTCCGGCGTCAGTCCTTTGGCGGCGATGATGACGCTGTTATGCAGGATGCGCGCGTCGCCGAAGATGTGGCACTCACCCCGCACGCAGGAGTGCTGAATGGTGACGTTGTCACTTATCCGCGCGCCGTGACTGACTTCGGCGCTGTCCAGCCAGCAGTGACCGCTGATGCGGGCGTCATGGCTGACGGTACAGGGCAGGGTCAGGCGCGCGTGATCCGACACGGTAGCACCGGCGAACACCACGCTGTTCTCGTCATAGATCCAGCAATCCCCATTCTGTGACAGGGCGCGCGCGTCATCAATCCAGCCACCTTTCGTACCGGCCGTGACATCGTTAAAATCTGCCGTGGCGATGATCTGCCGTAAGGTTGTCGTGTGGGTTGTTTCGCCGCTTTTCCATTGCCAGAGGCGGGTTTCATCGCTGAGCCGATACTTTTTCATCGTGTGATCCCTGATAAGCGTCTTCACTAAACGTAGCAAACTTTTGGTTTTTCGTTGTGCTGGCTTCCGTTGCGGAAACCCCTTAAAATGGCATTTAAAATACATTTTAAAAATTAAAATTAATGGATAAACTCAATCCCCCACAGAAAGTGCTTAACTTGCCCGCTGGGTATTTTGGCATGGTGCTTGGCATCATTGGCATGGGTTTCGCCTGGCGATACGCCAGCACGCTCTGGCCGGTGACACGGTGGCCGGGTGATGCGCTGGTGGCCCTTGCCGTTACGTGCTGGTTTTTGCTGACGGTGGCCTTTATCATCCGCGCGATCCGTTTCCCGCGCAGCGTGCTGGCAGAGATGAGGCATCCGGTGATGAGTAGCTTTGTCAGCCTTTTTCCGGCGACGACGATGCTGGTCGCCATCGGTTTTGTGCCCTGGTGCCGCCCGATTTCAGTCGTGCTTTTTGGCGTGGGGGTGGTGACACAGCTGTCTTATTCCGCCTGGCAAAGCGCGGGACTCTGGCGCGGCAACCATCCGCAAGAAGCCACGACGCCGGGTTTATATTTGCCAACCGTGGCGAATAATTTTATTAGCGCCATGGCGTGCGGCGCCCTGGGGTTTAACGACGCCGGTTTCGTGTTCCTGGGGGCGGGTGTCTTCTCCTGGCTCAGCCTGGAGCCGGTTATACTTCAGCGCCTTCGCAGTGCCGGAGAACTTCCAACCGCGCAGCGCACCTCTTTGGGGATTCAGCTTGCGCCCGCGCTGGTGGCCTGTAGCGCCTGGTTTAGCGTTAACGGCGGTGAAGCCGACACCTTTGCCAAAATGTTGTTCGGTTATGGCCTGTTGCAACTGCTGTTTATGCTGCGTCTGTTGCCCTGGTACATATCCCAGCCGTTTAATGCTTCTTTCTGGAGTTTCTCCTTTGGTATATCCGCACTGGCAACCACCGGGCTGCATCTGGGGCACAGCAGCCCGTCGGGCTTTTTCCACGTGATTGCCGTACCGCTTTTTATCTTCACCAACGTCATCATTGGGATCCTGTTGGTCCGTACTTTTATTCTACTGCTTCAGGGCAAACTTCTGCTGCGCACTGAAAAAGCACTGCTTATGCAATCTGAGGAAAAATAATGTCCGTCGATGAAAATTACTTCACAGAGAAATATGGTTTAACCCGTACACACTCAGAGGTGGTGTACAGCGCGGGGATCGTGAAACCGGGTAAAACCCTGGATCTGGGCTGTGGCAATGGCCGTAACAGCCTTTATCTGGCGGCCAACGGGTACGAGGTCACTGCCTGGGATAAAAATCCGATGAGCATCGATAATATCGAGCGCATCAAAGCGGCAGAAGGCATTGAGAATCTTCACTCGGCCATCAAGGATCTCAACAACCTGAGCATTGACGGCGAGTATGACTTTATTCTGTCTACCGTGGTGCTGATGTTCCTGGAGGCAAAAACCATTCCGGGTCTTATCGCCAATATGCAGCGTTGCACCAAACCTGGCGGTTATAACCTGATCGTTGCCGCGATGGACGCGGCGGATTATCCGTGCACCGTCGGCTTCCCGTTTGCGTTTAAAAGCGGTGAACTGAGCAACTACTATGAAGGCTGGGAGTTGCTCAAATACAACGAAGAGGTTGGCGAACTGCACCGCACCGATGAACACGGCAACCGCATCAAGCTGCGCTTTGCTACGATGCTGGCGCGCAAGCCTGCTTAACGCGCGGCCAGCAGGCAGAGTTGCAGGGCAGTGTGGTAAGACGCCTCGAACGACGACAGCGGCAAGAATTCAAACTTCGAATGGAAGTTATGTGCGCCGGTGAAGAAGTTCGGGGTGAGCAACCCTTTTGCCGAGAGCGCTGCGCCGTCTGTACCGCCGCGCATCGGCGTCGGTTTTGGGGTGATACCCAGTGATTCCATCGCCGCAAACATTAGATCGATGGCACGCCTGTCTTCGCCAATCGCATTGCTGATATTGCTGTAAGTCTCTTCAATGCGATAGTCCACTTTTGCCGTCGGATACCGGGCGGCGATCCGGGCGGCGACATCAGCAATCTGCTGCTTGCGGGAAGCAAAGTTGTCCTTGTCAAAGTCCCGAATATTGGCCTTCAGAACGGCCTCGTTCTGCCCGGCCTGAATGCCGTTAAACCAGATGTAGCCTTCACGGCCCTCCGTGCACTCTGGCGTTTGCTGGCGGTCAAACTGGTTGATAAAGTCGGTCGCCATTAATAACGGGTTTACCAGCACCCCTTTAGCAGACATCGGGTGCGCCGTTACGCCGGTAAAGCGGATCTCAGCGGCTGCCGCATTAAAATTCTCATAGACAATCTCCCCCAGCTCGCAGCAGTCGATGGTCCAGGCAAAGTCGACATCGAAGCGTTTCAGATCTAACGCTTTTGCCCCCTTAAGGCCAGTCTCTTCGTCGGGGACAAACGCGACCACAATGTCGCCATGTTTATGCTCAGCGGTCAGGTTTTCCAGCACGGTCATGACCACGGTCACCGCTGCTTTATTATCTGCGCCTAATACGCTGGTACCGTCGCTGAAAATAATCTCTTCATTCGGGTAAGACAGAATTTCCGGATGCTCACTTACCCGTAGCCAGATCCCTTTCTCTTTATTCAGACAGAGATCTTCACCGGTAAACGTTAATATTTGTGGATGAATATCCGGCGATAATCCCACGTCCACGGTATCAATGTGAGTAATAAATCCAATGCGCGGTCCGCCGGGTACATTACCTTTTTTAACCGCCGTTACCGTGGCGAATTCGTCGATCACAATGTCGTCTAAACCCAGCTGTGCCAGCTCCTGCGCCAGCTCTCGTGCCATCTCGTGCTGCCCCGGTGTTGAGGGTAAGGTTTTGACGCTGGGATCGCTCTGACTGGTAATGGCGAGATAGCGGAAAAAACGATGTGTTAATTGTCTGGAAAGCGGCGTGCCCATAGTGTTTTCTTCCTTATTTATTTTTCGGGTGTTTGCCACATCACTTTAATGTTATTTATGAAATGGCAAAAGAATTAATTAGCCGTCGAATTAAAAAGACAGGAATAAATGATGACAAGCAAACGCACAACATTAATGCTGGCACTTGCTGCGCTTACGGTCAGTTCCTCCGTTGCCGCGAAAACGCTGGTGTATTGCTCCGAAGGGTCACCGGAAAATTTTAATCCTCAGTTATATACCTCAGGCACCAGCGTGGATGCCAGCGCCGTACCGGTCTATAACCGGCTGGTCGATTTCAAACCCGGCACCACAGAACTGGTGCCGAGCCTGGCAGAGCGCTGGGAGGTGAGCGATGACGGTAAGGTTTACACCTTCCATCTGCGCCAGGGCGTGAAATTTCAGAGCAATAAATCCTTCACGCCGACCCGGGATTTTAACGCCGATGACGTGATCTTCTCGTTTATGCGCCAGAAAGACGTCAATCATCCTTATCACAACGTCTCTAACGGCAGCTACTCCAACTTTGAAAGCCTGGAGTTTGGCAGCCTGATAACCGCCATTGATAAAGTCGATGACCACACCGTGCGCTTTACCCTGGCACACCCGGAAGCGCCGTTTGTCGCCGATCTGGCCTGGTATTTTGCCTCGATTCTCTCTGCCGAGTATGCCGATGCGATGCTGAAAGCAGGCACGCCGGAGAAGGTGGATATGGAGCCGATCGGCACCGGGCCGTTTAAGCTGGCGCAGTATCAAAAAGATTCCCGCATCCTGTTCACGGCGTTTGCCGACTACTGGCAGGGCAAATCAAAGCTGGACCGGCTGGTGTTTACCATCACGCCGGATGCCTCCGTACGTTTTGCCAAAATTGAAAAGAACGAGTGTCAGGTAATGCCGTTCCCGAACCCGGCGGACCTGCCGCGCATGAAAGCCAATAAAAATATTAACCTGATGAGCAAAGCCGGGTTGAATACCGGTTTCCTGGCGTTTAATACGCAAAAACCGCCGCTGGATAATGTGAACGTCCGCCGGGCGCTGGCGATGGCCATCAATAAGCCCGCCATTATCGACGCGGTGTTCCACGGCACCGGAACCGTCGCGAAAAATCTGTTGCCGCCCGGCGTCTGGAGCGCCAACAGCGAGCTAAAGGATTACGCGTACGATCCTGAAAAAGCAAAAGCGTTGCTGAAAGAGGCGGGTCTTGCTAACGGCGTGAGTATTGACCTGTGGGCGATGCCGGTGCAGCGGCCCTATAACCCGAATGCGAAACGTATGGCCGAGATGATTCAGGCTGACTGGGCGAAAATCGGCGTACAAACCCACATTGTCACTTACGAATGGGGAGAATACCTCAAGCGGGTGAAGGGCGGGGAGCATCAGGCTGCGCTGATGGGCTGGACGACCGCAACGGGCGATCCTGACAACTTCTTTGGTCCGCTGTTTACCTGTACGTCGGCAAATGGCGGCTCCAATTCGGCGAAATGGTGCTATAAACCGTTTGATAACCTCATCGCCGAAGCAAAATCGATAACCGATCGCGATAAACGTGTGGCGCTGTATCAAGAGGCCCAGCAGATGATGCATGACCAGATGCCGGCGGTCATGATTGCCCACTCAACGATTTTCGAGCCGGTGCGCAAGGAGGTGAAAGGCTACGAAATCGATCCGTTTGGCAAACATATCTTCTGGCAGGTGGATATCAATCCGTAATTTTTCGCTGCCCGGTATGAAGCCGGGCCTTCTTTTTGCAATTTGTGCTACTTACATCATTTTTTGTCACAACAAACCCGCCTGACTTTTGCTATAACTTCAAATGCATACTTGCAGATAACATGGAAAACTATCATGCGTACTCAAACTTTTTTTAAAGTTGCAGTGCTTACTGGTTTATTGGCTCTGGCAGGCTGTTCTTCAAAAGTCGCCGCCCCCGAACAATATTCAGGCTTTTTAAAAGATTACTCCGGCTTGCAACAGACGACATCTGCGACGGGCAAACCGACGCTGCGCTGGGTCGATCCTAATTATAACGAAGCGAATTACGACAGTATTATCTGGACGCCGATTACCTATTACCCTACGCCTAAACCGACCACTCAGATTGGGCAGAAAACCCTTGATGAGCTGCTGAACTACACCAATACCAAAATGAAAACGGCTATTGGTACTCGTAAGCCTATAGTGGCGACACCAGGTAAACATAGCCTGATTTTCCGGGGTGCCATTACAGGGGTGAGTTCGCAGAAAGAAGGCCTGCAGTTCTACGAAGTGGTGCCTGTCGCGCTGGTGGTGGCGGGGACGCAGATGGCAACCGGCCATCGCACCATGGATACCCATCTCTACTTTGAAGGTGAACTGATTGATGCAGCCACCAACAAACCGGTGATGAAGGTTGTTCGTAAGGGCGAAGGTAAAGAGCTGAGCAATGAAAATACGCCAATGACCTTTGCGACGCTGAAGCAGGTTGTGGATGATATGGCGACGGATGCCACCATGTTTGATGTGAAAAAAACCACGAAATAATGTAAAACGGCCTGCTCTGCGCAGGCCGTTTTTTTATGCTGTTCGTAAGCGCCTGAACCAGGTTTCGGGTTTAGTGAACATCACCATATTCCCACCCAGAATCAGCAGTAAACCGACGATACCGTTGAGATGCCAGACGTAGCCCTCATACACCGTTGAGATGGAGAGCGCCACCAGCGGGAAGAGTAGCGTGCTGTACGCCGCTTTCCCGGGGCCAATACGCCCGACCAGCGTGAAGTAAGCGCCGAAAGCAATCACCGAACCAAACAGAGCCAGATAGAGCAGTGCGCCGATGTAGCTCACCGTCCATTCCGGGGTAAAGCTGTCCCCTCTGAAGAGGGCAATGCAGCCCATCACCAGCGTACCGTAAAGCATCGCCCAGGCGTTGGTGGTCATGGTTTCCAGGCCTCTGCGCTGATGGCGCATGCTGATCATGTTGCCCAGCGAGAAACCATAGGTTCCAAGCGCAGAAAGGCCAATGCCCGTCAGAAGCGATACGCTCCAGCCGCTGGCAAGCAGATCGTCCCAGAAAAGGGTAATAATCCCGACCAGACCCAATGCCGCCGCCGTCCAGAAACGCGCGGGCGGGCGCTGACCAAAGAAAATAAAGCTATTAATGGCGTTATAGAGCACCGCCATGGAGAAGATGACGGATTCCAGCCCGGTATTGATGTGCGCGGCCGCGGTATAAAAGCACCAGAAGTTAAAGCAGAAAACGCAGCATCCCTGAAGCATGCAAAAAAGGTGATCCCGTAGCGCCAGCTTACGCAGTCGACGCAGGGCAAGTAACACCACCATCATCGTGGCGCTGGCCACGGCGAAACGCCAGAAAATCGACACCGGGGCCGCCACGGGACCTTGCTGCAGGAAAATGGCAATCCAGGTGGTTCCCCAGATGACCACGACCAGTCCGTATAATAATGCGTTCATATCATTTCTCTTCTCAAACCACGAAAGCCCGCAGTATGGCGCTGAAATGCGCCGTGGGCTTTCACCGGCTTGCGGCAGACTTGCAAAATCTTGCGCTTTTTTCTCTCCGGGGGACTGGCAACGGGGAACAACAATTCTTAGACTGACAGTTCGATCACTCACGCGCTAACGGTTATGTCTCACGCTTACGATACCTTTGAAACGCTTAGTCAGCAGAATGCCGTCCTGCGGGAGACGGTCTCGCTGAACTCGGGTATTCAACTGGCGGCGTGGTACAACAAGCACGATACGATAACGGTTAAAAGCAATCATCACACCCTGAGCCTGTACGTGGCCGACGGTTATGAGAGCTATCAAAAAACGCCGGGCGGCTGGAAGAACGGCGGGGGACCGGACCGTTTCTGCCTGATGCCGAAAGAGAGTGAATCGACGTGGGATATCCGTGATGACCTGTCGTTTGTCCATCTCTACTGCACCGATGAACACCTGCGCGACGTGGGCGAAAAAATCTGGGATAAGCGGCCGCTGTCGCTGACGCTGGACGAACGCATTTTTGGCAGTGACCCGAAGATCACCGCGCTGTATCGCCAGTTTTTACTTGGCTGCGACTGGCAGCAGCAGGCCAATCAGCTCACCCTGAGTACAGCATCCACGTTGCTGATGACCCATCTGCTGCAAAACTACTCCAACGTTCAGTGGAAGCTGCCGGTCGTCACCGGCGGGTTATCGCCTTTCGTTCTGCGCAACGTGCTGGCCTTCATAGAAGAGCATCTTGGCCAGCCGTTAACCCTGGCCGAGCTGGCGGCGCAGGCAGCCCTCAGCGAATACCATTTTGCCCGCATGTTCCGCCAGTCGACGGGGCTGGCACCGCATCAGTACGTGATGCAGCGACGCATGGAAAAAGCAAAAAACCTGGTGCAGCATAGCGCAATGCCACTAACGGACATCGCGCTGGCCTGCGGATTTAACTCCGCCAGCCACTTCAGTAACCGTTTCCGCAGCGTGATGGGTATTACGCCGTCCCAGCTGCGCGCGGCGAGCGCGTGAAAACAGGGCATAGCATATCCCGCCCAGCACCAGCCCCCAGAATGCCGAACCGATGCCCAGAAGGGTGACGCCGCTCGCGGTCATCAGAAACGTGACGATGGCTGCGTCACGTTCGGCTTCATGATTCAGGGCCTGAAATAAACTCCCGCTGAGGGTTCCAAGCAACGCCAGCCCCGCCAGGGTCTGGATCCAGCTCAGCGGCAGTGCAGCCATGATCCCGGTAATAGACCCGCCGAAAACTCCAGCCAGCAGATAAAACCCACCGGCTGCAATGGCCGCCAGCCAGCGTTTAGTCGTATCCGGATGGGCATCAGCGCTTTGACAGATGGCGGCGGTAATGGCCGCGATGCAGATGGAGAAGACGCCAAAGGGGGAAAGCAGCAGCGCCAGGCCACCGGTAATGATGATGAGCGGTGAGACCGCCAGCGAGTAGCCGGAGGCTTTCATCGTGGCGAAGCCCGGCGCATTCTGTGAGGCCATGGTCACCAGGAAGAAGGGCAAACCGATACTCACCAGGCTGGTAAAAGTAAAGTCGGGGGCAATAAACTCAGGCATCACAACGGAGAGGCTGACTTTATCGGTGGCAACGTCACCACTTATCCATGCCACGAGACCACCTGCCAGCAGCGTAACCACGATGGCATAGCGCGGCGCCAGAGCTTTTGCCAGCAGCCACGCGGCAATCATGCTACCGCACAGCAGAAAGTGGCCGTCAAGATGTGCAAACGCGTGCAGGCCAAACTGCAGAAGCACGCCTGCCAGCATGGCGGCCGCGAGCGAATGGGGGATCAGCGTCATCAGACGAGCGAAAAGCCCCGTTATACCGCAGAGTAAAATAAGCGCGTTAGCGAAGATAAACACACCGATGGTTTCAGACAGCGTCACCCCTTGCAGGCTGGTGGCGAGCAGGGCGGCTCCGGGGGTTGACCAGGCCGTCAGTACCGGCGCTTTAAACCACCAGGAGAGCGCCAGCGTGCTGACTCCCATCCCAATCCCCAGCGCGGTCATCCAGCCCGCGATTTGCTGCGCGCTGGCACCTGCCGCGGCGGCGGCTTGCCAGATAATGGCGGCCGAACTGGCATAACCCACCAGGACGGCGACAAATCCAGCCAGTGTGACTGGAATAAGATGAGAGGAAGGGCGCATGGCAACTCCGTTGTGCGTTATAACGTCCGTATTACGGTAGCACTGTGCGTTATAGCGTACAAGTGGTATGATCATCGGCACCAGGAGGGAACATGGACATCACACAACATCTTGCAGCAACACTGAAAACACTGCGTCAGGCCCGCGGCTGGAGCCTGTCAAAGCTGGCGGACGAGGCCGGCGTGTCGAAAGCGATGCTCGGCCAAATTGAGCGCAATGAATCCAGCCCGACGGTATCGACCCTGTGGAAAATCGCCACCGGGCTGAACGTTCCGTTTTCCGCGTTCATCACGCCAGAGGCAGACAGGCAGGCTGTGTTTGATCCCCAGCAGCAGGCGATGGTCGTCAAACCGCTCTTTCCGTGGGATGAGACCCTGAGGTTCGATCATTTCTCTATTACGCTGGCGGCGGGTGCCCTGAGCGAATCCACGCCCCATGAGGCGGGCGTGATTGAACATGTGGTGGTCATTAGCGGAGAACTGGAGATGAAAATCGACGGCGAATGGCAGACGGTTTATGCCGACTCGGGCGTCCGTTTTGCCGGTGATAAACCGCATGCCTACCGCAACAGCAGCGACCGGCCGGTGCATTTTCACTCTCTGATCCATTATCCCCGCTGAGGCTACGCAAAACTGTTTCGCTGTCGTAGACTTCTGACTACAATAGCCGCCATTTTGACCATAACGGATAACGACGAAGTATGCGCCTGCAATCCCATCATCTTGAACTTTTAAGCCCGGCCCGTGACGCCGCCATTGCCCGCGAAGCGATCCTTCACGGCGCGGACGCCGTCTACATTGGCGGCCCTGGCTTTGGTGCCCGCCATAACGCCAGCAACAGCCTGCGCGATATTGCCGACCTGGTGCCGTTCGCCCACCGTTTCGGGGCGAAAGTGTTCGTGACCCTGAACACCATTCTTCATGATGATGAGCTGGAGCCTGCGCAACGACTGATCGGCGATCTCTATCAGACCGGCGTCGATGCCCTGATTGTTCAGGACATGGGGGTTCTGGAACTGGATATTCCGCCGATTGAACTGCACGCCAGTACCCAGTGTGATATCCGCACGGTGGAGAAGGCGAAGTTCCTCTCCGACGTCGGCTTTTCGCAGATCGTTCTGGCCCGTGAGCTGAACCTGAATCAGATCCGTGATATCCACCAGGCGACAGACGCGACGATCGAGTTCTTTATCCACGGCGCGCTGTGCGTGGCCTATTCCGGTCAGTGCAACATTTCCCACGCCCAGACGGGCCGCAGCGCCAACCGTGGCGACTGTTCGCAGGCCTGCCGTCTGCCGTATACCCTGAAAGACGATCAGGGCCGCGTAGTGGCGTTCGAAAAACACCTCCTCTCCATGAAGGATAACGATCAGACCGCCAACCTGGGCGCGCTGATTGATGCGGGCGTCCGTTCCTTCAAGATTGAAGGGCGTTATAAAGACATGAGCTACGTGAAGAATATCACCGCGCACTACCGTCAGATGCTGGACGCCATCATCGAAGACCGCGGCGATCTGGCGCGCGCGTCGGCAGGTCGTACCGAGCATTTCTTTATTCCGTCGACGGACAAAACTTTCCACCGCGGCAGCACGGACTATTTCGTGAATGCCCGTAAAGGCGATATCGGCGCGTTCGACTCACCGAAGTTCATCGGTTTACCGGTCGGTGAAGTGCTGAAGGTGGCGAAAGATCATCTTGATGTTGAAGTGACGGAGCCGCTGGCGAATGGCGATGGCCTGAACGTGATGATTAAGCGTGAAGTGGTGGGTTTCAGGGCTAATACGGTCGAAAAAACCGGTGAAAATCGCTATCGCGTATGGCCGAATGAAATGCCTGCCGATCTCTACAAGGCGCGTCCGAACGCGCCACTTAACCGTAACCTCGATCATAACTGGCAGCAGGCGCTGCTGAAAACCTCCAGCGAGCGTCGTATCGCGGTGGATATCGAGCTTGGCGGCTGGGAAGAACAGCTGATTCTGACCATGACCTGTGAAGACGGTATCAGCGTGACGCATACGCTGGATGGCCTGTTCGAGGTGGCAAACAACGCGGAAAAAGCGCTTAACAGCCTGAAGGATGGCGTGGCGAAGCTGGGGCAGACGATTTACTACGCGCGCGCTATCGAGGTTAACCTGCCGGACGCGCTGTTTGTGCCGAACAGCCTGCTTAACCAGTTCCGCCGTGAAACGGCAGAGCTGCTGGATGAAGCGCGTCTGGCCCAGTATCCACGCGGTAGCCGTAAAGCGGAAGTTGTTCCGGCCCCGGTATACCCGGACACGCATTTATCTTTCCTGGCGAACGTCTACAACCATAAGGCGCGTGAATTCTATCATCGCCACGGTGTGCAGCTGATCGACGCGGCCTATGAAGCGCATGAAGAGAAGGGTGACGTGCCGGTGATGATCACCAAGCACTGTCTCCGCTTCGCCTTCAATCTGTGCCCGAAACAGGCAAAAGGCAATATTAAGAGCTGGAAAGCGACGCCCATGCAGCTGGTCAACGGTGATGAAGTCCTTACCCTGAAGTTTGACTGCCGTCCCTGCGAAATGCATGTTATTGGCAAGATGAAAAACCATATTTTCAAAATGCCGCAGCCGGGCAGCATTGTCGCTTCCGTCAGTCCTGACGATCTGATGAAAACCCTGCCAAAACGTAAGGGGAGCTAACTACCTTACGTGCGTCTCCGGTTTGCGCGATTTCTGCCACAGGTGGTGTTCGCGCAAACCCTCCGCTGACTCTTCCGCTGCGCTGCGTAATTCATCGCTGTCGGCCTCGTGCCGCAGCTGATGCCCCACATTCTTTACCCATACATATTCATGCCCTTTGTGCCCGGCCATAAGCTGCCCTGAAAACAGCGCACAAATAAGCATGACGAGAGATAACCCTTTTTTAATCATGGTTTCACCGCTGAGTGACGTTGCGGGGATAATCATGGCGATTATTTCTTAGTGTTATTATTCAATAATTCAAAGTACGGCAAAGAAAATGTCAAATAGTGTTGGCTCAGAATTGTTTTTAAGAAATATCCTAAATGCGCCTAAAGCACTGTCAACTACCACTTCTGGACCATAAACAGGCGTTTGAATTAGGGATAATCCTATATAATAGGGATTCTCTGGCTAAGGAATGAGTCTTAATAAATGAAAAAAATAATCGCGTTTGCGCTCCTCGTGGCTGCTGTGGGTGCTACGGCAGGGGTTCGCTATATCGGGAATGACGAACCAGAATATATTCAGTCCGCAGAAACCCGTGTTGGTTCATATTTAACCAGCGATTACGGGCGTGTAGCCTGCAATAGCAAACAAGTAGACGATCAGCGCTGGGAATTAGATTGCCTGCATCAGGCAAGAGGAAAAGTATTCCAGTTTGCGGTGTATCCTTCTGAAAAAGCCCCCTATGGTGTTTCGCGTTCGTTTTATCTCGAAGCGATTAATGATGAAGCAAAACAGAGCGCCGAACAGGGTCTGATGCGTTATTTGCAAATCAACACGAAGGCGAGTTAATAGAGCTGTTTAGCTTTCGTTAAGTTAATCAGTGTTAGTTTGTAAGGGATCCGCAGCCCGACCATGGAGCGTCGGGGACGTAGAGACCAAAATACAAATCTATCCATGCAAGCATTTACCGCCAGATAATGGCGGTTTTTTTTTGCCATTTCGCGTATGTGCCCCTCATCCCAGCCCTCTCCCTCAGGGAGAGGGGCGTCTGTGTCGGTATTATGTTGTGGGGATCCCTCAGCGGGCAGGACCTGGACGCGAAAATTGCTTGCGGTACTGGGCCGGCGAAAGGGCAAATTGCTGACGAAAGTGGTGGCGCAACGTCGCCGCCTGTCCAAAACCGGTCTGTTCAGCGATGCTGTCGATGCTCAACCGACTGCTTTCCAAGTAATCTTTTGCTCTCAACAGACGCTCATTGATCAGCCAGCGCGACGGTGTCGTTCCCGTTGCCGCCTCGAAGCGACGAAGGAAGGTACGCTGGCTCATGCCCACCCGACGCGCCAGCGAGTCGACGCTGTGCGGTTCAACGAGATGGTTGTGCAGGAAATCAAACAGCTGTCCCAGACGCTGGCTCTCCCGTAGCTGTGCCACCGGGCGGCTCAGCTGTTGCGGCTGCGAACCATCCCGGTGGGGAGGAATAACCAGCCGACGCGCCACGCTGTTGGCGGTTTCCATGCCATAATCCCGGCGGACGACGTGCAGACAGAGATCGATGCCCGCCGCGCTACCAGCAGAAGTCAGAATATCCCCCTCGTCCTGATAGAGTACGTCTTCAACCACGTCGATGTCAGGGTAGCGGGCTTTAAGCGCCTCAATGTAGCGCCAGTGGGTTGTGGCTTTGCGCCCGTTCAACAGTCCCGTTGCGGCCAGCACAAACACACCCGAGCAGATGGACAGCAGCTGGCATCCACGAGCGCTGGCCTCACTCAATGCGTCGCACAGGGCCCTGGGAACCGGCGCGTCCAGCCCCCGCCAGCCGGGAACCACGATCAGATCCGCAGACTCAAGCAGGCTCAAATCACCATCAGTCACCATGCGGATCCCGCCCGTCGCCCGCAATTCTCCGCTATCCACACCTGCCACAGCAAAGCGATACCAGGCGTCGCCCAGCTCAGGACGTGGCAGGCCAAAAATCTCAACCGCCACGCCAAACTCAAAGGTACAGAGGCCGTCATACGCCAGCACCACCACCTGAGGGCGGGAAACCTGTCTTAAGTTTGTCATCTTTTTGCTGTTTTCTGGCATAAGCAAGCGCATTCATGGGCTGAATTTGTGGATAGAGTAGTGTTAACACAAACGCCAAAGATGAGGAAGGATCATGAGCTATGTTACTGAATTTCCGGCTGCCGAGCCGCAGGAAGCCGTTACCCATTTTCTGCGTCGCCTGAGTGTCGAAACCGACTGTGCCGATGTGCATCATGCCATCGCCAGTCATGAGCAGGACTTCGTGCTGCTGCATGTGGTAGGGAGTGCGGAACAATTCGCCCGTCGTCATGTCCCCGGCGCACTGCACATGCCGTGGAGCCAGATTACTGCTGAACGCATGGCCCGGTGGCCGGACGGCACGCTGTTTGTCGTTTACTGCGCGGGGCCGCACTGTAACGGCGCGGACAGGGCTGCGCTGAAGCTGGCGCGACTCGGGTTGCCGGTCAAAATCATGCTGGGCGGGATCACTGGCTGGGAAGATGAACGCTACGCGTTTGCCAGTCAGGGATCCGTTTCCGCCCTGTGAAGATGAATTTTTTTCAACACCCGTGAAATTTTCTCGTTTGCCGGAGCCGGTGAGGTATGACATCTTTTTTGGACATTTAGACATCCAGAAGTCTAAAGATTCAAATAATGAATTATCACTGCCGGCAATTATTACCGTCAGACAGAGGAGATTTCCATGCAACGACAGCACGCCCCATACCGCGCCGATGTAGTAGGCAGTTTTTTACGTCCAGATGCCATTAAACAGGCCCGCCTGAAGTTCGCCAGCGGTGAGATAGATGCCGCACAGCTTCGCGCGGTGGAGGACGATGCCATTCGCCACGTCGTCGAGCAGCAGTGTGCGTGCGGTCTGCATGTGGTGACCGACGGTGAATTTCGCCGTGCCTGGTGGCACTTCGATTTCTTCGATGGCCTGCAGGGGGTTGAGCGTTACGATTCGCAGCAGGGTATTCAGTTCAACGGGGTACAGACCAAAGCCCACGGCGTGCGCGTCACCGGCAAGCTGGGCTTTGGCGATCATCCGATGCTGGACGATTTCCGCTATCTGAAAAGCATCAGCGGTAATGCGCAGCCGAAGATGACCATTCCCAGCCCAAGCGTCCTTCATTTCCGCGGCGGCCGCAAAGATATCGACGCGACGGTTTACCCGGACCTGAACGTCTATTTTGACGATCTGGCGACCACCTGGCGCGACGCTATCCGGGCCTTCTATGATGCAGGCTGCCGTTACCTGCAACTTGACGACACCGTCTGGGCCTACCTCTGTTCGGACGATCAGCGTCGTCAGATCCGCGAGCGCGGCGATGATGCCGATGAGCTGGCGCAGATCTACGCCCGCGTGCTGAACAAGGCGCTGGAAGGTAAACCGGACGATCTGACCATCGGGCTGCATGTCTGCCGCGGCAACTTCCGTTCAACCTGGATTTCGGAAGGGGGATACGAGCCGGTGGCGGAAGTGCTGTTCGGTACGGTGAACGTAGATGCCTTCTTCCTGGAATATGATAACGACCGCAGCGGTGATTTTGCGCCACTGCGCTTTATTCGCCCGGGCAAGCAGCAGGTGGTGCTGGGTCTGATAACCACCAAAAACGGAGAGCTGGAGAACCCGGAAGGGGTTAAAGCCCGTCTGGAAGAGGCGGCAAAATACGTGGCCAAAGAGCAGATCTGCCTCAGCCCGCAGTGCGGCTTTGCCTCGACCGAAGAGGGCAACAGCCTGAGTGAAACTCAGCAGTGGGACAAAGTCCGTCTGGTGACACAGATCGCCAGTGAAGTCTGGTAAAAACACCGCCCCAGCGCTGCATTATAAAAGTGCAGCGCTGTGCCATTCTGAGTCGTTCTCTTTACATCCCGCGTTCAATCCCCCGCCATAGCGCAATGTTCATTCTGGCATCCTTTTTGCTCCTGCTTCGCTGACACATTTTTTTTCCGCGTCCATGCCGTAACGGACGTTTTTGCACAGCGTTCTTTTTCAGGAGTGAAAATATGCAGCGTCGTACCTTATTAAAAGCCTTTGCGTTATCCGCGTCCGTCGTGGCGATGGGAATGAGTTTTGGTGTGCAGGCGGCCGATACCATCAAAGTGGGGATCATGCATTCTTTGTCCGGCACGATGGCCATCTCCGAAACCCCGCTGAAAGATGTCGCGCTGATGACCATTGACGAGATCAACGCCAAAGGGGGCGTACTGGGGAAAAAACTGGAGCCGGTGGTGGTGGATCCCGCTTCAAACTGGCCGCTGTTTGCCGAGAAAGCGCGTCAGCTGCTGAGCCAGGATAAAGTCGCGGTGGTGTTTGGCTGCTGGACCTCCGTTTCGCGTAAATCGGTGCTGCCTGTCTTTGAGGAGCTGAACGGCCTGCTGTTCTATCCGGTGCAGTATGAGGGTGAAGAAATGTCACCCAACGTCTTTTATACCGGTGCCGCACCGAACCAGCAGGCCATCCCGGCGGTGGAATACCTGATGAGCGAAGACGGCGGCGCGGCGAAACGCTTCTTCCTCTTGGGCACCGACTACGTCTACCCGCGCACCACCAACAAGATCCTGCGTGCGTTCCTGCATTCGAAAGGTGTTGAGGATAAGGACATCGAAGAGGTTTACACCCCATTTGGTCATAGCGACTACCAGACGATTGTCGCCAACATCAAGAAATTCTCCGCAGGCGGCAAAACTGCCGTAGTCTCGACCATCAATGGCGATTCCAACGTGCCGTTCTATAAAGAGCTGGCAAACCAGGGGCTGAAAGCAACCGACGTGCCGGTAGTGGCGTTCTCCGTCGGTGAGGAAGAGCTGCGCGGTATCGACACCAAACCGCTGGTGGGTAACCTGGCGGCGTGGAACTATTTTGAGTCCGTGGACAACCCCACTAACCAGGCCTTCGTGGCGGATTACAAAGCCTATGCGAAAGCACACAAACTGCCGAATGCCGACACTGTCGTCACCAACGACCCAATGGAAGCCACTTACGTAGGGATCCATATGTGGGCGCAGGCGGTGGAAAAAGCGGGCACGACCGACGTAGATAAAGTGCGTGCCGCAATGGCCGGCCAATCGTTTAAAGCGCCTTCCGGCTTTACGCTCAGCATGGATGCCACCAACCATCATCTGCATAAGCCGGTCATGATCGGTGAAATTGAAGGCAACGGCCAGTTCAACGTGGTGTGGCAGACGGAACAGCCGGTCCGCGCACAACCGTGGAGTCCGTTCATCGCCGGGAATGACAAAAAGCCCGACCAGCCGATGAAAACCGCCAGCAACTAAGCCATCACCTCAGGGAGACAAGCCATGAACGTCATGCGCACGATCGTCGCTCTTATATGGCTTACCGGACTGCTGCCAGGGATGGCGCAGGCATCGGATGCCGATCGTTTCGTTGCTGCCAGCCGCACCCAGCAGGCGGAATTACTGACGCAGTGGGCCGCCGCGCCGGATGCCGCCAGGCTGCCGCTGCTTCAGGCGTTGCAAAAGGAAAACCTGTATACCGACAGCCAAAAGCACGCTTTTGCGCAGCGTAATGGCGGAATGGTTCCCCTCGGTGAAGCAAAGGCGACTGAAGGGCAGACCAAAGCGGTACGGCTGACGAACCGACTGCGCGTACTTGCTGCCACGGCTATCGCTACGCATCAGCTCGTAAGTGACAGTGTCACGGAAAGGCGGGCGGCGGCCCGTCAACTGCAGCGAGATGCGCAACCTGCGATGCTCGCTTTTCTGGAAAATCGGGTAAACCGTGAAACGGATGCGGTAGCGCGTCAGACGCTGCTGCTGGCGGTGGCGAATCTCCAGCTGGCAAGCCCGCAGGCGGAGGTGCGTCGCCACGCTGCTGAACTGTTAGGCCAGTCCGACGATCCGGACGTGGTGTCCCGACTCACCCCGTATACCCAGGCGCAGACCGAGCCGGACGCCGGCGTTCGCGCCGCTGCCGAAGAGAGCCTTAACCAGATAACGCACCGCCTGATGTGGGGCGATCTGCTGGGTCAGGCGTTTATGGGGCTTTCCCTCGGTTCGGTGCTGCTGCTGGCTGCGCTGGGGCTGGCTATCACCTACGGCCTGCTGGGCGTCATCAATATGGCGCACGGTGAAATGCTGATGCTGGGCGCGTATGCCACCTGGATGGTGCAGCAGGCCATGACCAGCCTCGCGCCACAGTGGCTGGCGCTCTATCCGGTTATCGCCTTACCGGTCGCGTTCTGCCTGACGGCGGCAATCGGAATGGTGCTGGAGCGCACCGTGATCCGTCATCTGTACGGTCGTCCGCTGGAAACGCTGCTGGCAACGTGGGGCATCAGCCTGATGCTTATCCAGCTGGTGCGCATGACGTTTGGCGCCCAGAACCTGGAGGTGGCGAACCCGGCATGGCTTTCCGGCGGGGTACAGGTTTTCGCCAACCTGACGCTGCCGTGGAACCGTATTGTGGTGCTGGGTTTTGTGCTGCTGGTACTGTTCTTTACCTGGCTGATTCTGAATAAAACCCGTCTGGGGCTAAACGTGCGCGCGGTGACGCAAAACCGCAGCATGGCTGCCTGCTGTGGGGTGCCGACAGGGCGTGTCGATATGCTCGCATTCGGGCTGGGCTCCGGCATTGCCGGGTTAGGCGGCGTGGCATTATCGCAGTTGGGTAACGTCGGACCGGAGCTGGGCCAGGGATACATCATCGACTCGTTCCTGGTGGTGGTGCTCGGTGGCGTGGGCCAGCTGGCAGGGAGCGTGGCCGCGGCCTTTGGTCTGGGCATTTTCAATAAAATCCTTGAACCACAGATGGGCGCGGTGCTGGGCAAGATCGTGATTCTGGTGGCGATCGTGCTGTTTATTCAGAAGCGTCCTCAGGGGTTATTTGCGCTGAAAGGGAGGGTTATTGACTGATGAGCCAGCCGCTTACCTTAACGCTGGCGCGCAAAGCGCCACGCACAACGCAGATCGCAGGCAGCCTGCTGGTGGCGTGTCTGCTGATATTACCGTTTTTCGCCTTACTGCCTGCAACGCATCCGCTGGCGTTATCGACCTGGATGCTGACGCTGACGGGTAAGATCCTCTGCTATGCCACCGTTGCGGTGGCGCTCGATCTGGTGTGGGGCTATGCCGGTATGCTGTCTCTTGGGCACGGTATCTTTTTCGCACTCGGCGGTTATGCGATGGGCATGTATCTGATGCGCCAGGCGGCGGGTGACGGTCTGCCCGCGTTTATGTCATTTCTCTCCTGGAGTGAGCTGCCGTGGTTCTGGTGGGGCACCCAACACTTCGCCTGGGCGCTGGTGCTGATTGTCATGGTGCCGGGGCTGCTGGCGCTGGTGTTTGGCTGGTTTGCCTTCCGCTCGAAGATCAAAGGGGTCTATTTCTCGATTATGACCCAGGCGCTGACCTATGCCGGGATGTTGCTGTTCTTTCGCAACGAGACCGGTTTTGGCGGCAATAACGGCTTCACCGGCTTTACCACGCTGCTCGGATTTTCGGTGACGGAAACCTCCACGCGTATTGCACTGTTTCTGGCGACCGTACTGTTGCTGCTCCTGGCGTTGGGGACGGGATTTGCGCTGGCAAAAAGCAAATTTGGCCGAATCCTGACCGCCGTTCGTGACGCAGAAAACCGTCTGACGTTCTGTGGTTACGACCCGCGCGGGTTCAAACTGCTGGTCTGGACGCTGTCCGCGGTGCTGTGTGGCCTGGCGGGGGCGCTCTATGTCCCGCAGGTGGGCATTATCAACCCCGGTGAAATGTCACCGACGAACTCGATAGAAGCCGCCATTTGGGTGGCGCTGGGCGGGCGCGGCACGCTGGTGGGGCCGGTGATTGGCGCGGCGCTGGTGAACGGGGCGAAGAGCTTTTTCACCGTCGCCATGCCGGAGTACTGGCAGCTGTTCCTGGGGCTGATTTTTATCGCCGTCACGCTGTTCTTACCACGCGGTGTCTACGGTCTGTTTCGTAAGGGAGAGAAATAATGCAGCCAACGGAAGGATTATTTACCCGCCAGTTGCCCGGCGACCGCTACCGTGACCAGACGGATCCGGTGCTTCAGCTTGAGGCCATTAACGTCAATTTCGACGGTTTCCAGGCGCTGACCGATCTCTCGCTGAATATCGGCGTGGGCGAGTTGCGCTGCGTGATTGGCCCCAACGGAGCCGGTAAAACCACGTTGATGGATGTGATCACCGGCAAAACGCGACCAAAAAGCGGGAGGGCTATTTACGATCAATCGATCGACCTGACCGCTCTGGAGCCTGCGGCTATTGCCCGTCAGGGGATTGGACGAAAGTTCCAGAAACCCACGGTCTTTGAGGCGCTGACGGTTTGGGAAAACCTTGAGATCGCCATGAAAACCGATAAATCCGTCTGGGCGAGCCTGCGGGCAAAACTCAACGGTGAGCAACGCGATCGCATTGATGAGATGCTGGTTTTACTGCGTCTTGGCAACGAACGCGATCGCCGCGCCGGGCTGCTGTCGCACGGGCAAAAGCAGTTTCTGGAGATAGGTATGCTGCTGGTCCAGGATCCGCATCTGTTGCTGCTGGACGAACCCGCTGCCGGGATGACCGACGCAGAGACGGAATACACCGCCGAGTTGTTCAAAACCCTGGCGGGTAAGCACTCCCTGATGGTGGTGGAGCACGACATGGGCTTTGTCGAAACCATTGCCGACCACGTGACGGTATTGCATCAGGGACGCGTGCTGGCCGAAGGCTCGCTTCGCGAGGTGCAGGCCAACGAGCAGGTGATTGAGGTCTATCTGGGGCGCTAAGGAGAGAAGATGTTACAGGTTAACGAACTGAATCAGTATTACGGTGGCAGCCATATCCTGCGCGGCGTCAGTTTTGAGGCCGCCACCGGAGAAGTCACCTGCCTGCTGGGGCGCAACGGCGTCGGGAAAACGACGTTGCTGAAGTGTCTGATGGGGCTGATCCCGGCGAAAACCGGGGAGGTCATCTGGCAGGGTAAGACGATCACCCACAGCAAACCGCACCAGCGGGTACAGTCTGGCGTGGCGTATGTCCCGCAGGGACGCGAGATTTTTCCGCGCCTGACCGTGGAAGAAAATCTTCTGCTGGGGCTGTCGCGCTTTTCCGCCCGCGAGGCGAAGCAGGTACCGGAGGAGATCTGGCAGCTTTTCCCGGTGCTCAAAGAGATGAAGCACCGCCGCGGAGGCGATCTCTCCGGCGGACAACAGCAGCAACTGGCGATTGGCCGTGCGCTGGCAAGCCGCCCGCAGCTGCTGATTCTGGATGAACCGACGGAAGGCATTCAGCCTTCGGTGATAAAAGAGATTGGCCAGGTGATCCGCACGCTGGCGAACAGAGGCGATATGGCGATCCTGCTGGTCGAGCAGTTTTACGACTTTGCCGCCGAGCTGGCCGACAGCTATCTCCTGATGTCACGCGGCACCATTATCCAGCGTGGACGGGGGGAAAACATGGCGCAGGAGGGCGTTCGCGGGCTGGTTGCGATTTGAAATGTTATAATATAACATTCTCATTCTTATAAAACGGAATGAGGGGGTTATTTTGGCTGCACATGCTGGTAAATGGATCATGACTCTGGGGGCGCTGCTGGTCAGCGGCCAGCTGTTAGCGCACTCGCACGGTCATCAGATGACCGAAGCGGAGCAGAAAGCGGCGAACGGCGTGTTTGAGGATAAAGACGTGAAGGACAGAGCGCTGTCTGACTGGGACGGTACCTGGCAGTCCGTTTATCCTTTCCTGCTGGATGGATCGCTGGATCCGGTCTTCAAACAGAAAGCGCAGAAGGATAAAAGCAAAACCTTCGACGAGGTGAAAGCCTATTATCGTAAAGGCTATGCGACGGACGTGGATGCCATTGGCATTGAAAATAACGTGATGGAGTTCCACAAGGGCAAAGCGGTTAGCCGTTGCCATTATAATTACAGCGGCTACAAAATTCTGACCTATGCGTCAGGCAAAAAAGGCGTTCGCTATCTGTTTGAGTGTCAGGATGCCAGCAGTACGGCGCCGAAGTTTGTGCAGTTCAGCGACCATACCATCGGGCCGAAAGCATCCTCGCACTTCCATATTTTTATGGGCAACACCTCCCACGAGGCGCTGCTGAAAGAGATGGATAACTGGCCGACCTATTATCCGAATGAGATGTACAAAGAGCAGGTGGTAGAAGAAATGTTGCACCACTGATGCTTTATTGCCGGGTGGCGGCTACGGCTTACCCGGCCTACAAGTTGCTACGCTACCTTGGGTGACTCGCACCACGCCTTCACGTTCATCCCACGCAAAATCATCAGCCACGCAATGACGATGGCGACCATCATAATCACAAACAGCGACCAGTGCGGCAGGTTGGTCAGGATAATCCCGGTGATCATCGGGTTTGCGGCCGCGCCCAGCCAGCCCAGCGCCTGTGCGGAGAAATAGCTTGCCTTCATCCCCGGCGGGGCGATGTTGTCGATCAGCATGTATTCACCCGGCGCATAAATAATCTCACCCAGCGTAAAGATCGCGGCAGCGATACCCCAGTAAATCAGATTCTCCCCGGAGAGCATAAAGCCCCCCAGCCCCAGGATAAAAAACAGCGTCGCGGCGGTCATCAGGGGGCGAATATTGCTGGCGGAAATCTTGCGCCCAAGCGCGTATTGCAGCGTCACCACCACGGCGGCGTTAACGGGCAGCACCACGGCGACGACCTTCTGCGCGAAATCGCTGTCGGCGTGGGCGGCCAGAACATACTGCGAAATGCAGCTGGCGAACGATCCGCCCACGTACGACGCGAGCAGGCCGGAGAGGGTGAACCAGAACAGGGCGCGGTCTTTCAGCAACACCGACGGCTGCCAGGGCATTTTTTCCTCGGCGGTATCCAGCGCGACGCTTTTTTGCACAAAGAAATGGATAAACGCGAGCGGCAGCGCGGCGCAAAAAGCGGCCAGCCAGAAGGGCAGCTGTAAGCTGTACATCACCAGCAGGGTGCCGATGGGCGGGCCGACCGTCCAGCCAATGTTCAGGAAGCTATAGTTGAGCGAGAAAACACGCGCTTTTTGGCTTGAGGTGAGCACGTCGGAGAACCAGGCTTTCAGCACCGTCGAAAATACGGAGTAGGCGCAGTTGATCAGGGAAAAGAACAGCACCACCAGCGTGACGTTATCCACCAGCGGGATCGCGACAAATCCGGCAATAAACGCCACGATCGCAATCAGCATGTAGCGTTTTTTATCAAACTTATCCGCCAGAATGCCAAATCCCAGGCTGAACACCACGCCGATGGTCAGCGCAATCGTCAGGGCATAACCAATATTCTCGACGCTCATGTTGTAGACGCGCGTGAGATAAATGGTCATGAACGGCAGCGTCGCTCCCCGACCGATGGTTAACAACAATGACGATGCCAGCAGCGCTGCGGTTGAGCGCCTGAGAGATGGTTTCATATTTCTGCCCGACAGTTGCTTATGCTTTTATTAGAGGTGTGTTAACAGGATTACCATGACATAAGGGGCTTGTATAGCACCTGGTTTATCCGTAAGTGCTTCAGCTGCCTGCCAGAATTAATGATCTTCTCGCAGCGTCCTTTTTTCTGGTACCTTGAAGTGTTAACAAATTATTAATAATTCAGGGGCAGGGTATGACGCGTAAAGACGGACTGCTGGCGTTGCTGGTGGTCGTAGTATGGGGGCTCAATTTTGTCGTCATTAAGCTGGGATTGCACAATATGCCCCCGCTTATGCTGGCCGGTTTGCGTTTCATGTTAGTGGCGTTCCCGGCGATCTTTTTTGTTGCGCGTCCAAAAATCCCGTTCAAATTACTGCTGGGCTATGGCCTGACCATCAGCTTTGGCCAGTTCGCGTTTCTCTTCTGCGCCATCAAGTTTGGTATGCCTGCCGGTCTTGCCTCGCTGGTTTTGCAGGCGCAGGCGTTCTTTACCATCATTCTCGGTGCGTTCGTATTTGGCGAACGTTTGCAGGGCAAACAGCTGGCGGGGATTACGCTGGCGGTGTTTGGCGTACTGGTGCTGATTGAAGCCAGCCTGAATGGTCAGGATGTGGCGCTGCTGGGCTTTATGCTTACGCTGGCGGCGGGGCTGAGCTGGGCGTGCGGGAATATCTTCAACAAGCTGATTATGCAGCACGCGGCGCGGCCGCAGGTGATGTCGCTGGTGGTCTGGAGCGCGTTAATTCCGGTCATCCCGTTTCTGGCGGCGTCGTTTATTCTGGATGGTCCGGATGTGATGCTGAGAAGCCTGGTCGATATCGATTTGACCACGATCCTTTCTCTGATTTATCTGGCCTTTGTCGCCACGATTGTGGGCTATGGGATCTGGGGTTCGCTGCTGGGGCGTTATGAAACCTGGCGCGTGGCGCCCCTGTCTCTGCTGGTGCCGGTGGTTGGGCTCGCCAGTGCGGCGCTATTGCTGGATGAAACGCTGAGCGCGCTGCAGTTGCTGGGGGCCGTGCTGATTATGGCGGGGCTGTATATCAACGTGTTTGGCTTGCGGGTACGGCGGGCGGCGCGCGTCAGAGGCTAGAGCATAAAAAAGCCCCGCAGTGGCGGGGCAAAAACGAATCAGAAGCCGTGCTGATTATAATAAGGCACGCCTAATTCGTCGGATTTGTCGCTACCAGTCCCCATGTGGTTGAAATCATAGGGTGACTGGTCATGTGCTGACGGCAAAATCATCGTGCCACGATTATTTTGCTGCGTTGCACCTGGGGTTTGCTCCGCGAAGGTCTGGCTGGAAAACAGCACCAGCAAGGCGAGGGCGGCGGAGGCGATAACTTTCATGATTTCCTCGGTTACGTCTTATACAGGCGATGATTAACTACAATGTTTTAACGGATACAGGTATCGGGATTCTCCGGGTACGCTGGTGATTCGGTACTTATGAGGCGGCACGTCAAAATAGTTCTTAAACGTACGCGTCAGGGTTTGCTGTGATTCAAATCCGTAACGCTCTGCCAGATAAAGGATCGGCTCATTGCTTTCTTTCAGTTTCTGGGCAATTTCCGTCAGCTTGCGACTGCGAATATATTGACCTAGTGAATGGCCGGTCTCTTTTTTGAACATCCGTTGCAGGTGCCATTTGGAGTAACCTGAACGCTCTGACACTTTTTCAAGGGAGAGCGGCGATTCCAGGTTATCTTCGATCCAGTCCAAAATGCTATGAATGGTGATAGCGTCAGTATTGCGTCTGGACATCGTCATACCTCTTTTCTGTTTACGGCAGTATTTTCTTCAGCAAAAGCTCAAGGGTTGCCACTTCATCTGCCGTTAAGTTTTTTGTTAGTTCCTGATGCAGTGTTTGTCCTACTAATTGATGACATTGCTCGCACATGGCCGCGCCATCGCAGGTGAGCTGGACCAGCACGCCGCGTTTGTCATTCGGGTTAGGGCTTCGTTCTATCCATCCTTTGCAGACGAGACGATCCAGCATGCGGGTTAACGCACCCAGATCGACAGAGAGCACCTTTTTCAGCTCAACCGGCGTGATACACACTTCGCAGCGAATGGAACACAGCACTTTGAACTGTGTTGCGGTGATATCCAGCGGTGACAGATAGTCATTGAGCAGGCGATCTTTTTTCTGGTTAACCATATGAATAAGACGACCCAGCGGAACAACGTCGTTAAAGATATCACTGGTGCTTTTCACAATGGTTGCCCTGGCAAGTAGTTTAGTCACGGCAGATATTATTGCTCAGGCAAGTATAAGTCAACTGAATGAATCAGCCGATGCCACGAATTGCTAAAACGTTTCATGAACTTTTTTTGAACGCTTTCAAATCATATAGATAACTCAGGGTTATCCTTACTTACGGAAAATAATCGTTACGTTGCGCAGATGGCTTAACGTCACACTTTCCCCCTATACTTGCGGGGATGAATATGGATAAGGACGACGATGCATTATGTTGGATTTAATTAAAGCAGTGAGTCTTGGGCTGGTGGTGCTGCTGCCGTTGGCAAACCCGTTAACGACGGTGGCGCTTTTCCTCGGGCTGGCAGGGAATATGAACAGCGCCGAGCGTAACCATCAGTCAATGATGGCTTCCGTCTATGTGTTTGCCATCATGATGGTGGCTTACTATGCGGGGCAGGTGGTGATGAACACCTTCGGGATTTCCATCCCTGGCCTTCGCATCGCCGGGGGACTCATTGTCGCCTTTATCGGTTTCCGCATGCTGTTCCCGGCGCAGAAAGCGCATGAGTCGCCGGAAGCCAAAAGCAAATCCGAAGAGCTGGAAAGCGAACCGAGTGCAAATATTGCCTTTGTGCCGCTGGCTATGCCGAGCACGGCGGGGCCGGGTACCATCGCGATGATCATCAGTTCCGCCTCTACGGTACGTGATAGCGCCACCTTCCCGGACTGGGTCCTGACGGTTGCGCCACCGCTGATTTTTGCGATTATCGGGATCATTGTGTGGGGGTCACTGCGCAGTTCCGGTGCGATTATGCGCTGGGTAGGCAAGGGCGGTATCGAAGCTATTTCACGTCTGATGGGCTTCTTACTGGTCTGTATGGGCGTGCAGTTTATTATTAACGGCGTGCTGGAGATTATTAAAACTTACCACTGAGGTGATTGCCGGGTGGCGGTTTCGCCTTACCCGGCCTGGGTTATTACAGGCTTGTAGGCCGGGTAAGCGCAGCGCCACCCGGCACAAACAAACGTCACCCGTGCTGACCCTGTTCCTCCAGCGCCACCGGCCATTTGCGGAAGATGAGCACTGACCAGCTAAGCGCGACCAGGGCCGGAATAGCGCCCAGATACCCAATCGCCGACATCGAGACATGAAGGCTAATCTGATTTCCCACCAGCGCGCCCGCGCCGATGCCCAGATTAAATATCCCCGAGAACAGTGACATGGCAACGTCCGTCGCGTCCGGTGCCAGCGCCAGCACTTTTACCTGCATGCCAAGGCCGATGATCATGATCGCCACGCCCCAGAACAGGCTCAGGATCGCCAGATGGTTTTCGCTGCCCGCGGCGGGCATCAGCAACAGCAGGCAGGCGAGCAGCAGGCCAATGGCGCCGCTCACAAGCAAGGAAGCATGCTGATTACCCAGCTTGCCAAACAGCACGCTGCCGATTATGCCCGCACCGCCGAGGATGAGCAGTAACAGGGTGGCAAAATTGGCGCTAAAGCCTGCCACCACCTGAACAAACGGTTCAATGTAGCTGTATGCCGTGTAATGGGCGGTCACCACGATTACGGTAAGCAGATAGATACTCAGCAGCGCAGGGCGACGCATCAACAGCGGCAGGCTTTTCAGCGAGCCAGAGTGTTCGCTCGGCAGCGCGGGCAGCAGCTTAATCAGACACACCAGCGTAACCAGTGCCCCCATGCCGATCGCGAAGAAGGTCGTACGCCAGCCGAAGTATTGCCCCACGATACGGCCAATCGGCAGACCCAGCACCATCGCCAGCGCGGTGCCGGTGGCAATCAGGCTCAGCGCCTGGGCGCGTTTACCCGCCGGGGCCAGGCGTATAGCCAGCGACGCGGTGATTGACCAGAACACCGCATGGGCGAATGCAATGCCAATCCTGCTCATGACCAGCACCGTAAAATTCCACGCCATAAACGACAGAACATGGCTGGCGATGAACAACACGAAGAGACCGATCAGCAGTTTGCGCCGCTCCATCTGGCTGGTCAGCAGCATAAACGGCAATGACATCAGCGCCACCACCCAGGCGTAGATGGTCAACATAATGCCCACCTGAGCCGTTTCCATCTGGAAACTGTCGGCAATGTCAGACAACAGCCCAACCGGAACAAACTCTGTGGTGTTGAAAATAAACGCGGCAATGGCCAGCGTGACCACGCGTAGCCACGCAACCCTGCGGGAAACTGTGTTCGTTGTCATAGGGATGTCGGAGATTCGTTGCTGGAAAGAAGAGGAGACGATCTTAAAACGTCAAACGGCGAAAACTCAACCATTATGTGACACAGATCTCAATATTTACCTTGTGAAAGCGGTAGCCGGGGAGGGTGTTTTCATTGAATATAAAAGAACAACACAACAAAAACAGGCGGTAAGACAATGCAGGAGATTGATTTTTATCTGGTAGATGCGTTCAGCGATACTTCGTTTGGTGGCAATCCGGCGGCGGTTTGTCCCCTGAAAGAATGGTTACCCGATGAAACGCTACTGAAAATGGCGCAACAGCATAATCAATCGGAAACGGCCTTTTTCGTCTGCAGCAAAGGGGGCATTGAGCTACGCTGGTTTACCACGCTCACCGAAGTCAATCTCTGCGGGCATGCCACTTTGGCCGCCGCGTACGTCCTGTTTCATGAACTGGATTACCCCGACTCGCGGATCCACTTCGACACCGCATCTGGCCGCCTGACGGTCAGCCGGGAGGGAGAGTGGATGACGCTGGATTTCCCGGCGTGTCCGACACATAAAGAGACGCCACCGCCAGAGATGATCGCGGCGCTGGGTATCCGCCACTACGTTGACGCCCGTAAAGGGCGCGCGTGGGTGATCGTCCTGGAAAACCGCCAGCAGGTTGAAGCCCTTATGCCGAACCTGTCTGCGATGACACCGGGTGAGCACAAAGTTAGCGTGACGGCACCGGGCGAGGGGGAATATGACTTTGTCAGCCGCTTCTTCTCACCGGGCGTTTCCGTCCCGGAAGATCCGGTCACCGGGTCCGCGCACACGATGCTGATCCCCTACTGGAGTGAAACACTGGGCAAAACGACCCTGTTTGCCCGTCAGGTGTCGGCGCGGGGCGGTGACGTGCGTTGTGAACTGAGAGGGGAACGGGTGCTGATGAGCGGTCAGGCGTCGTGCTACCTGAAAGGCACGGTGTATCTGCGCTAAAAACTGATAACAAGAGAGGGAGAGACAATGCAGGAAATTGATTTTTATCTGGTGGATGCCTTCAGCGACAGGGCGTTTGGCGGTAATGCGGCGGCGGTTTGCCCGCTGGAGGAGTGGCTGCCCGATGAGACGCTGCTTAAAATGGCGCAGCAGCATAATCAGTCCGAGACCGCCTTTTTTGTGCGAACCGACGACGGGTTTGAACTGCGCTGGTTTACCACGCTGCACGAAATTAACCTGTGCGGACACGCGACCCTCGCGGCGTCACACGTGATTTTTGAATATCTGGATTATCCGCATACCGAAATTCATTTTACCACGCGCTTCGTGGGCGAGCTGACGGTCAAGCGCAGCGGCGACTGGCTGACGCTGAATTTCCCTGCGTGGCCGACGGAGGCCGTCGATAATCCCCCGGCAGCGTTGTTCAGCGCGCTGGGCATCACAAAGGCGAAAGAGGTACGCGCCGGACGAGACTATATCGTGGTGCTGGAGAGCCAGCAGCAGGTGGAGGCGCTCACGCCAGATATCGCGGCAATGGTTCCGCTGGGGAAAATGGTCTGCGTAACGGCGCCTGGAGAAGACTATGACTTCGTCAGCCGCTTTTTCTGCCCGGGCGAAGGGGTGCCGGAAGATCCGGTTACCGGATCCACGCACAGCATGTTGATCCCCTACTGGAGCGAAAAGCTGGGTAAAACGTCACTGAACGCACGTCAGGTGTCGTATCGTGGCGGCGATCTGCGCTGTGAACTGAAGGGCGATCGCGTGTTGATCGCCGGTCAGGCCACGTTGTATCTGAAAGGCCGTATCTTTTTGCGCTAGCCGGGCAGCGCGATAAGTTAATACTATGAAGCACCATGGCAGAGCTGCGCTATTTTAAAATAAAAAACAGCAAGGAGCCTGCCATGTATTCCATTACCTCTGAATCCGCTCGTCATCCGGACATCCTCACACTGATTGCAGCCCTTGACCGCTATCAGAGCGAACTGTATCCCGCAGAGAGCAATCATCTGCTCGATCTTTCAGCGCTGCCCGACTCATCGCTTATCCTGATGATCATTCGCGACCAGCAGCTTCAGGCCGTTGGCTGTGGCGCCATCGTGCTTAACGGGGATGGAACCGGTGAGATGAAACGGGTCTATATTGACCCGACCCACCGGGGACAGCATCTGGGAGAGAGGCTGCTGGCTGCCCTGGAAGATGAGGCCCTGAGCCGTCATTGCCACACGGTACGGCTGGAGACAGGGATAAAACAACACGCCGCGGTTCGTCTGTATGAACAGTGCGGGTACGAACTGCGCCCGGCATTTGCCCCCTATGTTGACGACCCGCTTAGCCTGTTTATGGAGAAGGCGCTGGTTGAAGACGTTCGTTTAGCAGCGCTATAAACGCTTCCAGCTGGCGGGTCATCGCCCCCCGTCGCCACACCAGCCAGGTGGTGAGCCAGCGCCAGTTTTCAGCCAGCGGCCAGGCCTCAATCTGATGATGTCCTGGCATACTTTCCAGCATGGAGCGCGGCATCAGCGCGATGCCCGCGCCCGCAATGACGCAGGCGAGCATGCCATGATAGGACTCCATCTCGTGAATGCGGCCAGGCATCGCGCCGTCTGCATGAAACCAGCTCTCCAGATGTCGGCGATATGAGCAGTTGGCGCGAAAGGCATAAACGTCGCTGCCGCTCACCTGCGTGGCGCGTGTGACCTCCGTATGCCCGGCAGGCGTGACCAGCATCATCTCTTCCCTGTAGACCGGCATCCCCTCCAGTTCCGGGTGTGACAGCGGTCCGTCAACAAAGGCGGCGCTCAGCGTTCCCTCCAGTACACCCTCTATCATCGTTCCGGAAGGGCCGGTAGAGAGGGCAAACTGAATGCGCGGATAACGCTGGTTAAACTGCGCCAGCGATTCAGGGATGCGCACGGCAGCGGTGCTTTCCAGCGCGCCAAGAGCAAATAACCCCTGTGGTTCATCCCCCGCGACGACCATGCGCGCTTCATCCACCAGCGCCAGAATCTGTCTGCTATAGCGCAGGAAGTTATGCCCGGCGGGAGATAACCGCAAACGCTGCTTCTCACGAATAAACAGCTCAACGCCGAGATCGGCCTCCAGCTGGCGGATGCGTGTTGTCAGGTTCGAGGGAACGCGATGCACCTTCTGCGCCGCCTGGGTGATGCTCCCCGTCAGCGCGACGGCGTTAAACATTTCAAGCTGGGTTAAATCCATAGCATTCTCGTTTCGTGAATAAGGTGGTTATTATTATTCATTTCTAAGAAATAGCAGAGTGAGCCACAATTAATCAACCGAAATGCGTGGAGAACATCATGACTTATTCATCTGCTACACATGCCCTGTCTGTTAACCCGGCTACGGGTGAAACGATCGCCGCGTATCCGTGGGCGACACAGGAAGAGGTTGAACAGGCTATCGCCCGGGCTGATGCCGGTTTTCGTCAGTGGCGGAGCGAAAGCGTCGCCTGGCGGGCGCAGAAGCTGCGCGATCTCGGTGCTGCGCTGCGTCATCGTGCGGAAGAGATGGCCCGGATGATGTCCCGGGAGATGGGCAAACCGGTTCTGCAGGCGCGGGCGGAAGTGGCAAAATCTGCGGGTCTGTGTGACTGGTATGCGGAACACGGCCCGGCCATGCTGAATGCAGAGCCAACCCAGGTGGAAAACCACAACGCGGTTATTGAATACCGCCCGCTGGGGCCGATTCTGGCGGTGATGCCGTGGAACTTTCCGCTCTGGCAGGTACTGCGCGGGGCGGTGCCGATCCTGCTGGCAGGTAACAGCTATCTGCTTAAGCACGCGCCAAACGTGCTTGGCTCGGCGGATCTTATCGCACAGATTTTTGCGGATGCCGGTTTCCCGGAAGGCGTTTTTGGCTGGGTTAATGCCACCAATGACGGCGTAAGCCAGGCGATTAACGACCGTCGCATTGCGGCGGTGACCGTTACCGGCAGCGTGCGTGCCGGGGCCGCAATTGGTGCCCAGGCAGGTGCTGCGCTGAAAAAATGCGTGCTTGAGCTGGGCGGCTCTGACCCGTTCATCGTGCTCAACGACGCTGACCTGGATCTCGCCGTGAAAGCGGCGGTGGCGGGTCGCTATCAGAATACCGGGCAGGTGTGCGCGGCCGCCAAACGCTTCATTGTTGAAGAGGGTATTGCGGATATCTTTACCCAACGCTTCGTCGCGGGCGTAGCCGCCCTGAAGATAGGCACACCCGATGTAGAAGAGAACTATATTGGCCCAATGGCGCGTTTTGACCTGCGCGATGAACTGCATCAGCAGGTTCAGGCCACCCTGGCAGAGGGGGCCACGCTGCTGCTGGGCGGAGAGAAAATCAGCGGCGAGGGGAATTATTACGCGCCTACCGTGCTGGCGAACGTCACGCCGTCGATGACGGCCTTCCGCCAGGAGCTGTTTGGTCCGGTAGCGGCTATTACCGTCGCGAAAGATGCTGAGCACGCCCTGACGCTGGCAAACGACAGCGACTTTGGCCTCTCTGCTACGGTCTTCACCGCCGACGCCGCGCTTGCGGATAAATTCTCTCGCGAGCTGGAGTGCGGTGGGGTGTTTATCAATGGTTACAGCGCCAGCGATGCGCGCGTGGCCTTTGGCGGTGTGAAGAAGAGCGGTTTTGGCCGCGAGCTTTCCCATTTCGGCCTGCATGAATTCTGTAACGTGCAGACGGTGTGGAAGAACAGAGTGTAATTCGTTTGTAGTGGCCCTCAATTTGAGGGCCACTGTCATTTCTCTGCAATGGTTCTGTCATTTTCGTTTCGTAGACTCGCACGCGTCTAACGTCTTGTTACTGAAGAAAATCATGAACCTAACGCAAATTTTTCGTCGTATTGCGCAGCGCTTTATCCCACGTCAATTTGGCCTGCTGACGGGTATCTTTTGTATTATTGGCCTTTTCTCCGCACTACAACTCTCCTCATCTTTTCTGCTTAACGCCTCCCTGAAGGACGCTCAGCGCAACGAGCGGCAAAATCTGCTGGCGTATCAGCAGCAGAGCAAGCTTGATTTGGCGCGTGTCTCCCTGCTGGCGGCAAGCGATCTGCTTAACCGCTCCGGCGTCTGGTTTATGCAGGATAAAGAGACCGGTTCAGAAGGAAGCTGGCACAGTCTGATGGATGAGGCGCAAGCATCGCTGGCGGTTTCTCAGCAGGCGTGGCAAGCCTGGCGGGCACTCAATCCGCCGGAAGATGAGGCCCTGGTGAACAGCTATCAGCTTTTTTACGGTGCCATTAAAGAGCAATCGGAAGCGCTTGTCAGAACCCACACCATTGATGCCTTTTTTGCTGTCCCGGCCCAGGCGTTTCAGAGCGACTTCAACGATAATTACGCCCGTTATCAGCAGGCCAGCGAGAAGCAGGCCATGCAGGGGCGTCAGGGACTTATGACGCAGCTTTCAAGGCTGCAAACGTTGTTCCTGTTTGCGCCGGTTTTACTGCTCGCCATCGCCGTTGCCGTCTGGTTCGGCATGTCCAGGTGGGTGATCACGCCGTTACGTCGACTGATTGCGCATATTAACCAGCTGGCAGCCGGAGATCTATCCGGTACGCCGCCTGCCGTCAGGCGTTTTAATCGTGAGACGGGGCAGCTTAGCGACAGTATCGCCACCATGCAGCACGGTCTGCAGCAGCTGGTGACCCAGGTCAGCCATGCCACGACCGCAATGGTTGAAAATATCGGCTCCCTGGCGCAGGGGAATCAGAAGCTGTATCAGCAATCGGCGCGTCAGGCAAAAGAGCTGGAAGAGGTCACGACCCATATCGCGACGCTGGAAACGCATGTGGAAGGGAATACCGGCTACGCCAGACTCGCCAGCTCGCGCGCGGACGAAGCGCGTCAGGCCGCGGTAGGCGGTGACCAGATGATGTCGACCGTGAATGCGTCCATGCAGGCGATCGTCGAGCGATCTTCTGAAATGCGCGGGATCGTGGCGATGATCGACAGCGTGGCGTTTCAGACCAATATTCTGGCGTTAAACGCCGCCATTGAAGCCGCCCATGCCGGTAACCACGGGCGCGGGTTTGCCGTTGTCGCCCGGGAAGTCGGCCTGCTTGCCAGAAAGAGTAGCCACTCAACGCAGACCATCCAGGAACTTATCAATCGCTCTTTGCAGGGCATTGAAGACGGATCCCGCGCGGTGAATTTGATGGAAGACAATTTGCAGCAGGTCACCGGTCTGGTCGGCAATTTAAGCAGTTTGCTGAATGAAATCTCAACCGCTACGCTCAGTCAGGGGGAGAGTATTCACCAGATGACGCGTCAGCTTCAGGCGCTGAATCAGGTTTCCCGCCAGACGGATCTGCTGGTTTCTGACGCCTCAGAGGCCTCTGAGCGACTGCAAAAGCAATCCGATCTTTTATTGCAGGCCGTTTCGCGTTTTCGTCTTAGCGCCTGACGCAATACATAAGCCTCTGTTATACTCGCAGCCCGTTTTAGCCTGAGGGCAAGGAGCAAAGAGTGGCTGCGGTCATCCATAATGAGATGCTGGACGAGATTCTGGCGCAGGTTCGTCCGTTATTGGGAAAGGGTAAGGTTGCCGACTATATTCCGGCTCTTGCCTCGGTCAGCGGTAATAGGCTGGGGATTGCGATCTGTACCATCGACGGACAGCGATACCAGGCAGGGGATGCCACTGAACGTTTTTCGATTCAGTCAATTTCGAAAGTGCTGAGCCTGGTTGCGGCGATGCGCCAGTACGAGGAAGACGAGATCTGGCAGCGTGTCGGTAAAGATCCGTCCGGCCAGCCTTTTAACTCACTGCTTCAGCTTGAAATCGAGCAGGGTAAACCGCGTAACCCTTTTATCAATGCCGGGGCGCTGGTGGTCTGCGATATGCTGCAAAGCCGTCTCAGCGCACCGCGTCAGCGAATGCTGGAGATTGTTCGTCAGCTCTCGGGCGTTGACGATCTTGCCTATGATTCGGTAGTGGCCCGCTCGGAGTTTGAGCACTCCGCCCGTAACGCGGCCATCGCCTGGCTGATGAAATCCTTCGGCAACTTTCATAACGACGTGGCGACCGTACTGCAAAACTACTTCCACTACTGTGCGTTGAAAATGAGCTGCGTTGAGCTGGCCCAGACGTTCCTGTTTCTGGCGCACCAGGGGCACGCGCCGCATCTCGATCAGGACGTCGTTTCCCCACTGCAGGCGCGGCAGGTCAACGCCCTGATGGCGACCAGCGGCATGTATCAAAACGCGGGCGAGTTTGCCTGGCGGGTTGGGCTTCCGGCCAAATCCGGCGTTGGCGGCGGGGTCGTGGCGATTGTGCCGCATGAAATGGCGATTGCCGTCTGGAGCCCGGAGCTGGATGAAACGGGAAATTCACTTGCCGGTGTGGCGGTGCTGGAGAAACTGACCCAACGTCTGGGACGTTCCGTATACTGATGTCCGATCTGGATCCGCTTTTTTCCCGCCTGGCGCGATCGACGTTTCGCTCGCGCTTTCGTTTAGGCAATAAAGAACGGCAGTACTGCTGGGACAAAGGACCCGACACCATTGACCAGCATGCTGCGGATTTCGTTAAAAAACGCCTTGCACCGGCGCAACCTGCCAACGACGGTAAACAGACGCCCATGCGCGGTCACCCGGTATTTATCGCCCAGCATGCCACGGCGACCTGCTGCCGGGGCTGTCTGGCAAAATGGCATAATATTCCCCAGGGCGTGCAACTGACTGCGCAGCAACAACATTATATCGTCAGCGTGATCCACCACTGGCTGGTGATACAGATGAACAGCCAAATTTGACGAGTTATGATCCTGTTGTAATTGTGTTATAGATGCAGGTTAAGTTAGTCCCGATCATGCTGACGACCGCAATATTTGCCATAAGCATTCATATGGAATGATATTTAATGCGTTCTGCTCTCACCGCCTTCAGGTTGTTCCAACCCGACACGCCGCTGCGTAATGCCTCGGCGATATTTATTCTCACCACTCTCTTTTATTTTGTGGGCGCGGAATTGCGGCTGGTCGAGGCCTTATCCCTGTTCTGGCCGCTGAATGGCGTTATGGCAGGGATCTTTGCCCGTTATGTGTTTCTGCATCACCTGCATTACTACGCGGTATGTTATGTCGCGATGCTGATGTACGACGCGGTGACGACTAACTGGGGAATGGCCTCGGTGGTCATAAACCTGTCTAACATGATCTTTATCGTCGTTGTCGCCGTGCTGGTTCAGCGTGACAGACGGTTGATGAAGAAAACCCCCGATCCGCTCAACGCATTACGGCTG
Organism: Enterobacter cloacae complex sp. SHL012; assembly: GCF_049237505.1. NCBI lineage: Bacteria > Pseudomonadati > Pseudomonadota > Gammaproteobacteria > Enterobacterales > Enterobacteriaceae > Enterobacter > Enterobacter cloacae complex sp. SHL012. Next base: position 467,508 of record NZ_JBMKIZ010000001.1, read on the forward strand.
TTTAACTACTGCCTGATTGCTGCGCTGCTGTGTGCCTTGCTCGGTGCGTTCGGGTCCGTGGGGATAGACAGTCATACCTTCTGGCCGCTGTTTGCCGACTGGTTTAGCGAACAATTCTCCACTGGCGTACTCGTTGTGCCGTGCATACTTACCCTCGGTTTGCCGGTGCGGGAACTCAGGGTAAATCTGGAGAAACTGTTACCGATCATTGCGCTGGTTGTTTCGGTGGCTGCCTCGGTGGTGATTGGCGGTGCGGGAAGCCTCGCATTTCCGCTGCCTGCGCTTATCTGGTGTGCGGTACGCTACTCGCTGCCTGCGACCTGCCTGCTGACGTTTATTACAGGGGCGATTGAAATCATTCTGGTCGCCAACTCCATCATTAATATCGCCGTGGCGACGCCGCTCTCGACCCCGATGATGTTTTCTGCGCGGCTGGGTATTGCCACGATGGCGATCTGCCCGGTGATGGTCTCCGTCAGCATGGCGGCGATTAATTCCCTGATCCGTCAGGTATCCCTGCGGGCGGATTATGACTTTCTGACCCACGTCTACTCGCGTTCCGGGCTTTACGAGGCGCTAAAACGCGAAGAAACGCACCGTCATCCACGTTTTCTGACCGTCATGCTGCTCGATATTGATTACTTCAAAAGCATCAATGATAACTACGGTCATGAGTGCGGCGACCGCGTGCTGGCAGCCTTTGCCCGCCAGGTTCAGCAGGTCGTTGGCGAAGACGGGATGGTGGCCCGCATGGGGGGAGAGGAGTTTGCTGTGGTCGTCAATTCGGGCGATGAACAACACGGCTATGCACTGGCGGAACGTATCAGGAGTACCGTCGCCAGCCATCCTTTCACCTGGCGTCAGCAGACGCTTTATCTGACGGTCAGTATTGGCCTCGGAAGCGGAAAGGCGGAGTCATGGCAGTTGACGGAGGTCTTCAACAAGCTGATGGCCGAGGCGGACGATCATCTTTATCGTTCAAAAAAGGCGGGTCGAAATCGTACCAGCGCCCGGCTGGCGGATGAGCAACTTGCCGCCAGTGCCGGGAGTGAAACTGAGTTGCGTTAATCGTTATAAGGCATTGACGTGAATTAGATAGCGGCTTAACAGGATATTCGCACACTGACAATGTCTCTGTTTAAGCTACGCTTTGAGTAACGCTTTACGTCAGGAGACATTATGAAAGCACCTGCAACACCTGAAAATGAAACAGACCGACTTCACTCGCTGCGCGAATCGGGTCTGCTTGAGATCGACAGTTCCCCGGCGTTTGACCGCTTAACGCGCCTGGCGAAACGCTTTTTCCAGGTGCCACTGGCGATGGTCAATCTTATTGATGAGCACTCGCTGATCGTGAAATCGGCGGATGGACAGGCACCCGGTTCCGTTCCGCGTAACATCTCTTTCTGTGGCCATACGATCCTCACTGAAGCTCCGCTGGTGGTAGGGGATATGCTTCAGGATGACCGGTTCGCGGATAACCCGCTGGTGGCCGGTGAGCCCGGCGTGCGTTTTTACGCGGGCTTCCCGCTGCGCTTACGAGACGGCGCAAGCGTTGGCTCGCTCTGCCTGATTGATTACGCTCCTCGCGAGTTTTCAGCGGCCGATCTCGCCGTACTGGGTGACCTGGGCGCGCTGGCTGAGGATGAGTTTGCCGCCATCAGCGCGGCGACCACGGATGAGTTGACCGGGTTATTCAACCGACGCGGCTTTAATCAGCTTGTGCGGTTCACACTTTCCATTGCCCGACGCCGTGCTGAGCCGTTGACGCTAGGATGGCTGGATCTGGATCGGTTCAAGGAGATTAACGATCGTTACGGGCATGAGGAGGGGGATAAGGCGCTTAAAGTCATGGCGCAACTGATGCGTACCTCTTTCCGTGAAGCGGATCTGCTGGTTCGTTTCGGTGGCGATGAGTTTGCGGTGCTGTTTGCCGACACGGATGAGCAGGGGGCGTGGATTGCCATGCAGTATCTCGCCGAGCAGGTCGAAAACTACAATGCGCGCAAGTTACACCCATGGTCGCTGAAGTTCTCCTGGGGGCTGAGTGAATTTGATCACAACAGTAACGACCTGCAAAAGTGGCTCAACGATGCCGATGCAAAAATGTATGCCATGAAGCAGCAGCGGCAGCGCGGGCGGTGATATAACAAAAGCGTATGACTGACCCGATTGCGTTAAGAAAATGTTAAATGCAAAGTGTGGGTATTCAACGTAAGGACAAACAATGAATACCTCGCTGCATATCCAAAACTTCACCCGTGACGACATTCTCACTCATCTTGATGCGCTGGCCGGGACCCTCGAAAACTGCGTGAGCGGCGGCGCATCCGTCAGCTTCATGTTGCCGTTTAGCCTCGAGAAGGCCCGTTCATTCTGGCTCGGTATTGCTGAAAGCGTAGGGCGCCATGAGCGCGTTGTACTTGCCAGCGTTGATCCCCAGCTGGGGGTTATCGGAACGGTGCAACTGATTACCGACCAGCCAGAGAATCAACCTCATCGTGCCGATGTGGCAAAACTTCTGGTACATGAAAAAGCGCGTCGCAAAGGGGCCGCGATGGCGCTGATGGAAGCGCTTGAGGCTGAAGCCCGCGCCAGAAATATTTCGGTTCTGGTACTCGATACCTCCACCGGCAGCGGCGCTGAGACGTTTTATCAGCGTGCCGGCTGGCAAAAGGTCGGTGAGATCCCGCGCTACGCCCTGATGCCGGACGGTGCCATGACGGCGACGTCCGTGTTCTACAAATTCTTATAATTTTCGTCACAACCACGCCGTGAATTGATCGAAACAGGGTTCCTGGTCGGAAAGTTTTGATAAGTTATCGTACCAATCTTATCAGGCTGTATGACTAATCATAAAAGGAACCCATTGTGAACACGCTTAACCGTCGTGATTTTCCCGGTGCTCAATACCCTGAACGCATCATCCAGTTTGGTGAAGGCAACTTCCTGCGTGCGTTTGTCGACTGGCAAATTGACCTGCTAAATGAACATACCGATCTCAATGCCGGTGTGGTTATCGTTCGCCCCATTCAGAGTGCTTTCCCGCCCTCGCTGAGCACCCAGGATGGCCTCTATACCACCATCATTCGCGGCCTGAATGAGCAGGGCGAAACGGTAAGTGAGAGCCGTCTTATCCGCTCGGTTAACCGGGAGATCGACGTCTACAGCCAGTATGATGCGTTCCTGAAACTGGCCCACAACCCCGATATGCGTTTTGTTTTCTCGAACACCACGGAGGCCGGGATCGGCTATCACGCGGGTGACAAATTCGACGATGCGCCTGCCGTGAGCTATCCGGCGAAACTGACGCGCCTGCTGTTTGAGCGCTTCAGCCACTTCAATGGTGCGACCGATAAGGGCTGGATCATCATTCCGTGTGAGCTGATAGACTACAACGGAGACGCCTTGCGTGAACTGGTCTTGCGTTATGCGCAGGAGTGGGCGCTGCCTGCCGCTTTCATCCAGTGGCTAAATGAAGCAAACCATTTCTGCTCAACGCTGGTTGACCGTATTGTGACCGGTTACCCGCGCGATGAAGCGGCCGCGCTGGAAGCTGAGCTGGGATATCACGATGCGTTCCTGGATACGGCAGAACACTTCTATCTGTTTGTCATTCAGGGGCCTGCATTCCTTGCTCGAGAACTGCGTCTGGATAAGTATCCGCTTAATGTGCTGATTGTGGATGACATCAAACCCTACAAAGAGCGTAAAGTCGCCATCCTGAATGGTGCGCATACGGCACTGGTGCCGGTCGCGTTCCAGGCGGGGCTGGATACGGTCGGTGAGGCGATGAATGATGCCGATATCTGTGCCTTCGTCGAAAAAGCGATTTATCAGGAAATTATTCCGGTCCTCGATCTGCCACGTGATGAACTGGAATCGTTCGCCAGCGCGGTAACAGGGCGTTTTCGGAACCCTTACATCAGACACCAGTTGCTCTCGATTGCGCTCAACGGCATGACTAAATACCGCACCCGCATTCTGCCGCAATTGCTGGCCGGGCAAAAGGTCAGGGGGCAGTTACCATCCCGTCTGACGTTTGCGTTAGCGGCCCTGATTGCGTTTTATCGCGCGGAGCGTAACGGGGAGGGCTATCCGGTACAGGATGATGCGAACTGGCTGGAATGTTATCAGCAGTTATGGGCGCGGCACCGCGATAATCAGATAAGTACCCGTGAACTGGTGCAGGCTGTGTTGAGCGAGAGAGAGCACTGGGAGCTGGACCTGACGCAGGTGAACGGCCTAGTGGACCAGGTGACGCTGGATCTTGATGCCATTCTGCTGAAGGGAATGCGCGCAGCGGTGAAGCCACTTTGCTAATCACGTCACCCGGCTGCGGCCGGGTTTAAATAGAATCTGTTTTAGTTACAACATACTATTTACTCCGTTTTTAAAAAAGAGAATCAGCACCGTGCATATTTCGCTTTGCAGAGGGGAAAATGCAATGTCCCGTTAACATGCTTGCAACCGTGAGGGGGATCACGTTTAATAGCCACGCTCTTTTCTTGCCTGAAACTCACTATGATTGTTCGTCCTAAACAGCACTGGCTACAACTGATTTTTGTCTGGCACGGTTCGGTACTTCCCAAAATCTATACCCGACTGCTGCTCAACTTCCTGCTTTCTATCGCCGTGATCCTGATGCTGCCGTGGTACACCTCGCTGGGCATCAAATTTACCGTCGCGCCCTTCAGCATTCTCGGCGTGGCGATCGCTATCTTTCTGGGTTTCAGAAACAACGCCTGTTATTCACGTTACGTCGAGGCTCGACTGCTCTGGGGGCAGTTGATGATAGCGGCACGCTCGCTGTTTCGCGAGGTAAAAAACACCTTGCCTGACGATAAACATCTGGGTGAGTTTGTCCGCCTGCAGATTGCCTTTGCCAACTGCCTGCGAATGACCTTGCGCCGGGAACTGAACGCTGACGAACTCGCTCGTTATCTTGCTGCGGATGATTTACGGCACGTGATGGCTGCCAACTCGCCGGCCAACCGTATTCTACTGATCATGGGGGAGTGGCTTGCCGTGCGGCGGCGTAACGGACAGCTTTCGGACATCCTTTTCCATAGTCTGAACAACCGCTTGAACGACATGTCCATCGTCCTTTCCGGCTGCGAGCGTATCGCGACGACGCCAGTGCCGTTTGCCTATACGCTGATTTTGCACCGCACGGTATATCTGTTCTGCATCATGCTGCCGTTTGCGCTGGTTGTGGACCTGCATTACATGACACCGTTTGTCTCCGCGCTGATCTCTTACACCTTTATCTCGCTGGATACTTTGGCAGAAGAGCTGGAAGATCCGTTTGGTACGGAAGATAACGACCTGCCGCTGGACGCCATCTGCAACAATATGGAACGCGATCTGCTGCAGATGAACGATGAAGAGAACATTCCTGAAAGGTTGATGCCAGATAAGCATTATCAGCTGACCTGACGGGCGTTCCACTCGTCGCGGGTGATCTCCCACAGTTCGGAGTCAAGCATACCGCTGACGTAGGCTTTCTTTTCCGTTCTGACAAGCCGCATGCCGCTGCTGTCTGAAATACGACGTGAGCGGCTGTTGGCAGCGGCCTTCGGCGCACGCAACACCGCTTTGTTCAGCGTATTGAACCAGTAATCCGTCGCCGCAATGCTCGCCTCCCGCATATAGCCTTTACCCTGAAACTCCGGTGCCAGCCAGAATCCGCGGTTGTTATCTTCAATATCGTACAGGCAGATAATACCCATGAGTTCATCCGGTACTTCGCGACGTCGGATGCTCCAGAACCAGGCAATCCCTTTTGCCATATCGGGCAGCGCCACGTTGTTAACATAATTTTCCGCACCGTTATCCGGGTAAGGCCAGGGCACCGAAGAGACCATATAACGCACGATCTCCCACCGCGGATATAGCTTCTGTATCTGGACAGCATCTTCGGCAACCAGCGGTTTTAACAGTAAGCGTTCAGTCGTGAGCGTAGGTATTGTCATCCGCGGATCTCCGTATTTAAGCGTTATGTTTTTGTTTGGGTTCTGGTATTTTTATCTCTATCACATTCCAGTGCGCTGCGCTGTGGTTATTGACCACCAAAATCGTTTCCTTTTATTTGATGGTGATATTTTTGATGAGATTGCTGCCACTTTTAAACGGACGCGTTTTCTGTGATCTCCTGCATCATGGCTGGGAGATTGAGAAGACTATCGCCCGAGGCGAGGCTCATCTATTGAACCATTCCACTCCCGAGCTTGAACGTTATTTTTCCCGGCCGCTCAATGAGCTTCCACGTCAAAACCCTTATCCGGTCGCGGTGCTGCTTCCTCTGTTTTTAGTGGCTTTTGCATTTAATCTTCTGCCTTTTCTCCATGCGTTTCCGGGCTTATCACCTTTACACCATGCACTGGGCTTTTTCTTACCGTCATTGGCCATGATTGGCGCGCTCATCATCACAAGCGTACTTCTGGCTCGGGGATTAACGTCAGGGTTAGCGGGATTTCTGGCGCTGTTCTTTATTTTGCTGATAATAACCGTCGTTCAGGCGGTATATTTCTTGTTTGCCCATCACGGAAGTAGTTGGCCACTGGTCATTGCCTTCTTCGCGTTGGTATTTTGCAGATTGGTGATGAATGGAAGAGGGTTCGTGCTCTTTACGCTCTACTGCCGTACGCAGCGTCTTGCCCGTCTGGCCCGCAAAATGCGATTAAAAAGGTGATAAGACCCTACGCTGTTTCGATATGGCAATTAACAGGTATTGCGAGGAACACATGGCAGTTACGGTAAGACCGCTACGCGAAGATGATTATTCTCAATGGCGACCGCTGTGGGATGGCTATACCCATTTCTATGAGTGCTATCTTGAGGAATCCGTTACCGCATCAACCTGGGAGAGGGCGCTCTCAGCGCAATCGTCGATGTTCTGTCGCGTGGTAGAGAAGGACGAAAAAGTGATCGGTTTCGCAATGTGTATTCTGCACGAAGGCACCTGGTCAACAGCGCCCATTTGCTACCTGGAAGATCTGTTTGTTGATGCTGATGAACGCGGCGCGGGGGCGGGCAAAGCGCTTATAGATGCCCTGATTGCAGAAGGTAAGCGTGAAGGGTGGTCAAAACTGTACTGGGTCACCCGGGAGAATAACCCAGCGCGTAAACTCTACGATCAATACGGTGAGGCCGACGATTACGTTCGCTATCGCCTTTCCCTGTAAGGCTAAAACGCCTGTGTTTGTATCACACTGTATCTGTGTTCCTGATACATACACAGGCTTGCAATAAACCCGCTTTCGCACATATCCGCTATACATTGAGGTGTTGTTATATCCCCGTGAATTGAACTCAATCGGAGACACCAAATATGTTCAGCAAACTCGCTTACTCGACCCTTGCTCTGACCGTTTCTCTTGGCACCGTGATGTCCTGTCAGGCCGAAGTCACCGGCACCAGCTTCACGGCAGCCTTTGACCACCCGCAGCAAATTAACGCCGGCGACCTTAACGTCGGGTATGTCGACATCGGCCCGAAAGACGGTCAACCGGTTATTTTATTACACGGCTGGCCCTACGATATTCACAGCTATGCTGAAGTCGCTCCCGCACTGGCGGCAAAAGGTTACCGTGTCATTGTGCCTTCTCTGCGCGGCTACGGCACCACTCGCTTCCTGTCAGCTAAAACCCCGCGCAACGGCCAGCCGTCTGCGATGGCGAAAGATATTGTTAATCTGATGGACGCCCTGAATATTAAACAGGCCGTATTTGCAGGCTACGACTGGGGTGCCCGCACAGCGGATATCGTTGCGGCGCTGTGGCCAGAACGCGTTAAGTCGCTCGTTTCGGTGAGTGGGTATCTCATCAGCAGCCAGCAGATTGGCAAACAACCGTTGCCGCCAAAAGCAGAGCAGCAGTGGTGGTATCAGTTTTACTTCGCCACCGAGCGCGGTGCGGAAGGCTACGCTAAAAACACGCATGACTTTGCCCGTTTGATCTGGTCGCAGGCCTCACCGGACTGGAAATTTAGCGATGCAACCTTCAACGCCAGCGCCAAATCGCTCGATAATCCGGATCACGTCGCGGTGACGCTCAGCAATTACCGCTGGCGCTTAGGGCTGGAAAAAGGTGAGCGCAAATACGACAGCTACGAGCAAAAACTGGCCGCGCTGCCGAATATCACCGTACCAACGATCACCATCGAAGGCGGAAATAACGGGGCACCGCATCCGGCACCACAGGCCTACGCGGGTAAATTTACCGGTAAGTATGAACACCGCACCTTTGGGGCGACAGTGGGTCACAATCCGCCTCAGGAAGATCCGCAGGATTTCGTTAACGCTGTGGTCGACGCAGATAAACTCTGAAATGTGCTATTTTCAATACGTTACCCTTCAGTCTGGAGATTTCGGTGGAGCATATTGACCATATCCTTGTCGTCGATGACGATAGGGATATTCGTGAACTGATTGTCGACTATCTCGTTAAGTCCGGTTATCGCGCCTCCGGCGCGGCCAACGGCAAGGAGATGCGCGCCGTGCTGGATAAACAGCATATCGACCTGGTGGTGCTGGACGTCATGATGCCCGGCGATGACGGTCTTACGCTGTGTCGGCAACTGCGTGTCGGCAAACATAAAGATCTGCCTATCCTGATGCTGACGGCGCGTAATGAGGAGACGGACAGGATCCTGGGGCTGGAGATGGGGGCGGATGATTACGTTGTGAAGCCTTTTGTTGCGCGCGAATTGCTGGCGCGAATCAAAGCGATTTTACGCCGTTTTCGTACAATGCCGCCCAATTTACAGGTAACAGAAGCAGGGCGACTGGTGACGTTTGGTGAATGGGAGCTCGATACCGTTGCCCGCCACCTGATAGACCCGGAAGGGGTGATTGTGGCGCTCAGCGGGGCGGAGTATCGCCTGCTGCGCGTTTTCCTCGATCATCCTCAGCGCGTGTTGACTCGCGATCAGCTGCTCAACCTGACGCAGGGGCGCGACGCCGAACTGTTTGAACGTTCTATCGATCTGCTGGTCAGCCGGGTACGTCAACGCCTGAATGAAGATGCGCGTACACCCGCCTATATTAAAACCGTGCGCAGCGAAGGCTATGTGTTTACCATGCCGGTCACGATCAAAGAGGCGAACGAATGAGGTTCTGGCCACGCTCACTGTTGGCCCGTTTGCTGATCATTGTGCTTCCCGGCCTGTTGCTGGCCAACGCCCTGAGCCTGACGCTGGTCATGATAGAACGAATGCACAGCGCCCGCACGGTGATGCTCGGTAACCTGGAATACGATGTCGCGACCAGCGTGGCCATTTTAGACCGCTTACCGGCCACTGAACGGGCGGCGTGGCTGCCGCGCCTTGAGCGGGGTAACTATCGTTATATCCTCGGTCCGGGTGAGCCGGGCAACGCACCGACGGATAAGCGTTCCCAGGATGCCATCCGTACCTTAAAAGCGACACTGGCAGCACAATACCCGCTCAGCTTTACGGCTGTTCCTGGCGCCATTTCACATATCCAGGCACATCTTACGTTACACGACGGTGCGCCGTTGACCATTGATCTGATCCCGCGCATGCCACCGGTCGCCAGCTGGCTGCCCGTTGTTCTTATCCTGCAACTGTTGCTGCTCGCGGCCTGCTCCTGGTTTGCCGTGCGGCAGGTTGTGCGGCCTTTTTCACAGTTTACCCGCGCGGTTGACGCCCTGGAACCGGCGGCCAATACGCCAATGACCGAGAAAGGGCCGCTTGAGGTACAACGGGCTGCCCATGCCTTCAACGCCATGCAGGCACGTATTCAGTCTTATCTCCGGGAACGTGCGCAGATTCTGGCCTCCATTTCGCACGATCTCCAGACGCCGATTACCCGCATGAAGCTGCGGGTCGAAATGGCGGAACAACCTGAACTGCGCGACAAGCTAATGGATGACCTTGATAATATGTCGCGTCTGGTGCGCGAGGGGATTGCCTATGCCCGGTCATCAGAATCACTGGAAGAGACATCGCTGAAGCTGGAACTTAATGCCTGGATAAACAGCATCGCTTGTGATTATCAGGACATCGGTAAACACGTGCAATTTCAGGCGGGCGAATCCCGTTTGCCGATTGTGACGCGTCCGCAGGCGCTTCGCCGGGTGATGACCAACCTGCTGGATAACGCCCTGAAATTTGGCGAGCGCGCCAACATTGTCATTGATGATTCATCCGCCAGTGAGGTGGTGATCCACATTATAGATGGCGGCCCGGGAATACCCGATGCCGAACTGGAGGCCGTATTGCAGCCGTTTTATCGGGTTGAAACATCGCGCAACCGTGATACCGGTGGAACCGGACTGGGTCTGGCAATTGCTGCGCAACTGACCGCACAGCTGGACGGCAAGCTGAAGCTGGCGAACCGCGCCGAGGGCGGGCTGGATGTCTCCGTTACGCTCCCACGACGTTAATTGTATGGCTTTGTATCTGCCTTCCGGGAAGATACAGAGCCAGACAAAACCCGCGCTTTTACACATATCCTGAACACATCCGCACGATGAAATAGCCTCACTGCAGCGTCGCAGGACTTGTATCGTGAGGTCTCTATGTTTTTGATAATTGCTTTTCTGGGCGGGATGATAAGCCTGCTCAGTCCATGTACACTCCCGGTTATTCCCCTCCTGTTTGCCGGTTTTCAGGGGCAAAGACGACATATTATGGCACTGCTCGCGGGGATGATCGTGATGTTCACCCTGGTTGCGATGGTTGTCACCGTCGCCAGCGAGTGGATAGCTGAAGCCACCGTCGTTGGACGCTGGATCGCGCTTATCATTCTGGCTACGGCCGCGCTGGCGTTAATTTTTCCCTCCTTTGCCCAGCGAATTGCCGGGCCAGCAGTCAGCGCGGGAAACGTCCTGAACACCCGAAGCGGACAAACACGCGGCATGGCATCTGCTTTTCTGGCCGGGCTGGCGGTCGGGTTGCTCTGGTCCCCCTGCGCAGGTCCCATTCTGGGGGCGATATTCAGCCTTAATATTGCGGGACATTCAGCCATCGCGACAGGGGCGTTACTTGCCGCCTACGGCAGTGGATGCGCGTTAATGCTGGGTTTACTCGTTCTCGGAGGCCGCACGCTGATGGCACCTCTGAGAGCAAAATCGGCGCTGATGGCGAAGCTTCGCCAGGGGGCTGGCGTGGTGATGTTAGCGGCTGTCGTCTTTAACGCGACCGGAATGACGTCTGTTCTGAAAGGCGCAAATGGGGTGGCGGACCGTCTTGAAACCACGCTGCTGAATCTGGCAAAACCCGCTACACAAGCGGTGAAGCTCCAGCCGGTGGTGATGACCGAGCCGAGTAGCCAGCTGCCGTCGTTGAGCGGTGGAACAGGGTGGATAAACGGTGACACTGTCACGTCTGAATCACTGCGCGGGAAGGTGGTCCTGATTGATTTCTGGACCTGGGACTGCATTAATTGCCAGCATACGCTTCCGCATGTGCGCGACTGGGCCACAAAGTATCAGTCGCAAGGTCTGGTCGTGATTGGGGTTCATACCCCGGAATATCCGTGGGAGAAACCGATTTCGTCGGTAAAAAATGCGGTGAATAAATGGCAGCTGCCGTATCGGGTTGTGACGGATAATAATTACCAAATCTGGAATGTTTTCGGCAACCAGTACTGGCCAGCGCATTATTACTTTGATGCTAAAGGGCAGCTGCGCTACACCTCCTTTGGGGAGGGAAATTACGATAAACAGGAACAGGTGATTCAACAGCTGCTGAAAGAAGCCCGTTCCTGATTACCGCCTCAGGGTTGACGCTGAGCAACCATAAACAACCGAGGAAAAGCCAGCAGTATCTGCCCGTTTTCCTGGAGCGGATACTGCTCTTCCAGTAGTTCATGGTAGCGTTTCAGGAAACGTTTCTGTTCGTGCTCGTTCAGTTCCTGGAGCCATGGGCGTAACCCGGTGGCGCTGACCCAGTCAATGATGGCCTGATGCGAGCGCATTTTATGGAAATAGGTCGTCCGCCAGATATCCACCTCACACCCGGCTTCGGACAAAATGTCATAGTAGGCATGGACCCCAGGCAGCGGTTCTCTACCGCGGTCAGGATAGTCTTGCTCCAGGGCCACTTCGCGCATGGCTACGTGAGTAGGCTCAAGCCAGTTGTCCGGCATCTGGATCGCCAGGACGCCATTAAGCGCGAGGAGAGAAACAAGGTGAGGCAGAAGATCGTAATGGTCTGGAACCCATTGCAATGACGCATTGGCATAAATCAAATTCAGCGCCTGGTCCGGCTTATACTGGCGGATATCGGACTCAACAAATCGGCAGCCCGGCAGCGCACTGCGCGCCTCTTCCAGCATGGCAGGCGAGTTATCGACCCCGGTAATCTGTGCGTTCGGCCAGCGATGGCGCAACAGCGCCGTGCTGTTTCCCGGACCACAGCCCAAATCGGCGAGGGTGGCGACGTCATCCAGTGGGATTCTGGCGAGTAGCTCAGCGGCAGGACGCGTGCGTTCAGCACCGTATTGCAGATAAAGAGAAGGGTTCCAGTCGGCCATCTTTAGATCTCCTTTTTGCGTGTACCAGCAAGGATAGCACAGGCCGGCACCTGCACCGGGACAGGTGCCGCAACAAGGTCACATTACAGAATGCCTTTCAGTGCAACATGATAGAGCAGCATGATGGTTTTCCCGTCGACAATCATGCCCGTTTCAATGCCCCGCAAAGCGTCCTCAAAGGGGAGCTCCAGCACGTCGATATCCTCACCCTCCGCTTTGATACCGCCGCCTGCGCTGGTTTTATCCTTTGGCTGATATTCGGCAAGGTAGAAGTAGAGTTTCTCCGTAACGGAACCCGGGCTCATATAGGCTTCAAAGATTTTCTGCACGCTCGACACCTTAAACCCGGTCTCTTCTTCCGCTTCTGCCTTTATTCGGCTCTCTGGATCCATATTGTCGAGCAGGCCCGCAGCAGCCTCGATCAGATCACCCTGATGACCATTGATAAAGACCGGGAAACGGAACTGGCGAGTCAGAATCACCGTTTTTTTATCACGGTTGTAGAGCAGAATAGTCGCGCCATTCCCCCGGTCATAAACTTCACGGGTTTGTCGCTGCCATTCGCCATCGCGTCGTTGATGGTCAAAGGTATATTTTTTGAGTAAGTACCAGTTATCTGACAATATTTCATCGTTAATGATGCGCACATCTGCACGTTTCGATTGCACGTTTTGTCCTCCTTACGTAGAGTAACGATTAATAACAGCATTAACGTGCAGTTTCAAGATTTATCATGCAATATCAGGAATCCAGAATGCTCACCAGTCAGCGAAAACAATTGATACTTGAGAAGCTCGGCGCCGAAGGCCAGGTCCAGTCTAAAGCGCTCAGCATTCTCTTTGATGTCTCTGAGGACACCATCCGGCGTGATTTACGCGAGCTGGCGGCAGAAGGGCGTTTACAGCGTGTTCACGGCGGTGCGCTGCCGTCGTCTTCCGCTATTGTGCCTTTTGCAGAGCGTCAGTCCGTTAAAATGGATGCCAAAAGAAAGGTGGCGCAGAAGGGCGCGCAGCTGATTTCTTCGGGCCAGGTAGTGATCATTGACGGTGGAACGACCACCTCTGAACTGATTACTTTCTTACCGCCTGATTTGCGTATTACCGTGGTGACGCACAGTCCGAGCATTGCTCTGGGGCTGGTTAATCATCCCGCTATTGAAGTGATTCTGATTGGCGGCCGTTTGTATAAACACTCAATTGTTGCAGTCGGCGCGGCGGCCATCGAAGGTATCGAAAACATTCATGCCGATCTGTTCTTTATGGGCGTGACCGGGATCCATCCGGAAGCAGGGCTGACCACGGGCGATTTCGAAGAGGCGTGCATCAAACGTGCATTTTCCGGCAGAGCGGCCGAGACGGTTGTTCTGGCTTCACCGGAAAAAATCAATACGGCGTCATCGTTTGTGATTGGCGACGTATCCTTAGCGAATACGCTTGTCGTCGAAGACGATACCGATCGTGGCTGGGTGCATACGCTATCCGAAAAAGGGGTATCGGTCGTACTGGCTTCCTCATGAGCCAGTCAGATGACTGACTGGCACGGTCATCGTTAAGCCTGAGGAATGCTCTCCAGCGTAGTATAAATCGTGAGGCCAAGTTCCCTGGCCACTTCAATGTCCATATCCGCCCCCTTAGACGCACCGGCAATCCGATAAATCGCATCGCATTTTGCGATGAGCCGGTGAGCTACGGGGTAAAGCATTGATTCTGCGATGTCATCTCCCAACGATGTCGAGCCTGCGGCCTTCGCCAGTGGCAGAGCCAGCCATTCGCCAATGACCGGAACGTGACCACGCTGGTATACGGCTAATGCGGCGTTTTCGAGACGCGCAAGATTCTCATCAATGCGCGCCTGAAGGCCATCGGTGCCGCTTCGATAGGGACCGGCAATTAAAATGAGCTGTTGTGTCATAGATACCTCTGTCAGTGTGATTGCATGAAGTTGCACGTTTGTAGACGATATCTTACGAAATTACCGCCGCGTTTTGAAAGTATTTCGTGCATTTTCGTGCAAAAACATGCATGGCAGAGCATTTGATCACTTAGACAGAAGGGCTATTGTTATGAAGCCGAACGCCTCCGTCCAACGAACATCCAACGCAGGTAATCGTATAGCCAGTTAAACAGCATTGTGTATGGCAGGAAAAACAGCACCAGCCCAATCTCAACGAAAAATGCCTCAGTGATGGGTAAATCCAGCATAACCATCGCAACGGGGATTAAGGTGATGATCAGTCCTGTTTCAAAACCCACCGCATGGATAGCACGAACAAGGAAGGTTCGTTGAAAGCGGTATTTTTTCTGCAGCGAGTCAAAGAGTTTATTAAAAACAAAATTCCATGCCGTCGCGGTCAGTGCAGATATCACGGACAGCGATCCAGACTGGAGTATCGAAACGTTCATCAACCAGGCAAGCGACAGCGCGATGATAACGTTAGCTATGACTTCAAAAATGACAGCATGGAAGATTCGTTCTTTAACGCTTTTATTTAATTCAATTTCCATTTGCTCAGGGCTGCGTTTTCCAAAAGCTGAAGTATATCAGGCATCGTTCAACTCTTTCTAAACATGCAGGATTGAAACTCTGAGCAAAAGCGGAAGGCACTGTGAGATGGTCAACGGAGACGCTTTCAGAGGGTATCAGCATTCAGGTCAACGTAGCCATGAAACGCCAGATTTCGCCTTACTTAATGCAAGTACGCATAATGTATATTATGTTAAATTGAGTATGAGGCCCGTAATGAAGCCAACAAAAGCTTCATAGTTGCCTTCCCTTCTACTATCGCTTATCGAGATACTTATTAAAAAATGCCGTGATGCTCTTGAGCGGAATCTTTTCCATACGATCATATAAATCAACATGTGTGCCTAATCGCTGAGTATTCAAATGTTTAATGTTTTATCCCGTCGACTGCAACACTGTAACAAGGTGGCCGTCAACATAAACAATGCCGCCCCGACGCAGCTGCAACAGATCAAGACGCAGCTGGCCGAAGAAATGGGTAAGCCTGTAGGCCTACATACCATGGGTATTCCGGCGGCGGTCAGTACGCTCGGGGTGATTGTCAGTTTCGCCATTCCGCAGCTGTGGCTGGGTTACGGCATACTTACCGCACTCGACCAGCCAGCCGAGCGCGTATTCGTGTGGGTTGTGCTGGTCGCCCTGCTGTTCGCTGGCCTTAACGGTGTGACGATGTTTATGATTGGCAAAGGCAGCATGCGCGCTGTGCGGTTACATTTTACGCTGGCGGTGATAAGCCTTTTGTTAACAGCAGCTTATCTGCTTGCCGCGCTGATCGAGAGTACTTCTCCGGGCGTCAGTCTGACCGCGGCGCTAGTGAGTATCGTCATGTTACTGCTTAGCGGCAGCTGTATTTTTTCCACCGCCTTTTATAAGATGCTGCTGTTTACTCTGCATAACAGAGCCTGGCGCAAGCTTATCAGCCAGGCGCGTTAAGCATTCATCTCGTAAAAATCCCGCCATTACAGCGGGATTTTTTTATGGCTTTTTATGCCTGCGCAACCAAATCAACTTGTAAGCCGCAGGAATGATAAACAGCGATAACAGTGGCGCTGTGATCATCCCGCCGATCATGGGCGCCGCTATCCGGCTCATAACTTCCGAACCGGCACCGGTCCCCCAAAGTATTGGCAGCAGGCCCGCAATGATCACCGCGACGGTCATGGCCTTTGGCCGCACACGGAGCACGGCACCATGATAAAGTGCTTCATCAAGCCCTTGTTCTGTGAACGTTTCCCGACGGGACAGTTCAGGTTGCGCTTCAATAGCATGACGTAAATACATCAGCATAACGACCCCAAATTCCGCTGCGACCCCGGCCAGGGCGATAAATCCGGTTCCGGTTGCGACTGACATATGGAAACCCTGCCAGTAGAGAAACCATATTCCACCGACCAGGGCGAACGGCAGACTCATCAGGATCAGCATTGCTTCATCCACGCGACGGAACGCCAGGTACAGTAAAATGAAGATGATCATCACCGTCATCGGTACCATCAGTTTTAGCTTCTTATTGGCATGTTCGAGAAGCTCAAATTGTCCGGAGAAAGACACGCTGGTACCTGGCATCAGCTTCACGTTCTGACTGATGGCCGTCTTAATGTCGTTCACCACCGATACCATATCCCTGCCCCGTGCATCGATGTAAATCCAGCTGGCTGGCCGGGCATTCTCCGTTTTCAACATCGTGGGGCCGGAAACAACCTTAATATCAGCCACATCGCCCAGCGTGATCTGCTGTTTCATCGGCGTCAGGATAGGCATCTGTTTTAACGCATTCGGGCTGTTCCGGTAGTCCTGAGGATAACGAATATTGATCGGGTAGCGGGCGACGCCTTCCACCGTTTCACCTACCGTTACGCCGCCAATGGCCGAAGAGACAAACAGCTGCACATCGCCCACCGTCATTCCGTAGCGGGCGGCTTTTTCCCGGTTAATATCCACATCAATGTAACGCCCGCCCTCCAGGCGTTCCGCCAGAGCAGACACCACGCCGGGCACCGTTTTGGCGACCGCCTCGATGCGCTGCGCCGTGGCGTCGATATCAGACAGAACGGTACCGGACACTTTGATACCTATCGGGCTTTTGATCCCGGTGGAGAGCATATCAATGCGGTTACGAATAGGCGGAACCCACAGGTTAGCCAGGCCTGGCAAACGAACGGTGTTGTCCAGTTCGTCAATTATCTTGTCAATCGTCGTGCCGGGCCGCCACTGATCCTCTGGTTTGAGCTGAATCGTAGTTTCCACCATTTCAAGCGGTGCGGAATCCGTTGCCGTTTCTGCCTTACCTGTCTTGCCGAAAACAGACGCCACTTCAGGCACCGTTTTGATGAGTTTGTCCGTGGTTTGCAGGAGCGCCGCTGCTTCTGCCGGAGACACACCGGGCAAGGTCGAGGGCATATACAGCAGGTCGCCTTCGTTGATCTTCGGTAAAAACTCACCGCCCACCTGGCTCAGCGGCCAGATAACCGTGAAGATAGATAAGGCTGCAACCAACAGGGTGGCTTTTGGCCAGTGGAGAACCCTGATCAGCAGCGGATGATAGGCGTTAATCAGCAGCCGGTTCAGCGGGTTACTGTTCTCTGCGGGGATTTTTCCGCGGATCCAGAAGCCCATCAGGATGGGGATAACGATGATGGCGAGCATGGCCGCCCCCGCCATGGAGTACGTTTTCGTGAAGGCCAGTGGACCAAACAGTCGCCCTTCCTGTCCCTCAAGGGTAAAGATGGGAATAAACGATAAGGTGATGATCAGCAGGCTGATAAACAGTGCGGGCCCCACTTCCACAGAGGCATTGGTGATCACCTTCCAGCGGGTGGCGTTGTCGATCTGCTCTTCCGGATGCTGATGATCCCACTCTTCCAGCCGTTTGTGCGCGTTTTCAATCATCACAATGGCCGCATCCACCATCGCACCGACGGCAATGGCAATGCCCCCCAGCGACATGATGTTGGCGTTCAGTCCCTGAAAATGCATCACAATAAAGGCAATACACAGGCCGAGCGGCAGAGAGACAATCGCCACCAGCGCAGAGCGGACATGCCAGAGGAACAGCGCACAGACGATGGCCACCACGATAAATTCTTCAATCAGCTTGCCGCTCAGGTTATCGATAGCTCTGTCGATTAACTGGCTGCGATCGTAGGTCGTCACAATCTCGACGCCTTCCGGCAGGCTGGCCTTCAGCGTCTCCAGCTTATCCTTCACCGCCGTAATGACTTCACGCGCATTTTTGCCCGAGCGCAGGATCACCACGCCACCCGCCACTTCCCCCTGCCCGTTCAGCTCAGCAATACCGCGGCGCATTTCCGGCCCCGTTTGTACGCGAGCAACATCGCGCAGGTAAATAGGGACACCGTTCGCACCGGTTTTCAGCACGATATTATTGAAATCGTCTATCGTCTGTAGGTAGCCGCTGGCCCGGACCATATACTCTGCTTCCGCCATTTCAACCGACGATCCCCCTGCTTCCTGGTTCGACGACGCAAGGGCCTGCTTAACCTCCGACAGGCTTATGCCGTACTGGGCAAGTTTTAACGGATTGACCTGGATCTGATACTGCTTAACCACACCGCCAACCGATGCCACTTCAGCCACGTTGGGGATGGTTTTTAACTCAAATTTCAGGAACCAGTCCTGCAATGAGCGCAATTCTGCGAGATCGTGCTTACTGGAACGATCGACCAGCGCATATTCAAATATCCAGCCCACCCCCGTGGCATCCGGGCCAATTTCTGAACTCACGCCAGCAGGCAGTTTGCCCTGAACCTGGTTCAGGTACTCCAGTACGCGCGACCGGGCCCAGTACAAATCAGTACCGTCTTCAAAAATGACATACACATACGAATCACCAAACTGAGAAAAACCGCGCACGGTTTTGGCACCGGGTACCGACAGCATGGTGGTAGTGAGCGGATAGGTCACCCGATTTTCAACTATCTGCGGGGCCTGGCCAGGATAGCTGGTTTTGATAATCACCTGAACGTCAGACAGGTCGGGCAAGGCATCGACCGGTGTGTTGATGATGGTCCATGCGCCCCAGATGCTAAGAAACAGCGCCCCCATCATCACCAGGAAACGGTTTGCGACGGACCGCCGAATAATCCATTCAATCATCATCGTCCCCTTAATGACCTGAATGCGTGTTGTCTGCTGTTTCAGCGTGACGCATGCGCTCCAGCGCGCCGGTAATATTGGCCTCGGAGTCAATCAGGAACAGACTGCTAACTACCACCGTCTCCCCTTCGTTGAGGCCTGAACCAATACCGGACTGCTGCTGAGATTCATGCAGAACGTGGATCGGTTTCGGCACAAAATGCCCCTCTGCATCGACGGTAATCACGCGCTGTTCCTTTCCGGTATCAATAACGGCCTGGGACGGGATCAACAGCATCTCCGGACTTTGCGTATTCAGTTTGAGATACGCATTCATGCCCGGTTTCAGACGCTCGTCTTTGTTGGAGACCTGCAGGCGCACCTGCAGCGTACGGGTGCTGGGATCCACGCTCGGCAGAAGGTTCCATTTTTCAACCGGGAAGGATTTATCAGGGTAAGCGGGTACTGAAATCTCAAACTGCGACGTGTCTTTCAGCAGATAAGCAATAGACTCAGGGACCGCCGCGCCGATCCAGACCGGATCCATCCCCTGAATTTGAGCGACCACCTTATCTTTTGAAATATTCATGCCGGTGCGCAGGTCAAACGCCGTGATAACCCCGTCAATGGGAGCCTTGATGGTAAATCGGGTCTGGATAGTGCGGGTCGCCCGTAGCTTCTGAATATCTTCATCCGGCATCCCGGCCAGCCGAAGACGTTCAAGTACGCCTTTGATTTGCACAGGCGTTCCACCGGTACCGGATAACAGCAAAAACTCACTCTGCGCCTCTACCCAGTCCGGAATGGTGATATCAATCAGCGGCGTGCCTTTCCTGACATGGTCGCCGATCGTCAACGGGTATACTTTCTCAACGAAACCTTCCGCGCGCGCCTGCACAATAACAAACTGATAGTCGTTATAACTGACATTGGCTGGGATCGTCTGGCTATAATTCAGCGTTCCGCGAGTGACTTTTTGCGTTTTTAACCCCAGGTTCTGGACCTGCGTGGGGTCAATGCGTATTCCGGCACCGCTTTTATCATCATTTTCATCCGCATATTTTGGCACCAGATCCATATCCATAAACGGTGATTTGCCAGGTTTATCGAATTTAACGTCTGGCTTCATCGGGTCATACCAGAAAAGTACCTTTCTTTCAGAAACCTGATTTTCAGGTTTTGCAGAGGTGTGAATATGCTGCCATGCCGTGACGGATATCAGCCCTCCTGCAATAAGGCTGCTGACTATCATGGCAGCGTATTTTATTTTTAAAGATGCCATGCTACTTCTCGCTATTTAATGCTCTTCAGTAAAGAGATATTGCCCTGCTGGACAAACGAAAAATCAACGTGGCTACCGACTTTCAGGGCCGAAATACTCTCGTCAGCCTGAAGAAAGGTGAAGCGCATCGTCATCGCGGGCCAGCCCACCGCCGGGATAGCATCATGGGCAATAGTGACTTTTTTACTCGTGAGATCAATATCCTTGATAATGCCGGTCCCCTTAATAATCTGCTCTGAGGTTCTTTCACTGGCAATATTCATTCCTGCGTGCTGATGAACCTCGGCCTGAAGGCTGGCAGAAAACATTACGGCGATCGCACCGAGGACAACGGTTTTAAGTGAATTACGCATTTTTACTTTCCTGTTTAATTAAATGAATTTATTCGACCCAACCGCCACCCAGTGCGGTGAAGAGCGTAATTTCATTCACCTGTCGGGCATAAATAAGGTCGAGAAGAGTTTGCTGCGTGGAGAACAGAGAACGTTCTGCATCAAGCACTTCGATATAGCTCACCGCACCGCTGGAATATAACCCTCTGGCACGTTGCAGGGTGATATTTAGCGAATCAAGATACCGCTGCTGGGCATTAATTTGCTGGTTAATGCTTTCCCGCAGCGCGAGCGCGTCAGCAACCTGTTTAAAGGCGGACTGAATTTTTTGTTCGTAATTCACAACCGACTGCTGCTGGCGAATTTCAGCCAGCTTCAGGTTGGCTTTATTTCTGCCTGCATTAAACAGGGGGATATCAATTTTAGGGATAAAATTCCACATCCCACTGCCCGTTGTGAAAAGGCTGGAGAGTTCCGTGCTGCCCGTTGAAAGTCCGCTGGTCAGTGAAATGGACGGGAAAAAGGCAGCACGTGCCGCACCGATATTCGCATCGGCCGCTTTAAGCTGATACTCCGCCTCCATAATATCCGGGCGCTGCAGCAGTATCGCTGATGAAAGATGAGGCGGCAGCCTGACCGGCGCAATATCGCTGGCGTTCATGCCGCTGTTGCCCGGCAGTGCGCGATACGTTCCGAGGACCAGCTGCAGGGCATTATTGGCCTGCGCCAGCTCACCCTCTCTTTTGGCTATCTCTGCCTGAGTGCTTTCAATCTGCCCCCGGGCCTGCTCCAGCGCCAGGACGTTTGTGCTGCCGGTCACCAGCTGTTGCTCAACGAACGCGTAAGACTGCTGGTAATTCTTCAGCGTCTCCTGCGCAATACGGCGTTGTTTATAGGCCAGCTGCTGGTTGAAATAGCTCTGCGACACGTTAGAGATGAGCAGAATATGCACCGCACGACGGGCTTCTTCGCTGGCAAAAAAGTTTTGTCGGTCCGCCTCGCTCATGTTCCTGAGCCTGCCGAAGAAATCGAGTTCATAGCTTACTGCAAGACCTGCGTCGTACTGCTGCGAGGCAGGTTTGTCACTTTTCAGACCGCCGCTATAGGTGATACCCGAGGAGGCATTCAGCTGAGGATAACGATCCGCATCCGTCACCGTGAACTGCGCCCGGGCTTCTTCAACCTTCAGGGCAGCCATTTTTAAATCGCGGTTGTTTTCCAGGCCCTCGCTGATCAACCCAACGACCTGGGGGTCGACAAAAAAGTGACGCCAGCCGGTATCCTGATACCCCGCCACCGCAGGTGTCAGGCCATTTCGGGATAACGAAAACTGCTGGGGCACCGGTGACGCGGGTCGCTGGTACTCAGGCGTCAGCGAGACGCAGCCTGTCAGGAAAAATACCGTACTGATGCTAAGTCGTTTTAACAGGAACATAATGGTTCAAATGAAGTCCAGAGTATTTTTAGGGTCACTCTACTGAACGCATCCTGTTTGACGGGTGACAGGATAATGACAATGTTGTCATTTTTAACGTAAGTCATTGTTAACGGCCGCGAGCACAATAGAATGTCGTCAGCAGCCAGTCAGGGGAGCAAGATGAAGATACTGATCGTCGAAGACGAAATGAAAACCGGTGAATACCTCAGCAAGGGACTGACTGAAGCGGGGTTTATCGTCGACCACGCTGACAATGGCCTCAACGGTTACCATCTCGCCATGACTGCGGAATACGATCTGCTGGTTCTGGATATTATGCTTCCCGACGTGAACGGCTGGGATATTGTCCGCATGCTGCGTTCGGCCGGGAAAGGAATGCCCATACTGCTCCTCACGGCGCTCGGCACCATTGAACACCGGGTCAAAGGGCTTGAGCTGGGTGCGGATGATTATCTGATTAAGCCTTTTGCCTTTGCTGAACTTCTCGCCCGGGTAAGAACGCTGCTGAGGCGCGGAAATACGGTGATTGCGGAAAGCCAGCTTCAGGTGGCTGACCTGACGGTTGACCTCGTGTCGAGAAAAGTGAGCCGGGCGGGGAATCGCATCCTGTTAACCAGTAAGGAGTTCAGCCTGCTGGAGTTTTTCCTTCGTCATCAGGGAGAAGTGCTGCCCCGCTCCCTGATTGCCTCTCAGGTGTGGGACATGAACTTTGACAGCGATACGAACGCCATTGATGTGGCGGTAAAACGGCTTCGGGCAAAAATCGATAACGATTATGAACACAAGCTGATCCAGACGGTGCGCGGTGTGGGCTATATGCTGGAGGCGCCGGATGCGCATTAAGCCTTTCAGGCGCCCTTTTTCGCTGGCTCTTCGGCTGACCTTTTTTATCAGTCTCTCCACGATCCTGGCGTTTTTCGCCTTCACGTGGTTTATGGTGCATTCCGTTGAAAAGCATTTTGCTGAGCAGGACATCAGCGATCTGCAGCAAATCAGCATCGCGATGCACCGTATCCTACAGTCACCTGCCGAACCCGAGCGGAAGAAAATCAGTAAACTCAACGAGTCGATCGCCAGTTACCGCAACGTTGCCGTTCTGCTTGTGGATCCGCAGGGAAATACCCTGTTCAGCTCGGCACACGGGGCAGCATTACGCCCTGCGATGAATACACCGGATTTTAACGTGCACCGTCGCACCCAGGATGTCTTTCTGTGGACGGTGGAGGACTCTTCTGCTTCCATGCACGCGGGGCCCGACATGAAAATGGACACGTACCGGATTATCGCCTCGTCAGGCACGGCGACATTGCAGGGCAAATCGCAGGACTACGTGATGCTGATTGGCCTCTCCATTAATTTTCATCTGCACTACCTGGATGCCCTGAAGAAGAATCTCTTCGCGATTGCCGCGGCAATCAGTCTGCTGATTATTGTTGTCATTCGTATTGCGGTACGCCAGGGCCATCTGCCTCTGCGTAACGTCAGCACCGCCATTAAAAATATCACCTCAGAGAATCTCGACGCGCGACTTGAACCGTCCCGCGCGCCCGTTGAGCTGGAACAGCTGGTGATCTCTTTCAACCATATGATTGAAAAAATAGAAGATGTCTTTACCCGCCAGGCCAATTTTTCCGCCGATATCGCGCATGAGATCAGAACACCTGTTACCAATCTGGTGACGCAAACGGAAATTGCGCTGAGCCAGAACCGTTCTCAGAAGGAGTTGGAAGATGTGCTGTATTCCAGCCTTGAAGAGTACAACCGAATGACCCGGATGGTCAGCGACATGCTGTTCCTGGCGCAGGCGGATAATAATCAGCTCATCCCGGACCGGGCGATCTTTGATTTGCGCGCTGAAGTCATGAAAGTGTTCGATTTCTTCGAAGCCTGGGCGGAAGAACGTAACGTCACGCTGAAATTTAACGGAATGCCCTGCCTGACAGAAGGCGACCCGCAGATGTTCAGAAGGGCGATTAACAATCTGTTATCCAATGCCCTGCGCTATACGCCGGAAGGAAAAGCGGTGACCGTCTCACTCCGAGAGCAGGAAAACAATGTTGAACTGGTGGTTGCCAACCCCGGCGTGCCGATCCCGGAAGAACATCTGCCAAGGCTGTTTGACCGATTTTACCGGGTGGATCCATCAAGACAGCGTAAAGGCGAAGGCAGCGGCATCGGCCTTGCCATCGTGAAATCCATCGTCAGCGCCCATCACGGAAAAATCCGTGTGGAATCCGATGCGGTATCGACGCGCTTTATACTTTCCGTGCCGAAGAAAACCGTTTAAGCGGTCAGCGAACCGGCCGACATACTTCCAGCACCTTCTCCCTGAGCCACCGGTGCGCGGGATCCTTTTCCATGCGCGGATGCCACATCTGTGAGACGGTAATGCTCCGGGTTTTAAACGGCAGTTCAAAGACGTGTACGCGTTCTGACATGGTCTGATTGAGCAAATACAGCGCCGGGACCATGGCAATCAGATCGGAGGCCAACGCCACGGATAACGCCGTCGGGAAACCGGGCACAACGCTGGCGACGTTACGTTTCATCCCGCGTTCCGCCAGCGCGTCATCGACAAAACCGTGTAACGATCCGTCGGGCGAGGCCACCACATGCCCCCAGGAGATATAATCCTGCAGGCTAACTGACGGACGCGAAGCCAGTGGATGCCCCTGGCGCACTGCGCCAACAAACCTGTCCTGAAACAGCCGTTGCAGACGTATTTCAGGCCCCATATTGCTCTGCACGCCGATTTCCAGATCGACAAGCCCCTCTCGCAGATAGCGCGAGGTTTTTTCAGGTTTCGGAGAGAAACGGATACAAACGTCGGGGGCAACACTTGCGACTGCGGCAATAAGCAGTGGCCCAAACGCCACCACAAAACCGTCGTTGGCTCTGATGGTGAACAGGCGCGCCAGATTCTCGACCTTCAGCGTATCGCTGGAGGGCTGGAGCACCGCCCTCGCCTCGTGTACGGCGTTGCGGGCGCGATCCCGTGTGGCTTCCGCCCAGGGGGTCAGCACCATCTGACGACCCGCCCGAACCAGAATAGGATCGCCGGTGACCTCCCGCAGCCTGCTCAGGGTTCGGCTCATGGCTGAGGTGCTCAGGTTTAAGCGTCGCGCCGCGCCCGCCACGCTGGCTTCGGCCAGCAGGACATCGAGCGCGACAAGCAGATTAAAGTCAGGATCGGTCATGAGGAATCCTCAGATAGGGCGTTATATGCAACGATTAAGTGCAAATGCTGCGTCTTCCGCCCTGTATACCTGATGATTATAGTTTCGTCATTACTATTCTTTTCTGGAGTAACGACGATGACGCTATTTTCAAACCTGCCCGGCGATGAAGGTTTATCCGGGCATGAGCGCGCCCGGGTCCTGGCCGCCGTGATGACCACCACGCTGATGGGGGTCTTTGACGGAACGATGATCAACATCGCGCTCCCCTCCATGGCAAGCGCAATGCAGGTTCCTGCCAATGTTGCTGTCTGGTTCGCCAACGGTTATCTGCTGTCAGCGGCCATGACCCTCGCCATCTTTGCCGCGCTGGCGGCGCGCGTGGGCTATCGCCCGGTGTTTCTGGCCGGGCTCGCCACCTTTACGCTTACCTCTCTCGGCTGCGCGCTGGCGAAGACCCCGGATGTGCTTATCGGAATGCGTATTCTGCAGGGCATCGGCGGCGCGGCCACCCTGAGCATCGCCCCGGCAATCCTGCGATCCGTTTTCCCCGGCAGACTGCTTGGCCGCGTTCTGGGACTGCACGCCCTGCTTATCGCCTCCAGCACGGCCATAGCCCCGGTGCTGGGCGGAACGATTCTGAACGCGCTGAGCTGGCAGTGGCTGTTCGCCATTAACCTTATTCCAGGCTGCATCGCCCTGCTGCTGGCATGGCGCGCTTTACCGAAGGAATCAGCGGGTGATAAATCCTCCTTTGATGCGCCAGGCGCAGTGCTCTCCGCAACATTTCTGGGAGCAACGATCATGACGGCCAACAGTCTTCAGCGCGTCACGCAGCACATTAATCACGAAGCCATCGGCTGGGGACTTTTCGCGCTGATGAGCGCCCTCGCCTTTATCTGGCGGATTCGGCGGGCAAGTCACCCTTTATTGCCGCCCGTCATATTCAAAAACGGACGCTTTACCCTCGCTGCGCTAACCTCGCTGGCCTCGTTTGTGAGCCAGGGCATCACCTTTGTCGCGCTGCCGTTCCTGTTTCAGAGCGTGTATGGCTACAGTCCCGTGGTTTCTGCGCTGCTCTTTAACCCGTGGCCGATAGGTATTGTGCTGATTGCGCCGCACGCGGGGCGTTGGGCAGATATGATTTCCGCGCCGCTGATTTCGACCCTCGGGCTGATGATATTTATCGGTGGGTTGGTTCTGCTGGCGACCCTGCCTGAAAGCCCATCCGTATGGAACATCTGCCTGCGCAGCCTGGTTTGCGGGATAGGGTTTGGCTGCTTCCAGAGCCCCAATAACCGGGAAATGCTCGCTAACGTGGCGCGAGACTATGCCAGCTATGCCTCCGGCGTGTTGTCTATCGTCAGGACATTCGGCCAGTGTCTCGGCGCCGCTACGGTGGGCGTGCTGCTGGCGGCAACAACCGGCCAAACCCTTGATGACCGGATCGTGCATGTTGCGCTGTGGATCGCCGTCATAGCCTCGACGGGCGCCGTGTTGTTTAGCGCGAGCAGGCTGCGCCCGGCGGCGCTACGCTTGCACGGGCCTACAAGATAATATGCAATATATTGATTTTAATGAACAATGTAGGCCGGGTAAGCGCAGCACCACCCGGCAAGAAAGGCGTCTCGTTTATTTACTCCAGCGCCAGCAGCGCAAAGCTCGCCAGCCAGTGCCCGCCGCTGTAGTGGCTGCCGACAACATGCTCTATGCTTGCCATCAGGTGTTTCGCCACCGAATCACGCAGCGCCTGCTGCGCCGGATGGTTTGCGGGAAGCGCTTTTGCGATATGCTTCATACACCAGGCGCGGCTCAGGTTTAACCCGTCCAGATGGGCAATTTTCGGGTCGGTACGGTCACTCACTTGCGCCGGGCTCATCAGGGCTGCAACGGCGCCCACCTCCGGCAAAAACGCGTCGAACCAGGCCGGGAAGTCCTCTGCCACCTTGCTCATCAGCAACGCTTCTGTCAGCGCACCGGAAATATACTCATCACCGCCGGGCTCGTAGTGCGCCGGGTAGCGCGTGTCGGCGAGATAAAACCGTTCCGCTGATGCCAGAATAGCCTGCTCAAGCCCGCTGTCCCCCACTGTACGCGCATAGTCGAGCGCCAGCGCCAGAGCAAACGCCGTGTTGTAATGCGTCCCGACGCGGATCGGATAGGTGAGCTTGCCGAGGTAATCCACCAGACGATTGCGAATATCCTGCGTTAACGGTTCAAGCGTCTGATACCAGCCTGCGGCCTGCGGCAGTGAAGACTGTTTCAGTTCCTGGGCCAGCGCCAGCAGCCAGCCGTAGCCATACGGGCGCTCAAACGAGGCGCGGAACGGCGCAGTAAAATAGGCCAGTTCCTTAGCCACGTTCTCTTCGGTCAGATGCTCGTCGAATAGCGCGACGATTTCATCCCGGCACGGCAATTCGGGATAGAGACGCACGCAGCGCAGCAGCAACCAGTAGCCGTGCACGGCCGAGTGCCAGTCAAAACAGCCGTAGAAAATCGGGTGCAGTTCGCGAGGCGGCAGAACATCACCATCATCATTCAGCAGATGCATGATGTGGTTCGGGTATTCCTGGCGCAAATAGGTTAAAGGCATTCGGGCAAACGCGTCAGCCTGTTGTTGCGTTAATTCCATAACCACTCCTTAGCGAAAAACGAGGAAATACATTAAGAACACGTTCACCACCAGCAAGGTTAACGCGGTCGGGATCTGGATCTTGATCACCTGATATTTGTCTTTCAGCTCCAGCAGCGCGGCGGGCACGATATTGAAGTTCGCGGCCATCGGCGTCATCAGCGTGCCGCAATACCCTGCGTACATGCCAATCGCCAGCAGCGGCGCCGGGTTACCGTGATGCACGTTAATCAGGAACGGTAAGGCGATACCGGCACTCAATACCGGGAAAGCGGCAAAGGCGTTACCCATGATCATGGTAAACAGCGCCATCCCCACGCAGTAAATCACCACCAGCATGAAGCGGTTATCCGGGTTCACAAACAGGCTCACTACCTTTTGCACGGAGTCACCGGTATTGGCCGCCACGAATACCCCACCCAGCATGGCCAGCATCTGCGGCAGGATCACCGCCCAGCCGATGGTATCGACAAGACGGCGAGACTGGCGAATCGCGTGCAGCGGCGTGCCCTTCGTCAGCCACCAGCCGGTGAGGATCGCCGCGACGCAGGCCACGCACAGCGCCGCAAGGGTGAGCTGTTTCTGGTCGAGAAGATAAACGCCGCCAATCGACACGCCCTTCAGGAACAGCGTCCCGATAACCGTCACCACGGGGATCATCAGCGCGGGCAGGAACAGCCAGTTTTTGAGCCGGTTTGACGAGGCAACCCGTTCCTCGTCAGAGGCCATTTTGTAGTGCCCCTTTCCGACGAGACCAAAGCCCGCCAGCAGCGCGATAACAATAACGCTGCCGCCGATGATCCGGTACGCCAGCGATTTGCCGAGCTCCTGAACCATCAGATCACCGAACAGGAAAATCCCACCAAATAAAAACCAGAAAAGCGCGGTGGTGAAACGCTTCGGATTCGCACGATCGCGCAGGGTCATGACCACCAGCAACATTACGACGAAGCCAATCAGGTAGTACACGCGGTTAATGGTGATAAGCGTCATCATTGCGCGGCCCCCTGCGTTGCCTGCTCTGCACGCCAGGCCATCACGTCACGACGGATACTGGCATCCAGGCGCAGCAGGCGTGTCATATGAATAATCAATGCCGCAATGGCCGTCGGAATGGCCCACAGGCCGATATGCAGCGGTTCAATCCCCTGAATGCCGTTCTCTTTCAGGAACGCGTCAATCAGCAGCACTGCACCAAAGGCGATAAAAATGTCTTCCCCAAAGAAGACCGCGATATTGTCACACGCGGCGGCATGGGCTTTGATTTTGTCGCGGATATGCTGCGGCAGTTCACCATACTCGTTCAGAGCGGCCCCTTCCGCCATCGGCGCCAGCAGCGGGCGTACCGTCTGGGCATGCCCGCCCAGCGACATCAACCCTAACGCGGCCGTGCCTTCACGGGCGACAAAGTAGAGCATCAAAATGCGCGCCGAGGTAGCGCTGGCGATCTTCGCGACCCAGGCCTGGGCGCGCTCTTTTAGCCCGTAATATTCCAGCAGACCAATGACCGGCAGGATCAGAATGAAGGTCGCGAGCGATCGGCTATTGACGAACTTCTCGCCAAAGGTCTCAAGCAGCATGCCGAGATCCATACCGACCAGCAGACCCGTCGCCAGCCCCGCGACCACGACCACCAGTAGCGGGTTGAAGCGCAAAGCAAAACCAATAACCACGATCGGTATCCCGATCAGCGGCAACAGCGTAGAACCGTCCATAACGTTTACCCTATCGAAAGTGAGCGTTGCGCGCCGACGGCTATTTTTTTAATTTGCGGCGAGCGATGTTGTGTTTTCGTCAGGCTTTGCAAAACCTGCGCTAAAAAGCTATATCTGAACCTCAAAAACATGTAAACAATTTATCAATAAAATGTTCTTATTTTATCGATGAGTTTACATTTCTGACTAAGGAACGTTATGACCTCAGAAAAGCATGCTTCACCCCATCACGACGACATCAACGATGGCCGGATCGTCTCGTCCCGCCATCTGGTGTCCGAGCGCTGCGCGGAACTGTCAGAGCTGGAATACGCGCTGATCATGACCAGCAACGCGTTCAACAAATGGATGGTGCGCTGCATGACGGCTGCCGGCGAGCCCGATATGGGCGCCTTTGATGTCTCACTTCTGCACCATGTGAACCACCGCGATCGCAAGAAAAAGCTGGCTGATATCTGTTTTGTTCTCAACGTGGAAGATACGCATGTGGTGACTTATGCCCTGAAAAAGCTGGTTAAAGCAGGCTACGTGACAAGTGAGAAAGCGGGTAAAGAGCTCTTTTTCTCCACCACGGAGGAAGGGAAAGCGTTATGTATGAAATACCGCGACGTGCGGGAGGCGTGTCTGATCGCGATACATGCGGAGAGCGGCATTGCCGGAAAATCCATTGGCGAAACCGCGCAGCTGTTACGCACGATTTCCTCCCTGTACGACACCGCCGCCAGGGCGGCGGCATCACTGTAAACTCAGGGCCGTCGGAAAAGAGTAATGCTGCGTCCGGCCAGCTCGAATTCTACCGCTTCGGTGATCGCCTTCCCGGTCACGGCGTCATCGGCTGTAGACAGCTCTAGCACCCATCCTCCTTCACCAAACTGTGGGATCTGGAATGCCACGCTGCCTTCAAACGGGTTGAACAGCATGAGCACATCGTGCCAGATCCCCTCTTCCTGTTTGAGATCGGGCCTGCTGATGGACACCCCGAGCGTCGAGCCCTCATCCCACTGCTCTGCCTGCTGCGGACCGCCGCCGGCGTTAAACCAGCGGATCTCCAGCCCGTCGCGCCAGCTTTCACGACGCAATAACGGTTGCGCGGCACGAAGCGCAATCAAACGTCGGGTAAACTCGCGCAGCGCGGCGTCGTTCTCGGAGAGTCCTTTCCAGTCGATCCACGAGATCTCACTGTCCTGGCAGTAGCCGTTGTTGTTGCCCTTCTGCGTGCGGCCAAACTCATCGCCGGCCAGCAGCATTGGCGTACCATGGGAAAACAGCAGCGTGGTCAGGAAATTACGCTTCTGCCTTTCGCGGGTAGCAATAATATCCGGGTTCTCCGTCGGCCCTTCTTCGCCATAGTTGTATGAACGGTTATCGTTATGGCCATCATTATTGTCTTCCCCGTTGTCGGCGTTATGCTTCTCGTTGTACGACACCAGGTCATTCAGCGTAAAGCCGTCATGGGCGGTGATGAAATTAACGCTGGCCCAGGGGCGACGCCCGCGCAGATCGTACAAGTCACCGGATCCCAGCAGACGGGCGGCAAAGTCGTTAGAGACGTTATCCCCCTTCCAGTACTCGCGTACGGTGTCGCGGTATTTGTCGTTCCATTCACCCCAGCCTGGCGGAAAACCGCCCACCTGATAGCCGCCGGGGCCGATATCCCAGGGTTCACCAATCAGCTTCAGTCGGGATAAAACCGGATCCTGGGTCATGGCGTCGAAAAAGCCGCCGCGCGGATCAAACCCTTCCGGTTCGCGGCCCAGTATCGTTCCCAGGTCGAAACGGAAACCGTCAATATGCATCGACTCCGCCCAGTAGCGCAGCGAATCCATCACCATCTGCAGCACACGCGGGTGAGAGGTATTGACCGTGTTCCCCGTTCCGGTGTCGTTGATGTAATACCGGTGCTGGTCAGGCAGCGTGCGGTAATAACTGTAGTTATCAATGCCTTTAAACGAGAGCGTGGGGCCAAGCTCATTGCCTTCCGCCGTGTGGTTATACACCACGTCGAGAATCACTTCGATGCCCGCATCATGATAAGCGCGCACCATATCGCGAAAGCCCTGTATCCCCGCCGGGCCGAAGTAGCGCGACGCCGGCGCAAAAAAGCCCAGCGTGTTATAGCCCCAGAAGTTTTTCAGACCGCGGTCGAGAAGATGTTGATCGTCCGGGAACCAGTGAACCGGGAGCAGCTCAACCGAGGTGATGCCGAGACTTTTGATGTAGTCCACGGAGGCTTTATGCCCCATCCCCTCAAAGGTGCCGCGCAGTTCGGGAGGAATTGCCGGGTTCATCTGGGTAAACCCTTTTACGTGGCTTTCATACACCACGGTGTTCGGCCAGGGGATAGTGGGTCGGTTAGTGTCCTGCCAGTCACAGGCGTTCGGGTCGATAACCTTACATTTTGGCGTGAACGGGGCGCTGTCACGGGTATCAAAGCTCAAGTCTAATTCGTCATGCCCCAGCGCATAGCCGAAATGGGCCTCGTTCCAGTCGATATCACCCACCAGTTCGCGGGCATAGGGGTCGATAAGCAGTTTATGCGGGTTGAAGCGATGACCGTTTTCCGGGTCATAGGGGCCGTAGACGCGATAGCCGTAAAGCGCACCGGGCTTCAGATCCGGCACATAGCCGTGCCAGACTTCGTGGGTATATTCAGGAAGCTCGAGCCGGGCGATTTCCATTTTCCCGGAGGGGTCAAACAGACAGAGCTCCACCCGCTCAGCGTGAGCGGAGAACAGCGCGAAGTTGACCCCCTTCCCATCATAATTTGCACCCAACTGCTGGCCATGACCGGCCCGAATTTCAAACGTTGTATCCTTTGCCATTTTCGTTCTCCACGATTATTCGCAGGTAAGCAGAACCAGTACACATCCCTTTTCTGACGTTAAATCCAGCGTCTCTTGCAGCATGCGGCTTTCACCGCTGAACAGATCCCGATAGCGTTTTCCTGCCAGCGCCTCGGGTATCGCCACCGTGGTATTGCCCCACAGCGTGCGGTTATCGGTGACGCCAAAAACCAGTCGCGGCACGGCAACAATCAGCACCTCGCCGTCTTTCACTCGCGCATAGACAATCAGATGCTCCTCCCGCTCGCCGGACACTTTAAGCGGCAGCCAGTCGCCATAGCGAAACAGCCCGGGATAGTGTGGCCGCAGACGCAGGAGCGTAGCGGTGACAAACTGCTTCACCCTTCCGTCCTGCCAGCACGCCGGGTTTTCAAACATACCGGCATTCGCCACGCTGAGGTTTTGCACCAGCGTCGGAAAGTCCGGCTCGCGGCGGTTATCCGGATCGACAAGGCTAACGTTAAGCGCCTCGCTGCCCTGATAGATATCCGGCACGCCGGGCGCCGTCAGCTTAATCACCGTCTGGCTGAGGCTGTTCATCAGTCCGGCGCGGATAAAGGGCCGCATGGACTCGCTGAAATCATGCAGAAACAGCGTGTTGTCCGGTGAAAGCAGGTGCCGGGCATAGCGCAGCACCACGCTCTCATAGCTCTCGTTGCTGTCGATCCAGTCGGTGCGCTGTTTCGCCTCGCGCAGCGCTTTTTCGAGGAAAGCGATAAAACGCGCCTCCAGCGAGGCAAGCCCGTCGGCGTCGTCCGGCGACAGCGTGGCGGGCCAGACGCCTGCCAGCGCCTGATAGATCATCCAGGTGTCGGCGGCGTTTGGCGCGGTACCGTCATTGAGAAACCGCACCTGGGTCTGGTTCATCTGGCGCCAGCGGGCCAGATTTTCGCCCCACTGTTCCGGGGCCTCCGTCAGGGTGTAAAGCCGGGCCCGGGCATCTTCCCCGCGCTTGGTATC
This sequence comes from Enterobacter cloacae complex sp. SHL012, assembly GCF_049237505.1. Classification (NCBI taxonomy): domain Bacteria; kingdom Pseudomonadati; phylum Pseudomonadota; class Gammaproteobacteria; order Enterobacterales; family Enterobacteriaceae; genus Enterobacter; species Enterobacter cloacae complex sp. SHL012. Next base: position 501,006 of record NZ_JBMKIZ010000001.1, read on the forward strand.
GTGCGTGGAGGTGCCCAGCAGCGCATCGGGCTGACGGGCCAGACGAATGCGCATCTCCTGATGAAAGCGGGATAGCGAGAACGCGCGCGGCGTCGGGTCGGCGCCCACTTCATTAAGCGCCAGCTCCAGGTTATGACGAAAGAACAGCGTGTCTTCAACGGACTTCGCCATCAGCGGCCCGGTCAACTGCTGAAAGCGGATTCTGAAAAGCGCGGCGGACTCGCGGCACTCTTCCGGCAAATCGCCGGTAAGAATGCGGACTATCAGGCTCAGGGCGGCTTCGGATGTCTCGACGCTGGCGACCACGCGGTTAAGCAGCGCGACATCTGGCGGGGTTAACCCCTCCCGGGTGCCGTAGGTGCGGTACACCGGAAAGGCGATAAGCAGCTCGCGTAACGCGTGGCGAATATCATCGCGCTGAAGCGCAACGTCATTGCGGCGGGCCAGATCGTCTGCAAGATTAAGCAGCGTGGTGAACTCGCCCTCAAAATTACGATCGGTCATCAGGCCTTTCGCATCGCGCAGTTCCGCGTGGCGATCGACCGTTACCCCCAGCGTCTCATCGTGAATTTTTTCCAGACGCGACAGGTTATCGTCGTCGACCAGCACTTCCGCCAGCGAAGCGATAAATTCATACCCGGTAGTACCGGAGACGGGCCACTCGGCGGGAAGCTGTTCTCCTTTAGCGAGAATTTTCTCGACCGTGATATAACAGTCCGGTCCGGTTGCCTGCCGCAGGCGCTGCAGATAGCCCAGCGGATCGGCCAGACCGTCGATATGGTCGATCCGCAGACCGTCCACCACACCCGCGTGAACCAGTTCAAGGATGAGGCGATGCGTATCGTCGAATACCGCGTCATCTTCAACACGCACGCCCACCAGACCGGTAATCTCAAAGAAACGTCGCCACGAAAGCTGTTTCGGCGCTTCCCGCCAGGACATCAATCGCCAGCTTTGTGCTTCGTGCAGTTCCGCAAGGCTCTTATCCTCGCTGAACGTGCCCGGGTTGAGCGGATATGCGGTGTCGTAATAGATCAGAGCGGCTTTGTTTGTGACAGGGTCACGTTTTAAAGTAATGGCTCCCTTCTCCAGCTCCGCCTCAAAGGTGTCCCCGAGAAACGGCAGCGTCAGCGGGCGAGACCCGTCGATATCGAAATAGCGGAAATAGCGGCTCTGCTGTCCGTACTCAATCACGTCCCGCCACCAGGTGTTTTCCAGAGAAGTCGACATATGGTTAGGGACAATATCCAGTATCAGCCCCATGCCGGCCTGCTTAAGCGCCGCGGACATGCGGTCGAAACCTTCGCGTCCGCCGATCGCAGGGTCTATTTCATTCGGGTTGGTGACGTCATAGCCGTGCGTGGAATCCGTTGTGGCAGTAAACACCGGGGAGGCATAAAGGTGGCTGATGCCGAGGTCTTTCAGATAGGGTACCAGCGCGACAACGCGATCGAAGGTCATGCCATTACGGAACTGTATACGGTACGTGGCGGAAGGGATCATAACGATGCTTCTCCATCAGCAAAGCGAACGACAATACTGTTCGGCGGCAAAATGTCGGTTACCTCCGGCCAGGCGAAGCGCGTCTCCCCCGGGAGAGCGGGCGGTTTGACAGATTTATTGCCGATATTGAGCGCCAGCGAAAGCGTTCCGGACGGGAAGCGCCAGCTTACGGCCACCATACCGGGTGCCGTCCCGATCACCTTGCCCTCGACGCGACTTCCCTCATGCAGAAGCGGAACGATATAACGATGACGCAGCGTAAGCAGATGGCGCGTGAAGCGGAGCCACGTTTTGCCGTCGTCGGTGGCAATTTTATTCCAGTCAAGCTTTGAGCGGACAAAGGTATTCACGTCATTCGGGTCCGGGACAGCGTCATCGTGCCCGGCATGGCCAGTAAACTCTTTTGCGCGCCCTTCCCGCACCGCGTCGGCCAGATCGCCGTGAAAATCGGTGAAGAACAGGAACGGATGTGATTCACCAAACTCCTCGCCCATAAACAGCAGCGGGATATGGGGGGAAAGCAGTAGTGCAGCAAGCAGCACACGGGTTTTATTGGCACCTGCGAGGGTGATAAGCCGCTCACCATGGGCGCGATTCCCGGTCTGATCGTGGTTCTGAATAAAATCAACGAAGAACTGCGGTGGCTGCGTGTGACACTCCACTCCGCGGGACTGGCCGGTTTGCAGCGAAACCTCGCCCTGGTAGACAAACCCTTCTGCCAGCGCCCGGGCGAATTTTTTCTCTGGTTCAAACGCAAAATCCTGGTAGTACGCGTGCGTCTCACCGGTGGCAAACACGTGAGCCGCGTTGTGGAAATCATCATTCCACTCAGCGGTAAACAGCGGCGTATTGCCGTGCTCATCACGCGGATGCAGGAAAATGACGTTGCGGCTGTCTTCCGTGGTCAGGTGAACATGACGGTTCGGGATCGCCTCACGGATCTTCTCTGCAATTTCCTGGAGAATATGCGTCTTCGAGCTGTCTTTAATCTGGTCGATGGCATCAAAACGCAGGCCGTCCAGGCGGTACTCGGTCAGCCAGTAGAGCGGCGCATCGGTAATGTAATGTCTTACCGGCTCGCGCTCGTAGGCGATTCCGTTGCCCCAGGGCGTCATCCGCTCAGCATCGAAAAAGGCAGGCGACAGCAACGGGAGATAGTTGCCTTCCGGGCCGAAGTGGTTGAGTACGATATCCAGCACCACGGAAAGCCCAAGACCGTGCGCGGCATCGATTAACGCGTGGAAATCCTCTGGCGTACCGTATGCGGCGTGCGGAGCATAAAGCAACACACCGTCGTACCCCCAGCCGCGGGATCCGCCAAACTGAGACACGGGCATAACTTCAAGCTGGGTTATACCCAGTTCTGCCAGATAAGGGAGTTTTTCAATCGCGGCTCGGAAGGTCCCCTCCGGGGTAAACGTGCCAATGTGAAGTTCATAGATAACCGTCTCTTCCCACGGCCGCCCTGACCAGTCCCGGTTAACCGGCTGATAACGTCGGGGATCGATAACGATGGAGGGGCCGTTAACGTCTCTCGCCTGTGCGCGAGACGCGGGATCGGGCACCGTCATGCCGTCCTGCAGGACAAACTGATACTCTGTGCCGTGCGTAACGCCCGGAACGTCTGCCTGAAACCAACCGTTACCCACTGCCGTCATCGGCACGTCGGTGACGGCCAGACGTAGCGTCAGCGCTTTCTGTCCTTCTGCCCAGACGCGAAAACGTACAACGTCATCGGAAATAAACTCAGCACCCCACTGCTTTTGAAATGTCCTGAATTCCATTCATTGTCCTCGAATGACCCACATTTTACGCGGAACGAAGTACAAGCTTAGTTCAGGATTAAAAGTGTGTTGGCTCAGCGGATTTAACCGCCTGGTCTATTCTTTATGAACTCACTCACTACAGGGGAAATTATGCAGATTCGAAAAGGATTAAATACCGACCTCGCACGCCTTGAATGTTGTGACTTCTCTTTCACCGTTAACCACATTGCGCGAGAGCCCTTTATTCACTGTGATTTGCATATCGAAGCCGTCGCCGAACCCTGGCTAAAAATCTACGAGCTTGACATTCAAACCCTGGAAAATCATTGCGTTAATCCGGACGCCATATTTCTTGTCGCCGAAACGGATAACGGTGAAATAGCGGGATTTATTACCGCCTCAATCAGCTGGAATAAATTTATCTCGGTCGATTATATTGCCGTGGAGCGCACAAAGCGCAGAACCGGCGCAGCACAAAAACTGATGGCCGCCGCGCACGTGTGGGCGCGAAGCGTAAACGCGCCGGGACTGCGGCTGGAAACCCAAAATGTTAACGTCTCGGCCTGTCTGTTTTACCGAAACTACGGTTTCACCCTGGGCGGATACGACCGTTATCTGTACAACGCCCTGCCGGAAAAAGACGAAGTTGCCCTGTTCTGGTATTACATGCTGGTGTAGCGAAAACTCGCTGCTCTACGGCCGCTATGAGTAAGATGAGCACTTTCAAAGGAGACGCGTATGCTTACCATGAAAAAACTTGCTCTTTCCACGCTGATGTCCAGTTCACTGCTTTTCTACCCTGTGCTGCAGGCTTCGGCAGAAACGCCCCAGCACGTCGTTAAACAACCGGCGGGCGGTTACCGCGTGCAGGTCGGCGATGTCATTGTCACGTCTTTTACCGACGGAACCGTCGCGCAGGATCTGCATAAGCTGCTGCGCCGGACAACGCCGCAAAAGATTGATGCGCTGCTCGCGAAAAATTTCCAGACCAACCCGGCCGAGGTCTCCATTAACGCGTTCCTGATTGCGATCCCCGGACATAAAATTCTGGTGGATACCGGCTCGGGCCAGCTCTTTGGTCCTGATGCGGGTGGACGCCTGGTTGAAAGCCTCGCCACGCAAGGGGTTAAACCCGAGGACATTACTGAAGTCCTGCTGACCCACGCCCACTCCGATCACGCGGGCGGTCTGGTCAAAGACGGCAAGGTGGTATTCAGCAACGCACGCGTTTTCGTTGGCAAATCCGACGTCGACTTTTTCTTTAACGACGATAATCAAAAGAAAACCGGCTACGGCAAGAACTACTTTGACGTCGCGCAGAAGACCTTAAAGCCCTATCTTGACGCCGGTAAAGTGGTGCCTTTTAGCGGCACGGCTGAGATTCTTCCGGGGCTGACCGGCACGGTTCATCCCGGCCATACGCCGGGTTCAGCCTTCTACACGCTGACAAGCAAAGGCGAGAAGATCACCTTTGTCGGCGACATCATTCATGCCGGGGCGGTCCAGTTCCCGCAGCCTGGTGTGACCATCACCTACGATGAAGATCAGGACAAAGCGGCAAGCGTGCGCGAACAGGCGTTTGCGGACTTTGTGAAAAACAGAGACCTGATTGCCGCGCCCCATCTGCCGTTCCCGGGTATCGGCTATGTCACCAAAGGTGAAAACGGTGGCTATGCCTGGGTTCCCGTTACCTATACCAACCGGGACGCCAGCAGCGTGAAATAAGCGGATGACGCCGTCAGGTGCGATCGAGGGTCATCAGAAATTTTTTAAGCACTTCTGAGCGAATAATTCGGTGGCACACCAGCGTCAGTTCGCTTTCCCTGAGACGGTCGAGAATGTCCACGTAAACGACATTCTCGACACTCACTGCCTTTGCTGACGCAGGCAGCAACGCCAGACCAAATCCCGCGGAGACCAGGCTTATCACCGTGGGAACATCCGTCGCATTCTGCACTACGTCCGGCTGGAAACCCGCCCCGCTACAGACGTCATAAAAGTACTGCTCCAGCCCCACGCCCTCCGGATCGCGCAGCGAGATCCATTTTTCATCCTTCACTGACGCGAGCGTCAGAGCGGAAGAGTCGGCCAGAGGATGCTGGCGATACAGCGCCAGCACCGTTTTTTCTGAGGTGAACGGCCGGCTTTGCAGATCGTCAGGCAGCGATGGCAGCGGTGCCCGAATAATCGCCACATCCAGCTGGTTACTTTGCACGGCGGCGTAGAGCGTCTGCACATTACCCGTCATCAAAGACATGGTTATCGCCGGCCAGCGGCTGTGCATCTGGCGCAGTGCAGCGGGCAGCTTACCGTCGAACATCGCACTCGACACGCATCCCAGGTTTAACACCCCCTGCTCGCCTCTCGCCGTTTGCCTGGCGTCCAGTACCGCCTGCTCAGTCAGGGAGATGGCGAGCCTGGCCTTCACCAGAAACGCGTCGCCCGCGGGCGTCAGGGTTAAGCGACGGTTCGCCCGGCTAAAGAGCGTGACGCCTAAACGTTCTTCCAGCGCCTTTATCTGCTGGCTCAGCGCCGGTTGCGCCATGTTTAAACGCTCGGCGGCCCGGTGCATGTGGAGTTCTTCGGCAACGACAATGAAATGGCGCATCTGACGAAACTGCACGGGAGACTTCCTTTTTTGATAATAAATTTATTATCAATTTAGCAGTAATGATGCAATTGATGCTATGGGTCATTGTCGTAAAAATGGAGGTATTCAACCGAGGGAGGAAAATATGGAAAACCCAGTCAACGATCTCAGAAGTGCCATCGCCTTACTGAAGCGCCACGAAGGCCAGTATATTGAAACCGATCATCCCGTCGATCCTAACGCAGAGCTGGCAGGTGTGTATCGTCATATTGGCGCGGGCGGTACGGTAAAACGCCCGACCCGCACGGGGCCGGCCATGATGTTCAACAGCGTGAAGGGCTATCCGGGCTCGCGCATTCTGGTGGGCATGCACGCCAGCCGTGAACGCGCGGCACTTTTGTTAGGCTGTGCGCCTTCTGAACTGGCAAAACATGTCGGTCAGGCGGTGAAAAAACCGGTCGCACCCGTTGTCGTCCCGGCCTCGCAGGCCCCTTGTCAGGAGCAGGTCTTCTACGCTGAAGATCCGGACTTCGATCTGCGCAAACTGCTGCCAGCACCAACCAATACGCCGATTGATGCAGGCCCGTTCTTCTGCCTGGGACTGGTGCTGGCAAGCGATCCGGAGGACAGCTCGCTGACGGATGTCACCATCCACCGCCTTTGCGTGCAGGAGCGCGATGAGCTATCCATGTTCCTGGCCGCCGGTCGCCATATTGAAGTCTTTCGCAAAAAAGCGGAAGCGGCCGGAAAACCGCTGCCGGTGACGATCAACATGGGGCTCGATCCCGCTATCTATATCGGCGCGTGTTTTGAGGCCCCCACCACACCGTTTGGTTACAATGAGCTGGGCGTCGCCGGGGCGTTGCGCCAGCAGCCGGTCGAGCTGGTACAGGGCGTGGCGGTAAAAGAGAAAGCCATCGCGCGGGCGGAAATTATCATTGAAGGCGAACTGCTTCCCGGCGTGCGCGTAAGAGAAGATCAGCATACCAACACCGGCCACGCGATGCCGGAATTCCCGGGCTACTGCGGTGAGGCGAACCCGTCTCTGCCAGTGATCAAAGTGAAAGCGGTGACCATGCGCCACCAGGCTATCCTGCAAACGCTGGTGGGCCCCGGAGAAGAACATACCACCCTGGCCGGTTTGCCGACGGAGGCCAGTATCCGCAATGCGGTGGAAGAGGCGATTCCGGGCTTCCTGCAAAACGTCTATGCACATACCGCGGGTGGCGGTAAATTCCTGGGTATTTTGCAGGTGAAAAAACGCCAGCCGTCAGATGAAGGACGCCAGGGCCAGGCAGCGCTTATCGCGTTAGCCACCTATTCGGAGCTGAAAAACATTATCCTTGTCGATGAAGACGTGGATATTTTCGACAGCGACGACATCCTGTGGGCGATGACCACCCGTATGCAGGGCGATGTCAGCATCACGAATATTCCGGGGATCCGCGGCCACCAGCTGGATCCGTCTCAGTCGCCGGATTACAGCAACTCAATTCGCGGAAACGGCATCTCCTGCAAGACCATCTTTGATTGCACGGTGCCGTGGGCGCTGAAGGATCGCTTCGAGCGCGCGCCGTTTATGGAGGTTGACCCGACACCGTGGGCACCTGAACTGTTTAAAGACAAAAAGTAAACGAACGTTCCTCTTTCTTCACCCCTCGGGGGTGAAGAATTTCACGCTTAAATTGCCGCTTCCCCTGCTTTCTTGTACCCTTTCTTCGGTAACTCCACCCCCACAAAAATTGAGACATCCGGACACCTATGACTGCACACATTTCTAACGATCCTTTGCATGGCGTCACGCTGGAGATGATGGTCAACGCCCTGGTGGCGAAATATGGCTGGAGCGAGTTGGGTGACCGCATCAAAATTAACTGTTTCAGAAAAGACCCCAGCGTTAAATCGAGCCTGAAATTTCTGCGCCGTACCCCGTGGGCACGCGCGGAGGTCGAAGCCCTGTATCTGGATTCCCTCCACGACGAGGGACATATAGAACAGGAGGCGCCCGCCTTTAATCCCTGGGCTAACAGTCGGATTATCAAGAGCTAATACGCAAATGACGCGACACGTAAAACGGATCGGTGCGCTGGCTGGCTGCGCACTTTTACTTGTAAGCTGCTCCTCAAAACCACCAAAATCATTAGTTACCCCGCTCCCCACCGTCAGCAAACCGACCCAACAGGCAAACGAGCCGATGCGCGGGATCTGGCTGGCGACCGTCTCTCGCCTCGACTGGCCGCCGGTGGCCTCGGTGAATGGCACCAGCGCTGACCAGCGCATCGCAATGCAAAAGCAGGCGCTTATCGCCAAGCTCGATAACCTTAAACACCTTGGGATTAACACGGTATTTTTCCAGGTAAAGCCGGACAGCACGGCACTCTGGTCATCAAAAATATTACCGTGGTCAGATATGCTGACGGGCAACATCGGCGAATATCCGGGATACGATCCGCTTCAGTTTATGCTGGATGAAGCGCACAAGCGCGGTATGAAAGTCCATGCCTGGTTCAACCCGTACCGCGTGTCGACCAACACGAAGCCGTCAACCATCGCTGCCCTGAACCGGACGGCGTATCAGACCCCGTCGAGCGTCTATGTCCAGCACCCGGAGTGGGTACGCGTCTCGGGCGATCGCTTCGTACTCGATCCCGGCATTCCGGAAGTGCGCGACTGGATAACCCGTGTCGTCACGGAAGTCGTGGCGAACTACCCGATAGACGGCGTGCAGTTTGATGATTACTTTTATGCTGAATCACCGGGATCCGCGCTGAATGATTCTCAGACTTACCGGCAGTACGGACAGGGATTTGCCTCTAAGGCCGACTGGCGAAGACACAACACGCATCAGCTGATCGTCCAGGTTTCCCGCGCGATAAAACAAACCAAACCCGACGTTGAGTTTGGCGTCAGCCCGGCTGGCGTGTGGCGTAACCGCTCCTTTGACCCGGCAGGCTCGGACACCCGGGGTGCCGCCGCCTATGATGAATCCTACGCCGATACGCGTCAGTGGGTGCAGCAGGGCCTGCTGGACTACATCGCCCCGCAAATTTACTGGCCCTTCTCCCGGGATGCCGCGCGCTATGACGTGCTGACCAAATGGTGGGCCGACGTCGTGAAGCCGACCCACACGCGTCTGTACATCGGCATCGCGTTCTACAAAGTGGGCGAACCGTCGAAAAATGAGCCGGACTGGACGGTTCAGGGCGGCGTGCCGGAACTGAAAAAACAGCTCGATCTCAATGATTCACTGCCCAACGTCAACGGCACCATCCTGTTCCGGGAAGATTACCTGAACAAGCCGCAGACGCAGCAGGCGGTCAACTATCTCAAAGGACGCTGGGGTAGCTAACCGGACGGCCGGGCAGAAACGTCCTGTTTCTGCCTGCGTTCTTTACGGCTTCGGCCCGAACATCGCTTCAAGCTGCTGCGCGTCCGGCATCCCGACAACCTGCTGCAGCTCGTTTTCCGCGTTCATATAGTAAATGGCCGGGGTGGCGTTGGCCCCCAGACTGTCCATCAGCGCCTGGTGTTTCTGCAGGATCGCTACCGTTTCGCGAGACCCTTCCCCCTCAGGCTTCGGTAACTTTTTGCCACCGGAGAGCTCGTACTCGCGCCAGGCCGAGACCGGATCTTTCGCATTCAGGATCGCGGCAGCGTTACGTCCGCTGTTAGGGTTAAGAAACGCCACCAGCAGCGTATTCAGCTGGACCTTGCCCGCCTTGACCCACGGCTGCGCCTCTGACCAGAACTGCTTGCAGTACGGACAGAACGGATCGGCGAAGACGAAGACTTTGCGCGGCGCGTTATCCGCCCCTTCCTTCAGGGGATGCGCCGCGTTGAGCGTCTTCCACATTTCCCGTCCCATCGGGGCATAGATCTCTTTCTGGAAATACCCCTCGCTGAGGTTTTTCCCTTTGTCATCGTACAGATAGCCCGAAATCACGTGCTTGCCGTCCGGGGTTAAAAAGAGCGTCACCCCCATGTCCTGATACTGCCCCAGCCAGGCCGGCGCGCCGCCGGGCGCATCCAGCTTTTTGATGATTTTAATGTTCTGCTGCTCGCTGAAGTGTTTAACCACATCCGGTATGGCGTCAGCCGCCTGGGCCAGACCTGAGGTCGCCAGCGCCGAAAGTAACAGTAATTTTTTCATATCCCTCTCCGGTTTATCGGGGGCATCACGCCCCCTTCAGGTTAGCGGTTTTTCAGCGCGTCGCTGACGATTTCATCGAACTGTTCAAAAGGCACCCAGCCGGGCAGCAATCCCTCACCAATCAGCGTGGCGGGCGTACCCTGAATGCCCATTTTTTCCGCGACAAGCAGGCTGCGCTTAATGGTCATCAGACTCTCCTCATCAGGCGTGGTAACGCTGACCCCAGCCCGTTTCTGCGCTTCCTGAATGCTGGCGTCATCGTGGTATCCCTTTTTAGCCATCAGGGTATTGTTCAGTTTCATAAACTGCCCGGGATCCTGACGCCAGAGCGTGAGCGCATCGCGCGCGGCGGTCAGCGAACTTTCCGAGCGGTAAGGTAAAAACTTAAACACCACGGCGACATCGGGATGTTTTTCTACGATCTTCTCCAGATAGGGGTCGAATTTCTTGCAGTACGGGCAGTTGTAGTCGGTAAACACCACAAGGGTGAGCTTTGGATTTTTCGCGCCGATACGCGGGGAATTCGGATCGTTAAACAGAAAATCCGCGATCATCTTCTGCGCACGTTGCTCCTGGTCTGGCGTCAGCGGCTGAGCGGCCATCGCCTGAGCCGAGGCCAGCAGGAGCATCAGCGTGATAAGGAATTTTTTCATAATACGTTTAGCCTTTTGCGTTGTTCAGGGTGGTGACCAGGGTGCGTTTATCCAGCAGCGGCGAGAGGATTTCGCCCTCCGGCAGACCAGGGCCATATACCGCATTAAACGGAATAGCGTAGCGGTTTCGCTTCGCCAGAAAATCCGCGATAAAGACGGACGGCTGGCTCCAGTCACCGCGCAGCGCCACTACGTCCGGCTGACTCAGCGCGGCAATGATGTCTGGCTGATTCAGGACCCGATGCTCGTTAACTTTGCAGGTCACACACCAGTCCGCCGAAATATCCACAAATACCCGTTTCCCCTGAGAAAGCGCCTGCTGGATGGCGTCTTCACTCAGTGGCTGCCACGGGATGGTCTCAGCGATAAGTTGCGCCGGAGCGTCCGGCGGCGAGGTAAACACTCCGCGCAGCTGATACCCGCCAAACGCCGACAGCGCGATGACCACGATCCAGAACAACGGCGAGGAGGTTTGCCCCTTCAATGCGAACAGCACCAGCGCGACAACAATCAGCACCAGCACCACGATCTGACTCACCATTGCCCCCAGATGCAGGCTCAGCAGCGTCGCCAGCCAGAGGCTGGAGGCCAGCATCATCAGGCCCAGGATCGCTTTAAGCGTGTTCATCCAGCGGCCAGGCTTCGGCAGCAGCATGGCCGTTTTGGGTACCAGGGCGACAAACAGCCACGGCAGGCTCATGCCCACGCCGAGCATCAGGAAGATGAGCCACAGGGCGTGCAGCGGCGCGCCAAGAGCAAAGGCAACTGCGGTCCCGAGGAACGGTGCGGAGCACGGCGTGGCCAGCAGCGTGGCGAACATCCCTTCGCAGAAGCTGCCGCCAAGCCCCGCCCCGCCTGCCGTAGCCAGTCGCCCGGTAGCGGCAGAAGGCAGCAGCATCTCAAACGTTCCAAACAGGTTCAGCGCAAACAAGAAGGTCACGGTAACCATCAACCCGATAAACCACGGGTTCTGGAACTGAATGCCCCATCCCAGTGACGCCCCGGCTAGCTTCAGCCCGGTGACCATGGCTGCCAGCAGCATAAAGGAGGTGAGGATCCCGGCGCTGGTTGCCAGGAAGCGCAGCCTGATGACGCGTCTGTCCGAACCCGCCTGCAGAATACTGTTAAGCTTCATCCCCATCACCGGCAGCACGCACGGCATCAGGTTGAGGATCAGCCCGCCCAGCAGGGCAAAGAGCACCATTTTGCCCGTCCCGCCTGGGGCGGAAGGCTCGGCGGGCGTAGCGCCAACGGTCATCGTGGTTTGCTGTGCGTCACTGCCATTGGTCAGCACAAATGACAGCCTCTTGCCTTCCAGCGACGTGGGCTTATCGCCCCATTCGTCGGTGACGGGCACCGTGACCCGAAGCGTATTGCCATCGTGCTTAATGGCCGGCTCGCCGGGCAGAATATCCCCCTCCAGCGGGTCAAAGTAGATCCCCGGATTATCCCATTTCCCGTCGGTCGTTCCCGTCACCACCAGGTTGCCGTCAGAGAGCCAGGCGGACAGATCGGCGGAAACGCCAGACGTGCCCGGCACGGCCTGCATCGCGCGGTCAAAGGCGTGATGGAAACCGTCATCCACCGGCTGCGTAAAATCGAGGTGCAGCGGGTAGTCCGTCAGCAGACAAACGTTACTGCACGTGGAGAGCGTGAGCGTGCCGTCGAGCGTGTCGCCCTTCACGCCGTCGAGCACGATGGGGATCGTGACCTTATCGTGATAGCCCTGCGTGGTCATACCGGAGATATCGAATCGCGACGGTACCGGCCAGGACCAGCTATCCGTAACGCCCTGCGGCCAGGCGATTTTTGGCGCGACGCCACCCTCGCCCGGCGACCGCCAGTAGGTTTTCCAGCCGGGCTTTAGCTCAACGGTGAGTAGGCCTGTAATGTGCGTTTGTTCCCTTTCCGCCTGAAAGCGGATGCGGGCGTGATCGTTTTGTGGGGAGACCAGCCAGCCGGTGTCCGCCGCATGGACAATGCCAATGCAGGACAGCCACAGGAAGACGAATCCCCTGAAGAGGTTAACCATGTTTTACTCCGTGAACAGTGAAAAATTATCGTGTGATGACGATGATTTTCATTCACGGAAAACGCAGTTTTTAAGGTGTATTCGGGGAGGCGGTGCCTGAACGGGCTGTTCCACGGGCGCAAATGCCCGCCCTTGCGTAAACAGCTGCAGCAGCGCGAAGAAGATAATAATGGCCGGTAGCGCGCCGTCGAAGAACAGCGGCTGCGCGCAAAGCAGGGAGTGCGCGCCTAGCTGACAGGGTGAAGGCCCAGACTCCCCGGCGTTGCTTTGCGACGGGGCGTCTGCACTCAGGGCGATCTGCGGCTCCAGTCCCTGTAAAAAATGGTTGAGCATGACCGCACGCTGCACGAGGCAAAGCGCCATCGCGAGACAGGTGACGATCAAAAGCCATTTTCCGAGGAGCTGACGGTTGCGCATAACATTCCAGAGTGACAAGACGCCCCGATCATAAACGATAGTGATGAATCTACAAGTACCGGAAGTGTAAGGTTTTGTCTGAGGCCGCTATTCGCCCGTCAGGGCATCATAGATATCCCGCAACCGCGTGCGCAGAAACAGCACCGCCTTGTGCTTGCGGGATAACAGCGCCTGTTCGCTGGCCCCCGTCTCCTCTGCCAGCATTTTAATGCTGTAGCCGTGAAGCTCGGTCTTTTCAAACACCTCGCGCTGCGGCGGCGGCAGTTCAGACAGGGCCTGCCCCAGCTCTTCCCACAGCAGCGTTTTGAGATACTCCTCTTCCGGCGTCTGCGGGACACCGAACAGGGTTTCGGCCAGCTCGTCCTCCGGGAAGCCCTCCTCCTCTTCATCCGTAAAATAGCCGGAGAGCGACACCTCGCGTTTCTTACGCGCCCGGTCGGTCATCTCGTTACGCGCCGCGCGGAACAGCCAGGCGGCGACGTTTTCGACCGGCTGCTCCACCTTCATCAGCTGATAGGTCACTTCCTGCAAAATGTCGTCGGCATCATCGCGAACGGACGTCCGCCCGCGAATGAAGGCTTTCAGCCGGGCGCGGCAGGCGTTGAGCGCCGACATCAACAGGGATCCGCCCGCCTCTCCGGCTTTCATCTCGCTCACTCTGCGTCCGGCGCTTTTGGCGTAGCGTCATCGCGCTTATCGTCACGATGACCGTGCCAGCCGCAGTGGCCGCGCCCGTGACGACCAAACCCTTCGCGGCGCTGCTGAATAAACGCCTCGCGCTGTTCGGGCGTCATGTTCATCCAGCGCTCGTGCATCCGGCGGTGTGCGCCAAACATGCCGGGACGGAAGCCCAGTCCGCCAAACAGAATGCGGCTCAGCACCAGAATGCCCAGCGCCTGCCAGAAACCAATGGCTTTCACGCCAAGGATTGCCGGGAGCAAGGCGTTCCACAGGGACATCACCAGCAGGCCGAGCAAGATGAAAATCACCGCGCCGATAACCAAACCCTTGCCCATACGGTGGCGACCAAATCCGCGTCCGTGACCTCTGCCGTGCAGTTCAAAATCTCTCATGGTGTTACCTCGTTTATCGTAACTGATTATGGCTTGTGATGAGGTAGACGGATGAGGGAGGGAAATATTTCTGGGGGGAATGAAATAATTTTTACGGATGCGCAATCGCAACGAGTGCCCGGCGGCGCTAACGCTTGCACGGGCCTACAGATTTCGTAGGCCGGGTAAGCGTCAGCGCCACCCGGCAGATTCAAAGAATTACGCCTGCACCGGCAACCTAAAACTCGAAATACTCCGTGAAAGCTGCTGCGCCTGCTCTTCCAGCGAGGCAGCCGCCGCAGCGGACTGCTGCACCAGCGCGGCATTCTGCTGGGTCACGCCGTCCATTTCGGTCACCGCCTGCCCGACCTGGCCGATCCCACGGCTCTGCTCTTCCGAAGCCACGGAGATCTGCTCCATCAGCGTATTCACTTTGTTCACCGATGAAATAATCGAGTCAATCACCTCGCCCGAGCGGTTGACCAGCTCCGCACCGTTTTTCACGCTGGAAACCGACTGCGCAATCAGGCTTTCAATGTCTTTGGCCGCCACCGCGCTTTTCTGCGCGAGGGTGCGCACTTCACTGGCCACTACCGCAAAACCGCGGCCCTGCGTACCGGCGCGCGCCGCTTCCACCGCTGCGTTCAGCGCCAGAATGTTGGTCTGGAAGGCAATGCTGTTAATCACGCTGGTAATGTCTTCGATGCGCTTCGAATTCGCCGCGATGGTATTCATCGTGTCGATCACCTCGCGGGTCACCGCTTCGCCGGTATGGGCATTGTGCACTGCGTCCTGCACCAGTTTTCCGGCCTGATACACGTTATCGGTATTGTTCGCCACCGTCGCGCTCAGCTCTTCCATGCTTGCCGCCGTCTGGGTCAACGCGGAAGCCTGCTGCTCGGTACGTGATGCGAGGTCGATATTGCCGGAGGCAATCTCCTGCGCCGCGTGCGTCACGGTGTGGCTCGCATCGCGCACCTGAGCAATAGTGGCCAGCAGTGCCTGACGCATCTGCTCCATCGAGCCCATCAGGTGGTCGATTTCATTATGCGAACTCCCCTTCACCGGCACCGGAATGTCGAGCTTGCCCGCGGCGATCTGGCTGCAGTGCTCGCGCGCCAGGTTGACCGGCGCAAAGACGAAGCGCTTCATGAAGAGGCTGACGGCAACAATCACCAGCACAAACAGGCAGGCGATAACGGCAATCATCACCAGGCCGGAGACGAAATTACTGCTCGCGTCTTCGTTCAGGCTTTTGGCGTATTTCTGGTGGACGGAAAGGACCTGGTCGAGAACGATTTCGTACTGGCGGTCGAGGCGGGAAACTTCCGGGATCAGCGCGTTAAATTTAGCAACATCTTGTGCCTCAGCGGCATCGATCAGCGGCGCCAGCCCCTGGTTGCGGTAGTTTTGCCAGGCATCCTGATAGGCACTCACCAGCGGCGCTTCATCCGTGAGTCGCGGCGAAGCCATAAAGGCCGCAAAGGCGTGGTCCGCTTTGGTCAGCGCCTCTTTTACTGTAGCAAGCTTCGCCGCCCCGTCTGCCGAGTTGCCCGCTTCCACCATCTTCACATACTCCATCACGCGAACGCGCAGCGTACGGCTATGGTTGATGGGGTCAATAATCGACAGCACAACCTGGATCTCTTTGTTGACGTTATCCAGGGAATTATTACTTTTAATGATGAGGCCAACGCTGGTGACGGTGCTGACCACAAAGAACAAAAGCAGTGAGAACAGGACAATCAGGGATGACTTTTTCAACGACATAAACCAATACCTCAAGGAGAATTATTCCTTATGGTTATCGGCGCATCCAAAACTTAAATTAATTAAAGTTATTGATGTATCGAACGAGGCTATACCGCTGACTTATAGCGCCGCTGCAGGGTGGCATCTAGCTTCCGCTGCAACGGCTGCGGCGTCTCCCCTTCGATCAATTTGCCAATCAGATCAAAGCAATGCCACGCCAGCTGGCGATTGTCCTGGCGAATGGTATCCACGGGGATCGTCAGCGAATCGTAGAGATAGTGATCGTCAAAGCTGGCTAATCTGATATCACTTTGCATCAGGTTATGTTGACCCATATAGCGCAGTACCCCTTCCAGCAGCCCGCAGGCGGCGGTGAACAGGGCTTTCGGTGGGCGCCCCAGACGGGCGCAGAGTTCGGCGAACATTTCGTAGCCGGAGCTCGGGTGGTAGTTGCCGTGAATGATCCACTCGGGGCGCAGTTCCACACCGGCCGCTCGCAGACCTTGCTTAAACCCTTCCAGACGGTCGCGAGTCGGAGAAAGGCGCGGCTGTCCGCCCAGAAAATAGAATTCATCCGGATGCTGGCGGGCAATATCCGCCACCAGTTCCGTCGTTGGGGTGATGGAATCGGTGATCACCAGCGGCAACGTGCTGTCGTTCATATGGCGATCAAAAAGCACCACGGGCAGCTGCTCGCTGAGTTTCAGGTAGTCCGCATCATTAAGCATGCTGGAGGCGACAATCAGTCCGTCGACCTGACGCGCCACCATGTTATTGACGACCACCGTCTCCTGCCCCGGATTTTCATCGCTACAGGAGATCAGCAGCTGGACACCCGCCTCGCGGCACAGCGTTTCCAGCTCGTGAGAAAAGACGGCAAAGCCGTAGTTGGTGATCTCCGGCACCACCAGACCAATGGTGTGGCTACGGTTATCGCGCAGTGACCGGGCGTGAATGCTGGGCTGATAGTGGTGCTCTTTCGCAATCGCCAGCACGCGTTCACGCGTCTCTTCCGCCACGCGAAGCTCTTTGCTGCGCCCGTTCAGGACCAGGCTGGCGGTGGCTTTTGACACACCCGCCAGCTCCGCGATGTCTTTAATGGTGACGCGTTTTGTTTTTCTCACAACGACTTAGATCCGGCTGCCAAAACCCTCATTCTATCATGCAGGCGCGCAGCGACCAGTAGCGTAATGTGATATCGGACGCACCTTCGAAGCGCACCCAGGCCGGATGGTCAGGAAAATAGCGGCTGCTCATCACCCCTTCGCCATGATTGATGAAAATTTCAACGCTGGAGCGGTCGCACAGGACGTGTAAATGGTGGACGTCCCCCTGCCAATAGCGGGTCAACGTCTCACCAGTTTTCAGGCTCGCGCGTTCCAGCCGCACGCCCTGCTCATCAACCGTGAGGCGCAGCGCGCCCGCAAAATCGACGTTCACCTGCGAAGCGCTTAACTCAAACTCCAGTCGCGCGGCATCCAGAACGGGCGCATCGCTGGCACGTCCCTGCCAGTGCTGCTCCTCTTCACGCAGCGCCGCCAGCTCACGCACCGGAGTCTGCCAGAGCTTGCCGTCGCGATACTGCAATTCGCGCGGGCAGGTCATCTGGTGCATCCAGCCGTGCGACCGCGTCGGCTGAAGCATCTCTTCCCCGTCCGGTACGCCCATCCAGCCAATCAGAATGCGTCGTCCATCTTCCGCCAGCGTCGTTTGCGGGGCGTAAAACTCAAAGCCCGCGTCAAGCTCGTGCAGCTCGCCGTGCGCAAACGTGCCGCGTTCATAGCTAAACGCCCCACTCATCCAGGCGGCCGGATAGGTGTTGAGATAGCGATACGGCTCGCGCGCCAGCCCCTGCGGACAGCAAATCAACACGTGCGTACCGTCGAGCGCGAACAGGTCCGGGCACTCCCACATATAACCTGCGTCCTTCAGGCCGTTGACCCCGTGACCAGCGATTTCACCGCAGGAAGCCCAGGCATGTAAATCAGCGGATTTAAACAGCAGCACTTTGCCGCGCTTTTGCAGATCCTGCGCGCCCAGCACCATGTACCACAGCCCGTCGTGTTGCCACACTTTCGGGTCACGCACGTGACCGGTGTAGCCCCCCGGCAGCGCCAGCACCGGCCCCTGCTTTTTAAAGGTGCCGTCCGGCTGTTCCTCGGCCAGGCACTGCCAGGCGGTACGGCTGCCGTCATCGAACTTCACGTTGCCGGTATAGCACAGCGTCAGCACGCCCTGGTTATCCACGGCGCTACCGGAGTAGCAGCCGTTGCGGTCATACTCTTCGTCGGGCATCAGCGCCAGCGGCTCATGCTGCCAGTGGACCAGGTCCGCAGAACTCCAGTGCCCCCAGCATTTAAAACGATGCTCACAGTCCAGCGGATTCCACTGATAGAACAGATGGTAGCGACCGGCAAACCAGATAAACCCGTTGGGATCGTTCATCAGCCCCGTCACCGGCGCGGCGTGCCATTGCGGATAATGGCTGTCAGCCTGCGCGCGCGGCTGCCCTTTCATAACGGCCTGCAGAATCGCAGGCCAGCGGGAAGGTAACGTCATTATTCAGAGTCCGTTTTATATTTCAGCAGCAGCGAGACGGTAAACGCCACGCCGAAGGCAATCACCATGCCGATAATATAGTTGAGCAGCGAGCTGGCCTGCACGATGGCCATACCCGGAATGGCGGTCAACCCGACGGCAGTCATGTAGACATGCACAGAGACCACCCAGGCGCCCCCCACCGCGCCACCAATCAACGCGGCAATAAACGGCTTAACGAAACGCAGGTTGATACCAAAAATGGCCGCCTCGGTGATGCCCAGCATCGCAGAGAACGCCGACGGTAACGTAATGGCTTTGATTTTGGCATCGTTGGTTTTGAACCACACCGCCAGACAGGCTCCGCCCTGCGCCACGTTCGCCATGGCCCAGATCGGCAGCAGGAAGTTCACGCCAATCGACGGGTTGCCCAGCAGCCCCGCTTCAATCGCGTGGAAGCTGTGGTGAATACCGGTGATCACAATCACCGAATACAGTCCGCCAAACAGCAGCCCGGCCAGCCAGCCCGCGTGGGCGATAAGCGTGCTCAGGATAAAGGAGATACCATCCCCTAAGGCGCGTCCCGCCGGACCAATAATCAGCAAGGCGATAAAGCCAGAGATCACAACGGTGAGGAACGGCGTCAGGATCAGGTCCAGCGCATCCGGAATCACGCGGCGCAGGTTTTTCTCCACGATGCTCATAAACCAGACGGCCAGCAGCACCGGAAATACCGTGCCCTGGTAGCCAATCATCGCGATCTCCAGGCCGAAGAAGTTCATGGTGTGGAAACCGGACGCCACGCCCCAGGCGTTAGTCAGCGCCGGATGGGTCAGGATGCCGCCCAGCGTCGCGCCCAGGTACGGGTTACCTCCAAACTCCCTCGCGGCGGTAAAGCCGATCAGGATCGGCAGAATGATAAACGCCGCCGAACTGCACATGTCCAGCATGATATAGATAGCGTTGTCCGCATTGACCCAGCCGTAGGTTTTCACCATGCCGAGCAGGCCCATCAGCAGGCCGGACGCCACAATCGCGGGAATGATCGGCACAAAGATATTGGAGAGCAGACGCGCAATGCGCTGGAACGGGTTCAGCTTGCGCGCCGCCAGGTCCGCCGCCTCAGACTTGCTGGACTCGCTAATCCCCGCCGCCTGAATAAACGCGGCGTAGACTTTATTCACCACGCCCGTACCAAAAATCACCTGCATCTGCCCGGCGTTACGGAAACAGCCTTTAACGCCGTCGACCTTGCCGATCGCCTGCTGATCGGCCAGCGCGTCATCAACCAGCACCAGACGAAGACGCGTTGCGCAGTGCGCCGCGCTGGCGATATTTTCCTTGCCACCCAGCAGCGGAATAAGCTCGCGGGCGATTTGATTAAAATCCATAGATACCTCTGCCTGACTTCTTTTTTATGATGTGCGAAACGCCCCCGCCAGGCGGGAGCGTGATGGGTTAAAACCAGGTTTCCATCTGGACCCCAAAGTTCCATTCCCCGCCGGCGTTGAAACCGCTGCTGCCAAAGGCATCATCGGTGGCGTAATTATCCAGTTTGCTGCTCCAGTCCATCCAGGTGGCGAACAGGCGAAGCTCCGGGCGGCTGAAGAAATCGCCGATTTTGCTCGCTTTTAACGTCGGAGCAAAGGTCAGCTTGTAGAAACTGCCGTTGACGGCGTTTCGGTCTTTATAACCTTCCGGGTTTAAGTCCATGTACTGATAGCTTCCCTCAAACGCCAGCGCGAAATTCTGGGTCACCTCTTTAATCAGGCGGGTGTTGAGCGTGACCCACTCATAGCTGTCGCCTTTGACGTAGCGATCTTTACTGCTCTGCGCCAGGATGGCAGGCGCAATGCTCCAGCCACCGCCAATTGGCGTGACACCGTAACTTGCAAAGCGCCAGGTATCCGCCTCGGACAGCAGTGCGCCATCCGAGCCGATGCTTTTCACTTCCGCCCCCAGCCCGTGACCATACAGCAGCGCGGTTTTGGCCGTCCCCTCCCGCAGGCCGTAGAAGCTCTCGTTGTGCAAGCCCACCAGGGCATGAACGCCCGTGTTAGCGGCATCCGTTTTGATGAGATCGCCGTTCGCGTCTTTACGATCGTCATTATCTTTAGCCCGCAGGCCGCTCACCATCAGCTGGAGCGGCCCGGCGAAGTGGTTCATGCTGAGGATATAGTTCTGAACGTTATTGTCGGTTTGCTCCACGCTGCCGAAGTTGCGTCCATAGAGGGAGAAGTTACTGCGCAGCGAATCGTTCCATTTCACGTCGTAGACGCCACCACCGGTACCGGCCAGGAACACCACGTCGGAATCCAGCCAGTGAATATCAAAGTTATCGCGGTCGAAGCGTTTACCTGCCCAGAATGTACTGCCCTTCAGCGCGCCGGTGAAATCAGGGAGATTGCCCAGCTCCGCAAAGGCCTGACGAATATTGAGATCGCTGGTATCAGCTGACCAGTCGTTATAGGTTCTCTGGCCGTCGGCCAGCATCGCTTTAAAGCGCGTCGTCGCCCCGTTATCCAGGGTCTGTTTGTGCTCCAGGTTCAGCTCAACGTAGGTGTCGGCTTCATTACCCAGACGCCCTACTGCACCACCGGTTTCGCCGGCTGGGGTCAGATACGGACCGCTTTTGCTGCTGGAGGCCGCGTCATTCATCAGCAGGCCGGAACGAGCGTAGCCGTGGAACTCAAACCCGCTGCTTTGATCCGCTTTCTTCTCCAGCGCAGTGGTGCGCTGCGCCACCGCCTGGGTTGTCGACTGCGTCTGCTGCTGCGCGGCAACGAGCTGCTGCGTTTTTTGTTCTGCTTCCGTGGCGCGTTTCTCCGCCCTCTGCGCGCGCGTCTCTGCGTCCTGAAGGCGTTGTTCCATTGCGGCAAGCCGCGCTTCGATACTTGTCATATCCGTTTGGGCAAAAACAGAGGTACTTCCGGCCAGCATGCCTATCATCACGGCAAGTCTGCGTTTTTTATACATTTTGTCGCATCCCTCAAAGAAGTCATTAAACGTGCTAAATTGCTAAACCGGTTTAGGTTGCTGATACTAAACTGGTGAATTTTGGATCGGCAATCTTTTTTGCTAAACCGTTTTAGTAAGTGTGATCGGGGCGACAATTCAGGCCGTCGACCGACGGCCTGTAAAGGGAGCAATTACAGCTCGTGCTGCCAGGGCAAGGCGGTCATCGCCCCTTTCGCGGTGGTGGCTAGCGCGCCGCAGCGCTGGGCTAAGGTGATGGCGGGAACCAGTTCAAGACCGGCGGCCAGCCCGTAGAGCAGACCGGCGACGAAGGCATCCCCCGCGCCGGTGGTATCTACACACTTAACCGGGGTTGCCGGATAGTGGTTCACGGTGCCTTCATGCCAGGCAATAACGCCCTCTTTACCCTGCGTGACGAGCACCCGCCGCGCCGGACAGCGGCGCATGAGTGCAGCCAGACCGGCGTGCACCTGCTCCTCACCGGTTAAAAATGCCAGTTCCTCGACGGAGAGTTTCACCACATCAGCACGTTGCAGCGCCTCTTCAAGGCTGCGTCGAAGTGCGGTTTCATCCGGCCAGAGATCCGGGCGTATATTGGGGTCAAAACTGACGTAACCGCCCGCCTTCCTGATGGCATCCATCGCCTGAAAGGCCGCACTGCGGCTGGGTTCAGCGCTTAGCGCGATGGAGCAGACGTGCAGCCATTCACCCTGGCTGAAGGTAGGCAGATCGGCAGGTTCCAGAAACAGATCGGCGCTCGGGCGCACCATAAAGGTAAACGAACGTTCGCCCTGTTCGTCGAGATCGACCACCACCGTTGAGGTGCGGTGTGCCGGGTCAAGGCGCATCCACTGCACATCGACCCGCTCGTCAGCCAGTGTGTGAGCCATAAAGCGCCCGAAAGGATCGTCTCCAACTCTGCCGATAAACGCGCTACGCCCCCCCAGGCGGGCAATACCGACCGCAACGTTTGCCGGGGCGCCACCCGGACATTGCAGTAATCTCCCTTCTCCATCAGGCAGCAGATCCACCACCGCATCACCCAGTACCCAGATTTTTTCCATGTGAACCTCGAAGCTAAACTATGTTAAACCGTTTTAGCTATTTAAGCACAGGCAGGACGACGGGGAAATAACGCGAGTGGAAAATTGCCTTAACGCACCAGGTGCGGCCAGTGAATATCTCCGACGCCGTTAAGCAGCGGGCGGGCAAACAGGAAGCCCTGGAAGCGGCGGATCCCGGCAGATTCGAGCCAGCACCACTCCTCTATTTTCTCGATACCTTCCGCCACCAGGGTGATTTCGAGATCGGAGCAGCAGCTAATAATCGAGCGTACAATCGCCTGTTTCGGACCGCTCAGGTGAATATCGCTGATAATCTCCCGGTCAATCTTAATTTTATCCGGCTGGAAGCGCGTCAGCAGAGAGAGACCGGCATAGCCGGAACCAAAATCATCAATCGCCATGCCAACCCCCTCACCGCGAAGTTGTTTAATGGCGCTGTTGAACTGATTCAGTCCGGATATCATCTCGTTTTCAGTGATTTCCAGCACCACCTGCTCTGGCTGAAGCCCGTGTTTTTTAATCTCACCGACCAGAAATTCCACTGCGCCAGGGACATTCACCAGCGACATCGGCAACAGGTTGACCGCAATTTTGTGGCTGCCAATCCCCAGCTTTTCCGCCAGCGCAAAGGCATAGGCTTTCGTCTGGAGATCGACCTGATAGAGGGTGTCCGGGTCAAGGGCGCGGAAGAACTGGTCCGGACTGCCGCCGTCATTGCTGCGGATAAGAGCTTCAAGGGAGCTGATCTTGCCTTCCGAAGGCTCAACAATCGGTTGAAGCGCAAATTGACAGGTTTGCGCGGCAATCAGGCCCAGAGACTCGCCAAAGGGTAAGGTTTCGGGTTCAAGCGCCCACTTTGCCGGATCGTAACGTCCACCCGACGGGTTCGGACGCTTATCTGTAATAAACGTCTGAATAAATTTGAATACGCGGTCATCGGAGGCCAGGTAACTGTCGAGTTTGCTGTAACGCAGCACCGATTGCAGCACCTCTTTCGGCGACTGCGTCTGCAGATCGAACAGCAGCATCCCGACGTTTTCGAATCGTCTGCGCGGGCCATAATCCCGCATCAGTTCAACCACTCCGCTGTGCCGCTTGTCATCACGGATTTTATTGAAGAGCCTGACCACGCCCTCTTCGGAACCTTCAAGAATTTGCAGAACGTCATCCCCTTTAGAGAGGAGCACACCGGTTATATTCAGCTTCGCGTTACGGCGTCTGGCGCGCTCCACCACCTCCCGGAGTTCGGTTGACGGGTGGGATAAATTCAACTGGCTTCGGTAAATGAGAGTCGTCAGCACAAAACGGGTTCCGATGAGAGAGGTGCCTTGAAGGTATTATTTAACATACTTAATCATTGCGACCTAACATATTCACACAACAGAAGAACGTTACTTTTTCTCATCCCCGATTCGGCTGTTGATCCTCTCCTCCATGTAGCCGTAGAACGGGTTTGAGGTGACCCGCATAAGCGCCTCTTTCCCGACGCTCAACACAGAGGTTTCCCCCCAGAGCGCTATCGTCCCCAGGCTAATGCCGTAGCGGTTTTTCACGTCAGGCTCCCGGCCATAGAGATCGTCATCCTGCGGGAACGGCACCGCAACGTGCGACAGGGAATAGACATCCTGCGGCCAGGACTGCCCAAGCGGCACGACCGTCTCGTGAGTGCTTCCTGCCGGCGTGATTTTCGCTACCGTTGAGAAACTGTGTTCATTCGCATTGGTAATAACCGTGACAGTGTAACGTCGATCGACAGTAGGCAGCAGCGCTGAGGTGGCCGTCCAGGACGAGGGCTTGAACAGCGGACGGAAGCTCGCCGCCTGGTTGATATCAAATACCACCAGCTCGCTGCCATTTGCCGGAAGCTGATCAAACAAGCCGCTCACCACCGCGCGGGTGCTGACGGTGGAATCCATCACCGACTGGAATGCCAGAACCGGCGGCAGCGTTGCCAGCCTGTTTTCCCGCGCCTCCCGGCCAATCTGCTCCTGCAGCGCCTTCGTCAACAGCCACGACTGGCGGGCGGCGTTCACCGGGAACGAGTTGTATTTATACGGGTTATATTCCGGGGAAATATTCAGCCACGCCGCTTTGGCAAACGCCGGGAGCAGCGCCGGTAACCCGGCGAAACCGGCGAATCGCGCGAATGCCGTCACGCCGATCATCGGCGACAGCAGCACCAGTTGCTGCGGCTTACGCAGCGATGGCACGTCAAGTGCATCGAGGGCATATTTCATCGCCAGCGCCCCGCCGTTGGAATAGCCCACCAGATGCAGGGGCACATTTTCTCCCGCCAGACGCGTCGCTTCCCGAACGGCAAGGCGCGTCGCCGCCAGCCACATCTCCCAGTCAACGTCCGTCAGCGCGCCAGGCGCGGTGCCGTGTCCGGGCAGGCGCGGAACCACGGCCACAAAGCCGTGGGCCTGATAATTCTGAGCAAGATGTCTGACGCTATAGGGTGAATCCGTCAGTCCATGGAGCAACACCACCGCGCCGCGCGGCTTTCCGGCTGGCATGAGTACAAAAGAGCGGTTGGCATCCGGTGAAAACTGACCCGGCCAGACCAGGCTCTGGCGGTAATAGCGGTTTAGCGGCGTTTGTTCCTCATGCTCTGTTTTTGCCGTCACCGCGGTATTAAGATCGGCGAAAATGGCATTTTCGCGGGCAACATACCCGGCAAAGTCGGCGCCATCGAGCTCGCGTAGGGACATCTCATCTGCCCGCCAGGTATGCCAGAGATGCAGTTCAGGCCCCTGCTGCGAGAGATAGACCCGCACTGCCAACAGGACGACCAGTACGATCCCCACCACCATCGCTATTTTCTTAACAAGCACCATCAGATGCTCGCTGACTCGCCAGGGCCAATTCGCCATGCCGGGATCCCTTTCATGTCTACTGTGTTTCTATCTTATCAAAAATGTGAACGGGCTGACGTATTCACCAAATTCATACGTGCAGATTCTGTCACTGCACCAAAAGTGAACTACGCTGCACAAATGTTGATCATCCGTTAACTAAATATTGCATGAAGTTTACAGCAGAGCAGGCATTCCCTCGCCTGTGTCCCTGGCACGCGTCATGCATTGTTAACGAGGTAACACAAGATCGGCTTTTGACAGCGTGTTAACAGCGAGGCGGTATGACGACGAAACCTGAGATGTTGAGCCGTATCGAAACGATGTTTAGCCAGTTCACGCCCAGCGAAAAACGGGTCGGAAGCTGGTTGCTTGCCCACGCCGCGCAGATACCGTTTGAAACGGCTGAAAGCGTCGGTCAGGCGAGCGGGACGAGCGGGATCACCGTGGGACGCTTTCTGCGCAAGCTGGGCTACCGCAACCTGGAGGATGTCAAAAAGAGCCTGCGCGATCCGTATCAGCCCTGGGGTATGAACGAACGTCTGGACTCCTGGCAACAGCAGCGCCCCCTGCCCAACCGCCTTCAGCACGCCCTTTCGCTGGAAGTGGACGCCATCACGCAGGTGTATCAGCTCGCGCAAACGGACGTCTTCCGCCAGGTCGTACACAACCTGGCCCATGCGGATGCGGTGTTTGTGCTGGGGATCCAGTCCACCCGCGGGATCGCCAACGCCTTCTTCAGCCACCTTGAGTACCTGCGCCCGCGCGTGAGCTATTCGGAGGGGGCATCCGGAAGCTGGGTGGAATCCCTCAACTCGGGGTTTTCGCACCCTTATGTCGTGCTGACCGATACGCGCGCCTACTCCGCGATGGCCCGCCAGTACTGCCGCGTCGCGAGCGAAAAAGGCATTCCGCTGGCCTTAATCACCGACATCTGGTGTCCGTGGGCGCGGGATTATCCGATGGACTTACTGCAGGTGAAAACCGATACCGGTCATTTCTGGGATTCACTTGCCCCCGTGAGCTGTTTGTTCAACCTGCTGCTGTCGGGCGTGGTGGAAGCGTTGGGTGATGCGCTCCCGGCACGTCTGGCGGTAAACCGGCAATTACAACAAGAGTTTGGTCAATTCGAACGCTAAAGGAGCGGAGCTATGCCCGAAGAGAGTGAACTGATTGATGTGGCGAAGACATTTCCCACGCTGCATATCGATCTGAAGTACGCCACTGCCGACAACATCACCGGTCGCCCGATCTACCAAGAGGCGCTGTGCCTGCTGCATACCGACGCCGCCACCGCGCTGGCAAAAGCCATCAGCATTGCCACGCTGGCCGGGCTGAAGCTGGTGGTGTACGACGCCTACCGACCGCAGCAGGCGCAGGCCCAGCTGTGGGATGCCTGCCCGAACCCGGAATATGTGGTCGACGTGGCGATTGGCTCCAATCACAGTCGCGGCACGGCCATCGACGTCACGCTGATGGACGAACACAATACCGTGCTGGATATGGGCGCCGGTTTTGACGAAATGCACGACCGCTCGCATCCGTATCACCCTTCCGTACCGCCGCACGCCCAGCGCAACCGTCTGCTGCTGAATGCCATCATGTTCGGTGGCGGTTTTGTCGGTATCAGCAGCGAATGGTGGCACTTTGAACTGCCGAACGCCACCAGCTACCCGCTGCTTGATGACCGTTTTGCCTGTTTTCCCCTGATGCACACCCCTCTTTAAACCTGGAGCACTGCCATGAAAACATCGCTTCTCACGACCCTGATCGCCGCCACGCTGGTAATGAACGCTCCGCTGGCGCTGGCTGCCGTCCCGAAAGACATGCTGGTGATTGGTAAAGCCGCCGACCCGCAAACGCTCGACCCTGCCATCACCATTGATAACAACGACTGGACCGTCACCTATCCGTCCTATCAGCGTCTGGTCAAGTACAAGCCAGGCTCTACCGAGGTGGAAGGCGATCTCTCGACAGGCTGGAAAGCGTCCGACGACCAGAAAGAGTGGACCTTTACCCTGGCGGATAACGCGAAATTCTCCGACGGCACGCCGGTCACCGCCGACGCGGTAAAACGCTCTTTTGAACGCCTGCTGAAGCTCGGCCAGGGGCCGTCTGAAGCCTTCCCGAAAGATCTGAAAATTGATGCGGTAGATGACCATACGGTGAAATTCACCCTCAGCCAGCCGTTTGCCCCCTTCCTTTACACGCTGGCAAATGACGGGGCATCCATCATTAACCCGGCAGTGCTGAAGGAAAATGCCGCGGACGATGCGCGCGGTTTCCTGGCGCAAAACACCGCCGGTTCCGGGCCGTTTATGCTCAAAAGCTGGCAGAAAGGCCAGCAGCTGGTGCTGGTGCCTAACCCACACTGGCAGGGTGAAAAACCGCACTTTAAGCGTGTATCGGTAAAAATTATCGGAGAGAGCGCCTCCCGCCGATTGCAGCTTTCCCGCGGCGATCTGGACATTGCCGACTCCCTGCCGGTCGATCAGCTCTCGGCCCTGAAGCAGGAAGGAAAAGTCGCCGTCGCGGAATACCCGTCCCTGCGCGTGACCTATCTCTACCTCAACAACAGCAAAGCGCCGCTCAATCAGGTGGATTTACGTCGAGCCATTTCATGGGCGACGGACTACCAGGGCATGGTGAAGGGCATTCTGAGCGGCAACGGCAAGCAGATGCGCGGCCCGATCCCTGAAGGCATGTGGGGCTTTGACGCCACGGCAATGCAGTACAGCTATGATGAGGCCAAAGCGAAAGCGGCGCTGGAGAAGGTCAAAGACAAGCCCGCCAGCCTGACCTTCCTTTACTCGGATAACGATCCGAACTGGGAGCCTATCGCCCTCTCAACCCAGGCCAGCCTCGGCAAGATCGGCATTAACGTCAAGCTGGAGAAACTGGCGAACGCCACCATGCGCGACCGCGTCGGTAAAGGCGATTACGACATTGCAATCGGTAACTGGAGCCCGGACTTTGCCGACCCCTATATGTTCATGAACTACTGGTTCGAATCAGACAAAAAAGGGCTGCCGGGCAACCGTTCATTCTATGAAAACAAAGAGGTCGACTCGCTGCTGCAGGCCGCGCTGAAAACCACCGATCAGGCAGAACGCACCAAAGATTACCAGCAGGCGCAAAAAGTGGTGATTGACGAGGCGGCCTACGTTTATCTGTTCCAGAAGAACTATCAGCTGGCGATGAACAAAGAGGTTAAAGGCTTCACCTTTAATCCGATGCTTGAGCAGGTGTTCAACATCGCCACCATGAGTAAATAACGAATTCGCCGGGGGAAAGTGTATGACGTTCTGGAGCATTGTGCGCCAGCGCTGCTGGGGATTACTCCTGGTGGTGGCCGGTGTCTGTATCATTACCTTTATTATTTCACACATGATCCCCGGCGATCCGGCCCGTCTGCTGGCCGGAGACCGTGCCAGCGACGACATCGTGCAAAACATCCGCCAGCAACTGGGGCTGGATCAGCCGCTGTATATCCAGTTTGGTCGCTACGTCGATGCTCTCGCCCATGGCGATCTCGGCACGTCCATTCGTACCGGACGTCCGGTTGCACAAGACCTGAAGGCCTTTTTCCCTGCCACGCTGGAGCTGGCCTTTTGCTCCCTGCTACTGGCGCTGGTCATCGGCGTGCCGTTGGGGATTTTGTCGGCGGTCTATCGCAACCGCTGGCTGGATCATCTGGTGCGATTAATGGCGATGACCGGCATTTCCACACCAGCCTTCTGGCTCGGTCTGGGCGTTATTGTGCTTTTCTACGGGCACCTGCAGATCCTCCCGGGCGGCGGCAGACTGGACGACTGGCTCGATCCGCCGACGCACGTCACCGGGTTTTACCTGCTGGATGCCCTGCTGGAGGGCAACGTCGAGGTCTTTCTCAATGCGCTTCAGCATCTGATTTTACCCTCGCTGACGCTGGCGTTTGTTCACCTGGGCATTGTGGCGCGTCAGGTGCGTTCCGCGATGCTGGAGCAGCTTAGCGAGGACTACATCCGCACGGCGCGCGCCAGCGGCCTGCCTGGCTGGTATATCGTCCTGCGTTACGCTCTGCCCAATGCGATGATCCCGTCGATTACCGTGCTGGGGCTGGCGCTGGGCGATTTGCTGTACGGTGCAGTACTGACCGAAACCGTCTTTGCCTGGCCGGGGATGGGTGCCTGGGTGGTGACGTCCATTCAGGCGCTCGATTTCCCTGCGGTGATGGGCTTCGCTGTCGTCGTCTCTCTGGCCTACGTATTGGTGAATCTGGTGGTCGATCTGCTTTATCTGTGGATTGACCCGCGAATTGGGCGCGGAGGTGCCGAATGATGTTAACGCAGGAAACGCCCGTCCCGGTTAAAACTGCAAGACAACGTATTAACTGGGCAAAACTGTTCTGGATGCTGCGTCAAAGCCCACTCACGATGGTGGGCGGCGTGATTATGATTGCGATGCTCCTGGTGATGGTGACCTCACCGTGGATTGTGCCGCATGACCCGAACGCGCTGGATCTGACCGCCCGTCTGCAGGCACCGTCCGCACAACACTGGTTTGGTACCGATGAAGTGGGACGCGATCTGTTCAGCCGCGTCCTGGCAGGCAGCCAGCAGTCGATCGCCGCCGGGCTGGCGGTGGTGGTGATTGCAGGCGGCATTGGCTCGCTGCTGGGCTGTTTGTCCGGCGTACTGGGTGGGCGCGGTGACGCCATCATCATGCGGGTGATGGACATCATGCTCTCTATACCCTCTCTGGTGCTGACCATGGCGCTGGCTGCCGCGCTCGGCCCGAGCCTGTTTAACGCCATGCTGGCGATCGCCATTGTCCGCATTCCGTTTTACGTCCGCCTGGCGCGCGGCCAGACGCTGGTGGTCCGCCAGTTTACCTACGTGCAGGCCGCCCGCACGTTTGGCGCATCACGCTGGCATTTGATCCGCTGGCATATTCTGCGTAATGCCCTGCCGCCGCTGATTGTGCAGGCTTCGCTGGACATTGGTAGCGCTATTCTGATGGCCGCGACGCTGGGGTTTATTGGTCTGGGTGCACAGCAGCCGACCGCCGAATGGGGGGCGATGGTGGCCGTTGGCCGTAACTACGTTCTCGACCAGTGGTGGTATTGCGCCTTTCCCGGTGCGGCCATTTTGATTACCGCCGTGGGTTTTAACCTGTTCGGTGACGGTATCCGCGACCTGCTGGATCCGAAGTCAGGAGGGAAACAGTCATGACCGAATCGGTATTACGCATTGAAGACCTGCACCTGAGCTTCCCGATTTTTCGCGGTGAGGTCCACGCGCTGAATAACGTCTCGCTGGAGATCAAAAGGGGTGAGATCGTCGGCGTGGTGGGCGAATCGGGATCGGGGAAATCCGTGACCGCAATGCTCGCCATGCGGCTGCTGCCGGAAGGCAGCTACCGGATCCATCAGGGCCAGGTGATGCTACTGGGTGAAAATGTCCTCGCGGCATCTGAGAAACAGCTCCGCCAGTGGCGCGGCGCCAGAGTGGCGATGATTTTTCAGGAGCCGATGACCGCCCTCAATCCGACGCGACAGATTGGCAAACAGATGGTGGAGGTGATCCGCCAGCATCGACCACTTTCCCGGCGGGAGGCGCAACAAAAGGCGATTACCCTGCTGGAAGAGATGCAAATCCCGGACGCGCACCAGGTGATGGCGCGTTATCCTTTCGAACTCTCCGGCGGCATGCGCCAGCGGGTGATGATCGCCCTTGCCTTCTCCTGCGAGCCGGAGCTGATCATTGCCGACGAACCGACCACCGCACTGGACGTTACCGTCCAGCTGCAGGTGCTGCGCTTGCTGAAGCATAAGGCGCGGGCCAGCGGCACCTCTGTGCTGTTTATCAGCCATGATATGGCCGTGGTATCCCAGCTCTGCGACAGAATGTATGTGATGTATGCCGGTAGCGTGATAGAGAGCGGCGCCACGCAAACGCTGATCCATGCCCCAGTTCATCCCTACTCCATTGGCCTGCTGAAGTGTGCGCCGGAGAACGGTCAGCCGCGCGATCTGCTCCCGGCCATCCCCGGTACCGTCCCCAACCTCAGCCAGCTTCCGCAGGGATGCGCATTTCGCGATCGCTGCTTTGCCGCCGGGGCGAAATGCAGCGAAACCCCGCGCTTACACCCCCATGGCGCAGAAGGCCAACAGGCCGCCTGCTGGTATCCGCAACAGGAGAAACCCCATGTCTGATGTGCTGCTGGAACTGGATAGCGTGCACGTAAACTTTGCGGCACGTAAAAACTGGCTGGGCCGCGTCACCGAGCAGGTGCATGCGCTCAACGGACTCGATCTGCAGATCCGTCGGGGAGAAACGCTGGGCATTGTCGGGGAATCCGGCTGCGGTAAAAGCACGCTGGCCCAGCTACTGATGGGCATGCTTAAGCCCAGCGCCGGGGCATACCAGCGGGTAAACCACGCGGGCGGCATGCAGATGGTGTTTCAGGACCCGCTCTCGTCGCTCGATCCGCGCTTGCCGGTCTGGCGCATCATCACCGAGCCGGTGTGGGTGCAAAAACGCAGCCCCGAACGGGAACGCCGACAGATGGCGGAAAACCTGGCGTTGCAGGTTGGCATTCGTCCGGAATATCTCGACCGGCTACCGCACGCCTTTTCCGGCGGCCAGCGCCAGCGCATCGCCATCGCCCGGGCTCTCTCGTCCGATCCGGACATCATCGTGCTCGACGAACCGACCAGCGCGCTGGATATCTCCGTGCAGGCGCAAATCCTCAATCTGCTGGTGACCCTGCAACAGCAACGTAATCTGACTTATGTGTTAATTTCGCATAACGTATCGGTGGTCCGACACATGAGTGACCGCGTGGCGGTAATGTACCTCGGGCAGATTGTGGAGCTGGGCAGCGCCGCGCAGGTGCTGGGGGAACCGCGCCATCCTTATACCCGTCTGTTGCTCGATTCGGTTCCCCGCACCGGTGAACCGCTGGATGAAACGCTGGCGTTACGCAAAACGGAGCTTCCCGGAAACCGTCACCTGCCCAAAGGCTGCTTTTTCCGCGACCGTTGCCCGCTGGCCACGCAGGGGTGTGAAGATCCCCAGGCTTTACAGCCCTCTCACGAGGGCCGTCACGTTCGCTGCTGGCGCAACCTGGGTTAGATTTGCGCCATCCCGCCGTCCACAAACAGCTCGGTGGCGTTAATAAAGCTGGCCGCATCGGAGGCCAGAAACGCCACCGCTTTCCCTACTTCACCCGGCGCGCCTAAACGTCCGAGCGGGACCTGCGCGGCCAGCGCATCGTACAGCCCCTGACGGTGTTCTTCCGGCACCAAATCACCGAGACCCGGGGTTTTGATTGGGCCCGGACTCACCACGTTGACGCGGATCCCGCGGCCCTGCAAATCCAGCGCCCAGGAGCGGGCAAAGTTGCGAACGGCGGCCTTACTGGCGCTGTAGACGCTAAAGTTTGCCGTCCCCTTAATGGAGACCGTCGAGCCGGTCAGAATAATCGACGATCCGGCGGATAAGAGCGGCAGCGCCTTCTGCACCGTAAAGAGCACGCCGCGGACGTTAGTACCGAAAATACGGTCAAACTGCTCTTCGGTGATCGCGCCCAGCGGCAGCATATCACCGCCCCCCGCATTGGCGAACAGGATATCCAGACGGCCTTCCTCTTTTGCAATCCGGGCATAAACCTCATCCAGATCGCCGAGTTTAGAGACATCCGCACGAATGCCCACTGCCGTTGAAGCAATTTCAGCCACCGCCGCGTCCAGCTCGGCCTGACGACGTCCGGTGATGTACACCTTCGCCCCCTGAGCCGCCAGCTCCTGCGCCGTGGCAAGACCAATACCGGTGCTGCCCCCGGTTACCAGTGCAATTTTTCCTGAAAGAGTCGTGTTCATGTCATTTACCTTTTGTTGGGTTTGATTTGCGCGCTTTCGCTCGCGTTGAACAAACTTTAGCCCTTGCAGCATTAATGAAAAATGGGCAAAAATGAAAATGACTATTCACATACAGAAATAATCAGAGGGCCTGATGGACCAGTTAATGGCAATGCGTGCCTTTACGCGGGTGGTGGAATCCGGCAGTTTTACGCGCGCGGCGGATTCGCTGAATATGCCGATAGCCACCCTGAGCAAACTGGTGAAATCTCTCGAAACGCATCTTGAGATCCGCCTCCTGCACCGCACCACCCGCCGGGTCGTCACCACGCCTGAGGGGGCGGAATACTATGAAAAAGCACTCAGGGTGCTGATTGATATCGAAGATATTGACACCTCTTTTCGCGTTTCTCGCGCGACGCCAAAGGGGCATCTGCGCGTCGACATCGGCGGCTCCACCGCCCGCGACGTACTCATCCCCCTGCTACCAGATTTCATGCAGCGCTACCCGGATATCCGGATCGATCTTGGGGTGGCCGACCGGCCCGTAGACTTAATCAGCGGTAACGTAGACTGTGTTATTCGCGGCGGCCCGCTGAACGACTCAACACTTATTGCCCGACATCTCGGCAATGCTGAAATGGTTACCTGCGCGACGCCGGGTTATCTGAAGAATCATGGCGTCCCGGCCTATCCGCAGGAGCTGCGCAACGGCCACAAATTGATAAGCTATCTCTCTCCGGTCACCGGGCGGGCCTTTCCGTTTCGCTTCAGACAGGATGGCGAGGCGCTGGAAATCAGCATTCCACACTATCTCGGCGTCAATGAAAGCAATGCCCATCTCGCTGCTGCCGCGGTGGGACTTGGGATTGTTCAGACTTTTGAGTATTCGGCAAAGCACTATTTGCAGACGGGAACATTGACGGCAATCCTGAGCGACTGGCGCCCTGCTGCCTATCCGTTTCATGTGGTTTACCCCCAAAACCGGCATTTAACGCACCGCCTGAAGGTATTTATTGCCTGGCTGGCGGAGGTATTCCCCGCCGCGCTGAAGGGATAGCCGGGCGCGAGCCCGGCTGGGGCTTAGTTGAGTTTGTAATCGAGCGTGATGTCGGCTTTCAGCAGCTGCGACACCGGGCAGCCTGCTTTCGCTTTCTGAATGATGCCGTCAAACTGCTGAGGCGCGATGCCGGGAACAGTCACCTTGCTTTTCAGCGCAACCTTTGTGATAGCAAAACCGCCGTCGGTTTTATCCAGCGAGACGTCTGCAGTGGTATCAATGGAATCGGCGGTATAGCCCGCCTCACCCAGCATCAGCGAAAGCGCCATCGAGAAACAGGCGGCGTGTGCCGCGCCAATCAGCTCCTCAGGGTTGGTCCCCTTTTCACCCTCAAAGCGGGTGTTAAAGCCATAAGGCTGCTGATTGAGAACGCCGCTCTCGGTAGAAACCGTTCCTTTCCCGCGTTTAATGTCGCCAGACCAGTGTGCTGAACCGTGCTTATGAATAGTCATTCTTGCTCTCCTTTTGGCTTACAAAGGGTTAAGTATAGAAGGCTACTCAGATTCTGCGGCGAAGACAGAAGAGTCTTAGCCACTGAACACATGTTGCGCCAGTGCATCAAGGAATGCGCGCAGTGCGGCAGGTTGATATTCCCGGGACTGGTAAATGCCATGGATGGCAAGCGGTTTCGGCTCCAGCACGCTCAGAACCGGCACCAGTAATCCCTGCGCCAGCGCGTCAGATGCCTCACGCTCCGGCAACATGGCGATACCGCAGTGGTTAATCGCGGCGTCCATCAACAACGATGAGATGCTGGCGCTCAGGTTGCCGCTGACGGCCACGCTCAGGCTTTCACCTTCCGGCGTAAGAAAATGCCAGGACTGCCCGGCGAAAAAGCTGTAGTGCAGGCAGTTATGCTGCGCTAAATCTTCGGGACTGACGGGCGTTCCGTGCTGAGCAAGATAGTCCGGCGAGGCGCAAAGGACTGAACGACACTCCCCCAGTCGGCGGGCGATCATGCCCGGTTCGGGGGTGTCGGTAATGCGCACAGCGACATCAATACGCTCCCCTACCAGGCTCACCGGGTGGTTGTTCACATCCAGCTCGATGCGCAGCTGCGGGTAGCGCGCGAGCAGCCCGGGGAGCACCGGCGCAATCAGGTGCATGGCGGTAAAGTGTGCACAGGCGACCCGCAGCGTGCCTGACGGCAAATCTTTCTCCGACTGGCCCTCAATCTCCTGCGAGAGCTGCGAAAGCGTCCGCGTTTTCTGCAACACTTTTTCGCCGGCTGCCGTCAGCGTCAGCTTGCGCGTGGAGCGGTTAACCAGCCGTGTTCCCGCCCACTTTTCCATTTGTTCCAGGTAGCGGCTCACCATCGGTCGCGAGATCCCCAATGCGCGGGCCGCCGCGCTCAAACTTCCCAGCTCGCATATCCGGTTGTAGACCTGAGCGGCAATAACGCGATCCATATACGCTCCATTTGCTCGATTTATGAAACTAAGCATGTCTTGTTTCAGGAATTCTGGCAAATACGAATATCCGTACAATAGAGACTTTCCTGAACCACAGAGACATGATGATGAAGCTTACTCGCCTTGCACTGCTTTGCGCCCTTTTCACACCGGCTGTTTTTGCCGCGCCGTTGACGATTGAAACGTATAACCCGCAGGAAAAAGGCATTTTCGCGGTCTCTTCCACGCTGGTCTCTGGCCCGAAAGAAGCCGTTCTGTTTGACGCTCAGTTCAGCGTGAAAGATGGCGAAGCGCTGGTGGAGAAAATTCGCCGCAGCGGTAAAACGCTGAACAAGATTGTGATCACTTCCGGCGATCCGGATTTCTATTTTGGTCTGCAACCGCTGGTAAAAGCCTTCCCGAATGCCAAAGTGGTGGCCACGCAGCAGGTGGTTGACCATATTAAGGCCACCAAAGACGCCAAACTCGCCTTCTGGGGCCCGCAGATGAAAGACGGCGCGCCAACGACGCTGGTCGTTCCGCAGGTGCTCGCCTCAACCACGTTTATGGTTGACGGGGAAAAGATCGACATTGAACAACCAGACAGTTACGCGGCTTACGTGTGGATCCCGTCTGCGAAAACGATCCTCGGTGGCACCGGTGTCTCCTGGGGTATTCACGTCTGGACGGCAGATACCCAGACGCCTGCTCGCCGCCAGCAGTGGCAGCAAACCCTGGACAATATGGCTGCGCACAAACCTGAACGCGTGATCCCGGGTCACTATCTTGGGACTCCGCCTGCCGGAACGGGCGCGATTGATTTTACGCGTGGCTACCTGCAGCATTTTGAACAGGCTTTATCCGCACACAAAGACTCCGCGGGCGTTATCGGCGCGATGAAAAAACAGTACCCGGATCTTGCCGAAGAGAGCTCCCTGGAATTAAGCGCCAAAGTAAATACCGGCGAAATGAAGTGGTAAGTTAAAAACGGCTCCTGCTATATTTCCCCCATAGCAGGAGCACCGCCCAAATATCCTCGTTGCCCAACGTCCATTTATCCCCACGTTTTAAAAGTGCATAAAAGCATGCACTTATGACATTTTCGTTTCTAAGATGAATCTTAGCCACAACGGGTAAAATATTTGCCATTCTGTTTATGAATTACATTTTTTGCGAGCCGTACCATTAAACAGACAACGACACGGAGGCAGCATGTTTACTTATTACCCGGCTAATACTACAGCAGCACAACCTGAGCTCGTTAACGCGATTGCGCAGGGTCTTCACGCCGAACACGGTGCTGTGACTGAAGATGACATTTTGATGGAACTGACCAGGTGGGTGGAATCCACGGATAATGACATCCTCAGTGACATCTACCAGCAGACCATTAACTACGTCGTCAGCGGGCGAAACGCACCTTTGTAAAAACCTGCTAAGCTGGATCTGCAACCTAAGGGGTTACATTTCGTTTGCGTAAGCAAACTGGTCCTTAAAACTATCAACAGGATTGAGGAGTTAACATGAAATCGAACCGTCAGGCACGCCACATTCTGGGACTGAACTACAAGCTTTCTAATCAGCGTAAAGTGGTGATTGAAGGCGACCACGTAACGCAAGTCACTCACGCCACCGGCAGAAAACGCCACGCGGGCAAGTAAGTTCCAGACTGAGACAGAGAACACCATCGGCAAAACCGATGGTGTTTTTGTTTATGTGTTGCGGTAATTAATATTCAGCTCCTTTATAATACCGCCCGACCGCACCCCATCGCACAGGCCAGAAAGATGACAAACAGCAGTGTCAGGGACGGATCTTCAAAAAAAGAGTGAGTGACATGGACAACAAACTGAAAAAACATCGTTCCTTATATATCCCTTATGCCGGACCGGTTTTACTCGAATTCCCCCTGCTCAACAAAGGTAGCGCCTTCAGCATGGAAGAGCGCAGCAGCTTCAACCTGCTGGGTTTACTGCCCGAAGTGGTTGAAACCATCGAAGAACAGGCAGAGCGCGCGTGGATCCAGTATCAGGGCTTCAAAACCGAAATCGACAAGCACATCTACCTGCGCAATATTCAGGACACCAATGAAACCCTCTTCTACCGCCTGGTGCAGAACCATCTGGAAGAGATGATGCCGGTGATCTATACCCCGACCGTGGGTGCTGCCTGCGAGCGTTTCTCTGAGATCTACCGTCGCTCCCGCGGGGTATTCATTTCTTACCAGAACCGTCACAACATGGACGATATTCTGCAGAACGTGCCTAACCACAACATCAAAGTCATTGTGGTGACTGACGGCGAGCGCATTTTGGGTCTGGGTGACCAGGGCATCGGCGGGATGGGTATTCCGATCGGTAAGCTGTCACTGTACACCGCCTGTGGCGGCATCAGCCCGGCGTATACCCTGCCGGTGGTGCTGGATGTGGGTACCAATAACCAGCAGCTGTTGAACGATCCCCTGTATATGGGCTGGCGTCATCCGCGTATTACCGACGAAGAGTACTACCAGTTTGTCGACGATTTCATCCAGGCCGTGAAACACCGCTGGCCGGACGTGCTGCTGCAGTTCGAAGACTTTGCGCAGAAGAACGCGATGCCGCTGCTGAACCGCTATCGCGATGAGATCTGCTCCTTTAACGACGATATCCAGGGCACCGCAGCCGTGACCGTGGGTACGCTTATCGCCGCCAGCCGCGCAGCCGGCAGCCAGCTGAGCTACCAGAAAATCGTCTTCCTCGGGGCAGGCTCCGCAGGCTGCGGTATCGCCGAACAGATTATTGCCCAGACGCAGCGTGAAGGCCTGAGTGAAGAGCTGGCCCGCTCCCGCGTGTTTATGGTTGACCGTTTCGGCCTGCTGACCGACGGTATGCCGAACCTGCTGCCGTTCCAGACCAAACTGGTGCAGAAACGCGAGAACCTGAAAAACTGGGATACTGACAACGAAGTCCTCTCCCTGCTGGACGTGGTGCGCAACGTGAAGCCGGATATTCTGATCGGCGTTTCCGGACAAACTGGCCTCTTCACGGAAGAGATTATTCGTGAGATGCACAAGCACTGCGAGCGCCCTATCGTGATGCCGCTTTCCAACCCGACCTCCCGCGTAGAAGCGACGCCGCAGGACATCATCGCCTGGACCGAAGGTAACGCGCTGGTTGCGACCGGCAGCCCGTTCGATCCGGTGGTATGGAAGGATAAAACCTATCCGATTGCCCAGTGCAACAACTCCTATATCTTCCCGGGTATTGGTCTGGGCGTGATCGCCTCCGGCGCGTCTCGCATTACCGATGAGATGCTGATGTCCGCGAGCGAAACCCTCGCGGGCCACTCGCCGCTGGTCAATGATGGTGAAGGGCTGGTACTTCCTGAGCTGAAGGACATCCACAAGGTGTCGCGCGCTATCGCGTTTGCGGTAGGTAAAATGGCGCAGCAGCAGGGCGTGGCGGTGAAAACCTCTGCCGACGCGCTGCAGCAGGCTATTGACGATAACTTCTGGAAGCCTGAATACCGCAGCTATCGCCGTACCTCGATTTAACTCTGCGACCCAATCGCCCGGTGGCGCTTCGCTTACCGGGCCTACGGGGGCCCTCCCTGTGGGCTCAGGAATCCCAGTAATTTTTATACCGGAAGCGATGAAGGTTGCTTCATGAAAATGAATGACTTACAGCGACGCCCTGGTCCGGCTGTAAATCGCCGAAGCGTTTCCGTAAGGCCGGGGCGAGGCGCAGGGATGCGCCGAGAGGGCGTGGCCTGCAGGGATGCAGGCTCATGCCCGACCCGATAGCCTGAAGGAATAAGCTGAGGACAAAATTGCCGGGAGCAATTTTGGACAGCGCATGCGCTGGCCCCGAAGGGGTGAGCCCCAGGGATGGGGCGAACAATCCGCGAAGCGGCGATTTACCGCCGGGAGCCCGGGTCGCCAGGGTGGTGGCGATTGAGCCACCCTGGCACGTTCACCGGTCGTGTCGTTACAGAGTAGCAAGGAACATAAAGTGAACGGAATGACCACCAAAGCCGTATGTTCCCCCTCACCCCAGCCCTCTCCCTCAAGGGAGAGGGGGTAGTCTGTGCAGGTATTATTTTGTGGGGTTTCCTCAGCCCTACGGGTGAGGGCATCAGACCGCACCATCGAATCCCACTAGCCAAACCCCCTTTCCCCCGCTACACTCCTTTCATCCATTAACCTACTGAATATATAAGGAGGCCAATTATGCTGTACTGTGAAATTTTCAATGTTTCACATACATTTGGTGATCGCACCCGCTCAAGCGTTATCGGTATCGTGCTGCGATAACTTCTGCTTGAGCGAAGACACCAACCCCTGAAATCCCTTCTCTCGGGCTTACTGAGTTATCGTCAGCGATGTTTGACGAGGCATAAACATGCCTGTAACTCTTGGGTAAGCAACAATGAGCACTTTACTCACTGCACAATCTTTACGTGTTGATACGGCGTTTGGCACGCTCTTCGACTCCCTTTCTTTTACGCTGAAAAAAGGCGACCGCATTGGCCTGCTGGGCGATAACGGCTGCGGAAAAAGTACGCTTTTAAAGGTGCTGGACGGCACAGACTCCCCCGCCGCCGGTACGGTAGCGCTGGCCGGGCACTGCCTGATGGCGCGCGTTGAGCAACATCTTCCGGACGCTATTTTCCCGCTGACCATGCTGGATGCCGTACTCGCACAGCTGCCTTTAGCTGAGCGCGATAGCCTGCGCTGGAAAGCCGAAACGCTGCTGGCCGGCATGGGCTTTACCCCGCAGGATATGACGCTGCGCTCCGCCACGCTGAGCGGCGGGCAACACACCCGGCTGCTGCTGGCGCGGGCGTTGATTCACGAGCCGGATCTGCTCCTGCTGGATGAACCCAGTAACCACCTCGATTTGCCGACCATGCTCTGGCTGGAACATTTTTTACAGAACTGGTCAGGCAGCTTCGTGCTGGTCTCGCACGACCGACAGTTGCTGGATGCCGTCACAAACGGCAGCTGGATCCTGCGCGATAAAACGCTGCACTACTTTGCCCTTCCCTGCACGGCCGCACGCAAGGCGCTTGAAGCAAAAGATGAAAGCGACGCGCAGCGCCACAAGGCGGAGCAAAAGGAGATCGACCGCGTGACCGCCAGCGCGAAGCGGCTGGCGACCTGGGGCAAGGTTTACGATAACGAAGACCTGGCCCGGAAAGCCAAACAGATGGAAAAACAGGTCGAACGGCTGAAGGAGAGCCAGACGGCGCTTACGGCTGGCAGCCAGTGGACGTTAACCCTGCGCGGCGATGCGCTTCGCGCCGACCGACTGCTGGAGATAGAAAACCTCGGCGTGCCGCCTGCGCCGGGGCTTTCTGAGCTGTTTAACATCGACATCGCGCGTCTGAAAAGCGGCGATCGCGTGGCGATTGTGGGTCGTAACGGCTGCGGAAAATCGTCTCTGATGAAGCTTATCTGGCGCTGTTTTAGTGATGAGCAGAGCGATACGGGGCTGAAACTTCATCCACGCGTGTCAGCTGGCTATTACGATCAGACGCTGAACCAGCTGCCGGATGACGCCACGCTGTTTGACGTGCTGGAGCCGTTCGCGCCCGACCCGCAACACAGAAAAATGGCGCTCATCAGCGCCGGATTTCCGTGGGCGCGTCACGGACAAAACGTCAGTACGCTCAGCGGTGGCGAACGCTCTCGACTGCTGTTTGTCGGCCTGACGCTTGCCCGCTATAGCCTGCTGATGCTCGATGAGCCGACCAACCATCTCGACATGGAGGGCAAAGAGGCGCTGGCGCAAACCCTGCAGCAGTTTGAGGGCGGCGTCCTGCTGGTCAGCCACGATCGTCAATTAATTAGCCAAAGCTGCAACCGTTTCTGGTTAATTGAAGAGGGAAAGCTGAGCGAATGGCATGATGCAGAATCGGTATTCGAGCGGCTGCGTGAAAGCGCGGGACTGGTAACATCCCCAGCTCCCGTCGATGCCACGACCATGCCTGTATCCCCCTCTGACGATCTGCTTGAACGGCTTGTCGCGCTGGAAACATTGCTGGAAGACGATCTCGCGCGGAAGCCAAAGCATCAAAAACCGCAGCTACAGGCACAATGGCGTAAAGAAATTAAGGAGATAGAAGCACAGCTGTAACGCTGCGCCCGGCGAGCCTCTCGTCGGGCCAGTATTTTCCCCCTTAATTATTAGAGGAACATCCTTTTCTTAATCTGAAATCACCTTAAATGATGACATTATGTTGCGGGCACCTTGCATTACAGCGCTTAAGCATTAATCCTTGAGGAGTATTACGCCTGCTATGCAGATACTCATCATGAACAAGGAGATACACATGAAGGCTGCTGTTGTTACTCAGGATCATCAGGTTAACGTTACCGAAAAAACCTTGCGCCCGCTCAAGCACGGTGAAGCCCTGCTGAAGATGGAATGCTGTGGCGTATGCCATACCGATCTTCACGTAAAGAACGGTGACTTTGGCGATAAAACCGGGGTGATCCTGGGCCATGAAGGGATTGGCATCGTCAAAGAAATCGGCCCTGGCGTGACGTCGCTGAAGGTCGGCGATCGCGCAAGCGTAGCCTGGTTCTTTGAGGGCTGTGGTCACTGTGAATACTGTAATACCGGCAACGAAACCCTGTGCCGCGA
The DNA here is from genome assembly GCF_049237505.1 of Enterobacter cloacae complex sp. SHL012. Taxonomy (NCBI): domain Bacteria; kingdom Pseudomonadati; phylum Pseudomonadota; class Gammaproteobacteria; order Enterobacterales; family Enterobacteriaceae; genus Enterobacter; species Enterobacter cloacae complex sp. SHL012. Next base: position 543,277 of record NZ_JBMKIZ010000001.1, read on the forward strand.
TGTAAAAAATGCCGGTTACTCCGTTGATGGCGGCATGGCGGAAGAGTGCATCGTCACCGCCGACTACGCGGTAAAAGTACCGGATGGCCTGGATTCTGCTGCCGCCAGCAGCATCACCTGCGCAGGTGTCACCACTTACAAAGCGGTGAAGATCTCAGGTATTAAACCGGGCCAGTGGATTGCCATTTATGGTCTGGGTGGGCTAGGCAACCTTGCGCTGCAGTATGCTAAAAACGTCTTTAACGCCAAAGTCATCGCGCTGGATGTTAATGACGAACAGCTGAAGCTTGCCGCCAGCATGGGTGCGGATTTGACCATCAACTCCCGCAGTGAAGATGCCGCTAAAATTGTGCAGGAAAAAACCGGCGGCGCGCATGCTGCTGTCGTCACAGCCGTCGCAAAAGCGGCCTTCAACTCGGCGGTGGATGCCGTACGCGCCGGTGGTCGTGTGGTCGCGGTTGGCCTGCCGCCGGAAGCGATGAGCCTGGATATTCCGCGCCTGGTGCTGGACGGCATTCAGGTGGTGGGCTCACTGGTCGGCACCCGCCAGGATCTGCAGGAAGCGTTCCAGTTTGCGGCGGAAGGTAAAGTGGTACCGAAGGTGACAATGCGTCCAATCGAAGATATCAACGCCATCTTCAAAGAGATGGAACAGGGTCAGATCCGTGGCCGTATGGTGATTGATTTACGCTCATAAGCGCTCATCATTTATCTCCGCTCCTGAAAGGGAGCGGTTTTCATACAGCCGTACGAGCCTTAACGTGTGACTGTCTTGTCCGCAGATATCCGTACAACAGCAATGCGCTCATGGCCGAGAACGAGAGTATTGCCGCTGGTAGCGTGACGTAACGCCAGCTAAAGCCAAGGGTAATCATCATCCCGCCAAAGTACGCGCCAATCGCACTGCCGAGATTAAATGCCATCTGCCCCCCTGCCGCCCCCAGCATCTCACCGCCCTTCGCATTTTGCAGAAGCAGGATTTGCAGCGGCGCAGAGAGCGCAAACAGCCCGGCACAGCAGATAAAGCCCATGACCAGCGAGGCCGTTTTCTGTTCGCCAGTGGCAAAAAGCAGCAGCAGTGAGGCGACAATCACCATATCGGTGGTGGCGGCAATGCGCAGCGGGCTGAAGCGACCAGAGAGTTTACCGCTTAACAGATTGCCCAACACCATCCCAAGACCCATCAGCATCATGATGGCGGTCATCACCCCTTCCGAAAAACCAGAGACGTTAACCATAAAGGGCTTAACGAAGCTGAACCACGCAAACACACCGGCGTTACCAAACATAGTGGCGGCAAAAATCAGCCACGGTTCTGGTCTTTTCAGAAACTGGAACTGCTCGGTCAATTTGATTTCTGATCTGTCATGGAGGTGTGGCACCCAAAGGATAATCGACAGGATCACCAGCGCATCGAACACCGCAATCAGGAAAAAGGTATAGCGCCAGCTAAATGCGTGCCCCAGCCAGGTACCCAGCGGGACACCGACCAGGTTAGCCACGGTCATACCGGCGATCATCCCGGCCACGGCAACCGTTACCTTCCCCGGTGGTGCTATTTTAGAGAGGATAATCGCCCCGACGCCAAAAATGGCCCCGTGCGGAAAACCAGAAATTAAACGCCCCAGCGCCAGCCAGATATAGGACGTGGAGAAAGTAAACAGCGCATTGCCGACAGCGCACATTGCCACCAGGAACAACAGCGTGGTTTTTAACGAAAACTTGCCCGAAAAGAGCGCCACAATCGGGGCACCAATCACCACGCCGAAAGCATAAAACGAAATCATATTCCCGGCCGAGGGAATAGAAATGCCGGTGTCGTGCGCCAGTTCGGTGAGCACACCCATAATGCCAAATTCAGCCATCCCCAGGCCAAACGTGCCAAGCGCCAACGAAAAAATTGTCTTTTTCATACCACGACCACAGGTTAAAAACTCGCGACGGGCATTATTGAACAAACTGGTATGGTGAGCCAGTTCAAATCAGCTGGCTGACACGTTAATCCATTAATTCAGGTGGATTACACTTCATAGTGCGGCCTCGCTTTTTCCCGCGCCGGACAACCTGAGGATGACAATCATGGGAAGCAAGAAGAAAACCAGTGTCGCTGTTGATGTCGAAAAAAATGCACCGCTGAAAACCAAAGAGTACGAAAAAGAGCTTCGTCGCCTCCACGTTGAACTGGTGAAGCTCCAGCAATGGGTCGTCGCCAAAGGGTTAAAAGTGTGTATCGTTTTTGAAGGGCGCGATGGCGCCGGTAAAGGCGGCACCATAAAAGCGATCACCGAGCGCGTCAGCCCGCGCGTTTTCCGCGTTGTTGCCCTTCCCGCCCCCACCGAGAAAGAGAAAACCCAGCTCTATTTTCAGCGTTATGTTCCCCATCTGCCCGCTGCCGGGGAGATCGTGATATTCGACCGAAGCTGGTACAACCGCGCGGGCGTCGAGCGGGTCATGGGGTTCTGCACGCCGGAACAGGTGGAGAAATTTCTCGACGGTACGCCGGTGATGGAAAAAGCGATGGTTGATGCCGGGATTATTCTGCTGAAGTACTGGCTTGAGGTGACACCGAAAGAGCAGGAGCGCCGTTTACGTGACCGTATTAACGACGGTCGTAAAATATGGAAGCTCTCACCGATGGATATTAAATCGTTTAACCTGTGGGATGAATATACCGTAGCGCGCGATGCCATGTTTGCGGCAACCGATACCGCCTGGGCACCGTGGTATGTGGCCCGTTCGGAAGATAAAAAACGCGTGCGGCTGAATATTATTTCGCATCTCCTGACGCAGATCCCGTATAAAGAAATTCACGTTGAAAAGGTGGAATTACCGAAACGTAAAATTGGCAAAGTGAAACCGACGAAATACCCGTTCCGTTATGTGGAAGAGCGGTTCTAAGATTACTGGAAGACGGCTCGCAGAATGTAGATTACCAGGGGAAAATGTATTGTTTTTTGTTGGCTGCGGTTGATAATGGCCGCACCAACAAAGGAGATACGAATGAAACACACAGTTGACCACACCCTCTCGCGAAGCATTAAACCAACAGTACCGTCGAGCCATACCTCACCAGACTCCGTTGCGCCGTGTCAGTCATCAGATGCGGATCGTTCATTCATTCACTCAATGAATGAGTTTGTGGAAAAACATGGAACTATTACTGATGATGAGTTTTTCAGGGTGCTTTAATGCTGAGACAATTTAATGTTTACCGGAATACCTCTACAGCAACCAGGGATAAGCTGCCTTACTATATGCTCATTCAGGATGATTATTATGATGATCTTGCCACGCGCGTAATTGTGCCACTTGCGAGAGTGAATAAATTACCGTTATGGCAGAGTCAGCTGGCACCAGCCGTAAATATCGATTTTGAAACGTTTCTAATTTATTCACCCATGATAACCAACCTTAACAACAATAAAATTAACCCCAAAGATTTTGTTTGTAATTTACGTAACACACGTCATGATGTTATAGCCGCAATTGATCGTTTATTAACTAATACATGACGCCAGTCGGCCAGGCATTTGTCCTGCCCGCGCAAGCGCAGCGCCGCCGGGCAAAGCCGACGGCGCAGGTCTTACTTCATCCCTTCCGTATTTTCCTGTTTCGCTTCCAGTCGTTCCACATCGCGATACCAGCGCGGGTGATGTTTCTGCGCCCAGCGACGACTCACCTTCCCTTCAATCATTCCTTTAATCGACCCCTTCACCCAGAACGCCATATACATATGGATCAAAATGGCATGGATCAGAATAATGGCTGAGGTGGCGTGGATCAGCAGCGCGTAGCGCACCACCTGAATCGGGAAATACGAGGCAAAATACGGACGCCAGATAATGACGCCCGTCACCAGCAGCACAAAAATCATGCTCATGATGGTCCAGAACATCATCTTTTGTCCGGCATTATATTTGCCTACTTTCGCCACTTTATGCTCGTTGCCCTTCAGCACTTCGACAATTCCTTTTAGCCACGGAATGTCCTGCTTATCCGGGATATTGTGATGGACGAAGCGCACGAACATAAACATTAGCACCACGAAAATCAGCACGCCGAAGAACGGGTGCAGAATGCGTCCCATCTGCGGGGTGCCGAAAGTTTCCGTCAGCCACTGGAGCGTCGGGAAGAAAAACGAGATGCCGGAGACCGCCACCAGGAAGAAGCAAATGACCACCGTCCAGTGACAGGCGCGGTCGACAAACTTCGTGCGCACGATCATTTTCGACTTACTCATGATGCTCCTCCTCATCGTCATCCACCTCTTTATTTGGCCCGATACCAATGTAGTGATAAATCAGCCCGGCAAAGGTGGCGATAAAGCCCGCTGCAGAGAGCGGTTTGAGCGCCCCTTTCCACAGGTTGATTGAGGTGTCGATCGCCGGATCTTTCGGCAGATTGTGATACAGCTCCGGCTGGTCGTTATGGTGCAGCACGTACATAACGTGCGTACCGCCCACGCCCTGCGGGTTATAAATACCCGCCTTGTCGTAGCCGCGCGCTTTGAGTTTGTCCACCCGCGCCTGCGCCACATCAAGCATCTCTTTCTTGGTGCCGAAGTGAATCGCCCCGGTCGGACAGGTTTTCACACAGGCAGGCTCCTGCCCGACGCTCACGCGGTCCACGCACAGGGTGCATTTATAGACCCGGTTATCCTCTTTATTGAGGCGCGGAATATTAAACGGACAGCCCGCGATGCAGTACCCACAGCCGATGCAGTTGTCCTGCTGGAAGTCGACGATCCCATTGGCATACTGAATAATCGCCCCCGCGGACGGGCATGCCTTCAGACAGCCCGGATCCTCACAGTGCATGCAGCCGTCTTTACGGATTAACCACTCCAGCTTGCCGTTCTGCTCGGTCTCACTAAAGCGCATCACCGTCCAGGATTTGGCGCTCAGATCCGCCGGATTATCGTAGACCCCGACGCAGTGCCCCACCTCGTCGCGGATATCATTCCACTCCGAACAGGCCACCTGGCAGGCTTTACAGCCCACGCAGGAAGAGACATCGATAAGCTTAGCGACTTCTGCCTTATAGTCCCGCGCACGAGGCGCGGGGGTAATCGGGTTGGTCGCGGAGCGTTTAATAATGTCTTGTGTTTCCATCGCCATTTAATCGCTCCTTACGCTTTCTCGATGTTGACCAGAAACGCTTTGTACTCCGGCGTTTGCGAGTTGGAATCGCCAACGTTTGGCGTCAGGGTATTGGCGATGTAGCCTTTCTGCGCCACCCCTTCAAAGCCCCAGTGCAGCGGAATACCGACCGTTTCCACCTGCTGACCATGAACGTTCAGGCTCTGCAGACGACGGGTCACCACCGCCACCGCGCGGATAAAGCCACGCTTGCTGCTCACCTTCACGCGGTCACCGTTGGCAATCCCCTTCGCTTTCGCCAGCGTTTCGCTTATCTCCACAAACTGTTCCGGCTGGGCGATGGCGTTAAGCCGCGCGTGCTTGGTCCAGGTATGGAAATGCTCGGTCAGGCGATAGGTTGTACCCACATACGGGAATTTGTCCTTTTTGCCTAAGCGCAATACGTCGTCTTCATAGATCCGCACCACCGGGCTGGAGACCACGTTCGGGTGCAGCGGGTTAGTGCCGAGCGGCGTTTCCATCGGCTCGTAGTGTTCCGGGAATGGCCCTTCTGCCAGCTTGTTAAGCGCAAACAGGCGACCCAGCCCTTCCGGCTGCATGATAAACGGCCCGGTGTTGCTGCCCGGCGCGGCGGTGTTGTAGTCCGGGATATCATTCCCTGCCCACTTCGAGCCGTTCCACTGGATCAGCATGCGTTTTGGATCCCACGGCTTGCCGTTCACGTCGGCGGAGGCGCGGTTATACAGCACGCGGCGGTTCAGCGGCCACGCCCAGGCCCAGCCCAGCGTATTGCCCAGCCCGGACGGGTCGGCGTTATCGCGGTTCGCCATCTGGTTACCCTGCTCCGTCCAGCTGCCGGTGTAGATCCAGCAGGAAGATGCCGTGGTACCGTCATCACGCAACAGCGCGAAGCTGTTCAGCAGCTGGCCTTTTTTCGCCACCAGGCTGCCGTTGGCATCATAAATATCCGCCAGCGCAACGCCGTTGTTCTCTTTCGCCACTTCTTCTGACTCTGGACGATCCGGCTGCTTATAGTTCCAGCGCATTTTCAGCAGCGGCTCAGCGCCTTTACCGCCCTCGGTGCGATACATTTCGCGCAGACGATGGTAAATCCCGGCCAGGATCTCACCGTCATTCCGCGCTTCACCCGGCGCCTCCTGGCCTTTCCAGTGCCACTGCAGCCAGCGACCGGAGTTCGCAATGGAGCCATCTTCTTCCGCAAAGCAGGTGGACGGCAGGCGGAACACCTCGGTCTGAATCGACGCCGGATCGACATCGTTCGCTTCACCGTGGTTCTGCCAGAAGGTCGAGGTTTCGGTCACCAGCGGGTCGATGACGACCATGTACTTCAGCTTGCTCAGGCTGCGAACGACTTTGTTCTTGTCCGGGAAGGACGCTACCGGGTTAAAGCCCTGGCAGATATACCCCGTGACGTTCCCCTTATCCATCATGTTGAAATACTTAATGACGTCGTACGCCTGGTCCCACTTCGGCAGCCACTCGAAGCCCCAGTCGTTCTCCTTCTGCGCCGCGTCGCCGTAGAAGGATTTCATCAGGCTGACGTAGAACTTCGGATAGTTGCTCCAGTAGTTCACCTGATCCGGCAGCGTCGCTTTTGGCGTGTTGGCCTCAAGATACGTTTGCAGATTTGCCTGCTTTTCCGACGGCAGCGTCAGGTAACCCGGCAGGCTGGTGGAGAGCAGGCCGAGGTCGGTGAGCCCCTGAATATTGGAGTGACCGCGCAGCGCATTTACGCCGCCCCCTGCCATCCCCATGTTGCCGAGCAGCAGCTGGATCATTGCCATGGTGCGGATGTTCTGCGCACCCACGGTGTGCTGCGTCCAGCCCAGCGCATACAGGAAGGTCGTTGTTCTGTCTGCCGCACTGGTGGAGGCCAGCACTTCGCACACTTTCAGGAAGTCCGCTTTCGGCGTACCGCAGATGTTCTCCACCACGTCCGGCGTATAGCGGGAAACATGCTGCTTCAGCAGGTTCCACACGCAGCGCGGGTGCGTCAGTGTTTCATCGCGCATCGCATAGCCATTTTCGTCGAACTGATAGTTCCACGAGGACTTGTCATACTGGCGTTTTTCCGCGTCATAGCCGCTGAACAGCCCGTCGTCGAAGGCAAAGTCATCCCGTACCAGCAGGTTTGCGTTGGTGTAGTGCTTAACGTATTCCGCGTTAATTTTGTTGTTTTCGATCAGGTACAGCAGTACGCCGGACAGGAACGTAATGTCCGTGCCGGAGCGGATCGGCGCATAGATATCGGCCACCGAAGCCGTGCGCGTAAAGCGCGGATCGACGACGATCAGCGTCGCATCGTTGTTGTTTTTCGCTTCCATCGCCCAGCGGAATCCCACCGGATGGGCTTCAGCGGCGTTACCGCCCATTACCACCACGACGTTAGCGTTTTTGATATCAACCCAGTGGTTGGTCATCGCACCGCGACCAAATGTTGGAGCAAGACTTGCTACCGTTGGTCCGTGTCAGACGCGCGCCTGGTTATCAACCGCCAGCATGCCGAGAGAGCGCACAAATTTTTGCGTCAGCATGCCGGTTTCATTACTGGCCGCAGAGGCACATAACATACCGGTGGAAAGCCAGCGGTTTACCGTCACCCCCTCTGCATTCTTTTCAACAAAGTTGGCGTCGCGGTCGGCTTTCATCAATTTTGCAATACGGGAGAAGGCCTCATCCCAGGAAATACGCTGCCATTTGTCCGAACCTGGCGCACGGTATTCCGGATAACGCAGGCGGTTTTCGCTGTGAACGTAGTCCAGCAGACCCGCGCCTTTCGGGCATAACGCCCCGCGGCTCACCGGATGATCCGGGTCCCCTTCAATATGATAAATCGCTTCTCTGGCGTTCTTCGCGCCATCACCCAGGCTGTACATCAAAAGCCCACAACCCACGGAGCAGTATGTGCAGGTGTTACGGATCTCTTTCGCGCGCAGCAGTTTATAGTTGCGTGCCTGAGCCAGCGCCATTTTAGGAGCGAATCCCAGCATAGCGGCTGTTGTTCCGGCCATACCGCCCGCGCAGATTTTAAAAAATTGTCTGCGGCTGACGTCCATTGTTGTCCTCGTGTTCAAATAAGACTTCGCGCCGCAAACTAACAGCAAAACCCCTTTTTTTTTTGCGTCAAATCAAGGTCGCGTGACTTCGCCCTCTTAATGGTCACCGCTCGCGCCTTCAAATAATCCTTTAGGGTTAAACACATGCGAGAATAATTCGCAACAGCGTCAGGATTAATGCTATATCTTTTTCCTTTGATTTTTTTAGCGATGAAGACGTAATGGACAGAAAGAGAGCAACGCTTATCGGGCTGGCAGCGATTCTGTTGTGGAGCACAATGGTGGGCCTGATTCGTAGCGTGAGTGAGGGGCTGGGGCCCGTCGGCGGTGCGGCGATGATATACACCCTCAGCGGATTATTGTGTCTGGTAACGGTGGGATTTCCTGATATTAAACGCTTTTCACCCAGGTATCTTATTGCCGGCAGCGTACTGTTTGTCAGTTACGAAATTTGCCTTGCCCTTTCGTTAGGCTATGCCGCCACGCGAGCGCAGGCCATTGAAGTGGGAATGGTCAATTATCTCTGGCCGAGCCTGACGATCGTCTTTGCTATTTTGTTCAACGGACAAAAATCAACGCTGTGGGTTATCCCCGGCTTAATCCTTGCACTGCTCGGTGTATGTTGGGTACTAGGGGGTGAGCAAGGATTACACCCTGATGAAATAATGCGCAATATTGTATCGAATCCACTCAGCTATACGCTCGCTTTTGCCGGGGCATTTATCTGGGCCGCCTACTGCACGGTAACCCGTAAATTTGCTAACGAGCAAAACGGCATTACCCTGTTTGTTTTGCTGACGGCACTGAGCCTGTGGGTGAAATATGCGCTGAGCGATCAGCCGGAAATGGTCTTCACTGTTCCGGTTGTCGTGAAACTCGTTATGTGTGGTGTGGCGCTAGGGTTAGGTTATGCCGCCTGGAATGTTGGCATTTTGCACGGTAACGTCACGGTGCTGGCCGCCATATCCTATTTTACTCCCGTACTCTCTGCCGCGCTTGCCGCCGTGCTGCTGAGTTCCCCCCTCTCTTTCTCGTTCTGGCAAGGCGCGCTGATGGTCTGCGTCGGGTCATTGCTTTGCTGGTACGCCACCAAAAAATAATTCCGGGTCAGCTGTCGGGTAATATTCATCCCGACAGCAAAAAATTAACATAAATTTAATATTTGGGCGCGCGTTTAACTTCTGTTTATATTACCTTCTTTTCGTAAATTTGCGTCTCTTAATATTGACACAAACTGACACCGCTATGTGATTAATTGCCGTCAAATACTCACAATATTAATAGCACAAAGTGCAATAGTATGTTTCTGTGTGTTTCTGTCTAAGCAACGGAATTTCCGTGCAATTAAGGGCGCAAGGCCGCCACTTTCGGTTGAATACACTCTGTCACCCCAACCAAAAGAACGGCATTACCGATAATTAACATATTTTATAACAACCCAATGAAACTATATTGACGGAAATAAACCCCACCCAAAATTGATTAAATACTCATCATTTCAGGCTATTTTTAGGCTATTTTTAGGCCATTTATCCGATCTCGATCACACTAAATGAAATTATTATTAATATTTTGAAACTTATTATTGAAAGAGGACTACAAGATTTTTAAAAATAACGTGCCATTGACGAGCAGCCTCGTTTAAAACTCGTTCAAAGTGGCTCAGGAAATACCTAAGAAAATTATAAGGAATATTTAAGATGAAACTTAAATTAGTTGCAGTGGCAGTGACTTCCATGTTGGCAGCAGGCGTTGTAAACGCGGCTGAAGTTTATAACAAAGACGGTAACAAGCTGGATCTGTACGGTAAAGTAACAGGTCTGCACTATTTCTCTGATGACGCTGGCAACGACGGCGACAAAACTTACGTTCGTCTGGGCTTCAAAGGTGAAACTCAGATCAACGATCAGCTGACCGGTTACGGCCAGTGGGAATATGAGTTCAAAGGCAACCGTTCTGAATCTCAGGGCACTGACGGCAGCAAAACGCGTCTGGCCTTCGCAGGTCTGAAATTCAACGAATTCGGTTCTTTCGACTACGGTCGTAACTACGGTGTTGCTTACGACATCGGCGCATGGACTGACGTTCTGCCAGAGTTCGGTGGTGATACCTGGACGCAGACTGATGGCTTTATGACTGGCCGTACGACTGGCGTTGCAACCTACCGTAACACCGACTTCTTCGGTCTGGTTGACGGTCTGAACTTCGCTGCTCAGTACCAGGGTAAAAACGATGACCGTAACATCACCGAAGCGAACGGTGACGGCTGGGGTCTGTCTTCAACCTATGAAATGGACGGCTTCGCTGTTGGTGCCACCTACGCGAAATCTGACCGTACTGACCGTCAGGTTGCTGCAGGTCGCGTAGCCAATACCGTTAACGCTGGCGGTGAAAACGCAGAAGTTTGGGCTGCTGGTCTGAAATACGATGCGAACAACATCTACCTGGCAACCACCTACTCTGAAACCCGCAACATGACCAACTTCGGTGACGGTTATATCGCGAACAGAGCTCAGAACTTCGAAGTTGTTGCTCAGTATCAGTTCGACTTCGGTCTGCGTCCATCCATCGCTTACCTGAAATCCAAAGGTAAAGATCTGGGTTCATACGGCGACCAGGATCTGGTTGAATACGTTGACGTTGGCGCGAGCTACTACTTCAACAAAAACATGTCTACCTATGTTGATTACAAAATCAACCTGGTTGACGACAACAGCTTCACCAAAGCAACTGGCGTTGCTACCGACAACATCGTTGCTGTCGGCCTGACCTACCAGTTCTAAGATTTGTCACGCTAAAAAGCCAGCCCATGTGGCTGGCTTTTTTTATACGGATTTCTGGCGTCAAAAAGGAGAACGCCATGCACCTGTTCAAAGGACGCTGCTTATGCGGAATGAGTCAGTTCAGCGTGAGCCTCAACCATTTTGATGTATATGCCTGTCACTGTACGCAATGCCAGAAGTGGTCAGGCGGCATTGCCATGTATCTTGAGACGCAGGGCGAGCCGCTTGTGGAGCAAGATTCCATTGCTCCGTCTCATTTCGCCTCATCCGCACGCGGAGAACGCTGGTTTTGTCCAGGCTGCGGCTGCCCGCTGTGGTTCAAACTGACCGCAACGGCGCGCTATTTTATTCCCTGGACGCTGCTTGAGATGAGCGAAGATGAACGACGCCGGCTGGTACTTGCAGCAGAAATCTATACTGAAACCCAACCCGCGTTTTTTGGCCTGACCGGGCAATACGCACGCTACAGCGGTTCGGAAATTGAAGCACGAGATGAACACTGCCTGCTAACGCCGTAAACTGCTGCCCGGCCAGCCTGCGCACCAGGCTTGTTTACTGCTTTGGCACCTTCGCCAGGCTAAACCACATTCCTGCCGCCAGCAGCAACAGCATGCCCCCCGCACTCCCCAGCGCCACGCTGTGGGAGGTAATAAACGCACTTTTCGCCGCCTCCGTCACCGAAACCGCCAGTGCTGGCGTGAGCTCCTGCGCCACCTTCATCGCCTCGCCGATGGATGACGAGGCTTTGTCGACGAGAGACGCATTCAGCCCCTGCGGCAAATCAATCGACGCAGAGAAACTGCGGGTCAGCAGCAGACCAAAGATAGCGATCCCAAGCCCGGCCCCCAGTTCATAAGACATGGTTTCAATCGCCCCGGCAGCGGCGGCCTTTTCTTTCGGCGCGGCGGCCATGATTGCAGAGGTCGAGGCCAGCAGCGCGCTGGCGGCGCTGAAGCCCAACAGCACCATCAGGCTCCACGCCTGCCACTGCTGCGTGCTGAAATCGAGCATCGAGAGGCCAATGAAACTGACCGCGCTGAGCCCCATGCCACCCGCAGCGACAATGCGTAGCCCCAGACGCCCCACCAGCACTCCGGCGATCGGCCCGCTAAACCCGCTCGCCACCATGACCGGAAGCATAAACATGCCGGCTTCGAATGGCGTAAAGCCGTGAACGAATTGCAATTCCTGCGCCATCAGCAGCTCAAAGCCCACCAGCGCGATCATCGCCGTCATTGCCATCACCACACCGCTGAGAATGATGCGGTGACAAAACAGGCGCATGTCGATCATTGGCACGCGGGCGCGCAGTTGAATACGCACGAAAATCAACAGCATCACAGCCCCGGTAAGTAACGTACAGGCTACCAGCCACGGCGACAGCACGCCTTTCAACGCGGTTTTGGCGCTGTAGACCAGCAGCAGGATCGCAACAATCAGCATGATGGCATGGCTGATATTCAGCGGCTGCTCAGGACGCCCCTGTTGACGGGGTACAAAACGCGCGGCCAGCGACACCACCACCAGCACGATCGGGACGTTGATCAAAAACACCGCTCCCCAGTAGAAATGCTCAAGCAGGATACCGCCAATCAGCGGACCAAATGCCGCCCCACCTGAACCCACGGCCGCCCAGACGCCAAGCGCGATATTACGATCCCGCGCGTCGGTAAACAGCGTGCGGATCCCGGCCAGCGTGGCCGGAATGATCATTGCCGCACCGATTGCAAGCGAGGCGCGCGCCGCAATCAGCCACCCGGCTGACGGCGCAAAGGCTGCCGCCAGGGACGACACCCCAAACAGCATGCTGCCGATCATTAACAATCGTTTAAACCCCATGCGGTCACCGAGTGCGCCCATCGGCAGCACCATACCCGCCATCACCAGCGAGTAGATGTCGATAATCCACAGTAATTCGTTACCGCTGGCGCCCAGCGTCATGCTCAATGTCGGCGCCGCCACGTGCAGCACCGTCGCGTCGATCGCGACCGGGATATAAACCAGCACGATAATCACTAACGCTAACCACTGACGAAACATAAATTTCCTTTTCATTTTAAACATGGACACATGTCCAGGATGCGATCCTACGTAAAGTTGAACGAGTGTCCAGCTTTTTGTTACACTCGTTTCATTCCCATTGAGAGTGAGTAAACATGCGATATCTGAGCAAGGATGAACGGCGGGAAGCAATCTTACAGGCCGCCATGCGCGTGGCGCTCGCCGAGGGGCTGGCGGCGATGACGGTGCGGCGCATTGCGACTGAAGCGGGCGTCGCTACCGGGCAGGTTCATCACCACTTTGCCTCCGGCGGTGAGTTGAAATCGCTGGCATTCGTTCGCCTGATCCGCGAACTATTAGATGCCGACGTAGCGGATGAACGTGCCACCTGGCGGGAACGGTTGCACAGCATGCTCGGCAGCGACGACGGTAAGTTTGAGCCTTATATCCGACTGTGGCGGGAAGCGCAAATTCTCGCCAGCCGGGATCCCGAGATCAAAGCGGCTTATGTCCTGACCATGGAGATGTGGCATCACGAGACGGTGGTTATTATCCGTGCCGGGGCGGAAGCAAGGGCATTCACACTCACCGATCGGGCGGAAAATATTGCCTGGCGTTTGATAGGGCTGGTTTGCGGCCTGGATGGGATCACCGTATTAAATATGCCGGAAATGGACGATGCGGCGCTAAATAAACATCTCGACAAACTTATCACGCTGGAATTGTTTTAATACTCCTTCCGGAGTATTAATTCCCGCAACACTTACAATTGGTAACATATTAAGCGCTCCGCAATTTCCATTCTCACCTCAGGGGCGCTCTTTTTTATCTATCCTTTCAGATGTATCCCAAAACATCCAATAAATCCAACATCAAATTCTCACTCATCTTTTTGTTTTTACTTCTTTTTTCTTTCCATTAAGGTAAGCAAGAGGGCGCTATGTCGCAACAAAGTGAAAAGAATAATCCGCATCTGTTGAGTAACTGGAAACCTGAAAACGCGCAATTCTGGGAGAATAAAGGAAAACATATCGCACGAAGAAATCTATGGATTTCTGTGGCTTGCCTGCTATTAGCGTTTTGCGTCTGGATGTTATTTAGCGCCATCGCCGTCAACCTGAATAAAGTCGGATTTAATTTCACCACCGATCAGCTTTTTATGCTAACAGCATTACCTTCTCTCTCTGGTGCGATATTGCGCGTCCCCTACTCGTTTATGGTACCGATATTCGGTGGGCGTTACTGGACGGTATTGAGTACCGTCATCCTGATTATCCCCTGCGTGTGGCTGGGAATTGCCATTCAAAACCCCGCGACGCCGTACTGGATCTTTATCATCATCGCCCTGCTCTGCGGATTTGCTGGCGCTAACTTCGCATCGAGCATGGGCAACATCAGCTTTTTCTTCCCGAAATCCAGACAGGGCAGCGCGCTGGGCATCAACGGCGGGCTGGGCAACCTGGGCGTCAGCGTGATGCAGCTGGTTGCGCCGCTGGTCATTTTCCTCCCGATGTTCACCTTCCTCGGGGTGCACGGCGTGCCACAGGAGGATGGCTCGACGATGTGGCTGGCAAACGCGGCCTGGATCTGGGCCCCCCTCCTGCTGCTGGCAACCATTGCGGCGTTTTTTGGCATGAACGATATTGCCAGTTCAAAGGCCTCCATCGCCAGCCAGCTTCCGGTCCTGAAACGCTTTCACCTCTGGCTGCTAAGCCTGCTCTATCTGGCGACCTTCGGCTCGTTTATCGGTTTCTCGGCGGGCTTTGCCATGCTGTCGAAAACCCAGTTTCCGGACGTGAACATCCTGCACCTTGCCTTCTTTGGTCCCCTGATCGGCGCGCTGGCCCGCTCGGCGGGCGGGATGATCTCCGACAAACTGGGCGGCGTGCGGGTGACGCTGATCAACTTCGTCTTTATGGCGATTTTTAGCGCCCTGATTTTCCTGACGCTTCCGGGCTCCGGTTCAGGCAGTTTCTTCGCCTTCTATCTGGTGTTTATGGGGCTGTTCCTCACTGCCGGGCTGGGCAGCGGTTCCACCTTCCAGATGATTGCGATTATTTTCCGCCAAATTACCCTCGACCGCGTCAAAAAGCAGGGCGGCACGGACGAGCAGGCGCAGCATGAAGCGGTGACCGAAACAGCGGCCGCGCTGGGCTTTATCTCTGCTATCGGCGCCGTGGGCGGCTTCTTCATTCCCAAAGCGTTTGGCACCTCGCTGGCGATGACCGGATCGCCGGTCGGGGCCATGAAAGTGTTCCTCGTGTTTTACATCGTCTGTGTCCTTGTCACCTGGCTGGTGTACGGCCGCAAATCGTCATAAAAATAATAACGACCTCTTTGCCGGAGCGGGATGCACCCCCCTCCGGCCATGCTATCGAAGCAGGAGAAATGTCATGAGCAAACTGTTGGACCGCTTTCGTTACTTCAAAACAAAAGGCGACAGTTTCGCCGATGGGCACGGGCAGGTGTATCACACCAACCGCGACTGGGAGGACAGCTATCGTCAGCGCTGGCAGTTCGACAAGATTGTGCGCTCCACCCACGGCGTGAACTGTACCGGCTCCTGTAGCTGGAAGATTTATGTCAAAAATGGCCTGGTGACCTGGGAAACCCAGCAAACCGACTATCCACGCACCCGCCCTGACCTGCCCAACCACGAACCGCGCGGCTGCCCGCGTGGCGCAAGCTATTCCTGGTATCTCTACAGCGCCAACCGTCTCAAATACCCGCTGGTGCGCCGCAGGTTAATTGAACTCTGGCGAGAAGCGCTGGCGCAGCATACCGATCCGGTGCTGGCCTGGGATGCCATTCAGAACGATCCGCAGAAAGCGCAGAGCTACAGGAAAGCGCGCGGAAAAGGCGGTTTTATCCGCTCAAACTGGAAAGAGCTGAACCAGCTGATTGCCGCCGCCAACGTCTGGACCATCAAAAATTATGGCCCCGATCGCGTCGCCGGTTTTTCCCCTATCCCGGCGATGTCGATGGTCTCTTACGCCGCCGGGACCCGCTATCTCTCGCTGCTGGGCGGCACCTGCCTGAGCTTTTACGACTGGTACTGCGATCTGCCTCCGGCCTCCCCAATGACCTGGGGTGAGCAGACCGATGTGCCGGAATCAGCAGACTGGTATAACTCCAGCTACATCATTGCCTGGGGCTCGAACGTGCCGCAGACGCGTACCCCGGACGCCCACTTTTTCACTGAGGTGCGCTACAAAGGCACCAAAACCGTCGCCATTACGCCGGACTTCTCGGAAGTCGCGAAGCTGAGCGACCAGTGGCTGGCGCCTAAACAGGGCACCGACAGCGCCCTCGCCATGGCAATGGGCCATGTGATCCTTAAAGAGTTCCACCTCGATAACCCGAGCGACTACTTCCTCAACTACTGCCGCCGCTACACCGACATGCCGATGCTGGTCCTGCTGGACGAACAGGCCGATGGTCGCGTCGTACCGGGGCGGATGCTGCGAGCCTCAGACCTTGTCGACGGGCTGGGTGAAGCCAATAATCCTGAATGGAAAACGGTCGCCTTTGATATTGCCGGGAACCTGGTGGTGCCAAACGGTTCCATCGGCTTCCGCTGGGGAGAAAAAGGCAAATGGAACCTGGAGCCCCGGGCGGCAGGCCATGAAAGCGAGCTGACCCTCTCCCTGCTGATTACGCACGATAGCGTCGCAGATGTCGCCTTCCCCTACTTTGGCGGTAATGAGAACCCGCATTTTCGCAGCGTGAAGCAGGAGCCGGTGCTGACGCGCCGCGTACCGAGCAAAACCCTGACGCTCGCCGACGGTCGCGAGAAACGGGTAGTCAGCGTTTACGATCTGGTGCTGGCGAACTACGGCCTCGATCGTGGTCTGCAGGACAGTAACGCCGCAGACAGCTATGACCAGATCAAAGCATACACTCCCGCATGGGGAGAGCAGATCACCGGCGTACCCGCGTATCTGATTGAAAAAATCGCCCGCGAGTTTGCCGACACGGCGCACAAAACGCACGGGCGGTCGATGATTATCCTCGGTGCCGGGGTGAATCACTGGTACCACATGGACATGAACTACCGCGGGATGATCAACATGCTGGTCTTCTGCGGCTGCGTCGGGCAGAGCGGTGGCGGCTGGTCGCACTATGTGGGCCAGGAGAAACTGCGTCCGCAAACCGGCTGGCTGCCACTGGCCTTTGCGCTGGACTGGAACCGCCCGCCACGTCAGATGAACAGCACGTCATTCTTTTACAACCACGCCAGCCAGTGGCGCTATGAGAAGCTGACTGCGCAGGAGCTCCTCTCCCCGCTGGCGGATGCCACCCAATTCACCGGGCACCTGATCGACTTCAACGTTCGCGCCGAGCGCATGGGCTGGTTGCCCTCGGCGCCGCAGCTCAACCTGAACCCGTTGCACATTAAGGCACGTGCCGATGCGGCGGGCATGACGCCGCAGGACTACACCGTTCAGGGGCTAAAATCGGGAGACGTTCGCTTCGCCTGCGAGCAACCCGATAACGGCAAGAGCCACCCGCGTAACCTGTTTGTCTGGCGCTCTAACCTGCTTGGCTCGTCAGGGAAAGGTCACGAGTACATGCTGAAATACCTGCTCGGCACCGAGAGCGGCATTCAGGGTGAAGATTTGGGTTCCACAGACGACGTGAAGCCTGAAGAGGTCGAATGGCAAACCGCTGCCATCGAGGGCAAGCTCGATCTGCTGGTGACGCTCGACTTCCGCATGTCCAGCACCTGTCTGTTCTCCGATATCGTCCTGCCGACTGCCACCTGGTACGAAAAAGACGACATGAATACCTCGGACATGCACCCGTTTATTCACCCGCTCTCCGCCGCCGTCGATCCGGCGTGGGAATCGCGCAGCGACTGGGAGATCTACAAAGGCATCGCCAGGGTCTTCTCCGAGGTGTGCGTCGGTCACCTGGGCACCGAAACCGACGTGGTTCTGCAACCGTTGCAGCACGACTCTCCGGCGGAACTCTCTCAGCCGTTTGATATCCAGGACTGGCGCAAAGGTGAATGCGATTTGATCCCCGGCAAAACCGCGCCAAACATTGCGGTCGTTGAGCGAAACTACCCGGAAACTTACGAGCGCTTTACGTCTCTTGGCCCCCTGATGGACAAGCTCGGTAACGGCGGAAAAGGCATATCGTGGAATACCCAGAACGAGGTCGATTTCCTCGGCAAGCTCAATTACGTCAAGCCCGACGGCCCGGCAAAAGGTCGTCCGCGGATTGAAACCGCCATTGACGCTTCAGAGGTGATCCTCGCCCTCGCGCCGGAAACCAACGGTCAGGTGGCGGTTAAGGCCTGGCAAGCGCTTGGGGAGTTGACCGGACGTGACCACACGCATCTGGCGCTGAACAAAGAAGACGAGAAAATTCGCTTCCGTGATATCCAGGCGCAGCCGCGCAAAATCATCTCCAGCCCAACCTGGTCCGGTCTTGAGAGCGAGCACGTCTCCTATAACGCGGGTTATACCAACGTTCATGAGCTAATCCCCTGGCGCACCCTTTCCGGTCGTCAGCAGTTGTATCAGGATCACCCGTGGATGCGTGCTTTCGGGGAGAGTCTGGTGGCCTACCGTCCGCCGATTGATACCCGTAGCGTGAGCCATATGCGCGAGATCCCGCCGAACGGCTTCCCGGAAAAAGCGCTTAACTTCCTGACGCCGCATCAGAAATGGGGCATTCACTCCACCTACAGCGAAAACCTCCTGATGCAGACCCTGTCGCGCGGCGGGCCGATTGTCTGGATAAGCGAAACCGACGCGCGTGAGCTGGGCATTGAGGACAACGACTGGATCGAAGCCTTTAACGCTAACGGCGCCCTCACCGCCCGCGCGGTAGTCAGCCAGCGCGTGCCGCCGGGCATGACCATGATGTACCACGCTCAGGAGCGCATTCTGAACATTCCGGGCTCTGAAGTGACCGGCCGGCGCGGGGGGATCCACAACTCCGTCACCCGCGTCTGCCCGAAACCGACGCACATGATCGGCGGCTATGCGCAGCTGGCGTACAGCTTTAACTATTACGGCACCGTCGGCTCGAACCGCGACGAATTCATCATGATCCGCAAAATGAAAAACATTAACTGGCTGGATGGCGAAGGTCGGGATCAGGTACAGGAGACGAAAAAATGAAAATACGCTCACAGGTTGGCATGGTTCTGAATCTCGATAAATGCATCGGCTGCCACACCTGCTCGGTCACCTGTAAGAACGTCTGGACCGGGCGTGAAGGCATGGAATATGCGTGGTTCAACAACGTCGAAACCAAGCCGGGCATTGGCTATCCAAAAAACTGGGAAGACCAGGAGGAGTGGCAAGGCGGCTGGATCCGAGGGATCCACGGCAAACTGACCCCGCGTCTCGGCGGCAAAATGGGCGTTCTGTCGAAAATTTTCGCTAACCCTGTTCTGCCGCAAATTGACGATTACTATGAACCCTTCACCTTTGATTATCAGGACCTGCATCGCGCCCCGGAGGGGGATCATCTCCCTACCGCTCGCCCTCGCTCGCTGATTGACGGCAAGCGGATGGATAAAATCGTCTGGGGGCCTAACTGGGAGGAGCTGCTGGGCGGTGAGTTCGAAAAGCGCGCCCGCGACCGCAACTTTCAGAAGATCCAGAAGGAGATGTACGGCCAGTTTGAAAATACCTTCATGATGTACCTGCCGCGCCTGTGCGAGCACTGTCTGAACCCAAGCTGCGTCGCCACCTGCCCGAGCGGTGCCATCTACAAGCGCGAAGAGGACGGCATTGTGCTGATTGACCAGGACAAGTGCCGCGGCTGGCGTTTGTGCATCAGCGGTTGCCCGTACAAGAAAATTTACTTCAACTGGAAGAGCGGTAAATCCGAGAAATGCATCTTCTGCTACCCGCGCATTGAGTCCGGCCAGCCGACCGTTTGCTCAGAAACCTGCGTCGGGCGTATTCGCTATCTCGGCGTGCTGCTGTACGACGCGGACCGCATTGAAGAAGCGGCCAGCACCGAGCACGAAACCGATCTGTACGAACGTCAGTGCGACGTGTTCTTGAACCCGCACGATCCGGCGGTCATCGAAGAAGCGCTGAAACAGGGCATTCCGGCGAACGTCATTGAGGCAGCGCAAAAATCGCCTGTTTATAAAATGGCGATGGACTGGAAGCTGGCTCTGCCGCTGCACCCGGAATACCGCACCCTGCCGATGGTCTGGTACGTGCCACCGCTGTCACCGATTCAGTCCTACGCGGATGCCGGCGGCCTGCCGCAGAGTGATGGCGTACTGCCTGCTGTCGAAAGCCTGCGCATCCCGGTGCAGTATCTGGCAAATATGCTTAGCGCAGGTGACCCAGGCCCGGTGCTGCGTGCTCTGAAACGTATGATGGCGATGCGCCACTACAAACGCTCCCAGACCGTGGAAGGCGTGACCGATACTCGCGCCATCGAAGAAGTCGGCCTGACCGAAGCGCAGGTTGAGGAGATGTACCGCTATCTGGCTATTGCGAATTACGAAGATCGCTTCGTGATCCCCACCAGCCACCGTGAAATGGCGCGCGACGCGTTCCCGGAGAAAAACGGCTGCGGCTTCACCTTTGGTGACGGTTGCCACGGCTCCGACACCAAATTCAACCTCTTCAACAGCAGCCGCATCGATGCCATCAACATTACCGAGGTGCGCGAACATGGGGAGGGAGAATAATGCAGATCCTCAAGATCGTCGCGCTGCTGATTGAGTATCCCGATGACACGTTATGGGAGAACCGTGATGAAGCGCTCTCGCTGATTGCGCAGGACGCGCCCATGCTGCTGCCGTTTGCCCAACAGCACCTGAGCGCCCCTCTACTGGATAAACAGGCCGAGTGGTGTGAAGTGTTCGAACGCGGGCGCGCCACCTCGCTACTGCTGTTCGAGCACGTTCACGCCGAATCCCGCGATCGCGGCCAGGCGATGGTTGACCTGATGAGTCAGTATGAAAAAGCGGGCCTGGTGCTGGATTGCCGTGAGCTGCCGGATTACCTGCCGCTCTATCTGGAATATCTCAGCATCGTAACCGACGACGAAGCGCGTGAGGGATTGCAGAACGTTGCGCCAATCCTCGCCCTGGTTGGCGGTCGTCTGAAACAGCGTGGCGTGGCGCATTATCAGCTGTTTGACGCCCTGCTCGCCCTGGCCGGAAGCCGCCTTTCAAGTGACAGTGTCACTCAACAGGTGTCAGGTGAGAAACGCGACGATACCCGCCAGGCGTTGGATGCCGTGTGGGAAGAGGAACAGGTGAAGTTTATCGAAGACAACGCCACATCGTGCGACAGCTCGCCGATGCAGCACTATCAACGACGCTTTAGCCAGGACGTCGCGCCGCAGTACGTGGACGTCAGTGCCGGAGGCCCAAAATGACACATTACCTGAACGTGTTTTTCTATGACATTTACCCCTACATCTGCGCCACCGTTTTTTTCCTCGGCAGCTGGTTGCGTTACGACTACGGGCAGTACACCTGGCGCGCCTCGTCGAGCCAGATGCTCAGCAAACGCGGTATGAACTGGGCCTCTAACCTGTTTCACATCGGGATCCTGGGGATTTTCTTCGGCCACCTGTTCGGCATGTTAACCCCGCACTGGATGTATGCCTGGTTTTTGCCCGTCGCGGTTAAACAGCAGTTGGCTATGATTGCGGGCGGGATTTGCGGCGTGCTGACACTCATCGGTGGGTCAATGCTGCTGATCCGCCGCCTGTTCAACCAGCGCGTGCGTGCAACGTCCACCACGCCGGATATCATCATCATGAGTATCCTGCTGATCCAGTGCATTCTTGGGCTGTCGACCATTCCGTTCTCCGCTCAGTATCCGGACGGAAGCGAGATGATGAAGCTGGTCGGCTGGGCACAGGGGATCGTGACGTTTAAGGGCGGCTCGTCGGAGATGTTAAGCGGCGTGGCACCGATCTTCCGCGTACATCTGGTGCTGGGGATGACGATCTTCCTTATCTTCCCGTTCACCCGCCTGGTCCACGTCTGGAGCGCGCCGTTTGAGTATTTTACCCGGCGGTATCAGGTGGTGAGATCGCGCCGCTGAGTGTGTCGGGTGGCGGCTACGCCTTACCCGCCCTACGTTCGAGCCCTTGCAGGCCCGGTAAGGCGTAGCCGCCACCGGGCTATAAGGTCAGAACGGAGTGCTTCCGCTTATGATTGAAACAACTAACATCAGAACTAAAACCGCAATGATGAGACCAAAAGCCAGTAACGCCGCATGAAAAGCGATCGTGGCCCCGGAAAAAAAGAGTGCCCCACTCACGGTCCATTTGTTCTCTTTACGCAGGCCACTAATGAAAGCAAGTCCAAGCGACACGACAGACAACACTATTCCGCTGGCGATCAGTAACCGGTCGATATCTACTGGTTTCTTTTTCGTCTCAACGATCGGCTGCTCTCCTTTTAAACCAGCCATTATTCCTTTTTTTACTGCCGAAACCTTTTCAGCCACAACAACTTCAAGTGCTGTCGACTTTGAAGAAAACGGACCGAGGGTAAACTGAGCTAAGGAGAGAAGCAGCGCAATAACACCGAGCAACATTCCCACAGAACTAAATTTATTCCGAATCAAGATTTCCATATCAGTATGCCTTTTATGTTGTCGGGTGGCGGCTGCGCCTCACCCGACCTACGTTCGAACCCATGTAGGCCCGGTAAGGCGTAGCCGCCACCGGGCTATTTTCCTGCCTGCGGATGCGTATCAAACCCCGCCATCACCGCCGTCAATTCTGCTAGTGTAAAGCCGTGCTTCGGATCGTCAACCCCAAGACCAAACCGCGACTGCATCAGCTGATACAGCGCCTCTGCATCCGGCAAATGGATCTGCTCCTCCACATGGCCATTCTGCCAGTGGGTGAAGTTGAAGTTGGTCAGCGTCAGCTTACCGCCGTCCGGCAGATGGCGGCACATCAACAGATGATGGCGGAAATGCGATTGCGGCCAGTGCGCCGACCAGAAGTTCCCCATAACATAATCACTGAAATATTGCGTCGTCAGGTCAAAGTGATACATCGACTGCCAGTGTTCATGATGGCGGAACTGCAGCACCCAGTCGTTCCCCTCGCTCAGCAGACGATACTGCCCGTGCGGCGTTTCCTGTTCTTCGTTAGCCAGCAGACGAATCGGCGCCGTCAGCGTCTGGCCGCCAAACCCAACGTCAGCAATCCAGCGTTCACCGTTAAGCTCGACCAGCAGCAGGCGGTGCGTACGCGGCGGCATCTGCGACGGATTCGCCAGGACCACGCGCCCGAGCACGCTGCGCACCGTAAACCCGACGTCACGCAAGACTCGCTCAAAAAGGCCGTTTTGCTCAAAGCAATATCCCCCACGGCGCGCGGTCACCAGTTTGTCCTCCAGACATTGATCTTCGAGATGAATTTCGCGCGGCAGGACGACATCAATATTTTCGAATGGAATGGCGCAGTTGTGGTGTAAATGCAGCGCGCGCACGGTATCGATATCTACCCGTGTGGGTTGCGTCCAGCCGATACGCGCGAAATAGCCAGTCAGAAATGGGGACATGCATCAGTTTCCTTTGAGGGTGATGTTCTGTTTATAAACTAATTTTGCGCATTCATTTTGATTTACGTGCTTTTTCGCCATACTCATCGTGTAGATGAGGAGATCCTATGAGCCACTTTCGCCCTGTTGAATTGCGTCATGCCAGCCGCCTGCTGAACCACGGTCCTACCGTACTGATTACCAGTCGGGACGAATCTCTCGACAGACGCAACGTGATGGCCGCCGCATGGTCAATGCCCGTGGAGTTTGAACCGCCGCGCATCGCTATCGTGGTGGACAAAAGTACCTGGTCGCGCGAGCTGATTGAGCGCAGCGGGAAGTTTGGGATTGTCATTCCCGGCGTAGCGGCGGCCAACTGGACTTACGCGGTCGGCAGCGTCAGCGGGCGCGACGAGGACAAATTCAACTGCTACGGCATTCCGGTCGTAAACGGCCCTGAACTCGGCCTGCCGGTTATCGAAGAAAAATGTCTGGCGTGGATGGAGTGCCGGTTATTACCCGTTACCTCCGCGGCGGAAAAATATGACACATTGTTTGGCGAAGTGGTTTCGGCGGCAGCAGATGAGCGTGCGTTCGTCGCCGGACGCTGGCAGTTTGACGGGGATAAACTGAATACGC
Organism: Enterobacter cloacae complex sp. SHL012; assembly: GCF_049237505.1. Lineage (NCBI taxonomy): Bacteria > Pseudomonadati > Pseudomonadota > Gammaproteobacteria > Enterobacterales > Enterobacteriaceae > Enterobacter > Enterobacter cloacae complex sp. SHL012. The sequence continues at coordinate 567,380 of NZ_JBMKIZ010000001.1, forward strand.
TGCATCATCTTGGGGCCGGGACGTTTGTGACGAGCGGGAAGATGGTGAAGGCTCTGGATTGAAAAACCCTCTCCCCATAAGAGAGAGGGTTGACGTACTACTTCGCGCGCTTCGAAATAATCTCATCCGCAACATTCCGCGGTGCTTCCGCAAAATGATGGAACTCCATCGTATACGTCGCGCGTCCCTGGGACATCGAGCGTAATGTCGTGGCGTAGCCAAACATCTCGGCCAGCGGCACGTCAGCGCGGATAATCTGGCTGCCGTACTGCTCTTCCATGCCCTGCACCATGCCGCGTCGGGAGGAGAGATCGCCCATGATGTTACCGGCGTACTCTTCCGGTGTTTCCACCTCCACGTGCATGATCGGCTCAAGAATCACCGGATCCGCCCTGCGAGCGCCCTCTTTGAAACCAAGGATTGCCGCCATGCGGAACGCCATCTCAGACGAGTCGACATCGTGGTACGAGCCAAACGTCAGCGTCGCTTTAACATCGACAACCGGATAGCCCGCCAGCACACCGCTGTTCATGGCCTCCCGCAGCCCTTTCTCAACGGACGGGATATACTCGCGTGGCACCACGCCGCCCTTTGTCGCATCCTCAAACGTAAAGCCACTGCCAGGTTCTGTCGGCTCCAGGCTCAGGACAACATGGCCGTACTGCCCTTTACCACCGGACTGACGGACAAACTTACCTTCGATATCCTTCACCGCCTTACGCAGGGTTTCACGGTAGGTCACCTGTGGACGACCAATGTTCGCCTCGACGCCAAACTCACGCTTCATACGGTCGACGATAATCTCCAGGTGTAACTCACCCATTCCGGAAATAATGGTCTGACCGGACTCTTCGTCAGTATGCAGACGGAACGACGGATCTTCCGCTGCCAGACGCTGCAGCGCGATCCCCATTTTCTCCTGATCGCCTTTGGTTTTCGGCTCGATTGCCAGCGAGATAACCGGATCCGGGAACTCCATGCGTTCAAGCGTGATAACGGCGTTCGGGTCGGTGAGAGTATCACCCGTGGTCACGTCTTTCAGCCCAACGCAGGCCGCGATGTCCCCGGCGCGCAGTTCATCCACCTCGTGACGGTCGTTGGCGTGCATCAGCACAATACGCCCGATGCGCTCTTTTTTTCCTTTCACCGGGTTATAGACCGCATCACCTTTACGCAGCACGCCAGAGTAAACGCGGATAAAGGTCAGTTGCCCGACATACGGGTCGCTCATCAGCTTGAATGCCAGGGCGGAGAACGGTTCCTCATCGCTCGGATGACGCTCCGCGTGCTGCCCTTTTTCATCCACGCCATCAATGGCCGGCACGTCCAGCGGGGACGGCATCAGCTCAATCACCGCATCAAGCATGCGCTGCACGCCTTTGTTTTTGAACGCGCTGCCGCACAGCATCGGCTGGATTTCGCCAGAAATGGTGCGGATACGCAGGCCTTTAATCATGTCCGCTTCCGTCAGATCCCCCGTTTCGAGGTACTTATCCATCAGCTCATCGCTGGCTTCCGCCGCGGCAGAGACCATTTTTTCCCGCCATTCCTGGGCAGTACTGACGAGATCGTCCGGCACGGGTGCATAGGTAAACACCATGCCCTGAGTGGCATCGTCCCACAAAATGGTGCGCATCTTGATGAGATCCACCACGCCGGTGAAGTGCTCTTCCGCGCCAACCGGAATCACAATCGGCACCGGGTTGGCCTTCAGGCGTTCCTGCATCATCCGCACCACGCGGAAGAAATCTGCCCCTGGACGGTCCATTTTGTTAACAAACGCAATGCGAGGAACTTTGTATTTGTTCGCCTGACGCCAGACGGTTTCCGACTGTGGCTGCACGCCACCCACGGAGTCATACACCATGACCGCGCCGTCGAGCACGCGCATGGAACGTTCGACCTCAATGGTGAAATCCACGTGCCCCGGGGTGTCGATGATGTTGATCCGGTGCGGTTCAAACCCTCTGTCCATGCCTGGCCAGAAGCAGCTGACCGCCGCGGAGGTAATCGTGATCCCGCGCTCTTGCTCCTGCGCCATCCAGTCAGTGGTTGCCGCGCCATCGTGTACTTCACCCAGCTTATGGCTCATCCCGGTATAAAACAGGATGCGCTCAGTGGTGGTTGTTTTACCGGCATCGATATGCGCGGAGATACCGATGTTGCGATAACGTTCGAGAGGGATGGGTCGGGGCATACTATTTCCTTAAGTCTTTCTGACTTGTCTGTGACGACTGGGATGGTCGTGTATTCGTTCGTTTGCTATAATAGTCCTATTGTACGAGTATTATCGAACTATTTTTTACGGGTTGACCTATTGTTGATATAGCTCAATCTGACGCCATACGCAGGAAAACGATGATCCCAAACCACCCTGAAACTGAACAAATACTGCTGGAAAATGTGCTGTTTGCTCTCGGCAACCCGCTCCGGCTGTCAATTATCCGCCGACTTGCCGACGGCGGCGAACTCAGCTGTAACGCGCTGCGCCCGGAAGATGTGGTGAAATCCACCATGACCCACCACTGGCGCGTATTGCGGGACAGCGGCGTCATCTGGCAGCGTCCGCAGGGACGAGAAAACATGATTTCTTTGCGAAGAGAAGATCTGGATACCCGTTTTCCAGGGTTGATGGAGATACTTTTGCAGGCTAAATGATAAGAGTACGTCTGGTTTAATGCCCCTTAAAGTTTTTAAGGGGCACACGGACAGCGAAGGGATTTATCTTACGTGCATACGATATTCAATCATCCCGCTTTTTTTCGCAATCCAGTCGTACAATCGTTGCGCGCGATAATTGGCTTCATGCGTATGCCAGTAAAGATGGCTGGCGTGATGTTTTCTTGCTTCTCTCTGCACATATTCTATTAACTGTTTGCCCGTGTGTTTGCCCCTTGCTGCATCGCTGACATATAAATCTTCGAGGTAGCAATAATCGCTCTCAGCCCAGGTCGAACGGTGAAAAAGATAATGCGCAAACCCCACCACCTCTCCATTGCATCGTGCCACTACGCAGAATACTGGCTCAACGGAGCTGAAAAATCGTTGCCAGGTTCGTTCAGTCACTGCCCCGGACAGATCGACGTTGTAAAATTCCTGATATTTTCTCCATAGTGGCATCCAGCTTTCAAAATCACGTTCTTTAACTGCTTCAATGGTCACGCTCGTATTATTCATAATGCCTCTGTGCTTATCCCGTATTTGTTTCAGGAAGAGTGTATTCGCTGAATGGCCCGTTTTGCCCCACCAATTCTCAACACAAAGGCAGACCAATTTTTCATCCTGCTGCATACACTATTGCTTTAGAATCAAGGGACACAGAGGGAAAAGTGGACAACATAATGTTTAAGCACGCGCAGCTTGAAACGGTTAAGGCATGGATTTCCGACCCTGCAAACGGTTCACTACCGCTTCATGAAAGGATCCAGAGAGCGATACGCACATTGATACTTGAAGGGACCTTATCGCACGGTAAGGCGCTTCCTGCTTCACGTGCGCTGGCTACCTCATTGAATGTTTCGCGGGATACGGTTGAAGCAGCCTATTCCAGCCTGCATGCAGAAGGTTTTATTGAGCGGCAAACAGGCAGAGGGAGCTTCGTCTCTTCCAGCGCCCGGTTTTTAAAACCACGTTCCCTACAGCATCCGCCAACCGCGGAAACACGAAAAGCAAAACTTAGCGCCCGTGGAAAGGTCATCTATGAAAGTGGCGGGATCCGCGAGTTTTCTTCGCCACGTCCGCTGGCGCCCGGTATCCCCGAAACCCGCCTGTTCCCCCTTCCAACCTGGGAGCGTCTTCAGCGGCAGGTCCAGAAGGAATATCAGCACAAAATACTGGAGCAAAGTCCACCGCAGGGCATGGAGCGCTTACGGCGGGCCATCGCGGAATATGTCAATCTTGAGCGCGGGACACGTGCGAGTGCAGAACAGGTGATCGTTCTGACAAGTTCTCAACAGGCGCTAGCGCTCTGTTCACACGTGCTGCTGGACAACGGGGAGAGTATTGTCATAGAAGATCCCACCTATCAAGGGGCACACAAAGCGTTTAAGGCTGCCGGACTGCACCCTGTCCCGGTTCCTCTTGATGAAAAAGGCATATCCGTTGACGCACTTAATTCGCTAACCGAACCTGCCAGAGCTATCTACCTTACCCCTTCTCATCAGTATCCAACTGGGGTGACGCTCTCTCTTGACCGACGACTGGCCGTCATTGAATGGGCAAACCGTCACGCCGCCTGGATCATTGAGGATGACTATGACAGTGAGTTTCACTATGAAGGAAAGCCTATGGCCTGCCTTCAGGGGCTGGATGCTTACAACCGGACAATTTATATCGGCACGTTCACCAAGTCGCTGTTCCCCGGGCTACGTATTGCGTACATCATCGTCCCCTCAGAACTGACCGAGCCCTTTACCATGGCCAGGACATTAATGGACGGCCATACCGCATCAATAACTCAACTGACGCTGGCTAAATTTTTGGAGGGGGGCCATTTTGGTGCCTATATTCGCAAGATGAGGAACGTTTATGTTGCTCGTCGCGACAAACTGGCCAATCTGATGGACGAGTATCTTTCTGATTATGTTGTGTACACAACGCCAGCGGGTGGCATGCAGATGCCTTGCCACCTGAGGCACGGGCTATCCGAGAAGGATATTGCCGCCGCGGCCCGTCGCGCTGATATTGATATATTAGGACTTACCGGCTTATATGCAGGCAGCCCGGTATCCACCGGTTTTTTAATGGGATTTGCCGCTTACACCGAAAGGGAAATAGAAGACGCGGTAAAAAAGCTGGCCGCAATTTTCCGGTCATGTTGTTATCTCTCGCCACTGTAGATACTCGACAGCAGCCCTGGTGGCCTGCGGACTATGCGCCGTACCGCAGGCCCTCACCGCATGGTGAGGGCAGGATGCTCCCTTAGTGCTGGACGCCCGAGCGGTCAGTAAGCTCGTCGGCGGGGAGAATATCCACTCGCGATGCCACGCTCTTGCGGCGTGCATACCTGTCAGGCTGGCCTTCCGGGCGCGTTTTGAAGCGTCGGTGGAGCCACATATACTGCTCCGGTGCCATCAGCACGGCTCGCTCGATAGCCCTGTTCATCTGCGTTGCAACCGTCTCTTTGTCAGCACCCTGCAACGACGCGCTGATATCCTCAAGAATAATCAGTTCGTAACCGGTTCCGTCCGCCCTGCGACGCGGCACGAACGGAATCACGGCGGGCTGAGCGCTTTTTACCAGCATATAGCTTCCTGCCGTAGTTGCGGCATCCGGGACAGCAAAGAAGGGTGCAAACACGCTGTTAGTCTTGCCATAGTCGTGATCCGGGGCGTACCACAGAATCTCATTCTGCTTCAGGGCGCGGATCATGCCTTTTAAATCATGACGGTCCAGCATGGTTTTATTAGAACGCAGACGCCCGCGCGTCTGAAGCCAGTCCAGCAACGCATTATTATTCGGACGATAAACCCCAATCCCCGGGTTGAGCATGCCAAAAATCCGCGCGCCCAGTTCAAGGGTGAGAAAATGCATGCCAACCAGCACCACGCCCTTTCCTTGCGCCCTGGCCTGCTCCATATGCTCATACCCGCGCACGGTAAAGCATTTACGCACCCGCCATTCGGGCCAGAACCACGCCATGCCGGTTTCAATTACCCCCATCCCCACGGATTCAAAGTTACGCTGCAGCAAGGCTTCACGCTCCTCTGCTTTCATCTGCGGAAAGCACAGCTCTAGGTTGCGGCGGGCAATCGCCACGCGGCGAGGGAGAAGGCGCATAGCCAGCCGCCCGAGGCGATGTCCAATTCTGAATAACAGCGGATAAGGCAGTAGCATAATGAGCCATAGCGCGGCGATGCCTGTCCAGCTTAGCCAGTATCGGGGATGGAAAAAGGCAGGTGAAAACCGGGGTAATTTTGTCATGAGAAAATTATCCTTTAACGTTGCTGTCCTTAATTGATTCTGTTGTCGATCTTTCCTAAGGATTTATAAAATGTCAGTCAGGAACGTAAAGTGTACCGGATAAGATTAAACTTATTTTTATCGTTTTTTGCGGAAAGAAGGCTTGAGAGGCAGACAAAGCCGGGAAAGACGAAGCGGCCACCCGGCATAAAAATTACATTGAATAACCCGGTTTCTTAATCAGGTCATCCATCTTCGGGGCGATCTCGGTATCCCAGACCTGGGCTTTCCAGTCTGCTTCCTGAACTTCATTCAGCGCTACCGAAATGGAACGGTCTTTACTGTTAAGATGGCGCGTAATCACTTCGGCAATATCGGCCGCCAGCGCGGTTTTTTGTTCGTCGTTGAGATCGCGGGGAAAGTATTTAATATCTACGTGTGGCATATGCAGGTTTCCTGTTGTGGTTGAGCGCTTCACGTTATCAGATAATTGTATTTGCCTTTAACACCTTGTGCAGTTCTGGCAGCTGACAGACGGTATCGGCGATCGCCGTAAATTTCGGGGTATTGGCAGCAAACCAGTCGTGACGAGGCCCCCAGGTGCGCGCCACGGCAATATACACATCCAGCAGCGTCAGCCGTTCTCCCAATGCAAACGGCGCGGCTTTAAGCTGACTTTCGAACCATAAATAGAGGGATTTCCGGTACGCAATGCAGTTTTTCTGCAACTGTTCCGGTGCGTCGGGCGCCCAGCGTTCGGGATAATCTGCAAACGTAAAAGTGGGATAGACGTTAGCCACAAACCAGATAAGCAAACGCTGAAACTGCTGGCGTTCGGCCTGCCCCACGGGCGGCGCAAGATCGGGACAACGGTCGAGTACCATCAGGGCAATCGCCGCCGTTTCGGTCATGATGGCGCCATTTTCCAGCGCCAGCGTGGGCACCTGACACAGCGGATTGAGCTTTTGCAGCAACTCACGCTGCGGACCAGGCTGGTCAAACCCGTCCACGTTCACAAACTGATAAGGGATATCGGCCAGGGTCAGCATCACTTCACTGATTGTCGAGCCCCAGCCGGGTACGCCATAAAGTTTCATCATGTTGCCCCCTCAGGGATGAAAACCCTAAGTGTAGAGCACCATTAGTAGGTTATCCCAGGCGGGTTGACCTCCGACTGCGTGACCGCTTCGCCCTGTTCACCCCAGCGCGCCAGCACCTTCTGGTACTCTCCCCGCGCAATCGCCCCGTCCAGCGCGGCCTGCAGGGCGTACACCAGCCCATTCCCCTTTTTCGTGGTCGTGGCGACAAAGGCTTTCTTTGGGCCTAACCCCACGACGCGCGTTTTTCCGGTGAGCGCCGCTTTCCAGGACGAAACCGACTGCGGACCAAAGAACACATCCGCCCGGCCAGACTGAATATAGAGATTGCCCGAGGCATCGTCGTGGAGATAGACCGGCAGCGCAGGTTCGCGTCCCGCCTTTTTGTTCTCCTCGTTCCAGCCCAGCAGGATGCGCTCCTGATTGGTGCCCGAGCCAACAATCACCTTTTTCCCGGCCAGATCTTCCGGGCTTTTGATCGACTGAATCTCGCTGGTGGATTTCACCGAGAACGCCAGCGAATCGACGCGGTAGGTCGCAAAATCAAACTTCTCTTTACGCTGTTCGGTCACCGCAATGTTCACCAGCGCCACGTCGTAGCGTCCGGAGGCGATCCCCAGCGGCCAGTCTTCCCATGCCGTCGGTATCAGCTTCAGCTTGAGCCCCAGGCTACCCGCCAGCAGGCGGGCGATATCCGGATCGCTGCCGATGCGCGTGCGATTGTCGCTGGCCAGCAGCGCCAGCGGTGGAGAGTTCAGCATGGAAACGGCAACCGTAAGCGTTCCCGGCTCAACAAACCTGTAGTTTGCGGGGATCTTCGCCACCGCCTGCCGATCCACCGTCACCGGCAGCGGCTGCTCGTTGGCCTGCACATCAATCCCGGCGTGGCTCACCGTCGTGAAGAACAACCCAACCAGACATTCATATTTCATCTGCGCTCCTTACAGCACTTTAGAGAGGAACTGGCGCGTTCGCGGGTGCGACGGACGGTTTAAAACGTCGTCGCTGTTGCCCTGCTCCACAATTTTCCCGTCGACCATAAATACCACCTGATCCGCCACTTCCCGGGCAAAGCCGATCTCATGCGTGACCACCACCAGCGTGGTGCCAGAGCGGGCCAGCTTTTTGATGACGTCCAGGACTTCCCCCACCAGCTCCGGATCCAGCGCCGAGGTAGGCTCGTCAAACAGCATTACGCGCGGACGCAGCGCCAGCGCACGGGCAATGGCAATGCGCTGCTGCTGGCCGCCGGAGAGATGGCGGGACCAGGCGTCCGCTTTATCTCTTAGCCCCACCACATCCAGCAGGCTATATGCCCTTTCCACCGCCTCTTTCCTGCTGAGCTTTTTATGCGCGATGGGCGCCTCTATCAGATTTTCCAGCACCGTGAGATGCGGAAAGAGATTGAAGTTCTGAAACACGTAACCCACGTTGACGCGCTGCTTGAGGATCTCGTTCTCTTTCAGTTCGTAAAGCCTGTCACCCTGACGACGGTAGCCAATGTAGTCCCCGTCGATCTGGATGAAGCCTTCGTCGACGCGCTCCAGGTGGTTAATGGTGCGTAGCAGCGTCGATTTACCCGAGCCGGACGGCCCGAGGATCACCGTTACGGAGCCCGGCGGGATCTCAAGCGTGACGTTGTCGAGCGCTTTATGGCGGCCAAAATATTTGCTGACGCCGGTAATTGAAATATGTCCTTCAGGAGAGGCTTGCATGGACGGGCTCCTGTGCTGGCGTGGTGGTGACAGCGCGGCTACGACGGGTGGCGCTGTTCTGGTTCACGGCGGAGCGGCGTTCGCTGCGGGCGAGCCCGCGCTCAACACCATACTGGATAGCGGACAGAACGGTGGTGATCGCCAGGTACCACGCGGCACCGACCATCAGCAGCGGGATCACCTCCTGCGTGCGGTTGTAGATCATCTGGATGGTATAGAACAGCTCCGGCATCGCCAGGACATACACCATCGCCGTACCCTTGGCGAGACTGATAATTTCATTGAACCCCGACGGCAATATGGTACGCAGCGCCTGGGGCAGAATGATCCGCACCGTGCGGCGCCATGCGGGCAGGCCGAGCGCGGCGGCAGCCTCATACTGGCCGTGATCGACCCCGAGGAATCCGCCACGAATGATCTCGGCGGTATAGGCACTCTGAACGAGGGTTAACCCCACCACCGCGGTAGAAAATTGCCCGAGCACGTTGATGGTTTCAAAACTGCCCCAGGTGATGCGGGTGAACGGTACGCCGATCGAGAGCGTGTCGTAGAGATAGGAGAAGTTGTAAAGGATGATCAGCACGACTATGAGCGGCAGCGAGCGGAACAACCAGATGTATCCCCACGCCAGGCTGCTTAACAGCCAGGAGGAAGAGAGTCTCGCCAGGGCCAGCAGGCCGCCAATCACCACGCTCAGCGCAGTGCCGATCAGGGTCAGCAGCAGGGTCTGCCCGACACCTGCGAGGATCACCGGGTCAAAGAACCAGCGGGCAAACACCGCCCACTCCCAGCGCGGGTTAAAGGCCACGGACTGGATCACAACGGCCAGGATAAACAGGGCCACCACGGCGCCGACGGTCCGCAGCGGATAACGCGCCGGGACCACCTTAATGGTTTCAACGTTGCTCATCGTCGTTCCTCATGCGGTTCTACTGAACGCTTCACGTACCAGCGTTTTGGTGAAACGCAGCCGACCGTCAAACGGCGGCTGGCTGTACTCTTCCGGGTCACGGGTGAGATCGAACTGCGGCTGGTATCCCTGGCTGAGATAGAGCCGCACCGCTTCCGGTTGACGAAAACCGGTCGTCAGGTAGATCTGGCTGTAACCCGCCAGCACCGCCCTGCGCTCCAGTTCCTGCACCACGCGGGCAGCAAGCCCCTGCTGACGCAGGGATTTGTCCGTCCAGATGCGTTTAATTTCGGCGGTCCGTTCATCAAAGGGTTTGTACGCACCGGTGGCGATAATCTTCTCGTCACGTTCCAGCACGATAAACAGCCCCTGTGGCGCTAAATACCACGCCGTGAGCTCCACTTCCGCGTCCTTAGAGAAGTAGTCGCCGTAGCGGGCGGCATATTCACCGAACAGTCCCTCGATAATCGGCTGCAGTTCGGCATCTTCCGGCGAAACATCACGAAATTGTTCACGCATAGCGCCTCCTTAATCTCCCAGACCTGCCGGGTTCACCTCGGAATGAGCAATGCGCTCAACCCCTTCTCCCCAGCGGTTTAGTACTTTGTCGTAATCGCCGTTTTTGATTACGCCATTAAGCGCGGTTTGCACCGGCTCGACCAGGCCGCTGCCTTTTCTCAGCGTGACCGCGATGTGCGCCGCTTTCGGCCAGCCGCCGTCCACGCTGCCGACGAGTTTGGTTTTGCCGTTGAGCGCCGCTTTCCACGCGCCAATCACGTTCGGGCCAAAGTAGGCATCCGCGCGCCCGGACTGCAGCGCCAGCGTTTGCGCCGCATCGTCTTTGGTGTAGATCGGAGTAAAGGGTTTCAGCCCTTTCCTGAGGTTCTCGGCATTCCATGCCAGCAGAATGGCTTCCTGATTGGTACCGGAGCCCACAATAATCCTGAGCCCGGCGATGTCCTCTGCTTTTTTAAGCGAGGTAATCGGGCTGGTCGATTTCACGTAGAAACCGAGGGAGTCCTTACGGTAGGTGGCAAAATCAAACTTCTCTTTGCGCGCTTTGGTGACGGTAATATTGCTGATGGCGGCATCGTATTTTCCGGACGCCACGCCCAGCGGCCAGTCTTCCCACGAGGTCGGCACCACGTTCAGCTCCAGCCCGAGGCTGTCAGCCACCAGGCGAGCGACGTCAACCTCGCTTCCCAACAGCGTTTTGTTGTCATCGGAGAAAACCGTAAGCGGCGGTTGATTCAGCCCCGCCACCGCCACGGTAAATTTCCCGGGCACGGCAAAGCGATAATCCTTCGGTAGCTGCGCCACCGCATCACCGTTTTTGACGGTGTTGATCGGCGTTTTATTGGCCTCAATACTCACGCCAGTGCCGTTAATCGTGACATTCTCTGCCCGGACGACAGGGGTAAAGGCCAGCGCGAGCGCCAGAATAAGCGATGTTTTCTGCATAGCGGTGTTCTCTTTTATTGTTGTGTGAACGTGTTTTTCGGTTGATCCAGACCTAAGCTGTCGCGCAGCGTGGTGCCGGGATAGTCGGTACGGAACAGGCCGCGGGCCTGCAAAACGGGCACTACCTGGTCAACAAAGCGCGGGAAGGTATCCGGCGTGCCGCCCTGAATGATGAAGCCGTCTGCGGCATAGCCTTCAAACCAGGCTTGAAGGCCGTCTGCAACCTCTTCCGGCGTGCCGGAAAAACGCGGGCGCGGCGACGCGGCTTCCAGCGCCACCTGGCGCAGGGTTAAGTTGCGTTCGCGGGCGTTACGCTTAATTTCATCGGTGGTGCTGCGGAAGCTGTTTTTGCCCAGATCGCCGATATCCGGGAACGGCTCGTCGAGCGGATACTGACTAAAATCGTGATGCTCAAAATAACGTCCGAGGTAATTAAGGGCATCGTGAATCGACACCAGCGCCGCCGTAGTCTGGTACTGGTTTTCCACGTCTTCGGCATCGTTGCCAACGATGACGCTGACGCCCTGGAAAATCTGTAAGTCAGACGCGCGCCGACCGTTCGTTTCCAGTTGCTGTTTCACGTCACGATAAAACGCTTTCGCTTCTTCGAAGGTGTCATGATGGGTAAAAATGGCGTCGGCATGTTTTGCCGCCAGTTTTTTCCCGTCATCCGACGCACCGGCCTGAAAGACAACCGGACGTCCTTGCGGCGTGCGACCAATATTGAGCGGCCCGGCGACCTGGAAGAAATCCCCGTGATGATTCAGGGGGTGCAGTTTAGCCGGGTCAAAAAACTGACCGCTCTCTTTATTACGTATAAAGGCATCCTCTTCCCAGGAATCCCACAGCCCTTTCACCACGTCCAGATACTCATCGGCAATGCGATAGCGCAGCGCATGTTCCGGGTGTTTTTCGCGGGAAAAGTTCTTCGCTGAACCTTCCAGCGGCGAAGTCACCACGTTCCAGCCAGCGCGTCCGTTGCTCAGGTGGTCGAGGCTGGCGAACTGCCGCGCCGTGGTAAAGGGCTCGCTGTAGGAGGTGGATAAGGTTCCCACCAGCCCCAGGCGCGAGGTAATACTTGCCAGCGCAGATAACACCGTTAAGGGCTCAAAACGGTTTAAAAAATGCGGGATCGATTTTTCGTTAATATAAAGACCGTCGGCAACGAATAAGAAATCGAGTTTGCCCTCTTCCGCTTTTAATGCCGTCTCTTTAACGAAATCAAAATTGATACTGGCATCCGCGACGGCCGCCGGATGACGCCAGGCGGACATATTTCCGGATGCGCCATGCAAAATGGTCCCGAGCCGCAGTTGACGATGTGCAGACATATTTACCTCATGATTAATCAGACGTGTTGCAGGGCGTGTTCCGCAAGCTGGGCAAAATAGCGGGCAGCGGGTTCAATTAAGGCTTCATCCGGATTAAATGCCGGGTGGTGTAAACCAAACGGACTGTTGCTGCCGATGCTGACAAACGCGCCGGGCACAGACTGGAGATAGACTGCGAAATCTTCTCCGCCCATATGTAGCTCGGCGTGATGGGTTTCATACCCCGCTTCACGGGCGACCGAGGTGGCGAAATCGGCCCAGCGTTGGTCATTGACCAGCGCAGTGGGCCCGGCAAACCAGGTGATATCAATCTGCGCGCTAAAGGCACTGGCAAAACCGGCCGCAATTTCCCCCACGCGGGCCTTCACGTTCTGCTGCACTTCCGTGCGGTGAGTGCGTAGCGTACCTTCCAGCTCAACGCTTTCCGGCAGCACGTTCCAGGTGTTGCCCCCGGCGATGCGCGTCACGCTCAGCACCACCGAATCCAGCGTATTCACATTGCGGCTGGCGACGCTTTGCAGCGCGGTCACCAGCTGGCTGGCCAGGAGAATAGCGTCGTTGCCTTCATGCGGGCGCGCGGCGTGCGCGCCTTTACCGGTAATGCGGATCGCGAAGCGGTCGACGTTGGCATAGAACGGCCCGCCACGGGTCGCGAACTTCCCCACCGGCAGGCCGGGCTCGTTGTGCATCCCAAAAATCGCGCTGACATCCTGCAGGGCACCGGCCCGCACCATGCTCTTCGCCCCCCCAAAGTTCTCTTCGGCTGGCTGAAACAGGATACGCACCCGCCCCTTAAGCGAGGCTTCCCGCGCTTTCAGTTTTAACGCTGCACCGAGGATCACGCTGGTATGGATATCGTGTCCGCAGGCATGCATCACGCCGGGCTGCTGCGAGCTAAACGGCACGCCGCTGCGCTCCTCAATGGGCAGGGCATCAATGTCTGCCCGCAGCGCGATCAGTTTGTTTCCGGTCCCGATCTCCGCCACCACACCGGTCGGCAGGTCGTAAGGCAGCGGCGTGATGCCCGCGGCTGACAGCCACCGGCGCAGGCGCGCCGTCGTTTCCACTTCCTGGCCGGACAGCTCCGGGTTCTGATGCAGCTCGCGACGCCAGGCAATCAGTTGTTCAACAAAGCTCATACGGTAACCTCCCTGTTCAGACGCGCCTCGGCCAGCAAACGCAGGGACTGCACGCGCGTTGCCCCCTCCGCAACCGGCGTGTCGATGATAAATTCGTCGATCCCCCACTGCGCGTGTAGCGCGTTCAGCTGTTCCAGCACCGACTCCGCCGTCCCCGCCAGCAGCGACTGGGCGCGACGGGCGATGCGCACCGGCTCGCTCCCGGCCTGACGGGCAAAGGCATAGGCCTGATCCTCGCTGGCGACGGTCACGCGCTGGCCGTTTGCCAGCTCAACACCCCACACTTCGACCTTCTGCGCCAGGGCTTCGGCCTCAACCTGGGTCGGCGCGATAATCGCCTGCACCGCCACTATCACCTCCCGCGCGCTGTTCTTACGCCAGGTCGAAACCACCTCGCGTAACAGTTCCGGATCTCCGTTCAGATGCGCGGCAAAGACAAAGTGCCAGTCGAGTGATGCGGCGAGCAGCGCGCTTTCCGTGCTGGCGCCCAGCAGAAAACCCTGTGCAGGTACTGGTGGCTGCGGCGTGGCGCGAACGGCTTCCTCCGCAGAGTGGTTTTCAGGGCGGATCCAGCGATCGAGCTGGGCCAGCTGTTCGGCAAAGCTGCCCTTTTCCTGCTGATCCAGCCCCAGCTGCAGCGCGCGGGTCGAGAGCGGTAATCCGCCAGGCGCTTTTCCGACGCCAAGATCCACGCGGCCGGGCGCCAGCGCGGCCAGCACGTTGAAATTCTCGGCGACTTTATACGGACTGTAGTGCTGGAGCATGACGCCCCCGGAACCGACCCGGATGCGCGTTGTTTGCCCGAGGATCCAGGCAATCAGCAGCTCCGGCGAGGGACTGGCAAGCTGAGGGGTATTGTGGTGTTCGGCAATCCAGAAGCGGTGATAGCCCAGATTTTCTGCCTGCTGCGCCAGCGCTAACGTACGCGCCAGTGCATCGGCAGCCGTTTCGTTTTCAGCGATGGGGCTTTTGTCCAGAATGCTGATTCGCCATGACATGTTGCGTTCTCGTTTGACTTAACATGTCGACATTATTAAAGGTGTATCTCACCACTGAGAAACAATTAATTTACATTTAGTTTTCTGGAAATCAGATATACAGCGCCCTGCTAGGGGTGAGTTTTCAGCGAAGCAATCAGCGCATCCGCCTCCTGGCGACGGGTGATGCGAACAAACTGAATGTGGGCGTATTGCGGGTTTTTCATATCAGCGTCGTAACGCTCGCGGTTAATGCGCCAGGTTTTAAGGGTCCAGATGATGATGGATTCCCGGCTGAAAAATGAGCGGCGGAAGCTTTCGCAGTTTCCGGTGCCAGGCCACAGTTCCTGTTGGTGCCATGCGCGTTTAAACGCGCGCGTCACCGCCTGCCAGAGCGTACGGATAAAACCGCAGTCCACCCACACGACCAGATCAACCTCACGCCATTTCACCGGGCGCGTGCGGTTGTAGTTGCCATCAAGCACCCAGCCGGGTGTGGCAGCAAGCGTATTTGCCAGCGTCTCCAGTAGCTCCTCATCGGGCGTTCCCTTCCATTCAGGGCGCCAGTAGAGCCTGTCCATCTCAATATAAGGGAGCGACAGTTCCGTCGCGATGCGCCGGGCAAGCGTACTCTTTCCGCTCCCGCTGGTACCGATAATATTGATTTTCACCGTTCCGCCTGGCCATGCTGAAGAAAACATTTCGGATCATATCGTTTTATTTTTGTTAATGAAATGCCCGTGACGCGCTGCCTCATTGCGCGCTACCTCAACGTAATTATTAAGGATTTCTGATGATTAAAGCAGCACTTCACTATTAGTTCTGTCTAAAAACTCGCCACGATTCAGCGTGTTGTAATCCTCATCTGCTCTGACCACACGATTTCCTTCGACCTGCATCACTTTCGACACGGTTATATTTTGCGTCGCTTATGAATTGCAGGTAGGATGCCTCGCCATGTTTCGCCTTATCCATACGCAGAATGACTGGGAAGGCGACATGTGTTTGCGCAGAAGCAATCGTTTGTATCGCTCTCTGCCAGGCAGGACTATCACGATAATGGTTCAGACAGGCAAACAGGTAACTCAATGAAAACAAGCAATAAAAGCGCAGCCGATCATCACGCTGCTAAACGTCGCTGGTTGAACTCCCATGAAGAGGGCTACCACAAAGCGATGGGCAACCGTCAGGTGCAAATGATCGCCATCGGCGGCGCTATCGGAACAGGTCTGTTTTTAGGTGCTGGTGCGCGTCTGCAAATGGCTGGCCCGGCTCTCGCCCTGGTGTATCTGGTGTGCGGGATCTTCTCTTTCTTCATTCTTCGCGCACTGGGTGAACTGGTGCTGCATCGTCCGTCCAGCGGGAGTTTTGTTTCCTACGCCCGTGAATTCCTCGGTGAAAAAGCGGCCTACGTGGCAGGCTGGATGTACTTCGTCAACTGGGCGATGACCGGTATCGTCGATATCACCGCCGTTGCGCTCTACATGCACTACTGGGGCGCGTTCGGTGACGTGCCGCAGTGGGTCTTTGCCCTTGGTGCGCTGGCGATTGTCGGCACCATGAACATGATCGGCGTGAAGTGGTTCGCCGAAATGGAGTTCTGGTTTGCGCTGGTAAAAGTGCTGGCGATTGTGATTTTCCTGGTCGTCGGGACCGTGTTCCTCGGCAGCGGTAAGCCGCTGGATGGCAATGCCACCGGCTTCCACCTGATAACCGATAACGGCGGTTTCTTCCCGCACGGTCTGCTGCCTGCGCTGGTTCTGGTTCAGGGCGTCGTGTTTGCCTTTGCCTCTATCGAACTGGTCGGTACCGCAGCGGGTGAATGTAAAGACCCGCAGACCATGGTGCCGAAAGCCATTAACAGCGTGATCTGGCGTATCGGTCTGTTCTACGTTGGTTCCGTGGTGCTGCTGGTTCTGCTGCTGCCGTGGAATGCCTATCAGGCTGGTCAGAGCCCGTTTGTCACCTTCTTCTCCAAGCTCGGCGTGCCTTACGTTGGCAGTATCATGAACATCGTGGTACTGACGGCGGCACTCTCCAGCCTCAACTCCGGCCTTTATTCTACCGGTCGTATCCTGCGCTCTATGTCGATGGGCGGTTCTGCGCCGAAGTTCATGTCGAAGATGAGCAAGCAGCACGTACCGTATGCCGGTATTCTGGCGACCCTGGTGGTGTATGTCTTCGGTGTATTCCTGAACTATCTGGTGCCGTCTCAGGTCTTCGAGATCGTTCTTAACGTGGCCGCACTTGGGATTATCGCCTCCTGGGCCTTTATCGTGGTTTGCCAGATGCGCCTGCGTAAAGCCATTAAAGAAGGCAAAGCCGCTGACGTCAGCTTTAAGCTGCCGGGCGCACCGGTGACCTCATGGCTCACCCTGCTCTTCCTGTTTAGCGTGCTGGTACTGATGGCGTTCGACTACCCGAACGGTACCTATACCATCGCCACCATTCCGCTGCTGGCCGTATTGCTGATCGCAGGCTGGTTCGGCGTACGTAAACGCGTTCACGAAATTCACAGCACCGCGCCGGTTCATCCTGATGATGAAAAACACGACGCACCGCTGGTGGAAGAGACCTCGCGTTAATAAAAAAGCCGGGTGGCGGCTTCGCCTTACCCGGCCTACATCTTATCGTTTTTGCAGGCCCGGTAAGCGCAGCGCCACCGGGCAATTCCCACATTAGAGTGCAATACGAATCACATCGTCTGGCTGAGTGGCTTCCTGCTGGCGAGTTGATTTTTGTTTCACCGTCACGTACAGGATTTTGCCATCGGCAGACAGTGCCAGGCTGTTCGGGTAGACAGGCGTGTCGAAGGTTTTTGTCACCTTATAAGACTTCGCGTCAATCACGCTCACTTTACCGGCTTCACGGTGCGTCACGTAGGCTTCATTGCGAGCCGGGTTAAACAGAACCGCCAGTGATTCAGGCGCCGCAATTTTCTCCATCACGCTGCCGTCTTTCAGGCTCACCACCAGCACTTCCGGTTGTTTTGAGTCGGTCAGGAAGGCACGCTGACCGGCGGTGTCCAGGCTCAAATTCAGGTAGAAGTGTTCTTTGCCGTCGTCCTGCACTTTTTTGCGGCTGAGGATGGTGTTGGTGGCGGTATCAATGGTGACCAGCTCGCCGTCCGCATTCGTTGTATACAGGCGTTTTGCCCTGGCATCAAGTGCCAGCCCGGTGCTGTAGGTACCCGTATTTGCGATGGTTCCTTTCAGCTTCAGCGTGGCGCCATCCACCACCCAAATCACGCTCTCTTTGCCCATCCCGGTGATGTAAATCGTGTTGCTCGCGTCATCTGCCACCAGCTGTCGCGGCTGCAGCGGTTTCACCGTTTCGCTGCGCTGGCGACTATCGAGCACCAGACGCCCTTTCACGTCGCCCGTTTTCGCATCAATGGCCGTCACCGCACCGTTGATCGTGTTACCCAACCACAGGGTTTGCGTCGCGCCGTCGAGGGTTGCACCAAAAGGTTTGAGATCGCTATGAATGGCCTGCGTGACCTCCAGCGTGGCAGGATCAAGACGATAGATAATCCCACCCTTGTCAGTTTTACGGCTTTGCGACGTCGCAACCCACAGCGCATTCTCCTGCTGGCTGACCGCCATTTCATAGGCACCTTTACCCACTGCTTTACGCAGCATCTCTTCGGCGGCATGCACCTGGAAGGTTCCGGCAAACAGTAAAGCGGCAGACAGCAGAGAGGTGCTCAGTCGCGGTGAGCACAGATGGCGTAAAGACATAACAATTCCTTTTTTGAAAAATGGGAGTACGGCTGACATCGCTTCCGGCTGGCAACGTCATGGCGTCGCCGTTATGATAATGAGAATAGTAATCATTAATGAGTTAAAAGTGGAGTTTTTCTTTCCCTTCTCGCCTTTCATTAACGCAATGTGCGGTTATAGTTTTCAAAACATTTACAAAACCTTTAACATGTATGGACATGTTCCATTTGGTTCGTTTACACCCCACAACCGGTTTTACTCATGAAAATCATTTCTGCCCGTAAGGCATCTCTCCCGCTGCTGCTGGTCCCCGTTGTTTTTGTGCCGCTTAGTGCGATCGGCGCAGAGGAACAAACCATGATCGTCAGCGCCACGCCGCAAACCGTATCAGAGCTTGATACCCCGGCGGCGGTCAGCGTCGTGAATGGCGATGATATGCGTCATGCCACGCCACGCATTAACCTCTCTGAATCGCTTGGCAGCGTTCCCGGGCTGCAAATCCAGAACCGGCAGAACTATGCCCAGGATCTCCAGCTTTCAGTGCGTGGGTTTGGTGCCCGATCAACGTTTGGCGTGCGCGGCATTCGCATGTATGTCGACGGTATCCCTGCCACCATGCCGGACGGACAGGGCCAGACGTCTAACATCGATCTCTCCAGCATTGACAGCGTTGAAGTGCTGCGTGGCCCCTTCTCTGCCCTGTACGGTAACGCCTCTGGCGGCGTGATTAACATGACTACCCAGACCGGGCAGCAGCCACCGACCCTTGAGGCGAGCAGCTATTACGGCAGTTACGGTACATGGCGCTATGGAATGAAAGCCACCGGCGCCATGGGGGACGGAACGCATGCGGGAGACGTGGATTACACGGTTTCGACTACCCGCTTCACCACCAAAGGCTTCCGCGACCACAGCGGCGCGCGGAAGAATCTGGCTAACGCCAAACTGGGTGTACGCATTGACGACGCCAGCAAGCTGACGCTGATTTTCAACAGCGTGGACATGAAAGCCAACGATCCGGGCGGGCTGAGCTATCAGGAGTGGCAAAACAACCCACGTCAGTCTCCGCGCGGCGATCAGTACAACACGCGCAAGACCATCAAGCAGACCCAGGCCGGTCTGCGCTATGACCGCCAGCTTAGCGCTCAGGACGATCTGAGCGTGATGATGTATGCCGGTGAGCGTGAAATGACGCAGTATCAGTCGATTCCTTATCAGCCGCAGCTGCGACCTTCTCACTCCGGCGGCGTGATTGATATGCAGCGCCACTATCAGGGCGTTGATACCCGCTGGACGCACCGTGGTGAGCTGCTGGTGCCGGTCACCTTCACCACCGGTCTGAACTATGAAAACATGAGTGAAGATCGTCGCGGGTACGAAAACTTCGTGATGAACAACGGCGTGCCGGATTACGGCGTTAAAGGCGATAAGCGTCGTGATGAACGCAATCTGATGTGGAACGTCGATCCTTATCTGCAAACCAGCTGGCAGTTAACGCAGAAACTTTCCGTCGACGCGGGCGTGCGTTACAGCTCGGTCTGGTTCGATTCCAACGACCACTACGTTACGCCGGGGAACGGCGATGACAGCGGTGACGCGAGCTATCACAAATGGCTCCCGGCAGGCTCGGTGAAATATGCGGTGACGGACGCGTGGAACCTCTATGCGGCCGCAGGACGTGGATTCGAAACGCCGACCATCAACGAACTTTCTTATCGCGCCGATAATCAGGGCGGCCTGAACATCGGCCTGAAACCTTCCACGAACAACACCTATGAAGTGGGCAGCAAAACCCGCATCGGTAATGGTCTGCTGACGGCAGCGCTGTTCCGCACAGACACAGATGATGAGATCGTGGTAGATGCCAGCGCTGGCGGTCGTACAAGCTATAAAAATGCCGGGAAAACCCGCCGTCAGGGGGTAGAAGTCTCTCTCGATCAGCAGTTTGCTGAGAACTGGAAACTGAAAATGGCGTGGACGTACCTGGACGCCACCTACCGCACCAACGTCTGCGGCGATGCCGAATGTAATGGCAACCGTATGCCGGGCATTGCCCGCAATATGGGCTTCGCGTCGTTTGGCTGGCAGCCAGAAGAAGGCTGGTACGCGGGTTCTGACGTGCGCTATATGAGCGACATCATGGCTGATGACGAAAACACGGCGAAAGCGCCGTCGTACACGGTGGTTGGGCTCAATACCGGGTATAAATTTAACTATGGCAACTGGGGGATGGACGTCTTTGGCCGCGTAGATAACCTGTTCGACAAAGAGTATGTCGGCTCCGTTATTGTTAACGAATCGAACGGGCGTTATTACGAGCCCGCACCTGGCCGTAACTACGGTGTTGGTCTGTCGGTCTCTTATCGCTTCGAGTGAGAAAAAAAGTAAAGTTTATTTTATAAATGAAATAATGCTCCTGATGGCAATAAGCCATCAGGAGTTATTCACCAGATAAATAATTAGGTGCGGGATATAGTCGCTCTGCTAAATAATCTCTTAGTTAAAATATTGTCGCTGTAAAAGCGTATTCGCTTCATCAATCAACTTATCAATCGCCTTCTGGCTGGCATCAACATCTCTTCTCTCAAGGGCTGAAAGCAGCTCGTCATAGTGATAAGTCGACACTTTGATGTCATCAAGCTCACGGTGAAGATAGTTAATACACGGGCCGATGCGCACCCATAGCTGTTCAATCAACGCATTCAGCGTCGGCATTTCGGCATACTGATAAAGCGTAAACCGGAAGACACGATTCGCATGGAGCGCCTGCTGGACGTTCCCGTTGCGCATGGCCTCATGAAATACGTCCGACAATTTGCGCAACGTCTCCAGCTTTTGCTCAGACATATTCTGACAGGCCGCGGCGACTGCCATGGGCTCAAGCTGTTTGCGAATGGCGTTAATTTCGTTATAACGATCCAGCGTGACCTCTGGCACCAGAAAGGCCTGCGCGGGCGTAGCGTGTAACGCCCCTGCCGACACCAGACGCAGCAGCGCTTCGCGGACCGGCGTAATACTGGTTCCCAATTTATCGGCAATCTCTTTCGTAATCAGCCGTGCGCCAGGTTTGAGGGAGCCTGTAATTAATGCTCCTTTCAAACTGAGTTCAACTTGCATGGTAAGACTGATCCTTTGGGCTTTTTCTAAGTGATCCAAATCAAGCATGTTCAATTCCTGTAGCTAAAACTTAATGCTATTTTTAAGCGTCGGTTTAATAAAACGACGCTGCTTCGATATATCCTGTATCGTCATGCCTGGTGGTGGGAAGTACGTAAAAACAGCAAAAAAAGCAAACTGTGATTTTTTATCGGCTTCGGGCGCATCCGGGATGATGGCGCGAAAAACCATGTCCGTTAATTAAAGACAATATATCGTATCTTCACAAATAAATATGGCGGGAAACCCCGCCATCATGCTTTTTATTTATTGTCACCCGCGACGCGAATCACGACTTTGCCGAAATTTCGACCTTCCAGCAGGCCAATCAGCGCCTCGGGCGCGTTCTCCAGCCCATCCGTGACCTGTTCACGATAGTGAATTTTACCTTCCTGCACCCAGCGCCCCATCTCGTCCTGGAACGCCTTAATGTGGTGGCCATAGTCCTGAGCGATAATGAACCCCTGCATCCGAATACGTTTCTTCAGAATGGTGCCCATCAGCAGCGGCAAGCGATCCGGTCCTTCAGGCAAGCCCGTCGCATTGTAGCCACTCACCAGGCCGCAAACCGGCACGCGCGCAGAGGTATTCAGTAGCGGCAGTACGGCGTCAAAGACTTTCCCCCCGACGTTTTCATAATAGACATCAATCCCTTTCGGGCAGGCGTGCTTCAGCTGGTCGGCAAAATCCGCCGCGTGGTGATCGAGACACTGATCAAACCCAAGAACATCAACGGCATGACGGCACTTTTCTGCCCCACCGGCAACGCCCACTACCCGGCAACCTTTGATTTTGCCAATCTGCCCAACGGTGGCGCCAACCGGACCTGTCGCCGCAGCGACCACCAGCGTTTCACCCGCTTTCGGTTGTCCGATATCCAGTAACCCCATATAGGCGGTAAAACCAGGCATACCCAGAATACCCAGCGACCAGGAAGGATGAGACGGATTGTCTCCCAGCTTGACCAGGCCGCTGCCGTCCGAAAGTTCATATTCCTGCCAGCCGCTGTAGCCCAGCACCCATTCACCGGGTTTGAAATCGGGATGGTTTGACTGCTCAACGCGGCTGACCGTTCCCCCAACCATTACGGCACCCACCTCTACCGGAGGGGAATAGGATGGCGCATCGCTCATGCGACCCCGCATATACGGATCCAGCGACAGCCAGACGGTACGAAGCAACAGCTGCCCCTCAACGGGCGTGGGAACAGGTTGTGTTTCCAGACGAAAATTTTCCGCGACCGGCGCGCCCTGTGGACGAGAAGCCAGCACCCAGCGGCGATTTTGCGAAACAGCGTGATTCATCAGGATCTCCTTCTGCTACAAATGTCATTACAGCCTGGCTCATGAACGGCGTTATCGCTTCCTTTACGAGCCCGACTGGTTAAGCCGTACAACCAGATAGACACAGCTTTCATTCGTTTCGTTGATGAAACGGCAGTCATTTGGCGGCCCAAGTTCAAGACAGTCACCGGCCTGCATCTCGTGGCGTGTGTCGCCTTCCTGAAACACCAGCTCGCCGGACTGCAGCCAGATGAGCTGACGAGCCAGCGCGTAAGACGATGCGGGCATCGGCACATCGCTCCCGGCAGGCAGTTCTACCTGAACAAGGTCGATGGGCAGATCGGTACGGGGAGAAACATGACGGCGGAGATAGTGCGTTTGCGGGTCGCGCCAGACAGGCTGGTTGGCAAGGCGCAGGAGTTTACCTTCCTGCATCTCCGCGCGTGCAATCAGCGTGGACATGCTGATGCCAAACGCGCCGGACAGGCGGGCAAGAAGAGTCGCTGTCGGGCTGCTGTCTCCGCGCTCAATTTTGTGGATCATCGCGCGCGAGACCCCTGCCCGGTCAGCCAGCTCGCTCAGGGACCATCCGCGGGACTCGCGCTCAAGACGAATTCTTGCACTAATTCGTTGATTCATTGTGTCTGTTATTGTGTTCATGACGTCATACTATAGTGTATGAATGGCATTTCAATGGGGTTCTGATAACAAAAAATAGGGCTTATGGCGTAGCGCCCGGACGATGCAGTTGTGTAATATCGTATCTACAACGTAATACTATAGTGAACAACACACAGAGGGAACATCATGATCGTTCGTCATGCCTGCAAAGAAGACTGCGCTGCGATAGGAGAGATCTATAACCACGCGGTGCTGCACACTGCCGCGATCTGGAACGATAAAACCGTCGATACCAATAACCGTATCGCGTGGTTTGAGGCTCGTACACTTGCAGGCTATCCGGTTCTGGTGAGCGAGGAAAATGGTGTTATTACCGGATACGCCTCTTTCGGTGACTGGCGAGCCTTTGAGGGTTTCCGCCATACGGTAGAACATTCGGTCTATGTCCATCCGGATCATCAGGGCAAGGGGATTGGCCGCACGTTGATGAAAGCGCTGATTAACGAGGCCCGCACCCTCGGTAAACATGTGATGGTGGCCGGTATTGAAGCTCAAAATCAGGCCTCCATTCACCTTCATGAAACCCTCGGTTTCGTGACTACCGGACAAATGCCGCAGGTGGGAACCAAGTTTGGCCGGTGGCTGGACTTAATCTTTATGCAGCTGCAGCTTGACGAGCGCAGCGACCCGGACGCTATTCCATGAATCAATCACTGACGCTGGCATTTCTGGTGGCGGCGGGAATCGGTCTGGTGGTACAGAATACCTTGATGGTGCGCATCACCCAATCCTCCTCCACCATTCTGATCGCGATGCTGCTCAACTCGCTGGTCGGCATCGTGCTGTTTGTCAGCATTCTGCTGCTGAAACAGGGCGTCGCCGGGTTTAGCGAGCTGGCCGCAACGGTGCGCTGGTGGACGCTTATTCCGGGACTGCTGGGTTCGTTTTTCGTCTTTGCCAGTATCAGCGGATATCAGAACGTTGGCGCAGCGACCACCATCGCCGTACTGGTGGCCAGCCAGCTGATCGGTGGGCTGGTGATGGACGTTCTGAGAAGCCATGGCGTTCCACTCCGCGCCCTGGCAGGCCCGGTGTGCGGTGCGGTGATGCTGGTTGTCGGGGCCTGGCTGGTCGCACGACGCCAGTTTTGAGGCTACAGAATCGTGCCGCCTTTGGTCAGCTGTTCCTGCCGCGCGTCCATTTCTTCTTTATGATGCTTACCGTGATGCGAAATCGCGGTACGCAGACGCTGCTGCTGGGTATAGCGTTCTTCCCGGCTGAGTTCGGCATCATCGCTCAGTTCAATCAGCAGTTCGTTCATATGGGCAATCACGCTCTCGTCGATGGCGGCATCCACGCGGGCGATCACGTCGTTTAAATGTGACATTGTCACTCCTCCTCACGTGCCCGGTGGCGCTACGCTTACCGGGCCTACGGGTGCAAAATGTAGGCCGGGTAAGGGGTAGCCGCCACCCGGCAATAAAATGCTTAGTTCAGCTTCGCTTTTGAAAAATCACTGCCCATCAGGCTCACGCTGTACCCGGTCACGTTGCTGCGGGTCGCATAGAACGTTTTGCCGTTTGCCAGTGCGATCCACGGCGCCTGCTGGTAGAAAATCTCCTGCGCCTGGCCATAGAGCTTCGCACGCTCAGCCGGATTGCTGGTCAGCTTCGCTTTTTGTACCAGGGAATCATAATCTTTATCGCACCAGCGTGCGGCATTTGACCCGGTTTTAATGCTGTTGCAGCCCAGCAGCACATCGGCAAAGTTGTCCGGGTCACCGTTATCGGACATCCAGCCAAACAGTGCGGAATCATGTTCGCCTTTACGCATTCCGGAGAGATATTCGCCCCACTCGTAAGAGACGATTTTTGCCTTTACGCCCACCTTCGCCCAGTCGCTCTGGATCATCTCCGCAATGCGACGCGAGTTTGGGTTATACGGACGCTGAACCGGCATTGACCATAGCGTAACGTCTGCGCCCTTCTCCAGCCCGGCCTGCTTCAGCAGCGCTTTCGCTTTTTCCGGATCGTAGCTGTAATCCTTCAGCTCGTTATTAAAGCCCATCATATTGGGTGGGATCGGCGATTTTGCCACCGTCCCCGACCCCATAAAGACCGCGTTAACGATAGCCTTTTTGTCGGTCGCGTAGTTCAGCGCCTGGCGCACCAGCACGTTATCAAACGGTTTTTTCTCGGTGTTAAACGCCAGATAGCCGACGTTCAGCGCATCAACCGAGTGCAGCGTCAGGTCTTTGTTCTTCTTAATCACCTCAAACTGCACCGGAGACGGCGCGGGTATAATCTGGCATTCGTTGGTCTGCAGTTTCGCCAGACGCGTCTCCACATTTGGCGTGATGGAGAAGATCAGATGTTTGGTCGGCACCTCGCCATCCCAGTAGTTCGGATTAGCGACGTAGCGGATCAGTGAATCCACTTTGTACTGCTGCAGCACATAAGGACCGGTACCGATCGGCCAGGTGTCCACGTTTTCAGGCGTACCTTTTTTCAGCATCGCATCGGCGTATTCTGCGGAGAGAATCGAGGCAAAATCCATCCCCCAGTCGGCCAGGAACGCGGCGTTGGGTTCACTCAGGGTGAACTGAACGTGGTAATCGTCGACTTTTTTGACGTCCTGAATCAGCTTATCAAGACCCACGTCGTTAAAGTATTCATAGTTACCCTGGGACACGTTGTGGTACGGATGCTTAGGGTCTTTCTGACGCATAACCGAGAAAATAACGTCATCGGCGTTAAAGTCGCGGGTCGGCTTGAAGTATTTGTTGCTGTTGAACTTCACCCCTTTGCGCAGGGTAAAGGTATAGGTCTTACCGTCCGGTGAAATCGTCCAGGATTCCGCCAGCGACGGAACCGGCGTGTTTTTCACCGGGTCGAAATTGATCAGGCGGTTGTACAGTACCTGAGAACTGGCGACAAAAGAGGGGCCGGAACTGGCGATTTGCGGGTTGAACGACTCGGGTGACGCTTCAGAACAGTAAATTAAGGTGTCGTTGTTTGCCGCCCACGCGGCACCGGCTGGTAAAAGCGCGCTCAGCGCAAGGGCGAGCAGTGTTTTCCCTGTAGACATGGTTATAACCCTGACAGTTTTATTATATAGGACAGTAATAACAGCACAGCCGTTATGACCTGGCAAATAACGAAACACTATCAGGTTATTCTAAAGCCGCGTTTTTTGCTGGTTTTACGGTCAGCATCCGAAAAGATGATTTGCCTTAAGTGCCATTATCCGTCAAGCACAACCGTCACTTTCTATGCCGCAAGAAATCGGCCCTTTTAGCGTCTCTTCCTCCGTTTGTTTTCTTCCTCGTTTCGTTAAAGTAACGGCGTGAAGAAGTATATGGGATCAAATCGTGGCTAAAACTCTTTTACGCAGCGGTAACCTGGATGATTTTCAGGCCGTGGGCGGCGGCGGACAAGCCGTTTTTGAATCAGCGTTACAAATTCGGGAAGCGCTCCGGTTGCGCAAACAACAGGCTATCGTTGACTGTCTGGCGATTCCGCAGGTCAACGACAGCGGCGACCGCGTAGACTGGTACTCCCCGGTGGAGGGAAACGTCACCAGCTGGAAAGCGGCTGGTGAGGACGACCGCTATCGCGCCCTGCGCTATCTGGAAAACACCCTTGCGAGCGTAGAGTCGTTAAGCAAGAAATGCCTTCAGTCGCCGAAAACAGCGCAACAGCTCTTCGGCTCGCTGCTGTCGAAAGCATTTCAGTTCCCTGGGGAAAATTTCGTTTTTCTCGTCGACGGAAAACCGATCCTGTGCTTCTGGGGTTTTGTAAACCTGAATGAAAATGCGCGTGACGATGTCCTCGACTGCCTGCGTGAATCGCTGATCCCTGAGCCCGCCCCCGTTGTGATTGAAGATCCTGAACCCGAGCCCGAGCGGGTGCCCGAACCGGCCATCACCTTTGAAAAAGCTGACGAGCCGCTGATTGCCCCGGTCGCCGCGATACGGATTACGCCGGAAGACCTGTATGCGCCCGAGCCCGCACCGGTTGTTGCGCAACCTGCGCCTGAACCCGCGCCTGTCGTCATCACGAAGAAGCGTCGCGTTCCCCTTTGGACGCTGCCGGTCGCGGCGGTGATCGTTGCCGCTATTGCCGCCCCGCTGATGTGGCCAAAACCGGCCCCTTCTGCAGAGCCCGCGCCTGCGCCGGTCCCTGAGCCCGTGGCTATCGCCCCAAAACCGATCAAAGCCGTTGAGCCACTGGCGATGAATTTACCCCTGCATCAGGCTGAGGTGGTGGCGAGCAAAGAAAAAGAGCCTGAACCCGCTCCCGTGGTGATTGTCGCGATCCCGAAAGATGCCATGGTGATGGAGGCCGGTCAGGTGAAAGCCGGATCGACACGCTTCCTGAACGGTACCTGGCGCGCGATTCTCGACGTGAAAGACCCGGTCACCGGCAAGCCACCGTCAATGCGCTATCAAATCCAGAACAATAAAGGTTTCGCCCGCATAGTCCATGGCGACAATATTGTCTGCCGCGCGGAGATCTTCTCCGGGCTACACAGCAATGGTGAGCTGATGATCAAGAGTCGCGGCACGGCCCGCTGTACCGACGGTTCCCGCTACCCGATGCCGGAAGTCGCCTGTAAAGCCGGCACCAGCGATATCGCAGAATGTCGCGCCCGTTATGATGCCAACACCGTCGTCCCCCTGACGTTCAAGAAAGCAGGTGCCTGATCCTATGCTGGTAAATCTTTGCGACTATAAACAAAGCGTTACGCTTATTGCCAACAGCGGCGTGCAATTCCTCGATTTCGGGCTGACGCCGCAGGACACCGCCAGCCACGGGCGCTTCGTACGTAAAACCGCCAACGGCCCTCTTTTACGCCTCGATTTCGATCTGGTTAACGGGCGCTATACCGTGCCGGGAACGCACGGCGGCCAGCCTGAAGTGGTTAAACCGGAAACGACTATCCCGCTGCAGCAGTCCCTTGCGGTGCTGGACGGCGTCTGGCTTCCCGTCCCGTTCCTGCGTTTCAACCCGCCGCGCACCTTTGTGGAGGGGCCGGATAACTGGGCCCGCGTGCAGGTCCGCAAGCTCGACACCCCCGACACCGCAGGCAATACGCACCGCGTGACCCTCGCCCTCGACAGCCAGATTGCGGAACATGCCACCTCCGCGCTATCGCCGGTTGAAAACGATATTCTGAACGGCACCCGTTTCGCGCTGGCCTGGCGCGATAGCGAGGTTGAAAGCTTCCTCGACCAGACCTGGATTGACGGCTGGCTGCGTGAAGCATTTACCCAGTATGCTGACGGCGTTGAAAATCGTTCTGAACGTGACCTGCATCAGGCGATGCGCAGCTTTGAATATCAGGCCCACTGGCTTAACCTGCTGACCATGCTCGGTGAACAGCTCACCGTGCCGGAAGTGAAATTTGTTACCCATACCCTCAGTACGCCAGCGATTCCGGTCGACCTGATCCTCGACGTCGGTAACACTCACACCTGCGGCGTCATTATTGAAGACCACGGCGATGCGAACGATGGACTGCGGCAGACCGCCGAGTTACAGGTTCGTTCATTGAGCGAGCCGCAATTCCTCAATGAGCCTCTGTTTACCAGCCGTCTCGAGTTCTCCGAAGCACGCTTTGGCAAACAGCACTTCTCGGTTGAAAGTGGCCGCGAAGATGCGTTTGTCTGGCCGTCGATCGTTCGCGTGGGTGATGAAGCCCGCAAGCTGGCGATGCAGCGTCTGGGAACCGAAGGGAACAGCGGCATCTCCAGCCCGCGTCGCTATTTGTGGGATGAAACACCGGTGGTGCAGGACTGGCGCTTTAGTCAGATGAACGGCAAAACCCAGCGTGAGCCGCTTGCCACGGCGTTCCCACTGATGAACCTGATGAACGATGACGGTGAACCGCTGTTTACGTTGCCGCAGGACGAGCGACTGCCGGTCTTCTCGCCGCAGTACAGCCGCAGCACCCTGATGACGCATATGCTGTGCGAGCTGCTGGCGCAGGCGCTGGGTCAGATCAACAGCGTCGCCACCCGCCTGCGTCTGGGCTTCCCTGCCTCGCCACGCCAGCTGCGCACCCTGATCCTGACCCTGCCCTCGGCAATGCCAAAGCAGGAGCGCGAGATTTTCCGTCGCCGCATGTTCGAAGCCATCGCCATCGTCTGGAAAGCGATGGGCTGGCACCCGCAGGATGAGGATTTTGCCACCCGCAAACAGCAGGAAAAAAGCGTGGTGCCGGTCCCTGAAATCCAGATGGAGTGGGATGAGGCCAGCTGTGGTCAACTGGTCTGGCTGTATAACGAAGCGATCTCCCATTTTGGCGGCCAGACGGAAGCCTTCTTTGCCTCGCTCGCCCGCACGGATCGTGAGCCTGAGCCTGGTGTGCAGCCCGGCCGCGCATTGCGCGTCGCGTCTATCGACATCGGTGGCGGCACCACGGATATGGCGATCACCCATTATCAACTGGATGACGGCTCCGGTAATAACGTCAAAATCACGCCGCAGCTGCTGTTCCGCGAAGGGTTTAAAGTGGCGGGCGATGATACCCTTCTGGACGTGATTCAGCGCTACGTGCTGCCCGCCCTGCAAACGCAGCTGCAGAAATCCGGGATTGCGGACGCCTCGCTGCTCATGGCGTCGCTGTTCGGCGACTCCGGGCGTATTGATACCCAGGCCGTGCTGCGCCAGCAAACGGCGCTACAGCTCTTTATGCCGATTGGCCACGCCATTCTTGCCGCGTGGGAATCCAGCGACGTTGACGATCCGCTGGCTGGCCTGCATGCCACCTTTGGCGATCTTCTGCCGCAGAAACCAACCCGCAACGTCATGAATTATCTGCAGCAGGCGATTGATCATGCCCTGCCTGCGGGCTCAGAAGCGTTCGACCTTTTCGCCGTACCGCTGCACGTCAATTTCCGCGAGATGCAGGATGCGATGCTGGCCGGTCAGTTTACGCTGACCTCTCCGCTTCACGCAGTCTGTGAAGCGATTTCCCACTACAGCTGCGATATTCTGCTGATTACCGGTCGCCCTGGCTGCCTGCCAGGCGTTCAGGCGCTGATCCGTCACCTGCAGCCGGTGCCGGTCAATCGCATCGTCTGGCTGGATAAATACCAGGTACATGAGTGGTATCCGTTCAGTCAGCAGGGGCGCATTGGTAACCCTAAATCAACCGCCGCCGTGGGTGCCATGCTGTGCAGCCTGGCGCTCGACCTGCGTCTGCCGCGCTTCAACTTTAAAGCTGCGGACATTGGCGCGTATTCCACCGTGCGTTATCTCGGCGTGCTGGATAACACCGTTAATACCCTGCGTGAGGAAAACGTCTGGTATCAGGATATCGACCTCGATAAGCCGGGCGCAAAACTCGACGCACGCCTGCACTTCCCGCTACGCGGCAACGTCACCCTCGGCTTCCGCCAGCTGGCGAACGCACGCTGGCCTGCCACGCCGCTTTATACGCTCAGCATCAATTCGGCTGAACTGGCGAAAGCGATTGCCGGTGACGGCGTGCTGAACGTGCGGCTTAAGCTCTGCGGCGGCAGCAAGCAGGAAGGTCCTGAATCCTTTGAACTGAGCGATGCCTGGCTACAGGATGGCACACCGGTAGCGCCTGACGCCTTAACCTTCAAACTGAATACTCTGGCCGATCGCCGACACAGCGGTAGCCACTACTGGATCGACAGCGGGAGCGTATACCTGAAATGACAGCGACGACCACCACCACTCAGGCGTTAATCGGGTGGATTAATGAGACGCGCATGAATGCCCCTGTGCTGGACAACGATGCTGACGCCCTGCTTGCCCGCATCAACGCGGCGCAGGCACGAGAGCAGGCTATTGAGCGTGCCCTGACCCGCCAGAGCAGCATTGGACTTTACGGTCATTCGCAGAGCGCAAAAGCACACCTGCTGCTGTCGCTGTGCGGCAGCGGTAATGGACGGCTAAACGTTACGCCAGGCCAGCGCACCTTTGACTATTTTTCGCATATCAATCCGGGTCATGCCCTGACCAACATGGCCGTCCGCTTTACCCGGGAAAACCGGGAGGTGGTTGATGAGGCGTTTCCGCTACGTCTGAGTCTGATCACCGAGGCCGAGCTGGTACAGCTGTTTATTGCCCGCACGACGCTGCATCCGCAGATGCGCGCAGTGGATAAGGCGGTCATTGAGACCCGTCTTGAGAAATGGCGTGGCCTGCGTCAGCCGCAGGGCGTACCGGGTATCACGGCGCAGGAAGTGGGTGCCATCGCCCGCTTCTGGCAGTGCACAATACCCGCTGCGAAACAGCAAATTGATGATGCCCTGTGGTATGAGCTTGCCCAACTGGTGCCTTCACTTGATCTCAGCACCCGGGCAAGCGTCTGGTCGCTGCTGTGGGGTGAGCAACAGGAATTCACCCAACAGTGGCTGAAGCTCGCCCATGTTCTGCATCAGACCAGCCATGCCAGCGAGCTTGCTGCTCCGCTGAGTCTGCTGGTAGATAGCTTTGGCTTGCCGGGTGAAGGGTTCCTGACGCATGGCACCTTAACCCAGCAGGACGCACAGGAGACGCTGCTGCATCCGCTGAATAACGGCGACATGCTCAACGCCATCAGCCTCCCGGTTGACGTTCTGGCCTTCCTGACCCGCGAGCTGGTCCTGCCGGTTGAGAGTGGTGCGCTGGATAACGTTGATATCATTGATATTCCGGTCTTTGAAGACAGCAGTGCCGATCCGTTAGCGCAGGCAAAATGTCAGTGGCTGCTCGACCATTACCGCCAGCAGCTACAGCCTGACGTGCTGGTTATCTGCAATGCGACAGCGCAGCACGAGCAGACGGCCAAAAAAGCAAAAGTGTTAATGAACTGGGTCAAAGAGACGCAGCCTGCTGAAGAGTCTGCCCTGCCGGGGCTGGTGTGGGCGATTACCCCGCATGACGCCCGCTTTACCACCCGCCAGAATCTTGATGAAGCCGTACAGCATCTGCTCGGTAAACCGGGTTTACGCTGGGGCACGCTGCAGGCGCTGGATAGCCACAGCATGCAGCGCGTCATTGAGTGGTTGTCTCAGGCCACGCTCCCTGCGCAGCGGCAGAAGCGCCTTGGAACGCTGAAAAGCTTGCTTCGCCAGGAGCTTTCGGCGCTAATGCGCAGCTATCTCGCCCCGCTGGTTGAGGAACCGGCTACCCGACGCGCACAGGCCGAAAACATGGTGCGCACCCTGCAAAGCAGTGCCGCCCGTCACGGCGAGCTTCTTGAAGGATTGATGCCGCCGATGAAAGCGTTTGAAACGCTGCTCGCCGTCCAGCAACCGCGCGAGGAGCAGGTCAATGGGCTGTTTACGGATACCATTGATCTGTTTACCGATAACGCCCAGGAAAGTGCTGGTCAGTTCCAGACGAAGGACAAGGCGCGTCTGGCGCACAGAGTATGGATAAATCATCTGCGTCAGTGGAGCCGTAATGAGGCCACGGCCGCCCGTCTCGGTCTGGAACCCGCAGTATTACAGCAAATCGCGGATGTTCTGGTGGTCACCAGCTACCGGCTTAATCTGGCGCAACAGCTTCAGCGTATTGTCGAAGCGGATAAGAGCAGCGCCGCGCAACTGCACGCCGTGATGGGCAATTTCGTTGGCTGGCTGGGGTATGACCAAACGCCTTCAGCAGAGCGTCCGGCAAGCCGCATCCGCAAGGGACAGGCTATCTTCGTTACGCCCGTCGTCAGCAGCGCCGCGCCACGTCTGACGCGTCTGGCGGAACAGCCAGTCCATGCGGCCACCGCGTACGTTTACGACTGGCTGGTTGCCCTCTATAGCCGGGCGATAGAGAACATTGATTACCAGCATCCGCATGATATTCAACCTGACGCACGTCAGGCATTACGGGCTTTAATCATGTAGTTGCCATTCTTGCCGGGTGGCGCTGCGCTTACCCGGCCTACATTCCGCCGTAATATCAATACCTTGCACAATTCATCGTAGGCCCGTGCAAGCGTCGCGCCGCCGGGCGAAACTTTTGCGCACATCACTCCGTCATACACCCGGCTAACGTCTGAGCCAGTGCTGACGGATTTTCCCACGACATAGAATGCCCCGCCGCAGGGATAATTTTTACCTCAACGCCTTTCTGCTTCAGATTATCAACATCGTCGTCAGGCAGAGAATGTTCGCCGAAGATTAGCGTCACCGGGCACAAGAGCGACAGGAATTGCGTTTCCCATACCGGCATTACACCCTCAACCAGGCTCTTTGCTCCGCGCCAGACTGCATACGGCGCATTGCTTTGCAGACACCCCGCCCACGCTGAGGTTTCTGCGCTGAGCATGGCGTCATAACCCTGTTCCAGAAACTGCTGTTCGGTTTGCGCCGCAATCGAGCGGCTGAACATCCCACCACCCGCGTGAAAATTAGGTTCCGACACCATCAGTCCTTTAACACGCGTTCCCAGCATTGCCGCCGTTTCAATCGCGATACTGCCGCCCATGCTGTGGCCGTATAACCAGAAGGCATCCAATTCAAGGTGGTCAATCAGCTCTGCCACCACGCGGGCCTGGTCAGTCGTGCGGTAGCTGTAGTGCTCGGGTTTATCACTGTAACCGCTGCCGGGCAAATCAATGAGAATGGCCCGGCGTGCGCCAAACTGAAGGTCACGGACAACGCGGGGATATTCATAGGAAGAGGCACACCCCAGCCCGTGGATGAAGACCACGGGCTCGCCTGAGCCGGGCAAATCATGCCAGCGCACGGTGCAACCCGCCTGCTGCGAGTAAAAACTGTTCATAAGCACTCCTTTTACGATTCACTGTGTATTTATACAGTTATCGAATCAGGAATGCCATGTTCATCTGGAAAAAGTGGAAGCGTGCTTCAGAAAAGCGAGATCAGGAGCGCAACGGGGAAGCTCATCGGCCAGGTCGACCCCACCAGAAACGCGCTGAGCAGGCGGATGCGTTTGCGATCTTTTGAAAGGAACCAGGTAATTAATGCACAGATGGAAGCCATCACTGCGTAAAAAACCAACATCTTTTGATACAACGTCATTCTGTATACCAGAGCCGAAAAAATAACCGCACGCAATATGCGTCATATGTTGATACAGATCAAGTTTTTTCGTTACAGAATAACCACTTAAATATTATGGCTAATAACAATGGAGTAGCTTGCTTAACACGCAGGGCGAAGAAGGAGAATGCCCGGCCGCGCAAGCGGCCAGGCAGGATGGCTTAGTGTTTGATCATCACATGCCGGACGACCGTATAATCCTCAAGTCCGTACACCGACATATCTTTGCCGTAGCCGGATAACTTCATGCCGCCGTGCGGCATTTCGCTCACCAGCATAAAGTGGGTATTCACCCAGGTGCAGCCGTACTGCAACCGCGCACTCAGACGATGAGCACGGCCCACGTCTTTGGTCCAGACCGATGACGCCAGGCCATACTGTGAATCGTTCGCCCAGGCCAGCACCTGCGCTTCATCGTCAAATTCAGTGACGCTCACCACCGGCCCAAACACTTCGCGCTGAACAATGGCATCGTCCTGTTTTGCCCCCGCCAGCAGGGTCGGCTGGAAGTAGTAGCCAGCCCCCTCCTTTTTGCTTCCGCCCGTCACAACGCTGATATGACCGAGCGCTTTCGCCTGATCGACAGCCTGACAGACGCGTGAAAGGTGAGCGGCCGAGCTTAGCGGCCCCAGTTCGGTAGCGGCATCTTCCGGCGCCCCCATTTTGAGGCTGGCGACCGCAGCACCCAGCTTTTCAACCAGCGCAGGATATATGCCTTTCTGGGCATAAATGCGGCAGGCCGCCGTACAGTCCTGCCCGGCATTGTAGAAACCAAACGTTCGCACCCCTTCGACAACCGCGTCCAGGTCAGCATCATCAAAAACGATTACCGGAGCCTTACCGCCCAGCTCCATGTGGGTGCGCTTAATGGAGGACGCCGTATGGCCGATGATATGCTCGCCGGTGGCAATTGAACCGGTCAGCGACACCATGCGGACTTTGTCATGCCCGGTGAGCGGATCGCCAACCGTCTTACCGCGACCAAATAACACGTTCACAACGCCTGCCGGGAAGATATCTTTCGCCAGTTCTCCCAGTTTTAACGCCGTCAGCGGCGTGATTTCAGAGGGTTTTATCACCACGCAGTTACCGGCAGCCAGCGCGGGTGCCAGCTTCCATGCTGCCATCATCAGCGGGTAGTTCCACGGCGCAATCGATGCAACTACCCCCACCGGATCACGGCGGATCATCGAGGTGTGCCCCTCAAGGTATTCACCTGCGGCCAGACCGTTCAGGCAGCGGGCCGCCCCGGCGAAGAAACGAAACACGTCGACCACCGCCGGAATTTCATCCCCCAGAGCACAGTGGAGCGGCTTCCCGCAGTTGAGCGATTCAAGCCTGGCAAATTCTTCACCCTGCGCCTCAATGGCGTCAGCCAGTTTCAGCAGACATTCCGCACGCGCTTTGGGCGTGGTCTGCCCCCAGTCGATAAAAGCCCGATCGGCGGCCTGAACAGCCGCGTCAACTTGCGCGACAGAGGCTTCAGCAATCTCCAGCAGTACTTCTCCGGTGGCCGGGTTATATACCGGCTGTTTTTCGCCTTGTCCGGCGACCAGTTCACCCTTTATCAGCAGATGTGTTTGCATAGCATTGTCCTGTTCAAATCAATGTTATTTCCCGCTGCCGGCGATGTTCTCGCCATCGCGGGTTAGCCACCAGGCACCCAGAATGGGGAAAGTTGTCACCAGCATGACCAACAGTGCAACAACGTTGGTGACCGGCACGTCGCGAGGACGGCCGAGCTGATTGAGCAACCACAGCGGTAACGTGCGCTCGTGTCCCGCCGTAAAGGTTGTGACGATGATTTCGTCAAACGACAGGGCAAAGGCCAGCATTCCGCCCGCCAGAAGTGCTGAACCCAGATTGGGCAACACCACATAGCGGAAGGTTTGCCACCCGTCGGCCCCGAGATCCATTGACGCCTCCACCAGACTCCAGGAGGTGCGTCTGAACCGGGCAATGACGTTGTTGAACACCACCACCACGCAGAATGTGGCGTGCCCGACAATGATGGTGAAAAAACCCGGTTCAAGGTTGATCGTTTTAAATGCGGTCAGCAGCGCCAGACCGGTAATGATTCCCGGTAAGGCAATGGGCAACAGCAGCAATAGTGAAATGGCGTTTTTGCCAAAAAAGTCGCTTCGCCAAAGTGCCGCTGCAGCAAGCGTGCCAAGCACCAGGGCAATGGCGGTGGAGAGCGCGGCAATCTGAAGTGACAACGTCACGGATTCAATGATATCGCCACGCCCCGCCGCCACGCTAAACCACTTGAGCGTCAGCCCCTGCGGCGGGAAGCTGAAGGCAGCATCTTCAGTGTTAAAGGCGTAGATCGCGATAATCAGCAGCGGGAAGTGCAGGAAGATGACGCCTCCCCATGCCGCCACTTTCAGGAACAACGGTGCGCGTTCAGAGTGCATCGAATGCTCCCAGACGTTTCACGAACGCCAGATAAAGCGAAATCAGCACAATGGGAACCAGCGTAAACGCAGCCGCCATGGGCATATTGCCGATAGCGCCCTGCTGAGCGTAGACCATGTTACCGATGAAATAGCCCGGCGGCCCCACCAGCTGCGGGACGATGAAATCCCCCAGCGTCAGGGAAAAGGTAAATATTGAACCCGCGGCAATTCCCGGGATCGCCAGCGGCAATACAACATAGCGAAAGGTCTGGCGGGGGCGCGCGCCGAGGTCGGCTGAAGCCTGCAGTAAAGACGCTGGCAGACGTTCCAGCGCGGCCTGCACAGGCAGGATCATAAACGGCAGCCAGATATAGACAAAGACCAGAAAGCGCCCCAGCCCGGAGGTGGATAACGTGTTACCGCCTATCGCCGGGAGCGTAAGAAGTGAGGTGAGGATCGGTTCCAGCCCCATATGACTGAGAAACCATTGCGCCACACCATCCTTCGCCAGCAACAACGTCCAGGCGTAGGCTTTGACAATGTAGCTCGCCCACATAGGCAGCATCACGGCGATATAGAAGAACGCTTTCCACTTGCCGCGGGTGTAACGCGCCATATACCAGGCCATCGGGAATGCCAGAATGGCGCTGGCCAAAGTGACCGCGATCGCCATCGTTAAGGTGCGCAGGATGATGTCGTAATTTGCCGGATTGAAGAGCGCCTGAATATTCGCCAGCGTCAGGTCCGGCGTGACCGCCATGGTGAAGTCGTCAAAGGTGTAAAACCCCTGCCACAGCAGGGTCAGCAGCGATCCGAGATAGACGATGCCAAACCACATCAGCGGGGCAAGCAGCAGCAGGAACAGGCCGAGCGACGGCTTACGCCAGAACAGTGCCGTCATGCGGCTCAAGCGGCCGTGCGGTGCGGGAGGATGAGCGACACTCATATCCATTTCACCTTTCCTCATGCAGGCGAATCATCGCCTCGCGTGACCACGAGGCCATCACCGCCTGCCCCGGCGCAATGCCGCTCAGCAGCGAGACATCGCTGAGGTTGGCCTGGCTGACCAGCAGTTTGGCCCCCTCGGAAAGCTTCAGCTCCAGGCGCGTGGCGGCTCCCTGATACTGAACGGCCTGCACGATACCCTGAACCTGAACCTCACCGCCCTCGTTCAGGCGAATATGTTCCGGGCGCAGGGAATAGATACCTTCCATGCCGCAAATTTTCTGCGCAAGCGCTGCATCAAAGACGTTGGACGTGCCCACAAAACCGGCGACAAACGGCGTTCGCGGACGCATATAGAGATCGCGCGGGGTATCCACCTGCTCGATGCGGCCGTTATTGAATACCGCCACCCGGTCCGACATGGAGAGCGCTTCGCCCTGATCGTGGGTGACGAAAATAAAGGTAATGCCGAGTTCCTGCTGAAGTTTCTTCAGCTCGAATTGCATCTGTTCGCGCAGTTTGAGATCGAGCGCGCCCAGCGGTTCGTCCAGCAGCAGGACGCGCGGTTCATTGACCAGCGCCCGGGCGATGGCGACACGCTGGCGCTGGCCGCCGGAAAGTTGCGAAGGTTTGCGGGCGATGGCAAAGCTCAGCCCTACTTTTTCCAGGGCATCACGCGCCTGGGCATGGCGTTTCTTCTTGTCGACGCCTTTCACCATCAGCCCGTAGGCGACATTATCGAGGATCGACATATGCGGGAACAGCGCATAATCCTGAAAGACGGTATTTACATCCCGCTCCCATGGCGGTAGCGCGCTCGCCTCTTTGCCGAAAATAGAAATCGTGCCGCCTGACAGCTGTTCAAAACCCGCTATCAGACGCAGGCAGGTGGTTTTGCCGGAGCCCGAAGGCCCCAGCATGGAGAAAAACTCCCCGTCGCGAATGGCAATGGTCACCCCGTCCACCGCCCGCACGTCGCCATACAGCCGGGAAACATTGTTAAATTCTACTGCGTACGTCATGTTCTGCTCCCGGGCGATTATCGTCCACCCATGATGGCGATGTAATCCTGCGTCCAGCGGCTGTACGGCACGAATTTGCCACCTTGAGCGGTCGGGGTTTTCCAGAACAAGATTTTGTCGAACTCGTTATAACCGTTTGTTTCACAACCTTTATCACCCAGCAGCGTACTGGCATTACACCCTTCAGGGACGACGGGCAGTGAGCCGAACCATGCCGCCAGATCGCCCTGCACTTTTGGCGTCAGCGACCAGTTCATCCATTTGTAGGCGCACATCGGGTGTTTTGCCTGGGCGTGGAGCATGGTGGTGTCCGCCCAGCCGGTTACCCCTTCTTTCGGGAAGACGGTGGCGATGGGCTGGTTCTCAGCCTTCAGCGCATTTGCCTGATATGGCCAGGCGCTGGAAGCCACAACGCCTTCATTTTTGAAGTCGCTCATCTGGACGGTAGTGTCATGCCAGTAGCGGTGGATCAGGGCATGCTGGTCGCGAAGCACTTTCAGCACCGCGGCATATTGTTCCTCGGTGAGCTGGTAGGGATCGCTGATGCCCAGCTGTGGCTGGGTGGCTTTGACGAACAGCGCCGCATCGGCAATATAAATTGGCCCGTCATATGCCTGCACGCGACCCTGATTGGTTTTACCGTCCGGCAGATCCTGTTTGGTAAAGACCACACTCCAGCTGTCCGGTGGCGTCGGGAAGGTTTTGGTGTTGTACATCAGCAGGTTTGGCCCCCACTGATAGGGTGTACCGTAGACCTTGCCGCCCACGTTAAACCATTCCCCCTTCACAATGCGCGTGTCGAGGGTTTTCCAGTTCGGGATGAGTTCGGGATTTATCGGCTGAACGCGTTTGCCCATGATCAGGCGAAGCGATGCATCGCCTGACGCGGTGACCAGATCGTATCCCCCTTTCGCCATCAGGCTGACCATTTCATCTGACGTGGCCGCCGTTTTCACGTTAACGGCACAACCGGTCTCTTTTTCAAACTGGGTGACCCAGTCATAGTTTTTATCGGTCTGCCCACGCTCGATATAGCCCGGCCAGGCAATAATATCAAGACGACCTTCCCCGTCCCCCATCGCCTTAGGTGGTTCTGCGGCGTGCGCTGTCATGATAGTCATGCCGAGCGCGCACAGGCTGCTGCGGGCAAATTTTTTGCTCATAAGAATTACTCCTGTCGCAATGAAATTTAGCGGCAGCCGTGCCGTAAAAATATCTCCCTTATTAAACGTAGACCGCACAAATGCGCCGCACCGTTTGGCTTCAGGAAATTTCATCAAGGTGTGACCGAGGGCGCATTCCCCGTTAACTGGATTATAGACAAGGGGTTAGCGGCGCGAGGCAGTATGCAGATTTCCTATGACCGGGCACTGCGAAATATTCGTAGCGCCGTCATCAGGATAAGAAATGTTTATTTAAATAAGGGGAAAAAGATTATTTCAACATCGTGCTAATTAATTTTCCTAACTGAATCACCGCCTGCTCTTCTCGCTCTCCCCACGCCCAGGAGGTATTAAAACGGAAGAACGGTGTCCATGCGTCAGAGGTGGAAAACATTTTTCCTGGCGCAATGCTGATATGGTGCGTTAAGGCCTTTTCACTTAGCAGCCCGGCATCCAGCTGTGCCGGAAGCTCCAGCCATAAAAAGTAGCCGCTGTCGTTATGGTGAATTTTGACCCCGGCGGGCATATGGCGCAGCAGTGACTGCCAGGCTTGCTGTTTTCGCTCAGCGAGCGTTCGTCGCAGGCGGCGAAGATGGGCGTCGTAGCGTTTAGTCGCCAGGTAGTCCACCAGTGCCAGCTGCATAGGGGAGCTGGTCGATAACGTGCTCATCAGTTGCAACTGCTGAATGCGTCGCGCATGTTTTCCGGCCGCCACCCAGCCGATACGGAATCCTGCCACCAGACATTTTGAAAAAGAGGAGCAGTGAAGCGTCATGTCGTCCCGATCCCAGGCTTTTGCCGGAAGCGGTTTTTCGCGGCCGAAATAGAGCTCGCTGTATACATCGTCCTCAATCAGGGTGACGTTATGCTTTGTCAGGAGGGCGACCAGACGGGCTTTTTTCTCTGCACTTAGCGTAAAACCAAGCGGATTCTGGCCGTTGGTCATCAGCCAGCAGGCTTTTACCGGATAGTCATTCAGCGCCTGTTCAAGGGCGTTCAGGTCTATCCCCTCCCGGACGTCCGTGGCGACCGACAACGCTTTGAGCTTCAGGCGTTCCAGCGCCTGCAGCGCGCCATAAAAGCAGGGGTTTTCGACAATCACCCAGTCGCCAGGCTCCGTCACCGCCTGCAAACTCAGGTTCAGCGCTTCGAGCGCACCTGCGGTAATGACAATTTCGTCCGGCGAGATGTTCATCCCCTGCTGCGCATAGCGGCGCGCAATGGCGTGGCGGAGTTCAGCGTTACCCGGCGGCAGGTTTTCAATCACGCTCATCGCAGTCGCCGTTTTGCTGACGTTAGCCAGCGAGCGGTTGAGCTGCTGAAGCGGGAAAAGCCGGGGATCGGGAAAGGCGGATGCGAAAGGAACGACAGACGGATCGCGGCTGGCCTGAAGGACATCGAAGATATAGGTGTTGATATCCACCGCTTCGTCACGCATCACCTGGGCAGGCGGCACAGGCTGGTGCGTGGTCGGGCGCGAGGCAACGTAATAGCCCGATTGTGGCCTGGCGACAATGCGTCCCTGACTTTCCAGCATCTGATACGCGTGGCCAACAGTCATGAAACTCATGCCGCTGCTCGCCACCTGCTCTCGCAGGGAAGGCAGCTTATCGCCCGGCAGCCATACGCCAAGCTCAATTTGCGAGATAATTTGTTGCGCCAGACGCTGGTATTTTTTCATCAGATTCTCCTTATTGCCGACAGTGTATATCAGCAGGAGAAAAAGAGAAGATTTTGCTAACTGTTATGAAAAACCGGGTAGATTACTTACGGTACTCGGTGGTGTGATTCATCGCGGAACGCGCAGCAGCGAGGTGGTCGAGCGTGACCATCGACGATTTGCAAAAAATGCATTTTGCGCCGAATGGGTTTTTCTCAGACACATCAAAGACTGAAGTGCGGTACTGCGAGCCATGACAGCATGGGCAGCGGAAATGGATATAAGAAGTCATAGGATTCTCCTGTTAACGTAAAAACGTAAATTACTAATGGGCCGATTGGGCAATATTGGTTTTAAACAAAACGAATCGGAATGTAGATAAAGACCCAAGAGAGGCTGCGGAGAGGCACAACGTGATGAGAACTGCTTTATAAAACTACGTCAGATATTTTTTTGGACTCAAAACCAGAAATCCATTAACGCATGTTGCTGACGGCAAAGCAAGCGGATTGATGCGTAAAATTCATAAAAATAATTTTTTTATTCCGTAACGGTAATCTATATCAGTTTGTAAAAGCGGGAGTCTGAATCAAACTGTTATGGTTAAAATTCGCTGTTCTGCGTCTGATAGTCCGATCTCTGCGCCTATACCATAACAACACACCGTTTGACATTGAGGCTGTGCATGTTTGGTTTGGATGCTTTTCACCTTGCGCGGATACAGTTTGCCTTTACCGTATCCTTTCACATTATTTTTCCGGCAATCACCATCGGCCTGGCAAGCTATCTTGCCGTGCTCGAAGGATTATGGCTGAAAACAAAAAATCCGGTCTGGCGCTCGCTTTACCATTTCTGGTCGAAGATTTTTGCCGTTAACTTTGGCATGGGCGTAGTCTCCGGCCTGGTCATGGCCTACCAGTTTGGCACCAACTGGAGCGGCTTTTCACAGTTTGCGGGCAGTATTACCGGCCCGCTCCTGACCTACGAAGTGCTTACCGCCTTCTTCCTTGAGGCCGGTTTCCTCGGCGTGATGCTGTTCGGCTGGAAGAAAGTTGGACCGGGACTGCACTTCTTCTCCACCTGCATGGTGGCGCTGGGGACTATTATCTCCACCTTCTGGATCCTCTCTTCGAATAGCTGGATGCAGACCCCGCAGGGCTATGAGATTGTCAACGGCCAGGTGGTGCCGGTGGACTGGTTCGCTGTGGTGTTCAACCCCTCCTTCCCTTACCGCCTGCTGCATATGTCGATCGCCGCGTTCCTCAGTAGCGCCCTGTTTGTTGGTGCATCCGCAGCATGGCATTTGCTGCGCGGGAATAATAATCCTGCCATACGGGCAATGTTTTCAATGGCACTGTGGATGACGCTGATTGTCGCTCCCCTCCAGGCTATGGTTGGTGATATGCATGGGTTGAATACTTTAAAGCATCAACCCGCCAAAATTGCCGCCATTGAGGGCCACTGGGAAAACCCACCGGGTGAGCCGACCCCGTTGCTGCTGTTTGGCTGGCCTGACATGGAGCAAGAGCGCACCCGCTTTGGTCTGGAGATCCCGGCGCTGGGAAGTCT
Organism: Enterobacter cloacae complex sp. SHL012; assembly: GCF_049237505.1. Classification (NCBI taxonomy): domain Bacteria; kingdom Pseudomonadati; phylum Pseudomonadota; class Gammaproteobacteria; order Enterobacterales; family Enterobacteriaceae; genus Enterobacter; species Enterobacter cloacae complex sp. SHL012. The sequence continues at coordinate 610,474 of NZ_JBMKIZ010000001.1, forward strand.
CATCCTGACGCACAGCCTGGATAAACAGGTCCCAGCCCTTAAGGAGTTCCCGAAAGAAGATCGCCCAAACTCGACCATCGTCTTCTGGTCATTCCGCATCATGGCGGGCTTAGGCATGCTGATGTTGCTGCTTGGGGTGATGGCGCTCTGGTTGCGCTACAAAAAGCGCGTTTATTCATCCCGCCCGTTCCTGTGGTTTGCCCTGTTAATGGGCCCATCCGGCCTGATTGCGATTCTGGCAGGCTGGGTCACCACCGAAGTGGGCCGCCAGCCGTGGGTGGTCTATGGACTCCAGCGAACGAAGGATGCGGTATCAGCCCACGGCGATCTGCATATGAGCGTGAGTTTGCTGGCCTTCTTCGTCGTCTACACCTCGGTGTTCGGCGTCGGCTACAGCTATATGGTTCGCCTCATCAAAAAAGGCCCGCAGCCACACGAATCTTTCGCCACCGCGTCCGATGGACGTCCTGCGCGCCCGCTTTCAGCCGTCACTACTGAACATAAGGAGCAGCCGTAATGGGTATCGATCTTTCCATTATCTGGTTTGTGATCATCGTCTTTGCCACGCTGATGTATATCGTCATGGACGGCTTTGATCTGGGGATCGGGATGTTGTTCCCCGCAACGCCAAACGCTGACGATCGTGATGTGATGGTCAACAGCGTCGCGCCGGTATGGGACGGCAATGAGACCTGGCTGGTGCTTGGCGGCGCCGCCCTGTTCGGCGCATTCCCGCTGGCGTATGCGGTGATCGTTGATGCTCTCACCATTCCGCTGACATTAATGCTGATCGGACTTATTTTCCGCGGGGTGGCATTCGAGTTTCGTTTTAAAGCCACGCCCGCCCACCGCCCCTTCTGGGATAAAGCGTTTATTGGCGGTTCCATTCTGGCAACGTTTACCCAGGGCGTGACGGTGGGCGCCGTCATTAACGGTTTTACCGTGACAGGCCGAACGTATACGGGTGGTCCGTTTGACTGGTTTACCGCATTTAACCTGTTCTGCGGTGCGGGTCTGATGGTGGCCTACGCGTTGCTGGGATCGACGTGGCTGGTAATGAAAAGCGAAAATGCGCTGCAGCAAAGGATGCGGGCGTTATCCAAAACGTTACTGATTATCCTGCTGGCATTTATTGCGGCGATCAGCCTCTGGACGCCGCTGGCCCACCCGGCCATTGCCGCACGCTGGTTTACGCTGCCGAATCTGTTTTATCTGCTGCCGGTTCCTGCGCTGGTCGTGATTTTTAGCCTGTATCAGTGGCGCTGCCTGAATAATCCTGACAGCCATAACCGTCCGTTTATCCTGACGTTAGGGCTGATATTCCTTGGTTTTAGCGGGCTTGGGATCAGCATCTGGCCGCATATTATTCCGCCATCCATCACCTTGTGGCAGGCCGCTGCGCCAACGCAAAGCCAGGGCTTTATGCTGGTGGGTGCACTGTTGATCATCCCCGTCATTCTGGTCTACACCTTCTGGAGTTACTACGTATTTCGCGGCAAAGTTCAGCATGGGGAGGGTTATCACTGATGCAACAACCGGTCTGGAAAAGAGTGTTGTGGCTGGCCATTATCTGGGGCGGCAGCGTACTGGCGCTGGCTGCGGTCAGTATGCTCTTTCGCATATTGATGACGGCAGCCGGGTTTAAATCTCATTAATCGTCATTCCGGGCAACCGCTGCGTTGCCCGGCTCTCCCCGCACTTTCAGATAAACCCCATTAACGCACGTCAGCGTATCGTTACACTGGTAAAAGATTCACAGTATTTATTATTTGAGAACAAAAATGAAAAAGCTCATTGCGTTAAGTGTTATCAGTCTTGTCCTGACCGGCTGCGTTAATCCGGGCAAAGCGTCCGTTCAGCCAGAGCAGCTGAAGAACCATCGTTTTGTACTGGAAAATGTGGATGGCAAAGCCGTGAAGGGCATGACAACACCACCTGAGATCAGTTTTAACGCGCTGCCCGCTCTGAACCTGGTAGATAACATCAGCGTGTCTGGCACGATGTGTAACCGCTTCAACGGACAGGGGAAATTGTCCGAAGGTGAGCTGACAGTGAAAACGCTGGCAATGACGCGCAAACTCTGTACTGAACCGCAGCTTAACGAACTGGATCACACCCTCGGCGACATGCTGCGCAAAGGGGCGCAGGTCGACCTGACGGAAGACCAGTTAACGCTGGCGACCGCCGACAAAACGCTGATGTTTAAACGTGTTGACTGATCAGTAGTTACCGCAGCTTCCAACGGCAAGCGACTGTTCACTGCAGCGTTTGCCGTTTGGCAACGCGCACATCCCAATAGCTGAACCATCAAGCTGGCGGGCAACCGACAGCGAGCCGCCAATCATGGCACAGTTGGCTTGTCCTGAGCTGGACATTGACGCTCTCATTCCCGGCGCTACGTGAGCCGCCGTCGCCTGCTGAACAGGCTCACTGCTACATGCCGACAATAATAATGCGGCACACCCAATCAAAAATGCTGAACGCATGCTCTCTCCCCCGTAAATAATGCGAAACCTATGCATAATAGGCATCACCTCCCGTGTCGTCGAGAGCGGAAGTGCGTATTTATGCGCTACTGAAACAATTTCTCGCAATTTTTTTACCCTTTAGTTGATCTACTCATTGATGACGAGAATATCGAGGACACAAAAGCGAAAATCGTAAAACCCCCTGTTTGCTAGACTAAAGAGATAATATTCAAGGCTTGTCGTCTTATGACAGGCCCTCTTTTTTGCGCAATGTAAGGGTGTCGTCCTATGCAAACTATTGACGGTAATGGTGCAGTTGCCTCAGTCGCGTTTCGCACCAGCGAAGTTATCGCCATATACCCGATTACGCCAAGCTCGACCATGGCGGAACAGGCGGATGCCTGGGCGGGAAACGGGGTAAAAAACGTCTGGGGTGATGTCCCGAGAGTGGTTGAAATGCAGTCTGAAGCGGGAGCGATCGCTACGGTTCATGGTGCGCTGCAGACAGGCGCGCTCTCCACGTCGTTTACCTCCTCACAGGGATTGTTGTTGATGATCCCGACGCTGTACAAACTCGCCGGCCAGCTGACCCCCTTCGTCCTGCACGTCGCCGCACGTACCGTTGCGACCCATGCGCTCTCCATCTTTGGCGATCACTCCGACGTGATGGCCGTGCGTCAGACAGGCTGCGCCATGCTCTGCGCCAGCAGCGTTCAGGAAGCACAAGATTTTGCGTTGATTTCTCATATCGCCACGCTTAAAAGCCACGTTCCGTTTATCCACTTCTTTGATGGTTTCCGCACGTCTCACGAAATCAACAAAATCGTCCCGCTGGCGGATGATACTATCCTGAATCTTTTGCCGCAGGCGGAAATCGACGCGCATCGCGCCCGTGCCCTTAACCCGGAACACCCGGTAATTCGCGGGACATCAGCCAATCCGGATACCTATTTCCAGTCCCGGGAAGCCACGAACCCGTGGTACAACGCGGTTTATGACCACGTCGAGCAGGCAATGAATGATTTTGCCGCCGCGACCGGGCGCGCGTACAAGCCGTTCGAATACTACGGCCATCCGCAGGCTGAACGCGTGATTGTGCTAATGGGTTCCGCCATCGGCACCTGTGAAGAGGTGGTTGACGAGCTGCTGACCCGTGGAGAAAAGGTCAGCGTACTTAAAGTGCGTCTGTATCGCCCGTTCTCGGCCAAACATCTGCTCTCTGCCCTGCCGGAAAGCGCGCGTACGGTGGCGGTGCTCGACCGAACCAAAGAGCCTGGGGCGCACGCTGAACCGCTTTACCTGGACGTCATGACCGCCCTGGCAGAAGCCTTTAACCAGGGCGAGCGTGAAACACTTCCGCGGGTGATCGGCGGTCGCTATGGCTTATCCTCCAAAGAGTTCGGGCCGGATTGCGTGCTGGCGGTATTTAATGAACTGCGGGAAGCAAAACCCAAACCGCGCTTTACGGTGGGTATCTATGATGATGTCACGAACCTGTCCCTGCCGTTGCCGGAAAATACTCTGCCTTCAACCGCCAAACTTGAAGCACTGTTTTACGGCCTGGGCAGCGATGGCAGCGTCTCGGCGACCAAAAATAACATCAAGATCATCGGTAACTCGACCCCGTGGTATGCGCAGGGTTACTTCGTCTACGACTCCAAAAAAGCGGGTGGCCTGACCGTTTCCCACCTGCGCGTCAGCGAGCACCCTATCCGCTCGGCCTACCTGATTTCTCAGGCCGACTTTGTTGGCTGCCACCAGCTGCAGTTTATCGACAAATACCAGATGGCGGAGCGCCTGAAGCCAGGCGGTATTTTCCTCCTCAATACGCCGTACAGCGCGGATGAGGTCTGGGCGCGTCTGCCGCAGGAAGTACAGACGGTCCTGAACCAGAAAAAAGCCCGATTCTATGTGGTCAACGCGGCAAAAATTGCCCGCGAATGTGGCCTGGCTGCACGTATCAATACCGTGATGCAGATGGCCTTCTTCCATCTGACCCAAATCCTGCCGGGCGACAGCGCACTGGTAGAGTTGCAGGGCGCGATCGCCAAAAGCTACAGCAGCAAGGGACAGGAGCTGGTAGAGCGTAACTGGCAGGCGCTGGCGCTGGCGCGCGAGTCGCTGTCCGAGGTGCCGCTGCAACCGGTGAATGACGCCAGTCCGAACCGTCCTCCGGTGGTCTCTGATGCGGCGCCTGATTTCGTTAAGACCGTAACGGCAGCCATGCTGGCCGGGCTGGGTGACGCCCTGCCCGTCTCCGCGCTGCCGCCGGATGGAACCTGGCCGATGGGTACCACGCGCTGGGAAAAGCGCAATATCGCCGAAGAAATCCCGATCTGGAAAGAAGAGCTGTGCACTCAGTGCAACCACTGCGTCGCGGCCTGCCCGCACTCGGCCATTCGTGCCAAGGTCGTGTCACCGGAAGCGATGGAAGACGCACCGGCCAGCCTGCACTCGCTGGATGTAAAATCCCGCGATATGCGCGGACAGAAATACGTTCTGCAGGTCGCGCCGGAAGATTGCACCGGCTGTAACCTCTGCGTTGAGGTCTGCCCGGCGAAAGACAGGCAGAACCCGGACATTAAAGCAATCAACATGATGTCGCGCCTGGAGCACGTTGAAGAAGAGAAAGAGAACTATGACTTCTTCCTGAATCTGCCGGAAATCGATCGCAGCAAACTGGAACGGATTGATATTCGGACTTCGCAGCTCATCACGCCGCTGTTCGAATACTCTGGTGCTTGTTCCGGCTGCGGTGAAACGCCGTATATCAAACTGCTTACTCAGTTGTACGGCGACCGGATGTTGATTGCTAACGCCACCGGCTGCTCGTCCATCTACGGCGGTAATTTGCCCTCTACGCCTTATACCACCGATGAAAAGGGTCGCGGTCCGGCCTGGGCAAACTCACTATTTGAGGATAACGCCGAGTTTGGCCTGGGCTTCCGCCTCACCGTTGATCAACACCGCGCGCGAGTGATGCGCTTGCTGGAGCAGTTCGCCGGGCAAATTCCTGCCGAACTGAATGCAGCGCTTCATGCCGAAGCGACACCCGACGTGCGTCGCGAGCAGGTGGCAGCGTTGCGTCACGCCCTTCAGGGGGTCGCGGATGCAGAGCAGTTGCTGACCGACGCTGACGCGCTGGTCGAAAAATCCATCTGGTTGATTGGCGGCGACGGCTGGGCTTACGACATCGGCTTTGGCGGGCTGGATCACGTCCTGAGCCTCACCGAGAACGTCAACATCCTGGTGCTGGATACGCAGTGTTATTCCAATACGGGTGGGCAGGCGTCGAAAGCCACACCGCTGGGCGCCGTCACGAAATTTGGTGAACACGGTAAGCGCAAAGCACGCAAGGATCTCGGCGTGAGTATGATGATGTACGGCCACGTTTACGTCGCGCAAATCTCGCTCGGCGCGCAGCTTAACCAGACGGTGAAAGCGATTCAGGAAGCAGAAGCCTATCCCGGCCCATCGCTGATCATTGCCTACAGCCCGTGCGAAGAACATGGCTACGATCTGGCGCTCAGCCACGATCAGATGCGTCAACTGACGGCGACCGGCTTCTGGCCGCTGTACCGGTTCGATCCACGCCGTGCGGACGAGGGTAAATTACCGCTGGCGCTGGATTCGCGTCCGCCGTCAGATGCGCTGGCAGAGACGCTGATGCAGGAGCAGCGCTTCCGTCGCCTCAATGCGCAACAGCCTGAGGTGGCGGAACAACTCTGGAAAGACGCCGCAGCCGATCTGCAAAAAAGGTATGACTTCCTGGCACAGCTGGCCGGGAAGGCCGAAAAATCAGCCAGCGACTAACGCCACTGCCCGGCTCGTCCGGGCATTTTTTTGTCATAAAAAAAGCCCGATGCTTTCACATCGGGCTAATCCAGATAATCAATGAATATCGTTTTAGTTACCTAAATAACATTCATGTGAATTATGGATAAATAATCTTAAAGGCATATAACGACGCTAAGACTACCTGAACTGGCGACTCATTAAAAATTTTTATTTGTTATGGTATAACCTTAATTATTCACCAAACAAATGATCATTACCGTGGTTTAATTCAGTTTAGATTTAACTCAATTCGTAACAATTATATTTTATTACTCTTCTGCGGAGTGTTTTAGCATGAGACCACTTTCTTATTTGGAAAGTTCAACAGGTAATTAAATAAAAACAACCGCAAAGGAATACCAAAATGCAAAGAAAAGTACTGGCTCTGATGATTCCGGCTCTGTTAATGGCTGGCGCAGCACATGCGGCAGAAATTTATAATAAAGATGGCAACAAATTAGACCTGTACGGAAAAGTAGACGGCCTGCACTACTTCTCTGATGACGCCTCTAAAGATGGCGACCAAACCTACATGCGTCTGGGTTTCAAGGGTGAGACGCAGATCAATGACATGATGACCGGCTACGCCCAGTGGGAGTACAACATTCAGGCTAATAACACTGAAGGGTCTGATAACCAGTCCTGGACGCGTCTGGCCTTCGCCGGTGTAAAAGTGGGTGACTACGGCTCGTTCGATTATGGCCGTAACTATGGCGTGCTGTACGACGTGGAAGGCTGGACCGATATGCTCCCTGAATTCGGCGGCGACTCTTACACCAATGCGGATAACTTTATGACTGGCCGTGCGAACGGCGTCGCAACCTATCGTAACACCGACTTCTACGGTCTGGTGCCGGGTCTGAACTTTGCGCTGCAGTATCAGGGCAAAAATGAAGATGCCAGCAACAACCAGGAAGGCACCAATAATGGCCGCGACACGCGTCATGAGAACGGTGACGGCTTCGGTATTTCGACCACCTACGACCTTGGCATGGGCATCAGCGCCGGTGCTGCGTACACCTCTTCTGACCGTACCAACGACCAGGTGACGAATACCACTGCGGGCGGTGATAAAGCAGATGCCTGGACGGCAGGCCTGAAATATGACGCCAATAATATCTATCTGGCGGCGATGTATTCTGAAACCCGCAACATGACCCCGTATGGTGATAATACCGACGCCGTGGCGAACAAAACCCAGAACTTTGAAGTGACTGCGCAGTACCAGTTTGATTTCGGTCTGCGTCCGGCCATTTCTTATTTGCAGTCTAAAGGTAAAGACCTGGCCAACGGTCAGGGCGATCAGGACCTGGTTAAATATGCGGATGTAGGCGCTACCTACTATTTCAACAAGAACATGTCCACCTACGTTGATTACAAAATCAACCTGCTGGATGAAGATGATAACTTCTACAAAGACAACGGCATCAGCACCGATGATGTCGTCGCGTTAGGTCTGGTTTACCAGTTCTGATGATCAGAGCCCGCGAAATGCGGGCTTTTTTTTGAATGCCATCACAAATGGTAGCTTCAGAAAGGTTTTGGTTGAGGCTAAGTTGAGAGAAAGCAGGTTAGACTGCGCAGATAGCCCTTTCTTCATTAAGGACAACTGCGTTGTTTGCTCGTCTATCCTTAACCGTACTGACTCTTTTAGCCTGTTTGTGGATGGCGTTGATTTTTGATTTCCGCGATATTGTCGGACATCTCGGTGCGTTGTTGACCCGACTGGAAGGCGGTTAATCCTGCCCATGCAGTAATTAGCTTTTATGGGTCTCTCTTTTGCGAAACGAGAGATAACCAAACACCCCACTTTCGCCGTCCTTCGGATGGTTGACGCCGTCCATTACCGTCACTTCGGGGAAATCAAACGGCGAGACATTTTCAATACAGGACACATTCACGCCGTATTCATTAGGGTTAGAGCGACGCTGATGGAACGTATATATTCCGCAGACTGAGCAAAAGAAATGCCGCGCCGTCCCGGTGTTAAAACGGTACTCCGTCAGCTTGTCCTCGCCTTTGGTTACGGTAATTCCCGATAACGGAGCAGAAACCGCGACTGCGCCCCGCATACGACAAAAAGAGCAACTGCAGCGCCGCGCGGTGTTAAAGCCATCAGTGAGTTCGACCGTAAAGGCTACCGCGCCACAATGGCACTGCGCATGACATACTTCAGCCATCGTTATACCCCTTTTCTCACCAGCTGGGCGGCTTTAACGAAAACCTCATCTTCGACACCATCGCCTTTCTGCCTGCCCAGCCTGACCAGTTCATCCACTATGCTGTCGCGATCGATCGGTCTCTGTGCGGAAACCAGTCCAATAACAGCGGCGCCGATCGCCAGCCCCACTAATCCTGTTTGTTCGTCTTTGTTCTTCATCTTCATGCTCCTGATACAACAAACAAGCGTAGCAGGATTTTAAAAACGCGGCGTCAGACCGTATTTGGGCGTTTTGATATTTGCCGCCCAAATCTTGATATCATTTTGCAGGAGTAGCGTGAAATCGGATTTTAGATAGGTCACCAGGCTATTGACGCTGTTCGCATCCACCACGGAGAAATGGTCTATTCTGTTCTGTCCAACCTGAACACAGCGATATTTTGCGGCCAGCACTTTGCCATTTACATTAAGCTGCTGGTTATTATCATCGCAACGGCCTTCAGTGATGTACGACACCACCAGATTTGCGGATTTACGCTCAGGCTGGAATATGCTCACCATGACAGGAAAACCGTCCGAGGTCTGCGTCATGTCATAGAGAACGGCATTTTTTATATACCAGGTATTATATTCCCGCTCCTGAAACGCTGACCAGCCAGGCGCAGAGAAAAACACCAGTGCTGCCAGTGCAATAGATTTTCTATTCATGGGATACTGTCGTCCGTGTTGTTGCACGTATTATTCAGATTGTGCAAAAAACAGCAACCCACCAGGAATTGGCCTACTACTTTTGGCAGTAGGCCCGTTTCACGTTATTCAGATGCATTCTCACCCGTCGCCGTCAGCCCGACACGCTGACCATATGAGAGCTCTAAGGTATTTCCGTCAGGATCGGCAAAGAATACGTAATACCCGACGGGGTCACCCAGATCTTCCGGTGCTTTCCGTAATATCCCTTCCTCAGTGGCCATCGCCGTTTTTCTGTCAATTTCTTCACGCGTGGCGCAGGCAATCCCAAGGTGGCCAAAATTCCCCAGCGGCGTATCGGTCACGTTGTCTGCCTGCACCAGAACCAGCGCAAAAGGACGGGTGTGGTCAGTCAACCATGCCACTTTTCGGGCATCAGGAAGACCGGGTTCACGCGAATGAATAACGTCCATCCCGGCGTATCGGCGATAGAACGTGATGCTTTTTTCCAGGTCCCTGACCATAAACGCAACATGCGTGAAGCCTACATCGATGTCTTTCATTTTAAGTTGTTACTCCTGTATCAACATGTCGAAGACATCTTAAAAGCTCAAGTTAACTTGAGGTCAACGGGAATGTGTGCGGTCCTGACAACGCTCAATAAGGGGTAAAAGGAGAGAAATAATACAGCGCCATCATGGCTGAGAGACTCACCACAACACTGATCCAAAACCAGGTTTTGAACGGCTGCTTTTGCGTTTTATGGCGAAAGAGTTGTTGACCCAAAATCGCGCCAGGCCACCCTCCCACAGCACCGTACAGGAGTAACGTGGTTTCCGGCACCCTGCGCATCCCTTTCCGTGCTGCCGTTTTATCGGCGCCATAAATGGCCATTGTCAGCACATTGATCAGCAGGAACCACACGGCAAAGGAAGACGAGGAGAAAAAGCTGCCGATCGCAGCGACAAGCAGGAGCAAAAAACAAAAACGATTGAGCGTCATAGGAACAGTCACTGGATTGGCGGGCGGATCTGGAAAGCCATTATACGCTATCTTAAGATAGTGTCAGGTTAAGGTGATTATTCCGTAAAACATGCTGGCATTCGTCGCAGCAATCCGTACCATACACGGCACACTTTCGCAGGCTGGTTTTCACTGCAGGCGCGAACCCGTCTTTTATTACCCGTCGGATGGGCACACAAATGCGCAGAGGGTGTTTGAAATCATGCTATCCCGCTGGTGCCCATTTGAGGTTTGAGTTAAGAATAAATGCAAGCTAATCAAGAAATTAACAAGAAAGAGCAATACAACCTGAACAAACTGCAAAAGCGTCTGCGCCGTAACGTGGGCGAAGCCATTGCAGACTTCAACATGATTGAAGAAGGCGACCGCATCATGGTTTGCCTGTCAGGCGGTAAAGACAGCTACACCATGCTGGAGATCCTGCGCAATCTTCAGCAAAGCGCGCCGGTTAATTTTTCGCTGGTAGCGGTCAACCTTGACCAGAAACAGCCGGGTTTTCCGGAACACATCCTGCCGGAATACCTTGAAAACCTGGGCGTTGAGTACAAGATCGTCGAAGAAAATACCTACGGCATTGTGAAAGAGAAGATCCCGGAAGGGAAAACGACCTGCTCGCTTTGCTCCCGTCTGCGCCGTGGCATTCTCTATCGTACCGCGACGGAACTGGGTGCGACCAAAATTGCGCTGGGCCATCACCGCGATGATATCCTGCAAACGCTGTTCCTGAATATGTTCTACGGTGGCAAGATGAAAGGCATGCCGCCTAAACTGATGAGCGATGACGGCAAGCACATTGTGATCCGCCCTCTTGCCTACTGCCGCGAAAAAGACATTGAGCGTTTTTCACAGGCGAAAGGGTTCCCGATCATTCCATGTAACCTGTGCGGCTCTCAGCCAAACCTGCAGCGTCAGGTGATTGGCGACATGCTGCGCGACTGGGACAAACGTTACCCGGGTCGCATCGAAACCATGTTCAGCGCGATGCAAAACGTGGTCCCTTCACACCTCGCTGACGTTGAGCTCTTCGACTTCAAAGGCATCAACCATGATTCAGAAGTGGTGAATGGTGGTGACCTGGCATTTGACCGGGAAGAGATCCCCATGCAGCCTGCGGGCTGGCAGCCGGAAGACAATGATAACCAACTGGACGAACTGCGTCTGAACGTGCTGGAAGTGAAGTAATCGGTTAGCGTCTCAGAAAGATCTTCTGAGACGCTTTATGCCTTATTTCAGTAGACGAACGCGGCAGGTTTTACCTTTAATCTTGCCATTTTGCAGCTGCTTCCATGCCTTATGGGCAACTGCCTGACGCACGGCCACATAAACATGCGCCGGATGAACCGCAATCTTACCGATATCCGCCCCTTCCAGACCGATATCGCCGGTTAATGCCCCTAACACATCACCCGGACGCATCTTGGCTTTTTTGCCGCCATCAATACACAGCGTCGCCATTTCGGCCTCCAGCGGCACGAGTTTAACGCTGCCCGGTGCATTCACCCAGTTCAGCGTGATCTGCAGCATTTCAGCGAGAATATTGGCGCGCTGCGCCTCTTCCGGCGCACAGAAGCTGATGGCAAGACCGCTGTTTCCTGCACGTGCGGTACGGCCAATACGGTGGACGTGGACTTCGGGATCCCATGCCAGCTCAAAGTTCACCACCAGCTCAAGGGATTTGATATCCAGACCGCGCGCCGCCACGTCTGTCGCCACCAGAACACGGGCGCTACCGTTGGCGAAACGCACCAGGGTCTGATCGCGATCGCGCTGTTCCAGATCGCCATGCAAAGATAAGGCGCTCTGCCCCGCCGCATTCAGCGCATCACACACCGCCTGACAGTCTTTTTTAGTATTACAAAACACCACGCACGACGCAGGCTGATGCTGGCTCAGCAATTTCTGCAGGAGCGGGATTTTTCCCTGCTGTGAGGTTTCAAAGAACTGCTGTTCGATGGCCGGGAGCGCGTCGACGCTGTCTATCTCGATAGTGAGCGGATTTTTCTGCACGCGACCGCTGATTGCGGCGATGGCTTCAGGCCAGGTCGCAGAGAATAGCAACGTCTGGCGATCGTCCGGCGCGAAGCGGATCACTTCATCAATGGCATCACTGAAGCCCATATCCAGCATTCTGTCCGCCTCATCCATCACCAGCGTGCTTAATGCATCCAGCGAAACGGTGCCTTTTTGCAGGTGATCCAGCAGGCGGCCAGGCGTCGCGACAATAATGTGTGGCGCATGCTGGAGCGAATCACGCTGTGCGCCGAACGGCTGTCCACCACAGAGCGTCAGGATCTTGGTATTGGGCATAAAGCGCGCCAGGCGACGCAGTTCACCCGCGACCTGGTCTGCCAGCTCGCGGGTCGGGCACAATATCAGCGACTGAGTCTGGAACAGCGACGCGTCAATATGCTGCAGCAGACCAAGACCGAAAGCGGCCGTTTTCCCACTGCCGGTTTTCGCCTGCACGCGTACGTCGCGGCCCTCAAGGATAGCGGGCAGCGCGGCCGCCTGAACAGGCGTCATCGTGAGATATCCCAACTCGTTGAGGTTGTCGAGTTGGGCGGCAGGCAGAACATTCAGGGTAGAAAAAGCGGTCACAGTAGTCTCTCGTGGTGATCTTTACGGTCAGATGGCGCGTATCCTCGCAGATCTCAGGGTTCGATGCGACAATTTAATCGGTTCTTCATCCGGCGGCGGATCGGGCATCGGCTGCGGACGCGGTATGGGATCGGGCATCGGCACGGGATCGGTGGGAACAGGGTCGGACTGACGCGATTGTTGCACGAGCAGAGCGAGTAAAATGCTCATCTTTCCCTCCAAGCTTGGTTGTCGTCCCTTTTAGGGTAGACGCTGAGAAACAGGAGGCAAAAAAAAGCCGACTATTAAAGTCGGCGTCGTACGAATCAATTGTGCTATGCAGTAATTCAAAAAAAGGAAGTAAGACAATATGGAGCGCAACGCCCATCGCTTGACGTTGCATTCACCTGCGGGAGTAATATTGCACCTTGCCGGGCTGATGTTTATTGACTTCGCTCAATTAAAAGAGCGTTTTAATCTCAGCAAAAGGGCAAAAAAACGTAAATTTACAGCCATTTACTACGATGCAACCACCATGCAACACCACCAATCAAAACAACTAACATGACGCAAAACGCGGTGAAGCCGTAATGGTAAGCACCACCGGGGATCCCCCCCAGATTGACGCCAAACAGCCCTGTCAGGAAGGTACTGGGTAAGAAGACCATCGCCATCAGAGACATCGTATAGGTTCTTCTCGCCAGCGACTCCTGCATCACCTGAGCAATTTCATCCGCCATCACCGCCGTTCGCGCGATACAGGAGTCGATCTCATCAAGTCCCCTGCCGAGTCTGTCCGCTATGTCCTGCATTCTGCGGCGCTGATCGTCATTCATCCAGTTGAGTCTTTCGCTGGCCAGACGGGCATACACATCCCGCTGCGGTGTCATATAGCGACGCATCACGATCAATTGCTTACGCAATAACGCCAGAAAGCCGCGCGGCGGGATCTGTTGATCGAGCAGGTTATCTTCCAGGTCGATGATTTTATCGTGCAGCTCTTCAATAAACTCGCTCGCATGATCGGTCAGGGCGTCACAGACGTCCACCAGCCAGCTACCGCAGTCGACCGGTCCGGTTCCCTCTTTGAGATCGTTCACAATGTCGTCCAGCGCCAGGACCTTCCGCTGGCGGGTGGACACAATCAGCCCGTCGTCCATATAGACGCGCATCGCCACCAGTTGATCGGGACGTTCATCCGTACTGCCGTTTATGCAGCGCAGGGTGATAAGCGTTCCGTCACCCATTCTGCTCACACGTGGGCGCAGGCTTTCTCCTGCCAGGGCGTCGCGCACGTTGTTGGGCAACAACGGGGTCGTGGCCAGCCAGTCAGCACTTTCCGGATGGGTATAGTTGAGATGTAGCCAGCAGGGATGCTCTTTATCTATGACATCATTATCTTCCAGCGGCCTGGCACCGCCGCGACCGTCCAGCACCCACGCAAAAACTGCGTCAGGAACGTTAAGTTCTGATCCTTTAATGCTCTCCACTGCGCCTCCCCCCTGTTTAGCTCTTTCGATGTCAGTCTAGCTTCCGTCGGGGGTTAAGCAACAACTATGTCTCGCATGGCGCTGAAATCGTTCAGGAATTGTACATACTGTGTTTCAGGAGAAGAAAAGCCTGGCATGCCAGGCTTTGAAGTGCTGTCAGAGCGAGTGCTCGGGCCGCTGGAGGAAAGGTGCAGGGCCGGTCAACGATGACGGCGAGTGTCCCTGCTCAAGCCTGAAATTGCGTGTCCGCGTTTGCAGTTCAATCACCTGATTACGCAGGACATCAGAGGAACCATTGAGTTCCTCCGCCATCGCGACGTTACTTTGCGTGACCCGCTCCAGTTCAGACAGCGCCAGGGTGATCTGGTAAATGCCTTTCTCCTGCTCAGCGGTCGAGGTAGAAATCTCATCCATCAACCGGCTGACATTGCCGGAACCGGTCACGATTTCATGCATATTCTTTTCCGCTTCCGACACGACGCTGGCACCCTGGGTAACATTACTGCTGGTGACGTCAATCAGCGTCTTGATGTTTTTCGCGGCCTCCGCACTGCGGTGCGCCAGGTTTCTCACCTCCTCCGCGACGACGGAGAACCCTTTGCCGTGATCGCCCGCCCGCGCCGCCTCAACCGCCGCGTTAAGCGCCAGGATATTTGTCTGGAATGCAATCCCGTCGATTAGGGAGATAATTTCCGTCATCTGCTGCGCGCACTCGGTTATGGATTGCATATTGCTGGCAACCTGCTCCATCAGCTCTCCTCCCTTACGCGCCTGCAATGTCGCGACGTTTGCCTGCTCGCTCGCCAGACGGGTATTATCGGCATTGTTTCGGGTACTTGCCGCCATCTGCTCCATACTGGCAGCGGTTTGCACCAGAGAGGCAGACTGCTGCTCGGTTTTCACCGAGAGCTGAGCGCTACGGGCAGAGAGTTGATCCGACAAGGTCATGGCGTTTTGAGATGACGCCCTGATCTCACGCACCAGCGTCGCAATGTTACTGGAAAGACTATTAATTCCGGGGATTAATCGTCCCGCGCAGTTATTGCCAAACTCAGGGATTGAGACACCAAGATTACCTGCGGTCACTTCTTCAATACTTTTTTTCACAGTATTGATCGGCGTCACAAGAAACTTCGTCATATAACTCCAGAGCAAAAACAGCGCAACGAAATTAACCAGATTAATCGAAATGAAGAGAGAGAAATTGCTGGAAAATAGAGCAACGATACCTGCATTTACCAAAAAAAGGCATAACAGGAACCAGGCAATGAAGGTCCTGACACTAATATTTCTTAGCATGATTTTACCCACAACTTATATTTTGGTCGGCATTAAGACTTATAGCATTCACTTTTACGTTTGTCCTCACCTAACGCGCTGGTTTCTCGTTTCGCCGTTACGCACCCGATATTTAGCTTAAGTCAGGTAAAAAAAGCGTATTAGTAAAAATGTGCTGCGCCGAATGCTGTGATACTAGTTCACAACCACGTTAAGCGATACCATCACCTGCGACGAGACGATTCGTTCGTCCACGTATTTAAGGCGCTTTGCTAGTGATAGTGGTCTATGTTTAGCAATGCTTAATAAGTTAAAAACGAGAATATATTTTATATTCCCGGTGAGTATAGAGTTGTTATATGACTGGTCATTTTTCACGATAAATAACTGATATGGTTTGAATGCGCATTTTCGTTGCCCGATAAAAATGTGCCGGCAGGCGAAATCGGTAACCCTCTCAGGCGTGGGATTGCATAATGCTCAATATATCGTGGGACCCTGTGTTGATTGCTGTCTCTTATCTGGTGGCATTTATCGCCTCCTTTGTAGCTCTGGACAGCGCCGGGAAAATTCCCCTTTCCAGCCGAAAAGCGGCTTTGTTCTGGCGGATTGCCGGAGGCGTAACGCTGGGCATTGGGATCTGGTCAATGCATTTCATCGGCATGCTGTCGATGCAAATGCCCATGATGATGAGCTACGATCTCTGGATAACCCTGGCCTCACTTGGTGCGGCGGTTATAGCCTCCACAACGGCCATTAATATTGCCGTTACGGGCAAACACCTCTCCCTGTTTAGACTGACAGTCGCCACGATCATTCTCAGCGCTGGCGTGGTCTCGATGCACTATATCGGTATGGCCGCATTGATGCTGGAGGGAAGCATCCTCTGGGATCAGCGGATTGTCGGTTTGTCCGTGGTAATTGCGGTTGTCGCCTCCGGTGTGGCGTTGTGGCTGGCTTTTCGTCTCCGGGATAAGCACAAAGGGGTCTTTGTAAATCGCATTCTCGCGGCCTTAGTGATGGGTGCCGCCATCTGCGCAATGCATTATACGGGCATGAGTGCCGCGCATTTCCATGAGATGGCACGCACGCTTCCCGGCGGGATCGGCGAGCTGGGATTATCCATATGGGTTTCCGTCACCACACTATCACTTCTTGGCGTGATGTTAATTATTTCGCTAATCGATTCGCACTGGCGCACCACCCGGCTGACGGACAATTTGCGACAACTCAATCACCAGCTTGAGCTTCAGGCTCGCTTCGATGCCCTCACCGGGCTCGCAAACCATCATCAGATGGATATCCGAATGCAGGACTGTCTTCGCAGCGCCTTGCTGAGCAAGAAACAGTTTGCCGTGATCTTCCTGAATGTCGATCACTTCAAACGCGTGAATGATACCTGGGGCCACAGCGTGGGTGATGAGTTACTAATCACTATTGCCCAGCGCATTACGTCCCGGCTTACCCGTGAGATGACGCTGGCCAGACTGGGCGGGGATGCTTTTATCCTGCTGGTTCCCGAATGTGATGATGAAAAGCTTAATACCCTGCTCACCACCCTCCTCGCGGATATGCGCCGCCCGCTTTCACTCTGCGGTCACACGCTGAACACCACCATCAGCGCGGGGGTCAGCCTCTATCCGAAAGATGGCGAAACGCTACATGAACTGAAGTTTAAGGCTGATGCAGCCTTACAACATATTAAAGAGGATGGACGTAACGGCTGGGCAATTTACCGTCCGGAGATGTCAACAACAGTGCCGGCGCAACCGGGTTTTCTTCAGGCGCTTTCTCAGGCCCTGGAACGCGATCAGTTTGAGCTCTGGTATCAGCCAACCTGGCACGCGGAAGATAAGACGATCCACGGTTTTGAAGCACTTCTCCGCTGGCGTCATCCGGAGCAAGGCGTTTTGCTGCCGGGACTGTTTTTACCCACGCTGGAACAAACGGATTTGATTATTCCGGTTGGCAACTGGGCGATTGAGGCCGCGTGTCGGCAGCTTCATTTCTGGACGGAACAAGGTTTCAGTCAGTGGACATTGTCGCTCAATTTATCCCCCGTTCAGTTCGAACAGCCGGATATCTTTCACATCGTCTCGTCGATGCTGGAAAAATATAATCTGTCTCCCTCCCGGCTGATTCTGGAGGTAACAGAGAGTACTGCGCTTAAAAACCTCGACCGCAGTATCGAGCTCCTGAACGCCTTTAACCATGCGGGTGTCACCGTCTCTATTGATGATTTTGGTACTGGCTATTCTAACCTGCTGATGTTAAGCGTTCTCCCGGCAAAAGAGCTAAAAATTGATAAGAGTTTTGTCACCTCTATGCTGGAAAACGAGAAAAGCCGTAAGCTGGTGGAAACCATTATTAATATCGCCAGGACCATGGAGATGAATGTCGTTGCTGAGGGCATTGAAACGGACGAACAGCAGGCGATACTGACCAGCCTTGGCTGTGACTATCTGCAGGGGTTCCTTTTCTCCCGCCCATTGCCTGCGGAACAGGTTCCGTGGCTGCTGCTACAGAAAAATTCAGATAAACAAATTATACCCATGAGTAAAATTCATACGGATCCCGCATTTATTTCACAAAAAAATCATGCCTGACAGGATTGAATAGCGTATGTTTCAGAGGAGTGGACGCGAGTTAATCTGACGTGATTGTCAGGCATAACATGCCGATGAACAGGAAATGCCTATGTCGCAAAATGGTTTTGATGCGCTGAATGCAATTAAAACGCCCGTGTGGCTCATATCTCCTGTTTCAGAACAGATCATTTTTGCCAATGTGGCCGCAACACAGCTGATGGGTAATAAAACACTGGATGGCTTGCGTAAAGGCACCTGTTCCGCAAGTGCGCAAAGCGTGTTGTCGATGTATGTTCCTGAACTGAAAAACGATCACGATATTGTCGAGATCTGGACGATTAGCCGTGCCGGGCAAGATACACCGTTAAGCTGCCGCCTCTCTCTCTCCCACTTCACGCCTTATGGCGATGTTATCGTTTTTGAAGGGATTTCTTCTCAGGCCCCATCAGGTCTGAAAGCCAGCCGTTCCACAACCTATCAGCGTAAAAAACAGGGTTTTTACGCCCGTTTTTTCCTGACCAACAGTGCGCCAATGCTGTTAATCGACCCAGCTCGCGACGGGCAAATTGTCGATGCAAACCTGGCCGCGCTCAGCTTTTATGGCTATTCGCATGATGAAATGTGCAATAAACACACCTGGGAGATAAATACCCTGGGGAGAGGTGTCATGCCCATTATGACGGAGATTGCCGCACTGCCCGGCGGACATAAGCCGTTTAATTTTGTTCACCGTCTTGCCGATGGCACCACCCGCCATGTCCAGACCTACGCGGGGCCCATTGAGATTTACGGTGACAAACTGATGTTGTGCATCATCCATGATATCACCGAACAAAAAAGGCTCGAGCTGGAGCTGGAAAATGCGGCGTTACGTGACTCAATGACAGGCTTACTTAACCGACGCCAGTTCTACAATATTATCGATCAAACCAACCTGAGCCACCTTTCCGCGCAACAGCAATTTAGCCTGCTGCTGGTGGATACCGATCTTTTTAAAAACATCAACGACCTCTTCGGCCATCTGAAAGGTGATGAGGTGCTTATCGCCCTTTCCCGCACGCTGGAAGCCTGCAGCAGGCAAGATGACCTCGTGTTTCGCTGGGGAGGGGAAGAGTTTGTCATCCTGCTGCCGCGCACCTGTCTCGACACTGCCATGAAGATTGCCGAATCCGTCCGCGCGGCGGTAACCCGTATCACCATACCCGGATTACCCCGTTTTACCGTCAGCATTGGTGTGGCAAGGCATGAACCGGAAGAGAGTATTGATGAGCTGTTTAAACGCGTAGACGACGCGCTCTATCGCGCCAAAAACGATGGACGTAATAAAGTCCTTGCGGCATGAGACTGGAGTATACGGGAAAGCGTCGTTACAATGCCCCACTTATGTAAATCACTGACAGGTGGGTAGTCGCTACAATGGGAAAGACTGAAATAATACTCACCTTAATCATTTTCATCCTTATTATATTTGGCTTGTGGTTTATTTTTAGCGGTGAGATCTGGTATTTCGTTGAATATCTGGAAAATACCCTGTACCCGACCTTCGATGCGCTGTAGTGCAATAATTCATTTGCTTATTTTGCCTGTGCTCTGACGGGCTTTTTTATTTCCGGCAATCGAGCCATACCAGGCTATATCTTAATCATCTCTATAAATAAAGGTGAGGAAAGATGAGCAAGAAAATCCTGATGTTGGTTGGCGATTACGCCGAAGATTATGAAACCATGGTCCCGTTTCAGGCATTACAGATGATTGGTCATCAGGTGGATGCCGTTTGCCCCGACAAACCTAAGGGGGACTACATCATGACGGCAATCCATGACTTCGACGGTGCCCAGACCTACAGCGAAAAGCCCGGCCACCGTTTTGTCCTCAATGCTGACTTTTCCGCCGCACGGGAGCAGGATTATGACGCACTGCTTATCCCGGGCGGCAGAGCGCCAGAATATTTGCGGTTAAATGACGATGTGCTCAAGCTGGTGCAGGCATTTGACGCGGCACGTAAGCCAATCGCCGCCGTGTGCCATGGTCCGCAACTGCTTGCTGCTGCCGGCATACTAAAAGGCCGAACCTGCAGCGCCTACCCGGCGAGTGCGCCTGAAGTGCGTCTTAGCGGTGGTCACTACGCCAGTATCGGCATCGACCAGGCACATGTAGACGGTAATCTGGTCACCGCCCCCGCCTGGCCCGCTCATCCACAGTGGCTGGCGAAGTTTAGCGCATTGCTGGAGTAACAGTGGTGCTGCCCAACAGCGGCACGCGCGGGCATAAGTAAAAACTGGCGCCAGAATGCGCCAGTTTTCAGTGCGACAAGGTTATTCTCTCCCGTCAGTGCTTCTCAATATACATCGTCCGGCTATACGCCACATCTTCCGGGTTATTAATAGGATAGCCTTTCACCCATGGCTTAATCAGGCGGCCATTGGTGTACTGATAAATCGGCGCGATAGGCGCTTTCTCCGTGAGGATTTTTTCCGCCATGTTGTAGTCCGTATTGCGCGCTTTCGCCGTGGTTTCCAGCGTCGCCTGGTGGATAATTTTATCGTAGGCCGGGTCGTTGAAACGCGAGATGTTACCGCTGTGGGTTGAGGTCAGCAGCGAAAGGAATGTCGATGGCTCGTTGTAATCGCCCACCCAGGAGGCGCGGATCACGTCAAAGTTACCGGTATTACGGCTGTCAATATACGTTTTCCACTCCTGGTTTTGCAGTTTGACATCCACACCGAGATTTTTCTTCCACATTGACGCCACCGCGATGGCAATCTTCTGATGATTTTCTGAAGTATTGTACAGCAGGGTCAGCTTCAGCGGACGCTGAGGGCCATACCCCGCGGCCTGCAGCAAGGTTTTCGCCTGGGCGTTCAGCTCCTGCTGCGACATCTGTTCAAATGGCGAGGCCTCCGGGGTGAACCCGGCCGTCACGTCAGGCGTGAAGTGCCATGCGGGCTTCTCTCCCGTGCCTAACACTTTTTCCGCCATAATGCGGCGATCGATGGTCATGCTCAGCGCCAGGCGAACGCGGGAGTCGGCCGTTGGGCCCTTTTGCGTATTGAACGCATAGTAATACGTGCCCAGCTGAGGCGGCGTGTAAACCTGTCCCGGAATATTCTTCAGGAGCTTCTGATACATGTTTTTTGGGAACGATTCGGTAAT
Source organism: Enterobacter cloacae complex sp. SHL012 (assembly GCF_049237505.1). NCBI lineage: Bacteria > Pseudomonadati > Pseudomonadota > Gammaproteobacteria > Enterobacterales > Enterobacteriaceae > Enterobacter > Enterobacter cloacae complex sp. SHL012. The sequence continues at coordinate 631,736 of NZ_JBMKIZ010000001.1, forward strand.
ATCAATATCACCCGCCAGATAACGTTTGCTGGCCGATGATTCCTGGTTAATCGGTACGAAGGTGACCTTTTGCAGGACGGTTTTTGCATTGTCCCAGTAGTGGGTATTGGGGACGACAACCAGTTTTTCATTCACCACGCGGTCATTCAGGACATAGGCACCATTGCCGACCAGAGATCCCGGACGGGTCCACTCTTTACCACTTTCTACGTTGGCTTTTTGCACCGGGTAGAAGGCAAAGTTAGCCGTCAGATTACTGAACCACGGCAGCGGTTTGTCCAACTGGACGCGTAATGTTCTGGCATCGACCGCCGTTACGCCAAGCGTATCGGGTGCAGCTTTACCATCAATAATGGCCTGCGCGTTGTTGATACCCGCCAGGGCAGCAAACCAGGCAAACGGAGAGGTCGTTTTCGGATCAACCAGACGCTGCCAGCTGTAGACAAAATCCTGGGCGGTGACAGGCGAACCGTCGGACCACTTCGCGTTATCGCGAAGGGTAAATGTCCAGATGCGGTTATCGTTGCTCTGCCAGCGCGTTGCCACTCCCGGCGTCAACTCCCCTTTCTCATTCTGATTCACCAGACCTTCGAAGAGATCGCGAATCACCTGAATCTCTGGCAGCCCCACCGCTTTTGCCGGATCGAGTGAAGCCGGTTCGTCTTTAATGTGTCTGACCAGCTCCTGTTTTTGCGCCAGTGCCGTACCCTGTGGCACATCCGCAGCGAAAGAGAGTGAAGAGAGTCCGCACAGGCACAGTGCGGCAAAAAGACGCGAAACAGGATGCTTCATAAGATCCCCTTTAATGAATTCAGGTAACAAGCAGATGCGTAATTATTTGTTTCGACAAAAAGAAATGCAAATAACTTACTCCCGAATAGTGATTTAAGGCAATCCTCAACCATTTCGGAAACTATTTGATTAACCGCGTGTTTTGCACAACACTGCGAGTAGTGATCTTTTTATCAGGATTTCGTATGACAACCACCCGACCGAGAGCGGAACGCGGCGTCTTTCCGCCGGGCGCTGAGCAATATGGCCGCTCATTTTTAGGCGCATCGTTGATCTGGTTCCCCGCCCCCGATGCCGACCGCGACAGCGGCTTGATTCTTGCCGGCACGCACGGTGACGAAAACTCCTCCATCGTGACGCTTTCATGCGCGCTGCGGACACTAACGCCCTCATTACGGCGTCATCACGTGATTCTGGCGGTTAACCCGGACGGCTGTCAGCTCGGTCTACGCGCCAATGCGAGAGGCGTAGACTTAAATCGTAATTTCCCGGCAGCAAACTGGCGCGCCGGAGAAACCGTTTATCGCTGGAACAGCTCCGCCGAGGAGCGTGATGTGGTTCTGCTGACGGGAGATAAACCGGGCTCGGAGCCTGAAACCCAGGCGCTGTGCCAGCTCATCCATAAGATCCACCCTGCATGGATTGTCTCTTTCCACGATCCGCTGGCGTGTATTGAAGATCCACGTCACTCCGAGCTGGGCGCCTGGCTGGCGAAAGCATTTTCCCTGCCACTCGTCACCAGCGTCGGCTATGAAACGCCAGGATCATTCGGTAGCTGGTGCGCCGATTTGAGCCTGCCCTGCATTACCGCTGAATTCCCGGCGATCTCGTCCGACGAAGCCAGCGAAAAGTACTTAAAAGCCATGATGGAGCTTTTACGCTGGCAGCCTCAGAGATGAAGCACGCCGCTGGTAAAATTAAGCGCGGGTGACACATCAACCGCCAGCCACGTCGGGCCATCCAGATCGGCGAAACGGACCTGATTAACCAGCGGTAGCGCCGCGCCGATCGCCCGGGACGTGCAGAGCATGCAGCCCAGCATCAGCGCAAATCCCTGCGCCCGGGCCTCTTCCGCCAGGGCCAGCGCCTCTGTCAGGCCGCCGGTCTTGTCGAGCTTAATATTGACCATCTCATAGCGCCCCTGAAGGTCGCTCAAACGTTCCCGGGTATGGCAGCTTTCATCCGCGCAGACGGGCAATGGATGGATAAAATTATTCAGCGCCACATCATCTTCTGCTGGCAGAGGCTGCTCCAGCATGGCGACCCCCAGGTCGGCCAGCAGCTGACATCGTGCGGCCAGCCCTTCCGGGTGCCAGGATTCGTTGGCGTCAACAATGAGCGTGGCGGCCGGAACCGCTGAGCTAATAGCGACCATTCGCTCGCTGATCAGGCGATCGTCGAGTTTCACTTTCAATAGCGTTGCCCCGGCGTCATAGAGCGCTTTTGCGCTGGCGGCCATCTGTTCCGGCTCACCGATTACCACCGTTTGCGCGGTAACCACCGATTCCGGCAGCACCACGCCCAGCAATGACGTCAGCGATGTTTGCTGTTTCGCCGCTTCCAGGTTCCAGAGCGCACAATCAATGGCGTTGCGCGCGGCCCCGGCGGGTAAACGGTGCTGGAGCGCCTCGCGAGAAAGTCCGGTTTGCAGGTCCGGAACCAGCGTCATGATATGCGCCATGACCGACGCGAGACTTTCCCCATAGCGCGGGTAAGGCGTGCATTCACCCACGCCTTTAAAACCGTCCTCTTCGATTTCAACGACCACCACGCTGGCTTCGCTTCGGCTGCCGCGAGAGATCACAAACGGGGTATGCAATGGCCAGGCTTCTTCATAGACCTTAACGCTTCTCATCACTGACTCCTTGCGGCCCGGAAAGGCGAAAAAATTGGTTTGCCGTGTTATCTGCTGATGGCATACACTAGCCCCGACGTTAACTATATGTAAACAGGAAGATATCTATGTCACAACTCGTTCATTTCCAGGGCAACCCGGTTGCTGTTGCAGGTTCCATTCCGCAGGCTGGCAGCAAAGCGCAGGCTTTTACTCTGGTGGCTAAAGATCTGTCTGACGTCACACTGGCTCAGTTTGCGGGTAAACGCAAAGTGCTGAACATTTTCCCAAGCATTGATACCGGCGTTTGCGCTGCCTCCGTGCGTAAATTCAACCAACTGGCCACCGAAATGGACAACACCGTGGTGCTGTGCATTTCCGCTGACCTGCCATTCGCCCAGTCCCGCTTCTGCGGCGCTGAAGGCCTGAGCAACGTTATCACCCTCTCCACCCTGCGTAGCCCGGATTTCCTCGAAAAATACGGTGTTAGCATCGCGGAAGGTCCACTGAAAGGTCTGGCTGCACGCGCTGTACTGGTTATTGATGAAAACGACACTGTCCTTTTCAGCGAACTGGTTAACGAAATTACGACCGAGCCGGATTACACCGCCGCACTGGACACGCTTAAAGCATAACAGTGACTTAGCAATTTATACTGCGTTTTCAAAACCTCGCGATGGCGGGGTTTTTTATTACCCACACGCTGAATCGTTAAAGCATAAATATGATAACTTCACAGTATTTATGCAAATAAATATCAACAACTCAACAATAACACGATCTTTCCCACATAATACTGGTTAATATTGATCATCTTCGCCCTCAGTGAAGCCCATCACATTTCCCTTTACGGCAAAACATTAGATTTGCTTACGAAATCAAATAATCGTTTCAGCAAAAAGGGATCAAAATGAAAATAAAACTGGCTTTAACGCTCCTTGCGGTACTGGTTTCGGGTCACGCCGCAGCAAAAACGTGGGTGCTGACCAGCGCTGAAAGCAGCGTAGAAAAAGGAAACTGGAAGATTTCCAGCGATGAGCTGAAAATTAACGACCAAACGTTCAGCATTGAGCAGAAAGTGTTGCACGGCGGAAAGCAGGAAGGCAGTAAAGTTATCATTATCAGCAGTAAAAACGGTCTGACAATTACCCTGAGCCCGACGCGCGGAATGAATCTTCTGCATGTGGAAGGTTTTGGTACCCGACTGGGGTGGAATTCTCCCGTTAAAGAGGTCGTTAACCCGGCGTATATAAATCTGGAAAGCCGAAACGGCCTCGGCTGGCTGGAAGGATTCAATGAGATGATGGTCCGCTGTGGTTATGAGTGGACGGGACATCCGGTCACGGCTGACGGCCAGATTTATACGCTTCACGGCAAGGCCGGTAATACCCCGGCTTCTCAGGTCGAAGTTGACGTTGCGGATACCGCCCCGTATGAAATTCGTATTCGCGGGTTAATCAAAGAGAGCACGTTTAAAAAAGCGGATCTGCAAACCATGACCGAACTGCGTTACGTTCCAGGCACTAACCAGTTCAGCCTGCATGATGTCCTGACAAACCATGCCGATTACCCTCATGACTATCAAATCATCTATCACAGTAACTTCGGGACGCCGATCCTCGAAGAAGGCGCACGCTTCCTTGCTCCGGCGGTAAGCGTGAGCCCCTTCAACGATTACGCTAAAGCGGGCGTAGACAACTGGCAAACCTATGCCGGGCCGACAAAAGGCTTTGATGAGATGGTCTTTAACATCAAACCGCTTGCGGACAACAACCACGAAACCCTCGCGGCGGTGGTCAACAAAGCCGGCGATAAAGGCGCGTCAATTCAGTTTGATACACGCCAGCTACCCGTGCTGACCTTATGGAAAAATACCGATACGCCAAAGCAGGGGTATGTTACGGGGATTGAGCCGGGTACGAGCTACGCCTACCCCGTGACCATAGAACGTGAGCAGAAACGGGTTAAGCAATTACAGCCAGGGGCCAGCGCGCAGTTTGATCTCACCTATACCCTGCTTCATAGCCCGCAACAGGTGAAAGAGGTTGAAAACAGGATTGCGGCCATTCAGGGAGAGACAAAAACAGAAATCGTGACCACACCGCTGGCGAAAGAATAAACATTAAAAAAGCCTCTTTACAGAGGCTTTTTGCTATTCGTCACCCTTCTTATGATTCAAACCATACTCACGCAGCTTATTCGCAATCGCGGTATGCGATACGCCAAGCCGTTTTGCCAGTTTGCGAGTACTTGGATAGCTGCGATAAAGCTGCGTCAGGACGGAGCGTTCAAAGCGACTGGTAATATCATCCAGCGACCCTTCCATCGCCTCTTCACCTACCGATACCGTTCCGGCGTCGTAATCAGGCAGCAGAATATCCTGCGGACGCAGTTCATACCCTTCAAGCTGGGTGAGTGCACGATAAACGGCATTTTTAAGCTGACGGATGTTGCCCGGCCAACCGTAGCGCATTAACACCGTGCCGAGATCGGCAGAAAGCTTCGGACGCGGGACGCCCTGCTCGTCGGCAAAGCGGGCGACAAACAGTTCCGTTAACGGCATGATGTCCTGCGGACAATCGCGCAGCGGTGGAATGTTCAGCGTAAGGACGTTAAGGCGGTAATAGAGATCCTCGCGAAATATCCCCTTTTGCACCAGTTCCACCAGGTTTTTCTGGGTGGCACAGATGACGCGCACGTCCACATGCACCTCATGATCTTCACCGACGCGGCGGAAGGTTCCGTCGTTCAGGAAACGCAGCAGCTTGGCCTGCATGCGCGGCGACATTTCACCGATCTCATCCAGCAGCACGGAGCCGCCGTTAGCCTGCTCGAAGAACCCTTTCTTGCCTTCCGGCGCGTGTCCAAACAGTTCGCTTTCGACAGCATCTTCCGGGATAGAGGCGCAATTAAGTGCCAGATACGGTTTTGCCGCACGCGGGCTTGCCAGATGCACAGCGTGAGCCAGCAGATCTTTCCCGGTACCGGTATCACCAGTAATCAGCAGCGGCGCGGTCAGGCTGGCGAGCTTGCGCGCCTGGTCAACCACATGACGCATTTTCGGGCTGACGGCAATAATCTGGCTGAATGCGCCGACATCCTGGCTGGAGAGGTTTTGCAGCTGGCGGCCCATACGTAACGTCGAGCGCAGCATAATTACGGCACCGGTCAGTACGCGAGTGTCGCTTTCCCCTTTCAGATAAACCGGTGTGATCTCCATCAGGAAATTCTGTCCGTTTATCACTACATGCTCGCTATGGGTATTCTGCGGGTTGCTGTCCAGCCAGCGCTGGAAGTTAAAACCCGGGACCAGCTGTGCGGCATGTTGATTGCTGAGCTTCTCCTGGCTCTGTGCAAATAGCTGACAGCTTGCGTGGTTAACGCGCTCGACTTTACTTTTCAGATCCAGAGAGAGGAACGGTTCAGGCATGGCTTCCAGCAGCGCGCTCAGTGCCAGGTGCTCTCGCTCGGAGGGCATCCAGGGGATAGTGCGCACATCCGTAACGCCAGCGATACGGCGGATTTCCGCCATCAGACTGCTAAAGGTATTGAATTCAATTTCGGCAAAATTGAGGTAAATTCGCCCGACAGGATCGATCTCAATGCCACGTAAATCAATGCTACGTAAAACAAGAAGATCGAGTAACTCGCGGGTCAGACCGAGACGGTCTTCACAGAAGACTTCAAGACGCATGGGAAATTCACCGTTTTAAGCCAGTAACGTTAAAATGATATGTCAGAACACGGTGAACCGGAAGATGGCTGTCAACAAATATTGACAGCCAGCACGATAAGTGAACAAAACCTCACGGAGCAGGTTTTTTATTGAGCGTCTCTTTCAGCTGGCCGATCAGTTCGCGTCGAAAATCCCCCAGCCGTGGCTTATCGCCATCGATCCACGGCAACGGTCGGCACACTTCCATCGCCTTGATACCCAGACGCGCCGTCAGTAAGCCCGCGCCAATACCCTGCGCAGCGCGAGCCGAAAGACGCGCAGCCAGATCCTGCGACATCCAGTCCATGCCCACTTCACGCACCAGTTCGCTCGCACCAGCAAAGGCGATATTGAGTAACACCAGCTTGAACAGTCTGAGTCGACTGTAGTAACCCAGCTCGATACCGTAGAGATGAGCGATACGGTTAATCAAACGCAGGTTACGCCAGGCGATAAACGCCATATCCACCAGCGCCAGCGGGCTGACGGCAATCATCAGCGTGGACTCTGCCGCAGAACGGCTAATCTCGCGTCGCGCCTGGGCATCCAGTACCGGCTGAACCATATGGGAATAGAGCGTTACCACTTCCCGGTCATTCTGCGTTTCATGGATGGCGGCATACCAGCGCTGAAGCGCCGGATGCGACTGATCGATACCGGCCTGGCTGGCCAGTTTCTTACAAAACGCGCGGCCTTTGCCGGTTCCGTGGCTGTGGAGGAGATCCCGCGCTTCATCACGCTCATGCGCGCGCTGTCGCAGACGCCAGAGACGTCGCCACTCCGTCGCAACAGACCCCACGCCCGCGCCAACAATCAGCGCACCTGCGGCACATCCGCCCAGTGCGACCCAGTCCTGCGTTTGCCAGGCGTTCATCGCCCACTGGACGCCCTGCCCGACCACGCTGACGCCGAACAGTGCCAGACCGGCGGTGACCATCCTGCGCCACAAACTGCGTTTTGGACGCAAAGCAGCCTCCACGACCGCCTCCGCTGGCCCCTCCTCAACCGCGAGATCGTCCGGCAGTGCCGGGGCAAAGTTCTCTGCCTGCGTACCGCTGAACGTCTGCGTCGTTTTAAACGCTTCGCGATCCGCCTGCTCGAGCGTTCCGGTAAAATCTATGCGTGGTTTTAACGGTTCCGTCATCGCAATTTATCTCCAATCAAAAACTCCAGCGCCGCATCCAGACGGATGTGTGGTAACGGCCGATCGACGCTCATGGCCTGAGGGCGGAAGGCTTCAAACTGGAAACCCTGGCTCTGCCAGAAGGCCTGGCCCGGCAGCCTGGCAGGCACTTCGCCCGGGTAGACCGTAAGCGGCTCACCGTCGCTGAGGCGATTCCCGCGCAATGCCGGTATTTTCTCGCCGTTGAGATCAATGAGCCCGCTCTGCGTCGCCTGCACGGAGGCCAGCCCAAGACAATCCATGCTAATCCCTTCAAACGCGGCATTTTGCCACGCATCCTGCACCAGCTGCTGCAGCAGAGAAACCATGTTGGCATGCTGATCGACCGTCACGTGATCGGCTTTCGTGGCCGCGAACAGCAGCTTGTCGATCACCGGCGAGAAAAGACGACGGAACAGCGTCCGCTGCCCGTAGTGAAAACTCTGCATCAGCTGGGTCAGCGCGAGGCGCATATCGTTAAATGCCTGCGGCCCGCTGTTAAGCGGCTGCAGGCAATCTACCAGCACAATCTGGCGGTCGAAACGCAAGAAGTGGTTTTTATAAAATCCTTTGACCACTTTTTCGCAGTAGTAATTGTACCGCTCGCGCAGCATCCCGGCGTTCGTGTGTTTACCGGCCTGGGCCAGCTTCGATTCACCGGCGCCGTCCACATCTGGCCAGGGGAAGAACTGCAGCGCGGGCGCTCCGGCTAAGTCCCCCGGCAAGACAAAACGCCCCGGCTGGATGAAGTGCAGCCCTTCCTGTTTGCACTGATGAAGATAGTCCGTCCAGGCCTCGGCAATCGCCGCCAGACGGTTTTCATCCGCTGGTGCCAGCGGATCCAGGTCTTCACACAGCGCTCGCCATTTCGTTGACCACGCAGCGCGTTGTCCCTGCAGCAACCCTGTCATCTGACGGGACCAGCTAAGGTAGTCCTGCGCCAGCATCGGCAAATCGAGCAGCCATTCGCCCGGGTAATCGACGATTTCCAGATACAGGGTGGAGGTATCCTTGAAGTGGCGCATCAGGGATTCATTTGAGCGGAAACGCAGCGCAAGGCGAATTTCACTCACGCCTCGCGTCGGCGTCGGCCACGCGGGCGGATCCCCGTAGAGCTGTGCCAACCCTTCGTCATAGGTAAAACGAGGAATACCAAAATCGCGCTGAGGGACGCGCTTAACGCCCAGCAGACGCTCTTCTCTTACGGCGCTGAGCAACGGCAGGCGCGCTCCGGCGTGCAGGTTCAGGAGCTGGTTTACCATCGCCGTTATGAATGCCGTCTTGCCGCTGCGGCTTAGCCCGGTGACGGCCAGGCGCAGATGTCGGTCAACGCCACGGTTCACCAGTGAATTGAGTTCGTTCTTAAGTCGCTTCATCGCCATCCTTCATTGCCCGGAAGCCTGGAATGCATGGCTTCAGAATACAATAAATGGGGGCAGATCGTTGATTATCAATTCTTATTTATTGCTATTGCCGTTTTCTCTCCAGTAAGATGAGCGGCATTGCTGTCAGTCCGGAGTGAGTAAGGTGTATGTCACCCACCATCTATGATATCGCACGGGTTGCGGGCGTATCGAAATCAACCGTATCCCGCGTTCTGAATAAACAAACGAATATATCCCCCGAAGCACGTGACAAAGTGCTGAAGGCGATAGACGAATTAAATTATCAGCCCAACAAACTGGCCCGCGCACTGACCTCTTCTGGCTTCGATGCCATTATGGTTATTTCGACCCGCTCGACCAAAACCACAGCCGGTAACCCTTTTTTCTCTGATGTTCTTCATGCGATTACAACAAAAGCGGAAGAAGAAGGTTTTGACGTTATTTTGCAAACATCCAAAAGCAGCGAAGACGATCTGCTAAAATGTGTGAGCAAAATAAAGCAGAAGATGATCAAAGGCGTCATCATGCTGAGTTCACCGGCAAATGAATCTTTTTTCAGCACGCTGGATGCGTATGGCGTACCCGTCATCGTCATTGGCAAAGTGGAAGGTGATTATCAGAATATCTATTCCGTCGATACGGATAATTTTAATGACAGCGCCACGCTGACGGATAATTTCATTAAAAATGGGCGACGGAAAATTGCCTGTCTGCATGCACCGCTTGATTACCACGTTTCAATTGATCGTCTGGCGGGCTATAAAGCCAGTCTGGCAAAACATAATATTGCTATTCATTCCGACTGGATCATGGATGGTGGTTATACCCACGAGAGTGCACTCGCTGCGGCGATTACATTATTATCCTCGCCAGTTCCTCCTGATGCGGTATTCGCCACCGACAGCATGAAGTTGCTAAGCCTCTATCGTGCTGCGGATGAGTTAAATCTGATGATCCCTGAGCAGGTCGTGATAGCCGGATACAGCGACCCGATGCTCTCTCTCATTCTCACGCCAGCGCCAGGTGGGTTTGATATCCCTACTCGCAAGCTGGGTGAAGAGAGTTGCGATCTGCTCTTCAGGCGCATTAGTGGTCAACCTGCCCCGCAAAAAGTGCTTGTCGACACCCACTTTGTATTAGCGGCTTCTCTGCGCTAAAACCAGGGGCGGATCGCCCCTGGTAAGTGATGTATCAGAACGCGTAATTCACACCTACGCCCGCATAGTGGAAGCGGTCGCTCTCGCCCTCATCGTGGTTTTCCCATTCATACGCATATTCCAGCGTCATGGATAAACCGTTGTTGAAGTCATAGGCATACAGCATACCCAGGCGGTTGAAATCATGCCCTTCACGCGACGGATCGTCCTGCCAGTCCCAGTTTGACCAGCGGTCAAGACCCAGGCGGGTGTAAGGCGTTAAGGTTGTCTGGCCCAACGAAACAGGCAGATAGGCGCGAATTTCCTGCGTGGAAAACTCGCCGTTATTACGTGAGCTGTCCATATTGAAACCGCGCTCTAAATAGTAATTTACTTTTGCGGAGACGGTTTCATTGATAGTCCAGGTAAAGCCCGTTTCGGTCTCAACACGGCTGTCAGCATAACCGGTTTTTTCCAGATCGTTAGCAAACTGATACATAGCAAGCCAGCCACTAAAGCGCCAGTCATCGGTTAATTTAATATCCCAGTCTGGCTGTACTTTGTAGCGCTGCATATTTGCGCTGCCGTCTTTGGCACCGTGCTCATCTTTAAAGTGATAACCATAATTACGGAAGCCGCCGGTCAGACCAAAAGTAAAATCATCGGTTCCAATAAAGCGATAGCGTAATTCAAATTCCGGACGGTCAAAATAGGTTCCGCGCGTCATGCTGCTGTAATCAACGGGCCCTTCCTGATACATCGCCAGAGAAATTGTCCAGGCATCCCAGGTCGCATTAAACCACACGGAAGGTTCATATAATCCATCTTTATCGTCGCCCTGACCTTCGACGTTTTCAATTTCATACATGGCCCCGATATTAAATTCCCACTGTTTCGCAGTTTCTGCCGCTTGCGCACAGCTAACCCCTGCGCACAGAACGAGCGCAGCACTTTTTAGTAGAGTACTCATGAGATATTCCCTTTCTAATTAACCAACAAAAAACCGGAAATTTTCATTTCCGGCAAACACCTTTCTTATCTAATAGCCGCTTCTGTATCAGCGTCGAAGAAATGGCACTTATTCATATCGAACTGGATGCCAATATTATCTCCGGCGACGTAGTCATTCGCTGCACCTGCACGGACAACCAATTCATGCCCCCCTACGGTGGCATAAAGCATAAATTCAGCGCCGGTCAGTTCAGCCACGCTGACTTTCGCCGTGATGTCTTCTCCGCTGCTCTGCAGGGTAAGAATGTCTTCCGGGCGGATACCGAAGACGACCGCTTTACGCTGGTAACCTTGCGCATTCAGTTCGGCCAGCTTGTCTTCAGGGATCTCCAGACGCAACGTTTCCGTTACGAAATAACGATCGTCGATAGCACCACGAATGAAGTTCATCGCCGGTGAGCCAATGAACCCTGCGACAAACATATTGGCCGGCTCGTTGTACACTTGCTTCGGCGCCCCGACCTGCTGAATGATGCCGTCTTTTAAGATCACGATGCGGGTGGCCATCGTCATGGCTTCCGTCTGGTCGTGCGTAACATAAATCATGGTGGTATTAAGCTTCTGGTGCAGCTTGCTGATTTCAGCACGCATCTGTACGCGAAGCTTGGCATCAAGGTTGGACAGCGGTTCATCCATCAGGAAGACACCGGCTTCACGCACGATCGCCCGGCCTAACGCCACGCGCTGGCGCTGACCACCGGACAGTGCGCCTGGCTTACGCTTGAGATAATCACGTAACCCCAAAATCTGCGCCGCCCAGTTAACACGCTCCTCAATCACCGCAGGCGCTATTTTTTGCATTTTCAGGCCAAACGCCATGTTGTCGTAGACCGTCATATGCGGGTAAAGCGCGTAGTTCTGGAAGACCATCGCGATATCGCGAGATTTAGCGGGGACATCATTCATGCAGACCCCGTCAATGATCAGCTCACCGGCGCTGATCTCCTCCAGCCCGGCAATCATGCGCAGGGTCGTGGATTTACCACATCCCGATGGACCAACGAACACAATGAATTCTTTGTCTTCTATTTCGAGGTTGAAATCTTTAACCACATGGACCTGGTTATCGTAGATTTTCTGAATATGTTTTAGAGACAGTTGAGCCATAATTTATTCCTTATCAATACGCCGGGTTGCCCAGAATTCTGTCAGGCATGTCCAGGTCAGTTCCTGCGTTGAATGAAGTTGTAATCCTGCATGGTTAAGGCCAGGCCCAATCCCTACCGACAACATCCCTGCGGCGTTGATTGCCTGAACGCCCGCAGCGGCATCTTCAATGCCGATAGCCTCTTCAGGACGTACGTCCAGACCGGCACAGGCGGCGAGAAAAATCTCCGGGTCTGGCTTTGAGCGGTGAATGCGGGAAGCATCCGCGCAAAAATCAAATGCCTGATGAATGCCCAGCGCGTGCAAAATCCCCGGGGCATTGAGCGATACGGACGCCAGCCCAATTTTGACTTTCGCCGCACGGATCTCCGCCAGCACGTCTCGAATCCCCGGAAGCAGCGAATCCTGCGTCAGCGATGCCAGCGACTGGACATAACGCGCGTTTTTTTTCGTCGCAAGCGCAAGGCACTGCTCATCGCTAAACATCCCCTCTTTTCCGCCATGCTTCAGAATGCGCAGGAGAGAATCCATACGGCTTATTCCCTTCAGCTGTTCGTTAAAGACTTCGTCGAAGGTGATGCCAATTTCCTCCGCCACGGCTCGCCAGGCCAGAAAGTGGAGATGTGCGGTATCGGTGATCACACCGTCCAGATCGAATACAACAGCCTTAAGCGCCATGGTGCCCCTCCGTGGTAGCGGTCCCATTTTCAGATGCAAGAAAGTCCTTACGGGTGATAACTTTTCGCGCCGACACATGTAGCGTTTTGCCCCACAGCGTTAGCGTGGCAGGTGCGGTCGTTTCAATGGTTAACACCTCGTTTTCATAGGTGAAATGCAGGGTTGCGTTGCGCCACCGCAGTGGGAATGCCAGTTTCTGCCAGTGAGCAGGCAGTTTCGGCGCAAGATGCAGTTCCCCTTCGATAATTTGTAGGCCAGCAAACCCCTGAACCGCGCCAGACCAGATCGCACCGGTGGCGGCAGCATGTATCCCTTCATCACTGCTGTGCGGATCGTCACCCAAATCAATGCCGATGCCATCACGCCAGAAGGCATAGGCCCCCTGCGTGTCACCACATCGCGCGAGAACAATCCCGTGAATGGCTTTGCTCAATGACGAATCATGGATCGTGCGTGGCTCATAAAACGCCAGATTGGCGGCACACTGCTGCGGCGTAAACCGTTCCGGCAGCAGGTAGTTAAGCATCACCACATCGGCCTGCTTCAGGATCTGCATCTCGTTCACTTCCTCACGGGAATAATCGAGCAGAATCGTCTGCTTACCCGCTTTGGCTTTATAGCGGGTCAGATCAATGGCAGGTTTTGACATGAAGGAGTCATCCTGCGGGATCACACCCTCTGCATCGGCCTCTGGCAGCCATAAGCGCGCCAGGAACTGCGTGGCATTCTCCGTAAAACGCGCATCTTCACGCCCAAACATCGCCATAAACTGACGGGCACAGGCAACGTTGTGCCAGGCCAGATAGTTGGTGTAGGCGTTGTTATTCACATGTTCGGTGTATTCGTCCGGCCCTATTACGTCATGGATTTCGAGACGACCATTGATTTCCGTTGCGCGTCCCATCCAGAACGAGGCGGTTTCCATCAGCAGCGTCAGACCCTCATTACGCATAAAGGCATCATCATGTGTCGCCTGCCAGTAAGCGACGACGGCCCAGGCGATATCTGCCACGATGTGATGCTCAGCAAGCGCGGAGGCCACCTTCTGGCGTATCCCGGTACGGATGTTGATCGCCGCGAACTCTGGCGTTTCTTCCTCCCCACTCGCCGCGCTTTCCCATGGGAACAACGCGCCGGGCCAGCCGTTACGACGGGCTTTCTCCCGGGCGCCAGCGAGATTAAGCCAGCGATAACGCAGCAGGCTGCGGGCAATCTGCGGGCGGGTAAACAGATGGAAAGGCAGCAAGAATATTTCGGTATCCCAGAATATGTGGCCTTTATACCCCTCTCCCGTCAGCCCTTTCGCGGCGATACTGCTTCGCTCGTCATGGGCAGGCGTCATCGTGGTCAGGTGCCAGACCGCATAATCCAGCGCCATCTGATCCTGAGGTTCCGCAGACGTCACTTCCACACGAGCGTCACGCCAGACGGCTTTCCAGGCATACGCTGAACTTTCCAGCAAGGCGTCGTAGCCTCTTGCTGCGCAGACTTTGAGATCGGCCAGCGCGTTGCGAGCGAAAGACTCCTGCGACAGCGCTTTATCATTGCGATGGGTTACCCAGACAATTTTTTCAAGCGTGACAGTGTCACCCTGCGCAATCGTCAGGGAATGGTGCACGTTGAGACGACGATTTTTGGCGGTGAAACAGCTGTCGCTCTTCGTTGAGAGCTGACAAAACGCCGAAACGACGACGTCTGACGCCCGGTCCTGCGTTTCATACACGCCCTGCATGTAGTGCTGGTCAAAGACTCTGACCGAGATTTCATCCAGATGCTGTCTGCCGCTGTTCGTTTGCGTTGCATCAATACCGGTTTTCAGCACGGCCTGCGAAGCAGCATCAAGCGGTGTGATCGAAAGCTGTATGGCCACCAGAGGCAACTGGTCCAGCGACACAAAACGACGGCTTTCCAGCCGGTAACGGTTTCCGTCGGGCGAACGCCAGACAACGCGACGATGCAGCTCGCCGTTGGCAAAGGCCAGCTCGCGCTGCCACTCCAGAATCTCCCCTGCAAGGAGCGTGAAATTGACGCCATCCAGCTCAACATCAATGCCCGTGATATCGGGCAGATTGACGAGCTCGGTGGTTTCGTTGCGTCCCGCACGATGATACAGACCCGCAAGGTACATGCCTCTGGTTTGCAGGGTGTAATCTTCTTCATGCGCAGCGCGAATGCCCATGTAGCCATTGCCGCAGGCCATAACAGAGGCGTATTTATTCAGGCTGTGAGGACAAAAGCCCGGATCGGTTAAGACAGACACGTTCAGCATAATGTCACGCGTTCCCCTGTTTCTGCTGATTCATAAAGCGCGGCGACAAGCTGCTGAATAACCAGGCCCTGTTCTGCATCCGCGATCATGACGGGCTCTCCCTGCACATGGCGTACGAAAGCATCCATACTGCGTAAATGTCGCTGGTCATCAGCCTCTTCACGCTGCGCGAGGGTGACTAACGCCCCGGCTTCGTCGTTATAGATGTGCGCCGGGAACAGCGTTGCTCCCGCTTTTTCGCCGCAGAAAGCGACATTCATGATGGACTGCTCGCGGATGTTAAGCGCAAAGGAGGTGTCCAGACGCAGAATGCCGCCGTTACAGAATTCAATCGTGCCAAACAGGGCATCCTCAACGGTGTATTGCGTAGGATCCCACTCGCCAAACTGGCCGGTGCTTTTGTGGTTTCCCAGCCTCTGAAAGCTGTGCGCGGTCACACGCTTTACCGCAGGGAAACCCAGGACATACATGGCGGCATCAAGCATATGAATGCCGATATCAATCAGCGGTCCGCCACCCTGTAATGATTTGTTGGTAAACACGCCCCACCCCGGCACACCGCACCGCCTCACAGCCTGCGCCGATGTGAAGTAAACTTCACCGAGCGTGCCATTCATTACAGCCTCTCGCAGTTGCTGGGTATCCAGGGCAAAGCGGTGGTGAAAATCATAGGCCAGCACTTTGCCTGCTTTACGCGCCGCGATGCGCATCTGGTCGGCCTGTTGCGGCGTCATCGCCGGGGGTTTTTCACACATCACATGACACCCCGCTTCGAGGGCCGCCATCACATGTTCAAAATGGAACCGGTTAGGCGAACAGACGCTCACCACGTCCGGCTTCACCGTTTGCAACATCTCGTGAGCGTCCTGCCATGCCGATGGAATAGCATAACGTTCCGCGAACGCCTGTGCCTGCTCAAGGCGGCTGTCCATGACAGCCACCATGTGAACATCACTGCGCGTGGCGTAATACGAGGCATGCACTTTGTCCGCGACCTGCCCGGCGCCAATAATGGCGACGCGCAGAGGCGAAGGTGTAGTAGCACTCATCACGCTCGTCATCCTTAGCATTCACGCAAATAAGTGAGTGAGTCCTGATAAGCCTGAGCCGGATTGTCGGCGCGAACACGGCACTCATACACCACATAACCCTGGTAGTTATCGGCACGCAGCTGATCGAACAGGCTGGCGAAATCGAGGCTGCCGCTGCCCGGTTGATAGCGGTGGTTATCAGCAATATGCACATGCCCCAGCAGATCGCGGTTCTGATGCAGCGCATCCGTCAGCGAGTCTTCTTCAATGTTCATATGATAGAAATCACCGATGATCTGCACGTGCTTGAGATCGTTCTCTTCGATATAACGACGCGCGTCTGCCAGGGTATTGATCATATGATCCTGGTAGCGGTTCAGCGGTTCCAGGTAGACGGTCGTACCGGTGCGTGCAGCAACCTCATCCAGCCAGCGCAGCGACGCGCTTACCGCTTTGCGGTCGCCGTCCAGGCTGCGTGGGGAGGTCATTGGCGGCAAACGGAAGGTAAACATTCCCCAGGCCGCAGGCACGATAATGCCCTTTCCACCCACTTCAGCCAGGGCTTGCAGAATGCGTTCGATCTGCTGCAGCCCGTTGAGACGACGCTCTTCGATAAAGTCACCGATCCAGCCATCGTATCCGCCACATGCCGTCGTCACCGGCAGACCCGTGGCTTTGATAGCCGCTTTCACTTCGTCGAGGTTTTCAACCAGCAGTTTGCCGTCAATTTCGTAGCCATCAAAACCCATCGCTTTGATGTACTCGAATTTTTCCATGATGTTGGCTGGGAAAAAGGCCTGGTTTTGCGTTGCGATTTTCATGATTTGCTGTCCTTAGCTTAAAAAGTGACGCCCATTTTGATACTGAGTTCCGGATGCTGATCGACATACTTCATGTAGCTTTCCGGGCTGGAGGTGAAGGTCACGACCGGGTCAATCAGATCGTCGCAGTTGAGATAACCGTTCATCAGCAATTCCCAGCAGGTCTCCTCGATACGCTTGCGGCTCCAGCGCGGGTAGTCCGGGTTGGGTTCGCTGCAGGCGCGGGAGAAAACAATCTTCGCGTTATTGAAGTGTGCTTCGCGGCCGAGGTTGAAACCCGCGGCAAATGGCTTAGCGAACGCAACGTAGGAGATGGTGCCGCCGTAGGCAAGTCCACGCAGCGCAGACTGCAGTGCATCCGCAAAACCGCTGGTCTCGATGATCACGTCCGCGCCCTGCTTGCCGGTCAGCTTTTTAATTTCCAGACCCACATCGGTGCCGATTGGGTTCAGACAGTGATCTGCGCCATGACGGCGAGCGATCTCACAGCGGTGCTCGATAGGATCGACACCGATGACCACTGACGCACCGGCTTTTTTTGCCAGCTGAATGGCAATCTGTCCGATGGCGCCCAGACCGACCACCACCACAAAGTCACCTACACGGACATTGGCATCACGCACGCCGCTCATGGCGAACTGCGCCGGATCGTAGCAAACAGCGTTTTTCCAGGATGCGCCCTGCGGCATTTTGCGCAGCTTGTAGTTGTTAACCGCATTGACAATGACCGTCTCCTGCAGTGGACCATAGCAACAGACGCTGTCGCCTGGCTGGTATTCCGTTACGTCAGCACCACATTCAATAATGTCGCCGACGATCATGTTCCCCAGCTGGAATTTACCGAATTCGATACCGCGCGCAGCGCCCTCTTCACGCGGCGTAAACATCTGCCACTCCGCGTTGAACTCTTCATCAATAAACGGGCTTGCTGCACGGAAATCCACAACTTCGGTACCGTGTTTTGGTGCACCAAAACGGGCACGAATTTTCACTTCATGTGCTTCCACAGCACGATCTTCATATTCCACGAGCGCCGCCACGCGAGGCGCTGTCGCAACTAACTTTTTCATAACTTGCTCCTGATAAAAAATTGGCCGCCTCAGCCCTTAACGCCACCGGCGGTCAAACCACTTTTAATAAAACGTTCAGAAAGTGCGTACATGATGACCACCGGAAGCGCCGTCACCAGCGATGCCGCCATCATGCGACCCCAGATATAATCTGGTGTGCTAAAGAGCGTGTTCAGCCCGACCGGCAGCGTAAAGTTGCTGGCGCTGGACAGGAAAATGGAGGCAAACAGGTAGTCGTTCCATGCCACCATGAAGCAGTAAACAAACACCGACACGAGACCGGAAATCGCCAGCGGCACGGTAATGCGGAAGATGATTTGCAGGCGGTTCAGACCATCCATCATCGCGGCCTCTTCTATTTCGTCCGGGATGGTGTCGAAATAGCTGCGCAGCATGAATACCGCCGTAGGTAATGTCTGGGTCACCATGGTGATGATCAGCGCCAGCTCCGTGTCATAAATGCCGAGCGCGGTGATGATCTTGAACAGCGGCACCACCAGCAAAATCCCGGAGAACATATAAACGGTGTAGAAGCTCGCATTGATCGTCGTGCGTCCTTTAAAACGCAGTTTGGACAAGGCGTAAGCCCCCAGCGTGCCAAGGAACACCGCAATCACCGACGAGGTCAGCGATACCACCATGCTGTTGCGGAAGTAATCCACAAACGGGAAGATCAGCGGGTTAAAGATGTCGACATAATGCTGAAGCGTCCACGCCTGCGGCAAAATAGTCGGGTGCAGCGATATAGCCTCTTTCGCGCTCTTAAACGACGTCATCAGCATCACGAAGAACGGGAACAGCGTGATGATCAGAAATACCGCCAGCCCCAGATAAAAACCAATACGGCTAAGTACGCGTTTATTTGTTGCCATTGAGGTTTACCCTTTTTCTGGTCAGCAGAATCACAGCGAAGATGATCACAAACAGCACCACAGAAATTGCTGCTGCTTTACCCAAGTCATTGAATGCGAATGCGGTTTTATAGAGATAGACGCCTAAAATATCGACCTTCGTGGTCAGCAGGTAGACATCCGCAAACATGTAGAACATCCAGATGGTTCGCAGCGTCACCACCGTAGCCAGCACTGGCATGATGGCGGGCAACGTCACGATACGAAAACGCTGCCAGGCGTTAGCCCCGTCCATCTCTGCGGCTTCGTACAACGATTTGTCGATGGTCTGCAAAATCGCCAGGAATGAAATGAAGGCGTACGGGAAGTAGCGCCAGATGGCGAACAGCACGACCAACACAAAGCTACTGCCGGGATTGTCGAACCACAGCGGTGCCTGGTCATAAAGGTGCAGCAGATCAACGCCCAGGTAGTTCACAATGCCGTAGCCGTTGTTGAACATATATTTCCAGGCAAACACCAGGGAAATAGACGGCGTCACGTAGGATAAAATCACCAGTGAACGTGCCGTTTTGCGCATCCGAAATTCGCGATTAAAGAAGATCGCCACGGCCAGCCCCAGCCCGGTGCTGCCCATCACCACCAGCGCCGTGTACCAGAACGTCATCCACAGCGAGTGCCAGAATGCCGCATCACTGAGGATGCGAATGTAATTGTCCAGCCCAACAAACACAGCGCTAATGCGCGGGTTAAGCGGCAGTCGTAAGAAACTGATTTCAATATTGGAAATCATTGGCCAGGCCACCAGGCCCCCCAGCAAAATCAGGCTGGGGGCCAACAGCAGCATGGCGAAAGGCATATCTGATCGACCAGAAAACAACGTCTTCATAATTTCCTTCCGCAAAGCGCTCCTATCGTTGTGAAATCAGGTCAGCCAGTCGCTTCTGGCTATTGCTGAGCGTGGCGCTGAGATCTTGTTTACCCACCGTGACGTTATGCACCATGGAACTGATAATGCCGGACCCGGTGACATCGCCCATGCGGGTAAAGTTCTTGTCGCCCACAGCGCCAAATACCTGCACATTTGGGAACTGAGCAATCAGCTCATAAGGCAGTTGCCCAAACGCTTTAATGACCTCGTTGTTTTTCCAGGTATCCGTACCTACCACCAGCTTGTTCACCGGCAGCGCCGCACCAGGTGACATCATGACCCAGTCGGTTGCGTTTTGAGCCTGCTCCATCCACGTCACAAACTTTTCAGCCGCCTGCGTTTCACCTTCAGATTGCCCCGTGGTGATCGTCAGCGATGTGATCATGCCGTAGACTGCAGAGGTCTTTTCGGTAGGGACTACGAAGCCAAGATTGGCAGGGTTTCCATCATGGAATACCGCAGGCAGGATGTAGGTGGAATAAACCGCCATCGGTGCGGAACCGTTCATGAAGGCATCTTTGATCTCCATGACGTCGTTCGAGCCCGGCATGGTGGTCGCGGCCAGCGCCTTATAAAAAGAGAGCGCTTTCGCCATCTCAGGGGTATCGATTTCGACGTTCCCGTTGGCATCAAAAACGTTCGCGCCGCCGGAAAGTGCAAACTGGGAGAATGCCTGCTCGGTCATGACGCTTTCCGCGGTAGGCAGCGCAATGCCGTAATGTTTTTTGGCCGGGTCGTTAAGTTTCTCACTGGCCTTCAGCAGTTGTTCCCAGTTGTGAGGCTCCTCAATACCCACAGCAGCCAGCACATCTTTGTGATACCAGACGCCGGACAGCCAGGCACTCATTGGCACGCCCGTCCAGGCGGTACCGTCTTCGGTACGGACTACGCGCAGGATCCCGTCATAGAAGGTGTTTTCGCCTACCGCTTTAATGGCTTCGCCAATCGCCTTGCGATCCAGCAGCTGTTCCTTATCCATGACTTTTGCGTAATCATGGCTGACTTCAATCACCTCAGGCAGCGCCCCGGTTCTCGCGAGCGTAATCACCTTGGTGTTGTAGGCGTCTTCTTCCACAGGCACCTGTTTCACCGTGATGCCAGGGTTCTCTTTTTCAAATTTCTCGATCAGTTTCGTAATAACCGCCTGACGCTCCTGCTCTACTGAAGAGTGCATAAACTCAATGGTCACAGCAGACGTTTTATCATCCTTACAGCCTGATAACAGGGCGCACGAAACCAGTGCTGATAACAGCACAATTTTGGGCATTTTCATTTAAGGGTCCTTTTTTAGTTTTCTTTAATCCACATAACCTGCCATGGATTGAGGGTCAGTTCCGTACCGTCAATAGCCTGTCCTGATAGCAATTCCACACCGGAAAGCACTTTCTCGTAAACGGTATGAACGTTATGACTAAAATTAAATAGCGCGGTAATTCTTTCACCATTATCAGCCACGCGAACAATTTTAAGAATCTGTTCATCAAGTGATTCAAACATTGCCTGAGCATCAGGATGAAATGCATGTTCCCCACGACGAATAGCAATAAACTCGCTTAAACGGGAATAGATTTTATGGCGAATACTTTGTTTATTATTGAGCTCAAGGTCAACCTGACCGGCGGTGTATTTCTTGCGGTTTATCGCGCGGTTATAGCCGAGGCGTTCAACGCCTTTATAATCGTTACGCGAGCCAAGAATGCTTTGAATATATACAGCAGGTACACCCGGGAAACTCAACAGTACAGCATGCGCCAGAATAAACCGCGCAATACGTTCATCATCCGGGCTGTCTTGCGAGCTTAATGCGTCCAGATAGGTCACATTGATTTCGTAAGGACTGCGCGTTCCGTCAGGATTATTTTTCCAGTTAACCAGCGCCCCTTCCTGCTGAAGTTTTTCAACCAGTGACAGTATTTCTGACTCCGGAAGAATGCCACGTAACGGGTTCAGGCCAATACCGTCATGAGACGCCAGGAAGTTGAACCAGGTCGTTTTTGTTGAAGGCAGCGCCAGCGACCCCGCCCACTGGCAAAGCGCTTTTACATCCTGACGATGAACAGCATGCAGCACCAGCGGTGGCAAGGAGAACTGATAGACCATCTGGGCTTCATTTTCACCATCACCGAAGTACGAGATATTGTCTTTATGCGGGACGTTTGTCTCGGTAATGATCACCGTGCCGGGTGCCACAGCGTCGGTAATCGCACGGAAAAGCTGGATAAGGCAGTGTGTCTGCTCAAGATGGATGCAGCTGGTTCCTGGAATCTTCCACATAAACCCAACGGCGTCGAGGCGAATGTAACGCGCCCCTTCCGCCAGGTAATGGAGCAGTACGTCAACCATCGCAATCAGTACCTGAGGCGAGGCGAAGTTGAGATCGATCTGGTCATCACTGAACGTGGTCCAAAGATGACGCACGCTTCCATCATGCAGCTTAAATGGCGTCAGCAGCGGTAATGCACGAGGCCGCGTCACGGCAGATAAATCAGTTTCAGGATCGACAGAAATAAAGAAATCGTCAAAGCCCGGCTTCTGCGCAAGATAATTAGCAAACCATTCACTTTTTGCTGACATATGGTTGCACACGAAGTCAAACATTAAGCTGGCAGACTGTTTTAATTCAGCAACATCCTGCCAGCTTCCGGTTTCAGGCGCGACGCTGTGGTAATCAATAACGGAAAATCCGTCATCAGAGGACCACGGATAAAAAGGTAAAAGATGGACATGGGAAAACGTGCGGGCAAGCCATTCATTATAAAAGCGGGTAAGCACCGGCAACGCTTTCTCCCCTTTCGCGGAGAACTGATCGGCGTAAGTAATCAGGACAACATCTTTTTCATCCCAGCCTGATTTGCGCTTTTCTGTAATATCAATAGCGGCTTGCTCAAGCTTTGATAATAACACGTCTAAATGTGCGTCAGAAAATGATTCACCGTAGATATGATTGATAAGTTTTTTAATTTTTGCGTTCACTTTATTTTCCATGGTAGCGGTCCCACGAAGGGCAATCTACTCCCATGAAAAATATCTGTCAACGAAGCGGGAGGCTGAAAAACGCAATTCCAAAGCGGGTCTGCTCAGTATTGTGAGCTGCCGCAAAGAAAGCACATTAAAGGGAGGGAAATGTTTGAGACGGCGCCAGCCCTTCTCTGGGAAAGTAGGGGCTGACGCGCGTGTGAATTAGCGGGATAAGTAACGGCGCGATAGCCGTTTTGCCACTTTTTGCAGCATTGGTTCGAGCGCTACGGCCAGCAACATTCTGACCGGCTTACGGGCAACAGATTTGATCGCCCAACCCGCTACACCTGCCGGGCCGTAACGTAATGCCGTCATCAGAACCAGTTTACCTGCGATTTTCAGGCCGGGTTTTACCTTATGACCGGCCTGTTGCCAGTTTTGCTTCATATAAATTCTCTCTTAAAGCTGACGAAAACGACTTCTCAGCGTAAAGGTATCCGACGTGACATAACGTTCCATTTCACGTAACCGCTTCTCCCCTGCGGCCAGTTGCTCGTCAACCGCGTTCAGAAGATCGTTACTGGTTGGCGCACTTTCTGCGGCCAGTTCTCCGTCGGGCATGGGATCAAGGACAAATGACAGAACGATGTATGCCACGAACGTGATAAACGCCAGACCGAAGAAAATAGACAGTACCGTCACCACACGGACCAGTTTTACCGGAACGTCAAGATAGTGTGCCAGCCCGGCACAAACGCCACGCACCATCCCCTGCTGTGGGATTCGCCACAACTTTTTGTTCAGATTCAGTCCGGTCATTAACGATCCCTCCAGTTTGGATGTTCTGCATCCAGGATCGCTTCCAGCGCCTGAATGCGGTCACGCATCTTATTCGCCTGTTCGGTAAGCTGCGCAAGACGTTGCTGTTCACTCTGGGAAAGATCGCCTTGTGAAGAACGGTTGCTGTAGTGCAGCCATAGCCAAATCGGCAAAACAAACAGCACGAAAATCGTCAGGGGAATGGCCAGAAAAAGCGCGCTCATGTGTACTCCTTGTCTTAGGATGCATAGCGGCACGCTCAGGTGCCGCAACAGTATTATTGGTTATCTTGCTTCATTTTGGCTTTCAATGCCGCCAGCTGCTCGCTGATTTCATCGTCCGCTTTCAGGTCGGCAAACTGTTGATCCAGTGACTTTTGCTTCCCAATGCTGTGGCTTTCTGCTTCCGCTTCCATCTGATCGATGCGACGCTCGAAGGACTCAAATCGCGCCATGGCCTCATCCAGCTTGCCGCTGTCCAGCTGACGGCGTACGTCGCGGGAAGAGCTGGCCGCCTGATGACGCAGCGACAGCGCCTGCTGACGTGCGCGGGTTTCGCTCAGTTTATTTTCGAGCTCACCAATCTCTTTTTTCATACGGGTGAGCGTGTCATCCACCAGCGTCACTTCATGCTCAAGCGTCGCGACCATGTCCGTCAGCTTCTGTTTTTCAATCAGCGCCGCACGAGCCAGATCTTCTTTATCTTTACGCAGGGCGAGTTCCGCTTTTTCCTGCCATTCATTGAGCTGGGCGGTGGCCTGCTCAATCCGGCGCGTTAACTGTTTTTTCTCAGCAAGCGCGCGAGCAGAGGTAGAACGCACTTCAACCAGCGTGTCTTCCATCTCCTGAATCATCAGACGCACCAGCTTCTGCGGGTCTTCCGCCTTTTCCAGCAGTGAGTTGATGTTGGCGTTCACGATGTCGGCAAAACGAGAAAAAATACCCATAATAAAAATCCTCTTATTTCTGTGGTCGGGCAATGCCCTGCTGTTGAGATAATACAATTCCCGTGCCAGTTTTTATCCTATTGATTTTGCTTGATGTGTTTGATTTATACGCAATGAAGAACTATGCTGACCTGGTGAATATCGCTAAGGAGTGGTTAATTTCATCATGGCTGGATACAAAGACAATTTACTCGGGGAAGCAAACAGCTTTCTGGAGGTGCTGGAACAAGTGTCTCGTCTTGCACCGCTCAACAAGCCGGTGCTGATTATCGGCGAGCGCGGCACGGGTAAGGAACTGATTGCCAACCGCCTGCACTATTTATCCGGACGCTGGGACGGCCCCTTTATCTCGTTAAACTGCGCGGCGCTAAATGAAAACCTGCTCGATACAGAGCTTTTCGGCCACGAAGCAGGCGCCTTTACCGGCGCCCAGAAGCGCCATCCGGGACGGTTTGAGCGCGCCGACGGCGGTACGCTGTTTCTTGATGAACTCGCCACCGCGCCCATGCTGGTGCAGGAAAAACTGCTGCGCGTCATTGAGTATGGCGAACTGGAGCGCGTCGGCGGTAGCCAGCCGCTGCAGGTTAACGTGCGTCTGGTGTGCGCCACCAACGCCAATCTGCCGGAGAGGGTCGCGGAGGAGAAATTCAGAGCCGATCTGCTCGACCGCCTGGCCTTTGACGTTGTTCAGCTTCCCCCCCTGCGCGAGCGAAGAAGTGACATTATGCTGCTCGCAGACCAGTTTGCGATTCAGATGTGCCGCGAGCTCGGCCTGCCTCTGTTCCCCGGCTTCAGCGATTATGCAAAGGAGACGCTACTGGCCTATCACTGGCCGGGAAATATTCGCGAACTGAAAAACGTCGTGGAGCGCTCTGTCTACCGCCACGGCAGCAGCGAGGCGGAACTGGATAACATCATTATCGATCCTTTTCAGCGTCATGCGCCGCCGGTCACCGCCCCCTCATCGTCTGACCACGCCCCCGCCCTCCCTCTTGATTTACGTCAGTTCCAGCACGACCAGGAACAACAATTGCTGGAGCAAAGCCTGAAGACGGCGAAATATAACCAGAAACGGGCGGCTGAACTCCTGGGTCTGACCTACCATCAGTTACGGGCATTGCTCAAAAAGCATCAAATGCGCTGACAATATCGGCACTTACCCGCAGACATTTTTACGAAGCAGGCGTAAGTGCGATACACTTTGCAGATCGAACCTAAAAACCTTAAAAATTATGCGTCTGGTTTTATCGTCCTTTTTTGCACTCGGTCTGTTCAGCAGCATGGCTTTTGCCGCGCCGGGGCAGACTTCGCAGCCTGACATCCGTGACAGTGGCTTCGTCTATTGCGTGAGCGGCCAGGTGGATACCTTCAACCCGCAAAAAGCGGGCAGCGGCCTGATTGTCGATACGCTTGCCGCGCAATTGTATGACCGTCTACTTGATGTCGACCCGTACACCTACCGTCTGGTCCCTGAGCTTGCGGAAAGCTGGGAAGTGCTGGACAACGGTGCAACCTACCGCTTCCACCTGCGCAATGATGTCGCGTTTCAGCGCACGCCGTGGTTTACCCCCACGCGCAAGCTGAATGCGGACGATGTGGTCTTTACCTTCCAGCGGATCTTTAATCGCAATCATCCGTGGCATAACGTCAATGGAGATCATTTCCCTTACTTCGACAGTCTGCAGTTTGCCGACACGGTTAAGAGCGTGCGTAAGCTGGATAACCGAACGGTTGAATTTACGCTAACGCGCCCGGATGCCTCCTTCCTCTGGCATCTGGCGACCCACTATGCGTCCGTCATGTCTGCTGAATATGCGTCGCAGCTTGCGAAAAAAGATCGCCAGGAGTTGCTCGATCGCCAGCCGGTGGGCACCGGTCCGTTCCAGCTGGCTGAATACCGCGCGGGGCAATATATACGCCTGCAGCGTCATGAACATTTCTGGCGCGGCACGCCGCTGATGCCGCAGGTGGTGGTTGACCTCGGCTCCGGCGGAACGGGACGTCTCTCAAAACTGCTCACCGGGGAATGTGACGTGCTCGCCTGGCCTGCCGCCAGCCAGCTCACTATTTTGCGTGACGATCCGCGTCTGCGTCTGACGCTACGCCCGGGAATGAACATCGCTTATCTGGCCTTTAACACGGATAAGCCGCCGTTGAATAACCCTGCCGTCCGTCATGCCCTGGCGCTGGCGATTAACAACCAGCGTCTGATGCAGTCGATCTACTACGGCACGGCGGAAACCGCGGCCTCTATTTTACCGCGCGCCTCGTGGGCCTACGACGGTGAAGCTAAAATTACGGAATACAATCCGGCAAAAGCACGCGAACAACTGAAAGCGCTGGGCGCGGAAAACCTCACCCTCCAGCTTTGGGTGCCGACCAGTTCCCAGGCGTGGAACCCGAGCCCGCTGAAAACGGCCGAACTGTTGCAGGCAGATATGGCACAGGTGGGCGTCAAGGTGATCATCGTGCCGGTTGAGGGCCGTTTCCAGGAGGCGCGCCTGATGGACATGAATCACGATCTCACGCTGACCGGCTGGGCTACCGACAGTAACGACCCGGACAGTTTTTTCCGGCCGCTGCTGAGCTGTGCGGCGATCAACTCGCAGACCAACTACGCTCACTGGTGTAACCGGGAGTTTGACGCCGTTCTGCAAAAAGCGCTCTCTTCCCAACAGTTGGCCTCACGCATCGATGCTTATGATGAAGCGCAGAAAATCCTCGCCGAGGAGTTGCCCGTGCTGCCGCTGGCCTCTTCCCTGCGTCTCCAGGCCTATCGCTATGATATTAAAGGTCTGGTGCTGAGTCCGTTCGGCAATGCCTCGTTCGCGGGCGTCTCGCGCGAAAAAGAACAAGAGGTGAAAAAACCATGATTATTTTTACCTTGCGCCGACTCCTGCTGCTGCTGGTGACGCTCTTTCTGCTGACCTTTGTCGGTTTCAGCCTGAGCTATTTTACGCCGCACGCCCCGCTTCAGGGCTCATCGTTGTGGGATGCCTGGCTGTTCTGGTTTAACGGTCTGCTGCACTGGGATTTCGGGGTGTCCAGCATCAACGGGCAGCTTATCTCCGACCAGTTGAAAGAGGTTTTTCCGGCCACGATGGAGCTGTGCATTCTGGCCTTCGGTTTTGCCCTGATGGTGGGGATCCCCGTGGGTATGCTGGCCGGGATCTATCGCAACAAATGGCAGGATAAGTTCATCAGCGCCCTCGCCCTGTTAGGCTTCTCCATCCCGATATTCTGGCTGGCGCTGCTGTTAACGCTCTTCTTCTCGCTGACAATGGGCTGGCTACCGGTCTCGGGGCGTTTCGACCTGCTCTACACGGTGAAAACGGTGACGGGTTTTGCCATTATTGACGCCTGGCTGTCCGATTCAGTGTGGCGTCATGAGATGATCGTCAGCGCCGTGCGCCATATGGTGTTGCCGGTACTGACGCTGGCCGTCGCCCCGACCACGGAAGTAATTCGCCTGATGCGCCTGAGCACCATCGAGGTGTTTGACCAGAATTATGTCAAAGCCGCCGCCACGCGGGGTTTGTCACGCCTGACCATCCTGCGCCGCAACGTTCTTCATAACGCGCTACCGCCGGTGATTCCGCGTCTGGGGCTGCAGTTCTCCACCATGCTCACTCTGGCGATGATCACCGAGATGGTCTTTAGCTGGCCAGGGCTGGGACGATGGATGATCAACGCGATTCGCCAGCAGGACTACGCCGCTATTTCAGCGGGTGTGATGGTGATTGGTTCGCTGGTGATTATTGTTAACGTGTTGTCCGATATTTTGGGTGCGATGGCTAACCCGTTGAAGCATAAGGAATGGTATGCCTTACGATAACGTATACAGTGAAAAGCGCACACCCGGTGCGCTGCGTACCGTGTGGCGTAAGTTCTATGGTGACACCACGGCGATGATCGGCCTTTATGGCTGCGCCGGGCTGGTATTACTCTGCCTCTTTGGCTCGTGGTTTGCCCCGTATGGCATTGACCAGCAGTTCCTCGGCTATCAGCTTCTGCCGCCTTCCTGGTCACGCTACGGCGAAGTCTCTTTCTTCCTCGGCACTGACGACCTCGGACGTGACGTATTGAGTCGCCTGTTAAGCGGCGCTGCCCCGACGGTGGGTGGCGCATTTGTGGTCACGCTTGCGGCGACAGTCTGTGGACTGGCGCTCGGTATTTTTGCGGGATCCACGCATGGCCTGCGTTCGGCGGTACTGAACCACATTCTGGACACCCTGCTGTCGATTCCGTCTCTGCTGCTGGCGATCATTGTGGTTGCTTTTGCCGGACCGCATCTGTCGCATGCGATGTTTGCCGTCTGGCTGGCAATCCTGCCCCGCATCGTGCGTTCGGTTTACAGCATGGTGCATGACGAGCTGGAAAAAGAGTATGTCGTCGCCGCCCGTCTGGACGGCGCGACCACCTTCAACATCCTGTGGTTTGCCGTTCTGCCGAATATCGCCGCCGGGCTGGTCACCGAGATCACCCGTGCGCTGTCGATGGCGATTCTCGATATTGCTGCGCTCGGCTTCCTCGACCTTGGCGCCCAGTTGCCATCACCTGAATGGGGCGCAATGCTCGGTGACGCGCTGGAGTTAATCTACGTGGCACCGTGGACAGTCATGCTGCCGGGGGCGGCGATTATGGTGAGCGTGTTGCTGATCAACCTGCTGGGCGACGGTATTCGCCGTGCAATTAACGCGGGGGTGCAATAATGCCACTTCTTGATATCCGCAACCTCACCATCGAATTCAAAACCGGTGAAGGCTGGGTTAAGGCCGTCGATCGCATCAGTATCACGCTTGCTGAGGGTGAAATTCGCGGGCTGGTGGGTGAATCTGGCTCAGGGAAAAGCCTGATCGCCAAAGCTATCTGCGGCGTGGCGAAAGACAACTGGCGCGTAACCGCCGATCGTATGCGCTTCGACGACATTGACCTGCTGCGCCTCTCCCCGCGCGAGCGGCGTAAGCTGGTTGGTCACAACGTCTCGATGATCTTCCAGGAGCCGCAATCCTGTCTCGATCCGTCCGAGCGCGTGGGTAAACAGCTCATGCAGAACATCCCCGGCTGGACCTATAAAGGCCGCTGGTGGCAGCGTTTCGGCTGGCGTAAACGTCGCGCCATCGAACTGTTGCACCGCGTCGGTATCAAAGATCATAAAGACGCGATGCGCAGCTTCCCGTATGAGCTTACCGACGGTGAATGTCAGAAGGTGATGATTGCTATCGCGCTGGCTAATCAGCCGCGCTTGCTGATTGCGGATGAACCCACCAACGCGATGGAGCCGACCACGCAGGCGCAAATTTTCCGCCTGCTGTCACGTCTGAACCAGAACAACAACACCACCATTTTGCTGATCAGCCATGACCTGCAGATGTTAAGCAAATGGGCGGACAAAATTGATGTGATGTACTGCGGGCAAACGGTCGAAACCGCCCCCAGCGAAGACCTGATCAACGCCCCGCATCATCCGTATACGCAGGCGCTTATCCGGGCTATTCCTGATTTTGGCAGCGCCATGCCGCACAAGAGCCGCCTGAATACCTTGCCAGGGGCGATTCCGCTGCTGGAATCCTTACCGATAGGCTGCCGTCTTGGGCCTCGTTGCCCGTATGCTCAGCGTAAATGTATTGAAACACCCCGCCTGACCGGCGCCAAAAATCATCTTTACGCCTGTCATTTCCCGCTGAACATGGAGAGAGAGTGAAATGGTCGAAACCTTACTGGAAGTCCGCAACCTGAGTAAGACCTTTCGCTATCGTACGGGGCTGTTTCATCGTCAGACTGTCGAGGCGGTAAAGCCGCTAAGTTTTACCCTGCGTGAAAAACAGACGCTGGCGATTATTGGCGAAAACGGCTCCGGGAAATCGACGCTGGCGAAGATGCTTGCCGGCATGGTAGAGCCTACCGCTGGAGAAGTGTTGATTGACGATCATCCTCTGGCGTTTGGGGATTACTCTTTCCGCAGCCAGCGTATCCGCATGATCTTCCAGGATCCGTCAACCTCGCTCAATCCTCGCCAGCGTATTTCGCAGATTCTGGATTTTCCTCTGCGTTTGAACACCGAGCTGGAGCCCGAGGCGCGACGAAAGCGCGTCTTTGAAACCCTGCGCATGGTGGGACTGTTACCTGATCACGAAAGCTACTATCCGCATATGCTGGCCCCCGGCCAGAAACAGCGCCTGGGTCTGGCGCGCGCATTGATTTTGCGCCCGAAGGTAATCATTGCCGACGAAGCGCTTGCCTCGCTGGATATGTCGATGCGTTCGCAACTGATTAACCTGATGCTGGAGTTGCAGGAAAAACAGGGTATCTCCTATATCTACGTTACCCAACATCTCGGAATGATGAAGCACATCAGCGACCAGGTGATGGTGATGCACCAGGGGGACGTTGTCGAGCGTGGCAGCACGGCGGATGTGATGGCCTCTCCGCTTCATGAGCTGACGAAACGACTGATTGCCGGTCATTTCGGTGAAGCGCTGACCGCCGATGCGTGGAGAAAGGACCGCTAAGCACAACGGTAACCCCCCCCCCCCCGCTAAATCAAGGATTAAATAACCTGCGTACGCTATTTAATCCTTTTAATTTTCGTCTCCATCCTTGCTCCATATTTTACGCAATATCCATCAACAGTTCTTCTCCAGAATATCAGGACATTACGGAGGAGAAAAAATGATCACCGCCACTTATGTTCTAAAATACACAGAGTATCTCATCAGAAAATGTCGTTCATTTTTAATGACGGACCTGCACTTCCATACTGTGAGGCTCAGGAGAACAACCGGGAAAACCCCTGACATTAAATCACCCTCGACGTTGAGTGAAAAAATATGCCATCGTCTGGTCTATGATCATAATAACGTCTATACAATGCTTGCCGATAAACTCGCCGTTCGGGAATACGTTTCTTCCAGAACTACGCGCGTGAAAACGGTGCCATTACTTGGTGTTTATACCAGGGCGTCGCAAATTGATTTTTCCGTACTTCCTGACAAATTCGTCCTTAAGTGCAACCATGACAGTGGTAGCACAATAATATGTACCGACAAAGCGCACTTTAATGACAGGGAAGCCTGTAAAAAACTGAGCCTCGCGTTAAAGAAAAATCTGTACTACACCACACGCGAATGGCAGTACAAAAACATTACGCCGAGTATACTTTGCGAGCCATTTGTCGATCTCTTCGACGATGCTGACAGGAATACAACGCCCGAAATGTTGAGGATCCATTGCTTTCATGGCGTTGCCCACTATGTTGAAGCGGATTTTACGGATGATAACGGGAAAGGGTTTATCAACGTTTATGACAGGCACTGGAACTTACAACCTTTCCAGATGGAATATCCGAATACTTCAGCAGATCCTGGCGAACCGCTTTTATTCCGAGAAGCATTGTTGGCCTCCCAGGAGCTGGCGCAGGGAATTGATTACTGCCGCGTTGATCTTATGCTAAAAAAAGATGAAATCTATTTCAGTGAAATAACCTTAAGCCCGAGACGCGGTAAACTGACGATTACCCCACAGGAATGGGATGCTAAGCTAGGACAAATATGGCATTTATCGCCAGCAAGCACATTTGATCTGCCGCTGAAACTCACGGGTCGGGCCAGGTGAGTTTAAATATTGAGTGGTTTTGCTTTGATAAGGTATAAGTGACATCGCCACCATGGGCCAGCATGATGGCTTTTACCACCGATAAGCCTAAACCACACCCTTCGGGATTCAATGCCCTGGCGCCATTATCCCGCTGAAAAGGCTGAAATAAAAAATCGTGGAAGGCCTCAGGGATGCCCGGTCCGCCATCCTGAATAAGAATATAATTGCCTTTATCAGACACGCCATTTTTGACAATGAGCGTCCGCGAGGTTGAATAGTGTAATGCGTTGTCAAAAAGAACGGCCAGACACTGGTTGATACGCAACGGATCGAACACACAACGCTGCTCCCTCAACGCTGTCTTTATCGTAAACTGATTACGTTTAAATTCGGGCATGAACGTATCAAGCGCGTCCTGTATTGTCCCGTTGAGATCCGTTCTGGATTTAGACAACGTATAACCCGCCCCACCGTCAGAGCTGACAACCCGTAGATCTTCAATCAGGCGGGTTAACCCTTCGGTCTGCCTGAGAAGATTATTAAAAAGCACCGGATCCGATTCAAAAACGCCGTCTACCAGACCCTGAAGCCGCCCGCGTAAAATCGTGACCGGGGTTCTGAGTTCATGGGCAATGGCGGCATTCCAGGATTTACGCTGCATATCCAGCGTCTGCAGTTTTTCCGCCATTTCATTGAAATCCATGACCAGGTGATTGATCTCTCCCAGCCTGGAACTGGCACAATAAGCCCGGGCATCCAGTTGGCCCTGCGAAATTTTTTTCAGGCTGGACGCGACCGCATTTAGCGGGGTGAGTATCCGCGAGGAAAGTTTGATCGTTAAAAAAACCGCGAATATCAGACTGATTGTTGTTGCTGTCCCGATCCACACCCAGTCCCACAGGGTCATCTGCTCGTCTTCCCCCGCAGCAGCGCCGCCGGGGAGGTGATCCAGAATAAAGGAGTAAAAAAACCAGGAGCCCAGTATGGAAATGGCAATGATCGTAAACGTCAGCAACATCATGTACGTTAAGATCTGACGACTCAGGACAGACTCTCTGTTCATTTTTTCTCCCCAAGCCGGTAACCCATGCCCCTGATGCTCTCAGGGACGCCGTAAAGCCCCGCGAGCTCAAGTTTTTTACGCAGCTTGCTCATATGGCTATCTACTGTTCTGTCGAGGGTATCACCTTCAGGAAGACATGCGTTGAGTAACTCTTCGCGGGAGCAGACCTTTCGCGGATATCTGACCAGATACGTAAGAAGCTTAAATTCCGTCGTCGTTAACACCGGGGAGATCACTTCAGGTCCCACGGTAACCTCAACGTAGAAATCATCCGGATAGACCGTAATAAAAGGCGTCCTGAGAGGCGCGGCCCCCGCCTGCTGAATAGCGGGTTTGGTTCTGCGCAGCACCGCTTCAACCCGCGCGACAACTTCAGAAGGGTTAAAAGGCTTGATAACGTAATCATCTGCGCCAAGCCTCAGCCCCATGAGTTTATCTACGTCCTGATCGAGGGCAGAAACCATAATGACGGGCACGGAACTTTCCTGACGAAGCGTCGTGAGGACGCTCCAGCCGTCGCATACGGGCAGATGAATGTCCAGCAAGATGAGATCCGGTTTATGAAGGCGATTAAGCGCTATCGCCTGCTCGCCCTGTCTGGCCCTCAGCGTTTTCATCCCTGAACGCTCTAAGTAACTCATCAGTATTTCAGCAATGTCGTCTTCATCTTCAACAACAAGGATTAGAGTATTTTTGTTCATTTTATCTCCGCGGGTGAAATCCCTTTGAGCACGCTATCAGATATCTTTAGCACAATAAGACACAGCCTCCGGGAAAAAGTGCCGTAGCCATGAAAATTTCCAGCACTAATTTAAATGTCCGGCCATGCCTCCACACAGCCTACACATTCAGTCAATAAAGACTCGACAATGCCTGGCCAGAATAGCTATTCGGCAGAACCCTTCTTTCATAGAACGGAGAGAATTAACCCTGTCGCTTTAAGGCTTTATGAATCTGGCTGAGATAATGAACATGGAATTTTCGAAATATTTCTCTACTAAGAAAATCGGTATATATACGCTGTTCCTGCTGCTGTCGTGGGGATTACTTTATACCTGGCTGGTGTTGATGCATAAAATGGATGAAAAAGTTGCCGCGACGCTGCCCTCCTCTCCCATTATTTATGGTTGCATCGCTTTGTCGGTTGTCTCTCTGATAATACAAAACAAAGCAGGCGCATTCACTGAATTACTTGTCATCGCCTTCTGGCTAATGGTGATTTTTATATATCTCATAATTACGTTCACTGTGCTGCTGAACGCTACGCCAGATTTCGACGATTTGGTGTTTTATTACGAGTGTTATTTAATTCTTTTTTTCTGCGGTTCGCCGTTGTACCTCATTATGAGAATGATTTGAACAACCGCACGGTTGCGCTCCACACTCTCTCCATAAAACTGCCATTTCCGCTAAACAGGCGAGTTGTAGACTTCCTGCCAACCCTTATTGCTCAAAATACACTCACTTAAAGAGTCTGAAACCTGTTACCCAGAATGAATAACCTTAATAACAATCGTCGTTCTCCAGATACAGCTGGCGTTATGTACTCACTTAAAAAACTCGCGGTACGTCACCGGAAAAAACTGGTTGTGACTTTTTTCCTTGTCGTGGCTGAAAACGTAATGTTTTTACTGTATCCCGTTCTGGCAGGCATCGCGATTAATGCCATTCTTGCGGGTAAGACACTTAACGCCGCACTGTACGGACTGATGGTGCTCTGTATGTGGATCATAGGTGCGACAAGACGGAGTGTTGATACACGAACGTTTGCCCGTATTTATGCCGGGCTTGCGGTCTCCGTTGTGCTTTCACAGCGGAAATACCAGCTTAACCATTCGGCTATCGCCGCCAGGGTCACACTCTCGCGCGAGTATGTGGATTTCTTTGAAATGCACTTGCCCCTGCTTATTACCTCGCTGAGTTCTCTCTTTGGTGCGGCAATCATGCTGTTATTTATCGAATTCTGGGCCGGCATCATGTGCTGTGCAATCGTCATCATTCTGATGGGATTTGTCTCGGAATATACCCGTAAAAATGAATGGTTATTCATGCGCCTGAATAATCGTCTTGAGAAAGAAGTTGATTATGTTCATAAGGCAGGCACCGCCACCCTTCACCGACATTACGTCACGCTTGCACGTTTACGCATTGCGTTATCGGACCGGGAGGCGTGGGGCTATTTATGGGTGGGTATACTCGTTGCCCTGCTTTTTACGCTGACCATTATCTGGATGACGCAATCGGCTGGCATCACCGCCGGACATATTTATTCCGTGATGACATACATGTGGATGTTCGCGACAAGTCTCGATGACGCCCCGCAGCTTCTTGAGAAATTTTCTCAGCTCAGGGATATCGGTAAACGCGTATCAGCCGATGACGAAATTCACGTATCTGGACGTTAATTTAATGCCTCATTTTTTTATTGAACGCCCCGTATTCGCCTGGGTAGTGGCGCTTTTTATTGTCCTGACGGGTGTCCTGTCTATACCCCGGTTGCCGGTTGCGCAGTATCCGGCGGTGGCACCGCCGGGGATCATTATTTCTGTCACTTATCCGGGGGCCAGCCCCGATATCATGAATACGTCCGTGGTGTCGCTCATCGAGCGTGAAATATCGGGCGTGGATAATTTGCTCTATTTCGAATCATCCAGCGACACAACCGGTTCTGCATCTATTACCGTGACCTTTAAGCCCGGCACAGACATTAAGCTGGCACAGATGGATCTTCAGAACCAGATCAAGATTGTAGAGCCACGTTTGCCACAGGCGGTCAGGCAAAATGGCATCAACGTCGAGGCGGCCAATTCCGGATTTTTAATGATGGTGGGGTTGAAGTCCACAACCGGCAAATTTGAAGAGGCGGATTTAAGCGATTATTTTGCCCGCAACGTCAGCGACGAACTACGCCGTGTGCCGGGAGTCGGAAAAGTCCAGCTGTTTGGTGGCGAAAAAGCGCTGCGCATCTGGCTGGATCCCATGCAGCTGCATAGTTACGGGCTTTCGGTGAGCGATGTTCTTACCGCTGTAGGTCAGCAAAATGCCCTTGTTTCGCCGGGGAAAACGGGAGACGAACCGGCAACTGCAGGACAAGGCGTAACCTATCCCATTACCGTGAAAGGGCAACTCACTTCTGTAGAGGCTTTCAGAAACATTACCCTTAAATCAGATGCGTCTGGCGCAAGGCTGAAACTGTCCGACGTTGCGCGGATTGAGTCTGGCCTGCAAAGTTACGCTTTCGGTATCCGTGAAAATGGGGTGCCGGCAACGGCTGCGGCAATCCAGTTGTCACCGGGCGCCAATGCGATGAGCACGGCTTCAGGGGTACGTGCACGTATCGACGAACTTTCTCAGGTATTGCCGGAAGGGATGGCGTTTACGGTTCCCTTCGATACCGCACCGTTTGTAAAGCTGTCCATCATGAAGGTGGTGCAAACCTTTGTGGAAGCGATGGTCCTTGTCTTTCTCGTTATGCTGCTGTTTTTACATAAGATACGTTGTACGCTTATCCCCGCGATTGTGGCCCCCGTCGCGCTGCTGGGCACCTTCACAGTGATGCTATTGAGTGGATACTCGATCAATATCCTGACCATGTTCGGCATGGTGCTGGCGATAGGGATTATCGTGGATGACGCCATTGTGGTCGTGGAGAACGTTGAACGGCTGATGGAAGAAAAAAACCTTTCTCCGCGCGACGCTACCCGGGAGGCCATGGCCGAAATCACCCCGGCAATTATCGGGATCACGCTGGTACTTACCGCTGTCTTTATACCCATGGGTTTTGCTGATGGGTCCGTAGGCATTATTTATCGACAATTTTGTATTTCCATGGCGGTATCCATACTGTTGTCGGCATTTCTTGCCCTCACGCTGACTCCCGCGCTTTGTGCGACGTTGCTTAAGCCCCACAGCGCGCAAAAACACGGTGGCGGCAGGTTCGCGGTAGGCTTTAACGCCCGTTTTCATACCCTGACGACATGGTACGAATCCGGCCTGGGCGCGGTTCTGAAACGAACCGGCCGAATGCTGCTTCTGTATGTTGCGCTTTGTGCTGCGCTATTTTTTGGATTGTCTTCGCTGCCCTCATCCTTTCTGCCGGACGAAGATCAGGGCTATTTTATGTCCTCTATTCAGCTTCCCTCTGATGCCACAATGCAGCGCACCCTGAAAGTCGTAAAAACATTTGAACAGGAAATTGCGACCCGACCGGATATTGAAAGCAACATTATGATCCTGGGTTTTGGGTTTTCAGGATCAGGGCCGAATTCGGCCATGGCATTCACCACGCTGAAGGACTGGAAAGAAAGGCACGGCTCTACAGCCGAGGATGAAGCCGACCATATGCAGGCCAGTATGGCAAACGTCTCTGATGCCGTAACGATGAGCCTGCTCCCGCCTGCCATTTCGGATATGGGCACCTCGTCGGGCTTCACCTGGTACGTGCAGGACAGAGCGGGACTGGGCTACGAGGCGTTAAAGCAGGCGGCCGATACGCTGGTGCTGAAAGCGAATCAACGTCCTGAACTGAGTGGCGTGTATATCGACGGCCTGCCGGAAGGCACTAGCCTGGCGCTTCAGATTGACCGGGAAAAAGCGGAAGCTCTGGGCGTCTCATTTGATGAAATCAACCAGACGCTCTCCGTCACCATGGGTTCAAACTACGTTAATGACTACACGAACAATGGGCGTGTTCAGCAGGTGATTATCCAGGCCGATGCGCCTTACCGAATGCAACCTGAGCAGATCCTGAAATTATCCGTTAAAAACCACCAGGGGCAGAGGGTGCCAGTGTCAACGTTTGCGACGCTCTCCTGGAACGTTGCACCGCAGCAACTAACGCGTTATCAGGGGTATTCTGCTATCCGCATTATCGGCAGTGCGGCCACAGGTGAATCCAGCGGTACCGCAATGAAAGTTATGGAGAATTTGTCCAGGGATTTACCTCAGGGCTTGGCGGGAGAATGGGCCGGGAGCTCATTGCAGGAAATAAAATCCCAGTCGCAGCTCCCGGGTCTGATCGTCCTGTCGATTCTGGTGGTGTTTATGGTGCTCGCTGCCCTGTATGAGAGCTGGTCAATACCTTTTGCCGTCATGCTGGTGGTGCCATTGGGACTGATCGGTGCAGTTATAGCCGTGTTTGTTGCCGGCATGACGAATGATGTTTTCTTCAAGGTCGGCCTTATCACCCTGATAGGCCTGTCTGCCAAGAACGCCATATTGATTGTGGAGTTTGCCAGACAATTGCATCGTGAAGGGAACCCTCTGGTGGCGGCAACGATACAGGCCGCAAGCCAGCGCCTGCGCCCTATTCTGATGACATCGTTAGCCTTTACGTTGGGAGTGGTTCCCTTAATGCTGGCCAGTGGCGCAAGTGACAGCACACAACACGCCATCGGCACCGGTGTCTTTGGCGGCATGATTAGCGGTACGCTTCTCGCGATCTTCTTCGTCCCGGTTTTCTTTATTGTCATCGCGCGTTTTATAGAAAGCGCCAGGAAAGGGTCACTATCGTGAGGGATCGCGCATCCACGCTGGTTGGATGAGGCGAAGCTGCTGCCGGGTGATATACTGGACGAATGCTGAAATTTTGAACCCACGCCTCACCTTCTGGGGCATTCGTCTTTGGCGATCGGCGAGAAATATCGTGACACAAGGGGCTGTGAGTGGGCTATAATTTCGAGCTAATTTCGAATGATTTTGAAATACTGCCTGTAACGCTATGAATTACAAGGCAAAATAAGCAATGAATATAAGGATTAAAGCTATGGGTTTTCTTTCCGGTAAGCGCATTCTGGTGACTGGCGTTGCCAGCAAACTGTCCATCGCATACGGCATCGCACAAGCAATGCATCGCGAAGGCGCTGAGCTGGCGTTCACCTACCAGAACGACAAGCTGAAAGGCCGTGTTGAAGAGTTTGCCGCGCAGCTGGGTTCCAGCATCGTTCTGGAATGTGACGTTGCACAAGATGAAAGCATCGATGGCATGTTTGCTGAGCTGGCAAAAGCATGGCCGAAATTCGACGGTTTCGTTCACTCCATCGGCTTCGCGCCTGGCGACCAGCTGGACGGTGACTATGTGAACGCGGTTACCCGTGATGGCTTTAAAATCGCTCACGACATTAGCTCCTACAGCTTCGTTGCGATGGCTAAATCTTGCCGCGCAATGCTGAACCCGGGCGCAGCGCTGCTGACCCTGTCCTACCTGGGCGCGGAACGTGCTATCCCTAACTACAACGTGATGGGTCTGGCTAAAGCGTCTCTGGAAGCCAACGTACGCTATATGGCGAACGCAATGGGTCCTGAAGGTGTGCGTGTTAACGCCATCTCCGCGGGTCCTATCCGCACCCTGGCGGCGTCCGGCATCAAAGATTTCCGTAAAATGCTGGCGCACTGCGAAGCGGTTACCCCGATTCGTCGTACTGTTACCATTGAAGATGTGGGTAACTCTGCTGCATTCCTGTGCTCTGACCTGTCCGCGGGTATCTCCGGCGAAGTGGTTCACGTTGACGGCGGCTTCAACATCGCTGCAATGAACGAGCTGGAAATTAAATAAGCTCAGACTCTCTTCCCGCACGGGAAGAGAGTTTTCCCCCGCACCATCCCCTCGTTATTCCGTTCTGATATTTGTTATCACCTAACAATATTTTTCCCTTTATCTGCGTTACGCCAGGATATTGATCGCCATTTTGAGATCAAGGAACGCCCATGGAACAACGCCGTTTTTCCGGCAAAGGCCACTGGTATCACGAAACCCAGTCAAACCACGCGCAGTCGGATGCGCTGCCCCTGGTGCCCGAAGCCGCTAACGTCGACGATCGTTTTTTGCTCGATTTAGCCCTGCCCGATGAGATTGTCGCCGCCTGTACCGGCTGGCTTGCCCCTGCCAGAGCCTTATGCCATCAGCTGTTTCCCCTCTCACTTCCCGTCAATCGTCTGCGAACGCTCAGCGCCTATGACCGGTTAAGTACCGCGTTGACGGTTGCGCAGGCCTGTGGCGTTCAGCGGCTATGCAACCATTATGCCGCCCTTCTTGCTCCGCTGCCGGGTCCTGACTCCTCCCGCGAAAGTAACCGGCGGCTGGCGCAAATCACGCAGTATGCCCGTCAGCTCGCCAGCTCACCGGATGTCATTGATGACAAGGCGCGAAACCAGCTTGATGAGGTGGGTCTCTCTACCTATGACATTGTGGTGATTAACCAGATCATCGGCTTTATCGGTTTTCAGGCGCGCGTGGTTGCGGTCTTTCAGGCTCTGCTTGGCCATCCCGTTCGCTGGTTGCCGGGCCATCATATTCAGCCGCACACCCTGCCAGCGTGCGCCGGTAGGTGGATAGCGCTTCTTCCCGTGGTCGAGCTTCGCTATGCGAGTGCGCAACAGCTTGAGTCCCTCTCCCGCTGGCAGGCAGAACCTGCGCTTGAGGCGCTGACACCCGTCCTGTGCCATGAACCGACCTTGCTCGACCTGACGGGAGAGATCCTGATAAACAGCCGGGAAGAGAGTGCGCTTTCCCCGCCGTCGCTTTTGGCAGCAGTCGACTTGCTGACACGCTCGCCGGACCGCTTCAGTGCCGCGCAGTTTACCCCACTCATGGAAGAAGGACTGACTGTTGCCCAGGCGATCAACCGCCTGTCTCAAAGCGCGTTTGAGGGCTGGCTTAATCGACTAAAAGTCGCGGCTGGCAAAGCGGAATAACCACACGCAATCCCCAAAGACCGCTTGCTGTAGAAGTGAGAATCGCGTAAAACTGTCAGCCGCTCAATGGCTACGAAAATAGAACATTATGTTTCAGGACAACCCGCTGCTAGCGCAGCTTAAACAGCAACTGCATTCCCAGACGCCGCGTGCAGAAGGGGTCGTGAAAGCCACGGAAAAGGGCTTTGGCTTCCTTGAAGTTGACGCGCAGAAAAGCTACTTCATTCCGCCACCGCAGATGAAGAAAGTGATGCATGGCGATCGCGTCATGGCCGTCATTCATACAGAGAAAGAACGTGAATCCGCTGAGCCGGAAGAACTGATTGAACCGTTCCTGACCCGCTTTGTCGGTAAGGTTCAGCGAAAAGACGATCGTCTTTCTATCGTGCCGGATCATCCCCTCTTGAAAGATGCCATTCCCTGCCGGGCCGCCCGCGGCGTTGAGCATGATTTTAAAGAAGGTGACTGGGCCGTAGCAGAAATGCGCCGTCATCCTCTGAAAGGCGACCGTGGTTTCTATGCAGAGCTGACGCAGTTCATCACCTTTGGCGATGACCATTTCGTCCCGTGGTGGGTCACGCTGGCGCGCCATAATCTTGAAAAAGAAGCGCCGAACGGCGTGGCGACTGAAATGCAGGACGAAGGTTTGACGCGCCGCGATCTCACTGCGCTGGAATTTGTCACCATCGACAGCGCCAGCACAGAAGATATGGACGATGCGCTCTACGCTGAAGAGAGCGCCGATGGCAAACTGCATCTGACCGTCGCCATTGCCGATCCTACCGCCTGGATTGCACAAGGCAGTAAACTGGACGAAACGGCCAAAATCCGTGCGTTTACCAACTACCTGCCAGGCTTTAACATCCCGATGCTGCCGCGCGAACTGTCAGACGATCTCTGCTCGCTGCGCCCAAATGAAGTGCGCCCGGCTCTCGCCTGCCGCATGACCATCGCCGCGGATGGGACGATTGAAGACGATATCGAATTCTTTGCCGCCACCATCGAATCCAAAGCCAAGCTGGCCTATGACAATGTCTCTGACTGGCTGGAAAACACCGGCAGCTGGAAACCTGAATCTGATGCCATTGCGGCGCAGATTCGTCTGCTGCACCGTATTTGCCTGAAGCGTGGCGAATGGCGTACAACCCACGCCCTGGTGTTCAAAGATCGTCCGGACTACCGTTTTGTTCTCGGTGAGAAAGGCGAAGTGCTGGATATCGTGGCCGAGCCGCGACGCATTGCTAACCGCATCGTCGAAGAAGCGATGATTTCCGCCAACATTTGCGCCGCACGCGTGCTGCGCGACAAGCTGGGCTTTGGAATTTACAACGTTCACACCGGATTCGATCCGGCCAATACCGAAGCGCTGGCGGCCCTGCTGAAGAATCACGATGTGCATGTTGATCCGGAAGAAGTCCTGACGCTGCCAGGATTCTGCAAGCTTCGCCGCGAGCTGGACGCACAGCCATCCGGTTTCCTTGATAGCCGTATTCGCCGCTTCCAGTCCTTCGCTGAAATCAGCACCGAACCAGGCCCGCACTTCGGCCTCGGTCTGGAAGCTTACGCCACCTGGACATCCCCAATTCGTAAATATGGCGACATGGTTAACCACCGTCTGCTGAAAGCGATTATCAAAGGCGAAACGATTGCGCGCCCTCAGGACGACACGACCGTGCAGATGGCAGAACGTCGCCGTCTGAACCGCATGGCGGAACGTGACGTTGGAGACTGGCTTTACGCGCGTTTCCTGCAGGATAAAGCCGGAACCGACACCCGCTTCGCTGCGGAGATTATTGATATCAGCCGCGGCGGGATGCGTGTCCGTCTGGTGGATAACGGTGCTGTCGCCTTTATCCCTGCCCCATTCCTGCATGCCGTTCGTGACGAACTGGTCTGTAGCCAGGAAAGTGGCACCGTGCAGATTAAAGGTGAAACAGTTTACAGAGTCACTGAGGTGATTGACGTAACTATCGCTGAAGTCCGCATGGAAACCCGCAGTATTATCGCGCGACCAGCTGTCTGATAACCCGCTAAATTGTCGGCCATTTCCGTTCGGGAAGGCCGACAATTTTTCTTTTTAACCTGCCCCACAAATTCATCATTTTTTCTGACTATTTTCCGATTCCCCCCGCCCAAAATGGCCATAATTATCTACAGTAAAAGAGTGCCGTCATATTCGGTCACCTGAATAGCTGGATGCTCAGTATTCTTTTTTGGCAGACTCGTTTTATTATAAGAAAGCAGGGAAAAACAATACGTTCACTTCGGTTTTACCGCTGTTTCACAACGGAAAAGTCGACTGCAAATGAATAATTTGTGCGCTAATGAGTAGCAGCGGGAGAAATCATGATCGACGATCTTGAGCAGAATTTGCTGTTTCGTTACATGGGTACTCACAGTCCGTGGTGGCGATTGTCGGCAGACAGCAACGCTCTGCACCTTGCCGCCAGCGAAAATGCCGATGCGACTCAGGTGGTGACGCTGGACGATGAACAAGCCACGTTGATCCGCCAGTTAACGGTAATTACCTCCAGCATTTCAATGAACCTCTCCCTGTATGGCGAAGAGGTTCCCGTGCATCTTGTCGGCCGCAAAATCACCCGAAACGAGTGGGCCGGCACGGCATCGGCCTGGAACGATACCCCCTCCGTAGCACGCGATCTCGCTCAAGGACTCTCCTTCGCGGAACAGGTGGTTTCGGAAGCGAATTCCGTCATTGTAATTCTCGATCAGCACGGCAATATTCAGCGTTTTAATCGCCTGAGCGAAGAGTATACCGGTCTGAAAGAGCAGGAAGTGATCGGTCAGAACGTGTTCAAATTGTTTATGAGTCGCAGCGAGGCGGCAGCCTCGAAGCGAAATATCACCGGTTTCTTCCGTAACGGCAGCTCCTACGAAGTTGAACGCTGGATCAAGACGCGGAAAGGACAACGCTTGTTTCTGTTCAGAAACAAATTCGTTCACAGCGGCAGCGGTAAAAACGAAATATTTCTTATTTGCTCCGGCACCGACATTACCGAGGAACGTCGGGCGCAGGAGCGCCTGCGCGTGCTGGCCAATACCGATACCATCACCGGTTTACCCAACCGCAATGCCATCCACGAACAGATCTCAGACGCCATCAACCATCGGGGCGAAACGCAGGTTGGCGTGGTGTATCTTGACCTGGATAACTTCAAAAAGGTCAACGATGCCTACGGGCATATGTTTGGCGATCAGCTCTTACAGGCGGTTGCACTCGCCATTCTGAGTTGCCTTGACGAGGGGCAGGTCCTGGCCCGGCTCGGCGGCGATGAGTTTATCGTGATGGCCACGAATACGTCTCAGGGCTCGCTGGAAGCGATGGCGTCGCGCATTCTGACCCGCCTGCGCCAGCCGTTCAGAATCGGGCTGATTGAGATATATACCGGCTGTTCTTTGGGGATCGCCCTCGCGCCGCAGCACGGGAACGATCGGGAAAGTGTGATTCGCAATGCCGATACGGCCATGTACACCGCCAAGGAAAATGGCAGGGGTAAGTTCTGCGTCTTCTCCCCTGAAATGAACCAGCGCGTATTTGAGTATCTTTGGCTGGACACCAATCTGCGTAAAGCGCTGGATAACGATCAGCTTCTGATTCACTACCAGCCTAAAATGACCTGGCGCGGTGAGGTCAGAAGTCTTGAGGCGCTGGTCCGCTGGCAGTCGCCGGAGCGCGGCTTGATCCCACCGCTGGAATTTATCTCTTATGCCGAAGAGTCCGGTTTGATTGTGCCACTGGGGCGCTGGGTGATGCTCGACGTGGTTCGTCAGGTGGCGAAATGGCGTGACAAGGGGATTAACCTGCGCGTGGCCGTGAACGTCTCTGCACGTCAGCTTGCCGACCAGACGATTTTCAGCGATTTAAAGCAGGCGCTTAAGGATCTGCATTTTGAGTACTGCCCTATCGACGTCGAGTTAACAGAGAGCTGTCTCATCGAAAACGAAGAGCTGGCGCTTTCGGTGATCCAGCAATTC
Source organism: Enterobacter cloacae complex sp. SHL012 (assembly GCF_049237505.1). Classification (NCBI taxonomy): domain Bacteria; kingdom Pseudomonadati; phylum Pseudomonadota; class Gammaproteobacteria; order Enterobacterales; family Enterobacteriaceae; genus Enterobacter; species Enterobacter cloacae complex sp. SHL012. The sequence goes on from NZ_JBMKIZ010000001.1 coordinate 676,599, forward strand.
AGCCGACTCGGGGCACAAATACATCTGGATGACTTTGGTACGGGCTACTCTTCCCTTTCCCAGCTGGCGCGTTTTCCTATTGACGCCATTAAACTCGATCAATCTTTTGTCAGAGATATTCATAAGCAGTCCATCTCCCAGTCTCTGGTACGCGCCATTGTCGCAGTGGCACAGGCCCTGAATCTGCAGGTGATCGCCGAGGGGGTGGAGAATGCAAAAGAAGACGCCTTTCTGACTAAGAATGGCGTCAACGAACGGCAGGGTTTCCTTTTTGCTAAGCCGATGCCCGCTGCCGCATTCGAGCGATGGCTAAAACGCTATCAGGCGCGACAACAGCGCTAGCTGGCCTTGCGTAAGCCCGCCGCATGATGGCGGTTTTGCAGCATCACCAGACGCTCCATGTAGGCTATATCTTTCGGCTCAAGGCAGAATGCGGCATCGACCCAGTCTTCGGTAATATCCATCAGCTCACTGCGTGGCAACTGCAGAACGCGCGTACGAGCACGCAGCATGGCTCTTACGCCGTTCAGTTTTGGCCGCAATGTGTCTATGAAGGTCCTGACCGAGACGTAGCTTTGCCCGGGTTCATACAGCACATCCACCAGCCCGTGCTGCTCGTACCATTCTGCCGTGTGGGACTCCCCTTTGTAGATGAGCTCCTCCGCCAGCTTCATGCCTGAACGTCGTGCGACCAGCGAATACCCCCCCATCCCCGGGAACAGATTAAAGGCAATTTCCGGGAAACCTAACCGGGCATCACGCTGAGCCAGGACAAAATGGTGCGCCAGCGCTGCCTCAAATCCGCCGCCTAATGCGCTGCCTTCGACCATTGCCAGCGTGATGGCCCCCGTATCAAACCCTCTTGACGCCGCATGGACGCAATCAACACAGGCGCGGGCATACGCCCGTAACGCTTCACGCCGCCCGTTCTGAATGCACTCGACGAAGAACTGCAAGTCCCCTCCCACGTTGTACATTTCAGGAACAAGCGAGCCGGTAACCCAAAAATCGACCGCAAAACCCGACTGACGGACCAGCCAGGAAAGGTTCATGATCTCCTCAATTAAGGCATGGTTGAAGCAAGGACGCGGCTGAGCCCGCAGCATCATCCAGACGGTGCGTCGCTCCGCCTCGTAATACCCTGAGAGCTGCGTGAAACGTTCAGTATCGGTAAACAGTGTACAGGCAGGCTGATTGATAACTGTCATAGTCCAATTCCTCATATAAAAAAGCGCCTTGCGCGCAGTTTTAGACTAATCCACCGATTAAGCCTGCTATATGAGGGGGAATAAATTTATCACTTTCATTTATGTAATTTCGTTATCGCATTTTTTCCCTTCTCTTTTGACCCCATTTTCTGCATCATTGAAATTATTCACTTTTCGCTCCCGGGGAGAGATTATGTCTACTATTGATCCACAAGCTGTAGCACAACGTATTGATACCGTGCTGGATATTCTGGTAGCGGGTGATTATCACTCTGCGATCCGTAATCTCGAGATCCTGAAGTCTGAACTTCTTGCTCAGAATGGCGCTGACAACGCCCCCGAAAACAAACAGCCAAAAGCGCCGTGGGAAGTGTAATCCCACCGTTTCCGACCTCGTTTCGCTTTATTAAATGGATGCTATGAATTCCCGACAACAACTCATTTTGCAGATGGTCATCGATCAGGGGCGTGTAAGCGTGGTCGATCTCGCTAAAACCACCGGCGTCTCCGAAGTCACCATTCGTCAGGATCTTAATCTGCTGGAAAAACAGAGTTACCTGCGCCGTGCGCATGGTTATGCCGTGCCGCTGGACAGCGACGACGTTGAGACGCGCATGATGAATAACTACGCGCTTAAACGTGAACTGGCTGAGTTTGCCGCATCACTGGTAAACCCTGGCGAGACGGTCTTTATTGAAAACGGCAGCAGCAACGCCCTTCTGGCACGGACGCTCGCGGAACAAAAAGACGTGACTATCATCACTGTCAGCAGCTATATCGCCCATTTACTCAAAGAGACGCGCTGTGAGGTCATTTTGCTGGGTGGCATTTACCAAAAGAAAAGTGAAAGCATGGTGGGCCCGCTGACCCGGCAATATGTTCAGCAGGTGCATTTCAGTAAGGCCTTTATCGGCATTGACGGCTGGCAGCCGGAAACAGGTTTCACCGGCCGGGATATGATGCGCACTGACGTGGTGAATGCCGTACTGGAAAAAGAGTGTGAAGCCATTGTGCTCACTGACAGTTCCAAATTTGGCGCCGTCCATCCTTACACAATGGGTCCCGTCTCACGCTTCAGTCGCGTCATTACCGACGAACGGTTAAGTGACGAGCATCGTAATAAGCTGGAAGAAGACGGTCTGATTGTCGATATTATTAAAACGTCCGCCTGAGTCCATTTCGCGCCCGTCATTCGGGCGCCTGCATATCCCTTCGTCTGAGACGATTCCTAACCCCCCTTTAAGAGTTTTTACCTGTTTAACCCGCATTAAAGTCGTAAAATTAATGTTAGCGATATAACAGGAAGTGACTATCACTTGCGTGATTACGTAACGCCTGCGCGACCAGCTTTCACGGAAAAAAGAATTAGGTATTCGTTTTGTCTATACTTAACGTGTACCTCTTTCCGTGAATCGATAATTCAGGAGAAAGTATTATGACCTTAACCAGCAAAAAATTAGCCGCCGCTGTTCTGGCAATCACTGTAGCAATGTCCCTGAGCGCATGCTCTAACTGGTCTAAACGTGACCGTAACACCGCCATTGGTGCCGGTGCAGGTGCACTCGGTGGTGCAGTCTTAACAGATGGTAGCACGCTGGGTACATTGGGTGGCGCTGCTGTCGGTGGTATTATCGGTCACCAGGTTGGCAAATAATTATTCTATAAGCCTTCCCGACATCGCGATTTAGCGTCGCATTTCTGGTCTGACTTACGCACGTATATATCACGAGCCACGGCATTTGCCGTGGCTCATTTATTTTAACCGCCTGCCAGTTTGACTTTCATGCCTTTTGCTTCAAGCAGCGATTTAATTAAATCGCGTTTATCACCCTGAATTTCGATAATGCCGTCTTTCACGGCCCCACCGCAGCCACATTTCTTTTTCAACTCAGCCGCCAGTTTTGTTAGTTCAGCATCATCCTGGTCAATTCCTGAGATAAGGCAAACCCCTTTCCCTTTTCGTCCACTGGTTTGACGCTGGATACGCACAATACCGTCGCCCTTCGGACGTTCCACTTTGGTTTTCGGCTCATCTATGCGCCCACTCTCCGTTGAGTAGACCAGACGACTGTTGGAATCGGTCATTACGCCCCCTTTTTCAGTGATGCGTTGATTGCCTTAAGCGTCTCTGCCGGGTTAGCTGACTGCGTTACTGGCCGCCCGATAACCATATAATCCACACCAGCAGCCAGCGCCTGCTCAGGCGTCATAATACGGCGCTGATCGCCTACGTCGCTGCCTGCCGGACGAATACCCGGCGTGACCAGTTTAAAATCTTTGCCCAGTTCTGATTTGAAGCGGACCGCTTCCTGTGCGGAGCAGACGACGCCATCCAAACCGCAGTTCTGCGTCAGACGCGCAAGACGCTCGGCATGTTCGGCAGGTGACAATGTCACGCCAAGATCGCGTAAATCACTTTCGTCCATACTGGTCAATACGGTCACCGCAATCAGCAATGGCGCATCTTTCCCGAACGGCAGGAGGGCTTCACGTGCGGCAGTCATCATTCTCGCTCCGCCCGACGCATGGACGTTGACCATCCATACACCCAGCTCTGCGGCGGCGGCAACGGCGTGCGCCGTGGTATTCGGGATGTCATGGAACTTGAGATCGAGGAAGACATCGAAACCACGCTGCTGCAGATCGCGGACGATTTGCGGTCCAAACAGCGTGAACATCTCTTTACCAACTTTCAGACGGCAATCGCGAGGATCGATACCGTCGACAAAGGCCAGTGCAGCGTCACGCTTATTGTAATCAAGCGCGACAACAACAGGAGAATCCGTAATAACGTGGGAAGTGGAGGAAGTAACAGACGTCATGACCAGCCCTTTTCGTCTATGGGCGCGCAGCGGCGCGGAACAGATAAACGGCCAGCATTCTACCTGCCGCCGCCGCAAATTGACAGAATCCATTTGCGCCCCTGCCAGGCTGGCACACCGCACGGTGTTAAGGAAGGGGTAAAAATCAACAGTATGTTGTAACTAAAATGAGGTGTTTTAAAAAATTACTGTCCGTCAAGACCACGGATTGGCTTGATGGTGGACCAGGCCCGGCAGGAAGGACAATGCCAGTAAAGCGTATACGCGGTAAAACCACACTTCTGGCAACGGTAGCGCGGTTTACTCCGCACCTGCTCGCCGACCATGTCGCGCAGCACCATCAGGCTCTCTTTGGCTCGCCCTTCTTCTGCGTCGTTCAGGTGGTAATCCATCAGTTTATGGAATACCCGCATCGTCGGATGACGCTGTAGCTGACGGGTAATATACACCTGCGCGGTGTCGGTCCCTTCGTACTGCTCAACCACGTCTGAGAGCATCAGCTCTGCGGTTGCGCCGGTATTCTCTTCCACGCAACGGCGCAGGAATGCTACCCACTCTTCCTGCTTGCCCAGCTGTTGATAGCAGGTTTGCAGCATCTCCAGCGTTTCACTGACCAGCTCTTTGTCCTGGTCAATCACCCGGAGCAGGCTTTCAACGGCTTTGGCGTAATCGCCATTCGCCATAAAAACGCGTCCCATCATGATAGAGATACGCGCGCTATTGCGATCTGCTGCTGCACCTTTCTTCAGCAACGCCATGGCTTTGTCCATGTCGTCGTTGCCCATCTGCTGAAGGGCAAGTTCACAGTAGAAATGGGCTATCTCAACACGCTGCTTATCTTTACCCAGCTTCACCAGCCGCTCGGCAGTATCAATGGCTTTTTGCCATTCGCTGGTGGCCTGATAAATTTGCAGTAATTGCTGCAACGCACCGATACGGAAATCCGTTTCATCAATCAGCTGCGAGAACATATCTTCAGCGCGGTCGTACAGCCCGGCAGCCATGTAATCGCGCCCCAGCTGCTGGACCGCGAGGAGACGTTGTTCGTAGGTCAGCGAGGCGCTTTCCATAAGGGTCTGGTGGATACGGATGGCACGGTCAACCTCGCCACGTGAGCGGAACAGGTTACCGAGCGTGAGATGGGCTTCGACGGTCCCCGTATCCTCTTTCAGCATATCGAGGAACAGGTCTACCGCTTTGTCCTGCTGATTGCTCAGGAGGAAGTTCACCCCCGCAACGTAGTCGCGAGAGAGACGGTTAGCCTCATCCTGCTTTGTTTGTTGCGCACTTCTGCGGCCCATATACCAGCCATAGGCAGCGGCTACAGGCAAAAGCAGAAACAACAACTCCAGCATCGTCGATTATTCCTTTACGACCGGCACACCAGAGCTTTCCGGAATGTCGGACGCAGGCGCAATGTTATGCTCAAGTCGTTTAATTTTACGTTCAGCGCGTGCAAGAGAAACACGGACTTTCAGCCAGAACAGACCACAAACCAGCCAGCCAATGGCAAAGCCTGCGGCAAACAAGACCGCAAGCAGACTTGATACGCGATACTCGCCCTGCGCCAGCAGATAGTTAAACGTCACCTGTTGATCGTTTTGTGCACCCAATGTGACTGAAATGACAAAAATCGCCAATACCAGTAAGAAAATGAGTAAATATTTCACATTACTTCCCGTTATGTGGTTCAAGCGAATAAAGTGTGTTCAACTTACCGCAATCAGCCTTATAAACTACCATTTTAGCGACGGGCGCGAAACGGAAAAAGTGACGCACACGTCATGGATTTATGGGCGAAATGCGCAATATCAACCGTCAGGCGTCGCTTTGCTCCCTTTCGGCGATTTCTTCTTTCTCTTCAGGCGGTGGCGTAAGCGGGCCACAGAGTCGTTCCGCAAGCCAGGTTGCCAGCGTCACCAGCAGCCATGAGATCAGCGTAGCGACCACCAGGTCCCGTGGCCAGTGCATCCCCAGCAGCAAGCGGCTGCCCATCACTCCCGTTGCCCAGATCAGTAATATCCCGATGGTAACCGTTCGACGTCGTGGCCAAAGCAGCCCAACAGCCAACAGCGCCCAGCTGGCCGCAAACATCGTGTGGCCGGAAGGAAACGCGAAGCCCGTCTCTTTTTGCCAGTGTTTACGCAAGAACTTCGGAATATCCTGCTGTTCCGTAAGCTGTTCTTTCACCAGCGCACCGCGATCTTTACGCTTTAAATTGTAGAACTCATCTACCGGAATATGGTGTGTTTTTTCCAGCCAGACGACAAACGGTCGTGGCTCCTGAACATGGTCTTTCACCCAGGACTTAACGCCCTGACCAATAACAATCGCACCACCCAGGATAGCAAAGAGCATCAGCGCCGCGCGCAGACGAAAACGCAGGCACCACAGGAACCAGCCACAGAGAATGATATGGGTGATAATTCCCCACGGTTGCGTGACCGTCTCCGTTACCCAGTACAACGTTTTCAGCCACGTGGCATTCTGCCCGGGCTGCCACATCCAGCCGGAGACCCATACGGTCAAAGGCATAATCAGTAAAATGGCCGCGCCTGCTGCCGTACGTCTGGCGATTGAAAGCATGTCTTCTCCTTTTACGCTAAGCCTCACAATCATAACTGAAATTCATCCGATGGGTGGAGATGTCGGATCGTGCGTTTAACGTTCATATAGCATGGTGCCCATTAGGCGAACGTGCTGAGCTTGTGGCAAAATGAACAGATACAGAAAGTAAAACAGGCGCAAGACACGAAACGTGTCAGCCTACTCTGGAGAATCACATGCAGCTTAAACGTGTGGCAGAAGCCAAACTGCCAACCCCATGGGGCGATTTCCTGATGGTGGGGTTTGAAGAACTGGCAACCGGACAGGATCATGTTGCGCTGGTCTACGGCGATATTTCAGGGCAGACGCCGGTGCTGTCCCGCGTCCATTCGGAGTGTCTGACCGGCGATGCGTTGTTCAGCCTGCGCTGTGATTGCGGTTTCCAGCTGGAAGCTGCCCTTTCTCATATTGCCGAAGAAGGCCGCGGTGTGTTGCTCTATCACCGTCAGGAAGGTCGTAATATTGGCCTGCTGAATAAAATCCGCGCATACGCGCTGCAGGACCAGGGCTACGATACGGTAGAAGCCAACCATCAGCTCGGTTTTGCCGCCGATGAACGTGACTTCACTCTGTGTGCGGACATGTTCAAGCTGCTGGGCGTCGACGAGGTTCGTCTGCTGACGAACAACCCGAAAAAAGTGGAAATCCTCACCGAAGCGGGAATCAACATTGTCGAACGTGTGCCGCTGATTGTTGGCCGCAACCCGAAAAATGCCCACTATCTTGATACTAAAGCCGCCAAGATGGGCCATCTGCTGAAAGAGTGAAAGTAAAAAGCCCGGCATAAGCGCCGGGCTTTTTTATCAATCGAGCATCTTACGAATCACATAGTGTAAAATGCCGTCGTTCTGGTAGTAGGTCAATTCGGTTGCCGTATCAATACGGCACCGGCAGTCCAGTACCTCCGTCTTCCCGTCAGCTCGCGTCAGCTTCACCGGCACCGTTTTACCCGGCTGCAGGTTTTGCAGACCACTAATATCAATCTGCTCTTCTCCGGTCAGCCCCAGCGTTTTACGGGTTACGCCCTGCGGGAACTCAAGCGGCAGGATCCCCATGCCGATGAGGTTCGAGCGGTGAATACGTTCAAACGATTCGGCGATCACCACACGAACGCCCAGCAGCCGCGGCCCTTTCGCCGCCCAGTCACGGCTGGAACCGGAACCGTACTCTTTCCCGGCAATCACCGCCAGCGGCGTACCTTCCTGTTGATATTTCACGGCTGCATCGTAAATCGACACGACGTCCGTCCCCGGCAGATGGCGCGTCATCCCCCCTTCCACCCCCGGAACCATTTCATTACGAATGCGAATGTTGGCAAACGTGCCCCGCATCATGACTTCATGGTTACCGCGGCGCGAACCGTAGGAGTTAAAATCGCGGCGCTCCACTCCCCGGCTTTGCAAATAACGGCCCGCCGGGCTATCGGCTTTGATACTCCCCGCCGGAGAGATATGGTCAGTGGTGACAGAATCCCCCAGCATGGCCAGGATGCGCGCCCCATGAATATCTTTAAGCGGCGCAGGCTCGGCGAGCATCTCATCAAAGAACGGAGACAGACGAATATAGGTCGAGTCATCCTGCCAGTCATAGGTGTCCGACCCCACGACATTGATGGTTTTCCATTCCGGCGTGCCTTCGAAGACCTCCGCATACTCTTTGCGGAACATTTCTGTAGAGACCTTTTCAACGGCCATCGCAATTTCACGCGAGGACGGCCAGATATCTTTCAGGTAGACGGGATCGTTCTTGCGATCGTGACCAATCGGATCGGTCACCAGGTTAATGTTCATGTTCCCGGCCAGCGCATAGGCCACCACCAGGGGCGGCGAAGCAAGCCAGTTGGTTTTGACCAGTGGATGAATACGCCCTTCAAAGTTACGGTTGCCGGAAAGAACGGCGCCTACCGTCAAATCGCCCTGCTTGATCGCCGTTTCAATGGGCTCAGGCAGCGGACCGGAGTTACCAATGCAGGTCGTACAGCCATACCCCACGAGGTTAAAGCCCAGCTCATCAAGATAAGGCGTCAGCTTAGCCTGCGCCAGGTAATCCGAAACCACTTTGGAGCCCGGCGCCAGCGAGGCTTTGACCCACGGTTGAGGTTTCAGACCCAGTTCAACCGCTTTTTTCGCCAGCAGACCGGCCGCCATTAAAACACTGGGGTTTGAGGTGTTGGTACAGGAGGTGATGGCGGCAATCACAACCGCCCCGTCCGGAAGTTGATATTGATGGCCGTTCAACACATAGTCGATGGGACGATGGTCTTTTTTCGCCACGTTGACTTCCAGCTCATTGCTGGCGGCAAAGGCTTTCGGCACGTCTGTCAACGCGACGCGATCCTGCGGACGTTTTGGCCCGGCTAGGCTTGCCTCAACGCTGCCCATATCAAGCTCAAGCGTACTGGTAAATACCGGTTCATCGCCCGGATTGCGCCACATGCCCTGCGCTTTGGTATAGGCCTCTACCAGCGCCACCTGCTCTTCGCTGCGTCCGCTCAGACGCATGTACTCCAGCGTGACGTCATCAATTGGGAAAAAGCCACAGGTTGCGCCATATTCTGGCGCCATGTTGGCAATGGTCGCCCGGTCAGCCAGGGGCAGCGAATCCAGCCCGTCCCCGTAGAACTCAACAAATTTACCCACCACCCCATGCTTACGCAGCATCTGGGTAACGGTGAGTACCAAATCGGTCGCGGTAATGCCTTCTGAAAGTTTTCCTGTCAGCTTAAAGCCCACGACATCCGGAATCAGCATGGAGACCGGCTGACCGAGCATGGCGGCTTCCGCTTCGATTCCGCCGACACCCCAGCCCAGCACGCCGAGGCCGTTAATCATGGTGGTGTGGGAATCTGTACCCACCAGCGTATCCGGATAAGCCACCCACTCTTTGTCCTGTAATTCGCTCCAGACGGCTTTACCGAGATACTCAAGGTTAACCTGGTGGCAAATACCCGTGCCCGGTGGAACCACGCTAAAGCGGCTGAATGCCTGCTGGCCCCACTTCAGGAAAACATAACGTTCGTGGTTACGCTCCATCTCCAGACGGACGTTCTCGCCAAAGGCATCGTCATCACCGAAATGGTCAACGGTCACGGAGTGGTCAATCACGAGGTCAACGGGGGAAAGCGGGTTCACTTTGGCCGTATCGCCGCCGAGGCGTTTAACCGCCTCGCGCATCGCGGCGAGATCCACCACGGCGGGCACACCGGTAAAGTCCTGCATCAGGACCCTTGCCGGGCGGTAGGCGATTTCTCTGTCGGCATGGGCATGCTTCAGCCACCCCGCCAGCGCCTGGATATCATCGAGCGTGACGGAATCACCGTCCTGCCAGCGCAAGAGGTTTTCCATCAGAACTTTCAAGGACTTGGGTAAACGCGAAATGTCCCCAAGCGTTCTGGCAGCCAGCGGCAGGCTATAGTAATGCCAGGTTTTATTTTCTGCCTGTAATGTGTCCTTACTGGCTTCGCGTAGGGTTAACGACATAAGCTCCTCCTTAATTACAGAGATGTCCTGACAATCATCAGGGCCGTAATTAAAGATAACACAAAGATGTCGTAACGTTTTGATAACAACCCGAATTGATAAATTTAGGAATGGTCCAGAGGACGTCAAAACAAAAAACCCCGCCGCAGCGAGGTTTTATCATTTAGCGGATGGCCAGCCAGATGAGCTGACTCCAGAACAGGATCGACAGGGTAAACACGCCAATCCATGACCAGTATTTGTGAGACGTCATGTTATTCATCATAGGGACACCAGGCATTATTTATTAAACATTCCGAGGCAGGTCCTCAGTGCGATATTGCTGATGTGTATTTATTAAAGAGTACAAAGGTGCATAGTCGTTATTCAGACCCAATGCATCATTACGCAAAAAACTAAATTATTGTTTTTTGGGTTCGTCTTCCGCGAACACATCAATAAAGGCTTGCTGCTGCGGCGTCAGTTTCCAGGATGCAGGCACAACTGTCGCAGGAGCCTTACGTCCTTTGTGGACAGTGTCATGACGCTGACACATCTGTTTTACCGTTTCTGTACGTACCGTCACTGCCATATTCAACCCCAATATTTCCAGGCCAGGAGAGCAACCATCAGCCAGAACAGGGCGGAGACGAGAAAGACCGCCAGCCAGGCTTTACGCTTGAGCGCAGGATCCCTTTGCGGTTCTTCACTTCCTGAAGGCATTGCTAACCTCATACAATCGATATCGCTTATCATTTAGGACCAAACAATTGGTACAATTAATCATCTGTTGAGATAAATCCTAAAGAAACTTTAGCCGAAAAGCCAGTGAATTTACGCATCCGGAGGTATGAAATATTCATTCTTTTGACCACAAATAAATATTTGAAAAGAAAAATTTGCGTAGCCGTTAATTAGTTTCTATTTTTGTCGCCAATTCACGACATTAAAACCATACAAAATAAAAGGATAATGACAATATATGGCAGGGAGAGCGCAGATGATGATAATTCTAATTTAGCTTTAAGGCGGTATTTCGGTATCTTTCCGTTAGGGAAAGATACCGGGTGTGATTATTTTGCGGGGAGTTTGATGTCTTTAAACATCTCTTCAATATCTTCATTTGAGCGTAATGCAACGGCGGTATCCACCACGTCACGCGTTAAATGCGGGGCAAAGCGCTGAATAAAATCATACATATAGCTACGCAGGAAGGTACTGCGACGGAAGCCAATTTTTGTGGTGCTGTGGCTAAAAATATCGTGTGCATCAAGACGTACCAGATCAGGGTCTGACACCGGGTCGACCGCCATGCTGGCAATAACGCCCACGCCCAGACCAAGCCGTACGTAAGTCTTGATGACGTCGGCATCGGTAGCGGTAAAGACAATGCGTGGGGTTAACCCGGCACGGTTAAACGCAGTATCAAGCTCGGAACGTCCGGTAAAGCCAAACGTATAGGTGACTAACGGATATTGCGCCAGCTCTTCAATCGTCACCGACCCTTTCCCCGCCAGCGGGTGATCGGGAGTCACTACGATCGATCGGTTCCAGTGATAGCACGGAAGCATTACCAGATCGTCATACAGGTGGAGCGCTTCCGTCGCGATGGCAAAATCGGCATTCCCCTTCGACACCGCTTCAGCGATTTGCGTCGGTGACCCCTGATGCATATGCAAAGAGACGCGCGGATAACGCTCGATAAAGCCCTTAATGACGCCAGGTAATGCATAGCGCGCCTGGGTGTGCGTGGTGGCAATATACAGCGAGCCTTTATCTGGCCAGGTATGTTCTCCTGCAACAGATTTAATCGCATCGACTTTGGAGAGGACTTCACGCGCAATGCGAATAATTTCCTGCCCCGCTGGCGTCACCTGCGTAAGGTGCTTACCGCTACGGGCGAAAATCTGAATACCTAATTCATCCTCCAGCATGCGAACCTGCTTGCTGATGCCCGGTTGCGAGGTATATAGCCCCTCGGCAGTGGAAGAGACATTAAGGTTGTGATTCACCACCTCAACGATATAACGAAGCTGCTGTAATTTCATGCCAGACCATCCGATTTAGCGCACGCGGTCAATCGCTTAAGACGATTTGATAATAAGAAATGGGTTAACTATAACCACTATATCATTTATAGCCTGACTGTATAGTACGGAACAAAAAATAATAATAAGGTAATAAAAAAGGGCCGGAAGTCCGGCCCTTTCACAGGTAAGTGACGGTGAGGCAAGCTTATTTCTTGCCTTCAACCCATTTGCCATCGACAAAGAAGGCGGACCAGCCGGTCGCTTTGCCCTCTTTCTCTGCCGCCACGTACTGCTGCTTCGTTTTACGGCTAAAGCGAACCACCGTCTTATTGCCTTCAGGATCCTGCTGTGGCGCATCGGCCAGGTAACGCAGTTTTTCTGGCAGACGGTCACGGAAGCGGTGCAGTTCTTCTACCAGCGGCGCACGTGTTTCACGCGATTTCGGGAAGGTATTGGCCGCCAGGAAGACACCCGCAGCACCATCACGCAGCACGAAGTACGCGTCGGATTTTTCACACGGCAGCTCTGGCAACGGAACCGGATCTTCCTTCGGCGGAGCCACTTCACCGTTACGCAGAATTTTGCGCGTGTTTTTACACTCGTCGTTGGTGCACGCCATGTACTTCCCGAAACGCCCCATTTTCAGGTGCATTTCAGAGCCACACTTCTCGCACTCCACAATCGGGCCGTCATAGCCTTTAATGCGGAATTCACCTTCCTCAATCTCATACCCGTCACACGTTGGGTTATTACCGCAGACGTGCAGCTTACGTTTAGGATCGATCAGGTAGCTGTCCATCGCCGTGCCGCATTTTTTGCAGCGGCGTTTAGCACGCAGAGCGTTGGTTTCCGCATCCTCACCTTCCAGCACGTTGAGAACTTCGTTCTCCGGCACCAGGTTGATGGTGGTTTTGCAGCGCTCTTTTGGCGACAGCGCATAGCCGGAACAGCCAAGGAAGACGCCCGTGGTTGCCGTACGAATACCCATCTTGCGGCCGCAGGTTGGGCAGTCGATGCTGGTCAGAACCATCTGGTTAGGCAGCATGCCGCCCTCTTCAGGATCTTTCTCCGCTTTTTCAAGCTGGTTGGTAAAGTCGCTGAAGAAGCTGTCGAGAACCTTCTTCCACTCCGCCTTATGGCTGGCAACCTCGTCGAGGCTGTCTTCCATTTGCGCGGTGAAATCGTAGTTCATCAACTCGCGGAAATTAGCTTCCAGACGGTCGGTGACGATCTCACCCATTTTTTCCGCATAGAAACGACGGTTTTCAACTCGAACGTAGCCGCGATCCTGGATCGTCGAGATGATTGACGCGTAGGTCGATGGACGACCAATACCGCGTTTTTCCAGCTCTTTCACCAGCGACGCTTCACTAAAGCGCGCAGGCGGCTTGGTGAAGTGCTGAGCAGGAACGAGATCAACCAGGGAGAGCTCATCTCCCTTGTTCACCGCTGGCAGCGTACGGTCTTCATCACCTTTACGCAGCGCAGGCATGACTTTTGTCCAGCCGTCGAAACGCAGGATACGACCGCGCGCTTTGAGACGGAAGTCGCCCGCACCGACGGTCAGCGTCGTGGAGTCATACTTCGCAGGTGTCATCTGACAGGCGACAAACTGACGCCAGATCAGCTGATACAGCTTTTGGGCGTCGGCTTCCATATCTTTCAGCGACTCGGCTAACACAGAGACATCAGAAGGACGAATCGCTTCGTGCGCTTCCTGAGAGTTCTCTTTGCTGGCGAATTGATTGGCGCTTTCCGGCAGGTATTTTTTACCGAAGTTATCACTGATATAACCGCGTACCATGTTTACCGCATCCTGGCTCAGATTCGTTGAGTCAGTACGCATGTAGGTGATGTAACCCGCTTCATACAAGCGCTGGGCCATCATCATGGTTTTCTTCACGCCATAGCCAAGGCGCGTACTCGCCGCCTGTTGCAGGGTAGACGTGATAAACGGCGCGCCAGGTTTACTGCTGGTCGGTTTATCTTCACGTTCCAGCACCTGATAGCGTGCTTTTTCCAGCAACGCGACGGCAGCCATGGTCTGGTCACGGTTTTCAGGACGGAAAGGCTTATCGTTCTGATGGCTCACCTGCAGTGGCAGAGCGTCACCGCCCGGCGTGGTCACATTGGCGTCAATTTCCCAGAATTCTTCCGGCACGAAGGCTTTAATTTCGCGTTCACGCTCAACGACAAGACGCACGGCGACGGATTGCACACGTCCTGCGGACAGGCCACGGGCAATCTTTTTCCACAGCAGTGGAGAGACCATATAGCCTACAACGCGGTCCATAAAGCGACGCGCCTGCTGGGCGTTGACACGGTCGATGTTCAGCTCGCCAGGCTTCTCAAACGCCTGACGAATCGCATTTTTTGTAATTTCGTTAAACACTACGCGACTGTAGCGTTTGTCATCACCCCCGATCACTTCCCGCAGGTGCCATGCAATGGCTTCCCCTTCGCGGTCAAGGTCGGTTGCGAGATAAATGTGGTCTGCTTTTTCAGCCAGCTGCTTCAGCTCGTTAACGACTTTCTCTTTTCCGGGCAGCACTTCGTATTGTGCATCCCAGTTGTGCCATGGGTTAACACCCATGCGGTTGACAAGCGCGCTACGTTCATCCTTTTTAGGCTTTTTAGCCCCTTTGGTGGAGGTAGAGTCTGCGCTCTTTTTGCTGGCTGAGCCACTGGTCGGCAAATCGCGGATATGACCCACGCTGGACTTAACCACGTAGTCATTACCCAGATACTTATTGATCGTTTTGGCTTTTGCCGGGGACTCAACGATGACGAGAGCTTTACCCATATTCACCTTTACCTAATTTAATTCTTCCAGGAATACGCCGCACGTTGATTTCCCTTCCGCTGACGACGAGCCAATGATATTGCGGCTGCGTCAGGAGATATCAACCCCTTTGTCCTACCGGGTGTCTGAGGAAAGACGCCCAGGTGATTGAGTTATCGGGTATTTTTCTCACACCTCGTATAATTCGTGACGAGTTCCCGGTCGAATGTCAAGCAATTCTGTTGCCAGAATGACGAAAGCGCACACTCTACCTGATAAAATTCGTTACGCAACTTTATTAGCATGCAAAAGCAAATCCCGCCAACCTGCCCCCTGTATCTTATCCCCTCACAAAACAGGGAAAATTTGCCCCCAAAGCGGCCCCGGCGTAGACTATTGTCACTGTTTAAGGAGTGGATTATGCAGAATACGACCCAACCTATTGACCGAGCCTCTCTGCTTATCGAAGCAAATAAGCTTATCCGTGACCATGAAGATACCCTGGCGGGCATTGAAGCCACCGGTGTAGAGCAGCGTAATGGCGTGCTGGTTTTCAGCGGCGAATACTTCCTTGACGAACAGGGATTACCCACCCCAAAAAGCACCGCTGTGTTTAATATGTTTAAATACCTGGCGCATACGCTTTCTGAAAAATATCACCTGGTCGATTAATGCAAAACGCGAGGCATATGCCTCGCGTTTTTGCTTACAGCAGCGGTTTTTGTCCGCGCTGTAGCCAGCGAAGCAGCAGGCGATCTGCGCTTTCCGCTGCACTGTTGGTAAAGCGGTCCATCAGGCGCTTACGCTGGGTGAACCGCACGCCTATCAGCTCCCTTCCGTCCATCAGGTTGAGCAGCAGATCGTCGCTGGTCCCCACTTCATCAACCAGCCCTTTTTCCAGCGCCTGAATACCGTACCAGTGTTCGCCTGTCGCGACCTGCTCAATATCCAGCGTTGGGCGCATACGGTTTACGAAATCTTTAAACAGGTGGTGCGTTTCGTTGAGATCCTCACGGAATTTTTGGCGCCCTTCTTCCGTATTTTCCCCCAGCAGCGTCAGGGTACGTTTGTACTGACCCGCCGTGTGCAGTTCGATATCAATCTCTTTATTCTTCAGAAAACGGTTAAAGTTTGGGATCTGTGCGACCACGCCGATAGAGCCAATGATGGAGAACGGTGCCGCAACAATTTTGTCCGCCACGCAGGCCATCATATAGCCACCACTTGCCGCGACTTTATCTACCGCTACGGTAAGCGGGATCTGCTTTTCTCGCAGACGCTGTAGCTGAGAAGCGGCCAGTCCGTAGCCGTGCACAACCCCGCCTGGGCTTTCAAGACGCACCACCACTTGATCCTGCGGAGTGGCCACGGCCAGAACGGCAGTCACCTCTTCCCGTAGCGAAGCGACTTCATGCGCATCCATACTGCCTTTAAAATCGAGTACATAGACGCGAGGCTTCGCGTCAGACTGTGGCGTTGCAAGCTTAGCTTTCGCCTTTGCGGCTTTGGCTTCCTGCTTGTGCTTTTTCTTCTGGGCCTTCAGCCATGCCTTCTGTTGATGGCTATCAAGCAGTGAGAGGGACATGTCTTCCTGCATCTCTTTGTACTGCTCGCTCAGACGGGTAATGCGTAACTCCCCACGCTGACGTTTGCGCTGCGTGAGATTGACAATCAGAACGGCAATGACCGCAATGGCAATCACCACCGTCGCGATTTTAGCCAAAAACAACCCATATTGAGAAAGTAATTCCACGCGTTCCACCTTGATTTAACCACGAATCTTTCACGGCAGTGTACAACAGCCCTGCCTTTGCGTCTCGCCCGTGACATTACCTGTGCGAGCCATCTTCAGGAATCCCCGCCCGGCGGTTTAAATATTTGCAAATTGTTAATTTTACAGTAATACGTCCTGTAGACTGATTGAATTCTCACGCTAATTCGGGCATAAAGCCGAAAAGTCATTATGAAGGCGCCATTGAGTCACCGTGCGCCTGAGGAGTCACCGTGCACTATCAACCGCAAAAAAACCTGCTGCAGAACCGGATCATTCTTGTCACCGGTGCCAGCGCGGGTATTGGTCGCGAAGCGGCCCTGACGTATGCTGAATATGGCGCGAGCGTTATTCTGATCGGTCGCAACGAAGAAAAACTCAAAGGTGTCGCTCAGGAAATTGAAGCGGCAGGTGGCATACCGGCCCCCTGGTATACTCTTGATTTACTGACCTGTACGCCAGCGGTATGTCAGGAATTAGCCCAACGTATCAGCACCCATTATCCACGTCTGGACGGTGTGCTGCATAACGCCGGGTTGTTAGGCGAAGTTCGTCCAATGGATGAGCAGGATCCTGATATCTGGCAGCAGGTCATGCAGGTTAACGTCAACGGCACCTTTTTCCTCACCCAGGCCTTACTTCCTTTATTACTCAAATCCGAGTCAGGCTCTCTGGTCTTTACCTCTTCCAGCGTAGGCCGTGAGGGGCGCGCAAACTGGGGGGCATATGCTGTCTCTAAATTTGCGACCGAAGGTATGATGCAGGTGCTGGCGGAGGAATATCAGAGCCGCCATCTGCGCGTAAACTGCATTAATCCGGGCGGAACACGCACCAAAATGCGCGCCAGCGCGTTCCCGACAGAAGATCCGCAGAAGCTGAAAACCCCGGCCGATATTATGCCACTCTATCTCTGGCTAATGGGCGACGACAGCCGTCGCAAAACCGGAATGACTTTTGATGCCCAACCGGGCCGTAAACCGGGGATTTCGCAATGAGTGAAGAACGTCACCAGCAGCGCCAGCAGCGTCTGAAAGAACAGGTTGATGCGCGCATTGCGTCAGCCCAGGACGAGCGAGGGATCGTCATCGTATTTACCGGCAACGGCAAAGGCAAAACCACCGCCGCGTTCGGCACCGCCACCCGCGCCGTCGGACACGGGCAAAAAGTGGGCGTAATCCAGTTTATCAAAGGCGAATGGCCCAATGGGGAGCGCAATTTGCTGGAACCTCACGGCGTTGAGTTTCAGGTGATGGCAACCGGTTTTACGTGGGATACGCAGAACCGGGAAACCGACACCGCAGCCTGCCTTGCTGTCTGGGAGCACGCCAAAAGAATGCTGGCCGATCCGACGCTCAATATGGTGCTACTGGACGAGATCACCTATATGGTCGCCTACGACTACCTGCCGCTGAATGCCGTGCTGGATGCACTGAAAAACCGCCCTGCACATCAGACGGTAATCGTCACGGGTCGTGGGTGTCATCGGGATATTCTGGAACTGGCAGATACCGTCAGCGAGCTGCGTCCGGTCAAGCATGCATTTGATGCAGGTATCAAAGCGCAGCCTGGGATTGATTACTAAAGAAAAAAGCCCGGTGCATTCACCGGGCTTTAAGATTAACCGTTGTTATTCCGGCTGCCAGAGCGACGGTTGCTGCTGTTCACCTGGCTATGGCGTTTCACCGCACGACGGATCTGGTTCGCCTTCATACGACGACGATCTTTCTCCACCGCCACTTTTGAGGTGGTTTCCGGCGTTAGCCCCACCAGCTCGCGCAGGTAGTTGGTCTGGGTCAGATCCAGTTCGGTATAGCCGCCACGCGGCAGACCTTTTGGCAGCAGAATGTCGCCGTAACGAACGCGAATCAGGCGGCTAACCTGAACCCCTACCGCTTCCCACAGACGACGCACCTCGCGGTTGCGCCCCTCTGTCAGGGTGACGTTGTACCACTGGTTAATCCCTTCACCACCGGTAAATTTGATGGTTTTGAATGCTGCAGGACCGTCTTCCAGCTGAACGCCACGCGACAGGTCGCGCAGTTTATTTTCATCAACCTGGCCGAAGACACGCACGGCATATTCACGTTCCACTTCACGGCTTGGGTGCATCAGACGGTTTGCCAGCTCACCGTCGGTGGTAAATAGCAGCAGGCCGCAGGTGTTAACGTCCAGACGACCCACGGCAATCCAGCGCGCACCTCGCAGTTTAGGCAGACGGTCAAACACCGTCGGGCGACCTTCCGGGTCGTTGCGGGTACACAGCTCGCCTTCCGGCTTATAGTAAGCCAGCACGCGGCAAATCTGTTCAGCAGACTCTTTCACGGAGATAAGATGACCGTCGATGCGGATCTTAAGCCCCGGTACGATTTCTACGCGGTCACCCAGCGTGGCGATTTTACCGTCCACACTCACGCGGCCCGCTTCAATAATGGCTT
This sequence comes from Enterobacter cloacae complex sp. SHL012, assembly GCF_049237505.1. Lineage (NCBI taxonomy): Bacteria > Pseudomonadati > Pseudomonadota > Gammaproteobacteria > Enterobacterales > Enterobacteriaceae > Enterobacter > Enterobacter cloacae complex sp. SHL012. The sequence continues at coordinate 695,712 of NZ_JBMKIZ010000001.1, forward strand.
CGATTTCACGGCGCGAACCGTGGCCGGCGCGCGCCAGCACTTTCTGTAACTTCTCGCTCATTGAGCTTCCTCAGGTGTCGCCTTCACAGGCGTCGAATCAGGTCAAAAGAGGGCCTGGCCCTGCTTTGATGGCCGCGTAGTATATCTGCTTACACCTCTACAAGAAAGGCTTAACATCGCCCACGCCTTCACGAATCACTTCTGGCGCATCTTCGGTTAAGTCGACCACGGTGGTCGGTTGCTGACCAAGATAGCCGCCGTGAATAATCAGCTCAACCACCTTCTCCAGACGATCTTTGATCTCTTCCGGGTCGGACTCGGTAAACTCACTTCCCGGCAGCATCAGCGAAGTCGAGAGCATCGGTTCGCCGAGGGTTTCCAGCAGCGCCTGCGCGATCGGGTTCGACGGTACGCGCATCCCGATGGTTTTCCGTTTTTCCTGCAACAGGCGGCGCGGAACCTCTTTCGTCCCTTTCAGGATGAAGGTGTAGTTACCCGGCGTGTTGTTTTTAATCAGGCGAAACGCCACGTTATCAACATACGCATAGGTCGACAGCTCAGAGAGATCGCGACACATCAGCGTAAAGTTATGGCCGTCCGGAAGCTGGCGAATACGGCAGATACGCTCCATCGCCCCTTTGTCTTCAATTTTGCAGCCCAGCGCGTAGCCAGAATCGGTCGGGTAAACAATCACGCCGCCTTTGCGGACGATCTCCACGGCCTGATTGATCAGACGTGGCTGCGGGTTATCCGGATGAATATAGAAAAACTGACTCATACTTCCCTCTCTTCAATTTGCTGCGGCTGTTCCCAGAGCTGCCAGACCGGCTCAACGCCTGCCGGTAACCAAAGCTTGCGCCCCAGTTCAATCCACGCGCAGGGCTGATGGAAATCAGAGCCCTGCGACCCTGACAGGCCGAACTGGCGAGAATAAGTCGCAAGCTGCGCACGCTCATTGGGTGCCTGCTGACACTGGGCGACTTCCATCGCCTCGCCACCGCATTCAGCAAAGTGTGCCAGCAGTCTTTTCAGCCATTTAGCAGAAAGATTATACCGCCCCGGATGGGCCAGCACGGCCTTACCACCAGAATGATGAATCACATCAATAGCTTGTTTTATTGTACACCACTGTGGCGGAACGTATCCGGTTTTCCCGCGCGCCAGATACTTTTTAAAAACATCCGCCATGGTCGTTGCCTTGCCCGCTTCAACCAGAAAACGGGCGAAATGACCGCGCGTGACTGCCCCACCGTTCGCGAGCGCTTGTGCCCCTTCCAGCGCACCCGGAATATGCGCCTTTTCCAGACGCTCGCCGATCATCTCCGCTCGCTGGTTGCGGCGCGTTTTTTGTTCTTGCAAAAACGTTACAAGTGCCGGATGTTCTATATCGATGTTCAGACCAACGATATGAATTTCATGGTTTTCCCAGACGGTTGAGATCTCAACCCCGGCGACCAGATTCAGCGCCAGCCCGCTGCGGGCAATCTCAGCGCGCGCTGCCGGAATGGCATCAGTGGTATCGTGATCGGTTATCGCCAGCGTGCCGACGCGCATCTCAACCGCGCGATGAACCAGGGCTTCGGGTGTCAGCAGACCATCAGAAGCCTGCGTATGGCTGTGTAAATCATAAATAATTGCGTAGGTGGTATCGCTCAAAGCACTTCCCATAACAGGTTGGAGACATCCGAAACCGCCATGATACCGACTTAACGCGAAATTCTGAAATCAAGGGTTGACAACTCGCCACCGAACTAGTTAACTAGTACGCAAGTTCACACGAGAAAGGTATCTGAAAATGACAGCACATTTCACTCTGCACGGTTGGTGGCGCACTTCCTGATTTTCGGGCAGTGTCACGCGTCTGCGAAATGCAAACAGATACCCAGCCCGCTACCCAGCGGGCTTTTTTTTGAACAGAATAAATGAGAACAACAACATGCAAACAGCCAAACCCCATCTCGACCTGCTGACCTGCGAGGCGGCCTATCGCCACAACCCGACCGCGCTGTTTCATCAGGTGTGCGGCGCACGTCCGGCAACGCTGCTGCTGGAGTCTGCTGATATCGACAGCAAAGACGATCTTAAAAGCCTGTTGCTGGTCGACAGCGCGCTGCGCATTACCGCGTTAGGTGACACTGTCACCATCAAGGCACTTTCTGACAATGGCGCATCGCTGCTGCCGCTGCTCGATGCTGCCCTGCCTGCGGGCATCGAGAATAAACGTCACCCGGACCAGCGAATTCTGCATTTTCCTCCGGTAAGCCAGCTGCTGGACGAAGATGCCCGCCTCTGCTCGCTGTCCGTTTTCGACGCTTTCCGCCTGCTGCAAAATCTGGTCACCGTGCCGGAAGATGAGCGTGAAGCGATGTTCTTCGGCGGGCTGTTTGCATATGACCTGGTCGCCGGGTTTGAAGATTTGCCGGAAACCGAGCAGGGTAACCGCTGCCCGGATTACTGCTTCTATCTGGCCGAGACCCTGCTGGTGATCGACCATCAGAAAAAATACACCCGCATCCAGGCCAGCCTGTTCACGCCGTCCGCGGCTGAGAAAGAGCGCCTCGAAAATCGCATCGCTCAACTCCAGCAGCAAATGACGGAGGCGCCCCCTGCGCTGCCGGTACAGCGCGTCGAGCAGATGACGTGTGAGGTTAACCAGACCGACGATCAGTACGGGGCCGTGGTTCGCCAGATGCAAAAAGCGATTCGCGCCGGGGAAATTTTCCAGGTGGTGCCTTCCCGTCGTTTCTCTCTCCCCTGCCCGTCGCCGCTGGCAGCGTACGATGTGCTGAAAAAGAGTAACCCGAGCCCTTACATGTTCTTTATGCAGGACAATGATTTCACTCTGTTTGGTGCGTCACCGGAAAGCTCACTGAAATACGACGCTACCAGCCGCCAGATTGAGATCTACCCAATTGCGGGAACCCGCCCCCGCGGCCGTCGTGCCGACGGTTCACTGGATCGCGATCTCGACAGCCGCATCGAACTGGAAATGCGTACTGACCACAAAGAGCTCTCCGAGCATCTGATGCTGGTTGACCTGGCGCGTAACGACCTTGCGCGTATTTGCACGCCGGGTAGCCGTTACGTGGCTGATCTGACCAAAGTCGACCGTTATTCCTTCGTCATGCATCTGGTCTCCCGCGTGGTGGGTGAACTGCGCAGCGACCTCGATGTGCTGCACGCCTACCGGGCCTGCATGAACATGGGCACCCTGAGCGGCGCGCCGAAAGTGCGTGCGATGCAGTTGATTGCCGCTGCCGAAGGTCGTCGTCGCGGCAGCTACGGCGGCGCGGTGGGTTACTTCACCGCCCACGGCGATCTCGATACCTGCATCGTGATCCGCTCTGCCTACGTTGAAGACGGAATTGCCACCGTCCAGGCCGGCGCCGGGATTGTTCTCGACTCTGTTCCGCAGTCTGAAGCTGACGAAACCCGCAGTAAGGCTCGCGCGGTATTGCGCGCCATTGCTACCGCACATCATGCACAGGAGATTTTCTGATGGCTGACATTCTGCTGCTCGATAATATCGACTCCTTTACCTATAACCTGGCAGATCAGCTGCGTGCGAATGGCCATAACGTCGTTATTTACCGCAACCACGTACCGGCGCAGACCCTGATTGACCGTCTGGCGACCATGCAAAACCCGGTGCTGATGCTCTCCCCGGGTCCGGGCGCGCCAAGCGAAGCAGGCTGTATGCCGGAGCTGCTGACCCGCATGCGCGGCAAGCTACCGATTATCGGCATCTGCCTCGGTCACCAGGCGATCGTTGAAGCCTACGGCGGCTATGTCGGCCAGGCGGGCGAGATCCTGCACGGTAAAGCCTCCAGCATTGAACATGACGGCCAGGCGATGTTTGCCGGGTTACCGAATCCACTTCCGGTTGCGCGCTATCACTCGCTGGTCGGGAGTAATATTCCCGCCGGGCTGACGATTAATGCTTCGTTTGAAGGGATGGTGATGGCGGTACGTCACGACGCGGATCGCGTCTGCGGCATGCAGTTCCACCCGGAATCGATCCTGACGTCACACGGTGCCCGTCTGCTGGAGCAGACCCTCGACTGGGCGCTACAGAAGCTGGAGCAGACCAATACCCTGCAACCGATTCTGGAGAAACTGTACCAGGCGCAGACCCTTAGCCAGCAGGAGAGCCACCAGCTCTTCTCCGCCGTAGTGCGCGGCGAGCTGAAGCCTGAACAGCTGGCCGCGGCGCTGGTGAGTATGAAAGTGCGCGGCGAAAGCCCGCAGGAGATCGCCGGTGCCGCCACGGCCCTGCTGGAAAATGCCGCCCCGTTCCCGCGCCCGGACTATCCGTTTGCCGATATCGTGGGTACCGGTGGCGACGGCAGCAACAGTATCAATATTTCGACTGCCAGCGCCTTTGTGGCGGCGGCATGCGGGATGAAGGTGGCGAAACACGGTAATCGCAGCGTTTCCAGTCGGTCTGGCTCCTCCGATCTGCTGGCCGCGTTCGGTATTAACCTCGACATGAATGCCGAACGTTCCCGAGAAGCGCTGGATGACCTGGGCGTCTGCTTCCTGTTCGCGCCGAAGTACCACACCGGTTTCCGCCATGCGATGCCGGTGCGCCAGCAGCTTAAAACCCGCACGCTCTTTAACGTGCTCGGTCCGCTGATTAACCCGGCCCATCCGCCGCTGGCATTGATTGGCGTATACAGCCCTGAACTGGTCCTGCCGATTGCCGAGACGCTGCGCGTCCTGGGTTACCAGCGTGCCGCCGTGGTACACAGCGGCGGTATGGATGAAGTTTCTCTCCACGCACCGACGCTTGTGGCCGAGCTGAACAACGGCGAAGTGCTTAGCTATCAGCTGGAGGCGTCTGATTTCGGCTTAACACCCTATCATCAGGACGCGCTGGCGGGCGGCACGCCGGAAGAAAACCGTGACATTCTGACGCGCTTACTACAAGGTAAAGGTGAGGCCGCGCATGAGGCCGCCGTGGCAGCCAACGTCGCCATGCTGATGCGTTTGCACGGTGAGGAAGACCTGAAGGCTAACGCCCAAAAAGTTCTGGATGTACTGCACTCCGGTGCAGCTTACGATCGCGTTACCGCACTTGCGGCAAGAGGGTAAAGAATGCAGACCGTTTTAGCGAAAATCGTTGCCGATAAGGCCATCTGGGTGGAAGCCCGCAAAGCAGAGCAGCCGCTTGCCAGTTTCCAGAATGATGTTGTTCCCAGCAGCCGTCGTTTCTATGACGCCCTGCAGGGCGCACGCACCGCCTTTATTCTGGAGTGCAAAAAGGCCTCTCCGTCAAAAGGCGTTATTCGTGACGATTTCGACCCGGCGCGTATCGCCGGTATTTATAAGCATCATGCGTCCGCCATCTCCGTGCTGACGGATGAGAAATATTTCCAGGGCAACTTCGATTTTCTGCCCATCGTCAGCGGCATCGCGCCGCAGCCGATCCTGTGCAAAGACTTTATTATCGACCCGTATCAGATCTGGCTTGCGCGTTTTTACCAGGCTGACGCCTGCCTGCTGATGCTCTCGGTACTCGACGACGAGCAGTATCGCCAGCTGTCTGCCGTAGCGCACAGTCTGAACATGGGCGTGCTGACCGAAGTAAGTAATGAAGAAGAACTGGAGCGCGCCATCGCGCTGGAAGCCAAAGTGGTCGGCATTAACAACCGCGATCTTCGCGACCTGTCGATTGACCTGAACCGTACGCGCCAGCTTGCGCCGCGTCTAGGTTCTGGCGTCACGGTAATCAGCGAATCCGGCATTAACAGCTACGCTCAGGTGCGCGAGCTGAGCCACTTCGCCAACGGTTTCCTGATTGGTTCCGCCATGATGGAACATGACGACCTTAACGCCGCGGTACGTCGCGTCCTGCTCGGTGAAAACAAAGTGTGTGGCTTAACTCGCGAACAGGATGCCCTGGCCGCGTATGACGCGGGGGCCATTTACGGCGGCCTGATCTTTGTTGACGCCTCGCCTCGTGCCGTCAGTGAGGAACAGGCGCGCAATGTGATCGCAGCAGCGCCACTTAGCTATGTGGGCGTGTTCCGTAATGCGGATATCGCAGACGTCGTGGCAAAAGCCGAAACGTTATCCCTGAGTGCGGTGCAACTGCATGGCGATGAGGATCAAGCCTACATCGATAAGCTGCGTGCAGACCTCGCCCCTCAGGTGCAGATCTGGAAAGCGCAAAGCGTGGGTACCACCCTGCCCGCACGTAACCTGAATCATGTTGATAAATATGTGCTCGACAACGGCCAGGGCGGTACGGGTCAGCGTTTTGACTGGTCACTGCTAAATGGCGAAAAGCTGGACAACGTCCTGCTGGCGGGTGGATTAAGCCCGGATAACTGCGTGGAAGCCGCCAAAGCGGGCTGCGCAGGCCTCGATTTCAATTCAGGCGTAGAGTCACAACCGGGTATTAAAGATGCCAGCAAACTGGCCTCGGTTTTTAACACTCTGCGTGCATATTAAGGAAGAGAAGATGACGACATTACTTAACCCGTATTTTGGTGAGTTCGGCGGGATGTACGTCCCGCAAATCCTGATGCCCGCCCTGCGCCAGCTGGAAGAGGCGTTCGTCAGTGCGCAGAAAGATCCGGCATTTCAGGCGGAATTTACCGACCTGCTGAAAAACTATGCGGGGCGTCCGACAGCGCTGACGAAATGTCGCAACCTGACCGAAGGCACAAACACGACATTGTATCTCAAGCGTGAGGATCTGCTGCACGGTGGCGCACATAAAACTAACCAGGTTCTCGGCCAGGCGCTGCTCGCGAAGCGTATGGGGAAAACCGAAATTATTGCTGAAACCGGTGCAGGCCAGCACGGCGTAGCCTCTGCGCTCGCCAGCGCCCTGCTCGGCCTGAAATGTCGCATTTACATGGGTGCGAAAGACGTTGAGCGTCAGTCTCCGAACGTGTTCCGTATGCGCCTGATGGGGGCGGAAGTGATCCCAGTGCACAGCGGCTCCGCGACGCTGAAAGATGCCTGTAACGAAGCGCTGCGCGACTGGTCTGGCAGCTACGAAACCGCGCACTACATGCTCGGTACCGCGGCGGGTCCGCACCCGTTCCCGACCATCGTGCGCGAATTCCAGCGCATGATCGGTGAAGAGACCAAAGCGCAGATCCTTGAAAAAGAAGGTCGTCTGCCGGATGCGGTGATCGCCTGCGTCGGCGGCGGGTCTAACGCCATCGGCATGTTTGCTGATTTCATCGACGACACCCGCGTGGGTTTGATTGGCGTCGAGCCTGCCGGTCACGGCATTGAATCGGGTGAACATGGCGCACCGTTGAAGCATGGTCGCGTGGGGATCTACTTCGGTATGAAATCGCCAATGATGCAAACCGAGGAAGGCCAGATTGAAGAGTCCTACTCTATCTCTGCGGGCCTGGATTTTCCGTCAGTTGGACCCCAGCATGCGTATCTGAACAGCACGGGTCGCGCGGATTATGTTTCTATTACCGATGACGAAGCGCTGGAAGCCTTCAAAACGCTGTGCCGCAGCGAAGGGATTATCCCGGCGCTGGAGTCTTCCCACGCCCTGGCGCACGCGCTGAAAATGATGAAAGAGAACCCGGAAAAAGAGCAACTGCTGGTCGTTAACCTGTCCGGTCGCGGTGACAAAGACATCTTCACCGTTCACGATATTCTGAAAGCACGAGGGGAAATCTGATGGAACGCTACGATAATGCATTTGCCGAACTGAAATCCCGCCAGGAAGGCGCGTTCGTTCCCTTCGTTACGCTGGGCGACCCTGGTCCGGAGCAGTCGCTGAAGATTATCGACGCCCTGATTGAAGCGGGTGCCGACGCGCTGGAGTTGGGTATTCCGTTCTCTGACCCGCTGGCGGATGGCCCGACCATCCAGAACGCCACCCTGCGCGCGTTTGCCGCAGGCGTGACGCCCACTCAGTGCTTCGAGATGCTGGCGGCGATCCGCCAGAAGCATCCGACGATCCCGATTGGCCTGCTGATGTACGCCAACCTGGTGTTTAACCGTGGTATTGATGAGTTTTACGCCGAGTGCGCGCGCGTGGGTGTCGACTCCGTTCTGGTGGCAGACGTACCGGTAGAAGAGTCTGCGCCGTTCCGTCAGGCGGCGATGCGACATAACGTGGCACCTATTTTCATCTGCCCGCCAAACGCCGATGATGAACTGCTGCGCCAGATTGCCTCCTATGGTCGCGGGTATACCTACCTGCTCTCCCGTGCGGGTGTAACCGGCGCGGAGAACAAAGCGGCGCTGCCTCTGCATCATCTGGTCGAAAAGCTGGCTGAATACCACGCGGCCCCTCCGCTGCAGGGCTTTGGGATTTCATCTCCCGACCAGGTCACCGCGGCGATTGACGCTAACGCAGCCGGTGCAATCTCAGGCTCCGCTATCGTTAAAATCATTGAGAAGAACGTGGACAAGCCAGAGCAAATGCTGGCTGAGCTGAAAACCTTTGTCAGCGCAATGAAAGCGGCAACGCGCAAAGCGTAACCTCTCCACCGTCTGGCTTCGCCGCCAGACGGTGTTTCTTTAGCGCCGCCATTCCGGGCACTGCCACGCACATTCGCCTGCTTTTATCGCCTGGAACGAATTTGAAAATAAAGTTACTGACCGCAACAAAATAGCTCGGTGCGGCTTAGGATTCAGGTCGTGGACTTGCCTGTACCGGATATGCCATTATATGATTTGGTTAAATCTTTGTATTTATCTCCTGAATGAGGTTAATACAAAATGGCATACGATTCAGGCGATAAGCGGTGGTGTACTTGGATTATTTATTAACATTCATAGAAAGCAATCCGGCTCTGGCCATTGGATTTAATCTTATTCTGCTGGTCATCTCTGGTTTCTTTGCGCACCTGATGTGCAAATTCCTGCTCATAAAAATCGTTCGTAAGGTCTTCTTTTCCAGCCACAAACAGGATGTCCCGCTGGAAAAAGATCGTCGTATTGCCGAGAAGCTGTCAAATTTCATTCCGGTTATTATCGTTTATTACGTCCTGCAGTTTATGCCCAATATGCCGGCATCGCTGGTGACGGCAATAAATACCATCTGTGGGATTTTATTCTTTATTTTTCTGTCGGTTTTCTTCAATGAGATGCTGGATATTGTCAACAGCTCTTATTTACGCAAGACGAAGCGTAAAAATCACTCTATCAAAGGCTATATTCAGATAGGGAAAATATTTATCCACATCATCGCTGCGATCATGATCCTTGCCGTCATGTCGAATAAATCCCCTGCGATCATTATTTCCAGCCTCGGGGCCGTAGCAGCCGTACTGATGTTAGTCTTTCAGCACACCCTGCTTTCGCTCGTGGCCAATATCCAGCTTTCGTCAAATGATGTCCTGCAGTTGGGGGACTGGATTGAAATGCCCGATAAGAACCTGAGTGGCGAAGTGACCGACATAGCGCTGCACACTATTACCATCCGTAACTGGGATAACACAATCTCGCGTATCCCGACCAAAAACTTCCTGACCGAAACGTATACCAACTGGCAGGCCATGTTTTCGTCAGGGGCGCGCCGGATTATGCGCAGCACCACTATCGATCAGCACTCCGTTAAATTCCTCACTCAGGAAACGCTGGCCCCGATGCTGGCCCTGCGCGGCACGAATGAACCGCTGGCAAAGCTCATCGACGGGCGTGATCCCATGGGCGTACCGGACAGTTGGTTTATGGATAATGGCCTGACAAATTTAACGCTTTTTCGGCACTACCTGATGGCATGGCTCGCCGATCGGCCTGATATTATCAAAGATATGTATATTGTCGTGCGAACGCTAAAGCCTACGCCGTCGGGTATTCCCCTGGAAATTTATTGTTTTACCTCATCCGTACTGTGGATGGAGTATGAAAATACCCAGTCAGCGATATTTGAATACATCACCGCTGTCGCCGGTCAATTCTCGCTCCGCTTATATCAGCATCCGGCTGGTCATGATTTCTGGCGTTTATCACAGGAATACAGCCTTCGGGACCGCATCCCGCCTCCGGGTGAAGGATAATTGTCTCAGAAAACAGGTCGGCTAAACAGAATAACAATTTTCCTGGAGCCATAAAAAAACCCGCACTCGGCGGGTTTTTTGTTATCAGTGAAGCTTAACTGCTCAGACTCGCGTCTTCATCGCTATCGTAAGGGTCATTGATAATAGGCGCGACTTACAGCGGAGAAACATTACCCGCTGCCGGGCCTTTAGCGCCATTTTCAATGGTGAAGGACACTTTCTGGCCTTCATCAAGCGATTTGAAGCTGTCGCTCTGAATAGCAGAGAAATGTACGAATACATCTTTGCTGCCGTCGTCAGGCGTGATAAAGCCAAAACCTTTATCAGCGTTAAACCATTTTACTAAACCAGTCATTTTATTAGACATAGATAATTCCTTATTTTTTGAGCCACTAAGCGCGGCGATGATGGCCTGTATTTAGAGAGTAACTTATTTGGCACTTAGGAGGAGGCTCACGAAGAAGAGTATCTATTGATAACACCTGAACTGAGGACTGCTTTACTAAACTGCGTTTATAAGGTCTGTATTCCAAACCGATGACGCTATTTAGGCACAGAAAATTTTTTTAAGCAAAGTTTTTATTTTTTATTATAACCGCTTAAACACCCGGACGGCTGAATGGCTATGGAAACTAAAGCCGCTGGGGCCATGTATTCGCATCCTGTGATAGCCAAAGCATATTGCCTCTTTTAGTGACGGAGAGCTCCCTGAAAGGGGGGATCTTATCGGCACAGAGTGAACGCACCCTCGCTAAGTAGCTCAATATGCTTAAAATTCATGCCTATATCGCACAAAGTGAAATAGATTTTCGTTCGAAGCCACTTATCATAGATGTTTTGAATGAAAGTGGTGGTGTTAATGTCTGTGCTCAAAAGCTTTTTCTTCTTTCTTTTCGCGTCAGCAGCCTGCTCCTTGCCCGTACTTTGTCTGTGGGCGGATATCTCTTTATTTAATCTGGATATACCGGAGATATCGCTGACCGAAATTGTGCAGGAATCGGTTTTAGTGAGCATCGTATTTATTCACTTCCTGCTGGCGAAGAAATGGGAATTCATGCGCTATTGCAACATCCTGATCGGCGGCTTTTTCCTCTCCATGCTGATTCGCGAACTGGATGCATTTTTTGATCTTCTGGCTCATGGAAGTTGGGTGTGGTTTGCACTACTTTCCGCCATTTGCGCTTTGCTTTATCCCGTTATCCATTTCCGACTTACTCTTACGCAACTGACCCACTATACCCGTACCCCGTGGTACGGCATGATGCTCAGTGGTCTGCTGGCAGTCCTGGTTTTCTCCCGGCTGTTTGGAATGCACGAATTATGGTACGCGATACTCGATCAAAGCTACGTCAGAGTGGTCAAGAATGTCGTGGAGGAAGGCAGCGAATCATTCGGGTATATGCTCTGCCTTATCGCATCTGCAGGGTACTACTGCTCTTTCCGTTCCCTCTCCCGCCAGAAATGATTCGGGCATTCGAACAGGTGATAAACGAAGCTCCGGTGTGTAAAACCGGAAGCCTCGTTTTGGCTACGCAAGCTTTGCCAGCGCCTCGCCGATGCTTTTTGCTCCACCGTAGAGATCGTGGCCGCTGATAATGTGCTCAGTGCTGTCAACCGTAACCAACAGCAGCGGAACCCCGCTGAAACCTTTTTGATTCATAAGACGCTTTACGTCAGCGATCCTGACGTCCGTCAGGCTGCGAAGCGCGTTATCGGCATCAAGCCGGCCGGCAAAGTCATTAGGGTTGAGGTCAACGTTATTTTCCCGAGCCCAGGCGATACCGATCTCTTCCACCACATCACTTTGCGCGGTATCACGCCCCAGTACATAGCGGGCATGTTGCAGTGCACGAAGCAGCCCTGCCTCTGCCGCCGGGCTGATTTCATGAAAAGCCGTAAGTGCCCGGTTCATAAACGTCGAATCAAAGCGCGCACCTGAGTTCAGGAGCTGGTGATAGCTCTCACTGAATGGCTGACCGGTCAGCGAAGCGATACGCCGATCGTTTGTCCATGCATATTCTGCCCATTGGGCGGTGATGTGCCGGGCACCCTCATCACAAAAAAGACCGCAGGGCATTAACGTGAGCTTTTCGATGTAATGTTGTGCCAGATAATTCAGGGCGGGCGAGCTGGCATAACACCAGCCGCAAAGTGGGTCAAAAAAATACTGTAGATTGTCAATGCGCATGTGGTATCCCCTGGGAATCATTAGCCCTCATCATAATGAGATTCCTCAATGCGAAAAACAGCCCTACAGTAAATTCAGTGTTTCATAGAGCGTACGAATGGACAGTATGTCTCTGCCCGAATGACCCCATCAGGCCAGGTCATTGGCGTCCGGTTTCTGCGCACGGTGGATCTTGTCACGGATCTTATCGACTGATGCTTTGATGTCAGCAATGATGTCGGCGTCCATCCCCAGGGTATCCACAATACAGCGCGTGATAGTGCTGGTCTCGCTTTTCAGCGCCTCCCCCTTCTCCGTCAGGTGGATAAGCACTTCGCGCTCATCCTTCGGATTACGTGTCCGGGTGATCAACCCCGCAGTCTCCAGCCGCTTCAGTAAAGGGGTCAACGTGCTGGACTCAAGAAAAAGAATTCCACTCAGTTCCTTCACTGTTCGCCCATCCTGATTCCACAAGGTAACCATCACCAGATACTGGGGATAGGTCAGGCCAAGCTTATCAAGCATGGGACGATAGAGCTGAGTAAAAGCATGTCCCGCAGAGTAAAGAGAGAAACAGAGCATACCGTGCACATCTGGCAGGGAATCCTCGGAATTAGTGTGTTTAGTCATATGTCCTCCAGTCCCCTTAAAATAATTTGCATACGATTTAATTGCAAGCGATTGACAAAGGCAAAAAGGGCTGCCATATTCATTTGCACACAAACAAATCGCACACAAACAAATAACGCAACACATAACAGGAGTACAAAATGACAACTTTCATCACCAAAGACGGAACAGGCATTTTTTACAAAGACTGGGGTTCAGGTCAGCCTATCCTCTTCGCTCACGGATGGCCGTTATCGTCTGATGCCTGGGACCAGCAAATGCTGTTTTTCAGCCAGAATGGTTTCCGGGTCATCGCGCATGACCGTCGCAGCCATGGGCGTTCAGACCAGACTTTCCACGGCAACAATATGGATCAGTATGCGGACGATCTCGCTGAGCTGATTGAGTCGCTGGATCTGAAGGATCTGATTTTAGTGGGTCACTCCACAGGGGGCGGCGAAGTTGCACATTATATCGGCCGTCATGGTACCTCACGCGTGGCTAAAGTCGTTCTGGTCGGCGCAGTCCCTCCTCTTATGCTCCGGACGGATGCCAATCCAGACGGTACTTCGATTGAGGTGTTTGATGCTATCCGCGAAGGCACGGCCAAAAACCGCTCACAGTTTTACTTTGACCTGACAATTCCGTTCTATGGCTTTAACCGTGACCATGTCCCCACCAATGACGGGTTACGGGAAAACTTCCGCAGAATTGGCCTGCAGGGCGGCATTAAAGGGCAATATGACTGCATCCATGAGTTCTCTGAAGTCGATTACACACGCGACCTGCAGCAGATTGATCGCCCTACGCTGATTATTCATGGCGACGATGACCAGATTGTCCCCATTAAGGCATCCGCACACCGCGCCGCTGAGATCGTTGCGAATGCGACGCTGACGATATATGCCGGCGGTTCACATGGACTGGCGGAGACAGAGGCCGATCGCTTTAACGCTGACGTACTGACCTTTATTCGCGGCTAACCAGGTGGCCTGTTTCAGACAGGCCACGATCCCCCCTACGCATACCCTTTAAACTGTATTGAAAAGAGGAATGATCATGTCCAAATTTGCTGCCTCCCTTGCCGTTGCCGCCGTTCTGCTGTCTGCCAGCGCAATCGCCGAAACCGCTAAGCCGACCGTTGTCCTGGTTCATGGTGCCTTTGCCGACTCTTCTAGCTGGAATGGCGTTACCCGGATCCTGCAAAAGGATGGATACAATGTCGTTGCTGCGGCGAATCCGCTGCGTAGTGTTTCGGGTGATGCGGCTTACGTCTCTTCTGTGGTGAACAACATTAAGGGGCCGGTCGTCCTTGTCGGGCATTCCTATGGTGGCCAGGTTATTACGAACGCGGCCCGTGATACAAACAATGTCAAATCGCTGGTTTATGTCGCCGCATTTGCTCCGGACGCGGGTGAAGCCGCGGCCGACCTGACAGGGAAATTCCCTGGCGGCACGCTTGGCCAGGCGCTTGCCACACCGGTGAAGCTGGCTGATGGTAGCGTCGATCTCTCCATCGATCGGGCGAAGTTCCACCAGCAATTCGCGCATGACGTTTCAGCTGAAGAGGCGGCGCTGATGGCCGCAGGGCAAAGACCGATTACCGAAGCGGCTTTAACTGAAAAATCGGGTGCGCCAGCCTGGAAAAAACTGCCCTCTTACTTCATTTACGGTGACGGCGACAAGAATATCCCCGCCCAGGGTTTGCGATTCATGGCTGAACGTGCGGGATCAAAACACACCGTTGTGATTAAAGGCGCATCCCATGTCGTGATGGTTTCACATCCACAGGATGTCGCCACACTTATCGAGGAAGCGGCGAAGTAAACATCACTCTCCCGCCCCGAAAGCCACCCCTCGCCTGAGGGGTGGCCATATCCGTAATGCCCAGGTTTTAATCCCGCGCAGAGTACAACGTATATTGGGTTCATCCTTCCCCCGACTCACCAAAACGTAGCGAAATATCCACGCCTTCAGTGACAATGTCCGGCAGCATAGGGGGGGGCAATGCGCAGGGTTCCACTCAGCGCATCACCATTATCTGCGGTCCGCCGCTGCAACGGCGCTCAAGCCTTCGTAGCTATCACCCATGAACTTTAACGACGACTTTCCCCTTTGCATGCCCGCGAGCCAGATAGGTGAAGGCGTCGCTCGTTTCGGCAAAGGGGTAAACCTTGTCGATTACGGGCTTGATGAGTTCAGCGTCCATGAGTTCACCGATTTGGCTGAGCTGGCTGCCATCAGGGCGAACAAAGAGAAACGAATAGGTCAAACCTCGCTTTTTTGACAGCCGCATGATTTTGCGGCTCATCAGCCCTAATACGAAACGCAGGAAAACATTAAGGTGTCGTTCCCGCGCGAAAGCAGCATCTAACGGCCCGATCAGGGAAATAATTTTCCCTCCCGGCTTAAGGATTTGCGTGGATTTCTCAATCGCGTCACCTCTGATAGTACCGAGGACAATATCGTAGCCGCTCAGCACTTTTTCGAATTCCTGCTTTCTATAGTCAACGACGTCATCTGCACCAAGGCGGCTCACCCAGTCAATGTTGGCTGTGCTGGTGGTCGTCCCAACCGTTGCACCAAAGTGTTTCGCCAGCTGAATAGCAAAACTGCCGATTCCACCGGATCCGGCAGGGATAAATACTTTCTGCCCCGCTCGCAGCATCGCGCGTTCTGTCAGCGCTTGCCAGGAGGTGAGACTGACCATAGGAAGTGACGCGGCCTGTACGAAATCCAGACTGGCGGGTTTTAACGCCGCAAGGCTTTCTGGCACCCGGACAAATTCGGCCAGCGACCCCGTTCCCCTGTCAAAAATACTGGCGAAAATCTCGTCGCCTGTCTTGAATCGCGTCACGCGACGTCCTGTGGCAACGACAACGCCGGACACATCACTGCCCAAGGTCGCGGGGAGACTGAAATGCAGAACGCGTGTGAACATGCCGGTCGGGATCATGTTATCGATTGGGTTCAGACCTACTGCATACACTTTGACCAGAATTTCATCATCACCGGGGGACGGAAAATCGACGTCATCGATCCCCAGTCCCGGGGATTTACCATAGCGTTTAAACGTAAACGCTTTCATCGTCTTCTTATTCATTTGTCTTTTACTCTGCCGGGTTTGCCTGTGGCATGTTTCTTAACAACGCTGTTGCTGAGTGAAAAAACGATACTCAGTCCTATGCCGAATCCCCCCTGACTACACTTTGTAGCGCTCTGCCACGTTAGCCTGGTTGATGTCCGCCAGCAGAGCCTGACGCGTCCTCTCCAGGTCATCCCAGTGGGCAGCGTGTTGTAAAGGAGGGATGGTGACGAGTTCGCGACGGTCAAAGCCCGCCAGGGCTGCGTCAACTAACTGATCCACTTCCATCATCTCGGGCGCCTTACTGATATCAATACCGGCACGTTCCCAGATTTCGGTGTAAGTGCCGGCCGGAAGTACCGCCTGGACGTAAACGCCTGCGGAGGACAGCTCAAGATGCAATCCCTGCGACAAGAAAAGCACAAAGGCTTTGGTTGCACCGTAAATCGACATGGCAAATTCCGGGGCAAGCCCAACGACTGAACTGATATTGACGATCGCACCTTCTCCGGCGTTGACAAACCTTGGTGCCGCGGCACTGGCAAGTCTCGTCAGCGCGGTGACATTCAGGGCGATAAGACGCTCAATTGCCTCGGACGTCTGGCCGATAAAATGGCCCGACTGTGCGATGCCGGCGTTATTGATCAGCACCCCTATTTTTTCGTCTTCACGAAGACGCGTTTCCACCGTCGCTAACTCCGCTGCCTGAGTGAGATCGGCAGGCAGGACATCTACAGAAACGCCCTTCTCCTGTCTCAGACGTTCGGCAAGTGCGTCTAATTTTGTTTTATCCCGGGCAACCAGAATCAGGTCATGTCCACGGCTTGCAAACCTTTCCGCATAAACAGCACCAATACCCGTCGATGCGCCTGTAATGAGAACTGAAGTTTTCGTCATGTGTGATCTTCTTTATCAAATGTTAAACAGAATCTGCACCGTTCGATGCAGGTAAATCCGGGAGATATCCGGCTCTCTTTGCTGATATCAGCCAGACTGACAGAGCGTGCCTTTCTCTGCGAAGCGCTGACGGAGACACGAATTTAATGATGATGATCATAATCTATAAAGTCAACTGGTTTGATTATGATCATCATCAATGTATAATTGAGCCTTGTTTTATAGGGGGTGGGCAGCATGAAAGTGTCAAAAGAGCAGGTCCGGGAGAACCGGATGCGCATAGTTGAAACGGCATCCGAACTTTTTCGTGAACGCGGCTATGACGGCGTGGGCGTGGCGGAGCTGATGTCTGCTGCGGGTTTAACCCACGGCGGATTTTATAAGCACTTTGGTTCGAAGGCCGACCTGATGTCAGAGGCCATGAATTGCGGGTTTGTGCATGCCGCTGAAAACCTGGCGGGTGTAGATCGAGACAAATTCATTGAATATTACCTCTCCCGGCAGCATCGCGATGATATGGCCGGAGGTTGCGTGATGTCTGCCCTAGGCACGGACACCGCACGCCAGTCCGAGTCCATCAAAGAGATATTTGCAGCCGGGGTTGAACGTCAGCTGGCAATGTTAAGCGACGAAAATGTCTCACGTGCTGACCTGATAAACACCTTTGCACATCTTGTCGGGGCTCTGGTGTTGTCCCGTGCCTGCCCGGATAATTCCGCGCTGGCTGACGAAATTCTGGATGTCTGCCGCTCTCGCATTCTGAGTAAGGCTCCGCGAAAGGAATGAATATTTTGCAGCCGGGGGTGTGATTGCCGGGAAATAACCGGAAGATTTAATGACGGAGGTCATAAAAAATGACGCTATCCCGGAGAGTAGGTTTGGAGAGGTTTTAGAGTAAGCCAAAAAGTTATATATTCCGGCCCGTTAAATCCAAATACACCTTCTGAGTTCAGAGGCTTACTCATGTCATGGCAATACTTCAAACAGACTTATTTAGTTAAGTTCTGGTCACCTGTTCCGGCCGTTATCGCGGCAGGCATTCTCTCTACTTATTATTTCGGCATTACCGGTACCTTCTGGGCCGTGACCGGCGAGTTTACCCGCTGGGGTGGTCAACTTCTGCAACTCGCTGGCGTGCATGCCGAAGAGTGGGGCTACTTTAAACTCATTCACCTGGACGGTACTCCGCTTACCCGCATCGACGGAATGATGATCATCGGGATGTTCGGCGGCTGTTTCGCGGCGGCGCTGTGGGCAAATAACGTCAAGTTGCGCATGCCCAAAAGCCGCATCCGCATTATGCAGGCGGTCGTCGGCGGGATTATTGCCGGATTTGGTGCTCGCCTGGCGATGGGCTGTAACCTTGCCGCGTTCTTCACGGGTATTCCGCAATTTTCACTGCATGCCTGGTTCTTTGCCGTCGCCACCGCGATTGGCTCTTACTTCGGTGCAAAATTCACCCTGCTGCCGCTGTTCCGTATTCCGGTAAAAATGACCAAAGTTAGCGCGGCGTCACCGCTGACCCAGAAGCCGGACCAGGCGAAACGCCGTTTTCGCCTCGGTATGCTGGTCTTTTTTGCCATGATCGCGTGGGCAATCTGCACAGCGCTGAATCAACCGAAACTCGGCCTGGCGATGCTGTTTGGCGTAGGGTTTGGTCTGCTGATTGAACGCGCGCAGATCTGCTTTACCTCTGCGTTTCGCGATATGTGGATCACCGGACGAACCATGATGGCAAAAGCGATCATTGCCGGTATGGCGGTGAGTGCCATCGGCATTTTCAGCTATGTACAACTCGGTGTTGAACCGAAAATCATGTGGGCCGGTCCTAACGCGGTGATTGGTGGCCTGCTGTTTGGCTTCGGAATTGTGCTGGCAGGCGGGTGTGAAACCGGCTGGATGTATCGCGCCGTCGAAGGCCAGGTGCATTACTGGTGGGTCGGCCTTGGTAATGTCATTGGTTCAACCATTCTGGCGTACTACTGGGATGATGTCTCACCTGTACTCGCAACAAACTGGGATAAGGTCAATCTGTTGAGCACCTTCGGTCCGCTCGGCGGCCTGCTGGTAACCTATGCCTTGCTGCTGGTCGCTTTTTTACTGGTTGTCGCGCAGGAGAAACGTTTCTTCCGTCGCACCACCGCTAAACCTGAAACGCAGGAGAACGCTGCATGAAAGAGATCGTGCCTGACTATCGACTGGATATGATCGGCGAACCCTGCCCTTATCCGGCAGTGGCTACCCTTGAAGCGCTACCGCAGCTCAAAAAAGGGGAAATTCTGGAGGTGGTGAGCGACTGCCCGCAATCCATTAACAACATTCCTCTGGATGCTAAAAACCATGGCTACACGGTGCTGGATATTCAGCAGGACGGGCCAACAATCCGCTATTTGATTCAAAAATGAACGTTCAGGCCTCGTCAGAGGCCTTTATCGCATTGAATTATAAGACCTCTTGATCGAGGGCAAAGCCGCCGCATCTGACTTAAGTAAAATCTCATATCCATTTTGAAGGAGGTTTTCGCAGTTTGATGTATTTACGAGCTTTACTGGTTTTCGCCTTATTGATTCCCTTTCACGTGCTGCCCCTGAATTTCTCTTCAACCTTCCTGCGCCTTCACTGTCCGGAAAGAGGACTTGTCGAGGTTATTCTGCACGTTTACGACCATACGCAGGAACGGTGGCGCGGCCAGTTTGAAACCGGCGCAGGGCACAAGCGCGCGGGTGACACCGAAATGATCCCGTTTGCTAATGGCGATATTCTTTTCCATTCGGTGTCCAGCGACGCATTTAGCTATTTATATGATGGGGAAACGAAACTCAGGCACTGCGTAAAAATTGACGAGCGGCCGGTTTATCCGTCGTTTTGAAGGCT
This sequence comes from Enterobacter cloacae complex sp. SHL012, assembly GCF_049237505.1. NCBI lineage: Bacteria > Pseudomonadati > Pseudomonadota > Gammaproteobacteria > Enterobacterales > Enterobacteriaceae > Enterobacter > Enterobacter cloacae complex sp. SHL012. The sequence goes on from NZ_JBMKIZ010000001.1 coordinate 715,336, forward strand.
GCAAAAGCAAACTGGCCACCTGGTGGCCAGTTTGAGGGGGATTAGAAGCGATAACCTGCAGAGAACATAAACACCCACGGATCGAGGCGAGTATTGATACTTTGCTGCTCACCGCCCGCTTTAAAGCGTACGTCCGTATCAATATCCATGTACCAGACCGAGGCGTTAATCAGCCAGTCGCGGTTAATCAGATAATCCAGACCGACCTGCCCCGCCATACCCCATGAATCTTTAAGGCTGAGGTCCGTCAGACCGGCCGCTTTACCGGTATCGTTAAACTTCTCATCAAAGAAGGTGGTGTAGTTTACACCGGCGCCAATATACGGACGCACCTTGCTGCTGGCATCGCCAAAGTACCATTGCGCCATCAGCGTTGGCGGTAAATGGTGAACGGTGGCGATATCACCGGTCGGGCCGAGACCCACGCGATGGCGGAACGGCGTTGCCGCCAGAAGCTCGACACCAATGTTATCCGTCGCCATATAAGTAAACGTTAAGCCTAACTGGGTGTTATTACTGACGTTAAAACCGCCCATACCCAGCACGTTATCAGAGCCCTCTGTTGGGCGAACCGTGGCCGAACCGGCACGAATAAAGAATTCACCTGCTTCGTGCGCATACGCGCCGCCAGAGAGACTGCTTAATACAAGGGCTGCCACCGCTAATTTTTTCATATCCGCTCCATCGTTGTGGTTTTAATAGCGGGTGAGAATATACTCACAAAAGAGTAATAAGTGATCTGCCACAGATCACATTAAAACCAGTAAGTTAACATTCATTGATCTGGGTTAATTTTTTGTGGCACTTTGAAAAACATTAAGTTGTTTCCATGTCAATTTTTGGCATTTCACAGTTACAAAATTTTCTCTTTTCCCCCTCTTGCTCTTGCTCAGGCGGCTGGCTAATTTATCGCTCTCACAAATTGATTTGATGCGTTCTTTTTTGCAGGTGTGCCATGAGTGAAGTTAACCCGTGCATGACGTGCGGAGCCTGTTGTGCGTATTTTCGAGTCTCTTTCTACTGGGCCGAGGCCATCGATGGCGGCGGTACCGTTCCGGTTCATCTCACTGAGCCGTTAACCCCTTTTCTGCGCTGTATGCGCGGCACGAACCAAAAACAGGCTCGCTGCGTCGCGCTACAGGGTGAACCCGGGGTCTCAACCCGGTGTTCCATCTATGAGGATCGCCCCAGCCCCTGCCGGGAATTTGCTATGTCAGGGGAAGACGGGCAGGTCAACGACGCCTGTAATCGCGCCCGCGCACGGGTCGGATTACCGCCGCTTTACAAAGATATGCTTTTCCATACAAGCCTTGATGCTGCCACAGCAGGTGCATCCGGTGTACAATTGCCGGCTAATTAACACCTGCAATACTCAAGGAGAGTGCATGTCTATCACGGCGAAGTCTGTCTACCGTGACACGGGAAACTTTTTCCGCAATCAGTTCATAACTTTTTTACTGATCGCGTTGCTTTGCGCCTTTATCACTGTGGTGCTGGGCCATGCCTTCTCACCGAGTGATGAACAGATTGCCAGCCTGAGCCAGGGTGACAATCTGGCAGGAAGCGTCGGGTTGTTTGAACTGGTGCAAAACATGACGCCAGAGCAGCAGCAAATCCTGCTGCGGGCTTCAGCCGCATCGACGTTCTCTGGTCTCATTGGTAATGCGATTCTGGCGGGCGGCGTTCTCCTGATGATTCAGCTGGTGTCAGCGGGCCATCGGGTCAGTGCCTTACGCGCGATTGGCGCCAGTGCCCCCGTGTTGCCTAAGCTGTTTATCCTGATCTTCTTAACCACCCTGCTGGTGCAGATGGGGATTATGCTGGTCGTGGTGCCGGGCGTGTTGCTGGCTATCGTGCTCTCTTTTGCCCCGATCATGATCGTGCAGGACAAAATGGGGATTTTTACCGCAATGCGCAGCAGCATCAGGCTCGCATGGGCGAATATGCGCCTGGTGGCCCCTGCCGTGATCGGCTGGCTGCTTGCGAAAACGCTTCTGCTCCTGTTTGCGCCAAATTTTGCGGTTTTAACGCCTAATGTTGGCGCGGTAGTCGCGAATACGCTGAGCAACCTGATTTCAGCGGTACTGCTGGTCTATCTGTTCCGCCTGTATATGTTAATTCGTCAGTAATCCTGATGCCGGGAGCATGACCCGCTTCCCGGCTCAACAGAGAAGATGGAATCACAGAATGAAGCAGTTTCTTGATTTTTTACCGCTCGTGGTCTTTTTCGCGTTTTATAAGCTGTATGACATCTATGCTGCGACCACTGCGCTGATTATCGCGACCGCGGTTGTGCTGTTCTACAGCTGGGTACGTTACCGTAAAGTCGAAAAAATGGCGCTGGTCACGTTCGTGCTGGTCGCTGTTTTCGGCGGGCTGACCCTGTTCTTCCACAATGATGAATTCATCAAGTGGAAAGTCACGGTGATATACGCGCTGTTTGCAGGCGCATTGTTAATCAGCCAGTGGGTTATGAAAAAACCGCTTATCCAGCGCATGCTGGGTAAAGAGCTGACGCTGCCGCAGCAGGTCTGGTCCCGACTGAATATTGCCTGGGCGGTGTTCTTTATTCTTTGCGGTCTTGCCAATATCTACATTGCCTTCTGGTTGCCGCAGAACATTTGGGTCAACTTTAAGGTCTTCGGCCTGACAGCCCTGACGCTGATTTTCACCCTGCTCAGCGGCGTTTACATCTATCGCCATATGCCGCAGGACGATAAGCACTAACTGCTGGTTGACCAGAACGTGTTCGACAGGCGTTCTGGTCTATTCTCTCCGCTGTGAAATCATAGTAGCATCCCGCCTGAAGTCTTCCGTTACGGGTTAAAACAATGACAACAACTAACGCCCCTCAGGGCGAACTGGTTTTACGCACACTGGCAATGCCCGCTGACACTAATGCCAATGGCGATATTTTTGGCGGCTGGCTGATGTCGCAAATGGATATGGGCGGCGCAATTCTGGCAAAAGAGATAGCTCATGGACGCGTGGTAACCGTGAGGGTCGATGGAATGACCTTCCTGCGCCCGGTAGCGGTAGGTGACGTGGTGTGCTGTTACGCGCGCTGCGTCAAGCGCGGCAATACCTCCATCTCTATCAACATTGAAGTCTGGGTGAAGAAGGTCTCTTCAGAACCGATTGGACAGCGCTATAAAGCTACTGAAGCACTGTTTATTTATGTGGCAGTGGATAGCGAGGGTAAACCTCGTCAGCTTCCACAGGCCTGATTATCTGACAAAAAAGCCTCCATCCGGAGGCTTTTTTTATTCCATCTGCGCCCCGCCGTTCAGGCGAAAGACAATGTTCACGATCAATCCGCTACCCGGTTTACCGGCTTCGTAGCGCCATCTGCGCATCGCCGATTTCACTTCGCGTTCAAACATATTAGAAGGCTGAGCGGACAAGATTTGCACGTTATCAACGCGGCCATCTGCGGTAACGTCAAATTTCACCCGTACGCGACCTTCAATACGTAAAGCCTGCGCTCGCGCCGGATACTGAGGCTGGTTTCGGCTCAGTGCTCGTGGGCCCGCTGGCGCGGCAACCGTTGGTTTTGGTGCCGGTGCGGAGTTGTTCATCACCGGACGTGAAGGTGCTGTATTCTCAACCGTCTGGGTCGCGCGTGGCTCAACCGGACGTTCTTCGCGTTTCGGACGCTCCTCGACCTTCTTAACCGGTTTTGGCTTCGGCTTAGGTTTGGGCTTCGGTTCAGGTTTATGGATCACCACCGGGGCTTCCTTCGGTGGCGCCGGAACAGGTTCGGGTTCTGGCTCCGGTTCAGCAACCGGCTGTGGCGGTGGCGGCGCGACCTGCGGCGGCTCGAGATCCGCTGGCGATACCATGGTCACCGAAATCGGCTGCGCGGGTGCGGGCATTTCAATAACCTGATGAACCGAGGTATAGAGCAAACCCGCCACGACAGCACCGTGAATCACGACGGAGAGCAGCGTCGGCCAGGGAAAGCGGCGAGGTAAATCAAGGGTCATCGAAGTCATAGTCATCAACGTTAAAAAATCGAACCCTGATTTTAAATGCAAATAGCAATCATATTCAATAAGACACTTTGTTCTGGCGCAATTTAAGCGTCAATGTGGCCAAAAAAGGGGCATTCAGATCAGGGTATTAACATTGTTTTTATCTTTACATTGCAGTCAGTTGCCCTTTCACATAACGTAACTGACACTTTAAAACGCTTAAGGAGCTTCACCGTGCTTTACGTGATTTACTCTGAAGATGTCGCTGATTCACTTGAGAAACGCCAGTCTGTCCGCCCTGCTCACCTGGCACGCTTACAGCTGCTACAGGATGAAGGTCGTTTGCTGACCGCTGGCCCAATGCCTGCTGTCGACAGCAACGACCCGGGTGCAGCCGGTTTTTCGGGCTCCACGGTTATTGCAGAGTTTGAATCTCTGGAAGCGGCGCAGGCCTGGGCTGACGCAGACCCGTACGTTGCGGCGGGCGTGTATGCGAAGGTAACGGTGCGACCGTATAAGAAAGTGTTCTGATATAATAAAGGCTCCCTCAGGAGCCTTTCTTCACATCAATGCAGTGACGCTAACCGCGCCGCAAATCCGACAAACAGCAGCCCTATCAGCCCGTTCCCCAGCTTTGCCAGTTTCTTTTTGGTTTTTAGATAACGCGTGACAAACGCACCGGAGAAGATCAGGAAGCTCATGTACATAAAGCTAATCAACTCAAGCGTGGTGGCGAGGATCAGGAAAGAGGTCCCGGTATTTTGTGCATTCACGTCAATAAACTGCACAAAGAACGAAACGTAGAACAGAATCGCTTTTGGATTCGTCAGGCTCAGTACCAGGGCGCGTTTCATGATCATACTGGCAGGTTCAGTTCCGCTCTCATGAGCGTGATTCTGACGGTTAATCACCGACCAGAGCATTTTGCCGCCCAGCCAGAGTAAATAGAAAGCACCCAGATAGCGTACGATATTAAACAGTACTGGCGTGGTCTGGATTAAAGCCGCGACGCCTGCCCAGGCGAGAAACATCAGAACCGCATCGCCGATAAACACACCTGTAGCGGCAAGATATCCTTTTTTAACGCCGTGACCGATCCCGGTCTTCAGCACAAACAGGGTATTCGGGCCCGGCACCAGCACAATAAAAAATGCGCCAACAACATACGTCCAGAAATTCAGTACGCCAAACTCCGCAAACACCTCTCCCTCCTTTTGCTAAACATCACCGGAATATCGCAGCAATAACGATATTCTCTAAATAAGACACTATAAAATCAGCGGGCACCTTGCGGTGCCCTCAGGGTTTTCAGATATCCTGGACGGCGAACAGCAACGCGTTGCGGTGCCTGTTCAATCCACATTTTCTGATGGCGTGGATACGCATATTGCGGCGGGATTGTGCTTCCAGCCAACGAGCCTTACGACGACTCACCTGTCGCAACATGCGCCAGCGCCCTACTTCTGTTCTACTGCGCTTCATGTCTACAACTCTTTCTCAAACAGAGCCGCCATTATAAACCCAACCCGGCAGCAAACCAGCGCTTTTACCTGGCGTTTTTATTTGCCAGATGAATCCTGATGCGTACACTCATAACAATACGCTTTCAAAAGGATTTTTTAACCATGACAACCTTCTACACCGTGGTGAGTTGGCTGGTCATTTTGGGATACTGGCTGTTAATCGCGGGTGTGACATTACGCATCCTGATGAAGCGCAGAGCCGTACCCTCTGCCATGGCCTGGCTTCTGATCATTTACATCCTCCCGCTGGTGGGAATTATTGCCTATCTCTCTTTCGGTGAGCTTCATCTGGGTAAACGCCGGGCCGAGCGGGCGCGTGCCATGTGGCCTTCCACCGCGAAGTGGCTTAACGATCTTAAAGCCTGCAAACATATCTTTGCCGAGGAGAATAGCAGCGTAGCCTCCTCGCTGTTTAAGCTCTGCGAACGGCGTCAGGGGATTGGCGGCGTTAAGGGGAACCAGCTCCAGCTTCTGACCTCCTCCGATGACGTGATGCAGGCGTTGATCCGCGATATCCAGCTTGCTCGCCATAACATTGAGATGGTGTTCTATATCTGGCAGCCCGGCGGCATGGCCGACCAGGTCGCTGAATCCCTGATGGCGGCCGCGCGTCGGGGGATCCACTGCCGTCTGATGCTGGACTCCGCAGGTAGCGTGGCGTTTTTCCGCAGCCCCTGGGCTGGCATGATGCGTAATGCCGGTATCGAAGTGGTTGAGGCGTTAAAGGTAAATCTCCTGCGCGTCTTTCTGCGCCGGATGGACCTACGCCAGCACCGTAAAATGATCATGATTGATAATTATATTGCCTACACCGGCAGTATGAACATGGTTGACCCGCGCTTCTTTAAACAGGACTCCGGCGTCGGGCAATGGGTGGATCTGATGGCACGAATGGAGGGGCCGATTGCCACCTCGATGGGAATCGTGTACTCATGCGACTGGGAGATAGAGACCGGCAAGCGTATTCTGCCCCCACCGCCAGATGGCAACATCATGCCGTTTGAAGAGGCCAGCGGTCATACTATTCATACCATTGCCTCCGGGCCGGGATTCCCGGAGGACTTAATTCATCAGGCGCTGCTGACGGCTACCTACTCAGCGCGTGAATATTTGATCATGACGACGCCCTACTTCGTCCCCAGCGATGACCTGCTGCACGCGATCTGTACCGCAGCGCAGCGCGGTGTCGATGTGAGTATCATTTTGCCCCGCAAAAATGACTCGCTTCTGGTGGGCTGGGCCAGCCGCGCCTTCTTTAGCGAACTGCTGGCCGCCGGGGTGAAAATATACCAGTTTGAAGGCGGGCTGCTGCACACCAAGAGCGTGCTTGTCGACGGCGAATTAAGCCTGGTGGGCACGGTAAACCTCGATATGCGCAGCCTGTGGCTGAACTTTGAAATCACCCTGGTGATTGATGACGCCGGATTTGGCGGTGACCTGGCGGCGGTGCAGGATGATTATATCTCCCGCTCGCGGCTGCTGGATGCCAGGCTGTGGGTAAAACGCCCGCTGTGGCAGAGAATAGCTGAACGACTGTTTTACTTCTTTAGTCCGTTGCTGTAAAACGTGCCCAACGATGTTAAACAGGTAGTCATCATGGAAATGGATCTGAACAATCGCCTGACCGAAGACGAAACGCTCGAGCAGGCCTATGACATTTTTCTCGAACTGGCGGTTGATAACCTCGATCCCGCGGACGTGATCCTCTTTAATCTGCAGTTCGAAGAGCGCGGCGGTGCCGAATTGTTCGACCCTGCAGAAGACTGGGCTGAACATGTGGATTTCGACCTGAATCCTGACTTCTTTGCCGAAGTGGTGATTGGGCTGGCTGACGAAGATGGTGGGGAAATTAACGACATTTTCGCTCGCGTCCTGCTCTGCCGGGAGAAAGACCACAAGCTGTGCCACATTCTCTGGCGCGAATAATAAAAAAGGCTGCGATGGCAGCCTTTTTTATTTACTTCGGTAACTCGCTCCCACAGCGGTTGCAAAACCGCGCGCTCTGCTCATGCTCGCCCTGATGACAGCGCGGACATTTACGCTGCGCTTTGTGGCTTTGAAATGCACTGCTCATGTGCGTGGTAATTAACCCCGTCGGGATAGCAATCACCGAATACCCAATCAGAATGAGCACGGATGCCACTATGCGCCCCAGCGGCGTATGGGGTGTGATATCACCGTACCCCACGGTCGTCACGGTCACGATGGCCCAGTAGACGGAGGCGTTGAGCGTTGTGAAGCCGTATTTGGGCCCTTCTATCAAATACATCAGCGCGCCGAAAACAATCATCACAATGGCAATAAACGAGTAGAACAGAATAAGCTGATGTCGTGCGCTAACGATGGCACTCCAGAATACGCGCAGCGACGGCATAAAACGCAGCAATTTAAGAATTCGCAATACGCGAATCACGCGCATGGCGCGCCAGGCGAAAACATAGTTGAGACTGATTTCTGGCCATAGCCACATGACATAGAGCGGCAGGATGGTCGCTAAATCGATAAAACCCCAGAAGCTGAATACGTACTTTGCCGGATTGGGCCAGCAAACGACCCGCAGAATATACTCAGCGGTAAAGACCAGGGTGATCGCCAGTTCAAGCCAGACAAAGGCATGCCATTCATCAAAAGTCAGGTGATATTGTGTCCCGACACCGGATTCAATAAAGATGACAATGACGCTAAGTAACGCAAACAGCGCGCAGAGTCCCTCAAAACGGCGGCCCGATACCGTTTCTGGATCGAATAAAAGATGATAGAGCCGTCGACGGGCTGAAGTGAATAAACGCGACACGGTAACCTCGCAATAAATAAGGGCTGACATCATGTCAGCCCTTGCGATTATAACGGGTCTACTTTCAGGCAGGAAACCGCATGTCGGAAACTGCCTTCCAGAACCGGTCGTGTTTTCGCACATTCCGGCCCGGCCATCGGGCAGCGCGTACGGAACACGCAACCTGACGGCGGATTAATCGGTGAAGGCAATTCTCCTTCCAGAAGCTGGATCGTTTTATTTTTCTCCAGATCGGGATCGGGGATGGGTACTGCAGACATCAGTGCTTTGGTGTAAGGGTGCAGCGGATTGTGGTACACCTCATCATACGTGCCCAGCTCCACGGCATGACCCAGATACATCACCAGTACACGGTCAGAAATGTGTTTTACCACGGCCAGATCGTGCGCAATGAAGATCAGCGACAGCCCCATCTCGCGCTGCAGCTTCTGCAGCAGGTTAACCACCTGTGCCTGAATGGAAACGTCCAGCGCGGAAACCGGTTCATCACAGATAATCAGCTTCGGCTCAAGGATCAGCGCACGCGCAATACCAATTCGCTGACACTGACCGCCGGAGAATTCGTGCGGATAACGGTTAATGAGGTTAGGCAACAGCCCCACTTTCAGCATCATCGCCTTTACGCGGTCACGGACTTCCTGACGCGGCATCTTAGGATGATAGGTGCGCAGCGGCTCGGCAATAATCTCTCCGATGGTCATACGCGGGTTAAGTGATGCCAGCGGATCCTGGAAAATCATCTGGATGTCGCTTCGCACGTCGCGCCACTCGTCGGGCTTCATCCCCAGAAGGTCTTTACCCAGCCACGCCACTTTTCCGTCGGTAGCTTTGACCAGGCCGATTATGGCACGTGCGAAAGTGGATTTCCCACAGCCGGACTCGCCCACGACCCCCAGGGTCTCCCCCTCGTACAGACGCAGGGTGACGCCATCCACGGCTTTCAGGGTTTTCGGCGGCTGCCAGAACCACTGTTTACCATCCTTAATATCGAAATGCACCTTAAGGTCAGCGATTTCGAGCAGCACATTGCGTTTTTCATCTAATGCGTTCATACCAGCTCCTCCTGCGGCTTAAAGCAGGCGCGCAGACGGCCTGGTGCAAATGCTTCCAGCGGCGGTGCGCTGTTGCAGATTTCCATCGCATGCGGACAGCGCGGCTGGAACGGACAGCCTTTTGGCAGACGCAGCAGGTTTGGCGGGTTGCCCGGAATGGTGAGCAGGGATTCCCCTTCCGCATCAAGCCGCGGCACCGCGTTCAGCAGGCCAATGGAGTATGGATGGGCAGGCTGATAGAACACGTCCCGCGCTTTGCCGTATTCCATCGTACGACCGGCATACATCACCAGCACTTTGTCACAGATACCGGCAACAACACCCAGATCGTGGGTAATCATGATAATCGCCGTGTTGAACTCACGCTTAAGCTCGTTCAGCAGGGTCATGATTTGCGCCTGAACGGTAACATCCAGTGCGGTAGTCGGTTCATCGGCAATCAGCAGTTTTGGCCGACACAGTAGCGCCATAGCAATCATCACGCGCTGACGCATACCGCCGGAGAATTCGTGCGGGAACATGCGCATGCGCTTACGCGCTTCCGGCATTTTTACCGCATCCAGCATTTTGACGGATTCCTCAAACGCTTCCGCTTTCCCCAGACCTTTATGCAGCATCAGAACTTCCATCAGCTGCTCACCGACGCGCATATACGGGTTCAGCGAAGTCATCGGGTCCTGGAAAATCATCGAGATCTGCTCGGCACGCAGCTTGTTCAGCTCGTGCTCCGGCAGGTTGAGGATTTCGCGACCATTGAATTTTGCGGAACCGCCAATCACACCGTTAGATGCCAGCAGGCCCATCAACGCAAAGGCGGTCTGGGATTTTCCGGAGCCGGATTCACCGACAATCCCAAGCGTTTCACCCGCGCTCAGGTTGAAATTGAGATCGTTGACGGCGGTAACATCCCCGTCAGGGGTTTTAAAGGTCACACGGAGGTCTTTTACGTCCAGCAGAAGATTGCTCTGCTGTTGCGCCTGTGGCGCAGTGGCCGTTTCAATAATTGTCATGACGGCGCTCCTTAACGGTCTTTCGGGTCGAGGGCATCACGCAGGCCATCGCCGATAAAGTTGAAACAAAACAGTGTGACCACCAGGAAACCCGCCGGGTAGAGCAACAGCCACGGTGATACTTCCATCGAGTTTGCACCATCGCTCAACAGCGCGCCCCAGCTGCTCAGTGGTTCCTGCGTACCCAGCCCCAGGAAGCTGAGGAAGGATTCAAACAGGATCATGCTTGGCACCAGCAGTGAGGCATAGACCACAACCACCCCCAGCACGTTAGGAACAATATGGCGAACCACGATATTTCGGGTAGATACGCCACCAACCTGCGCGGCTTCGATAAATTCTTTACGTTTCAGGCTCAGCGTCTGGCCGCGTACGATACGCGCCATATCCAGCCAGGAAACCATCCCGATGGCCACGAAAATCAACAGAATGTTCTGGCCGAAGAAGGTCACCAGCAGAATGACGAAGAACATAAACGGGAAGGAGTTCAGGATTTCCAGCAAACGCATCATCACTGAGTCCACTTTGCCGCCAAGGTAGCCGGAAAGTGAGCCGTAGAGCGTACCCAGAATTACCGCCACCAGCGCGGCGGCGATACCGACCATCAACGAGATACGCCCCCCAATCGCGACGCGCACCAGCAGATCACGGCCGGATGAGTCGGTCCCGAAATAGTGACCGGATTCCATATCCGGCGCGCTGGACATCATGCCCCAGTCCGTATCGAAATAGGTAAATTGCGACAGCATCGGTGCCAGGGTCACAAACAGCGCGATGATCACCAGAACCACCAGACTGGCGACGGCGGCACGGTTGTGCATAAAGCGACGGCGTGCATCCTGCCAGAGACTACGACCTTCCACTTCCAGTTTTTCACTGAAGTTTTCCAGCGCCTCGCTGTTTTTCTTACTCAACATCATGGCGTGCTCCAGTTAGTAACGGATTTTCGGGTCGATGACGGCATACAGCACATCAACGATCGCGTTAAAGAGAATGGTGAGCGCACCAACGAGGATCGTCAGGCTCAGTACCAGCGAATAGTCGCGGTTGAGCGCGCCGTTAACGAACAGCTGACCAATGCCCGGCAGACCGTAGATAGTTTCGATAACCATCGAGCCCGTGATGATCCCAACGAATGCAGGCCCCATATAGGAGAGCACCGGCAGCAGCGCCGGTTTGAGCGCGTGGCGGAAGATAATCCGGCGCATCGGCAGCCCTTTCGCGCGCGCGGTGCGGATGAAGTTCGAATGCAGCACTTCGATCATAGAACCACGGGTGATACGCGCGATACTGGCGATATAGGCCAGAGATAATGCCACCATTGGCAAAATCATGAACTTCAGAGCCCCGCCGTTCCAGCCGCCGCCAGGCAGCCACTTCAGCGTAATGGCAAATATCATCACCAGTAATGGCGCGACAACGAAGCTGGGTATCACTACCCCGGTCATTGCCACCCCCATTACGGCATAATCCCATTTGGTATTTTGTCTGAGCGCGGCGATAACGCCTGCGGTAACCCCAAGAACGACGGCCAGAATGAATGCCGCAGCACCCAGTTTTGCCGAAACCGGGAAGCTGGAGGCCACCAGGTCGTTTACGGAATAGTCTTTATATTTAAATGACGGTCCAAAATCACCGTGCGCCAGCTGCTTCAAATAATTGAAGTATTGGGTAGTGATGGGATCGTTTAAGTGATACTTCGCCTCGATATTCGCCATAACTTCCGGCGGCAGCGTACGTTCACCGGTAAATGGACTTCCCGGTGCGAGACGCATCATAAAGAAGGAAATCGTAATTAGAATAAATAACGTTGGTATCGCTTCTAGACAGCGACGCAGGATAAATTTCAACATTGCCCGTACCTTCTGGCGTGTGCCTGATGAATGTTACAAAGTAGACACAGTGGGGCAAGCCAGGCTCACCCCACGTATTGCCATTAATGCTTGATAATATAAAGATTCTTAACGGAAATATTATCCAACGGGTCTTTACCGGTATAACCCCCTACCCACGGTTTCACCAGACGGGCGTTAACGTAGTAGTAGACCGGTACGATTGCAGAGTCTTTATCGAGCTGCTCTTCAGATTTCGCGTACAATTCTGCGCGTTGCGCATCGTCAGACACTTTCAGCGTATCAGCGATGATCTTGTCGAACGCCGGGCTCTTATAGTGCGCAGTGTTGTTTGAACTGTCGCTGAGCATCGTGTTCAGGAATGAGGTCGGTTCGTTATAGTCCGCACACCAGCCTGCACGCGCCACGTCGAAGGTCCCCTGATGACGCGTATCGAGGAAGGTTTTCCACTCCTGGTTTTCCAGCTTAACGTTGACGCCCAGGTTTTTCTTCCAGATAGACGCGACGGCGATAGCCAGTTTTTTATGCAGATCTGACGTGTTGTACAGCAGGTTAAACGTTAATGGCTTATCGGCAGTGTAGCCCGCTTCAGCCAGCAGCTTTTTCGCTTCTTCGTTACGTTTTTCCTGTGACCACTTGAACCATTCAGGCTCAACCAGTTTCATTCCATCGGTATAAGGAGGGGTGTAGCTATACGCCGGGAGATCGCCCTGGTTTTTCACTTTGTTCACGATAATATCGCGATCCAGTGCCAGCTTCAGCGCAGTACGAACGCGTACGTCGGTGAACGGTGCTTTCTGGTTGTTGATTTCGTAGTAATAGGTGCACAGGTATGGGTCGACGTGAACTTCTTTCGGGATCTCTTTCTTCAGCTTCTGGAACAGTTCAATCGGCATGTTGTTATAGGTCATGTCGATTTCACCGCTACGGTAGCGGTTAACATCCGTGACTTCAGAAGAGATTGGCAGGTAGGTGACCTGATTAATCACGGTCTTCGCGTTATCCCAGTATTGCGGATTACGCTCCAGGACCATACGTTCGTTGACCACCCAGTCTTTCAGCTTATAGGCGCCGTTGGTCACGATATTGGCAGGTTGCGTCCATTTTTCACCAAATTTTTCCACAGCGGATTTTGGTACCGGGGAAACGGATGGGTGAACCAGCAACTTATAGAAGTACGGAACAGGTTCGCTCAACGTCACTTCAAAGGTATTGGCATCGATCGCTTTCACGCCAAGGTCGGTGACCGGCTTTTTACCGGCGATGATGTCATCGATATTGGCGATGTGGCCATATTGCAGATAGCTCGCATACGGAGAGGCTGTATTTGGATTCGCCAGGCGCTGCCAGCTATACACGAAATCTTCGGCGGTAACCGGCGTACCGTCGGACCATTTGGCATCTTTACGCAGATGGAAGGTCCAGACTTTAAAATCTTTATTTTCCCACTTTTCTGCCACACCCGGTGCCGGGTGGCCGTCAACGTCAGTCACCAGCAGACCTTCGAACAGGTCACGGTTAACGTTTGACTCAGGAACACCTTCAATTTTGTGCGGGTCAAGAGACTGAACTTCCGCACCGTTGTTACGCACCAGCGTCTGTTTTTCCGCCAGTTGTACTCCTGCAGGAACGTCCGCAGCCATTGCAGCATTGCCCGCGATTAGCGCAGTTAAAATCCCCGCCGCTACCAGATTTTTTTTTGTGATGATGGACATTGTGTTGGTACTCCACTCATTATAATTACTGGCTTTCGCCAGCTGTCTATTCCCCTGTTGGGGCCTGTACAGCGCAGGAGTTTTTTTTGCTGCTGTCAGGTTCTTCTTTTACTACTTGCTATCACCGACTTTTTTATTACTGACTGCTCGTATGGCCGTCTTGCGTCGATTCTTCACAGGCCTCCCCTGTTTGAGACCTGAGCTGGATATCTGAGAAGAGAGCTATATGAAAATAATTCTCATCTGATTGTTTTATGCTGCAAAATAATAGGCCGGAAAGTATCAAATGGCGTAAACGCGCGCCAATACATTTTGCAAATTTGTTAAGCAATTCTCTTTTACGAAGTACTTCGTGTCGTTGGGGGCAGCCCTGCCAGACATCGAAAGCCGGTAAAAACACCGGGTATTCAATAAGGTAGAGAAAACTTCCTCTACTCGCGCGTCGCTGCGCTACTTTTGAGTGATTTTGTACAAAAATTTAACAATTGATCATTATTTAGCACATTCCTCTAAGGGAAAGTTGAAATTACTAATAACATTTCGGTTATCTCTCAGCAAGCCCCAGAGTATCGTGTGAGTAAAATAACAGAGCGTTAGAAGATTTTCTGTGCAGGCGGGATTGTGCGAAATTCATAACCCTTTGAAATAAAAGAGATGAACATTATTAGTAGAATTTATTATGATATGTGAGCATTTCAACTTTAGTTATATGATTTGCTGATATTCACGTAAAAAAACGGAGCCGTAGCTCCGTTCTTTCATTCGAAATATTAGTGTAGCAAGCCGGGGAAAATGCTTTTAATACCGGTGACAATGAATTCGATCCCTAACGCCATCAACAACAACCCCATGATACGGGTGATGACGTTAATCCCCGTCTGTCCCAGCAAGCGAACCAGCCAGGGCGCCATACGAAATACCCCCCAGCAGCAGAGCGCGAAAACAGCAATAGCGACAGAAAAACCAATCAGGTGCATGAGGCTATGGTAACGCGTACCCCAGACAATGGTTGAACTGATGGCACCGGGCCCTGCCATCAAGGGTAACGCCAGCGGAACCACGCCGATACTCTCGCGTATCGCGGTTTCTGACTTCTCCTGCTTGTTCTGTTTGTCCTCGCCCAGCTTACCGCTGATCATCGACATGGCGATCGTCACCACCAGGATCCCACCCGCAATGCGGAAGGAGTCGATGGAGATACCGAAGACCTGGAGAATGGCATCCCCTAGGAAAAGCGAGGTGAGCAAGATGATCGCCACAGACAGGTTAGCGGTGAGATTGGTTTTGTTCCGGGCCGCCGCCGTCTGGTAACTGGTCATACTAATAAAGACAGGAATGATACCCACCGGGTTAACCAGGGCAAACAAACCGATAAAAAATTTGAAATACGTTGGAAAATCAAAGAGCGTTTGGATCACGTTTTGCTCCGCCTTTGCACATGCCCGGGACTGACAACGTTGTCATGAAAAATCGCGCTGAAGATACGCTTTTTATTAGCATACTTCACCAGAAATCTGTGCCAAAACGTTAGCATTTCAGAATGTTAAACATATGTTGAATCATTGATGCCACCACTTCCAATAGTTACTTAATTAATTAACAGTGGAAAAATATCCATGAAATAACCCTGCTGAAAGGTATCAGCTTGGGGGGAAATTGACGCAGATCATGATTTCCGTACTCAGAAGTGAGTAATCTTGATTACGCCCCCAGGAAGGTCACCTGTCAAAAAGGGATGATGCTAAGGTAAGGCTCTTTTAGTAAATTAGTGCGCTGGAGCATAAAGTAACCCTTTGTTTTACTTTATGTAACGCAAGTCGTATTGGCACTGTCTATACTGTCTGACGTATCGAGCGCTGGTTTACTAAAAGAGTTTAAACATTATCAGGAGAGCATTATGGCTGTTACTAATATCGCTGAACTGAACGCCCTCGTCGAGCGCGTTAAAAAAGCCCAGCGTGAATATGCCAATTTCACCCAAGAACAGGTTGATAAAATCTTCCGCGCTGCCGCTCTGGCTGCTGCAGATGCTCGAATCCCTCTCGCTAAAATGGCCGTTGCCGAATCTGGCATGGGTATCGTTGAAGATAAAGTGATCAAAAACCACTTTGCTTCAGAGTATATCTACAACGCCTATAAAGATGAGAAAACCTGTGGCGTGCTGTCTGAAGACGACACCTTCGGCACGATCACCATCGCTGAACCTATCGGTATTATCTGCGGTATTGTTCCAACGACTAACCCAACTTCAACGGCTATCTTCAAATCTCTGATCAGCCTGAAGACGCGTAACGCAATTATCTTCTCTCCACATCCACGTGCAAAAGATGCGACCAACAAGGCAGCAGATATCGTTCTGCAGGCTGCGATTGCCGCAGGCGCACCAAAAGATCTGATTGGCTGGATCGACCAACCTTCCGTTGAGCTGTCCAACGCACTGATGCACCATCCTGACATTAACCTGATCCTGGCGACCGGTGGTCCTGGCATGGTTAAAGCTGCATACAGCTCCGGTAAACCTGCCATCGGTGTGGGCGCGGGTAACACCCCTGTTGTTATCGACGAAACTGCTGATATCAAACGTGCCGTTGCTTCCGTACTGATGTCTAAAACCTTCGATAACGGCGTTATCTGTGCATCTGAACAGTCTGTTGTTGTGGTTGATTCCGTATACGACGCAGTACGCGAGCGTTTCGCCAGCCACGGCGGCTACCTGCTGCAGGGTAAAGAGCTGAAAGCGGTTCAGGACATCATTCTGAAAAATGGCGCGCTGAACGCCGCTATCGTAGGTCAACCCGCCTATAAAATTGCTGAACTCGCAGGCTTTACCGTTCCGGCAACCACCAAGATCCTGATCGGTGAAGTAAAAGTTGTCGACGAAAGCGAGCCGTTTGCTCACGAAAAACTGTCTCCTACGCTTGCCATGTACCGTGCGAAAGATTTCGAAGACGCGGTAGAGAAAGCTGAGAAATTGGTTGCCATGGGCGGTATCGGTCACACCTCTTGCCTGTACACCGACCAGGATAACCAGCCTGAGCGTGTTGCTCACTTCGGTCAGATGATGAAAACTGCCCGTATCCTGATTAACACCCCTGCTTCTCAGGGTGGTATCGGTGACCTGTACAACTTCAAACTCGCACCTTCCCTGACTCTGGGTTGTGGTTCCTGGGGTGGTAACTCCATCTCTGAAAACGTTGGTCCGAAACACCTGATCAACAAGAAAACCGTTGCTAAGCGAGCTGAAAACATGTTGTGGCACAAACTTCCGAAATCTATCTACTTCCGCCGTGGCTCTCTGCCAATCGCGCTGGATGAAGTGATTACTGATGGCCACAAGCGTGCGCTCATCGTGACTGACCGTTTCCTGTTCAACAACGGCTACGCTGACCAGATCACCTCTGTTCTGAAAGCGTCTGGCGTTGAAACTGAAGTGTTCTTTGAAGTTGAAGCTGACCCAACACTGAGCGTGGTGCGTAAAGGTGCTGAACTGGCGAACTCCTTCAAACCAGATGTGATTATCGCTCTGGGTGGTGGTTCCCCAATGGATGCCGCGAAAATTATGTGGGTTATGTACGAACATCCAGAAACCCACTTCGAAGAACTGGCGCTGCGCTTTATGGACATCCGTAAACGTATCTACAAGTTCCCAAAAATGGGCGTGAAAGCGAAAATGATCGCCGTCACCACCACTTCCGGTACGGGTTCAGAAGTTACGCCATTTGCAGTAGTAACTGACGATGCAACCGGTCAGAAATACCCACTGGCTGACTACGCACTGACCCCAGATATGGCTATCGTTGATGCCAACCTGGTTATGGAAATGCCGAAATCACTGTGTGCCTTCGGTGGTCTGGATGCCGTGACTCACGCTCTGGAAGCTTACGTTTCTGTTCTGGCATCTGAGTTCTCTGACGGTCAGGCTCTGCAGGCACTGAAACTGCTGAAAGAAAACCTGCCAGCGTCTTACAACGAAGGTTCTAAGAACCCTGTAGCGCGCGAACGTGTCCACAGTGCAGCCACTATCGCCGGTATCGCGTTTGCGAACGCCTTCCTGGGTGTTTGCCACTCTATGGCGCACAAACTGGGTTCACAGTTCCACATTCCTCACGGTCTGGCGAACGCCCTGTTGATCAGCAACGTTATCCGTTATAACGCCAACGACAACCCAACCAAGCAGACGGCTTTCAGCCAGTACGACCGTCCGCAAGCGCGCCGTCGTTATGCTGAAATCGCTGACCACCTTGGTCTGAGCGCACCGGGCGACCGCACTGCTGCGAAGATTGAGAAACTGCTGGCATGGCTGGAAAGCCTGAAAGCTGAACTGGGTATTCCTAAATCTATCCGTGAAGCAGGCGTTCAGGAAGCTGACTTCCTCGCTCACGTAGACAAGCTGTCTGAAGATGCATTCGATGACCAGTGTACTGGTGCTAACCCGCGCTACCCACTGATCTCCGAGCTGAAACAGATTCTGCTGGATACCTACTACGGTCGTGAGTTCAAAGAAGGTGACGTTGCTGCTGTGAAAACAGAAGCACCTGTCATTAAAGCTGACAAGAAAGCGAAGAAAAGCGCTTAACTGACAGCCTGATGAAAAAACCCGCCTTCCAGGCGGGTTTTTTTATGTCTGAATACCAAAGAGGTTATTTTCTGTTGCCGTGCTGAATCGCCGTCAGAGAGCCGACTGACAGCGCTTCTTTATAATGCTTACGACAGACCGAGACATAGCGTTCATTGCCGCCTATCACCACCTGCTCCCCATCTGCATAAGGTTTTCCGGCCTGATCGAGTCGAAGCACCATGCTGGCTTTACGTCCGCAGAAGCAGATAGTTTTCAGTTCCACGAGCTTATCTGACCAGGCGAGCAGATACTGGCTCCCGGCGAACAGCTCCCCGCGAAAGTCCGTACGCAGCCCGTAGCACAGGACGGGAATATCCAGCTCATCCACCACTTCAGAGAGCGCATGAACCTGTTCACGCGTCAGGAATTGGCTCTCATCAACCAGAACGCAATGAATAGGCTCTGACGCATGCGCAGCGCGGATGTCATTCAGCAGGTCCGTTTGCGGGTTAAACAATCTGGCTGGCGAAGACAGGCCTATTCTTGAACTCACCTTTCCGGCACCGAAGCGGTCGTCGATTTCAGCGGTATAAACAACGGTACGCATCCCTCGTTCCTGGTAATTGTATGAGGATTGCAGCAGTGCAGTAGATTTGCCGGCATTCATTGCCGAATAGTAGAAATAAAGCTGTGCCATTGGCCGTAAAACCCTAATCAATGTGTAATATTACCGATGATTCATTGTACCATATTTTGTCTGGTCTTCCGCGACAGGCCGCACAGAAGATGCCTTGCTGAAAGGTGTAAAACAGCTACTTCTGACGAAAATAATCCGTTAAAACAGAGAGTAAAGATAAGCTCATTTGTGAATATGTTATAGGGTGAGCCAAACATAACACTTCTTTTTATAGTGGCATCAGCGTTCATTAAAATTCACTATTTATTAACTATTCCTGCCTTAACACCCCAGCCTGGAACTAATACAAAAGGCTGATATTTATCCGCCGAAACTATAATTCCTGCGGTAAATGTCACAAAAAAAAGATGCAATCGGCGGGGTTAAGCAGGTTAACGTGATAACAAGCGACACACAGTCGAAGAGGAAATTTAAGTTAGCGTAATTAATAATAGCGGCTTTATTTAGTATTTTTTGAATTCCTTACATTCCTGGCTATTGCACAACTGAATTTATGGCTCTATTATTAGGACAACAAACCACCCCCCATTATAAGTTTGAGATTACTACAATGAGCGAAGCACTTAAAATTCTGAACAACATCCGTACTCTTCGTGCGCAGGCAAGAGAATGTACCCTTGAAACGCTCGAAGAAATGCTGGAAAAATTAGAAGTTGTAGTTAATGAACGTCGCGAAGAAGAAAGCGCTGCTGCTGCTGAAATCGAAGAGCGTACTCGTAAACTGCAGCAATATCGTGAAATGCTGATTGCTGATGGTATCGATCCAAATGAATTGCTGAACAGCATGGCTGCAGCTAAAACCGGTACCAAAGCAAAACGCGCTGCGCGTCCTGCTAAATATAGCTACGTTGATGAGAACGGCGAAACTAAAACCTGGACTGGCCAGGGCCGCACTCCTGCTGTAATCAAGAAAGCTATGGATGAGCAAGGTAAACAGCTGGATGACTTCCTGATCAAGGATTAATCACGCCGAATTCAGAAAAATCCTGCTTCTGGCGGGATTTTTTTTGGCCGCAATTTATTGCAAACATCCTCTTACACAACGTCATAAAGCGTTATTCATCGATATAGCTATGCTTACAATCAGGCACCCCGGGGCGTTTTATGGGCATAAAAAAACCGGTGGGCAACGCCACACCGGTTTCAGACATTTACACCGGGGAGTTATTTCTTAATACCCATACTCTCTTTGAGCCAGGCTTTAAATTCTTCACCCAGTGAATTGTGGCGAATGCCATATTCAACGAAAGCCTGCATATAACCGAGCTTATTACCGCAGTCATGGCTCTTACCTTTCATATGGTAAGCCTCAACGGTCTCTTTCTCGATCAGCATATCGATAGCATCGGTCAGCTGGATTTCATCCCCTGCGCCTGGAGGCGTTTTCGCCAGCAGAGGCCAGATTTCAGCACTCAGGACATAGCGACCCACAACCGCCAGATTAGAAGGCGCTACGTCGGCTTTAGGCTTCTCTACAACGCCAACCATGGGTACGCTTTCGCCTGGTTCAAGGTTAACGCCTTTGCAGTCAACCACGCCGTAAGCCGTCACGTCATCAACAGGCTCAACCATGATCTGGCTGCTACCCGTTTCATCGAAACGCTTGATCATCTCTGCCAGGTTGTCCTGGGAAAGATCGGATTCGTATTCATCCAGAATAACGTCAGGCAGAATAACCGCTACCGGCTCGTCACCGACAACCGGGTGTGCACACATCACCGCGTGACCCAGGCCTTTAGCCAGCCCCTGACGCACCTGCATAATGGTGACGTGCGGAGGGCAAATAGACTGAACTTCTTCTAATAGCTGGCGCTTAACACGTTTTTCCAGCATGGCTTCGAGTTCAAAACTTGTATCGAAGTGGTTTTCGATAGAGTTTTTTGATGAATGCGTAACCAGCACAATTTCAGTGATGCCGGCTGCGATACACTCATTGACGACATACTGAATTAATGGCTTATCAACCAGAGGCAACATCTCTTTAGGAATCGCCTTAGTTGCTGGTAACATCCTGGTCCCCAATCCCGCTACCGGGATGACGGCCTTTCTGACTTTCGAATTTAGGGCAGCCATTCAAATTCTCCTGAGCTGTTCAAGTTTTGAACTTTTATGCAATAAATAACGCGTTGAGTATATCAGCCTCGCCCTGCAGTCCGGGTCTGAAAAGAACGCGTTGCCGATCAATTAGGACAAATACGCATGATTCTGGGCTGCGATAGTAGCACTCCCAAGAAAACACAGGTAAAGCAATCTTAAAATTACGCTCCAGTTGCTTATTCCGTGGACAACATTAAGCGTAGCCTTCCCCCAGCCCCCCAAATTTGGCACTGCCATGAGGAACAACGGTGGCTAATTTGATTAAGATACGCCGTACCCAGTGTTCCAAGCGGTACACCGTTACTCACCTGAATATGGTGTTCGCCCGTATTCAGTGACGCATTCAGACCTGCTGAAACGAGGATAAGATTTTTTAAACCGCTATGGTAATAACCCACCAGCAGCGGGAACTGTCCCGGTAAATTGGCCTGACGAAAAAGCTGGTTTACTTGTTTGAGTAAACTGCCTAACTCAGGAAGCCGTTGTCCCTGATGCGATAACTGTTCCTGCAATAAACCGTTAAATAGCGCACGAAGTAACAACGCGGCTAATACGCCATTATCCCCTGCACGGGTTACGTCCAGAGAATAAAACGCGAGATCAGAGTCAGACAGTGGCGCAATATCCAGCACCAGCCCAGGCTGGTCAGCCGCCACCAGCTGGCGATAATTTACGCGGCAGTGTGAAATAGTCTGCTGAACGGGTGGCTGAAGTTCTTGCAACAGTTTGGCTGCCGCAGGCGGATCACTTACCAGCGCGTCCCAGTCCTGGAAAAGACGTTCCTCTTCCTCAACGCGGGAATTAAACATATTCGGATAGAGGCACGCTAATACCGTTTCACGTAAACGGTTCAGATCTTTAACGGGTTTAAGCAGGATATCCTGGACGCCAAGGCGCAATGCTTTGGCGATATCCGCCATATTTTCTGTCGCAGAGATCACCAGAATGGGCATCTGGTCACCCTCGTTACGCAGATGTTCAACCAGTTTCAGTCCGTTCATGCGCGGCATCGCGATATCGCAAATCATCAGATCGGGCGCAATGCTGGTCATTTTTTCCAGCGCGTCGATGCCATCTTCAGCCAGTAACGTGTTCGCGCCCAGTGAGGATAACCATGAATCCAGTAGCGATCGGAAAACGGGCTCGTCTTCAACAATCAAAATGTGTTTTCCGGCCAATGGCTGCGTCATGGTTCCTCCCCTGGCTGATAGTTACTAAATAGTGGCATGCTATCGGTACTATCGCCTGTCAGATTTTGCTGAAGTAGTCAAAAAAAGGTGCTTAACGTGCTGTTCGCACAAATGGCAGCAACTCGTCTATTTTCTTTTCGACGGCTAATGAGCCCGCTGCGATGGCGGCCTCAGCCCGATGGAAATCAAGGGTAGAGATTTGTGGACAGTATGGCTGAATAAGAATATCCGGAGGATCGCCAGCCATACGGTTACGTTTAAGGCGATTCTCAAGAACCTGAATAGAGGTGGTCATGATTTCCATCGCCGTCGGTGCGGCGACCGAGCGTCGTGCGGCCAGACGCCCAATCCTTCCACGCAAACGCGCGTGCCAGGCAAGCTTCTCGCCTTCGGCATCTTCGCTCTGGAGATTGACCGGCATAAGGTCTTGCTGCATCAGGTGAGCATCGTGCTGCAAATCCACGGCAATAACGATATCGGCCCCCATGGCACGCGTCAGAGAGATGGGAACAGGATTAACGACGCCACCATCGACAAGCCAATAACCGTTATGGGGGACAGGTGCCATAAGCCCGGGAATGCTGCATGAGGCACGCACCGCAAGGTGAATATCTCCTTCGGTCAGCCAGAGTTCGCGTCCGGTGCTGAGATTCGTCGCGACGGCGCCGAAAGGCATCTGACAATCCGTGAAGTCCTGAAGAGGCATAACCTGGCGGAACTGGTTAAAGACGCGTTCGCCGCGCAACAGTCCTCCGCGCTGCCAGGAGAGATCCATCAGGCGAAGCACGTCCCAGTAGCTGAAGGAACGTACCCAGGTTTCGAGTTCCGGGAGTTTGCCGCACGCATACGCGGAGCCGACAAGCGATCCTATGGAACATCCCGCAACGATATCGACGTCAATGCCCATCTTGTTTAAGGCATTAATCACGCCGATGTGGGACCATCCCCGGGCTGCACCTGAGCCCAGCGCCAGTCCAATTTTAACCTTTCTCATTAGCCCTGTTTTACTTCCCCTGGATTCCTGACATAGCGTCAACGCAACAGCTCAGTTAACATAGTGCTACCCGAGGCGTTTAACGCCCTTATTTTTTATTCCAGGAAGAGAATCGTGTCTCAACTCTGCCCCTGTGGTAGCGCTCTGGAGTATAGCCTATGTTGCCAGCGATATCTTTCTGGCAATCAGGTTGCACCGGACCCGTCACACCTCATGCGTTCACGGTATACTGCTTTTGTGATCAAAGACGCAGACTACCTGATAAAAACCTGGCACCCATCCTGCCACGCCGCCGACTTCAGACAAGAGATCGAAGCCGGGTTTACGCATACCCAATGGCTAGGACTTACCGTCTTTGAATCGTCACCCGGCAGTCACGACGACGAAGGCTTTGTCAGCTTTGTCGCCCGCTTTACCGAGAACAATAAACCTGGCGCCATTATCGAGCGTTCCCGGTTCTTAAAGGAAAGCGGGCAATGGTATTATATTGACGGTACGCGCCCACAGTTTGGTCGTAACGATCCCTGCCCTTGTGGTTCAGGTAAAAAATTTAAAAAGTGTTGCGGGCAGTAACGCCTGACAACCCAGACTTCGCAAATACAAACAGGATTTCCCGGCGATGCAATCATTACAACGTAAAGTTCTGCGCACTATCTGTCCCGATCAAAAAGGGCTGATCGCACGAATTACCAACATTTGCTACAAACATGAACTGAATATCGTGCAGAACAACGAGTTCGTTGACCACCGTACCGGTCGTTTCTTCATGCGAACCGAACTGGAAGGTATTTTCAACGACACCACCCTGCTTGCCGATCTGGACAGCGCGCTGCCGGAAGGTTCGGTGCGTGAGCTGAATCCAGCGGGCCGTCGCCGCGTTGTGATTCTGGTGACGAAAGAAGCTCACTGCCTGGGCGATCTGCTAATGAAAGCCAATTACGGCGGTCTGGATGTTGAAATCGCCGCGGTTATCGGCAACCACGAGACCTTGCGTACGCTGGTTGAACGGTTTGATATTCCGTTTGAACTGGTGAGCCATGAAGGCCATACCCGTGAAGAGCATGACAACCTGATGGCTGAAGCCATTGAAGCGCATAATCCGGACTACGTGGTGCTGGCGAAATATATGCGCGTGCTGACGCCCTCTTTCGTGGCGCGTTTCCCGAACAAGATCATCAACATTCACCACTCATTCCTGCCAGCCTTCATTGGTGCCCGCCCTTACCATCAGGCGTACGAGCGCGGCGTGAAGATCATCGGCGCGACCGCGCACTACGTGAATGACAATCTGGACGAAGGCCCAATCATCATGCAGGACGTCATTCACGTGGATCACACCTACACGGCTGAAGACATGATGCGCGCAGGCCGCGACGTTGAGAAAAATGTGTTAAGCCGTGCGCTGTATCAGGTGCTGGCACAGCGTGTCTTTGTCTACGGTAACAGAACGATTATTCTTTAATCGACAATGAAATGAACTGGTTAGCTTTGCAGCTTTGCGCGTAAAAATCAGGCAACCAGTTTATTTTTATTGTGGTAACGCTTTACAGGGGCGTGTCATTTGATATGATGCGCCCCGCTTCCAGCAGGAAGCGGGCCAGTAAATAGCATTACCCCGTGGTGGGGTTCCCGAGCGGCCAAAGGGAGCAGACTGTAAATCTGCCGTCATCGACTTCGAAGGTTCGAATCCTTCCCCCACCACCATCTCTCAGCATTACCTCAAAATGTGAATTACCCCTGGTGGGGTTCCCGAGCGGCCAAAGGGAGCAGACTGTAAATCTGCCGTCATCGACTTCGAAGGTTCGAATCCTTCCCCCACCACCATCATTTAAAAAAATCATCACAGAACCGAACTTAGCCCACTTTTGTAGGCCGTGTAAGGCGCAGCCGCCACCCGGCGACAGTCAGCTACATCGGTGGCAATCGTCGTTTCACCGGCGAACTCTTCACTATCGACGTATTACACTGCGCATGCTCCGCCAACCCGTCCAGCAACACATCCAGTTGCTCTATCGAGCGCACCACCAGCCTGATCACGAAGCAATCTTCCCCGGTCACTTTGTCGCTCTCAATACACTCCGGCATCGCCTGAATGTACTTATCGACTTTATGCAGCAACCCAGGCAGCGGCCGCACGCGCACCAGCGCCTGCAGCGTATATCCCAACGCCGCCAGATTCACCCGCGCACGATATCCCTGAATCACACCGCGTTCTTCCAGCCTTTTCAGCCGTTCTGCCGTGCTGGGTGAGGTCAAACCGATACGGCCACTGAGCACCTTCAGCGACATGCGCGCATCTTCAACCAGGCAGGTTAATATGTGTCTGTCGATCTCATCGAGAAGGTTTTCCATCGATTTTGCCTCATTTTAAAAAGTCATCACTCTCTTTTACCTTATATCACCCCTGTAAAACCCGACAGCGATTTTCGACAATAAGGTCATTAAATCAGGAGGTGGATAATGCGTGATTTCCATAAAGGCGTCTGGCAAATGAGCCTGGCGATGTTAATTTCCGGCTCTATCGGTGCGTTTGTTTTACTCTCCGGTCTGCCCGTCACGGAAGTGGTCTTCTGGCGCTGTCTTATTGGGGCCATAACACTTTTTATTTTTATCCGGGTCAGTCAAAAGCCCTTTAGTCCCCTCACCCGCACCACGCTGATGCTGGCGATTCTCGGGGGTGTGGCATTAGTTGTGAACTGGCTACTGCTTTTCGCCGCTTACGAACGTATCTCTATTGGCCTGTCTACCGTGGTATATAACACCCAGCCGTTTATGCTGGTATTGATGGGGATGTTTTTAGGTGAGCGCGTCAGCCTGGTAAAATGGGGCTGGCTGTTCCTCGCCTTTGGCGGAGTGGTGATATTGCTCTCCAGTGAGCTGACCGGAGCCCATAACAGTAAATGGCTCGCAGGGGTTGGTCTGGCCATGGCCGCGGCCTTCTTCTATGCGCTGACGGCAATCATTGCGCGCAAACTCAAAACAATCGCCCCACAGCATATCGCTTTTATCCAGGTGCTGACCGGCGTGGTGATGCTGCTGCCTTTTGCCAGTCAGCCGTCGCTCTCCGGTGATTTTCCCTGGCCGATCTTGCTGACGCTGGGCATCGTCCATACCGGTATTATGTATCAACTGCTGTATAGCGCGATCCAGAAACTGCCAACGCCGGTGACCGGCTCCCTGTCGTTTATCTATCCGGTGGTGGCAATTATTGTAGATAATCTGGTGTTCGGACACGCATTGAACCTGACGCAGCTGGCGGGTGGCGCGTTAATCCTGTTTGCCGCAGCGGGCAACAACCTGGGCTGGGGCGAAAAAAAACCCCGCGAGTGCGGGGTTGGTATTAAAACGGTGAATTAGCGACGGGCACGCACAATCTGATACTTGCGCGTCAGGTATTCCACCGGCGCGCTCCAGATGTGTACCAGACGGGAGAACGGGAACAGCACAAACAACGTCATCCCCAGCACCAGGTGAACGCGGAAGATAAACGCCACGCCATCCAGGTGTTCGGACGCGCCACCGTGGAAAGTCACCACGGACTGCGCCCAGCCGACCAGCTTCATCATTTCACTGCCGTCCATATGTTGCGCCGAGAACGGAATGGTCAGCAGACCCAGCGCGCATTGCACCACCAGCAGGGAAAGGATCAGGATGTCCGCCGCGGTGGTCGTTGCCCGCACACGCGGGCTGAACAGACGACGTTTCAGCAACAGCAGGCCCCCGACGAGGGTCATCACGCCGCAGGCACCGCCCGCGATCATCGCCATCTTCTGCTTCACCTCAATCGGCAGCCACGCTTCGTACATCCAGTGCGGGGTCAGCATCCCGAGGAAGTGCCCGGCAAAAATCCCGAGGATCCCGATATGAAACAGGTTAGACGCGACGTGCATCCCCTTACGATCCAGCATCTGGCTGGAGGCAGCACGCCAGGTGTACTGGCCGTAGTCATAACGCAGCCAGCTTCCCACCAGGAACACGGTGCCCGCGATATACGGGTAAATGTCAAAGAAGAACATATTCAGGAAGTGCATTAGTGCCGTCCTCCGTTAGAGATATCCAAATATTGCGGAGCGACCGCCCCGGCAAAACGACGCTGGTGAGCGGAGATTTCAGACTCGCCGCAGCTCTGGTCAGCAAAGAATTTCACCTGCTCTTCCTCCCAGACCGCATCCAGCGCTTGCGGGGTATCATCGCGGGCTTCATCCGCGATTTTCTCCGCCACTTTTTCACTGTCGACTGCGGCGTTTGCCAGCTTCATCAGCAGGTCGAACAGCACCGCATAGCGGCTCTCACGCTGCTGAAGACGCGCGCTGAGCAACGCCAGGATCGGCGCGATGTCCTGCAGACCGCCAAGCGCCTCGTCTTTCGGCAGTTGAGCCAGATACTCCAGGTACAGCGGCAGATGGTCCGGCAGCTCGCGGCTGTCGAGCATCAGGCCGTGCTGCTCGTACTGAGCCATCAGGTCCACCATCGCCTGACCCCGGTCGCGGGATTCACCATGAACGTGTTCGAACAGCAGTAACGACGTTGCACGGCCACGGTCAAACAGCTGGCTGTAGTCCGCCTGCGCGTCGAGCAGATCGCGCGCTAACAGGTCGCGGAGGAAAACGCCCAGCGTCTGGGCATCCTCTTTATCCAGGTTTTCAGATGACGCGAGTGCATCAAAAAGCTCCTGCTGATGCTGCGCAAGCGCAGCATCCGGATACTCGAGCAGACGCGACACAATGACGAGTTCAATCATTGGTGCGGCTCCGTTTTGCTGGTCACATCCATGGCGTCGATGCGGCGGCTGTTAAACAGGTTGAATTTGCTGTCTGACCCATGGCAACCGTCGCCAAAACTAAAGCCACAGCCATTTTTCTCCGGGAAGGCCTCGCGAGCCAGTTCACGGTGGCTGCTCGGCACCACGAAACGGTCTTCATAGTTGGCAATTGCCAGGTAGCGGTACATCTCCTGGGCCTGTGCTTCAGTCAGACCGACCTCGTCCAGCGCGCGGGTATCGTTAACGCCATCAACGGTTTCCGCACGCTTAAAGTGACGCATCGCCAGCATACGTTTCAGCGCCAGCAGTACCGGCTGGGTATCCCCTGCGGTCAGCAGGTTTGCCAGATACTGAACCGGGATACGCAGGCTCTCGACGTCCGGCAGAATGCCGTTGCTGCCCAGCTCGCCTGCATCGGCAGCAGACTGGATTGGCGACAGCGGCGGCACGTACCAGACCATCGGCAGCGTGCGGTATTCCGGATGAAGCGGCAGAGCCAGCTTCCAGTCCATCGCCATTTTATACACCGGCGACTGCTGCGCCGCGTCGATAACGCTCTGTGGAATACCGTCCTTCAGCGCCTGCTCAATGACTTTCGGATCGTTCGGGTCAAGGAACACGTCAAGCTGACGCTGATACAGATCTTTCTCGTTCTCGGTACTCGCGGCATTTTCAATCGCGTCTGCGTCATACAGCAGCACGCCGAGGTAGCGGATACGGCCTACGCAGCTTTCGGAGCAGACGGTTGGCTGACCTGCTTCGATACGCGGGTAGCAGAAGATGCACTTCTCTGATTTCCCGCTCTTCCAGTTGAAGTAGATTTTTTTGTACGGGCAGCCGGTGATGCACATACGCCAGCCGCGGCATTTGTCCTGGTCGATCAGGACGATGCCGTCCTCTTCACGCTTGTAGATGGCGCCGCTTGGGCAGGTCGCCACGCACGCCGGGTTCAGGCAGTGCTCGCAAAGGCGCGGCAGATACATCATGAAGGTGTTTTCGAACTGGCCGTACATCGCCTTCTGCATGTTCTCGAAGTTCTGGTCTTTGGCGCGTTTTTCGAACTCGCCGCCCAGAATCTCCTCCCAGTTTGGACCGCTGGTAATTTTGTCCATGCGCTTGCCGGTGATCAGCGAGCGAGGACGCGCGATCGGCTGGTGTTTGCTTTCTGGCGCGTTGTGCAGGTTCTGGTAGTCATAGTCAAACGGCTCGTAGTAATCCTCAATGCCCGGCAGATGCGGGTTAGCGAAGATTTTTCCCAGAAGCATTGCGCGGTTACCCATGCGCGGCTGCAGCTTGCCGTTGATTTTACGGATCCAACCGCCCTTCCACTTCTCCTGGTTTTCCCAGTCGGTCGGGAAGCCGGTACCCGGCTTGCTTTCCACGTTGTTGAACCAGGCGTACTCCATACCTTCACGGCTGGTCCAGACGTTTTTACAGGTGACCGAGCAGGTGTGACAGCCGATGCATTTATCCAGATTCAGCACCATGCCGACTTGTGAACGAATTTTCATTTTACGCTCTCCTGTACCTGGTCATTACCTTCGCCGTCTAACCAGTTAATGTTCTTCATCTTACGTACCACCACGAACTCATCGCGGTTCGATCCTACGGTGCCGTAGTAGTTAAAGCCGTAGGCCAGCTGCGCATAGCCCCCGATCATATGGGTCGGCTTCGGCGTAATACGGGTCACGGAGTTGTGGATCCCGCCGCGCTGTTCGGTGATTTCTGACCCCGGCAGGTTAACGATACGTTCCTGCGCGTGGTACATCATGGTCATCCCGGCCGGTACGCGCTGGCTCACCACCGCACGCGCCGTCAGGGCACCGTTGCTGTTAAACACCTCGATCCAGTCGTTATCTTCAATACCCAGATCTTTGGCATCCGTCTCGCTCATCCAGACAATCGGACCGCCGCGCGAAAGCGTCAGCATCAGCAGGTTGTCGCTATAGGTCGAGTGGATCCCCCACTTCTGGTGCGGCGTCAGGAAGTTCAGCGCCTTTTCAGGGTTACCGTTGGATTTCGCGCCCATAACTGCGGTGACGGAGCGGGTGTCGATTGGCGGACGGTACACCAGCAGGCTTTCACCGAAGTCACGCATCCACTGGTGATCCTGATACAGGGACTGACGACCGGACAGCGTGCGCCATGGGATCAACTCGTGAACGTTGGTGTAACCGGCGTTATAGGAGACATGCTCATCTTCAAGTCCTGACCAGGTCGGGCTGGAGATAATCTTGCGCGGCTGGGCCTGAATATCGCGGAAGCGGATTTTCTCTTCCTCTTTATTCGTTGCCAGATGCGTGTGGTCACGACCGGTAAACTCGCTCAGCGCTGCCCACGCCTTCACCGCCACATGGCCGTTGGTTTCCGGCGCCAGGGTCAGGATCATCTCTGCGGCATCAATCGCCGTGTTCAGCATTGGCTGGCCTTTCGCCGGGCCGTCCGCTTTGGTGTAATTGAGCTTACGCAGCAGATCCATTTCGCTCTGGGTATTCCAGGCAATCCCTTTCCCGCCGTTACCGATTTTCTCCATCAGCGGACCGATAGAGGTAAATCGCTCGTACGTCGCCGGGTAATCACGCTCCACTGGAATGATGTGCGGCGCGGTCACGCCCGGGATCAGGTCACATTCGCCTTTTTTCCAGTCTTTGACGTCCAGCGGCTGCGCCAGCTCTGCCGCAGAGTCGTGCTGGATTGGCAGCGTCACCACGTCGGTCTCTTTGCCCAGATGCCCGACGCACACTTCAGAGAATTTCTTCGCGATATCTTTGTAGATATCCCAGTCGCTTTTCGACT
Organism: Enterobacter cloacae complex sp. SHL012; assembly: GCF_049237505.1. Lineage (NCBI taxonomy): Bacteria > Pseudomonadati > Pseudomonadota > Gammaproteobacteria > Enterobacterales > Enterobacteriaceae > Enterobacter > Enterobacter cloacae complex sp. SHL012. The sequence goes on from NZ_JBMKIZ010000001.1 coordinate 746,351, forward strand.
CCCACGCCGGGTCAACCGCGGCAGACAGCGGATGAATAAACGGATGCATATCCGAGGTATTCATGTCGTCTTTTTCGTACCAGGTCGCGGTTGGCAGCACGATATCGGAATATAGGCAGGTACTGGACAGACGGAAGTCGAGGGTCACCACCAGATCCAGCTTGCCGTCCAGACCGTTGTCTTTCCATTCCACCTCTTCCGGCTTCACGCCGCCCTGCTTGCCGAGATCTTTCCCCTGGATACCGTTCTCGGTACCGAGCAGGTATTTCAGCATGTACTCATGACCTTTACCGGACGAGCCCAGCAGGTTGGAGCGCCAGATGAACAGGTTACGCGGATGGTTTTTGCCGTTCTCTGGCTGTTCAGCCGCGAAACGGATTGAGCCGTCTTTCAGGGACTTAACGGTGTAATCCACCGGTGACATTCCTGCTTTTTTCGCCTCTTCCGCGATGCGCAGCGGGTTAGTCCCCAGCTGCGGCGCAGACGGCAGCCAGCCCATGCGCTCAGCGCGGACGTTGAAGTCAATCAGGTGGCCGCTGTAGCGGGATTTATCCGCCATTGGCGACAGCAATTCCTGCGCGGTAACCGTCTCGTAGCGCCACTGGCTGGAGTGGTTATAGAAGTACGAGGTACTGTTCATGTGACGTGCAGGACGCTGCCAGTCAAGGGCAAACGCCAGCGGCTGCCAGCCGGTCTGCGGACGCAGTTTTTCCTGGCCTACGTAGTGGGCCCAACCGCCGCCGCTCTGACCGACACAGCCGCAGAAGATCAGCATGTTGATCAGGCCACGATAGTTCATATCGAGGTGATACCAGTGATTCAGACCCGCGCCGACGATGATCATTGAGCGACCGTGCGTCTTATCCGCGTTTTCTGCAAATTCGCGGGCGATACGGGTAATCTGTGCGCGAGGAACGCCGGTGATCTGCTCCGCCCATGCCGGGGTATAGGCTTTTACGTCGTCATAGCTGGTTGTGCAGTTTTCATCATTCAGACCCCGTTCCAGACCGTAGTTCGCCATGGTCAAATCGTAAACGGTAGTGACGAGCGCCGTTGAGCCATCAGCCAGCTGCAGGCGTTTAACCGGCAGTTTATGCATCAGAACATTTTTCAGTTCAACCTTGTTGAAGTGCTCTGATCCTTCGCCTCCAAAGTACGGGAAGCCGACCTCGGCGATCTCGTCCTGGCTGCCCAGCATGCTGAGACGCAGTTCCGTCTCTTCACCGGTGGTACCGTTACGCTGTTCGAGGTTCCACTTGCCCTTCTCACCCCAGCGGAAGCCGATAGAGCCGTTAGGCGCCACCAGCTCGCCGTTGCTGTTATACGCAACGGTTTTCCATTCAGGGTTATTTTCCTGGCCCAGCGCGTCCACCAGATCGGCGGCGCGCAGCGTACGGCCAGCGGCGTAGTAACCGTCACGCTCTTCCAGCATCACCAGCATCGGCATGTCGGTGTAGCGACGTACATAGTCGGTGAAATACTGGCTTGGTTTATCGAGGTGGAATTCGCGCAGCATAACGTGGCCCATCGCCATCGCCATCGCGGCGTCGGTACCCTGTTTCGGTGCCAGCCACAGGTCACACAGTTTGGCAATTTCCGCGTAGTCCGGGGTGATCGCAACGGTTTTGGTCCCTTTGTAGCGGACTTCGGTAAAGAAGTGCGCGTCCGGGGTACGGGTCTGCGGAACGTTAGAGCCCCAGGCGATGAGGTAGCTTGAGTTGTACCAGTCAGCAGATTCCGGCACGTCGGTTTGCTCGCCCCATGTCTGCGGAGACGCAGGCGGCAGGTCGCAGTACCAGTCGTAGAAGCTCAGACAGGTGCCGCCGATCAGTGACAGATAGCGCGCGCCGGAGGCGTAAGAGACCATCGACATCGCCGGGATCGGCGAGAAGCCTGCCACGCGGTCAGGGCCGTAGGTTTTGACAGTGTAGACGTTAGAGGCGGCAATCAGCTCGTTCACCTCTTTCCAGGAGGAACGAACAAAGCCACCGCGGCCGCGAGCCTGCTTAAAGCTTTTCGCTTTATCCGCATCTTCGATGATGGACGCCCAGGCATCAACCGGATCGCTGTGCTGCACTTTTGCTTCACGCCACATTTTCATCAGACGCTTACGCATCAGCGGGTATTTCAGACGGTTAGCGCTATAGAGATACCAGGAGTAGCTGGCGCCACGCGGGCAGCCGCGCGGTTCGTGGTTCGGCATATCCGGGCGGGTGCGCGGATAGTCGGTCTGCTGCATTTCCCAGGTCACCAGACCGTTTTTAACGAAAATCTTCCAGCTACATGAGCCAGTGCAGTTTACGCCGTGGGTAGAACGGACAACTTTGTCATGCTGCCAGCGTTGACGGTAACCGTCTTCCCAGTCCCGGTTGGTATCCAGAACCTGGCCGTGCCCATCGGCAAAAGTTTCACCCTTCTGTTTGAAGTAGCGAAACCGGTCCAAAAATTTGCTCATCGGGTATCTCCTGTGTGGAGCCTGTGGCTCTCTAAATCGACATTGCTGATTTGCAGCGAAGGTAACGCTCTGAAAGAGGAGGAGAATTGATAACGATCAAGGCGACGAGGGACTTTCAGGGGTGGGGTTAGGCCAAATACCACCAAAGCGGTAGATTTTAAAAATTCATAATAATATGATTTTTAATGATATTTTCATTTCATCGTACAATAACCACGGCAAAATTTAACATCTCAGGTATTAAGGGGTAGACCTCCCTGCAAGGCGACGGCGATCACAGTGTTACCGGCGCACTTCTGTGCAAACCGAACAGTATGTTGTAACTACTTCCAGATCAAAAAAAACGCGGCCCCAAGGCCGCGCAAACGGATAATCACACTTACTTATTTTTCTTGGTATTACGGCCATATACCAGCCACGTAATCACAACGCAGGCGATATAGAAAACAAGGAACACTTTCATCGCACCCGCCGGGGAACCGGTCAGGTCAAGCGAAATACCGAACGCTTTCGGGATAAAGAAGCCGCCAATGGCACCGATGGCAGAGATAAAGCCCAGCGCAGCAGCGGTATCCGTCGCCGCTTCACGCATCGCCTGCTCTTCGCTTCCACCCTGCGCTTTCACACGATCCATCGTCAGCTTACGGAAGATCACGGAGATCATCTGGAAGGTGGACGCACTCCCCAAACCGGCCGTCAGGAACAGCACCATAAACACGCCGAAGAAGGCGATGAAGTTTCCGCCCTGTCCGTCCGCTGGCAGCGTCAGGAACAGCAGCGCACAGAAGACCGCCATCACGACAAAGTTCACCAGCGTCACGCGAGTACCGCCCAGACGGTCAGAAACCATGCCGCCCAGTGAGCGAGCCAGCGCGCCAATAAATGGACCAAAGAAGGCGAATTGCAGGATCTGCACGTCCGGGAACTGGGTTTTCGACAGCATGGCGAAACCGGCAGAGAAACCGATAAACGACCCGAAGGTGGCCAGATACAGCAGCGCCATCACCCAAAGGTGTCCACGTTTCAGCACCGGCAGCTGTTCACTCAGTGACGCCTTCGACGCAGACAGATCGTTCATAAAGAACCACGCAGCCAGGGTGAAGACCACCAGGAACGGCACCCAAATCCAGGCGGCGTTCTGCAGGTAGAGGGAAGAACCATCCGCCTGTTCAACGCCACCGCCACCAAAGGCAGCAAAAATGGACACCGAGATCGCCAGCGGCGCGATCAGCTGCATCACGCTCACGCCCATGTTGCCCAGACCACCGTTAATGCCCAGCGCGCCACCCTGTTTCGCTTTCGGGAAGAAGAAGCTGATGTTCGCCATACTGGAAGCGAAGTTCGCACCCGCAAAACCGCACAGCAGGGAGATGATCACGAACACGCTGAACGGCGTGGACGTATCCTGCACCGCGAAGCCGAGCCACACGCAAGGCACGATCATGATCCCGGTACTGAATGCCGTCCAGCGACGGCCACCAAAGACCGGCACCATAAAGGCGTAAGGAACGCGCAGCAGCGCGCCTGACAGCGACGGCAACGCGGTCAGCATAAACAGCTGATCGGTTGTGAACGTAAACCCAACTTTTGGCAGATTTACCGCCACTGCACTAAACAACATCCATACGCAAAACGCTAATAACAGACACGGAACGGAAATCCACAGATTCCGGCTTGCTACACGATGGCCGCGCTGTTGCCAGAACGCCGGATCCTCTGGACGCCAGTCTGTAATAACGGCACCATTTTCCCTTTCGGGAGCGGATGAGTGACTCATAGACACCTCTGATTCTCGAATGATGCTGCAAACATTAGGGTTTTAGGGCGGCGGTAAGTTGATATAAATCAAAGGAAAAGTGCGAGGATTTGCGGCGCGAAAAAAGGTCTTATCCTTAGTGAGTAGGCAAATCAGGTCAAAAAGACGTTGTTTTTCACGGCGCTGACGCGTCCCTGCTCCCCCTACCCTCAGATGCATACTCCACTGGCAATTTAGGAGTAATCATTTATAGGTATGGGTATACTCCAGGGTATGCACCAGAATAGCGCCATTCCTGCAAGCAGGCCACGTCAGGAGCCCGGCAACTCTATGTTAAAAAGATGTTTATCACCGCTGACACTCGTCAATCAGTTAGCCCTGATCGTTTTGCTGTCCACCGCACTCGGCGTGACCGGCATGGCGATTTCCGGCTGGCTGGTACAAGGGGTACAGGGTAATGCGCATGCCATCAATGAGGCAGGCTCGCTACGCATGCAGAGTTACCGTCTGCTGGCGTCGGTGCCTCTGACGCAGGACGACCAGCCTCTCATTGATGAAATGGAGCGCACGGCTTTCAGCCCTGAACTGGAAAATGCAGCCATCCGCGCCGGTCAGCAATCCCAGCTTAAAGCCCTTCAGGGCTACTGGCACACCCAACTGGAACCTGGACTGAAACAGGCGCAAAGCCCTGAGACGGTCGCGCAGGACGTGGCGGGTTTTGTCTCACGCATTGATGCCCTGGTCTCCTCTTTTGACCAAACCACTGAATTACGCATCGATCGGGTGGTGATGGTACACCGTGCCATGGCGCTGTTTATGGGCCTGCTGCTGATCTTCACCATTATCTGGCTCCGCGCGCGGCTGCTGAATCCGTGGAAACAGCTGCTGGCCATGGCCCGGGCGGTAACCGCCCGGGATTTTACCCAGCGCACGCACATCAGCGGACGCAACGAAATGGCGATGCTCGGCCAGGCGCTCAACACCATGTCGGCAGAGCTCTCCGAAAGCTACGCGGTGCTTGAGCAGCGCGTACAGGAAAAAACGGCCGGGCTGGAGCAGAAAAACGAAATTCTCTCTTTCCTGTGGCAGGCCAACCGCCGGCTGCACATGCAGGTGCCGCTCTGTGAACGCCTCTCCCCGGTGCTGAATGGCCTGCAAAATCTGACCCTGCTGCATGACCTGGAACTGCGCGTTTACGACGTGGAAGATGAAGATAATCATCAGGAGTTTACCTGTCAGTCCGACATGTCCTGTGATGATAAAGGCTGTCATTTATGCCCTCGCGGCCTGCCGCCGTCGACCACTGGCGGCACGACGCTGAAATGGCGACTAACGGACAGCCATACCCAGTACGGTATTCTGCTGGCGACCCTGCCCGCCGGGCGTCACCTGAGCCACGATCAGCAACAGCTGGTTGATACGCTGGTTGAACAGCTAACGGCCACGCTGGCGCTCGACAGGCATCAGGAAAAACAGCAGCAGCTGATCGTTATGGAAGAACGCGCCACCATCGCCCGCGAGCTGCATGACTCAATCGCCCAATCGCTCTCCTGTATGAAAATGCAGGTAAGCTGCCTGCAGATGCAGGATGCGCAGATGCCGGACAGTAATAAACAGCTGCTCAGCCAGATACGCAACGAGCTGAATACGTCCTGGGTACAGCTGCGTGAGCTGCTGACCACCTTCCGCCTGCAGCTGACCGAGCCGGGCCTGCGTCCGGCGCTGGAAGCCAGCTGTCAGGAGTTTAGCGCCCGGCTGGGGTTCCCGGTGAAGCTGGATTACCAGCTGCCGCCGCGGTTTGTCCCGTCACATCAGGCCATTCATCTACTGCAGATCGCCCGTGAAGCACTCAGCAACGTGCTTAAACACGCGGAAGCGACGGCGGTCACGGTCACCGTCAGCCAGCACGCTAACCAGGTCAGACTCACGGTTCACGACAACGGCCGCGGCGTGCCGGAAAATGCCGAGCGCACGAACCACTATGGTTTAATCATTATGCGAGACCGCGCCCAAAGCCTGCGCGGTGATTGTCAGGTTCGCCGGAGAGAGACGGGTGGCACGGAAGTCGTGGTCACCTTTATTCCCGAAAAACCGCTTACAACTTCTCAAGGAGAAACCCATGACTAATCAGGAACCGGCATCCATCCTGTTGATCGACGACCATCCGATGCTGCGTACTGGCGTAAAACAGCTGGTCAGCATGGCACCCGATATTACCGTGGTTGGCGAAGCCAGCAACGGGGAACAGGGCATTGAGCTCGCCGAGTCCCTCGATCCCGATCTGATCCTGCTCGATCTGAACATGCCCGGCATGAACGGCCTGGAGACCCTCGACAAGCTGCGGGAAAAATCGCTTTCCGGACGCATCGTCGTCTTTAGCGTCTCGAACCATGAAGAAGATGTGGTCACGGCGCTGAAGCGCGGCGCGGATGGTTATCTGCTGAAAGATATGGAGCCGGAAGATCTGCTTAAAGCACTGCAGCAGGCTGCGGCCGGCGAGATGGTGCTGAGTGAAGCCCTGACGCCGGTGCTGGCCGCCAGCCTGCGGGCCAACCGCGCCACGTCTGACCGTGACGTCAGCCAGTTAACACCGCGCGAACGCGATATTCTCAAACTAATCGCCCAGGGGCTGCCGAATAAAATGATCGCCCGCCGTCTGGATATCACCGAAAGCACGGTCAAAGTGCATGTGAAGCATATGCTGAAGAAAATGAAGTTAAAATCCCGCGTTGAGGCCGCCGTGTGGGTACATCAGGAACGCATTTTCTAAGGATTACTCATCCGGCAGCAGCTTCCAGCGCGGGTCGTCGTCAGGTATAGCGATCAGCGGCTGCACCACCGCAAGCGTGATCTCATTGGACGAGACGCGCTGGCCCTTCTCATCTTCCACTACCGCCGAAAGATGCCAGCGGTTTGTCGCGCCTTCTGCCTCATTCCAGGCAGGCATAATCACGCTCCAGCCGTCGCTGCTGTTACCCTTCCCGGGCGACGTCAGGCTCAGTGCCTGGGTATCGCCCTGCCAGTGGATCTGACGGATGCCGTGCGTGCTACGAATCTGTAGCTTCAGCATGACGGTTTCCCCCCCTTTCAGATCCCACGGTGGCGTAGCCAGCCAGACGGACAGCGTTTTACGCTGGCGGAACTCCATAATCGGAAGGCTGTTGCGCTCGGGGGAATCATAGCGGCTGCCACGCAGAGAACGCGTGGCCGCAACTTCACTGGCGGAGAGTTGCTTTACCAGCGGCACGCCAAAGCGGTAGTTAAGCTTCAGGCCGAGGTTATTCTGGCTTTCGCCGCTTTCACCCTGCTTATGCGCGGCGGTCAGCGTGACCAGCGGAACCGGGGTATAGTTAAGCCCAAGATTGACCGCCACCGGGTTGTGATAGCCGGTTCCGCTGTTGAAGAGATCAACGTTGTCGCCAAAATACTGCTCGACGCTTACGCTGGTGTTCAGGTGATGAAACCACGGCAGCCAGGCTTTGGCGGTGACATCATATCCCCGCGCCATTCGCTGTTCCTGAACATCAGATCTGTCGCGCCATCCGGCAAACGGCTGGTAATAGTTCGCTGACAGGCGCAGATTCTCCCCCCACACCTCGGCGCCCAGTCCGGCACGCTGCAGGTTTTCGTCCAGCAGATTATCGTAGAAGGTGTTATAGCCCAGCAGCCATTTTCCGGCGACCCAGCGCTGGCCGATTCCGGCGTTACTGACCAGGCCATCCGTCTGCTGCGTCAGGCCAAGCTGGCTCCAGCTCAGGTAACGGTTGTTATCGTTCCAGGGGATAAACCAGCTCCCGCTGCTGCCGTTAAATTTGCCCTCGTTATCCACCAGTAAATTGACGCTGGCGTTCCCCCAGGGCGACAGCCAGGACTCAATCTGCTGGTTCACTTCGCCGCTCACCGCGTCGCGCACCTGACCAAAGGCAAACTGACGCGCCTGCTCGCCCGTTGTCAGGCCGTTGTCGGTCATACTGGCTTCACCAAAGGCTTTCGCCATTTCGGCCAGGTGCTTTTCCCCTTCCCCTGAGGGAGCAGCCATACCCAGGTCGGGCAGATTATCCCCGTTATTATCAAAAGGATTTTGTGCCTGCTGGATAAAGGAACGCGGCGCACCGTGAACGGCTCCGGCCGTAAGAAAGGGGAGTAAGAGCAGAAAACGAATGCGGGACGATACAACCATCAACGTCGTAAAAAAGAACCTGTGTTTATGGATAAACTCTTATTATGTTAACGCGATAAGCCTGGAAATGCAGTTCTGGCGGAAATTTCAGGATTATCCTGAAACTGATTGTCGGATGGCGGCTACGCCACCCGACGCCCTTACACCATCATCCAAACAGTCCTTTCAACTCCGAAACGCAGGAGCCACAGTTCGTGCCGCACCGTAACGTTGCCCCCAGCGCGGCGACGCTTTCACACCCTCCGGCTATCGCCTCCCGAATCGCATTTTCTCCGACGCTGAAGCAGCTACAGATAATGCGTCCCGGATCCACCGTCTCCTCCACACCCTGCCCGTTCAGCAGCGCATGACGCTCTGCAGGCGTCGTGGGGGGCGAGCGAAAAGCAGCGTCAATGATCGGGTGTACCAGCTCCGGTAACGTGGTGCCTTCCCAGAAGCCGAGCATCAGCTGACCTTCATGCCAGGCCAGCACGCTACTGCGTTCGCCGGTTTGAGCAACCTGTAACTGCCAGCCCCGGCTGCTGGCGTAGTTCATGAGCCACGACAGCAAGGGTTTATCTCCTGATACCGTCAGATGCGAGGCTTTACGCCACCAGTGAACCCAGGATGGTAACGCCGGCTGTTCGTGGGTATAGAGCACCCCTTGCCAGGCGGGCAGCCAGGGCATGATCCGAACGGCGGTTTGTTTGCTCTCCGGCTGGCCAGACGCTGGATCGCAGCGCCCTTCCACTAGTGCATTCACCTTTCCCTGACGGGCAAACACGGTGTTCCAGTGCATCGGGGCAAACGCCTCGCCTTGCCGGATGCCGCGGTTGACTCGCACTCTGGCGACCATCACGCCGCGCGGCGAACTGATCCGCGCCAGCTGGCCATCACACAACGAGAACCGCACGGCATCGCTGGCGCAGACCTCAACAAACGGCTCCGCGATATGCTGCATCAGCCGGGACACATACCCCGTCCGGGTCATGGTGTGCCATTGATCGCGGATGCGTCCGGTATTGAGGATCACCGGGTACAGCGTGCTGACCGCCGCACCGTGCTGGACCGGATCGACCGGCACCAGGTTTCGACGCGGAAAATCCCCCGTTGACCACTGATACGGCTCCAGCCGCTCCCACGCTTCGCGGGTAAGTTCAGCCAGGTCATGCAGGTTCAATGCCCGCGTGCCGTCATTTTCAAAGGCCGTCAGCGCCGCGTGCTCGCAAAAAATCTCGTGCGGATGTTGCCAGGCAAAGGCGTCGCCGTGCCCCAGCCGTTTTGCAATCTGCGCGACGATCCACCAGTCCGGTTTTGCCTCTCCCGGGGCAGGCAGAAAGGCGCGCTGGCGCGAAATACGCCGCTCGGAATTGGTCACAGTGCCGTCCTTCTCCCCCCAGGCCAGCGCCGGAAAACGGATATGGGCGAACCGGCTGGTGTCGGTATCGTTCATGACCTCAGAAACAATCACCAGCGGGCAGCCTGCCAGCGCCTGACATACGGCGTGACTGTCCGGCAACGAGACCGCTGGGTTGGTGCCCATGATCCACACCGCCTTCACTTCGCCACGGGCAATGGCATCGAACAGTTCAACCGCCATCAGGCCTGGCGTCTGCGCCAGCCTTTCCGTTCCCCAGAAACGCGCCACCCGCGAAAGGTCGTCCGGCTCAAAGTTCATGTGCGCCGCCAGCTGATTTGCCAGCCCGCCCACTTCCCGTCCGCCCATGGCGTTTGGCTGTCCGGTCAGCGAAAACGGACCGCAGCCCGGGCGGTTGAATTTTCCGCTGGCAAGATGGACGTTGATGATGGCGTTACACTTGTCGCTACCGCTCGATGACTGGTTGATCCCCATGGTGTAGAGCGTGATCGCGCGTGGCGCGGTGACAAACCAGTCATAAAACACACCAATATCCTGCACAGGAAGGTCGCAAAACGCCGCCACGCGGGCCATCGGCCACGCGTCGGTTCCCTGGATCACATTGAGCAACCCCACAAACAGCCCCGCATCGCTGCCGGGTTTTAGCGCCAGATGCAGGTCAGCGATATCACAGGTAACCGTTTCACGCGGGTCAATCACCACCACCTTCATCTGCGGATTAGTTTGCTTTGCCTGCACCAGCCGCTGGTACAGAACAGGGTGCGTCCAGGCGGCATTCGAGCCCACCAGTACCACCAGATCGCTGTTCTCCACGTCCTCGTAACTGCACGGCACCACGTCCTCACCGAAGGCACGTTTATAACCCACCACCGCTGACGACATGCAGAGCCGGGAGTTGGTATCAATGTTCGCCGCCCCGATGAACCCCTTCATCAGCTTGTTAGCGGCGTAGTAATCCTCGGTTAACAGCTGGCCGGACGCGTAGAATGCCACCGCCTGCGGCCCCCATGTGTCGATAATGTGCTGGAGCCGTTCACCTGCCGCCTCCAGTGCCTGCGTCCAGTCCACCTCATGACCGTCGAGGACCGGGCGCAAAAGCCGCCCCTGTAAATCGGTTGTCTCCCCCAGGGCGGACCCTTTCACGCACAGGCGACCAAAATTCGCCGGATGGGTTTCATCTCCCCGAACGCTGACCACGCCGCCTTCCACGCGAGCGACCACGCCGCAGCCCACCCCGCAGTAGGGGCATGTTGTCCGGGTTTCTGTCATGAAGCCTCCGCACGCATGACCAGGGCATCGTTACCGACCCACACTTTGCCGTTTTCGATTTTCACCGGCCAGGCGCGTACCGCAGGCTCACCATTTTCAACCTGACAGCCATCGCGCAGACGAATGCGCTGTTTATAAAGCGGAGAGATCACCACCGGCTCCCCCGCCGCATCGCCAAGAATGCCGCGAGAAAGCACGTTCGCACGGCTTCCTGGCTCCAGGTCATCGAGGGCATAAACGGTTTTGCCAAAGCGGAACAGCGCAATTGCGTTGTGACCGAGACGCGCGCCAATGCCCGCCTGTTCGGGGATATCCTCGATACCGCAGATTTCCTGCCAGCGTTTGCCTTGCTCTGCGGCAGTGTCGTTTACAGCGGTGCGGAACAGCGCCAGACGGTTGGGATCGTTGAGCGTGGTCTGCCATTCGCACTGGTAGGTTTCCACCACCCGGGCCATCTCCTGCTCCAGTTCGTCGGCAATACCCAGACTGTCCTCGAGGATCACCTCGCGCAGATAGTCGAGGCCGCCTTCCAGGTTGTCCATCCAGGTGCTGGTGCGCTGCAGGCGATCCGCCGTGCGGATGTAGAACATCAGGAACCGGTCAACGGTACGGATCAGCGTTTCATCGTCCAGATCGCTGGCGAAAAGATCCGCATGGCGAGGCTTCATGCCGCCGTTGCCGCACAGGTAGAGGTTCCAGCCTTTATCGGTGGCAATGACGCCCACGTCTTTGCTCTGCGCCTCGGCACACTCGCGGGTACAGCCGGAAACCGCCATTTTGATTTTGTGCGGCGCGCGCAGGCCTTTGTAACGGTGCTCCAGTTTGACCGCGAGGCCGGTGGAGTCCTGCACGCCATAGCGGCACCAGGTCGACCCAACGCAGGATTTCACCGTGCGCAGAGATTTCCCGTAAGCGTGGCCGGTCTCAAATCCGGCTTCCACCAGCGCCTGCCAGATCTCCGGTAGCTGTTCCAGAGTGGCGCCAAAGAGGTCAATACGCTGCCCGCCAGTGATTTTGCTGTAAAGGCTATAGCGCTTTGCAATCTGGCCGATGGCGATCAGCCCGTCGGCGGTCACTTCCCCGGCGGGCATACGCGGCACGATGGAATAGGTTCCGTCCTTCTGAATATTGGCAAAGTAACGGTCGTTGGTGTCCTGCAGCGGCAGATGCGTCGGTTTAAGCAGATACTCGTTCCAGCAGGAAGCCAGCACGGACCCGACCAGCGGCTTACAGATTTCGCACCCGTGTCCCTGACCGTAGCGGCTGATGAGCTGGTCAAAGGTGCGGATATGGTTGACGCGCACCAGGTGGTAAATTTCCTGGCGTGACCAGGGGAAGTGTTCACAGATATCCTTTTTCACCTCCACGCCCTGTTCAGCAAGCTGAAACTCCATCACCTGCTTCACCAGCGCACTACAGCCCCCGCAACCGGTCGCCGCTTTAGTGCACTGTTTGATGGCACCGATATCCGTTGCGCCCGCGCTCACGGCCTGGCAAATATCGCCCTTGCTGACGTTATGACACGAACAGATCTGCGCACTTTCCGGCAGCGCCGCCACGCCCAGAGCTTTTGGCGCGCTGCCTGAGGATGCGGGTAATATCAGGGTTTCCGGCGCTTTCGGCAGGCTGATTCCATTGAGCATCATCTGCACCAGCGTGGCGTATTCGCTGGCATCACCCACCAGCACGCCGCCGAGCAGCGTTTTGCTGTCGTGGCTGACCACGATTTTCTTGTAGATTTGCTGCGGGCCGTGCGTCCACTGGTAGCTCAGCGCCCCCGGCGTGCGCCCGTGAGCGTCGCCAAACGACGCCACATCCACGCCCAGCAGCTTGAGTTTGGTGCTCATATCCGCGCCGGTGAAGGTTTTATCCTCCCCTGCCAGCGCGGCGGCGGCCACGCGTGCCATCTGGTAGCCCGGGGCAACCAGTCCAAAGATTTTCCCTTCCCACAACGCGCATTCGCCAATGGCAAACACGTCACGGTCGGAAGTCTGGCAGCCATCGTCAATGCAGATCCCGCCGCGCTCGCCGATAGCCAGCCCGCTGCTGCGCGCCAGCGCGTCCTGCGGACGGATACCGGCAGAAAAGACCACCAGGTCCGTTTCCAGCGCTTCGCCATCGGCAAAGCGCAGCACCAGCCCGTCATCCGTCGACGCAATTTCCGTGGTGGCTTTAGCGGTGTGAACGCCCACGCCCAGCGCCTCGATTTTCTTGCGCAGCATCGACGCGCCGTCGTTATCGAGCTGAACCGCCATCAGATTGGGCGCAAACTCCACCACGTGAGTATCGAGCCCGAGTTGTTTCAGGGCGTTTGCTGCCTCCAGCCCCAGTAGCCCGCCGCCGATGACGACCCCGCGACGCGCACCCGCCGCATGGGCCGCAATGTTGTCGAGATCGTCGAGCGTGCGGTAGACAAAACAGCCCGGCAGATCGTTACCCGATACCGGCGGGACAAACGGGTATGAGCCGGTCGCCAGCACCAGTTTATCCCAGTGCGTTTCATGCCCACTGGCGGTACGCACCACGCGCGCGTCGCGGTCAATGGCGACAATCTGCTGCGACAGGCGCAGCTCAATGCCGTTATCAGCAAAAAAATCCCCTGCCACCAGCGAGAGCGAATCCGCACTGCGGCCGCCAAAATACTCGGACAGATGCACGCGGTCATAGGCGGCATAGCGCTCTTCACCAAAGACCACGATCTGATACTGCTGATGTAAGTTGCGGTTAACGCAATCTTCGAGAAAATGATGGCCGACCATACCGTGCCCAACCACCACCAGAGTAGGTTTTGTCATAGCGTTCTGTCCTGCAACCTGCGGTTGCGTAGTGAATCGATCGAACAGCCAGTCCGCGTGTGCGGGCGCAGCCGTTGCCCGTAAATCGGTAAATGTCGCCGCGTGGCGGCAATCTCCCATCAGCAGCACGCCAGCCAGCGTCCCCTGATGGATCAGTAAGCGACGATAGTGACGCGTCAGCGGATCCCATGAACGCCAGACCACGTCGCCCTCCTGCTCCGCCGTGCGACCCAGGCTGAACAGCTCCACGCCGGTCACCTTGAGGCGCACACCGTTGTCGGTGAGGGTAAACGGCGCAGTGGTGTCGCCCGCCAGCCGTGCGGCGAGGATATCGGCCTGCGCCAGACAGGGGGCGACCAGGCCAAACGTCTGGCCATCAATTTCGCAGCACTCGCCAATGGCATAGATGTCCGGCGCGGAGGTCTGCATCTGGTGATTCACCACAATCCCGCGCGCGCAATGAAGACCGCTGGCCTTTGCCAGGCCAATGTTGGGCTGCACGCCGGTCGCCAGCACCACGCGCGCCGCAGCAATACTGCGTCCATTGAGCAACGTCACGGTGTTGTCGTTAATCGCCGAGATGCCGGAGGCAAGCTCACAGCGCACGCCCCGTTCCGCCAGCGCCTCCTCCAGCAGCGCGCCAGCCTGTTGATCCAGCTGTTGTTCCATCAGCCACGGACCGCGATGAACGAGCGTGACGTTGTCACCTGAGCGTGCCAGTGCTGCCGCAGTCTCAACCCCAAGCACGCCGCCCCCCAGCACCACCGCCGGACCGGAAATTGCCTGAATGGCGCAGGTATCCTCCAGGGTGCGGAACGTGAACACCTGGGGCGCATCACCGCCGGGGATCGGCGGAACGAAAGGCGTTGAACCGGTGGCAAATACCAGGGCATCCCAGCCCAGCGTGCGGGTGGCGGTTCGCACTTCCCGTGAGGCCACGTCCACGGCAAGCGCCCTTTCGCCCCGCAGCACCGTAACGCCACGTACCCGGTACCAGTCCTCATCCTGAAGACAGATATCCGCTGCCGCTTTCTCGCCCCCCAGCACCGGCGAAAGCTGAATGCGGTTATAGGCATGCTCAGGCTCATCACCGACGACGGTGATAGCAAAACGACCCGAGGCCCGCCCGGTTAGCCCGTCAATCAGCCGGGTGGCCGCCATTCCATTCCCGATAATGACCAGTCGCATCAAAGCCCCCTCGTTACGCCGCTTTCGGCTGTTTTTCGTAGAGGAAATGGAGGATCTGCTGACGCATGTGGTGGTAGCGGCTGTCGTCCGCCAGCTGAACCCGGTTGCGCGGACGCGGCAGATCAACGCGCAGGATCTCTCCGACGGTCGCCGCCGGGCCGTTGGTCATCATCAGCACGCGATCGGAAAGCAGCACTGCCTCATCTACGTCGTGGGTAATCAGCACGATAGTGGTGTTCAATGCCTGCTGGATCTGCATCACCGAGTCCTGCAGATGGGCTCGCGTCAGCGCATCCAGCGCGCCGAACGGTTCATCCATCAGCAGCACTTTTGGCTTCATCGCCAGCGCGCGGGCGATGCCCACGCGCTGCTTCATGCCGCCGGAGATCTCCCCCGGGCGCTTATGCAAAGCATGCCCCATCTGCACGCGGTCGAGGTTGTGCTCGATCCACGCTTTACGCTCAGCCTTGCTCATGGTGTGACGGAACACCTGATCCACCGCCAGGGCGACGTTGTCAAAGCAGGTGAGCCATGGCAGCAGGGAATGGTTCTGAAACACCACCGCGCGCTCGGGGCCCGGCCCGGCAATTTCGCGGTTGTCGCAGATAAGCCCACCTTCCGTCGGCAGCGTAATGCCGGCAATAAGGTTCAGCAGCGTCGATTTGCCGCAGCCGGAGTGGCCGATCAAACTGACGGTTTCGCCCTCGTGAATATCAAACGAAACGTTTTGCAGCGCCAGAAACTCGCCGCTGGCAGTAGAAAAACGCTGGCTCACGCCCTGGACCTGAATTAATGGTTTCATCTTCGCTCCTTATTTTTCCTGCCAGCTAAAGCGACGGGCAATCAGCATCAGCCCCTGCTCCAGCAGCAACCCGACCACGCCAATAATGACGATGGCGATGAGAATGTTTTCGACGTTGAGGTTGTTCCACTCGTTCCAGATCCAGAAGCCAATGCCTAAGCCTCCTGTGAGCATCTCGGCGGCGACAATCACCAGCCAGGCAATACCGATGGAGAGGCGTACCCCGGTCAGCACCGCAGGCAGCACGGCAGGAAAGAGAATGCGGCGCATGATGGTCCACTCAGAGAGTTGCAGTACCCGGGCGACGTTGAGGTAGTCCTGTGGAATACGGCGCACCCCTTCCGCGGTGTTGATGACCATCGGCCAGATGGAGCAGATAAATATGGTCCAGCTTGATGCTGGCTCCGCTTTCTGGAACAGCAGCAGGCCGATGGGCAGCCAGGCCAGCGGGCTAACCGGCCGCAGGAGGGCAATTAGCGGGTTGAACATGCGCGAGAAAAAGGTGAAGCGGCCAATCAGAAAGCCCAGCGGAATCCCCGCCAGCGCTGCCAGACCAAAGCCGATGGCGACGCGCTGCAGTGACGCAAGCACGTTCCAGCCTATGCCCATATCGTTTGGCCCGTCGCGATAAAACGGATCGGCGAACAGGGTTATGGCCGAGTCGAGCGTGCTGAGCGGCGTCGGGAAGCCTTTGCTGTTTATCGCCGCCAGTTGCCAGAGCACCACCAGCAGCCCCAGCCCCAGAAACGCCGGAATGACGCGCTGTAAAACATCATTCATTCGACGCGCCAACGCAGGCGTACGACGACGAACCTGTAACGGTGGCAGGACAATCACCTCCCCGCTCTCAGGCTTCTCTTGTGGTTTTGTGTTTTGCAGATGCGGCATAATCAGGCCCCTTTACGGTGAATGGCAAAACGGTTGGCGTACCCTTCCGGATCGGTTCCGTTCCAGACGGTACCGTCCATCAGCGTGCTGCTGCGATACGGTGATGAGGGTGTGGAGAGTCCGCCGACGGCGGTGGCAGCATCCTGCCAGACCGCGGTCTGGTTAATGCGCTGCGCAATACCCACGTAATCCGGCGCGGCTTTAAGCAAGCCCCAGCGGCGGAACTGGGTTAAGAACCACATGCCGTCGGAGAGGTACGGATAACTGACGGCACCCTCGTTGAAGAAACGGATCGGGTGCGCGTCCTGCCAGCGCTGCCCCAGGCCGTTGTCGTATTCCCCGAGCATTCGCCCGGTGAGATACTGTTCTTTGCAGTTGAGCCACGCCCGTCGCGAGAGGA
Source organism: Enterobacter cloacae complex sp. SHL012 (assembly GCF_049237505.1). Lineage (NCBI taxonomy): Bacteria > Pseudomonadati > Pseudomonadota > Gammaproteobacteria > Enterobacterales > Enterobacteriaceae > Enterobacter > Enterobacter cloacae complex sp. SHL012. The sequence continues at coordinate 763,441 of NZ_JBMKIZ010000001.1, forward strand.
TCTGCGCGGTTTCACGTTTGTTTTCCGGGGACGCCTCAATCCAGCGCGCGGCTTCCATCACGGCGCTCACCAGCGCCCGGGCGGTGTGCGGATTTTTCTCCACCCAGTCGCGACGCGTGCCGAGAATTTTTTCAGGATGATCTGCCCAGATGGACTGCGACGTGGCAGCGGTGAAGCCAATGCGGTCGTTAATCGCCCTCGCGTTCCACGGCTCACCGACGCAAAAGCCCACCATGTTGCCAATGCGCATGTTCATCACCATCTGCGGCGGCGGCACCACCACCGTGCGCACGTCATCGAAGGGGTTAATGCCTGCGCTCGCCAGCCAGTAGTAAAGCCACATGGCGTGCGTTCCGGTCGGGAAGGTGTGCGCGAAAGTGTAAGTGCCAGGCGCCTGCTGCCCGACCAGCGTTTTCAGCCCGTCAAGATCGCGAACCCCCTTCTCCGCCAGATCGCTGGACAGCGTAATGGCCTGACCGTTCTGGTTAAGCGTCATCAGGTTTGCCATCTGCTGCGGCTTGCCTGCAATACCCAGTTCAAGCCCGTACAGCAGACCGTAAAGAATGTGCGCGGCGTCCAGCTCCCCCGCCACCAGCTTGTCGCGTACCGCTGCCCAGCTCGCCTCTTTGGTGGGGACGATGGTGATACCGTATTTTTTATCAAAGCCTTTCAGGGCTGCGATAACCACCGGCGCACAGTCGGTCAGCGGGATAAACCCGATACGTACCGTCTCCTGCTCCGGTTTATCCGAGCCTGCCGCCCAGGCAGCCTGCATGACACCCGGTAATAACACTGCGCCACTCGCCAGCATGCTGGCCTGCAAAAACCGTCGTCTCGACAAATCCGCCATGACCACTCCTGAAAAAAAGCCAAAAAAAAGCGCCCACAGTGCCGAAGCACCGCTGGACGCCTTTATCCCGAAGACTGATGCACCGCCGTTGGCGCACCGTCAAAAATGGTTAATTCAATGATGCAAAGTCAATGCCAGGTTTGAACACCCTGTTTCAGGGCCGACAGCCGGGTTTTGCTCGCCATTACGCACCCCAATCAGGCACAACATGCCCACTGATTGTGCAGCTACTCCTTTGGGGTTATCTGCCACACGCTTTTCACCGTAAGCAGCGCCCGGGCGATATCCACCATGCGCTGATTCTTGTCCATCGCCATTTTGCGCAGCGTTGTCCAGGCCTGCTCCTCACTCATATTCTGGTGGGTCATCAGCACGCTTTTTGCTTTATCAATGGTTTTTCGCTCCTCAAGCGTATCGCGCAGCGACGCAAGCTGACGGGAGAGTTGCTCAATCTCGCGCGCCTGCTGGCGAACCAGAGGCAGCAGGGGTTTATCCGGGTAATGCGCCAGCGGGTCCTCCAGTTCATCTGCGGAATGCGGATAAACCTCGTCACGCTGAATCCGCTCATCCACCGCGACCATCAGATCGGCGATGATTGTCTCCTCCAGCGCGCGCAGATGCTCCAGCCGCGCCGTTTGCAGCGCAAACCACGCCAGCGCGGTATGGCCATTATCCGCGGCAGGCTGGCGGGTACAGGCCACGCGCCGGAGTTGCTCCGTCTCACGGTCGGGCTGGCAGTTGAGGGAGAAAGTGGCCTGAACGTCAGCCTGGCTGTGGGAGAGGAAGATCTCAAAGCAGGCTTGCTGCCCGTCAATGCGATCTACCAGTCTCTGGCGGGTAACGTCATCAAAAAAACCCTGCGTGAAGCCTATCGCCCCCAGGGCCCGCTCTTGTCCCGCCAGCTCTTTCCCCTGCATCAGGCTGTAAAGGGCGACAAACCGGCCCGCGATTTGCGGATCGTCAATGCTGTCATTGAGTTGCGGCACGATACTGAGCAGATGGCGAAGCATGCGGGAGTAATGTTCCATGGCCTGCGGGGCCGTCAGGGTTTGTTGACTCACCCCGTCACGCAGCGCGGGAAGTGTGTCCAGCGTATGCAGTGCATTACCGATACGTTCGCAGACGGCGCTCCCCGGGAGGAGGGACTGCTTGCCAAGTATCGTATTCAGCGCAGCAAGATTTTCGTCTACCAGCGCCCGGCTGGCTTTGCATTCAGGCGCGTAGAGCTTACCCTGTGAACAGAGCCAGACGTTAGATGCCCCGCGCTCGCACTGTAGCATATGTACCAGTTGGCTAATGCCGTGCACCAGCACGTTCAGCTCTGCCAGCTTGCTGAGCTGCTCCCGGCGCATCAGCCTCGCGCGCTGAAGCCATTCGGTTGCACCCGGCGAAATGCCAGCCATTAATGTCATGCTTACTCTCCCGGACAGCGAAACTCCGGAGAATTAAGCAATATTCGTGCCTTTATAAGAACAGGAGTCAACATGCAGAAGATTGTGATCGTCGCCAACGGGGCGGCCTACGGCAGCGAATCTCTTTTTAACAGCCTGCGTCTGGCCATTGCGTTACGTGAAAAAGAGAGCGACCTGGCATTACAGATTTTTTTAATGTCGGATGCCGTCACCGCCGGGCTGAAGGGCCAAAAGCCGGCAGAAGGCTATAACATTCAGCAGATGCTGGAGATCCTGACCGCGCAAAATGTGCCGGTGAAACTGTGCAAGACCTGTACCGACGGACGCGGGATTACCACTCTGCCGCTGATAGAGGGCGTAGAAATCGGGACGCTGGTTGAGCTGGCCGAATGGACGCTGACCGCAGATAAAGTATTAACTTTTTAATAATAATCCCGTAAAAATATTATTTTCTTATGGACGCGGTTTCAGCATCAAGTTTACCTGCGGGGTTGCCGATAGGCATGGAAACAACACAGCAGGTATTTCACTTATGTTCAGATCGATTCGCGCACGTATTATCGCCACGACGACAGGTTGCCTTGTCGTCGCCCTTCTTCTCAATACCGTTATTAACTTCCAGGTCACGCGCCAGGATAACCAGCAGTCACAGCGCGATATATTGACCAGTACCAGCGCCAGCCACAACATGGCGATTGCCGACTGGGCCAAAAGCAAAATGACGGTGATTACCTCCGCACAAAGCGTCGCGCTGGCTGACGATCCGGTTCCGGTGTTTAAACAACTGGCACAGGCGGGGGGATTCACTAACGTCTATGTGGGTTATGCGAGCAAGACGGCGAAGTTTTCTGAACCTGCGGGTGTCCCGGCGGATTATGATCCGACCATTCGTCCCTGGTATCAGCAGGTGGTGAGCACGGACGGCCCGGTAGTGACAGCACCCTATGTTGATGCCGGTACCGGAAAGCTGGTGGTGACGTTTGCTGTACCAGTGAAAGAAAATGGCGTCCTGAAAGCGGTGGTGGCGGGCGATGTCGCCATGGATAGCGTCGTGGCAAACGTGCGCGGCATCCACCCAACACCCGCCAGCAGCGGGCTGCTCCTGAACAGTGACGGTACCGTGATTGCCGCCAACGATCCGGCTTTGACCCTGAAGCCGTTTGCCGAGACGATCAAAGGGATCGACTTTGCGGCGCTGAAACGCGGTAATCCGGTCGACGGAACCCTGAATGATGTAGACAAGACCTTCATTGCCTCAGCCGTGCCGGGCACAAACTGGCTGCTGGTCGTCGCGCTCGACAACAGCGATGCCACCTCCGGCATGCGTTCCCTGCTGAAAGCGTCGGCGATTTCGCTGGTGATCCTGGCACTCCTGAGCGGCGCCATTGTTCACGTCCTGATTGCCCGTCTGCTGAAGCGCTTGTCTGACATTCGTGATGCGATGCATAACATTGCCAACGGAACCAACGATCTGTCCCAGCGTTTGCCGGACAGCGGCAATGATGAAGTGGCGCAAATTGCGCAGGCCTTTAATGCCTTCAGCGATAAGCTTTCCGTCGTGATGGTACAACTCCGTGACGCCAGCGCGTCGGTGAAAAATGCCGCGCAGGAAATTGCGGCTGGCAACCAGGATCTTTCCGGGCGTACCGAGCAGGCGGCGTCCAGCCTTCGCGAGACCGCCAGCGCGGTGGAGCAGATCACCGCCTCCGTCACGCAATCGAATGAATCGGCAGCGGAAGCGAACGATCAGGCAAGCAAAGCGTCTGCGGCTGCCGCGCGCGGTGGTGAAGTGGTTTCTCAGGCCATCAGCACGATGCAGTCCATCGAAGTGGCGTCCGCAAAAATTGGTGATATCACCAGCGTCATCGACGGTATCGCCTTCCAGACCAACATTCTGGCGCTGAACGCCTCCGTCGAGGCGGCGCGTGCCGGTGAGCAGGGCCGCGGATTTGCCGTGGTAGCCGGGGAAGTGCGTAACCTCGCCAGTCGTAGCGCCCAGGCGGCGAAAGAGATCAAATCCCTGATTGATTCCACCACCGATAGCGTGGCGACCGGTTCGCGCTATGTGCATCTGGCCGGTGAAAGCATGGATGAGATCCGCTCCAGCATCGGCAGCGTCTCCGGCATCATGCGCGAAATCTCCATCGCCACCAGCGAACAGATGAAAGGCATCCATGAGATTAATCACGCTGTGACGCATCTCGACAGAATGGTGCAGCAGAACGCCGAGCTGGTGGTGCAGTCCGCCGCCGCCGCGGGAGCCCTGCAGAGCCAGGCGGGCGACCTTGCTGAAACGGCCGGCCATTTCCGCATTTAATGTTCCCCCGGCGCGCGTTTCGCGGGTAAAACGCGCGCCAGCCTAACTTTTGAGGAATTTTGTCATTTTTGTTTAATCGTTATGCCATTTTTTGATCAAAATCAGCATCCCGACTCTCCCCCTTTGGTGTTATGCAACGAGTGAATTGTGAACAACATCACGCTCGGATATGGCTGCAGGGAGAGCGTTGTTTAAGACTACGGGGTAAAAAATGGCACTGGTAAAAACAAGTTTGAAACTGTTCGGCGGGGATACGGTAGTGGTGCGTTGCTCAGAACGCTGCCGCATACATCTCATGAGTTCAAAAGCGCAAAAGCAATCCCAGGCGGATATTCTGACCGTGCAGGATGATAAAGCGTGGCTTACCGTGCCGTATACCGGCACATGGGATGTGTTGATCGACAGCCACAGTCAGTCGCTGGAGCATTCCGTCAGCTACGTGGCAGCATAAGAGTAAACGCCCGGCCAGCCGGGCGTATTATCAGGCAAAACCCGGTCGCAGCGTGCTGTTGACAGGGTTCCCTTCCAGCAGCGCCCTCACCTTTACCACCAGCTCATTCAGACAATCGTCCTTCATGCCGAGGCGGGTCAGCTCCTGATCGAGGGAGAAGAGATACTGCGCGTTGGTGCCCAGCGGCCCGCTGGCGGCGGCAATTAACGGGGCGATGACCTGCGTGCGGGTATCCGCTTCATACAGCGGATGGCGTGGATCCATAATAAACACCAGCGCATTGACGGTACGTCCATCGTCAAGCTCCAGCTTGCACCAGCTCGGCATATAGCAGCCGGTGATCATCTCGCGCTTCCAGAGCAGCGTCAGCTCCTCTTCGAGCGTGGCATCCGGGAGGCGATACGCCACGCCCGTGGTGCGTCCGCCCTCTTTCAGTGCAAGCATGCGACCAGGCTGACACGCACTGCCGCGTCCGGCCGTCAGGCGCAGACAAAATGCGCGGTGCCAGCCAGGCAGCGTTCCCGTTGCCGATTCGACAAATTCCAGAGCCGGGTTCCACATCAGCGAACCGTAGCCAAAAATCCATACCGGGCCATCATCCGGGCGGCAGGCAAGCGTGGCAGCAAGCGACGCCGCACGTTGTTCAGCTGACCAGAGAAGCGATTCCTCAATAGCACCAAATGCCGTCTTACAATCTGCCTTCATTAAGAAATCACGCGTTAACACTTTACACCTCCGCCACTGCATGCTTCCTTGCGACATCTGTAATGCGCCTTCCCGGCATTTTTGTCTGGTCATTTTGCCAGCAGTGAAATAACGATAAGCAATTAGCGGACCAGTTGCAATACAACGGAAGTTCAACCGCCTGAAAAGTCAAAATGAAGGCAGCGAATTATTTCACGGCTATTTCTTTTTATGCCATTTATCATCGTCTCCTTTCTCGTAGTCATGTTTAACTGCGGCCCAGGCGACCTTATGCGCCGTCTCTTCCCGGCTGGCATCATCCCGGCGATCGTCTTTATCTTTGTACTGATCCCAGGCGCTGTTAAACGCTTCCTTGTAGATATCCTGCGCGTGTTCAGGCAGGACATTTTTCACGTTATCAGGTAATTCGCGTTTCGTTTTGTAGGGCATCACTAACCTCTCTTTTCGGTAAAGAGATAAGTGTGGACGACGATATGCCATGGTGCCACCCAACAATAATTAATGAGTAAATTAAAATTATAATTCGTTGTTATTTAATATTTATTTATGAGAGATATGGCATTATAGACTTCAAAGAATAAAAACATCACAAAGGGTAAAATTAAGTAAAAATTAGAAGGTATTTAACAGATTTCTGTTAATTTAATCTCCTTAAAATCTATCTATAATTACAAGCACCTGCATTGATGGAGAAGCACATGACAGCAACACACGAGGCGGTAAAGACCCGCCACAAGGAGACGTCACTCATTTTCCCGGTTCTGGCACTGGCTGTGCTGCTCTTCTGGGGAAGCAGTCAGTCACTGCCAGTGGTGGTTGGTATCAATATTCTTGCCCTGGTCGGTATTTTAACCAGCGCATTTAGCGTCGTTCGCCATGCGGACGTATTAGCCCACCGTCTGGGCGAGCCGTACGGTTCGTTAATTCTGAGTCTTTCCGTTGTTATTCTCGAAGTCAGCCTGATTTCCGCGCTTATGGCGACCGGCGATGCTGCCCCGACGCTGATGCGCGATACCCTCTACTCCATCATTATGATTGTGACAGGCGGCCTGGTGGGCTTCTCGCTGTTACTGGGCGGGCGTAAATTTGCGACCCAGTACATGAACCTGTTTGGCATTAAACAGTACCTGATTGCCCTCTTCCCGCTGGCAATTATCGTGCTGGTCTTCCCGATGGCGCTGCCAGGTGCAAACTTCTCCACCGGTCAGGCGCTGCTGGTCGCGCTGATTTCCGCAGCCATGTACGGCGTGTTCCTGCTGATTCAGACCAAAACGCACCAGAGCCTGTTTGTATACGAACATGAAGATGACGGCGACGACGATGACCCGCACCACGGTAAGCCGTCAGCACACAGCAGTGTGTGGCACACGGTTTGGCTGATCGTGCATCTGATTGCGGTCATTGCGGTCACCAAAATGAATGCCAACCCGCTGGAGACGCTGTTGACCGAGCTGAACGCCCCGGTGGCCTTTACCGGTTTCCTGGTGGCGCTGCTGATCCTGTCCCCTGAAGGACTGGGGGCGCTGAAAGCGGTGTTGAACAATCAGGTGCAGCGTGCAATGAACCTGTTCTTCGGCTCCGTGCTGGCGACCATATCACTCACCGTACCGGTGGTGACGCTGATTGCCTTTATGACGGGGAACGAACTGCAGTTTGCGCTGGGCGCGCCGGAGATGATTGTGATGGTGGCCTCGCTGCTGCTGTGCCAGATCTCCTTCTCCACCGGACGCACCAACGTGCTGAACGGCGCGGCACATATGGCGCTGTTTGTGGCGTACCTGATGACGATATTTGCCTAGCCTCTTTGCCCAGCGGCGCTTCGCTTGCAGTGCCTACAGGTTTTGTAGGCCGGGTAAGCGCAGCGCCACCCGACAATATGTCCTATAAAAAAACCCGCCGAAGCGGGTTTTTTTATTAGTTGCTGGTATCCAGCTCGTCGAAGTTCTTCACCAGATCGTCAATCGCTTTGATCTGCTTCAGGAACGGCTCCAGCTTATCCAGCGGCAGTGCGGACGGACCATCGCATTTCGCGTTAGCCGGATCCGGGTGCGCTTCAATGAACAGACCCGCCAGACCCGTTGCCATACCGGCGCGCGCCAGTTCGGTTACCTGCGCGCGACGACCGCCAGACGCGGCACCAAACGGGTCACGGCACTGCAGGGCGTGAGTCACGTCGAAGATCACCGGAGACTGGTTAGAGACGTTCTTCATCACGCTGAAGCCCAGCATATCCACGACCAGGTTGTCATAACCGAAGTTTGCACCACGGTCGCACAGGATAACCTTGTCATTGCCGCCTTCGATAAACTTGTCGACAATGTTCCCCATCTGGCCAGGGCTCACGAACTGTGGTTTTTTCACGTTGATGACCGCGCCGGTTTTCGCCATCGCTTCCACCAGGTCCGTCTGACGGGCCAGGAATGCCGGAAGCTGGATCACGTCTACCACGTCCGCTACAGGCTGTGCCTGCCAGGACTCATGCACGTCGGTGATTACTTTCACGCCAAACGTCTGTTTCAGCTCCTGGAAAATCTTCATGCCCTCTTCCAGGCCCGGGCCACGGTAAGAGTGAATGGAGGAGCGGTTGGCTTTGTCAAAAGAGGCCTTAAACACGTACGGGATGCCCAGCTTCTGGGTCACGGTCACGTAGTGCTCGCAGATACGCATGGCGAGATCGCGGGATTCCAGCACGTTCATACCGCCAAACAGCACGAACGGCAGGTCGTTTGCTACCTTGATATCACCAATGCTAACCACTTTTTGTTTCATAGGATCGCCTTATTCAGGTGTGAATCGGAATTAAGATTAATGCAGTGTAATTTGTTTGTGCGAGATCGCGTTGATCTGCGCGCGAATCATTTCGCTAATCGGATCTTCCGGGCACTGCTCAACGAAATAGCTCAGATCGTTCAGCGCAACGTGTTCGCAGTCGAGCTGGGCATAGATAAGCCCGCGGTCGCGAATTTCGTAGGGATCTTCCGGATTAAACTGCAGCAGCACTTCGCTGGCACGCAAGGCCAGCTCCATCTGACGCTCTTCCATCAGCGCTGATTTCAGCGTATCCAGCAGCTTGCGGATCACTTCGGCGTTATCGGCCTCGTCGAGATCTTCGTTAAAGAGCTCGGCGACCGGGCTGATGTTGCCTTTCAGCCAGACGTCCAGCGTATGCTCATCCAGCGTATCGCCGTTAAACGGATTAATGAGCCACATCTCGCCGTCCAGCCACTCCGCCCGCAGGATCATCTGCGTCGGGAAAATGACCGGCACCAGTGGAATATCCAGACGGTGCGCGACCCACAGCAAAATAGAGCCCAGCGCAACGGCGCTGCCCTGACGGTTTTTTAAGACCTGGTCCAGCCATAATGCGTCAGACAGGCGATACACGCCACGCGTGTCGCAGAAACCCCATTCGCCGTAGAAAAGCTCAAGCAGCTTCTCTAATTGCCAGTCCTGCGGGCGCGCCTGATTGATCTCTTCACGCGCCAGGCTGACCAGATTCTCCAGTTCATCGTAAACGTACTGCGACGTAAAATCGTCGCGTATCATCTCCGAAATCAGGATCATGCCATCGCAAAGCGGCACTTTATTAAATTCGAAATCGGCTAAGGACTTCATGACTTACCCCAGTAACGCCCGAACGTACAGCTACCCCCGGGCGCGATAAAACTCAAAACAATGTAGATGATAACGCCAAACCGCCTTTCAGTCAGCCTTACGCCTTTATCAGTAAATGGCAGATAGCCTTGCTTCACGCCCACTGGCCTAGCGTCAACCGTTCATTACCGCCGTAGTCGCGGCAGGTTTCCACTGCGGTATAACCCGCTTGCGTAAACAGCGCACGTACGGCTTCCCCCTGCGTCCAGCCATGTTCCACCAGCAGCCAGCCGCCGGGAAGTAAATGTTGCCGTGACGTTGTCACTATGTGATCAAGATCGGCTAACCCTGCGTTAGCCGCAACCAGCGCCGTCAATGGCTCGAAACGAACATCGCCCTGCGCAAGGTGCGGGTCGTGCTCGTCAATATACGGCGGGTTACTGACGATCATCTCGAACGAGCGAGTCTCCAGCGCGCTAAACCAGCTGCTTTGCAGCACGGTCACGTTAGTCAGCCCAAGACGCGCCACGTTACGCTGCGCCAGGGTCACCGCGTCAGGCATCACATCCACTGCCGTCACATCACAATCCGGACGCTCGCTGGCAAGCGCCAGCGCGATAGCACCCGTTCCTGTTCCGAGATCGAGAATCCGGCTGGCCGCAACCGGCAAACGCGCCAGCGCCTGCTCCACCAGACATTCGGTATCCGGGCGTGGAATCAGCGTTGCCGCTGAGACATAAAGCGGGAGCGACCAGAACTCACGTTCACCGACAAGATGCGCCACCGGCTCACCGTTTTTACGGCGGGCAAGCAGCGTAGCAAGCTGCGCTTGCTGCTCAGCGGTCAGTGGCGTCTCACCGAATGCCAGCAAATACGTACGGGCTTTACCCGTTACATGCTCCAGCAAAATTTCGGCGTCGCGTTTTGGGCTTTCGCTTGCGGAAAGCTCACCGGCGGCCTCACGTAACCAGCGCTGAAAATCCATTATTCCTGCTCGGACAGCGCCGCCAGCTGGTCGGCCTGGTATTCCTGCACGATAGGCTCAATCAGCATATCCAGCTTCCCTTCCATCACCTCGTCCAGACGGTAAAGCGTCAGGTTAATGCGGTGGTCGGTCACGCGGCCCTGCGGGAAGTTGTAGGTACGGTTACGGTCGCTGCGATCGCCGCTGCCCAGCAGGTTACGACGCGTCGATGCTTCCGCCTGCTGGCGTTTCGCCATTTCGGCCGCGTGGATACGCGCGCCCAGCACGGACAAGGCTTTGGCTTTGTTTTTATGCTGCGAACGCTCGTCCTGACACTCCACCACAATACCGGTTGGCAGGTGAGTAATACGGATAGCGGAATCGGTGGTGTTAACGTGCTGGCCGCCCGCACCAGAGGAGCGGAAGGTGTCGATGCGCAGGTCCGCCGGGTTGATGTCCGGCAATTCCGCTTCCGGCAGCTCTGGCATCACCGCCACTGTACAGGCAGAGGTATGAATACGCCCCTGAGATTCCGTAGCAGGCACGCGCTGCACGCGATGACCGCCAGATTCAAACTTCAGACGACCATACACGCCGTCGCCGCTGATCTTGGCGATAACCTCTTTATAGCCACCATGCTCGCCGTCGTTAGCGCTCATGATTTCCACGCGCCAGCGACGCGATTCAGCGTAGCGGCTGTACATGCGGAACAGATCCCCGGCAAACAGCGCCGCTTCATCACCGCCGGTACCGGCGCGGACTTCCACAAACGCGTTACGCTCGTCGTCCGGATCTTTCGGCAGCAGCAGCACCTGAAGCTGTTGCTCCATCTCTTCAGAACGCGCTTTCGCATCCTGTAACTCTTCCTGCGCCATCTCGCGCATTTCAGGATCGTCGAGCATCATCTGCGCGGTTTCAATGTCTTCCTGAACCTGTCGCCAGTCGGTAAAGCATTTAGAAACATCACTTAACTGCGCGTACTCACGCGAGAGTGCGCGAAAACGTTCCTGGTCCGCAATGGTCCCGGCATCCCCGAGCAGCGCCTGGACTTCTTCATGGCGCTCGTGCAGAGCTTCCAGTTTAGCGACGATAGAAGGCTTCATAGGCGTAAGTGCACCTTGTCTTAGAAAATGGGTATAGGGCGCTATTCCAGCCCGAGGCTGTTGCGCAGAATAGTCAGGCGTTCATCATCCCCGTCACGGGCAGCCTGTTGAAGAGATTTGGTTGGTGCATGGATCAGGCGGTTGGTCAGTTTCCACGCCAGATCCTGCATAATAGCCTGTGCGTCGCCGCCCTGTTCAAGGGCCGCTAACGCTTTGGCAGTCAGGTCATCACGCACCTGCTCCGCCTGCCCGCGATACTCGCGGATGGTCTCGCTGACGCTTTGCGCGCGCAGCCAGGCCATAAACTCGCTGGTTTCCTGCTCAACAATGGTTTCCGCCTGTACCGCCGCCGCTTTACGCTGAGCGAGGTTGTGCGAAATGATGCTTTGCAGGTCGTCAACGCTGTAAAGATAGGCGTTCGCCAGTTTACCGACTTCCGGTTCAACATCACGCGGGACGGCGATATCCACCAGCAGCATCGGCTGATTTCGACGCGACTTCAGCGCGCGCTCCACCATCCCTTTACCGATGATTGGCAGGGGGCTGGCGGTAGAACTGATAATAATGTCCGCCTCTTTCAGACGTTCATCGATGTCGCTCAGCGCAACCACTTCTGCGCCCACCTCATCCGCCAAAACCTGCGCACGTTCGCGGGTGCGGTTCGCGATAATCATCTTTTTCACTTTATGCTCGCGCAGATGGCGCGCCACAAGTTCGATGGTTTCGCCCGCGCCCACCAGCATCACGGTGACGGTGGAAAGGGACTCAAAGATTTGACGTGCAAGGGTGCAGGCTGCGAAAGCAACAGAAACCGCACTGGCACCAATGTCGGTTTCGGTTCGCACACGCTTCGCCACGGAGAACGACTTCTGGAACATACGCTCCAGTTCACTGGCCTTCAAATGCCCTTTTTGCGAATCCGCAAAGGCTTTTTTCACCTGACCGAGAATCTGCGGCTCGCCCAGCACCAGTGAATCCAGACCGCTGGCGACGCGCATCAGATGGCTTACCGCATCATTGTCCTGATGCCAGTACAGGCTATTACGCAGCTCGTCTTCGTTGAGATTGTGGTAGTCACATAACCAGCGGATCAGCGCTTCATGCAGGTTATCCTGCTCTTCCACGCTTAAATACAGCTCGGTACGGTTGCACGTCGAGAGCACCACGCCCCCTTGCACCATCGGTTGGGCAAGCAGGCTGTCCAGCGCCAGGTCAAGCGTATCCGGCGAAAACGTAACGCGTTCTCGCAGCGAAACCGGGGCCGTTTTGTGGTTAATACCGAGTGCTAATAGGGTCATGTTGAGCGGGAGTAGTACCAGCGTTAATAAGGTTAGCAGGACGCATCATACAGGATGCGCGAGATCAATAAAAGAGACCGCCTCCTTTCGGAGTAATAGCTTACGCATTGCTTTGAGATAATTTGAACGTAGACGGTGGGACTGCGGGACGCTAGCATTAACAGTTATAACTGCAACGTATCTCAAGGATTTGTCCTCATTATGACCCGACTGATTCGCCTGCTGCCTCTGGCGGCACTGGTTCTGACCGCATGTACTGTCACCCAACCAAAAGGCCCGGGCAAAAGCCCTGATTCACCGCAGTGGCGTCAGCACCAGCAGGACGTCCGCAATTTGAGCCAGTATCAGACCCGCGGCGCCTTCGCCTATCTCTCTGATGAACAAAAAGTGTATGCGCGTTTCTTCTGGCAGCAAACCGGGCAGGACAACTATCGCCTGCTGCTGCTGAACCCGCTCGGCAGCACCGAACTGGAGCTTATCGCCAAACCGGGCGAAGCGCAGATCACCGACAATAAAGGCCAGCACTACACCGCGACCGATGCCGAAGAGATGATTGGCAAGCTGACCGGGATGCCGATCCCGCTGAACAGCCTGCGCCAGTGGATCCTCGGCCTGCCGGGTGACGCCACCGACTACACCCTGGACGATCAATACCGTCTGAGCCAGGTCAACTACACCCAGAATGGCAAAACCTGGAAAGTGGTATACAACGACTATGACAGCAAGAGTAAACCATCGCTGCCATCAAATATGGAGCTGACACAGGGCAGCCAGCGCATCAAGCTCAAAATGGATAACTGGATCGTTAAATGATGACCCACTGGCCTTCTCCGGCAAAACTGAACCTGTTTTTATATATCACCGGTCAGCGTGCTGACGGCTACCATACCCTGCAAACGCTGTTTCAGTTTATTGACTATGGCGACACGATCGCCATTGAGCCGCGTCAGGACGGGCAGATTTGCCTCCTGACGCCGGTCGAAGGCGTGGCGCATGAAGACAACCTGATTGTGCGTGCCGCGCGCCTGCTGATGAAAGCGGCGGCGTCGTCGGGGCGGCTGCCCGCGGGAAGCGGTGCGGACATCAGTATAGAGAAGCGCCTGCCGATGGGCGGCGGTCTGGGCGGCGGCTCATCTAACGCCGCCACGGTGCTGGTTGCCCTGAATCACCTCTGGGGCTGCGGGCTGTCGCAGGACGAACTGGCCGCCCTGGGCTTGACACTGGGCGCGGATGTTCCGGTGTTTGTTCGCGGTCATGCGGCCTTTGCCGAGGGCGTGGGGGAAATCCTCTCCCCGGTCAACCCGCCGGAAAAATGGTATCTGGTTGCTCACCCCGGCGTGAGCATTCCGACCCCGGTCATCTTTAAAGATCCTGACCTGAAAAGAAATACCCCGATTCGGTCAATAGAAACGTTATTAAATTGTGAATTCAGCAACGATTGCGAGGATATCGCAAGAAAACGTTTTCGCGAGGTTGATGCGGTGCTTTCCTGGCTGTTAGAATACGCGCCGTCGCGCCTGACTGGTACAGGGGCCTGTGTCTTTGCTGAATTTGACACCGAATCCGCCGCTCGTCAGGTGCTTGAGCAAGCGCCGGATTGGCTGCATGGTTTTGTAGCGCGTGGGATGAACATCTCCCCTCTACAGCAGGCCATTCTGGCGCAGACTGAGTTTCGGTGACAACGTCACCCTGTTCCAGACGTTGCATCGCGCTCTTTAATACACCGCCTGGATAGCCTTCGCCTGGCCCGCACAGTTTGCGGCGAACGCTATCCACCACTGGACGCATGCCTGAGGTTCTTCTCGTGCCTGATATGAAGCTTTTTGCTGGTAACGCCACCCCGGAACTAGCACAACGTATTGCCAACCGCCTGTACACTTCCCTCGGCGACGCCGCTGTAGGTCGCTTTAGCGACGGCGAAGTCAGCGTACAAATTAACGAAAATGTACGCGGTGGTGATATTTTCATCATCCAGTCCACCTGTGCTCCAACGAATGACAACCTGATGGAACTGGTTGTTATGGTCGACGCGCTGCGTCGCGCTTCCGCAGGCCGTATCACTGCTGTAATCCCTTACTTCGGCTATGCCCGTCAGGACCGTCGCGTCCGTTCCGCGCGTGTGCCAATTACCGCTAAAGTCGTTGCTGATTTCCTCTCCAGCGTCGGCGTTGACCGCGTACTGACCGTTGACCTGCACGCAGAGCAGATCCAGGGCTTCTTCGACGTCCCGGTTGATAACGTATTCGGCAGCCCAATCCTGCTGGAAGACATGCTGCAGCTGAACCTGGACAACCCGATCGTGGTTTCTCCGGACATCGGCGGCGTGGTACGTGCCCGTGCTATCGCTAAGCTGCTGAACGATACCGACATGGCGATCATCGACAAACGTCGTCCACGCGCTAACGTTTCTCAGGTGATGCACATCATCGGTGACGTTGCTGGCCGCGACTGCGTGCTGGTTGACGATATGATCGATACCGGTGGCACGCTGTGTAAAGCCGCTGAAGCGCTGAAAGAACGTGGTGCGAAACGCGTATTTGCTTACGCAACTCACCCGATCTTCTCCGGTAATGCGGTGAACAACCTGCGTAACTCCGTCATTGACGAAGTTGTGGTATGCGATACCATTCCACTGAGCGACGAGATCAAGGCACTGCCAAACGTGCGTACCTTGACCCTGTCCGGGATGCTGGCCGAAGCGATTCGTCGTATCAGCAACGAAGAATCCATCTCTGCAATGTTCGAACACTAATCGAACACGGCCGAAAAACCCGCTGCGGCGGGTTTTTTTGTCTTTAGGTTTTATTTGTATGATTAATGCCTCCTTCACCTGCCATTCATATGACAGATGATGCGCACTCGGATGATAGATAATTGTGAAAAACGTAGCCTCCTCACATGTTCTGCCCTTTCGCGCCCTCATCGACGCTTGCTGGAAAGAGAAGTACACCTCGTCACGTTTTGTCCGTGACCTGATTGCCGGGATCACCGTCGGCATTATCGCCATACCGCTGGCGATGGCGCTGGCGATTGGTAGCGGCGTTGCACCACAGTACGGCCTCTACACCTCGGCCGTTGCCGGGATTGTCATCGCCCTGACCGGTGGTTCACGCTTCAGCGTCTCTGGCCCGACCGCCGCTTTTGTGGTGATCCTCTACCCGGTTTCGCAACAGTTTGGTCTTGCAGGCCTGCTGGTTGCCACCCTGATGTCAGGCCTGTTTTTGATTCTCTTTGGCCTGGCCCGCTTTGGCCGCCTGATTGAGTACATTCCCCTTTCCGTCACGCTCGGGTTCACCTCAGGGATCGGGATCACCATCGGAACCATGCAGATCAAAGATTTTCTCGGTCTGCAGATGCCTCACGTACCGGAACATTATCTGCAAAAAGTGGGCGCGCTGTTTATGGCACTGCCTACGGCCAACCTGGGCGACGCCGCCATCGGGATTGTGACGCTGGGTACGCTGATCGTCTGGCCTCGTTTAGGGATTCGTCTGCCGGGTCACCTTCCCGCGCTGCTGCTGGGTTGCGCAGTAATGGCAATCGTCAATATGTTCGGTGGTCATGTCGCGACGATCGGCTCGCAGTTCCACTATGTGCTGGCGGACGGTTCTCAGGGTAGCGGCATTCCGCAACTGTTACCGCAACTGGTACTGCCGTGGGACATGCCTGGCTCCAGCTTTACCTTAAGCTGGGATTCCCTGCGCGCCTTGCTTCCCGCCGCATTCTCTATGGCAATGCTGGGGGCCATTGAATCGCTGCTCTGTGCCGTCGTGCTCGACGGCATGACCGGCACCAAACATAAAGCCAACAGCGAACTGGTCGGTCAGGGGTTAGGCAATCTCATCGCCCCGTTCTTTGGCGGTATTACCGCAACGGCAGCCATCGCCCGTTCAGCGGCGAACGTGCGCGCGGGAGCAACCTCCCCCGTTTCGGCGGTTATCCACTCCGTGCTGGTGATCCTCGCTCTGCTGATCCTTGCCCCCCTGCTCTCCTGGCTGCCGCTTTCCGCTATGGCCGCGCTGCTGCTGATGGTGGCCTGGAACATGAGTGAGGCGCATAAGGTGGTCAACCTGCTGCGTCGTGCACCAAAAGACGACATCATCGTAATGTTGATCTGTATGTCGCTGACGGTGCTGTTCGATATGGTTATCGCCATCAGCGTCGGGATCGTGCTGGCTTCCCTGCTGTTTATGCGCCGCATTGCACAGATGACGCGCCTTTCGCCGGTCAACGTAGAGGTGCCTGATGATGTGCTGGTGCTGCGCGTAATTGGCCCGCTGTTCTTCGCCGCGGCGGAAGGCCTGTTCAGCGAACTGGAAACCCGCATCGCGGGCAAACGGATTGTGGTATTGAAATGGGATGCCGTACCGGTGCTGGATGCCGGTGGCCTGGACGCCTTCCAGCGCTTCGTACAACGTCTGCCGGAAGGCTGCGAGCTGCGGGTGAGTAACCTGGAATTCCAGCCGCTGCGCACCATGGCGCGCGCGGGCGTACAGCCGATCCCTGGCCGACTCTCTTTCTACCCTAACCGGGAAGCGGCGTTAGCGGATCTGTGATTCACCTGATGCGGAGAAACGTCTCTGCATCATTATCCCGATGGCCTGCTGGAGCCATGCAAGCACAGCAGGCGACATCCATGTTCCTTTCATCAGCTGCGGCTCCTGCTGCAAGGCCGCGCGAAACTTTTGCTGGGTTTCCGGGTTTGTTCCCGCATACGACTGGAATAACGCCAGCCAGTTTTCAGCCAGCTTTTGCGCCTCCTCACAGGCAGGATCGATACTTTTCCGCTGCGCCTGATGCAGTTTCGCCACCAGCGGCGGCCACTCCATCATGCGGTCAAAGTAGTGTGCCCTGGTAAAGGCCATCTCTTCGGCGGTGAGATACTTCTCCCATATGTTGAGCTTAGATTCAGCAAACGCCCGGGTAATGTACTCCGTCATCTCCGGCGTGATGCCAGTCTGCGCCTGCATTTGCGGCTCAACGCTGTGCATTTCGTTCAGCCGGGTAAGAAACTCCGGCTTGCCCGCCGTGTCCTGCTCCAGGCGTTCCATCCAGCGCGTCGCCAGCTCCATGGCTCGCGCATCCGTAACGGGGATATGTTGCTCCAGAAGTATGTTGGCCTCTGTAACCAGCCCTGACCAGATAGCCGCCAGTGCCTCCTTCTGCACCGCAAACGGCAGCTGCTGTAACTCTTCTTTGCTAAACCAGCGATCGTACATATTCATTAACTCCAGCGTCTGTAGCCAGGATTCCAGATCCGGCGTCGCATCGTCGCGAAGCCCGGTGCGGAGTTCCACCAGCCGGTCGCGCAGCGTATGTATGCTGCAAAGCTGTTTATCCAACAGCGTGATTTGCGCATCGAGTAACTCGGTTAACGACAGCGACGCCTGTTCCAGAAAATCCCTGATTTCAGCAAGTTCCAGCCCCGCTTTTGCCAGCGTCTGGATCATGTGCAGACGCTGGACATCTGCCAGGTTGTAAAGCCGGTAACCTGCCGCACTTCTGGCAGAAGGCAGCAACAACCCTGTTTGCTCATAGTGATGCAATGTCCGCACGGTGATCCCGGCCCGTTTCGCAAGCTCACCCACCTGAATCAACATAATTGCTCCTTTTTACTTTGCCAGTGCACACACTCTGGAGCCTTACGTTACGTGAGGGTCAATACTACATGCAAAAAAAAACGACTCCCTCGGGAGTCGTTCGGTGTTCTTTATCAGGTACTAGCTGTGCTTGTGCTGATCCCTGCGACAACGTTTATCATAATGGCGCACCCACCAGTATTTATCGCAGACTTCCTCATGTCCGCTCACGCGCGCCCCGGCAAGCCACAATACTGCACCGAGGAAAATGCTCAGTACCGCGCCATGCGCGAAGTATTGCGGGAGATCAAGCTGCGGCAATTGGTTTAAAATTGAATAACCCACGCCGACAACCATCACAAACAGCCCCAACCCCATCAGCACGTTACCGAGTAACGAAGCGTTTTTGCGTTTCATGTGTCACCTCCGGAACTTTGGGTTGTCAGGGGAAAAGCCCCTAATCCTTGTGTTTAAAGTATAGACAGCGCCTCTTTAATGAGTTGCGTGAATGATCACATTTACGGATAACTCCCAAACAAAAGTTTACAAATAAGGCGTTGAACAGCTTGAAATTCTAATTGTTCAGATGAGTAATTATTCGACTTTCGCCGTGACGATTGCAGAATTTTGTCAAGCGGCGCGCCAGACAGTAAACTACGCGCCAGATCTGGAACCCATTAGGAATTGAATCGTGACGATTAAACTGATTGTCGGCCTCGCCAACCCGGGCGCAGAATATGCGGCCACTCGCCACAATGCCGGGGCATGGTATGTTGATCTGCTGGCCGAGCGGTTGCGTGCTCCCCTGCGCGAAGAACCTAAATTCTTCGGCTATACCTCACGTATCAACCTTGCTGGCGCAGATGTGCGCCTGCTGGTACCCACCACCTTTATGAACCTGAGCGGTAAAGCCGTGGCGGCAATGGCAACGTTTTATCGCATCAATCCGGATGAAATTCTGGTGGCTCACGATGAACTGGACCTCCCACCCGGCGTGGCAAAATTCAAACTGGGCGGCGGGCACGGGGGCCATAACGGTCTGAAAGATATTATCAGTAAGCTGGGCAATAACCCGAATTTCCACCGTTTGCGCGTAGGAATCGGCCATCCGGGCGATAAAAACAAAGTTGTTGGTTTTGTGTTAGGTAAGCCCCCGGTTTCTGAGCAGAAACTGATTGACGAGGCGGTAGACGAAGCGGTGCGCTGCACTGAAATCTGGCTGAAGGATGGCTTAACCAAAGCGACAAACCGCCTGCACGCTTTCAAAGCGCAATAATCCGCCCGATACGGCTTTTTTACCGCGCGTGATGCGGGTTACGTGTATAATAGGCAGAGTAATTTACTTTTCATCAATCGGTTATCGTTAACGGATTGATTATCAAGATATTAAGGTGATTTAGAAATGGGATTCAAATGCGGTATCGTCGGTCTGCCAAACGTGGGCAAATCCACCCTGTTTAACGCGCTTACCAAAGCGGGTATCGAAGCGGCGAACTTCCCGTTCTGTACCATCGAACCGAACACCGGGGTTGTGCCAATGCCCGACCCGCGTCTGGACCAGCTCGCGGAGATCGTGAAGCCACAGCGCATTCTGCCGACCACCATGGAGTTCGTTGACATCGCGGGCCTGGTAAAAGGCGCCTCCAAAGGTGAAGGTCTGGGTAACCAGTTCCTGACCAACATTCGTGAAACCGAAGCGATCGGCCACGTTGTGCGCTGCTTCGAGAACGACAACATCATCCACGTCAACAACAAAGTGGATCCGGCTGACGACATCGACGTCATCAACACCGAGCTGGCGCTCTCTGACCTCGACACCTGCGAACGCGCGATTCACCGCGTGCAGAAGAAAGCCAAAGGCGGCGATAAAGACGCGAAAGCGGAACTGGCTGCGCTGGAAAAATGTCTGCCACAGCTGGAAAACGCGGGCATGTTGCGCGCGCTGAAAAACCTGACGGAAGAAGACAAGGCGGCGATCAAATACCTGAGCTTCCTGACCCTGAAGCCAACCATGTATATCGCCAACGTTAACGAAGACGGTTTTGAGAACAACCCGTACCTGGACAAAGTGCGTGAGATCGCCGCGGCGGAAGGTTCTGTCGTTGTGGCGGTATGCGCTGCCGTTGAATCTGACATCGCCGAGCTGGACGACGCTGACCGTGAAGAGTTCATGGCCGAGCTGGGTCTGGAAGAGCCGGGCCTGAACCGCGTAATTCGCGCGGGTTATGAGCTGCTGAACCTGCAGACCTACTTCACCGCTGGCGTGAAAGAAGTGCGTGCGTGGACGATTCCTGTGGGTGCAACTGCGCCTCAGGCGGCCGGTAAGATCCACACCGACTTCGAGAAAGGCTTTATTCGTGCGCAGACTATCGCGTTTGAAGACTTCATCACCTACAAGGGTGAGCAAGGCGCGAAAGAAGCAGGCAAGATGCGTGCGGAAGGGAAAGATTACATCGTTAAAGATGGCGATGTGATGAACTTCCTGTTTAACGTCTGATTGGTTTTTGAATGAAAAAAATCCACGCTTTGGCGTGGATTTTTTTATTCGAGGGTTAAAACACATTTTCCAGGAGTTCTGTTTTCATGCTGGGTTCAAAGGGAATGATCTCAACAGTCGCAAGCTTTAACCTCTGAAAAGGATCCTCGCGCAAGCGCTCTTCCAGAAAGGCAAGACTCTCAGATTTAGCAAGAATGACGCCACCGTTTCTTGGGATCCATTTACATTATAAGGCCCAAGTTCCATCATAGACCTTATAATGTTAGCTCTTGATTGAAAAGATCAAAATTTACTTAAAAAAAATCATGTCCGTAATTTCACATAATTATCAAAAAACTCAGAAAACGAAGCGTTTAAAGTGTTTGTTTCTTTTCTGGAAAACAGATCATAATTAATAACTCGACCAAAAGTTTTGCCGCCACAGTCTATACACCAACAAACTTCGTCATCTTTGAAATAGATAACTGCATAGTTTTCAGGAAGGGAGAACTCAGTCCGGCAATAATTTGTATCATAAAAAACAGCACCTCCGGATTCTTCGAGTGCATTGTTATCAACTACTCCTGAGATCTCCTCTCCAATTACACCGCCGCCGCCAACCAAATGTAAGAACTCTTTAAAATCAAGTGGGAGTTTAATACCCAGATTATTTTCAAGTATGTCAATCTGCTCTAGATCAACCGGGCCTAACCAAAACACCTCGTCTGTAGCATTCTTATCTAAATGCTCAATTGCAGTTTTGATAGTCATCTTTTACACCCTATTAAAAATCCAATGATCTCAACTTCCAATACGCGCTTCTAAATCTGTTGTACTGCCTATCAAGTTCAGGAGTATTTCTAAAACTCCCACCATTCTCAATTAATCCATGCAATTGCTTATGATACAGCTTATGCGTTGATGAAAGAATTTCCACCATCGGTCCAGGCTCTTGTCCAAGAACATGATGGAGGTTAACTTGTTTTCCATCCGTGCCAATCGGAGCATAGCCATTCTTCATCAAATCAACATTTGTCCAACCATCCTTAACTTTCGCTTTGATTGAAGGATGAACTGACGGATGAACCGACTTAGGGACACCTGGATGTATATCAACAGTATTTTTATAGACTGTACGTCCCAGAATGGTTCCAGGCTTATATTTACCTGAGGATGAACACCTACTCAACCCCCACGGATCCACCCACCCCAGCGCATTCGGCGCATACTGGTAAAGGTTTATCCCCCCCGCCAGCCCTATCGGGTCCTGCTGCGTAAACCGTCCGCAGTCCGGGTCGTAATACCGGAACAGATTGTAGTGCAGCCCTGTCTCACGATCCAGGTATTGACCCTGCATGCGCAGGTTCTGAGAATATCCTGATACCTGCGTTTCGCTTTCCCGCAGCAGCTTGCCCCAGGCGCTGTTCACCGCGTCCCAGCGCACCTGCCCTTCGATATCCGTCATCCGCTCCGGCGTGCCGTTGGGCTAACAGTGGAACCAGAAGATTTCCGGGGCATCCACGCCGTCGATACGCGCCAGCGGATCGTAGCTGTCCTGATCGCTGTAGACGTAGGTCAGCGGCACATCCCCGTGCACTTCCTGCAGCAGGCGGAACCCCTCCCAGACAAAACGGGTAGTGACCGGCTTGCCGGTTGGCTGCCCGCCCAGCATCTGGCGACGCGTTTTGCTGATCCGTCGTCCGAGCGGATCGTAGCGGAAGTTGACCTGCGTCTGCGGTTTGTTGCGATCCCGCGGCTGGCTGATGACCTCCGTCAGGCGGTGCTCGCCGTCGTAGCGGTAGTGCCACCGGGTCTGGCCGTTATCCTTCTCCACGGTGCGGCCGTGAATGTCATAACGCCAGCGAATGCCGTTCAGCTGCGTCAGGCGGTTATGCGTGACCTTCTCAGCAGCCCCTTCGAGCGGGTTACCGGCGGCATCCCAGCGCCACTGCTCCTGTCCGGGCAGCGAGCCGTCCTGAACCAGCAGGCGCCCGGCGCTGTCGTACTGCCAGCGGTACCAGCTGAACGGATTATCGTCCCGCTCTTCCCGCACCAGGTTATTGCGGTAATCGTAATCCCAGCAGCGGGACCAGCGGCGCGGCGACGGGCGGTGAGCATTGCCGGTAAAGACGTCCCGGCGATGCAGTCGTCCAAGGTGGTCGTACTCGCTGCGGGTGGTCAGCAGCCCCTGGGTGCGGCTGGTTTCACGGTGGAGTTCGTCGCGGGCAAAGTCGGAGACCGACAGCTTATTGAGAACAAGGTGAGCAAGGCAAGAAAGAATCAGGCAAGATGCGTGAGAAAGAGAAAGATTACATCGTTAAAGATGGCGATCTGATGAACTTCCTGTTTAACGTCTGATTTGTTTTGAATGAAAAAAATCCACGCTTTGGCGTGGATTTTTTTATTCGAGGGTTAAAACACATTTTCCAGGAGTTCTGTTTTCATGCTGGGTTCAAAGGGAATGATTTCAACAGTCGCTAGCTTTAACGCCTGAAAAGGATCCTCGCGCAAGCGCTCTTCAAGAGAGGCAAGACTTTCACACTTAGCGAGAATGACCCCACCGTTTCTTGGGATCCGTCTACCGGATGCCAGGAAAATCCCCTCTGAATACCCCTTTTTTAGCCACTCAACATGAGCATGTATCGCTGCGTCAATCTCTTCGAGTGGTTTGATATAGGTTAAAATGACAATGTAAACCGTGCTCATCCTTTGCCTCTTAGCTCTGTTTTAAACCGCTTGTTGGAACTGCTTATGCAGCCCTCTTTTGCCACCGGTTATTGTTATCATTTTTTGGTGCTTTTGATGTTAATACGCAGGGCCCGATAGAGACAGCGCGTTACGCTTCATATCCCAGGAATAAAACCAATCATGCCAGCCGTTTTGCTTTTCCGCATAGCTACAGACCACAACCACTTGCTTTGACAGGTTGAAAGTTAAGTAATAGAAAGCTGCGCCTTCAGGAGGTGCTGACCAAAATGGTTTTTCACCCTGCGCATTGAAGATGGTCAAAACGGTTGGTAATGGCTTTGGTTCGCTTAACGCAAAGACTAACTGGCGTGTTGAGTCGACCATTGCATGGTCTAAAAATGGCATACTAACCACTCTGTTACTTTCACCACTAGCCCAATGAAGCAGGTTATTTTCTTTAAAATAAATGAGATTTTCAATCATTGGTAAACCTCAACCTTTAAAGGTTGATCTTTTTCAAATCACCTTCAAAAAGCCCCACAAGATATACCCGGTATCGTGCTGGTTGCACTTCTTTATACGTTAATACACTAGAAAAATCTTTCAAACACTTTGAACATGTATTTTTCGAAACATCTAATTGGCTATCGTCGTAGCTATATTTCTTATGTTCACTAACAAGCTTCACACCTCTCATTTTCTTAACCAAAAAGCTTTTTACCTCTTCAGTAAGCGTGTCAAACTCATATGAGTTTACGATAGAGTAGACTATTACCCCGTCACACTCAGGGCATGATATTTCCTTTCCATACTCTATGAAATCATTGTCAATGCCATCGAGGACTAATAACTTCTTTTTAAGTCGATTAGTTATTTTCATTTTCTCTATAACTTTTAACTCCAATAATAACAAGTAAGATTAAAAGTAAATGGATGATGTTATTAGTCAATAACTTAATTTAGGCAAGCCTTAGTTATTGATTATATTGAATTCCAAACTATATGTATGCCATGGTTGAATGACTTTGTCTCATACGAGACAGAAATTCGGCCCCATTCATAATCCCATCTAATCATTTCTGTTTTCGTAATATCAGGAGCCCCTAAATTCAGAGAAAGGCTTAGCCAATCAGACAAGCTTTTCACTGAGTTATTTAGCATGTTAATATTAGTTCTTGCATCCCAGTCCTTTAGGGATTTATAATATTCACTATCTTTATCGACAAGATGAACCATAAAAGGAAAACCAAAACATATTGGCCGTATGTTAATTTCAAATTCTTTATCGCAAAAAAACACCGGATCAATAAGATAGTGATAAGGCATGTATTTCTTTACAGCATTAAACGTATTTAGTTTGTGATAAAGTTTACTGTTGCAAAATCCTTCTTCAGTATCAATCTCTAAAGTTAGACCATCGAAAATTAGCTTTCCCGTTTTCGCATTAAAATTTAAGTTTATCATATATCTAAAATCTTTCCTGGGGTTAAGGACTGAAGTCCTCCCCCATCTCCATACAACTTATTGGCTGCAGCTCTACCGTAAGCAACATCTATGTCTTCGCTTACATAGAAAGCCCTTAATTTCGTACGTACAGACCATCGAGGATCTAATTTTACCTGTAGCACTTGATGATAACCCAAAGGATCGCCTCTATATTGATTGACTGTTGGGAATGTCACAGTATATGAGGGTTGTTGATTCCCATTCGGGTAAAGAGCATAAAGAATTATACCTTTTTTCAGCTTCCTATTCTTATAAACATCAATACCGGGATAATCATCATTTCCAGGGCCTTGCCACTTTGTTGCTTCTTTAGATGGATCCTTACATTTACGACTCAACCCCCACGGATCCACCCCAGCGCATTCGGCGCATACTGGTAAAGGTTTATCCCCCCCGCCAGCCCTATCGGGTCCTGCTGCGTAAACCGCCCGCAGTCCGGGTCGTAATACCGGAACAGACTGTAGTGCAGCCCTGTCTCACGGTCCAGGTATTGCCCCTGCATGCGCAGGTTCTGAGAATATCCTGATACCTGCGTCTCACTTTCCCGCAGCAGCTTGCCCCAGGCGCTGTTCACCCCTTCCCAGCGCACCTGCCCTTCGATATCCGTCATCCGCTCCGGCGTACCGTTGGGCTGGCAGTGGAACCAGAAGATCTCCGGGGCATCAACGCCATCGACACGCGCCAGCGGATCGTAACTGTCCTGATCGCTGTAGACGTAGGTCAGCGGCACGTCCCCGTTCACCTCCTGCAGCAGGCGGAACCCCTCCCAGACGAACCGGGTAGTGACCGGCTTGCCGGTTGGCTGTCCGCCCAACATCTGGCGTCGCGGTGACGGGCGCTGGGCATTGCCAGTGTATACATCCCGGCGATGCAGTCGACCAAGACAGTCGTACTCCCTACGGGTGGTCAGCGCCCTCTGCATGCAGAAGGAAAAAATTACACTGTTAAAGATGGCGACATACTGAACTTCCTGAATAACGTTTGAATAGTTTCAGTTGTGTCTTGAGACTCTCTTTACTTCATAGCATTTACTAATAACCCACGCCATATCTTGATTTTTTCTTGAAAGTTCAATTAAAGTATTTATAGCGAAATCTGAAGGCGAGTAATTCATTCCGCCATAAATGCAATCTTTTCAGAATTATTATCTAACTATTCTTTATGCATTTTCATTATACATCCCTCCTTTTTAGACCCACTTATAAAAGATGTACAAAGAAGATTATTATTTCATTTAGAAAAAAGGGATTAATCCGATTTTTTATCTCGCATACTAAATAAGGCAGTCATCTATAATAAATTTAAATATCACTACTGGACAATATGGCTTCCGTTCCATGGATGGATAACTCATATATGTAATGTACGATTTATTACCATCAGAGATTAAGATTCCATTCAATATATATCCCACAATCAAAGGATCTTTCATTTGATTGCACTGTTATCTCTCCCCATTCATAAGTCCATTTTGTTCCATATGGAGGCTTATTTATCTTTCCCATATTGTTTCTGGAAAATTTATTTTGAACCCATTCTGTCAATCGTCTTTCTTCCTCTTCTAGATTTTTTAACGATGCCCTCTTATCCCAATCTTTGAGTGATTGATAAAAATCTCCGTCTTTACTTGTAAGAAAAAGAGATGGATTAAATGAGAAAATTGCTGGTCTGAACTCTACGATAAAATTCTGCCCTTCCCATTCAATATCATTTTTCGAAAAATAAAATTTACCTATCTTAGTAAATTGCGGATGGGTTTTGTAAAACTCAGATGAAGTAAATATTTCAAAAGAACTAAGTTCAATAGGATAATCATCAATTTTAACATTCCCATTTTTTACATTAAATGTCATCTTTTTCATATATCTATAACCTTACCAGGAATTAATTTACCTCTTGCTTCTTCAGGTATGTAAAACTGCATCCCCCCCCCCTTTCCGAACTGAGGATTCGCCGTTGCACGACCACTAGCAACAAATATATCCTCAGATACATAATATGCCCTAACTTTGGTTCGTACAGGGAAATCTGGGTTAAGTTTCACTTGTAACGCCTCATGATATCCTAATGAATCACCTTTATATTGCCTAACTGTAGGATGAGTTACGGTATATGCAGGTAACTGATCACCATTTGGATGCAATGCATAGAGGATCGTTCCTTTTTTAAGCGTTCTGTTCGAGTAACTATCAATACCTTTATAATCTTTATTAAGAGGTCCTTGCCACTGAGTCGCTTCTTTAGAAGGAGCCTTACATTTACGACTCAACCCCCACGGATCCATCCACCCCAGCGCATTCGGCGCATACTGGTAAAGGTTTATCCCCCCCGCCAGACCTATCGGGTCCTGCTGCGTAAACCGCCCGCAGTCCGGGTCGTAATACCGGAACAGATTGTAGTGCAGCCCTGTCTCACGGTCCAGGTATTGCCCCTGCATCCGCAGGTTCTGAGAATATCCTGATACTTGCGTCTCGCTTTCCCGCAGCAGCTTGCCCCAGGCGCTGTTCACCCCTTCCCAGCGTACCTGCCCTTCGCTATCCGTCATCCGCTCCGGCGTACCGTTGGGCTGGCAGTGGAACCAGAAGATCTCCGGGGCATCAACGCCGTCGATACGCGCCAGCGGATCGTAGCTGTCCTGATCGCTGTAGACGTAGGTTAGCGGCACGTCCCCGTGCACTTCCTGCAGCAGGCGGAAACCTTCCCAGACAAACCGGGTGCTGACCGGCTTGCCGGTTGGCTGTCCGCCCAGCATCTGGCGTCGCGTTTTGCTAATGCGTCGTCCGAGCGGATCGTAGCGGAAGCTGACCTGCGTCTGCGGTTTGTTGCGGTCCCGCGGCTGGCTGATGACTTCCGTCAGGCGATGTTCACCGTCGTAGCGGTAGTGCCAGCGGGTCTGGCCGTTATCTTTCTCCACGGTGCGGCCGTGGGTGTCATAGCGCCAGCGAATGCCGTTCAGTTGCGTCAGGCGGTTATGCGTGACCTTCTCAGCAGCCCCTTCGAGCGGGTTACCGGCGGCATCCCAGCGCCACTGCTCCTGTCCGGGCAGCGAGCCGTCCTGAACCAGCAGGCGCCCGGCGCTGTCATACTGCCAGCGGTACCAGCTGAACGGATTATCGTCCCGCTCTTCCCGCACCAGGTTATTGCGGTAATCGTAATCCCAGCGGCGAGACCAGCGGCGCGGCGACGGGCGTTGGGCATTGCCAGTGAAGACATCCCGGCGATGCAGTCGACCGAGGCGGTCGTACTCGCTGCGGGTGGTCAGCAGCCCCTGAGTGCGGCTGGTCTCCCGGTGGAGTTCGTCGCGGGTGAAATCAGAGACCGACAGCTTATCGAGGGCAATACCGAGCAGATGCCCGCTGCCGTAGTAGAACTGTTTCAGCTCGCGGCCATCGGGCAGCGTGACGGAGGTGCGGTTGCCCAGCGCGTCATACTCCCACGCCAGCTCGCCGTGTTCGCCCGCCTCGCGCGTCACGCGACCGAGCGCGTCATAGTCAAAGGCAAGCTCCTGCTCGGCCTCGGTGGTCCATGCGTCGGCTGAAAGCGCAGGATGCAGCCCGATCCGGCTTAATAGCCCGGATGGTGTGTAATGATAGCGGGTCTGTCCTTCCGGCGTGGTGCGGGCGACCAGCTGGCCGCTTGCGCTCCAGGCGAAGGCGTGGGTGATGGCCTCCGGGTGACCGGCGGCAAAGGTGCGCGCTATCGTGCGCCCGCAGGCGTCGTAGCAATACTGAGAGGCCACGCCATCAAGCCCTGTCTCTTCCAGAAGCAGCGAGTCCGCGCCCCAGCGGAACCGGTACGCTTCGCCGTTTTCGTTTTCCAGGGCAACCAGACGCCCGCGGCTGTCCCAGCGGCGGCGCACCTCTTCCCCCTGAGTATTGCGGGTGGCGGTTAAGCGCCCTGCGTCATCGTATCTGAACTCGCTTTCTTTCCCGTCAGCGCCCGCATGCTTCACCGGCAGGCCGCGCTCGTTCCATGCAAGTGACTCCGTCCAGCCTTCCGGACGATCGAGCTGCACCGGACGTCCTGCCGCGTCGTAGCGATAGCGCGTCTCTTCGCCGTCGGCGCCAGTCTCGGCCACCAGCCAGCCGAGCGGATGATAACGGTAGCGGGTAATGCGCCCGGAACAGTCCGTCGCACGTACCATCTGCCCGGCGTCGTTATACTCCTGGTAGCGGCTGTTTCCGGCGGCATCGACCTCCTCAATCACCTGACCAAACTCATCCCGGTGCAGGAGCGTGGTCTGCCCCATCGGGTCGACCACGCGCTTCAGGCCGTGATGTTCGTCGTACCAGAAACGGGTCGCGCTGCCGTCGGCTTCGATAATGGCCGCCGGAAGCGCGCGGTGCTCCAGCCAGGTGGTGGTACGGGTATTGCCGTCGGCGTCGATCTCCTGCACCCGATTGCCCATTTCGTCGTAGACAAAGGTAACGGCATTGCCGAGGGGATCGACGCGACGGGTCAGAAGTTCGTTGTCATCCCACTCGTAGCGCCAGGTTTCACCACGC
Source organism: Enterobacter cloacae complex sp. SHL012 (assembly GCF_049237505.1). Classification (NCBI taxonomy): domain Bacteria; kingdom Pseudomonadati; phylum Pseudomonadota; class Gammaproteobacteria; order Enterobacterales; family Enterobacteriaceae; genus Enterobacter; species Enterobacter cloacae complex sp. SHL012. Next base: position 792,889 of record NZ_JBMKIZ010000001.1, read on the forward strand.
TCGTCAACGTAGCGGACAATCAGATTTTGCGCGTTCCAGTAGTGCTTACGCGTCTGACCATCGTAGTGCTCGACGGTCGTCAGCCCGGCAGCTAAATCATAGCTAAAGCGGCACCCGTCGCCGGTGCTGGTGCGGTTTTCCACCACCCGCCAGTGGTCGAATTTTTGCCAGCGGTATTCACTTTCCAGCCCACCAGGCAGGCGGTGCCAGACCATCAGGCCACGGTCGTTATAGCGGTATTCACGCGTCACCACGCCGGAGGCATCCGTCGCGCTCGCCAGCTGGCCGCCCGCATCGTAGCGCCACTGCATCAGCGGCCAGGAACGGTTGCCGTCGAAATGACTCGCCGACGTCACGCGCTGCGGGAAACGTTCATCTTCGTAGCGCAGGGTGACGTCGATTGCCCGCGGCTCGTCGTGAAGGCCGACCAGCCTGCCGTGCTCGTCCCACTCCGTCAGCAGCGCGTTGCCGTATTCGTCGCTGAGGGAGGCGAGACGCAGGATAGATGGATTCGCCCGGGTCGGTTTATACAGACGCCATACCGCACCGTCATCATCGGCGATCGCGACGTCGCCGCTCTCATTGCGGCGGATAATAATGCCTTCGCTGATGCTGTAAAACGCGCGGTCGACAGGCGGCAGCTCGAAGCTCAGCTCACGCCCGGTTTCGTCGAACCAGGTGGCGTTGTTTTCTTCCAGCGTCAGATAGCTGTCAAAGGGGGTTGCCCAGCCCAGCCCGAACAGCCCTTCGCGGGTGGTCAGGCTGTTATAGCTGCGCTGCCAGCGAAGCGGGAAGCGCCCCGGCAGCGAGAAATCGAGTTCATCGTCGTCATTCAGTACCTTTACGCCGGTGGCGGCGTGAACCGGATGCGAGGAGCCAAACACGGCATTCACGGCCATATCGGCCAGCATCCCGCCGCCGGCCGCCGCCAGCGCGCAGGGCATGTTTTTAAGAATCTTGCCCGGACGTCCGCGCAGCAGGGAGAGCGCAATCATCCCCAGCGCCAGTCCCGGCGTTTTACCGCTTTTGATATCGCGAACCGTAAGCGTGTCGCCGCCAATGATCACGTTCGGGGAGACATCGTCGGAAATGGTGCCTTCGCAGGTGGTGCGATCTTTTGCGCGCACCGCAGGCTGTCCGTTGATAAAGACGCTTTTGGAGCCTTCCGCCAGATACTGCGGCCCGGAGTGTTTTTCGCACGCCACCTTGTCTTCTTCCAGTGGCGAGGTCCCCGCCGCGGCAGAGGCCACGCTCGGCTGCCACATTTCGCTGCCAAATTGTCCGGCGGCGGAAAGCAGCATCCCTGCGTAATCGGCAAAACTGCCCGGAGACTGCGGTTCAGGGGAAGGGGTATCCGCAGGCGTCAACGTTCCGGCCGCGCGCGCGGCGGGGATCGCATTCGTCAGAACGTTATTCGAACCGGTGGTAATTTTGCCCGCAGGCGACGGAGGGAAAAGCGCATTGCCCAACCCTTCCGCGGCATTGCTGATATCGTCAGTGATCCCTGCCACGTTCGCCAGCACGCCGCCGATAATCCCGCTTAACAGACAGCTGGATCCAATTGCCGCCACGCCTGCTGCCGCGGCCCCCGCCCCCAGTAGTGGCGCCGCTACGGTTGCAGCAGCGCCTACCGCCGCACCGATCACCGCATAGGCGGCACCTTCCGCCACAATGCTGGTGATGTCAGCAAAAATGCTGGAGTGAATAATCTCGTCGCCCTTACGGGCCGCGTTGTTATCGCTCATGCCTTACACATTCCGGTTGTCGTTTAGCGTCAGACTTTGCTTAAGCGCGCTCCAGCGCCCCTCGTCCTCTTCGGTGAACGCTCTGAGTGCCGAGAGGGTAAAAATCATCAATACCGGTTTGCCCGGCGTCTGTACGGCCAGCTGTTTTTGCCACAGGCGTTGCCCGTTACGGTCGAAGGTGGTCTCAACTTCTAGCCCGTTAATTTTTCCGTCAGGGCCGGCTTTTACATTCCGGAATTCGCTCTGAGCAATTTCGCCCATCTGAGGACGCAGCACATCCCACTGGCGGTGAAACTCTTGTTCGTAGTCACTGCCGTCCGGAATGACGCCGCGGCTGACCACCACGGATAATCCGCTTTCGTCATCGCGAATAATATTCATACTGTTATCCTGCCAGGCAGCAGGATAAAGGGAAAACGAACCTTCCTGGAGGGTGTATTTCATAAGTGAACTCGGGATGGTTAATATTGTGAGAAACAAGAAGGCCAATCCATGCTGGCCCTTTGGGCTGGCTGTTTTATTATTTACGCCATTGACCTGACTGTTCGACTAAAACCTGGCTGCCTTTGCTGACAACCAGTTTCGCGGGTGCATACGTCACGGTATAAACGATTTCGCCATTCTTGTACGTTGAGCCGATTATTTTACCTGCGGAGTCGCGCAACGTTTTTCCCTTTGCGGCTAACCGTTTCGAGCTTATTGTATTGCGATAATTCAAGCGCCGATGACGTTTCAACGACGCCTGTCAATAAAGCGGTGAACAATGCGACTGCCAAATATTTTTTGGTCATAAATCACTCTGAAGTACCATTTTCGTAATTCATGGTTATTTTCACAACCTGACTGTCTATAACCTTAAAAGAGAGCAATTTCTTACCCAATTCATAGGAAATCCAATTCTCCCCGGAATCATTTTCGAACTGACCATCGCCGTACGCATTGTTCAGATCTCTGATTGTTGAACCCACATGAACGCCACGCGGCGTTAAAATATCTGAGGCAGTCAGCGTAATCTGGGACACGATATAATCGTCAACGCTTCTTTCTGCTTTATCCCACCAGAGATTGGAACTGAATATTTCTAACCCAGCCTTTTGATGCTGGTAGAATTTATAGTTTGTTCCGTCAAAAGGAACTTCACCGACAAAATGGCCTTCCAACGGCACGTCAATTTTACGGGCAATATCAGGAGTCCATCTGTCGCCCAATGCGACAGGCTGGTCTTTAATCTGCACAGAAAAATCCCGTTTTATCAGAACGGAAGGCATCACCTGAGCCAAAACCACATTGCTGCTCAGACAGGTATACATCAGGGCAGAAAAAAGAAATGTCGGAGTGTGTTTTTTCACATTAATTGTCATTTAATGAATGTATATCGTTCTCACCACTGGAAACACCGTCAGGACATGGGAACTGTGTTTCTTATTCGGCGCTTATGACGACAGAATCCAGACAGTCAGGTTTTTTCACGGCGAAACTGAAGCTCACCTTTTGTCCATTACTGTCTTTTGGCGCGGTATAACTGGTCACTTCATTCTCAGAGCGGCCTTGCGGATAGTCAGTGAGCACCAGTTGCGGAAAGTGCATTTTAACGGTATCAAGCGTTATGCATTGACCTGACGGTGAAAAATTCAGTAAAGGCGCCATGTCGCCGTTATCTTTGCTTAAACGTAAACCAATTTCTGTAATGCTCGTTCCATCATCCAGTTTGAAATCGTCAGCTTTGTAGAAATTGATATATTCATTTTGTCTGGTGATCTTAAATGACAACGGCGCAATGCGATAAGCACCGCACCGGCCTTACTCATCTTTTGGCGTAAACTTCGCCTGCACAGCCGCATCAATATCCCCTTTATGCCCCGATCCCGGTGCCGTGGTGCCCGGCTTGGTTCCCGAGGTATTCAGGTGCAGCTTACCGCCCGTGGTGATATAACCATCCCCTTCCACGAAGAAGTTAAACTCTTTGCCGATCAGGTTAATCTTGCCGTTGGCATTCAGCTCAATGGCGCTTTCCCCTGAGACCAGCCGCAGCTTCGTCCCGGAAGCAATCACATACTGCTCGACCGCCGCATCCAGTTTGCCTTTCCCCGTCAGGATCTCGGTCCCGCCTTTCACCGCCTGGGTCTGATTCGCTTCCACGCGATGCAGTTCATTTTTCTTCACGTAATGGCTGCGCTCGCCGCCGACGCTGTGCGTTTCGTCATTTTTAACGCTGGTGTCCATGTTGCGCTCGGCCTGGATCCACACCTGCTCTGCACCTGCTTTATCCTCAAAGCGCAGGGCGTTGGCATTGTCCACGGAGCCGTCTTTCGTGCGGCTCATAAAGCCCATCTGTGTCGCGGCGGCAGGCAGTGCCCACGGCGGCATGCTCGCGTCGTTATACACGCGCCCGGTAATAATCGGACGGTCCGGGTCGCCGTTGATAAAGTCCACCACCACCTCGTCGCCGACGCGCGGGATTTGCACCCCGCCGTAGCCCTGGCCCGCCCACGCGCTCGACACGCGCACCCAGCAGGAGCTGGTGTCATCCCCCTTCGCCAGACGGTCCCAGTGGAACTTCACCTTCACGCGACCGTATTTGTCGGTCCAGATACTCTCGCCGTTCGGGCCCACCACCTTCGCCGTCTGCGGGCCGTAGGTGCGCGGCCACGCCGTGCTCTGCGCCGGGCGATAAGAGACCGACGCCGGGATGACCGTGAAATCGGTCCTGTGAACAGTTTCACCTTCGCCGCTGGCGTAGCGGTTCTCTTCGAAGTGGTAGCCCGCCGCCGTCACCAGATACTCGCCGTTATCGCTGAAGAACGGCGCGTTGGTCAGGGTGAAGGTGTGGCCCGGCGCAATCCCCGCCGCCGTGGCGGTGGCCTGAATCTGCTGGTGCTCAACCTGCCAGCGCTCCTGGCGAATGCGGGCGTAAAACTCCGCATGCCCGGTCTCCACAAAGCGTCCCGGCCAGTCGTAGACGTCAATGCTGCCCGGCTTCGGCGACACCGGGTTCTGCTGGGCCTGGAACAGCCACGCGTTCGGCTTGCGGAAGTCATAGTCGTCGAGGCTGTAAATCCCCGGCGTCACGCTGTCCTCAAGCGCCCACTGGCTGATGCCCTCTTCATCCGTACTGCCGCCGGACGGCGTCTGGTGGTAAGGAATGACCTCATAGCCGCTGAACGGCTGATGCTGCGTGGCGGCGTCGGTCAGCACAAGCGTGTGCTTGTCGGCCTCGTGGCTGAAGTGATAGGCAATCCCTTCCAGCTCCATCAGGCGGCTGATGAAGTCCAGGCTCGACTCCTGATACTGCACGCAGTAGTCCCACACCCGGTAACTGCCGGTGAGTTTATCCTCCACATTGACCTGATGTTCAGCCAGCAGGGTTTTCACAATCTGCGGCACCGTCTGGCCCTGGAAAATACGCAGGTTACGGTCGCGCTTCATCGGCCACAGGTCCGGCTCCACCGTCAGCTGGTACACCGCATAGCGGGTGCCCGTCAGCTCAACGGCGCTGACCGCCACGCGGGTAATCTTGCCGTTAACATAGCGGGACGTCAGTAGGTTCTGCGTCGGGATGGTCACCGTGACCGGCTGGCCCAGCAATTTGCTGCGGTCAATGCGTGCATCCGTGCCGAGCAGGGTCAGCGTCAGGGCGAACGACTCGGACATCGCCTCGCGGCCCGTCAGTTTCCAGAACAGAAGCCCCTCCACCGGGAGCTGAACGGTAATTCGGTTGAGCATAATTTTTATTCCATCTAGCTTATGCGATTTAGAAAAGAGGTTCGCATCTACGCATCAGCGTCATTTATATATCAAAGTGAATGATTTCTTTTTCTTTTGCCCATTAAGTAAACAAGAGAATATATTTTTAGCAGTTCCGAGATAACGAACAATCCTAAATTTACCCAGACACTTGTAATACCAAACACACTTACCAAAAGTGGGAAAAAAGAAACCGAACATCTGAACGAAATTAGACGGAAAACTTCCTGAGCAAGGGCAAATTTAATCGCAACGTCTTTTCTCTTAAAAAACAACCAGGCCGAAATAAAAAGTGAAAGTAACAAGAGCAAATCAAATATAAAAAAGAGTGTTACGATAAAGTTGTAACCGCCTCCTGAAACTACATCTGAGGTTCCTGTGAACGCGATTAAATCTGAAATCAAGGGGATCCTGTCCTGACGAAGTGAGTTTACAGAATAAAGCAAAAGAGCCAGTACATCCATGCTTCCCCAGAAATACCATAATTTACTTTTTAAATTCATAATCCTCTTCTCTGACTCCAGGTATCCATTGCCATGATTTACCACTTACTGCCCAGGCATCATCACTCTCAAGGTATTTCTGATAAATGGATCGTTGTTCTCCGTATCGTCTGATGACCGATTTCTTAGATATAAACACGCGCGATTCTCCATCCAGATCTCCGGGTAGCGCTGTCCAGCGCTGAATTTTATCGCGCGACGTATTCATGTAATCTTTACCGTCCGATCCAAATACTCGTCCCTCATCCCCCATGCTCGTCAGTCGATTAATCGCCATAATCACAACATTTTTTGTGCCATGATAATCATCTTCAACAGTTTTCCAGTAACCCGGCCCGTAATTATTGGTAGAGGGAACGAATGAATCACGCGTTGGGGCTGGTTTTCCAAATAGAGCGACATTATTTCGGTAACGTTCGAGGACGTAATTCACAAAAGCTGAGTTGTAGATCGTCTCATCAACACAAAACAACTCCCCTGACTCAGAGATGAAAAAGGGATATAGGGCTTTTGTCCGTTGACGGTGATCTATTAAGACCACCTCCCCTGAATCAATTAACCGCTGTATTTTATTAAGATTTTGCGCATAGAGGGGATCAAAAACGGCATTAGGATTAAATTCGAAGCGATGTCGTAACGTTAAACCATCAATGCTGTGAAATGGATTTGAAACGCCTCGCACCACAACAAACTCACGCCCTACGTCGCTCCGTGCATAGACAGGAGAGACAATCTTTTCGAATTCCTTTGGACGAAGCCTTTGGCTTCGAAGATCGTACACTTCCATAGTATCTCCTGTTTAAATTCCTACGGATTCACCAGCCAGGTGCCCGGCTTGGCAATATCCAGCGTCTGGCTGCGCGTTTTCCCGTTACCCTGCAGTTCAATCTTCACCTCACCGGCGGGCAGCTTGAGCGATGCATAGCCGTTGGTCGCCGGACGCAGCGCTTTTGGCTCGCCGTTCACTTTCAGCGTTTCGCCGTCCTGGATACGGATATAGACAAGCGCAACAGGGCTCTCGACAGGCGGTGGCGTCTGTTGCGCCGTCGCCTGCTCGCTCACCTTCGCCGTTTCTGGCTTCACGTCTGGCGCGTTCGCGGCGGTTTCCGTCGGACGCGTCTCTGCGGGTGCCTGCGCAGCCTGCTCTGGCGCATCCTTGCCACCGCTGAACAACATCGCTCCGGCGACCACACCCACCAGCACGCCTGCGGCAACCATGCCCGGGATTTTGTAACGACGCCAGTCGAGTGCTGAAGCCGGCTTTTCCTCTTCCACCGGTACCAGCATGGTGCCCGGTTTTTTCGCCGTCAGCACATCGTTTATGCCCGCAACCGGCATCTCGATCAGCGCGGCGAATTCGTCGATAGACTGAGGACGGTCTTCCATGTGCAGCGCCAGCGCGCGGTCGATGGCCTGCAGCAGCGGGATGGAATAGCCCTGCGGCATAATTTCCACCAGTGGCTTGCAGGTATCCTGAATAGAACGCACCACGCTCACCGGCGGCGGAGAACCCACGATCAGGGTGCGCAGCACGGCGCCAAGGGCGTAAATATCCGTCCACGGGCCCTGCTCGCTTTCGTTGTCGTCGGTGTACTGCTCGATCGGTGCAAAACCCGGTCGCAGCATGGTTTCCGTTTCGTCAGAAAGGTTACCGATGGTGCGGCGCGCGGAGCCGAAATCAAGCAGTACCGGCAGGCCGTTATCCTGGATCTGGATGTTATCCAGCGAGATATCACGGTGCAGATAGCCTTCGTCGTGGATGGTCTTGATGGCGCCAAACAGCATCGGCAGCGTGCGGCGGATCCAGGCCTCGTTGATCAGCTCCGGTTTTTCTTCGCGCAGGCGCGAAAGCGTGGTGCCGCTGTAAAACAGCGTTCCCATGTAGGCCGTGTCGTTTTGCACCCAGAAACGCAGGACATGCAGCAGGTTCGGGTGGTTAAAGCGCGCCAGCAGACGGGCTTCCTGAATGAAGCTGTTCAGGCCTGCGGAAAACGCTTTGCCAAAGCGCTCGCTGCGCAGCACCAGGGTCATGTCGTCGCCGCGCACGGCGAGCGAGGAAGGCATAAATTCTTTGATAGCGATAGTGCGTTCGAGCTGGTGATCCCACGCGCGATAAACGATGCCAAAACCGCCGCCGCCGATCACCTCTTTGATTTCAAACTCGTTGAAGCGGTACCCGACCGGGAGCGCGTTTGGGACAGTCCGATTGTTATCATTATCCGTCATCTTTTACAGTTCTCTTGATGATTATTACGCGGCAAACTGACAGTGAAACTCGCCCTGCTCGCAGGTGACATGCAGACGTCGGTACTGCTCGTCGCTGCGGCTGGCGGTAAGTAAGATCTGGCTCATCTGAGGCAGCAGGGTGTTGGTCAAAATAGCATCTACCATGCGGCCACCAGACTCCACCTCGGTACAGCGCTGAACAATCTGTTCCACCACGCTGTCGTCAAACTCAGAAATGATATTGTGATTCTCTTCCAGACGACGCTGAATGCGCTTGAGCTGCAGGCGAACAATCTGCCCCAGCATCGCGTCGCTGAGCGGGTAATACGGCACCACCAGCAGGCGGCCCAACAGCGCAGGCGGAAACACCTCCAGCAGCGGCTGGCGCAGCGCGCCGCTTAAGGCGTCCGGTTCCGGCATCAGTTCCGGATCGGCACACATAGCGCTGATCAGGTCAGTGCCAACGTTGGACGTCAGAATAATAATGGTGTTGCGGAAATCGATGTGGCGTCCCTCACCGTCCTCCATCCAGCCTTTGTCAAAGACCTGGAAGAAGATTTCGTGGACGTCCGGGTGCGCTTTTTCAATTTCATCCAGCAGCACTACGCTATACGGACGGCGGCGCACGGCCTCGGTTAACACACCGCCTTCACCATACCCGACGTAGCCCGGCGGCGCACCTTTTAAGGTGGAAACGGTGTGCGCTTCCTGGAACTCACTCATGTTGATGGTGATAACGTTCTGCTCGCCGCCGTACAGCGATTCCGCCAGCGCCAGCGCGGTTTCCGTTTTACCGACGCCGGATGGACCGCAAAGCATAAAGACGCCCACCGGTTTGTTGGGATCGTCGAGTTTTGCCCGCGAGGTTTTCACGCGACGGGCAATGAGATCCAGACCGTGACGCTGGCCGATGACGCGCTGGTTCAGCGTGTCAGCAAGATTCAGAACCGCGTCGATCTCGTTTTTCACCATCCGCCCCAACGGGATCCCGGTCCAGTCGGAAACCACTGCGGCAACCACGTTTTCATCTACCGCCGCAAACAGCAGCGGCTCATCGCCCTGCAACGTTTTCAGCGCCTGCTGCTGTTCCGCCAGCTGGCTGTGCAGCCCGGCGGACTCCTCCTCGCCCGAGGCAAACAGCGCGGCGCGCAGGCGGATAATCTCCTGCACCAGACCGCGCTCTTCTTCCCAGCGCTGGGTCAGGGCTTCACGTTTGCTTTCATACGCATCACGTTCTGTGATTAACGCCGTTACGCGCTCATAAACGCCTGCACCAACGCGCGCTTCGCGTTCGGCTATCTCAATCTCCACGTCCAGCGCGGCAAGATGGCGCAGGCAATCTTCCAGTTGCGCCGGTGGCGCGCTCTGGCTGACCGCCACGCGGGCACAGGCGGTGTCGAGCAGCGCAACGGCTTTATCCGGCAGCTGACGCGCCGGGATATAGCGATGCGACAGCTTCACCGCCGCGCTGACCGCTTCGTCGAGCAGCAGCACCTGGTGGTGAGTCTCCAGCGGCGATACGGTACTGCGCAGCATCAGAATGGCTTTCGTTTCGTCCGGCTCGAGAACCTGCACCGTCTGGAAACGACGGGTCAGCGCCGGATCTTTCTCGATGTACTTTTTGTATTCCGCCCAGGTGGTGGCGCCGATGGTACGCAACTGTCCGCGCGCCAGAGCGGGCTTCAGCAGGTTCGCCGCATCGCCGGTCCCCTGCTGGCCGCCTGCGCCAATCAGGGTGTGGATCTCATCAATAAACAGAATAATCGGCGTGGCGCTGGACTGAACCTCGTTGATCAACGCCTGCAGACGGGCTTCAAACTCGCCCTTCATGCCTGCGCCAGCCTGCAGCATGCCGATATCCAGCAGCCACAGCTGAATATTTTGCAGCGGCTCCGGCACGTCGCCATCGGCGATACGCAGCGCCAGCCCTTCCACCACCGCCGTTTTCCCGACCCCGGCCTCACCGGTCAGCAGCGGGTTGTTCTGGCGGCGACGCATCAGGATATCGACCATCTGGCGGATCTCTTCATCACGCCCGACGACCGGGTCAATCTTCCCTTCGCGGGCGCGGGCGGTGAGATCCTGGCCGTACTGAGCCAGCGTACCCTGCGCTGCCGGTACCGCACCCGCTGGCGCATCGACGGTGGCCGCGGCCTGCTGCGTCTCTTTGCTGTTGGCGCAAACCGTATCGAACTGCTCGATCAGCACCTCGACGTTAAGACGGGTGAACTGCGCCGAAATGCTTTTCAGCACGTTTGCCAGGTTCCAGGTTTTGAGCAGGCCGATCAGCAAATGGCCGCCACGTATGCGGCTGACGCCAAACTTCAGCGAGCCATAGACCCAGGCGCGCTCTACGGCGCTGTCGATATGTTCGGAGAGATCGGAAACGGAACTCGCACCGCGCGGCAGCGCATCCAGCGCGGCCACGATATCGCGCGTCAGTTGCTGTTCGTCGAGGGCAAAGTGGCGGATGACCTGCTGCAAATCGCCATCCTGCTGTTGCATCAGTTGATGCAGCCAGTGCACCAGCTCAACATAGGGGTTACCGCGCAGCTTGCAGAAGGCAGTCGCGCTTTCCAGCGAGGTAAATAACAGCGTATCCAGTTTGCCGAAGAGCACGGCACGGCTAATTTCTGACATGTTAGTTTCCATTAACAATGATTCGGTATACGGAAGGATTACCGCTCTGCGCGATAGACCAGATCGCCACGCGGGACAGGCTGCGGCTGAAGGCCCAGCCAGGTGTTGTAGCCTAATTGCCCATTGCTGCCGAGCGAAGTACCCTGCACCGCGTCTTCATGCAGGATCACCCGCGTTTCCCATTCAAACTCCACCCCAATGTACTGGCGCACCCAGTCGCGCAGTTCGGTGACCCACGCTTCGCCAGGTAAAAACCGGTTGTACTCTTCAGCGCTCAGCGGGCCGATTTCAATACGAAACTTATGCTGTACGTCGCGGACAGCGACGCCAAGAAAGGCGGATTCCCCCATGCGCGGCATACGGCGACCTTCCCCCAGCTGTGCCTGCTCACGCGTGGAGAGCGGCATCCACTGCGGCACGTTGCTTACCAGCCTGACCGGGGCGTTAAAATAGTTGCGCAGGATCTTCTCCAGCCCCTCCGGATCCCGACTGTGGCGGGTCAGATGCCCGGCGTGGGTAAAGCGGGCATGGGCGCTCAGGCTGCCTTTATTCATCTGGCCCGGCTGTCCCATGCCAATCAGCGAGGCCAGGTAGCCCTCAAAGCGTTTGTTGTCAGCGCGATCAAGGGAGACGGCAGGCTGCGCATCCGCCCAGGCGCGGTAAAACAGCAGCGTCAGACGATGATGAAACAGATCGACAAACGCGCTCAGGCTGGTGTCCTGATGATGATGAATACGCTCGCGGGCATATTCGGTCATGTGAACCGGCAGCGGGCCGTTCGGACCAAACAGCCCGAAGCTGAGGATAGACACCTCATGTAGCCCGCTCTCTTCCCGCAGGCTAACCTCGGCCAGCGTCGACGGCGCAAAGCTCATCGACGGCTGCTGGCCGATGCGCAGCGGCTCAAATTTCGGTAGCGGCGCGCGTCCCAGCGGGTAGCGCTCGCCGCCCTGGGCATCAATACGCCTTAACAGCTGAAACAGATCGTAGCGCCAGGGCGTTTGACGGACCCCGTGCCAGAACGTCTCCGGCAGCTTCGTCAGGCGATGCACGCGCAGCGGTGCAGTGGCAGCGTCACTCATACCAGCGCCCTTTTACCCATTCTCGGTGCCCAGTAGCCGATCTCACCGCGCCGCTGACTCTTCAGGGTGAACTCAGTAAAACTGTTGATGGATACCAGCCGGGCAAACAGGCGTTCCAGCACGCTGCCGAAAAGCCACGGGCTGGCACCGGAAAACGCCCGCTCGTCTACGGTCAGGGTAATGCCGATTCCGCGGGCGAAAACGACCGGACCGGGTTCAGGCACGCGGCGGTGAACCGGCTCCAGCACGCAGTGGCGAACCCCCTCCACCTGACGCGCCACGGCCGTTTCGGCCAGGTTGGCATACAGCCCTAACAGCTGGCGAAGCGCGGCAGCCCCCTCTTCATTCTCGCTGTCCATCAGGCTGAGGTAGTTCATCTGCAGCTGGCTGATAAGCCGCCAGGTGCTGAACCCTTCTGCCAGCGCCGGACGCGGTGGCGTCGGGCCTTTACGCAGGGTCAACGATTTCACCGGCATGGAGTCGGCCATGATGAACTGCCCAAGCTCCTGCTGTAGCATCAGCGGCAGGTCGCGGCTGGTGCAGAGCACCTCGGCAGAGATGTAGCGCAGGTTTTCCTGCCACGGGGCGTGCTGTTCATCCACCAGCGAAACAAACACCTCTGAACCGATATAGCCGGTACGGGTGCCGTAGCGCTGGGCATGCTCAGAGAGCACGCGCTGTTCCCGGCGCAGGGAAAAATAGGCTCCGTAGTTGCCCGCGTCCCCGCTCCAGGTGCTCCAGAAAGGACGAAACGTCTGGTCGTCACGCTGACCGTCCGCGCTGCCGAAGATTTTATTCACCGCGTAAATTTCATAATCCAGCGGGCGGATGTTATCGACCACCAGATGGTATTCGTGCTGGCCTTCATTCAGCTTTTGGCGTGCCGCCACCTTCGGGAACAGGTTGATGACTGGCGTGCAGTGCAGCGCCAGATGGCTGGCATCCACCACGCGCTCCAGCTGTTCATCTGATTTATCCAGCAGGATGAAGATATCGAAGGCTTTTTCGCCTTCACAGCGCTGGATCAGCGTGCTCAGGCCGCTCAGGCTGATAAAGCGGAAACGGGCTGGGAACGCGAAATACTCCTGCAGCAGACGATAACCGTCAAAGTTGCGCAGATCGTCCGGGAGCAGTGCCTGATCCGCGGCAAAGCCCTCCTGACACAGGGCATCCGACGCCAGCAGCTGTCGCTGAGGTTGCGGGCTGACCGTCTGGCAGACGATCCCGGCGTGATGTTCCATCACCAGCTCCAGCAGCTTCAGCGCTTCAATGTCCGGGCCGCTGAGGAAAAACGTCAGCTGGTCGAAATTCAGATGGCCGAGGTTTTGCGGGCCGTCGCAGGCAATGCGGATCCGCAACGCGCTGTTGATCCCCCGCTGGCTTAACCCCAGCTGTGCCAGCGGCAGGTCAGCAGGCACGCCGCCCAGCTCCACGTTGTCAATTTTCAGCGGCAGCAGATTAACCTCGTGCGCCGTAGTATAGCTGCAGGTTACGCCGGTCTTTTTCAGCGCCAGGCTGTCCATCATGGTGCCGCGCGGCACAATAAAGCCATTGCTCAGGTCGCCCCGGCTGCTGTCGGGCTCGATTTGCGCAATCGCCATTGATGGGGTTGGCGCGAGGTAATTCGGCGCGATCATCTCCAGCAGACGCTGGGAGAAACGCGGAAACTCGGCATCCATTTTCATCTGCACGCGGGAGGTCAGAAAAGCGAAACCTTCCATCAGGCGTTCCGTGTACGGGTCCGCCACTTCAATGCCGCGCATGCCCAATCGTCCGGCGACCTTTGGGTAGCGCTCGGCAAACTCGGCCCCCATTTCACGCAGGTAGGCCAGCTCACGGTTGTAGTATTCGAGCAGTTTACTTTCCATGATTACCCCGCATCTTTCAGTTCAAAATGGCCGTTTTCCAGATCGACATCGGTGCGAAACAGAAACTCCAGCGGGTACGGCACACACCATAAACGCCCTTTTATCTCAATGGAGAGCACGTTGTGCAGATCCAGCGAGGAGGTATCCGACACGCAGCGCACCTGCAATCCCTGCGGCAAAATGCGCGGTTCAAAATTGATGATGGCCTCGGTGAGCTTGCGCTGAATATCGTGCCATTCGATATCTGACATTCGCTTACCTGCGAGCGGCGCGACGCCGAAGTTGATCACCGAGCGGCTCACCTGCGGCAAGGCGCTCAGATCGCCGGAGGCATCATGGTTGATGGTATTAAACAGCCACTGCAGATCCCGCAGGACATTGCGACGCAGCGCAGCGTGGGTGATCAGATTACTGTTGGCTGGCTCACGCTTTTTTTCCGGGTCGTTATCCGTAAGGCGATCCAGCAGCGAGGGCTGCATTTTGTCGCGCGCCCCCACCTTATCCTGCTTGCTGCGGGCCTGCCAGCCGCTGCGCAGCAGATCGCCTTCGCCAGCGGGATTACTCATCGGCTCCGTCCGTCGCAAACGTCACGAGGCTTAACGACAGCAGCGGGCTTTCGCTTTGCTCGCTCAGCCAGGCTTTTTGACCCAGCCCTTCATACAGCGTGCCGCTCTCATCAAGCGGATGCCACTCGGTAGTGCGCCCCAGTTTGACCGCATCCGGGGCATCAGCCGCAAAAGGATAGCGCGCCGGGATCTGGCACACCTGCTCGGTACCGTCGGTAAGACGGACCAGCGCATGACGCCAGACCAGATCGGTCACGCTGGCGGGCGCCTGGAAACGGATCTCCGCAATAGCGTTAAACGGCAGCCAGAAATAGCGTCCGTTAACAAGGGTTTCGCACACCGGACCAAGACGGGCATCACCGTCCATCAGCCAGTCAAACGCCTGCGTCTCCTCGTTTTCAAGGATGATGTGTCCCGCCGTTGCCTGCGCCTGTTCAAGGGCTGCCAGGCGCAACGCCTGGGCGCGCGCGCCCTCTTCGTTAAGCGCGGCGGCAAGCGTGGTCAGCCACGGCCACTGAGTTTCAGGCATGGACGGACGGGCCTGGCCCGCCATCACCTGCGCACGCTGCAGCTCACCCTGAATGGCCTGCTCCAGCAGTGTGACGGTCGGCTTCGCCTGAGGCTTCAGCGCCAGCCAGCTTTTCAGCTGGGTCAGCGCCCGGGTCCAGTTGCCGCTGAGGGTTAAAAACTGCACGAACGCGGCGCGAAGGTCGGCATCTGCCGGACGGGCTTTGATCCCGGCTTCCAGACGCGCCAGCGCGTCATTGAGCGTTTCACCCGCCAGCTGTTGATAGAGCGTATTCATAACCATTCCTTAATTCGCCGCGCGCCATGCGCCCACGGCCGGATCGCGCAGCTGAGGGCGCAGGGTGTCAATCAGAACGATATTCAGTGAGGTGCCGGGTGCGACCCAGGCGCTCCAGGTTTTCTTCACCGCCGCAATACGCGCCTGCAGCTTTGCATCATCGCTGGCGGTTTCACGGGAAATCTCTACTGCCACCGTGCCGTTACTTTTCCAGCCGTTGAGCGCGTTATCGTAAGGCAGGATCATCCAGCTCTGGTCGCTGTTTGGGGTGCTGAACACCATGCGCTCTTTGTTGACGGAGGTGATCAGCGCGTTTTCCGGGTCAGCGTTTTGATTCAGCCCCATGACCGGGAAGCCATGAATGTACGTCACAGCCATCTCTTTTTGCCCGCCGTTGCGGGACTGGGAGATCACGGTGTGACCGCTGAGCCAGCTGCCATTGCCGCAGCGGGTGGTATCAGAATCCGGGATAAAGAGCGCCGGTGCGGACGCGCCGCCTTCCCAGAAGGTGCGCAGGTGACAGCCGTCCTGGAGGGTAAACTCCTGCCACGGCGTGCGGTCAGCGGCAACCGTATGGGTTGCAACGTTTTGATCCGGCGGCATTAACGCGCCGCTGGCAGTGGTCGTCGTCACGGCTGGCGTCGCCTGCTGCTGTTTCACCACCAGCGCCCACTCCTGCGCTTTGGCGGCGGTTCCTTGCGCCAGCGTCGTTCCCGCCGGGTCGTTGAGCGTCCAGCTGAGCGTGTTCACTTTGCTGCACTGGTGTTCCAGCAGTGAGCCAAGACGTGGCACGAAGTTTTCCAGCACAGAGACATCCTTCTTGCCGTTCGCCACGATGCGCAGTGCCACCTCCGGCTTACACCAGCTTTGCGGGGTGTTGTCTTTGATGTTGTCGATCCAGATATCCAGCTTCTGCGCAGGAGACTGCACGATGCGGAAATTCTCAGACTGCGCGGTGGAGGTCACCGCCAGAAGTGCCAAACCCGATAGCCAAAGTTTCATATCGTTCCTTGTGTGTCTAATCAGTTCCGCAGGGAAGAAATTGTGCTGCATCAGAGAGGGTATGCAGCAAAGTGGTGTCCTGAGGGTTGCCCATCCATACCGCCAGGGCGGTGTAGTTATCCTGCGCATTCCCCTCCTGCTCGCCATTCTTTTGAATGATTTGGTTCATTAAGGTCAGCCATTCCTGAGGCGTATTAACCATATGCAGCGATTGCTTCATTTGCTCTTCGCTGACGCCGTGCCAGAACCCGTCGGTGCAGAGCAGGAATGCATCGCCGTCTTCGACCTGCACGACATCGCTGTAGCTCGCTTCCGGCCCACCGTTTTCAATCCCCAGCGCCAGATAGAGCAGATTACTGTTCAGGTTGTCGGTCTGGTGCCCGGCATCTTTCATCTGCTGCACCAGGCTGTGGTCGGTGGTGACATGCCACAGCCATCCCCGGCGAAACAGATACAGACGGCTGTCTCCGGCATGCGCCCAGTAGGCCAGGCCATAATCACGGTCAATAAACAGGCTGACCAGCGTCGTGCCCATCCGGCGATAATCCTGAACGGCCTGCTGTTCGCTGAGAATGGTGCGATTCGCGGTCTGCACATAATCACGGATATGCTGCGCGTTAAGGTGTTTGTCGCCATCGAAGCGGGAAATAATGCTGTTGCGGGCCAGTTCAGCGGCCACCTCACCGCCCGGCAGGCCAGCGATGCCGTCACAGACGACAAAGCAGGCTGAACGTTCCCCTATGGTTTCTCCCGTCTGATCCTGGTTGCTGGCGCGCGTCCCCTGGCGGGAGAGAGAAGCCGTTGCGATATTCATTTGTCTTCCGATCCGCTCTGTGAGTCTTTGTACTGATTCACCTCCATGTCATACGCATGAAGGAAGGCTTCGCCGAACAGGGTGTGGAAGTCATCCTCAATCTCGCCCGCCGTTTCGCCATAGCTGCGAACAAAATAGTCCCACAGGGCGGCTTTACGGCTGCCCGGCAGCGCCAGACGCGAGGTCATGCCGTTTTGCTTCGCCTGCTCTTCCAGCTGTTCCGGATTGAAGGACTGCAGCATCGCGGCAATAATGGCGCGGATGCCGGAGATCATGCCCAACTGGTGCGCCTGCAGATCGATCAGCGCATCGCGCACGGATTTCGTTGGCGGCATAAAGCCCGGCATCGGGGTGCCGAACATCTGGATCAGAACCGTTTTCCCGGTCGGCAACAGCTTGAACGGGTTGTTGGCATCGTCCAGCACCATGGTCATATCGGCTTTTACGCCGCGTTTAAGAATAGAGCGCGAGGAGAGCAGCGCCACGGTGCCCTGAGAGAACATGCCGAGGATCTGCCCCAGCTGACGCATATTTTCCCGGTCAAACTGCGGGA
Source organism: Enterobacter cloacae complex sp. SHL012 (assembly GCF_049237505.1). Taxonomy (NCBI): domain Bacteria; kingdom Pseudomonadati; phylum Pseudomonadota; class Gammaproteobacteria; order Enterobacterales; family Enterobacteriaceae; genus Enterobacter; species Enterobacter cloacae complex sp. SHL012. Next base: position 810,437 of record NZ_JBMKIZ010000001.1, read on the forward strand.
CAGGCTGCATTTCGCTCAGCCCCATCCCTTCCAGCAGTGCCTGCAGCAGTTCCCCCTGCAACACATCGCCCTTCTCTCCAGTGTTCGCGGTAGCAGATGGGGAGGCAGCGTTATTAACCGGATCGATACGCAGTCGGCCCTTAGGGGTCTGAGCGCTGCTGCGCGCAACGGCCTGCGGCGTAGGCATCGTGAAACCTGCGTAATCTGGTCTCACCGGCTCCTCTTCTGCACGCGGCGTTTCCTGCGGCTCAGGGGCAAAAAGCGGGGAACCGGCGAGGACGTCTTCCTCCAGCTCAGGCTCAGGCGCTGGCTTTTCGTCAGTGATGTCATCCGGATGGGTTAACGGCGCCCCGCCCATCAGCCCGAGCGGGTCATCATTGCGTGCAGCCGGCGCGCTGGCCTTGCCACCAAATAGCGCCAGCGGATCGAGTTCATCTACCGCCTCTTCTTTAGGGGCGGGTTGAGTCTCAACAGGTGGCACCAGCGTGGAAGGCGTCACGTCGTCGAAAATGCTCTCTTTTTTGAACAGCGTTTCTTCGCCGAACAGCGTGTCCGGGTCGACATTCTTACGCTCAAGCGTGGGATCGCTGTCGTTGAACATCGCCAGCGGATCTTCAGCATTACGCTCCGGCGCCGCAGGCTGAGAGAACGGATCCTGCGAAGCCGCTGACTGCGGTTTTGCACGGTTGCTGGAGATGCTGTCGGAGATGGAAAACTCCTGCATCAGGCTATCCCAGATTTCCGACGGCACGGCAGTTGGTTCCGCTTTACCGCGTGGCGCAGGGTTCGCAGGCTTCGGTTGCGATGCTGGCGCTGGCGCGGCTGTCGGATGCGCCTGCTGCTGCATGCTGGCGGCCATGCGGCTCACCGGCTGCGTGTCGTGGATAAGCTCGGCCACTTCGATACGGTAGTCATCAATACCGAGAATGTCGCCATCCTGCAGTTCAACCTGACGCCCCCGCTCCAGCGGAATATCATTTAATACCACGCGGGTGACGCTGCCACGGTTAGTGACGCGACATTCACCATTGGCGTCAACGTGAACAATGGCCTGCAGGCGCGAGATGGTGCGGTCATTGTCCGGCAACACCAGATTGTTATCCGTACCGCGCCCAATGGTGCCGCCCGGGGCATAAAAATCACAGCTGCTCTGCGGCGGCTGATGACCGGGTTTCGTAGAAATAATCGTGAATCGCATGGCGTATTCCTGCTGGTATGATTAGCGCTCAAACGCTGCCGCTCTCGGGGGTGAGAACGGCGGCGTTTGAGAAATTGAATATCAAAACTATTTAATGAAGGTGATAAAATATAATCCAACAATGAGCCATAGAGTGAATATTAATGCCTGTAACTTATAACGACGATGTAACTTTAGTATCCAGCCAATTCTTTCTTCAGGCAACGACTGCACATATTTATAAGCTTCTTCCTGAACAAGCCTTTCACGCGTAAATTTCATTTTAATGCCTTTATAAAGGCGAACGAACCAGATTATTTTTTGATAATTAGCCAGCGAACCAAAAAAAGAAGCATAGTCGGTTACAAGATCCAGATCATATCCTTTGCGCCGATAGTCTGAAAGTAACTGATTATAATCAGCCTCGTGTTTTTTGAAATAACGAGAACTGAGCAGATCCATAATTATAACAATCAGCAATAAAACCACGATAAGAAATAATAGTAAATTCTCTATATTCACCATATTTTATCCATCATATATTCAGTCGCTCCGCCCGCTATCTCACCACCAACGTATCCACCTGCAGCTGCCCCGACAATGGAGCAGGCGAGCAGTCCTACGCCCCCCGTCGCAACACCAAGCGCAACGCATACACCAGCACCTGCCATGGCTCCGTATTTACCACCGTAAATACCCCCTGCCAGGCTTGCACCAAAGCTGCTGTATTTTTTCACAGCGACTTTAGAGCAACTCTGCTCTCGTCCCGCGGTGCAGGCATTGTAAACTTCATTAGTGGTATTTGCACCTGCAAAACCTATTGCAAGCCACCCTCCCGCTTTAAGAAAACGAGCGGCCTTAGAGGCATTATCGATATATGTTGAATAACCACGAATAGAAGCGACTCCGGCTGTACTCCATTCATGTACAATGGATCTGCTTGACAAGCCTAATGCATGCTTCAATTCGTTATAGGGTTTCATCTTTAAGGTCAGACGAGACAATTTGTTTAATAAACCATCCAACTCAGAAAAGAGGCGCTGACGCTCAACAAAAAACTGTTGGCTTATCAATGTCCCTTGTGCTCTGTACTGATTCTGGTAAGCCAACTCAATGGATTTAAGTTTTTTTTCTATTTCACTAAAATATTTTTCGCCTGCATCAGCAACGACACCAAGGGACTTATCCATAAAATTAGTGACTGCAGCTATAGTACTAAAATGTTGGTTAAAGAAATTCGCTTCTCCAGAGTTAAGATCGGCCAGAGCACCATTGACTTTCTTTTTAGCAAGCTGTAATTGCTTAAGTTGCACAGAATTATTACTTCCCGGCACATCTAGAATCAACATCTGCCCAGGCTTTGACCACTGCGCATCACTATTAACCTGCATAAAATAACGTGCCGCATCACTATTTGTATTATTGAATAAAAGCCTTGCCTGGAAATCCAGGGTTCCGGGTTGCTGAACAATACAATATCCCGGATTAACTAATGATTGACTAGCCATATTCATTCCCATTGATTTTCACAAATAAGCACTCGCATTCAAATAAAAATGGAGTTGAACCAGCATCCAAACGTTGATGTTCTCATAAAAAACGGCAACGTTTAAAAACTCTCCTACTCTGTTTTGGCTAGCGATAACTCACCTCTGGCATTTACACTGAGAATAAAGCGAGCCGCATAGCGAAGTTCCGTATTATGAGTTCTCGCCTTCAATACCACATCATATTCCCCTGACTGCCAGTCCACTTTATCCCAGCGAAGACACTCTTCAGAGTTTAAAATGTGGGTGGAAGGAAATGTTCCTGGAGAGAAAGCAATTTCCCATTTGTTACCTACACGTCGAGATATAGAAGGTTCGTAAACTAACACAGGCTCACTTAGCCTCATGTCATTCGAAATCCCAAAACAGGGTACATTTTTTTCCACCTTAACAGTTAAACTTTGAAACTGAGCAGGGTGGGATATGCAGGCGCTACATGATAATACAATGGGTATAACCGTTAACGCTCTTTCCATCGCAAAAACACGCCGAATAGTGAACCAATCATAATGGCCGGGGAAAACTCCCCGGCCACATGCGCAATTACGCTTCTTTGTTCTCTTTGATGTTCCAGCCAGCGCTGCTTTCAGCACCTTTACCACCGGCAGTGGTCTGCTCCCAGTACTGCTGTTTCACTTTCGCAGCCTGGAACGCGTAGGTCACACCAACGGTATCGCCGTTGTCTGCACCGGTGTACTGAACAGAAGTCACGAGCACATCTTCCAGCGTGATGCGGGTATATTCCACCTGCTGACCACCGGCTTTACAGACGGACAGTTCAACTTTGGTCAGGTGTTTACCGCTGGCGCAGTGTTTCAGGATTGCAGTGGTGGATTTGTCGATCAGAGCATTAACGTGCAGATCGTTAAAGTTTACTTTACCGGCACCGCCGCCACCGCCAACGCTCATATTACCTGGCTGGGAAGCGCCCCAGGAGAAGGAGGTAATATCAGTCCAGCCGGTGTGGTTAGAATCTTTAGATTCGCCCGTAACACCCTCGACCTTCAGAAACATATCAATAGCCATAATATCTACTCTTCGTGGATGAACAATATTGCTTTCGAAAAAGCACTTATATGGCAAACAGGAAAGCATGGGGCTGAATAAAACCGTCCATATTTTACCTCTGCCTCATATCAAATGACCCGTGTCATTTGACAGTCTTACATTCCCCCTGAATAAATGGAAAGAATGTGAAGTCTTTACTACTGCGGGTTATCCTGAAGCCAGGTGCGGTCAGGATTGCCGATAATTAATTGAGGTGCAAGTTTATTAAGTTCGTCGCTATGATAAAGACGTAGACAGTTTAACGTTACGCCTTTGACATCGGGTTTTATCTCAGAATGAAAGGCATTAGTTGCGCCTTTATATTTATTAATAAGGGCATTAATTTTGTCATTGCCATTTTCAATATCGAAAGGTATCCATTCCAGTAATGCATTACTGCTTCGGGCAGCATCCAGAGAAAACTGGCTTTTATCATCTGAAACTTGTGCCAGGCAGCGAGAAAAAACAACGTCTTTAATAACTTGCTTATAAGGCATTTTTTTGACAAAGAACACCGGATCGTCAGTTGCATAAACAGAGGCGGAACTGGTGAGCAACAGTAGACTGGCAATTATTTTTTTCATGGCAACTCCCAAAAATTGGCTTTGGTCGTCGTGTAATTCGTCTCCGGTGCATTGAAATAACAGTGATCTGAACAGGTTAAACCATTCCAGAATGTGGCATGACCTGCGGCGTCACTCCAGCCCTGTACCTCAAACAGAATTACGCCCTTTTTGTTGGCTAATTGCTGAACGGGTAAGGAAGGATAACTCACTACCATGTCAGGTTTTCCCCACTGACGCGTCAACCAGGCAATGACATCCTTTACGCGGTAGAAGTACCATTTATTATCAGCACCGGATACCGTGAGATTTGCAATACGCGGAACGGGATGTCCGGTATAGTTAAGAACATAACTCATGCGTACGGCACAACTATTTGACCACCCGCCCTGATCTTGCGGTATTTCGAAGTTGTGCTTAACCTTGCCGCCGATAACTTGCTTAACTTTGCCGATAGAATCATTTGCATCGTAAATACGTGTTGCCGCCGCCCAGGCAGCAACAAACGAAGGTCTCGCGGTCATATTTCCTCTCAAATTTCCATGCTATAAAGCAAACGCCGGGCATGGCCTCCCGGCGGCAATCATCATCACGCGTCTTTCGTCTTCAGCGACGGCAGTTTAGAAACCAGACGCAGGGAAACGGTCAGGCCTTCCAGCTGGTAGTGTGGACGCAGGAAGAACTTCGCGGCGTAGTAACCCGGGTTGTCTTCAATCTCCTGCACCTGCACTTCTGCAGCCGCCAGCGGTTTACGGGACTTGGTTTCCTGAGAGGAGTTCGCCGGGTCACCGTCCACATAGTTCATTACCCAGTCGTTCAGCCAGCGTTCCATCTCTTCGCGCTCGCGGAAGGAGCCGATTTTGTCGCGCACGATGCATTTCAGATAGTGGGCAAAGCGGCAGCAGGCGAACAGGTACGGCAGACGAGAGGCCAGACGCGCATTCGCGGTGGCATCCGGATCGTGGTACTCGGCCGGTTTTTGCAGAGATTGCGCGCCAATGAAGGCGGCAAAGTCGGAGTTTTTCCGGTGAACCAGCGGCATGAAGCCGTTTTTCGCCAGCTCGGCTTCGCGGCGGTCGCTGATGGCGATCTCGGTCGGGCATTTCATGTCCACGCCGCCGTCATCGCTTGGGAAAGTGTGGCACGGCAGGTTTTCGACTGCACCACCGGACTCCACGCCGCGAATCGAGGTGCACCAGCCGTACTCTTTGAAGGAGCGGTTGATGTTGGCCGCCATCGCATAGGCGGCGTTCGCCCACGAATAGCTGTTGTGGTTTGCGCCGTCGGTCTGCTCTTCAAAATCAAAGCTGTCGACCGGGTTAGTGCGGATGCCATACGGCAGGCGCGACAGGAAGCGCGGCATCACCAGCCCCAGGTAGCGGGCATCTTCAGATTCACGCAGTGAACGCCAGGCCGCGTATTCGGTATTCTGGAAGATTTTGGTCAGGTCGCGCGGGTTAGCCAGCTCCTGCCAGGACTCCATCTGCATCACGCCCGGTGCGGTACCGGTGATGAACGGACAGTGTGCCGCAGAGCCGATGCGCGCCATTTCGCCCAGCAGCTCAACGTCCTGCGGGCTGTGGTCGAAGTAGTAGTCGCCCACGATGCAGCCAAACGGCTCGCCGCCAAACTGACCATACTCCTGCTCGTAGATTTTCTTGAAGATCGGGCTCTGGTCCCAGCCCACGCCCTTGAAGCGCTTCAGGGTACGGCCCAGCTCCTGCTTGGAGATGCTCATAAAGCGGATCTTCAGCATCTCGTCAGTTTCGGTGTTGTTCACCAGGTAGCTCAGACCGCGCCAGGCGCTCTCCAGCTTCTGAAACTCTTCGTGGTGAATGATCTGGTTCACCTGCTGAGAGAGCTGTTCGTCGATACCGGCAATCAGGTTCTGAATGGTGCGATAGGTATCGTTAGAGAAGGTAACGGTATTCTCCAGCGCCTGCTGTGCCAGGGTCTTGACCGCGCTTTCCACGGCAGAACGCGCCTGATCGGTTTTCGGGCGGAACTCTTTGTTCAGCAGCGCGCTGAATTCATCCTGGCTGAAGGCCTGACCCGCCTGCTGCTCGTGTTGTTGAGTCTGGTTGCTCATTGATTATTCCTCGCTACCTTTCGCACTGTCGTCATTTTTCGGCAACTGGCTCAGAGATTTGAGCAGCGTTGGATCCTGCAGAATTTTTGCGATCAGCTCTTCCGCGCCGTTTTTGCCGTCCATGTAGGTCAGCAGGTTGGAGAGCTGAGTACGTGCTTCCAGCAGCTTGTTCAGCGGCTCCACCTTGCGGGCCACCGCGTCCGGCAGGAAGTCGTCCATGCTGTCGAAGGTCAGATCGACGTTGAGCTTACCTTCGCCGGTAAGGGTATTATCCACCTGGAACGCCACGCGCGGCTTCAGCGCCTTCATGCGTTCGTCAAAGTTGTCGATGTCGATTTCAAGGAATTTGCGATCGTCGACCGCCGGCAGGTTTTCCACCGGTTTACCGACCAGATCGGCCATGACGCCCATCACAAACGGCAGCTGAATCTTACGTTCTGCACCGTAGATCTCTACGTCGTACTCGATCTGCACGCGGGGGGCACGGTTACGTGCGATGAATTTCTGCCCACTGTTACTCATTGCCATGATGTTCTCCATCAAAGATGCGCGGTGAAGGTGAAACGGCAGGCTCCATGCCTGTCGTCATAATGCCTGGACGCGTTATTCGCGGCGTCCAAAGATGTTTTCCAGTTGGTTAACGCCGTCTGGCGCCAGGTCGCGAATAATGTCCATAAAGTTAAGTTCTGACAGCCGCTGCACCCGTTCAATCATCAGCGGTGCGGGGTGGCTCGGTTCGTACTGCGCAAAATACTGTTTTGCTTTTTCCAGCATCAGCTGCGCATCGGCACGGCTGGTGACCTGCACGCTGCGCCAGTCGGTAACCGGCTGAACGGGTTGTGTTGCCGCAGGTTGATGATCGGCTTGCGGTTCAGCCTGCGCCTCGCGGCCCGGCAACAGCTTGCTGATGTCGGTCACCTGACAGGCACTGGCGACCAGTCCTGTGGTCTTCAGCAGTTGCTCCATCTCGGGTACACCGCTTTCACCGAGATATCCGGTAAGGAGCGCGCGGATGGCCAGCAACCGCTCGTTAATCACGATTACCGCGGCAGTCCCTGGCTGGTCACCGCGGGCCAGTTCGTCAATCAATCTTGGACGGCCTCCCGGATAGTCCGGGCATTCAGTTTTACTGCCGTCCAGCAGTGCCTGGGCGTCCCGCAGCGAAATTTCATCGCCGTTTGAACGCAGCAGCGAGGCGTTGCGTACCGCAATGGTGAGTTCAGATTTATCGCTCAGCCCCGCCAGGGCATTAATCCGATAGAACGGGTCGGTTTCGCCATACTCCTCCAGAAGCGGATAAAGCGGCTCCCAGTAGCGCGCGAGCGCCTCCTGCACCAGCAGCAGCCCGTCTGCGTAGCCTGCCAGCCCGCGGCGGCGTGTCCACGCATGGGTTAGCGCCAGCATCACGCGCAAATCTTTCGTGCGCGCCAGCAGGCTGGTGGCGTATTTTTCTACCGTGTTCCAGTCAGCAGGCTCTGCAGGGATAATGGTGTCGCCAAACTGCTGTTCCGCTTTCCCCTGGCTTGCCTGGTTCATCACCTGGAAGTCAGCGTCGTATTCCAGATTGTCGCCACAGGGTTTATCCGGGCTTATGGGCGCGAGAAATTCTTCGATATTCATGAGATCCCTGCTTATTCAAACATGGGCGGATAAAGACCGTGACGTCCCGGGCGGGCGCCCCCTGCCGGGTCGAACAGCAGGGTGAAAAGCTGCCCGGTAAAGTTGCCGCTGTGGACATGGGTGTACAGCGGGTAACCGTCGCAGCGGTTGGTCCACCAGTAGCTGGTCTGACGCAGCGGGTCAAAACACTCTGCCGCCTGCGGCCAGCCCAGCGTGCTCTGACCGTCCTCGTCATAGCCAATCACGTCAAGGATGTCGGAACGCTTTTGCGGCTCGACGGGCTGCGGAGCCGGAATGGACATCAGCATTTCATCCAGCTGCGAGGCGGAAAAACTGTTGCGCACCGCGTGCAGTCCCAGACGACCAATCTGCTGATACCAGCTTTCCGCCTGGCTGAGCAGGCTGGTCGACCACTCTGACGGGGCGAAGCTCAGCTGGATGCACACCGGGTATTGTCGGCCAACGCTGTCCCGACCGGGCAGCAGGCAGCCCATCTGGATCATCTGGCTGCCCAGCATTGGGGGGACAACAAAATTCCACACCGGCGCTTTGGTGAACGGGCGTTCTCCGCTACGCTGCTCTTCCTGCTGCCAGGCAAGCAGGCCAACCTGAAACCAGTGCGACCACTGGCGCTGTAAGGTGTCAGGAAAGCGGCGCTGCAGGAAATCTCCGGCGCTGGGTAATTTGCCATACCAGCTGTAGCGGTTCATCGCAGGGGTATTCGTCATACGGCTGTCCTTGCGGTTATGGGCATGAGAAACGGGGTAGCTGGAACGGATTGCGAATGCTGTTTGGCGCAAACTCCAGCGTGACCTGATGTCCGTCGACGTTGAAGGTGGCCTGACGGCTCAGGCTACCTGCGCCCGGGCTGGTGCTCGCTTTGTCGAAAAAGCGGTTGAGTGCCCAGGCGCCGTTGGTCACCAGCGTCGCCGTGCTGCCGTTAGCCAGCCCCAACTGCATGCGGACCTGGTTGGTGCCGCCCGGCCCCGGCCAGTTCATGATTTGAACGGCTTGCGGACCGTGGCTGTAGCGCAGCAGCTGGCCGTCAACGTCCAGCGTCAGGTTCAGGATGGTGTTATCCATTCGCACGGTGCGTACCGTGACCTTGAAAGACGGCGTGGTGGCACCATTCGCAAAGAAAGCGTCGCGAATCGACTGGGCCTGCTGGAACGGTCTCAGCAGCCCTTCGCTTCCCGGCAGCGTTTTACCGTCGATGCCCGGCATAAAGCGCCAGTTTGCCTGGGTGGTATCGACTTTATTGGTCAGGTTGTCGCGAAAGAAGGTGTCCATCAGCCCGGTACCGGGCGCAAACATGCGGGCGAGGTCGTCTGGGGTGACTTCCGTGCTGGCGCTACGCACCAGCGGATAACGCCCGGCAATGGCCTGGCGGCAGAACCCGCCCACTTCGACGTTAATCCGCTTACGCACATTCTCCAGATCGCGGCGCTGGGTATCGCTGCTGGCACCCACCGCCATATTGCTGAACATGGTTTGCAGCCCACCCGGCAGACGACCGGCGCTGGCCTGCAGACGGCTGATCGCCTCGCCGCCCGGCGCTGGCATGCCGCTGTTGGCGGCATCCTGTACGGCGGTCAGGTAACGATAAAGCTCATCCACCTGCTTAAGAAAATCATCAAAGACGATGGTCTTGCCCCCCTTCTCCAGCGGCTGGGCCAGCTCAATCATCGGGGCGTAGTGATCCGTCACCAGCTGTTCCGGGGCCTGGGTAACGGCAGCGGCCTGCGTCGGGGCAGTGTCATTATTGCTGAACAGCGCTTCCAGCGTGCGGGTGGCGCGGTTGCTCTGCGCCTGCGCTTTACCGGCGTCTTCCGGGGCTGGCGTATCGCGCGACAGCGTCAGCACCTGGCTCAGGTTCTGCACCAGACGGCGCAGGGGTGAGTTTGCGCCTGAGAGCAGACGCGCTGTATTGATGCGCTGGGAAAGATCGGCGCTGTTGTTAAGCTGAATGTCGGCGAGAAAGCGATCCCAGGTAGCGATAAAGTCGCGCATGTAGAGCTGACGCACGGCGTTGTCGATCTGCTGTTTATCCTCCTGCGCCGTCGCGGCGCCCAACACCCAGGCGTCGTCTTCATGCAGTGCGGTGGTCACGCTGTCGATTTGGCTGTTAAAGCTTTTCCAGTAACCGTCTGGCGTATAAAGACCCGGCACGCCGTCGCTTACCGACTTGCCGCTTTTGCGTGAAAACACCAGCTCGCTCTGCGGTCCGCCCAGGTCGGAAAGGGAGACCGGCTTAAGGTTTTCATCATGCTCCAGCAGACGCTTAAGACGACCATACACGCGAGTGGATAACGGCTGCTGATTGATCAGCGCGCGTTCACGCGCCACCAGGGACGCGTCCTGCGCGTACGGCGAAGCCTGAATTTTAGGCTCCAGCAGCTGCGTCAGGTGCCATTCAAGCTGCTGCAGCTGCGCTTTCGTCACGTTCTGCGGCAGGTTGCGCTGCAGATTGAGCATCACCCATGAATGCAAGAATTTGCCGTCGTAGTGCTTCGGCTGGTAAAGCATCTGATAGGCTTTCAGCGCTTCATAGCTGTACTCCACGTCGCTGCCATTATCGTTGCGAAGCCAGGTAGTGATGTGCATGGCGACCGCTGGCAACAGCAGCTGATCCAGCGCTTTCTGGTACAGAGACTGAGAGGCATCGCTGACGTCATCTCCGCGGTAGAGCCCCATGCGACGGGAAACCGGCGGATCGTTTACATCAAACGCATCGCTTTTTGGCAGATCAACCAGACCATTCATCAGCGGCAGCAGATCGAACAGATCGCGCTGCGGCTGGTTCTGCAAGGCTTTGCTCTGCTGATCCAGCAGCGGCACCTTGGCATCCACCTCTTCCAGATAGGCCTTATTTTTGGCATAGCTGGTCAGCCACAGTCCGCCGAGTATCACCAGCAGGGCCAGCAGCGCCGCATAGCCGGACCAGATCACCGCCCGGTTACGCAGTTCCCACCAGCGGTTTTCTCCGGCAATGCCGGCTTCCTGGAAAATGACGTTTTGCAGCAGGTTCTTGATGAAGAAGCTTTGGCCTTTCGCCCCAGGGATCGGCGCGTCTTTACTTACCGAATCCCAGTTATCACTCTCTCCCCCTTCCGGCAGAGAGAGCGCACGGTTCAGTTCGCCCATGACGCGGTCAAACGGCATCCCTTCCTGGGTGCCGCTGGCAAAGTAGATCCCACGCGGAGAGAACTCGGTTTCAAAATTGGAGCGGGCGAAGACCGTGCTCAGGTAATCCGCCAGCAGGGGACGCAATGCGGCGAACTCCTGCGGGAAGAGATACGCTTCGGCACGGGTTTTCGCGTCATGCTCTTTCAGCATGGTTTCCGGCAGCCCGGCATCGAGGCGCTGCTGCAAGAGCGAGAACTCTTGCTGGAAGTTGCCCATCAGGTCGTAATCGGCGTGTTTAGTCTGCTCCCACGGCAGCGTAAAGCCCCAAATCTGGTCCCGCTGCGCTTTGTCGTAGTCGGCAAACCACGCACGGAAACCTTTGAGCAGGTCAGCTTTGGTGACCATCACGTAAACCGGGAAGCGGATACCCAGCTGCTCATGCAGCTCAGAAAGACGCTGGCGCAGATTCACCGCCTGCTGGCGTGACGCCTCCGCAGACTGGGTGAGCAGATCAGAGATGCTGATGGTGACAATGACGCCGTTGATCGGCTGACGACGACGGTACTTACGCAGTAACCCCATGAACTGCAGCCATTCACCGGCATCCTGCACCTGCTCGCTTTCTTGCGTGGTATAGCGGCCCGCCGTGTCGAGCAGCACAGCCTCGTTGGTGAACCACCAGTCGCAGTTGCGCGTACCGCCGATACCCCGCAGCGCGGTCTTACCGAAGCGGTCAGCCAGCGGGAATTGCAGTCCGGAGTTAACCAGCGCCGTGGTTTTACCGGAGCCCGGTGCGCCAATAATCACGTACCACGGCAGTTGATACAGGTATTGCGTGCTGAAGCGTTGCGTCCACTGGGCGCCCTGTCCTGCTTTGCTGAAGTGAGCTTTTTTGAGCATCTGCGCGGCTTCATCGAAACGGCTGGCAAGGATTTGCTCCTCGCTGTTCAGGCGTTTCTGCGGATCCGCCGCTTCCGGGCTGGTGGTGTTCTCGTTGAGCTTATCCATCAGCTTGCGGTTCAGCCAGGCGTTATAAAGACGCGGCAGAATGTGTCCCTGCGCCCAGAGCAGATAGACCACAGCAATACTGATAATGCGGTTCTGTTCAGATTCCAGGGGTCGGGTATCCACAATGGACAACAGCGGACCAATCATCCAGATCACCGCCGCAAGCGCGGTTACGCCCAGGAAGCTCCACAGAATGCGGTTGGTCAGAATGGAAAGAAGTGTAGTCAGCATCCTTAGTTTCCTTGCGGCAATCCGTTCAGCTCAGCCTGAGTGTTTTCAGGCGACACCAGCAGAGTAATTTCCACACGGCGGTTACGGGCGCGGTTTTCCGGTGTCGTGTTCGGTGCTACCGGGTTAATCTCACCCCGCCCTTCCGCTTTCACGCGGTCTGGCTGAGAGAGGCTTCCTTGCAGCATTTTCTGTACCGAGCGGGCGCGTTCCAGAGAAAGCTCGTAGTTGGAAGCGAAGCGCGCGCTGCGGATTGGAACGTTGTCGCTGTATCCCACCACCAGAATTTTGCCGCTGACGTTGTTCATCGCCTGCGCTATGCGGTTAATAACCGGTTCATAACGGTCACGCACCACCGTCGAGGCGGAGGCAAACAGCCCGTCTCCTTTCAGGATAACGACGCTGCGATCCGCTTCATCTTTTACCGCGACCAGACCTGCCTCGATTTCAGGCTTCAGGAAGCCGCGCAGGTTTAGCACTGCGGGCAACTGACGGGCCGGTTGCTGAATGGTGGTTTCCGGCAGCTGGGACTGATAAATCTTCGCCAGGACCGGACTGGTGTTATCGCCAAGACGCCAGTTAAGGACGATATAAAACAGGCAGGCGATAAACCCGGCCAGCGCCACGCAGGCCCACAGGGGAACCATCGGCCGCCACAGCTTACGCAGCACCGGGCGATCTTCCGGGTGGGGAGACAGCGGTGGCGGATAGCTGCCCCGCACGCCGCGAATCATCTGCCACAGCCGCTGCTTGATGGTCTCAAGCTGGGTGCGACCATTGTCCAGCACACGGTAACGCCCTTCGAAACCGAGCAGCAGGCAGTAGTTGATCATCTCCAGCAGCAGGATATGTTCGCGCGGGTTCTGCGACAGACGCGCCAGCAGCTGGAAAAACTTCTCGCCGCCCCAGGTTTCGTTATGGAACGTCACCAGCAGGCCATTGCTTGACCAGACGCCGCTGCTGCCCCAGGGGGTAAGCGCAGCGGCCTCATCCAGCGCCGTGCAAAGGCAGTAACGCGCCCCGACAATCACTTCGTAGGGTAGCCCCGCCTGCTGACAGCGGACTTCAAAACGGCGAATCTCATCGATCAGGCGCTGGCGTAACGCCACCTGATCGTCATGTGAAACCGAATGACGGATCTGCGGAATCGCATTGAGCAGCGGATTAGCGGCCGCCACCAGCTGATTGTTGCTACTGGCTCCGGTAAACGCGGCATCACTGCCGGTATCCTGTCGTTCCTGCATATTAAGCGCTCGCTTTATTATTCTGTCGGGCTACGGATGGCCCAAAACTCCATATCCAGCCCCGGAAACTCCCCTGCCAGGTGCAGGGCGAAGGCGCCGGACTTATCCATCTCGTGCCACAGCTCGCTGCCCTTCTCCAGCTCGAAATAGCTGTAGCCTGCATGCCACGGGATCTGCGGCGGCGCGACCGGCATGGCGCGCAGCATAATGCCCGGCAGCTGAAGCTGGACCAGATCGCGGATTTTCGACACCGGCGCGATTTTCATCTGCGCAGGAAAATGGGTTTGCAGGTGTTCGCCGGGCACATTCGCTTTGACGGCCAGCACGAAGCCAAACTCGCGTACCATGCTGGTTTCAGGAACGGTGGCAATGTTAAGACCATGCGAGCGCTCGTTAAGCGGCAGCTGAATAGCGTGGTCTTCCATCACCAGCGACAGCCCCTGACGCAGCATCAGCATCAGCTTACTGAAGCAGTTCGCCAGATCGTCGTGATCGTAGACCGGCAGCACGCTCTCCGTGGTCCGTTGCGGGGTCCAGGTGGCAAGCTCGGACGCAAACGGCAGCCAGCTGCGCCAGAGGGTTTCCGGGTGCAGCAGCGGCAGCGTTTTTAAATGCGAAACCTCGCCAAGATGACGGTTCACCAGCGACAGTAACGTAAATTCAATCAGTTCCGAGGTGTTAAAACGGCCAGGCTGGCGCAGACGGCCGCCGATCTGCTGGCTGCGCTGCACCAGTAAGCCGTGCAGATCGTTAATCATGCTGTAGATCTGCGGACTGTTATTGGCGTTCAGCATCGGCGGGATGTAGCTGTTATCGAGCCGGACGTGGTTGTCGTGGCGTTTTTCAGTGACAAACGCCACGCCGATTGCGGTCCATTCTGCCGTGAGATCTTTTTCCAGCATCAGCGTCAGGCGCAGGCGGCCAAACTGTACGGTGGCATCCCCCACCGACATGGCGTTGTCGTCTTCGACCTCTTGCTCGAACGCGATGAAGCGCGCCAGCGAGGCCGGTTCTTCGCTGAAGATCACCTCTTCCCGCTCGCCACGACGTACCGGCAGTGCGAGCACCACCTTTTCGTTGGTGAGATTGTCAGGGATTTTAAGCGGCACAGGACCATTGCGTCCGTTGCGCACCTGGAAGAAGGTCCCGTCTGGCAGAAGCCCACTGCAGTAGCTCAGGGCAATGCATCCCTGACGAAGCATCGCTTCGTCGAGTTCAACATCAAGAAAGCCCCAAAGATAGGAACGCTGCAACGTACCCCATTCACGAACGTGGTTGAGCAGATAACTTTCAGTCCGCTGAAAATGGTGTGGACGCAGGAACATGCCTTCGGTCCAGACGACCTTTTCTGCTTTCGTCATGATGATGTGTTTCCTGTTGTGAAGCGCGTTACTGGCTGATGACCCGAATGCCATTTACGTCGAGAAAAACGTTGGCCTGGAGTTCATCCGCGGACCATTTCCAGAACTGGTAGATATGATTTTCGCCTGGCACAGGCAGAGGGAGAGACACGCGCCATTTTTTACCATCCAGCTTCTGATATTCCGCCATCACGCCGATGTAGCGAGCCTCGGGATCGCTCTGACCGCTGAGGGTTTTCGACAGCTGTCCCGGCATCAGGAAGAACACATCGCTGTTCAGCAGATTCGCGCCAAGGGTTGCTGACGCGTTGTTCTGCAGGGAATAGAAGTCGCTGGACATGAAATCCGCATCGGATTTCAACAACAGCACACGGACTTTAAGCGGCGCAGAATCATTGATTTGTGGATGAGCCTGAAACTGCAGATTGTAGCGGGAGGGGTCGCTGTGTGAAGACGACGTACAACCACTCACAAGGGCGAAAACCGCCGCGTAAAAGACCAACCACAGCTTATGAAAATTTTTATTATTCATAAAAATACGCCCACGAAAGCCGTTTAGTTCAGGATCCAGGTACCGTTAGCGCTGTCTTTGCAGGCTTTGCTGTTGCCATCGACATCAACGCAGGTCGCTTTTTTACGCGCCTTAGGACGAATGGCCTGTTTACGGACGGTCGCTTCATACTGGTCGGCTTTGATAACTGCACGCATCGGGACGTAACCAATCAGCTGGTCATTACCCTCATCGGCAAGCGCCATCCAGTAGTGTTCAACCTGACCCAGCACCACGTAGGTTTTTCCAGTTTCCAGCGTACGGATAACCTTTCCGCCAAAGTCAGGACGGCTCATCAGGGAAGCCGGATACATGGCACGATAAGGTTCGTTGAGCGGAGTGAATTCCGTCGGCGGCAACACGGCGTGACGGTGCGTTAAGGTGACACCGTTGACCTGACTGGTCACGATCGTGTCGTCGTTGATTGCAGGTTTCTGTGGCGCTTTACAGCCCGCCACCGCCATGACAAACAGAAGTGAAAACAGTACGCGCATTTTCATATGCTTTTCCGTAGCGATATTTCGATAATGGAGATAAGGGGATGAAATTTGACTTAGGTGCTATTGTTAAAATAGTCAGGATAATTTCGGGGTGTTACTATTTTGAGGGCATAGCTACCGCACGAACCTTTCAGAATAAGGCCCAGCGTCTTCCTGACATATTTTGACAAACGGTAAACAAGTTTACATGAGCTTCGCATCAATTCAATATTTACCGCTACGTAAGTGGCGGTTAATGAAGCAGTCGAAACATTATAGGATTTATCTGATAAAAAAACCCGACATGGCCTAACTTCACTTATTTTCACTCCGCACACAGATGTAAATCGTTGTTATAAAAAACAAAAAACACAAAAGAGAACAACTTTCATTAACGCAATAAGGCTATTATCGCCACTACCATAATTAGTAGAACTCTCGAATTGGTGATGTCAGAAGAATATGTCGACGATGAATTATTTGTTGCACTAACAGGGTATCTTTAATATAACCCGTACTGCCCACTCGCAGGACGCCTATTTCACTTATGACGCGGGCGTTAATTTTACGGCTCAAAATAACTTTATATTTCACGCTGTAATAATTACCGCATAAGACATAAAACCCATCCATCAATCATTAAGCCAGAATAAACATTCAGGTCCCTATTTTAATCCTGAAGGTGCTATACCCCCTGCCAGCCGTGGCATTTCTGTTTCTGATCGACCTGAGCCTTCATTCGAAATTTTATCAGTGCTACATCCTTCCTCGCCCACCGCTATCTATCCCACCTACTGGATGATAGATATAATTTATTATTAAAATGATAAAAAAACGTTATAATTTCTTTAAATATTTAAGCCGCCCGTAAGTAACCCGCTGTAATAAATAGTATTTAAGATAAGCAATTATGTTGCGTCGCGAGCACTTCCCCACCCGGCCCTCATTGCTTTAACTTATTGCCCTTTTCAGTGGATTGGCGGGCGCATGCGCGGTATGACCGAACAAGTCAGGAGTAGGTATGAACAAGAAAAGACGCTCAGTTCCCGGTATCAGACACTATGATGGCCCTGCCGGCGGCTGGGGTGCGCTAAAAGCGACAGCCATTGCGGTACGAACCCAGATGGATACCTTTGATGCCCCCGCCACGCTGCTGCGCACCAACCAGCCTGATGGTTTTGACTGCCCGGGCTGCGCGTGGCCCGATAAAGAACACAAATCGACCTTCCAGTTTTGTGAGAACGGCGCCAAAGCGGTAACCTGGGAAGCCACCAGCAAACGCGTTACCCCCGCGTTTCTGGCGGAAAACGCCGTCTCTTCTCTGCTGGCTAAATCTGACTTTGAGCTGGAAGGGTATGGTCGTCTGACGCATCCTCTGCGCTATGACCGGGCAAGCGACACGTTCAAACCGGTTGAGTGGGACGAGGCTTTTCAACGTATCGGCGAGGTGTTGCGCGAGCTTGAACCGGACCAGGTCGAGTTCTATACCTCCGGGCGAGCCTCTAATGAAGCGGCGTATCTGTTCCAGCTGTTTGCACGCGAATACGGCACCAATAACTTCCCCGACTGCTCGAATATGTGTCACGAGGCCACCAGCGTCGGTCTACCCCGCTCCATCGGGATCGGGAAAGGCACCGTCTCACTGGACGACTTCGATAACACCGAGCTGGTGATCTCCATCGGTCATAACCCCGGCACGAACCATCCGCGGATGATGGGTACGCTTCATGAGCTGGCGCGACGCAACGTGCCGATTATCGTCTTTAACCCGTTACGCGAGCGCGCCCTGGAACGTTTTGCTGACCCGCAAAGCGTCATTGAAATGGCAACCTATAGCTCAACGGACATCGCCTCGACCTACTTCCAGGTGAAGGCCGGAGGCGATGCCGCCGCGCTGAAAGGTATGGCCAAACACCTGCTGGAAATGGAGGCCGAACGCGGTAACGTGCTCGACCACACGTTTATCGCAGAACACACCCAGGGCTTTGATGACTTTGCCGCCGATATCGCGCAGACGCGCTGGGATGACATTGAGCGCGAGTCCGGGCTCAGCCAGGCTGCGCTCAAAAAGGTGGCCGTGGCCTATGCGAAATCCAACGCCACCATCATTACCTACGGGATGGGGATTACCCAGCATAATAAAGGCACGGCAAACGTCCGGCTGATCGCTGATGTGCTGCTTCTGCGCGGAAATATCGGCAAGCCCGGTGCGGGAATATGCCCTCTTCGCGGCCACTCTAACGTTCAGGGGAACCGTACCGTCGGGATTAGCGAGAAGCCCACCCCGGCCTTCCTGAACCGTCTGAAAGAGGTGTTTGGCTTTGAGCCGCCTTCTCACCATGGGCATGATGCGGTGCAGGCGACCCAGGCCATGATCGACGGTCGGGCGAAAGCGCTTATCTGCCTCGGCGGTAACTTTGCCGTCGCGATGCCCGATCACGAGAACGGCTTCCCGGCAATGGGTAACCTTGATTTGAGTGTTCACGTTGGTACTAAGCTGAACCGTACCCATCTGCTGGTGGGTAAAGAGACGTTTATTTTCCCGTGCCTTGGCCGTACCGAGCTGGATGTTCAGGCCACCGGTCGTCAGTCCATCACCGTCGAAGACTCCATGTCGATGGTGCACGCCTCGTCCGGCAAGCTGAAACCCGCCTCACCGTTACTCCGTTCAGAACCCGCCATCGTCGCCGGCATGGCGAAAGCCACCCTGCAGGAGACCCGCGTGGACTGGATGACGCTGGTTGAAGATTACGACCGTATCCGCGATCTGATCGAGCAGACCATCCCGGGCTTTGAGGACTACAATGCGCGGATCCGTATTCCGGGCGGCTTCCGTATGCCGCTTCCCCCAACGAAACGCGTCTGGCCAACGGCGACGGGAAAAGCGATGTTCTCCGTATTCGACGGCGTACACGAGAACGCCAGCGGCGAAGGCGAGCATGTTCTGCGTCTGATTACGCTGCGCAGCCACGATCAGTACAACACCACCATTTATGCTCTGGACGACCGCTATCGTGGCGTGTTTGGCCGCCGCGACGTGCTGTTTATGAACGAAGAGGATATGGCCCTGTCAGGGCTGGAACACGGCGACCGCGTGGATATCGAAACCGCCCTGCCCGGCAGCGTTCAGCGCCTGGAAGACATTACCGTAGTGGCATACCACATCGCGCGGGGTTCAGTCGGGGCTTATTACCCGGAGGCCAACGTGCTGGTGCCGCTCGATTATCTGGATAAGGACAGCGGTACACCGTCTTACAAATCCGTTCCGGTTCGCATCATCCTGCGCTCGAAAGAGATCCGCATGCTGTAAGGCTGTTCGCGAAGAGTAACCCATGGATATCAAACAGTTAAAATACTTAATTGCGCTCGACGAGACCCGCCATTTTGGTAAAGCGGCCTCGCAGTGCAACATCACCCAGCCGACCCTCTCCATGCGCATCCGCAACCTGGAAGAGGAGCTCGGTCTGGTGCTGATTGCGCGCGGGCAGCGCTTTGAGGGTTTTACGCCAGAGGGCGAACGGATCCTGGCGTGGGCGCGTGCTCTGCTTGCCGCTCACGACGGACTCCAGGCGGAAGCCGCGCTGTGCAAAGGCCAGGTGGTGGGTGAATTACGCCTGGGGATGGTTCCGCTGGCGAGCGTCGATCCGATGATCTTTATCCGCCAGCTGACGCAAAAATACCCGGAGCTGACCTACAGCCTCTATTCCATGTCCTCTGCACACATTGCCGATGGCGTCAGCCGCAACCAGCTGGAGCTGGGTATTTGCTATCTCAACAGCATCGATACCAGTCTGTTTGACATTATTCAGTTGCCTGAGACGAAGATGGGCCTGCTGCATGATATTCGTCATTTCCAGCTGGACCCGACGCCGCTGACCTGGCAGGACCTGACGGATTTTCCGCTGGGGTTCCTGACAAAAGGGATGCATTACCGGGCGCATATGGAGGCCAGCTTTGCCGCCGCCGGAATCGAACCCAGATCCGTTTTCGAGAGCGACTCTACGTTCCAGATCATTCAGGCGGTTCAGAGCGGCGTTTGCTGCGCCGTGATGCCGCTGAACAACGGGCTTGAGGCGCTAAACAACCATTTCAGGATTGTCCCCATCGCCGACGCGAACATTGAGGCGCCCATCGGCCTGATAATGCGCAGGCAAAAACCCCTCTCCTCCCTGGCGCTGCGCTGTTTTACCGACGCGCAGGAGATTTATCATGCGGACAATGACGCATAAGCCTGGCGCGTGACCACGCTAAACCCGCCGATCAGCACCGCATCACAGACCGCCCGGTGCTCCGGGACGGTTACCAGCGCGTGAAGCGCACCGCGGATGGCGTTAAGCGTGTCAGGAGGTGTATGAGGCGACGTGATTAAGGGCAGGCCCGGCGTTAGCGGAGTTTGGTCAATCACCGTCAGACCCGCCAACGCTTCCGGCTCATGACGCTGCAGGAGTGCCCAGGTGACACAGTCGATAGCGGCGATATCACCCTTGCCGCGTTTGACGTCAATCAGCGACTGACGGTGGCTGCCGCTGAATGACGTTTGCGAAAAGAAAGGGTCGCGGGTCACCCACGGTGCCACTTTTTTTCGCAGCGCGTGATAGCCGGACTGCGAGTCAGGAGAATTACAGACCGCCCGGCGTCCGCGAAAATCCGCCAGCGTAAGAGGCCGATCCTCCGAGCGCGTCACCAGAAAGCTGCGGTAGTGGCTCCCTTCGCATCCCGCTGCCGTGTAGTGAAAACAGCCCACCACCTGCACCTCCGGGAGCTGCGTGACCAGCGGGTAGCCGCAGGTCTGGCTGAGAATCAGCGCCGGCTGCTGCCAGTGGTTCAGCAGGTCCGATTCGGGCCAGCGGGGGACACGCTCAACGTACACGCCCCGGTCGGCCAGACGTTGTTGTACCGCCAGCCAGAGCGCGCGAGTGTCGGCGCGATCCACGGCATACATGGGAAACGCCAGCAGGTTACTCATATCTTTCCTCTTGTTTTCCGGGGTGAACGGTGACCGCCACTGGCCGGGTCGAGAACTGGCGTAGCCATTCGCCGTAGCCCCTGACCACAAAACCGTGGTTACGCTGCCGGTACGCCTCGCGGTTTTGGTGGTAGATCGTCTGTAACCCATACCAGGGAACGCCCGGTAAATCGTGGTGAATGGAATGGTAGTTGAGATTTAAAAACAGTACCCGCCAGAATAGCCCAGCCTCGTTAATGACGGAACGCGCCAGCGGATCGTCCGCCGCGCGATGTTCGTAAAAGGAACGGACCTTGGTCAGCGCCAGCGCCGGATAGCTTACCGCCAGCACAAACCAGACGGGTGAAAAGCCGTTATGCGTCATCCAGGTGAAAAGCACCGCCAGAAGCACAGCGTGAACCAGCCACATCGCCATCGCCCGCCGTTGACGCTGCCGAAAGGCTGCCACGGCGATCCCCAGCGTCTGCAAAATATCCAGCAGCGGTGCCAGCACTATCCGCCCGCAGAAGGTATTGCGGACCTGGATCATGTGCTTCTGCCAGGGGGAAAAGCGCGCCCAGCTCGCCTCTGTAAAATAGTACGACTCCGGGTCATCCACCGGGATGGTCAGACTGTCGTGACGATGATGCGCCAGATGGGAATCCCGGTACAGGCCATAGGGATACCAGACCGCCAGCGGGAGCGTGCCAAACAGCTGGTTAAGCCAGGCAAAACGCGTGGGATGCCCGTGGATCAACTCATGCTGCAGGGACATATACCAGGCGGTAAACCAGATAAGCAGCAGCGTGGCGGGCAGCAGGCCGAGCGTTTGCCAGAACGTCAGCGTGGTAAACCAGCCAGCGTAAATCGTCAGGATCAGCAGCCATGTGGGCAATTCGCTTCGCCACAGAAATCCTGATGCAAGATGGTGGATGCGATCGCGCTGTTGCGCATGCAAATAGAGAGATCTTCGTTTACCCATTCCTTCAGACGCCGTTTCGCCAGAGACACTACCCTGACGATCGGGGATAACGTCTGAAATGACAAAGAACTTAAATCGCTTTGCTTTGCCAGAAACAGAGGCCCACGCTCGGCTTGACTTATTCTGTGATAAAGGTACTTTTCAGGACATGAAGAAGATCTTAATTATCGTCCCTGACGGCGGCATGCTGTTTGAAGCCGCCGGTATCGCCGACATTCTGATGCAGGCTAACCGGCTGCACCCGGAAGGGCTTGCGCACCCCCGCTACCGCATTATTATCGCCACCACGCAGCCGCACCAGGTGATCCACGGTCAGTCCGGCCTGAATCTGCTGGCGGATTATCGTCTGCCTGAACTGGATCCGCGTGAACCGCTGGACACCATTATCATCACCGGACGCGGGATGAACGAGCAGGAGAGCACGGCGGTGGTGGACTGGCTGCACCTTGCTGCGCCGCATGCCCGGCGGATAGCCTCCATTTGCGGCGGCGCGATGCTGCTGGCCCAGAGCGGCCTGCTGGATGGTCGTCGCGCAACCACCCACTGGCGGTTGCTGGAGACCATGCAAACCCAGTATCCGGCTATCCGCGTCGAAGGCGGTCCACTGTATATTCAGGATGGTCCCGTCTGGACCTCCGGCGGCGTGAGCTCGGGGTTTGATCTCACTCTGGCGCTGGTGGAGGATGACTATGGTTTCACCCTCGCCCGCGACGTGGCGCAGGATATGGTGATGTACCTGCGCCGGCCCGGCGGTCAGCTGCAGTTTAGCCGCTATAGCCTGCAGCCGTCCGGCGCGTCTGGGCCAATAAGCGACCTGCAGGCCTGGATACTACAGAACCTCACTGCCGACCTGTGCGTAGAAAATCTGGCCGAGAAAGCGGCGATGAGCCCGCGCAATTTCACCCGGGTCTTTACCCGGGACGCAGGCGTTCCACCTGCCCGCTACGTGACCGAAGCGCGCCTGGCCGCCGCCAGACAGCTGCTTGAGCAAACCCGTGATTCCCTTGAGCGCATTGCTGAGCAAAGCGGGTTTGGCACCAGCATTAACCTGCGCCGCGTGTTTGAGAAACAGCTCCACCTTACCCCGGGCGAGTACCGCCAGCGCTTCCACTGTCGCAAGATGGCCTAATCTGATCCTTTTTTGTCGTTTACGCCAATCGGCCTGACGCCTACAGTGACTCCAGACAACAGAGATAAGGAGTGCACCATGGTTAAGGTCGGTATTAACGGTTTCGGCCGTATCGGACGTAATTTCCTGCGCGCAGCGCTGGGTAACCCGGATCTTCAGATTGTGGCCATTAACGATCTGACGGACAGCAAAACCCTCGCCCACCTGCTGAAACACGATTCCCTTCTGGGTAAATTGCCCGCACCGGTTGAAGCGGCTGACGGCGCATTGCAGGTTGATGGCCAGCGGATCGTGGTGTTTAGCGAACGCGATCCGGCAAATATTCCGTGGCGTGAAGCTGGCGTGGATGTGGTAATTGAAGCCACCGGCTTCTTTACCGAGCGGGAAAAAGCTGCGGTGCACGTCACGCACGGTGGTGCAAAGCGCGTCATCATCTCCGCGCCCGGCAAGAACGACGATCTGACCGTCGTCATGGGCGTGAACCACGATCGCTATGACCCGGCTCAGCACGTTGTCGTGAGTAACGGGAGTTGTACCACGAACGGTCTGGCTCCGGCCGCGCAGGTACTGCATCAGCAGTTCGGGATTGAGCATGGCCTGATGAATACCACGCATGCCTATACCAACAGCCAGGCACTGCACGATCAGCCGGAAAAAGATCTGCGCGGTGCACGCGCGGCGGCGCTGTCGATTGTGCCCTACTCCAGCGGCGCTGCAAAAGCGCTCGGCAAAGTCATCCCCTCTCTGGATGGTAAGCTGACCGGTTATTCCCTGCGCGTGCCGGTTCCGGTGGTATCGATTGTCGATTTGACGGTCACCCTGAGCCGTAACGTGACTGCCGAAGAGGTGAATGACGCATTCCGCAGTGCGGCAGCCAGTGGGCCACTGAAAGACATTCTGGGGTATAGCGATGAACCGCTGGTTTCCAGCGATTATCAGGGCGATCCGCGCTCCTCCATTATCGACGGGCTTTCCACGCTGGTGATTGGCGGGAACATGGTGAAGATCCTGGCGTGGTATGACAACGAGTGGGGATTCTCCAACCGCCTGGTGGACCTGGCGGTGCTGATGGATAAAAAAGGGCTGTAAGCCTCAAGCCGGGTGGGATAAGCACCCACCCGGCATAAAATCACGCCGCTTTGACCTTCACGCCCATAAATACAATGACCATCGCCGTCACCAGCAGGAAACCACTTCCGGCAAACACGCCGCTGGCCCCGTTGAGGTCAAACACCACCCCGCCCCCGGCCGCGCCAGCGCTAATCGCCAGCTGAATGGACGCCACCAGCAGCCCTCCGGCACTTTCGGCTTCATCCGGAACGGTGGTGGCAAGCCAGGTTGACCAGCCTACCGGCATCAGACCGAACGCAAAGCCCCACAGCGCCACCAGTAATCCGTCCAGCATCGCCAGATGACCAAACGCCACCATCATCAGCGCGAGTATGCCCATGCCGAATGGCACGAGGGCCAGCGTCAGGCGCAGATTACGGGCCAGCAGATGCCCGGCAATGGAGGTGCCGACAAAGTTGGCAAGCCCGAAGCCCAGCAGGATCAGCGAAATGGTTTCAACATTTGCCTGTCCGACGGTTTCAAGGAACGGGCGCAGGTAGGTAAAGAAGGCGAAATGGCCGCTAAAGATCAGAATGGTCGCCAGCATGCCGCCAATCATGCCAGGACGGCGCAGCACGCGGAACAATGTGCCAAGGCTACCGCTACTCTCTGGCTTCATGGACGGCAGCACCCAGATCTGCCACAGCAGCGCCAGCATGCTCGGCAGAATGCAGAGAATAAAGACGTTGCGCCAGCCGATCAGGCTTCCCAGATAGCTCCCCAGCGGGGCCGCGACCACGGTGGCGATCGACACGCTGGAGAAGATCACCGCCAGCGCTTTCGGCACTTTGTCCGCCGGAACCAGACGCATTGTTGTGGCCGTCGACATCGCCCAGAACCCACCGATGGCAACCCCTAACAACAGACGCCCCATCAGCAGAACATGCAGAGTGGGCGCAAAGGCTACCAGCAGGCTGGAGATAATTTGCAGCACGGAGAAAAACATCAATACCCAGCGACGATCGATTTTCCGGGTCGCCGGGGTGATCAGCAGTCCGGTGACTAACGCCACCAGCGCCGTGGCGGTCACGGCCTGCCCGGCCATCCCCTCACTGACGCCCAGGCTCGCGGCCATCGGCGTCAGCAAACTGGCGGGCAGGAACTCCGCCGTTATCAAACCAAAAACCCCCAGCCCCAGTGAATAGACGGCTCGCCAGGCGGGTTTGGCAGGCGCGACGGCCTCTCTCGCCTCGACACATGCATTCATCTGTTGATCTCCCGTTATAAAAGTGTGACAACTGTCGCAAAAGCATAGAGGGTTCACCCTGGACGATCTATGACATATAATCTCCACTTATTGATTATTCGTCCGGAGTTACGCCATGACCGCACAGTCACCCGATTTGATCAGCGAACTTTTACGCGGCATGCGTCTGTCGGGGGTGAAATACCGCCGGATTGAAGCCAGTGCACCGTTTGGCGTCGCGTTCCATCAGGCACCGGGCAAGGCGCAGTTCCATTTTGTGAGCCACGGCAACGCCCTGCTGCGAATGGACAGCGGTGCAACCTTCGAACTGAGCAGCGGCGATGCGCTGTTTATTCCGGGCGGTAATGCCCATGCCCTGCTCTCTGACGACAAGGCAACCATCACTCCAGTCAACGCTTTCCCCAGCGAGCCCATCTGTAGTTCGGTCTGTGCCATTACCTGTGAGCCCTGCCCGGAGAGCGAAAACACCATCATCTTTAGCGGGTGTATGGATTTTGAGCTAGGCGGCATGCAGCCGCTGATCAAAGCGATGCCGGAAGTGATGATGGTCAGCCGGTTGATGTCCACCTGGCCGGAAATTCATCCTCTACTGGCCGCGATGGAGCGCGAGTCCATGACGCGTCAGGTCGGGTTTGCCGGGATCCTCGCCCGTCTGGCTGACGTGGTGGCGGCATTGATTGTTCGGGGCTGGGTTGAAGCAGGCTGTGGTAAAGCGACGGGCTGGGTGCAGGTCTTACGCGATCCGCGTCTGAGCCGGGCCATCTACGCCATGCACCAGCAGCCGGGCCTGAACTGGAGCGTGGCGGATCTGGCGAAAGAAGCGGGCACCTCCCGCTCCGTGTTCGCTGAACGGTTTCTGGCGGCGACGGGGACGACGCCGGCAAAATATCTCAGCGAGCTCAGAATGCGACTGGCTATTCAGTATATTCGCCATGAAAATCAACCGATTGAAACC
Source organism: Enterobacter cloacae complex sp. SHL012 (assembly GCF_049237505.1). Lineage (NCBI taxonomy): Bacteria > Pseudomonadati > Pseudomonadota > Gammaproteobacteria > Enterobacterales > Enterobacteriaceae > Enterobacter > Enterobacter cloacae complex sp. SHL012. The sequence continues at coordinate 836,804 of NZ_JBMKIZ010000001.1, forward strand.
GTCGCGCTGCGGCTCGGTTACGGGTCTCTGGCGGCGTTTAGCCGGGCATTTAAGCGCATCATCGGCCATGCGCCGGGCACGCTTCGGGAAGTCAGCCAGACCCCGGAAGAGGTCTGACCGACTGACAGGACATCAGAAATAGTATTTAAAGCGCACGCGACCACCGTAGCGATCGTCATTTTTATTGTCACCCTCTTTCGGGGATGCATTGACCCATGACGCATACGCGCCCAGATAGATGTTGAAGTTTTTCATCTTCATGACGTTCGGGATCAGGTACGAGGTATGAATAGTATGGATGTCATACTCGCCCGGGTCGGTTATCCAGCAGTCGTTTTCACACTCTGCGTCAAACGTTGAGGTATTAAACTCGTCGATTTCGTTATGGGCATAGATGTAACCCAACTCAAAATTACGCCAGAGGGCATTAATAGCTGAGGTAAAGTCGGTTTCGCCCGTCGCGTCCAGATAAGCCGTGTTGAGATTCATGACCACTCCGTTTTCCGGATCGGTTTTGAGCCCGTCCCAGGTCATCGTGAACCCGTAGCCCGTTCTCTCTGACTGGTCTACCCAGCGCCCGGCATCGTCGCGATAGCCATAAGCGTTGTTGACCAGGTTGGTCTCCATGGCAACCGCGCTGGAAAACGGCCCATTCTGCCACGAGATGACCGGGCGCACGTAGGCCACATTTTTGTCGTTCTCAAGTTCTGCACCGTGATAACGCTGGTCGACATACAAATCGCTGCCGTCTTTAAACAGGGTATTCAGCTCAAAATACCAGTTATCCAGCGTCTTGTTCATCAGGAAGTTGCCCCCGCTGTCGGTTCGCCCACGCCCCTCCTTCAGCATATAGATATAGCCATAGCCGTCGCTGTAGAGATCGTCTGCGGTATTCCCGGAGTATTCCACAAACGTATCCTGATTGAGCGGGAACATGTCATAGGCCTCAAAGCGTCCGACTTTTATTTCCCAGTCACTCTCAGTGCCAAAGAAGAATACCGCATCATCCAGGTACATTTTCCCGGCGAGGTCGCCGAGCGGCTGGACGGAGAACCCGGCGAAATTGCCGTTATCCATTTTACGATAACCATCAAAGCCTAATAAAATATGCCCGTTAATATCCCAGCGTTCTTTATCGCCCGGCGCCCAGTCACTATTAGCACTTTGCTTAACAGACGTGAGGCTACCCGTTTTACTGGCGGCATCCATATTAAATTCCACATCACCGTAAAATTTAATATCACCAAACCCTGAGAGCGTCAGTTTTGGCGGAGCGGTTTTGCTCACCGGCTCTTCCGACTGCACCACAACGGCTGGCGCAGCCTGCGTCGCGGCGGCCTGCTGCTGTTTAAGCTCCTGAATTTGCGCTTCCAGTTGCGCCAGCTTTTCTTCCACGTTCATTGAGGGTTGTGCCGCCAAAAGTGCGCCGGAATAGAATGCGCTTATCAGAATTACCGTTTTCTTTAATTGCATAGAATCCATCCTGATTATAAAAGTGAATACCCAAATATCGAGCACAGCCATTTCCACCAAATACCCTCAACGGTGCTATTACGTTTTTTCACAACGTAATTATGATTTTTAACTTGTGTGATCGGCACAGAGAAAACTTGCGGTAATGAAGAGAAGAAAGACCACCCGCTTCACACTCTTATTTCATTAAGTTTATGTATATTTTAACGTGCAATATATATGATTATTTAAAGGCATAATTCTTTTAATTTCATTTGCACAACAAATTTCTCCCGACAGACCTGGACGGGCGAAGCGGTAAATTGTCTGGTTCTGCGCAAAATGGGATATTGAACACGCGAAGCGGGCGATATTCGTCTAAGGTTTTCAGGTGATTGATAACAGCGGTCACGCTGCTGAGCGAATACAGGAGACGAACAGATGATAAGACCTCGCACTTTACGCCCTGCTCTTTTGCACCTCGCGCTGGGAGGCGCGCTGCTCGGTGCGACGACATTGAGTTATGCTGATGAACAGCCTGCGTTCCAGAAAAATTCCCCCGATATTTTACTTGGCCCTCTCTTTAATGATGTGCAAAGTGCCAAACTGTTTCCCGATCAGAAAACCTTCGCTGATGCCGTCCCCAAAAGCGATCCGCTGATGATCCTGGCGGATTACCGGATGCAGCACACCCAGTCCAGCTTTGATCTGCGCCACTTTGTAGAGATGAACTTCACGCTGCCTGCGGAAGGCGAAAAGTATGTTCCGCCCGCAGGACAAAGTTTACGCGAGCATATTGACGACCTCTGGCCCGTACTAACGCGTACCACCGATAAAGCCAGTAATAAATGGGATTCCCTGCTGCCGTTACCGAAGCCTTACGTTGTGCCCGGCGGACGCTTCCGCGAGGTCTACTACTGGGACAGCTATTTCACCATGCTGGGTCTCGCGGAAAGCGGCCACTGGGACAAAATCAGCGATATGGTGGATAACTTCGCCTGGGAGATTGATACCTTTGGACATATCCCCAACGGCAACCGCAGCTACTACCTGAGCCGCTCCCAGCCGCCGTTCTTCTCCATGATGGTGGAACTGCTGGCGACGCACGACAGCGATGCGCTAAAGAAATATCGCCCGCAGATGGAAAAAGAGTACGCCTACTGGATGGAGGGCGTCGATTCTCTTCAGCCAGGGCAAGCTAACCAGCGCGTGGTGAAGCTGGATGACGGTTCGGTGCTCAACCGCTACTGGGATGACCGCGATACTCCGCGCCCCGAGTCCTGGCTTGACGACGTCAATACCGCCAAAAACAACCCTAACCGACCCGCGACTGAGATCTACCGTGATTTGCGCTCCGCAGCGGCCTCGGGCTGGGACTTTAGCTCTCGCTGGATGGACGATCCGCAAAAACTCGGCACGATCCGCACCACCAGCATCGTGCCCGTCGATCTGAACGCACTGATGTTTAAAATGGAAAAACTGCTCGCGCGGGCAAGCCAGGAGGCAGGCGACAGCGCCGCGGCGAGTAAATACGAGGCGCTGGCAACCGCGCGTCAGAAAGCCATCGAGAATCACCTGTGGAATGATAAAGAGGGCTGGTATGCCGATTACGACCTCAAGAGTAAGAAGGTGCGTAATCAGCTTACCGCGGCCGCTCTCTTCCCGCTCTACGTGAAGGCGGCGTCGCAGGAGCGTGCCGATAAAGTTGCCGCGGCGACCTCCGCGCGCCTGTTGAAACCGGGCGGCATTACCACCACCACTATCAACAGCGGACAGCAGTGGGATGCGCCAAACGGCTGGGCTCCGCTGCAGTGGGTGGCGACGGAAGGGTTGCAGAATTACGGGCAGAATAAGGTGGCGATGGATGTCACCTGGCGCTTCCTGAAGAACGTGCAGCACACTTACGACCGCGAGAAGAAACTGGTGGAGAAATATGACGTATCAACAACCGGTACGGGCGGCGGCGGTGGCGAGTACCCGCTGCAGGATGGGTTCGGCTGGAGTAATGGCGTGACGCTGAAAATGCTGGATCTGGTCTGTCCAAAAGAAAAACCGTGTGACAGCGTACCGGAAAATCAGCCTGCGGCGAATGACGAGGCTGCGCCGGTAAAAGCTGCGGCGCAGTAAGGGAGTATTGCCGGGTGGCGGCTACGCCTTACCCGGCCTACGTTGGGTTTGTAGGCCCGGTAAGCGCAGCGCCACCGGGCAGTCAGAAGCTGTAGCTCGCCCCTAACTGATACGTCCTGTCACGCCCAATCCAGCAGTTGGTTGCGTCGTAGCAGGTCAGCGTCTCTTTATTGGTGATGTTCTGCATACTCGCCTTAAGCGTGAGTCCCGCCAGCGACGGCAGGATTTCGCCCATCCGGTACGAGGCCGCCAGATCGTACTGCGTGGTGCCGCCCAGTTTACCCGCATCGTTAGCCGGTGAAATTTCCATCGGACCGGTGTAGCGTGCCCCAGCCCCCAGCATCAGTCCTTTCAGCGGCGTACTCTCGAAAGTGTAGTCCCCCCACAGATTGAAAGCGTTCTCCGGCACCTGAGTTGGACGTTTACCCTGGTATTTATCATCTTCGGTATTGATCGCATGGGTGTAGGCATAGTTGGCAATCAGCGTCAGGTTGTCCGTCGGACGGCTAATGGCGGAGAGCTCTGCCCCTTTGGATTCCACTTCCCCGGTCTGACGATAATTCAGGAAGCCCGGATCGGAGGTGACAACGTTTTTCTGCCGGATGTTAAACACCGAGGCGGTAAAGGTGGTGGCGTATTCAGCCAGCAGATATTTTACCCCGCCTTCCACCTGCTTGCTGGTGGTCGGTTTGACGTCTTTTGCCGTGAGCGTTCCCTGCGGTGACACCGGCGCAAAACCTTCGGAATAACTGATAAACGGTGAAATACCGTTATCGAAGGCGTAAAGCGCGCCCAGACGTTTGGTGACGCGGTCCTGCGATACCCAGGCTTTATCCCCGTTTTTCAGGTAATCGGTGGTGACGGAGCGGTAATCGTCGTAGCGCAGGCTACCCAACAGATTTAAGCCACCGAATTCCACCTGATCCTGCAGGTAGTAACCGTTCTGCTGATAGCTGAGGCGATTCTTCTGGGCGGTGTAGAGCCCCAGTGCGCCTTCGCTGATTTGCTTATAGTCAGGATCGCGCATGTCCATGCCTGGCGTGGCCGACGCGTAACGGTAGTGGAAATGCGAGTTCATCTTCTGATAGTCAAACCCGGCCAGCAGATGGTGCTGCCATTCACCCAGCGCAACGGTTTTCGTCACCTGGTTGTCGATGTTGAAGCTCTTAAGATCTTCATCGGTGGTGTAAGCAAAGCGGTTGAGCTGATAAACCTCACTCCCCGTGCCTGTCGCATAGACGCTGCGCTGGTGGGTATCGACGTCAAAATAGCGCGCTTTCTGGTTAAAGCCCCAGCCGCTGTCAAACTCGTGTTCAAAGCTATAGCCCAGCATCCACTGGCGCTGCTTAAACCCACTCCATTCATCTCCGGCGTAATCACGGCGATCGGCATATTTCGAGCGCAGATAAGACAGCGGGAGCGGATTTGACGGCGTCAGGCTCGGGGAGTTTTGCGCCAGCGCATCCAGCGTGAGACGGGTTTTGCTGTCGGGCTGCCAGGTGACGGACGGGGCGACCAGGTAATTTTCATACCGGGTGGTGTGCGGCTGATCGTCATTCTCCGTCGCCTTGCCCAGCAGACGGTAATTCCAGTCGCTGTCGGCTATCTGCCCCGTTGAGTCGAGATAACCCTCTTTCAGGTTGCGGTTACCGGTATTAAAACCGACCTCCGTTCGCGCTTCCCGCTGCGGTTTTTTACTTTGAATATTCACCAGCCCGCCCGGCGAACCACCGCCGTAAAGCACCGATGAAGGCCCTTTCAGGATATCGACGCTGTCAATCAACAGCGGATCGATACGAGCCTTGGTATTGCCGGTGACGTTATAGGGCAACTGCAATCCGTTATAGAACTCCTGATCGACGGTAAAGCCACGAATTTTGTATTCGCTCATGTAGGAGGTATTACCGCGCACTTCGGTTGAGACGCCCGGGGCATAGCGCAGGATTTCATTCACGGAGTTCGCATGACGCTTTTCAATTTCCGGGGCAGAAAGCGTATTGATGACCTGGGGCGTTTTACTTTCGGCAACGGCCGATTTCGTGGCGCTGTTCGTCCAGGCCGGCAGCGCGCTGCCCTGCTCTGAGCCCGTGACGACGATGGTAGATTCTTCGGCGAAAGCCTGGACCTGCAATGCCAGCGTGACGGCACCGGCCAGAGCGCATAACGTAAAACGTGAGGAGTTCATAATGTCGTCTTATTGTTAGATGCAATACGGAACGACAATTATTATCATTTCGATTAACAAATCAAGATTCAGGCAAAAAAAACGGCCCTCCGCAGAGAGCCGCTCTGTCATTTTAGGCTCGTCGCAGTAACCTGAATATGCCCAGCACAACAATGGCACCGACGACAGCAACGAGGAAACTGTGCATGTCAAAACCACTGATGTTGCCTCCAAAGCCAAACATCGTCGCCAGCCAGCCGCCCACAACCGCACCAACAACCCCGAGAACACAGGTCAAAATGAAGCCGCCGCCATCGTTTCCCGGCATGATGAGTTTAGCGATAGCGCCAGCGATAAGACCAAAGATAATCCAGGCGATGATACCCATAGCGATGCCCTCTTTCAGGTTTAACGCATGTGCAGAAAACCTTCTGCACAGCTAAGGTAAGTATAGGTCATCAGCATAAAATCATTTTCCTCTCACCGACTTATCTTGCATGCAGCAATAAAAAAAAACTCACCGGTTTGTATTAAGTTTGAGTGTGGATTGCCGATAACGCTCAGACAGTCTGTCATTAATCAAGGAGCCATCCGGCGTGAGTCATTACAGTGAGCAGTTCCTCAAGCAAAATCCGCTGGCTGTATTAGGGGTATTACGCGACCTGCAAAAAGGCGAAGTGCCGTTGCGCATCAGCTGGTCAAATAATCAGTTTATCAGCAAGATCCTTGACGTTTCGCAGGAGCGACTGATTGTAGACCTGGGCAGCCAGGAGTATGAAAACCGCGCTGCGCTAAGAGCGGAACATATTGCGGTAATGGCCGAAACCCATGGAGCCAAAGTGGAGTTTGTCCTGCCGCGACTGGAACTGAGCGAATATCAGGGACTTCCCGCTTTTGTGACCCCTCTTCCGGGCAACCTCTGGTTTGTCCAGCGTCGTGAATACTTCCGCATCAGCGCCCCGCTTCACCCTGCCTATTTTTGTAAGGCCAAAATGCCGGACAAAAAAGAGCTTCGTTTCCGTCTCTTTGACCTGTCTCTGGGCGGAATGGGGGCGTTGCTGGATTCAGCGAAACCGGACGGACTGGTAGAAGGCATGCGTTTTACCCAAATTGAGCTCGATATGGGCGGCTGGGGTCGCTTTTATTTCGATGCACAGCTGATTGCCATCAGCGAGCGCACGGTGGTGGACAGCAAAAACGAAACGATTACCACGCCGCGTCTGAGCTTCCGTTTCCTGAACGTCGGGCCAGGCGCTGAGCGCGAGCTGCAGCGTATTATCTACTCGCTGGAGCGTGAAGCACGGGAACGTGCAAATAAAGTCCTGTGAAAAAATCGGGCAGCGCAACCGCCGCCCGTTTGCGGCATTACATGGCATCCATCGCTTTCTGTACTTTCCAGATATAACGAGGCGCCTGTGGTGCCGGATGATTCTTCGCTACATGCTCGACGAACTCATCTTTGTCCATGCCGTTGATCTCGTCTATCGCCTCTTTGCGGTCAGAGGAGAAGGTTCTGAGCAGCGCGCCCGCACCGTTCACGTAGGAGACCACCAGCGCGTATTGCATCACTTCCGGATCCTCGATGCCCTTCAGCACGCCATGTTCCAGAATGCTCAGATACGCGGTACCCATGGAAATGTTGCGTTCCGGGTTCTTCAGCTCGCTGGTCGACGGCTGTCCGCTCCAGCCCATGTAGCGGTAGACCTCTCTCCCCGCCGTTGAAGCCTTAAGCTGCATCAGTCCCACCGCGTTGGATTTGCTGACGAGCGTAGGATTACCGCCGGACTCCACCGCAATAATGGCGGTGATCAGACGCGGGCTCACGCCCCAGGCCTTCCCGGCTTGTTCACTGATTGGCATCCACTGCATAGCCCGTTTCACCGGCACTTCCGGGTTCCAGGGCGGGTTTTGATAATCATGTTTTGAACTACAGCCAGCCAGCAGCACAATCAAAAAAGCAAACCATCTCAATTTCACGTCATCTATCCTTATAGCCGGTCATCGCGGTGCGCCGCCCTTGAAGCAGGCAGCGTATACGCGGCATGATATAGACAATTAGTTTCTCATTCAGCAAGGAATTGCCATGTCTCAGTTTCATCTCATCGCGCCGTCGGGCTACTGCATTAACCAGGACGCGGCACAGCGGGGCGTTCAGCGCTTACTGGAATCTGGTCATCAGGTAGAAAATCAGACAATTATCCCCCGCCGCCAGCAGCGTTTTGCCGGAACGGAAGCGCAGAGGCTGAATGATATCAATAGCCTGGTGAGTCTGAAGGGTAAGGATCGCATCGTCCTTGCCTTGCGAGGCGGCTACGGGGCGAGCAGGCTGCTGGAGAGCATTGACTGGCAGGGTCTGGCGCAGCGCCAGCAGCAGGATCCGCTGCTGATTTGCGGCCACAGCGATTTCACCGTCATCCAGCTAGGTCTTCTGGCCCTGCACAATGTCATCACGTTTAGCGGCCCAATGCTGGCCGGTAACTTCGGCGCGCCAGAGCTGGATGCGTTTACCATGGAACACTTCTGGCGCGCGCTGCGTAATCCTGCCTACAGCGTGGAGTGGCAAGGCAACGGACCGCACTGGGAGTGTGAAGGTCAGCTCTGGGGCGGAAACCTGGCGATGCTGGTCTCGCTCATCGGCACGCCGTGGATGCCGGACATCGAAGACGGCATTCTGGTGCTGGAAGATATCAACGAACATCCGTTCCGCGTCGAGCGCATGCTTTTGCAGCTTTATCATGCCGGTATTCTTGCGCGTCAGGCCGCGATTGTGCTGGGCAGCTTCAGCGGTTCTGAGCCGAATGACTATGACGCGGGCTACTCGCTGGAAACGATGGTCGATTTCATCCGCTCCCGGCTGGACATTCCCGTCATCACCGGGCTGGATTTCGGCCATGAGCAGCAAACCGTCACTCTTGCGCTGGGGGCGCACGCCAGGCTGAAGCATGATGATGGCGGAAGCCAGCTCGCCATCAGCGGCCATCCGGTCATAAAGGGGTAAAAAATCCGTTAAACCGCCTTAATAAAACGCTGTTACCGACGTTAATATGTTAGGGTTTTAGTAACAGCGTTAACATTGAGGTGGGAGTAAGAGAACATTGGATGCCGCAGCGATAATCAGCCTTTTCATTTTGGGTTCTGTCCTTGTAACCAGCAGTATTTTATTAAGTTCATTTTCATCGCGTCTCGGCATACCTATTCTTGTTATTTTCCTTGCTATCGGCATGCTGGCTGGCATTGATGGCATCGGCGGTATCCCATTCGATAACTACCCTTTTGCCTACATGGTGAGTAACCTCGCCCTGGCGGTGATCCTGCTTGACGGCGGCATGCGTACGCAGGCGAGCTCCTTCCGCGTGGCCCTGGGGCCTGCGCTTTCACTTGCCACGGTCGGCGTGTTAATTACCTCTGGCCTCACCGGGATGATGGCTGCGTGGCTTTTCCATCTGAATATCATGGAAGGTTTGCTGATTGGCGCGATTGTCGGCTCAACCGACGCGGCAGCCGTGTTTTCCCTGCTCGGTGGAAAAGGGCTTAACGAACGTGTCGGCTCAACGCTTGAGATTGAATCCGGCAGTAACGACCCGATGGCGGTGTTCCTGACCATCACGCTGATCGAGATGATTCAGCAGCACGAGACCGGGCTGAGCTGGATGTTTGCGTGGCATATCCTGCAGCAGTTCGGCCTGGGGATACTGATAGGTCTGGCGGGGGGATACCTGTTACAGCAGATGATTAACCGCATCTCGCTCCCCTCGGGGCTGTATCCACTGCTGGCGCTGAGCGGCGGGATCCTGATTTTTGCCGTCACCACCGCTCTGGACGGCAGCGGTATTCTCGCGGTCTACCTCTGCGGATTCCTGATGGGTAACCGCCCTATCCGCAACCGTCACGCTATTTTGCAAAACTTCGACGGTCTTGCCTGGCTGGCACAAATCGGCATGTTCCTGGTGCTGGGCCTGCTGGTTACGCCCTCGGATCTGCTGCCGATTGCCATTCCGGCGCTGCTGCTGTCTGCGTGGATGATCTTCTTCGCCCGTCCGCTGTCGGTGTTTGCCGGTCTGCTGCCGTTTCGCGGCTTCAACCTGCGCGAGCGTGTCTTTATCAGCTGGGTGGGCCTGCGTGGCGCGGTGCCGATCATCCTTGCCGTCTTCCCGATGATGGCCGGGCTGGATAACGCACGACTGTTCTTTAACGTGGCGTTCTTCGTGGTGCTGATTTCACTGCTGTTCCAGGGGACGTCGCTCGGATGGGCGGCGAAAAAAGCCAAAGTAGTGGTCCCGCCCGTGGGCTGGCCGGTGTCCCGCGTGGGGCTTGATATTCATCCGGAGAACCCGTGGGAACAGTTCGTCTATCAACTGAGCGCCGACAAGTGGTGCGTAGGGGCATCGCTGCGCGATTTGCACATGCCGGCCGAAACACGGATTGCCGCGCTGTTTCGCGATAATGTCCTGCAACACCCTACCGGCAGCACCCGGCTTCGCGAAGGGGATATTTTGTGCGTGATTGGCCGCGAGCGCGATCTGCCCGCGCTGGGCAAGTTGTTCAGCCAGTCGCCTCCGGTGGCGCTGGACCAGCGTTTCTTCGGTGATTTTATTCTGGAAGCCAGCGCCAAATTTGCGGATGTGGCGCTGATTTACGGTCTGGATGAAGGTGCTGAAGACGGTGATAACCAGCAAACGCTGGGCGAAATCATCCAGCAACGACTTGGCGCTGCGCCGGTCGTCGGCGATCAGGTGGAATTTGCCGGGATGATCTGGACCGTTGCCGAAAAAGAAGATAACGCGGTGCGGAAAGTCGGTTTGCGGCCGATGGAAGAGGACGCAGAGTAGCGGGTTTATGCCGGGTGGCGGCTTCGCCTTACCCGGCATAAGAACACGTTACACCGTTACAACCGGCACTCTCGGCGCCAGGGCGCACATGAGTTCATACCCCACCGTTCCCGCCGCCGCGGCCACGTCATCAATTTTGACTTCATTGCCCCACAGCTCAACCGGTGAACCGATGCCCGCCTGCGGACACGGCGTGAGGTCAACCGCCAGCATATCCATTGACACGGTCCCCACCGTGCCCGTACGGACGCCGTCCACCCAGACAGGCGTACCGGTTGGCGCGATGCGCGGATAGCCGTCGGCATACCCGCCTGCCACAATACCAATTCGCTGTTCGCCCTGCGCCCGGTAGCGGCTGCCATAGCCCACCGTATCGCCCGCCTTCAGCGTCTGCACGCCGATTATCTCACTGCGTAGCGACATCACCGGCTTCAGGCCGCTGTTGGCGATATCCTGCCATTGACCGGACGGGGATGCACCATACAGAACGATCCCCGGACGCACCCAGTTATAATGCGCTTCGGGATGCCAAAGCGTCGCCGCAGAGTTCGACAGCGAGCGCGGACAGTCCAGCCCTTCTGCCGCCTGCTCAATGCGGACCATGGCATCGGCAATGCCGTCCGGTTTTTCCGCATCGGCAAAGTGCGCCATCAGCGTCATTTCGCCCACATTTTTCAGGGCGCGCAGCTGTTGCCAGACCGTATGCACCCGCTCAGGCTGAAAGCCCAGACGGTTCATGCCGCTGTTTACCTTGAGATAGATATCCAGCGGCGCGTGGAGTTTTGCATCCTGAATCGCTTTAATCTGCCAGTTGCTGTGAACGCTGGTGGTCAGACGATACTTATCCAGCAACGGCAGATCCTCGGGGTGGAAGAACCCTTCCAGCAGCAAAATCGGCCCTTTCCAGCCGCGTTCGCGCAGCAGGATAGCCTCTTCCAGATTGAGCAACGCAAAACCGTCGGTGGCGCTGAGCGCGCTCCAGATACGGTCAATACCGTGGCCGTAGGCATTCGCTTTGACTACCGACCAGACGCGCGAACCAGGTGCTGCCCGGCGAACAATTTGCAGGTTTTCCTTCAGGGCCTGCAGATCCAGCTGAGCCAGAACAGGACGGGACATGACAACTCCTTAGTTATGCGCGCCGTGCAGATGCTGTGGACGCGATGGCGTGAACCCTGATTGATAGCGCGCCGCACTTAAATCGTCAAATGGAATGGCTGGCGTGCGCCCGGAAATCAGGTCGCTCAGCAGCTGGCCGGATCCGCAGGCCATCGTCCAGCCCAGCGTGCCGTGTCCGGTATTGGTCCACAAATTTTTAAACGGCGTACGGCCAACAATCGGCGTACCGTCCGGGGTCATCGGACGCAGACCGGTCCAGAATGTCGCCTGCTCAACAAAGCCCCCGCGCGGGAACAGGTCCCCCACCACCATCTCCAGCGTTTCACGACGCGGCTGCAGGAGGTCGGTGTTGAAGCCGACAATTTCCGCCATGCCGCCCACGCGGATGCGGTTATCGAAGCGGGTAATGGCGATTTTGTAGGTTTCATCCAGGATGGTTGATACCGGGGCGCCGCTCTCTTCTTTCACCGGAATGGTCAGCGAGTAGCCCTTCAGCGGATAAACAGGAATATCGAGAATGCCTTTCAGCATGGCGGTGGAGTACGAGCCAAACGCCATCACGTAGGCATCCGCTTTGATCACCTCGTCGCCACACTTCACGCCGTAAATTTTTTCCCCTTCCGACAGCAGCTTGTCGACAGCGGTGTTAAAGCGGAATTTCACCCCCGCCTGCTCGCACATGTGCGCCAGGCGCTGGGTAAAGAGCTGACAGTCGCCGGTTTCGTCATTAGGAAGACGCAGGCCGCCCGTCAGTTTATGCGCCACTTCCGCCAGGGCAGGCTCCACCTGCCCCAGCTGGCTGGCCTCCAGCAGCTGGTAAGGTACGTCGGCATCTTCCAGCACGGCGATATCGCGGGTGGCGTTTTCATACTGTTGCGCGGTGCGGAACAGCTGCAGCGTGCCGCCCTGACGGCCTTCGTACTCAATGCCGGTCGACGCGCGCAGGGTCTTAAGACAGTCACGGCTGTATTCCGCCAGGCGCACCATGCGCCCTTTGTTTTCCATGTAGTGGCGGGTATCGCAGTTGCGCAGCATCTGCCACATCCACTTCAGCTGGAACGGCGTGCCATCAAGGCTGATGGCCAGCGGCGCATGGCGCTGGAACATCCATTTGATCGCCTTCAGCGGTACGCCAGGGGCTGCCCACGGCGCCGCATACCCCGGAGAGATTTGCCCGGCATTCGCCGCACTGGTTTCAAGCGCCGGGCCGGATTCACGATCGATAACGGTAACCTCATGTCCTGCCTGACTTAAATACCAGGCGCTGGTTACGCCAACGACACCACTTCCCAGTATGACAACACGCATAGCCACTCCATAATGTGCAAAAGAACAATCTTCTAATTACAGATTGATAACCTAGTTGAAAATATTATTCAACATACGACTTTTTTATGGTGACTTGCCTCACACATCCCCCAGTATCAGGGGATGGTGCTAATTTGGGATCTCATGCTGAGCTTTATTTTTAACCAGCATAAAATGCTGAAGGAGTCGCTTTTTTTGCCGTATCAAAAACGGGAAATCGCAAAGAAAAAATTTCTTGTCGGGCACGCTTTTTAACACGTTGATCTATGCTTGAAAGGAGGCTCTCCAGACAGAGAGAGCACCCACAACGAGGGCGCGCTAATGGCTACTATTGATTCCCTGAACAAGGACAACACACGTCTGAGCGATGGACCCGACTGGACCTTCGAGCTGCTGGATGTCTACCTCGCCGAAATCGACCGGGTGGCAAAACTGTATCGCCTGGATACCTATCCCCATCAAATTGAGGTGATTACCTCTGAACAGATGATGGACGCTTACTCCAGCGTCGGGATGCCGATCAACTATCCGCACTGGTCGTTTGGTAAAAAATTCATTGAAACGGAGCGCCTGTATAAACACGGTCAGCAGGGGCTGGCGTATGAGATTGTGATTAACTCCAATCCGTGTATTGCGTATTTAATGGAAGAGAACACCATTACCATGCAGGCGCTGGTGATGGCCCACGCCTGTTACGGCCATAACTCGTTTTTCAAAAATAACTATCTCTTCCGCAGCTGGACGGATGCCAGCTCCATCGTTGATTACCTGATCTTCGCGCGTAAATACATCACCGACTGCGAAGAGCGTTATGGCGTGGATGAGGTGGAGAAACTGCTCGACTCCTGCCACGCCCTGATGAACTACGGCGTGGACCGCTACAAACGCCCGCAGAAAATCTCCCTGCAGGAGGAGAAAGCCCGACAGAAAAGCCGCGAAGAGTATCTGCAAAGCCAGGTGAACATGCTGTGGCGCACCCTGCCGAAGCGTGAGGAAGAGAAAGCCGTCGCCGAGACGCGTCGTTATCCCTCCGCGCCGCAGGAAAACCTGCTCTACTTTATGGAGAAAAACGCCCCGCTGCTGGAGCCGTGGCAGCGTGAGATCCTGCGCATCGTGCGCAAGGTCAGCCAGTATTTCTATCCGCAGAAACAGACGCAGGTGATGAACGAAGGCTGGGCGACATTCTGGCACTACACCATCCTCAACCATCTGTATGACGAGGGGAAAGTGACCGAGCGGTTCATGATGGAGTTTCTCCACAGCCATACCAACGTCGTGTTTCAGCCGCCTTATAACAGCCCGTGGTACAGCGGGATTAACCCGTATGCGCTTGGCTTTGCGATGTTTCAGGACATTAAGCGTATCTGTCAGTCGCCAACGGAAGAAGACAAGTACTGGTTCCCGGATATCGCCGGTTCAGACTGGCTTGAAACGCTGCATTTTGCGATGCGCGATTTTAAGGACGAGAGCTTTATCAGCCAGTTTATGTCGCCGAAGATCATGCGTGATTTCCGCTTCTTCACCGTGCTGGACGATGATCGTAACAACTACCTGGAGATTTCTGCGATTCATAACGAAGAGGGGTACCGCGAGATCCGCTCACGGCTCTCTTCTCAGTACAACCTGAGCAATCTTGAGCCCAATATTCAGGTCTGGAACGTCGATTTACGCGGTGACCGTTCTCTGACGCTGCGTTATATCCCGCACAACCGCGCGCCGCTGGATAAAGGACGTAAAGAGGTGCTGAAGCATGTTCACCGCCTGTGGGGCTTTGACGTGCAGCTGGAACAGCAGAATGAGGACGGCAGCGTAGAACTGCTGGAACGTTGCCCGGCGCGGTTGAATACGTTGTAATGTTTTTTGCCGGGTGGCGGCTACGCCTTACCCGGCCTACGAGTTTGTAGGCCCGGTAAGCGAAGCGCCACCGGGCGAAAAAAAACCTCTCACTTGAGAGGTTTTTCTTTCAGCGACTCTGAATCGCTAAATCACCCGGCAGCGTTTTTTGCATGCGATGCCAGATTTCACCGGAATCATGACCGTAGCGACGCACGGTTTCATAAACCTGATCGTGCAGCCCTTCAGTGCAGAGCTTGCTGAGCTTATGGTAGAAACCCAGTGCCAGACTGCGCGCTTCGGGATTGGCAAAGTAGTGACGACCAATGCGGGTATAGAGCCCTTTCATCCCGTTGAGGATAAGACCGTAAATCGGGTTGCCGGAGGCAAACGCCAGACCGCGGAAGACGTTGTAATCGAGGGTGGCAAAGGCATCGGCATGATCTTCGACCTCGTTTGCGCTGGCCAGCACTGCAAGCGCATCTTCCGGGTGCTGACGGAAAGCGGTACGAATAAAGATCGTCGCGATGTTGGTACGCACTGAGAGCAGATTATCAATGAGCTGCGGTACGCTTTCGTGGTCGAGGCGCGCCAGCGTTTCAAGAATGTTCAGCCCCGAGGTTTCCCAGAAGTTGTTTACTTTTGTTGGCTTGCCGTGCTGGATCGTCAACCATCCATCACGCGCCAGTCGCTGAAGCACTTCACGCAGCGTGGTGCGAGTGACGCCAATCAGTTCAGAGAGTTCGCGTTCAGCCGGAAGAATGGACCCTGCAGGGAAGCGATTATTCCAGATGCTTTCAATGATGTACTCTTCCGCGAAACCCGCCGGGCTCTGCGCCTTAATGACCATAGTGAGATTTCCATTACACAGCTTTAGCAAATTGCACTCATCATACCAGAGGCATGCAGCGGCAGGTAGCGCGGTAAAGAGAGAAAAGAGGGATCGCCGTTTCATTTTTATGAAATTTACAATGCTCGCTTATCCGCCGCCGGGCCGCAATTTTGCGTATACTGATGTTTTGTTTTACGTGACGGGGAAGGACGTCTGTTGTGGAAATTTCTTTTGGGCGCGCGCTGTGGCGCAATTTTTTAGGTCAGTCTCCTGACTGGTACAAACTGATACTGCTGGTTTTCCTGGTCGTTAACCCCCTTATTTTTAGCGTGAACCCGTTTATCGCCGGATGGCTGCTGGTCGCGGAGTTTATCTTCACCCTGGCAATGGCGCTAAAATGTTACCCTCTGCTGCCTGGCGGTCTGCTGGCTTTTGAAGCAGTGGTCATCGGGATGACGTCTGCTGAGCATGTAAAAGCAGAGCTGGCGTCAAATCTGGAAGTGCTCCTGCTGCTGATATTTATGGTGGCCGGGATCTACTTTATGAAACAGCTGCTGCTGTTTATCTTCACTCGCCTGTTGCTCAGCATTCCGTCTAAAACGGTATTGTCGCTGGCGTTTTGCCTTGCTGCTGCCTTTCTTTCGGCCTTCCTGGATGCCCTGACCGTTGTTGCGGTGGTGATCAGCGTCGCCGTCGGGTTTTACGGGATTTATCACCGCGTGGCCTCGTCCCGCCCGGGCGAAGACTTGCAGGATGACAGCCACGTTGAGGCGCATAACCGTGAGGTGCTGGAGCAGTTCCGCGCGTTTCTGCGCAGTCTGATGATGCATGCTGGCGTAGGGACTGCGTTGGGCGGCGTGATGACCATGGTGGGTGAGCCGCAAAACCTGATCATCGCCAAAGCGGCTGAATGGCATTTTGGCGAGTTTTTCCTGCGTATGGCCCCCGTGAGCGTTCCTGTCCTTATCTGCGGGTTAGCAACCTGCATTCTGGTCGAAAAGTTCAGGGTATTCGGCTACGGCGCGCAACTGCCTGAGCCGGTCCGCAGTGAGCTGCATAAATTTGACGAGCAGAGCCGCAAGCAGCGCACGCGGCAAGAGACGCTGCGTCTGATTGCGCAGGGTATCATTGGCGTCTGGCTTATCGTCGCGCTGGCGTTGCATCTTGCAGAGGTTGGGTTGATTGGCCTCTCTGTCATTATTCTTGCGACCACTTTTAGCGGCGTAACGGATGAGCATGCTATTGGCAAAGCGTTTACGGAAGCCCTGCCATTTACCGCGCTGCTGGCCGTCTTCTTCGCGGTTGTGGCGGTGATTATCGACCAGCATCTGTTTGCCCCCATAATTACCTTTGTGCTGCAGGCTGCACCAGACGCGCAGCTTACGCTCTTCTATCTGTTCAACGGCCTCCTGTCGTCCATCTCCGATAACGTCTTTGTCGGGACGGTCTACATCAACGAAGCCAAATCCGCGATGGAAGAAGGCATTATTAACGCAGGACAGTTTGAGCTGCTGGCCGTGGCCATCAATACCGGCACTAACCTGCCGTCGGTAGCGACGCCAAATGGACAAGCCGCCTTCCTGTTCCTGCTGACCTCTGCCCTTGCGCCACTCATACGTCTTTCTTATGGAAGAATGGTCTGGATGGCGCTGCCCTATACGCTGGTACTCACAATTGTGGGATTGCTTTGCGTCAAAATTACCCTCATTCCCTGTACGCAATGGCTGATACAAGCGGGTATACTTGCGGCGCACTAAATGAGGCCTCTCGGGCAGTTCGCTGCCCGTTTGCCTTTTCGCACGATAAACATCCGATTACGTTTTATTTCGTCAGGTACAGGTGGCGTGAAAAACGAATTCGTTTACACTGCGCTTTCTAAGCATGTTCCAGGGAAATGATTATGTTGAGATTTTTAAACCAGTGCTCTCGCGGTCGCGGAGCGTGGTTGTTGATGGCCCTGACCGCCTTTGCGCTGGAAATGGTCGCGCTGTGGTTCCAGCATGTGATGGGGCTGAAACCCTGCGTGCTCTGTATCTACGAGCGCTGCGCCCTGTTTGGCATTATGGGTGCGGGCCTGGTAGGCGCCATCGCCCCGAAATCGCCGTTGCGCTACGCGGGTATTGCAATCTGGCTGTACAGCGCCTGGAAAGGAATTGAACTCTCCTGGCAGCACACCATGATGCAGCTGCATCCGTCACCGTTTATGACCTGTGATTTTGCCGCCCGCTTCCCGAGCTGGCTGCCGCTGGATAAATGGCTGCCGCAGGTGTTTGTCGCATCCGGTGACTGCTCTGTCCGTCAGTGGGAATTCCTGACGCTGGAGATGCCACAGTGGCTGGTGGGGATTTTTGTCGCCTACTTCGTCGTGGCGTTGCTGGTGCTGATTGCCCAGCCGTTCAAGCCGAAGAAACGTGATTTGTTCGGAAGGTAAAAGCAAAACGGCAACGTCAGTTTTGTAGGTCGGGTAAGCGCAGCGCCACCCGACACAACAGCGCACAATAAAAACCCCGCCTCAGCGGGTTTTTTATTGTCACCGATTAGGGTGATTCATAATATGGTCTTCCCAGTCCCGCACCTCGGACTCTTTCACCGCGATGTGGCGCACCGAAATGCGCTCGCCGTGCATCGCCGCTTTCGAACCGGTCAGCAACGGATGCCAGTCTGGTAACCCTTTCCCTTCCGCCAGCAGGCGATACGCGCAGGTATGGGGCAGCCATTCAAAGGTGGGCAGATTATCACGGGTTAACTTGATGCAGTCCGGCTCAAATTCGAACCGACGCTCATAGTTGCGGCACTGGCAGGTTTTAATGTTCAACTGCTTGCAGGCCACGTTTGTGAAGTAGATTTCGTCCGTATCTTCATCCATCAGCTTATGCAGGCAGCACTGCCCGCAGCCGTCGCACAATGATTCCCATTCCGCGTCAGTCATGTCGTCAAGAGTTTTACTTTGCCAGAAAGGGATGTCGTTCATCAGGATGTCCACACGTCAAAAGAAAGCGCACCTTATAACGAGTCTGGCACGTTGTTGCAAGTTTTGCCGCCCTCTTCAGGCGGCAAGATGTGGTTACAGCACGCGGGTTTTCAGCGACAGGCCGTTAAAACCGACCTCCAGCTCATCGCCGCTGAGGAGCGGGCCAACCCCTTCAGGCGTACCGGTCAGGATCACATCTCCGGGTTTCAGGGTGAAGAAGCGGCTCATGTAGGCGATCAGCGGCACAATCTTATGGATCATGTCTGCCGTGCTGCCCTGCTGGCGGATGTCACCGTTCACCTTCAGGCTGAGCGGCGTGTCCTGTGGATCGGTGGTAAATTCACTGACCGGAATGAATCCCGAAATCGGACACGCGTTGTCAAAGCCTTTGGCTTTTTCCCACGGCTGCCCGGCCTTCTTCATTTTTCCCTGCACATCACGCAGCGTCAGATCCAGCGCGACGCCGTAGCCAGCAATCGCTTTCTGAACATGCTCTTCGGAGGCCTGGCGCAGCGTGGCGCCGATCAGCACCGCGAGCTCAACTTCGTGATGCACTGACCCCAGCCCCTGCGGCAACGCCAGCGGCTGGCGGATATCGCAAAGCGCCGTCTCTGGCTTAATAAACAGAACCGGCTCTTCTGGTGTTGCGCTGCCCATCTCCTGAATATGCTTTGCGTAGTTACTGCCCACGCAGACCACTTTGCTGACGGGATAATCCAGTAACGCACCTTGCCAGTTATGATGTTGATACATGCTCGACCCCTAATCGGTTGATGTGATGCGCCCGAAACAGCTGAGACTATTTTTTCCCGTTCGCCTCAAGGTGCTGTTTTAATAAATTCTCAGGCGGTGGTGGAAGCTGTAAATAATAGCCTTGCTCGGCTAATGCCGTTTTCACTTTATCCAGATCGGCATTGACCAGTTTCTTACGACCATCCAGCGGCAGCAGCATCGCCAGCTGTGGTCGGCCAAAGCTCTTCATTAATTCTTCAGGCACGCGTGAAAAATCGTCTTTCTTTTCGACATAAAGATAGGTCTGGTCACGGCTTGTACTTCTGTAGATCACACAAAACATGTTTTTACTCTGAATTAATGGGTGGTTGCTTGCCTCAATATACTCCTGACTATAACATGCCTGATACTCTTCGGAATATCGCAGCGAATGGTTGCGGTTAATAGCAAATTGAGTAAGGCCAGGATGTCAAACACGCCCATCGAGCTTAAAGGCAGTAGCTTCACCTTATCAGTGGTACATTTGCATGATGCAAAACCCGAGGTTATTCGTCAGGCGTTAGAAGACAAAATCGCGCAGGCTCCCGCTTTTCTGAAACACGCCCCTGTTGTTATCAACGTGAGTGGTCTTGAGGCTCCGGTTAACTGGAAACTTCTCCAGCAGGCCGTCTCCTCTACTGGCCTGCGAATTGTCGGCATCAGTGGCTGTAAAGATAGCGAGCTGAAAGCGGAAATCGACCGTGCCGGGCTGCCCCTTCTTAATGAAGGTAAAGAAAAAGCCCCGCGTGCAGCGCCTGCTGCCGTGCAGGCGCCCCCTCCTGTAGTGCAAAACGTTACTCCCGTCACAAAAACGCGAATGATTGACGTACCGGTTCGTTCCGGTCAGCGCATTTATGCACCAAACTGTGATCTGATTGTTACAAGCCACGTCAGTGCTGGCGCAGAGCTTATTGCAGATGGCAATATTCACGTTTACGGTATGATGCGTGGACGTGCGCTCGCAGGCGCAAGTGGCGATCGGGACGCGCAAATATTTTGTACTCACCTGACGGCGGAACTTGTGTCCATCGCAGGTGAATATTGGCTGAGCGACAAGATCCCAGCCGAATTTTATGGCAAAGCGGCTCGTCTGCGACTTGCAGACGACGCGTTGACCGTTCAACCGTTGAATTGATCCCTTTTTAACAAGGAATTTCTATGGCACGCATTATTGTTGTTACTTCGGGTAAAGGAGGCGTTGGCAAGACCACCTCCAGCGCGGCCATCGCTACTGGTTTGGCCCAGAAGGGAAAGAAAACCGTCGTTATCGACTTCGATATCGGCCTGCGTAACCTCGACCTGATCATGGGGTGTGAGCGTCGCGTCGTGTATGACTTCGTCAACGTCATTCAGGGCGATGCCACGCTGAACCAGGCGCTGATTAAAGACAAGCGCACCGAGAACCTCTACATCCTCCCGGCCTCTCAGACGCGTGACAAAGACGCCCTGACCCGTGAAGGTGTCGAAAAGGTACTCGAGGAGCTGAGAAAAATGGAGTTCGACTTCGTTGTCTGTGACTCCCCTGCCGGCATCGAAACTGGTGCCCTGATGGCACTCTACTTTGCTGATGAAGCGATCATCACCACCAACCCTGAAGTCTC
Source organism: Enterobacter cloacae complex sp. SHL012 (assembly GCF_049237505.1). Classification (NCBI taxonomy): domain Bacteria; kingdom Pseudomonadati; phylum Pseudomonadota; class Gammaproteobacteria; order Enterobacterales; family Enterobacteriaceae; genus Enterobacter; species Enterobacter cloacae complex sp. SHL012. Next base: position 857,811 of record NZ_JBMKIZ010000001.1, read on the forward strand.
ATCCGTGCGTGACTCCGACCGTATTCTCGGCATCCTCGCCTCCAAATCCCGTCGTGCGGAAAATGGCGAAGAGCCGATCAAAGAGCACCTGCTGCTGACCCGTTATAACCCGGGTCGCGTCAACAAAGGTGACATGCTGAGCATGGAAGACGTACTGGAGATCCTGCGCATTAAACTGGTGGGCGTCATCCCGGAAGACCAGTCCGTGCTGCGCGCCTCTAACCAGGGCGAGCCCGTGATCCTTGATACGACGGCAGATGCAGGTAAAGCGTATGCTGATACTGTTGACCGTCTGCTGGGAGAAGAACGTCCTTTCCGCTTCATTGAAGAAGAGAAGAAAGGTTTCCTCAAACGCCTGTTCGGAGGATAAGTTATGGCATTACTGGACTTTTTTCTCTCGCGGAAAAAGAACACCGCCAACATCGCAAAAGAACGTCTGCAAATCATCGTTGCGGAGCGTCGTCGTAGCGACGCCGAGCCTCATTACCTGCCGCAGCTGCGTAAGGACATCCTGGAAGTGATCTGTAAGTACGTACAGATTGACCCGGAGATGGTCACGGTGCAGCTGGAGCAAAAAGACGGGGATATTTCGATTCTGGAGCTGAACGTGACGCTTCCGGAAGCGGAAGAGTCGCGCCCGTAGGGTTCTGATTTTGTAGCCCCGGTAAGCGCAGCGCCACCGGGGGAATATGCCGGGTATATCGCCCGGCATATTTTTTACCGCGGATACCCTTCCAGCAGAGTATTCATACGATCGGCCATCAATTCTCCACGCCAGCCCGCCATCAGTTCCGGCAGGCCATTCTGCGGTTTCAGCTTCCAGTGCCAGTTCAGCAGCTGGTTAATCTGACGACGCGATGCCAGCAGCTCAGCACTCAGCTTACTTTCAGTGGCAACGTTCTGCACCAGCGCTTTGATATCCTTAAACGCTTTGCGGTAACCCGGCATATCCATCAGGTTCAACAGCGGTTCCGGCAGCGCATCTTCCGGCAACGCCTGCGCTTTTGCGACCAGCGCCAGCAAGGTTTTACCGTGGAAACGGATCTCACTGCCCGAAAGCCCAATGCTGTCCAGCTCCCCCAGGCTGCCCGGCATATAGCGCGCAACTGCCCAGAGATGTTCCTCGCGCACCACAAAGTTAACCGCCAGATCGCGCTCGCGCGCTTTACGTAAACGCCAGTCCGCTAACAGCTGCAGGCACGCCAGCTGACGCGTACGCAGCTGCCAGGCGTTGCTGATATCACGCCAGGCGTCTTTCGGATCTACCACTTCCTGGCGACGCAGCTGCGTCATACGACACTCGTCCAGCGCGGCAGAGAGCCATCCGGAGGCCTCCGCCTCTTTCATCAGTTGTCCGGCAATCGGCAGAAGGTAAAACACGTCTGCCGCCGCATATTCCAGCTGACGTTCGGTAAGCGGGCGCGCCAGCCAGTCAGTACGGGATTCACTTTTGTCCAGCGTCAGGCCCGTATACTCCTCCACCATGGCGGCAAAGCCCCAGGAGAGCGGACGACCGCTAAAAGCCGCAAGGATCTGCGTATCGATCAGCGGCTGAGGCATGATGCCAAAGGTATTCAGAAAAACTTCCAGATCTTCACTGCCTGCGTGCAGGTATTTCGTTACTGCCGTATCCAGCAACAGGTCACGCATCGGCGTCCAGTCGGTGATGCCGAGCGGGTCGATCAGCGAGACGTGCTTGCCGTCATACATCTGAATCAAACCCAGCTGCGGATAGTACGTCCGGGTACGGACAAACTCGGTATCCAGAGCGATGGCAGGAAAGTCGCGCGTCACTTCGCACAGCGAAGCCAGCTCGTCGTTGGTCGTGATCATCTGGTAATTCAAATCGGATTCTCTTTTGTTTGCGCCCATAAAAAACGCCGGCTTAACCGGCGTCAGGGCGATTAACGTGAAGCTCAGGCCTTATTGTCTACTTTGGCACGGGCTTCGTCACGTAATTCTCGTCGTAATATCTTCCCGACGTTGGATTTCGGCAGCTCATCGCGGAATTCCACCAGCTTCGGCACTTTATAGCCCGTCAGCTGACGACGACAGAACGTTATCAGCGCTTCCTCGGTGAGTGAAGGATCTTTTTTGACCACAAATATCTTCACCGCTTCCCCGCTGCTGCCGGAAGGCACGCCCACCGCCGCAACTTCCAGCACGCCGCTGTGCTGCATGACCACGTCTTCGATTTCGTTCGGATAGACGTTGAAACCGGAGACCAGAATCATATCTTTTTTGCGATCGACGATGCGCAGGAAGCCTTCGTCATCCATCACCGCAATATCGCCGGTATGCAGCCAGCCGTCTTTAATGATTTCGTCTGTTGCATCCGGGCGTTGCCAGTAGCCCAGCATCACCTGCGGCCCTTTCACGCACAGCTCGCCCGGTTCGCCCGGCGCGACTTCGTTATCATTGTCATCGACCAGTTTGGCCTCCGTGGAGGGAACCGGCAGGCCAATGCTTCCGCTGTGGTAGTCAATGTCATGCGGGTTGACGCTGACCAGCGGTGCGCATTCCGTCAGGCCATAACCTTCCAGCAGATACTGCCCGGTGAGTTTCACCCAGCGCTCGGCGACCGCCTGCTGAACCGGCATACCGCCTCCCGCAGAGAGGTGCAACGTTGAGAAATCCAGCTGCTGGAATTCTTTATTGTTGAGCAACGCGTTGAACAAGGTATTTACCCCGGTCATGGCGGTGAAGGGGTATTTTGCCAGCTCTTTCACCAGCCCCGGAATGTCTCGCGGGTTAGTGATCAGGACGTTTTGACCGCCCAGCTCGATAAACAGCAGGCAGTTCATGGTCAGCGCGAAAATGTGATACAGCGGTAGCGCCGTGATCACCAGTTCTTTGCCCGGATGCAGCAGCGGCCCGTAGGTGGCATTGACCTGTTCAAGGTTTGCCAGCATGTTGCGGTGGGTTAGCATCGCCCCTTTGGCCACGCCGGTTGTGCCACCGGTGTATTGCAGAAAAGCGAGGTCCTCAGAGACCACTTCCGGTTTGACGTATTGCATGCGATAGCCCGCATGCAGCGCGCGGCGGAAGGAGATGGCATCCGGCAGATGGTATTTTGGCACCAGGCGCTTGACGTATTTAACCACAAAGTTAACCAGCGTCCCTTTGGCGGTGGACAGCTGATCCCCCATGCGCGTCAGGATGACGTGTTTAACCTGGGTTTTGTCGACCACTTTTTCCAGGGTATGGGCAAAGTTAGAAACAATAACTATCGCCACCGCACCGCTGTCGTTGAGCTGGTGTTCCAGCTCGCGCGGGGTGTAAAGCGGGTTGACGTTGACGACAATCATCCCGGCACGCAGGATGCCGAACAGCGCGACCGGGTATTGCAGCAGGTTCGGCATCATCAGCGCGACGCGGTCTCCTTTTTGCAGCCCAAGCCCTTCCTGCAGATAGGCCGCAAACGCCCGGCTACGCTCCTCAAGCTTACGGAACGTCATTACCTCGCCCATATTCACAAATGCGGGCTGGTCTGCGTAGCGCCTTACCGAGTGTTCAAATAATTCAACCAGGGATTGATAACGGTCAGGATTGATCTCGGCAGGAACATCTGCGGGATAACGGTTAAGCCAAACCTTTTTCAATGCATCACCTCTGAAATGAGTGTTCGTCGTCATCACAACCCCGATAATAAACAGTTTGTTAACATTATATTAACTCAGCGTACCAGTTTATTAATTGTTCAGATTTAAGGTTGCGAAGCGCGTCACTCTTTTTTTTCGTATTATCCGTAAAAAAACAGAGACAGCGGCTAAGCCGCTGTCTCTTTCCTAGCAATAACAGTAAGTTACTCAGTTACGATCGTCTGGACCTGCGCAGGACCGGGGTTATACCAGCCCCAGCCCGGGTAACCATAACGATAAGGATGCGGACCCCACATCCACGGGTCAATCGGCTGAGGCGGCATGATCACCTGCTGTGCCAGACGCCAGCGTTTATACCCATTGACCTGCATGGTCATGAATTTATAAGGCGTGTTGCCGATTTTACCCTGCACGGCGCCGGTTATCGGTCCGACGACGGTCACCAGTTGCCCACGGAAATCAACGGGATCGAGGAAACCACTGACATCCGCATAGATGCGTCCCCGGGAGGCCTCACCCAGTACAGGTCGCGCACCGCTGTCCAGCGGCACGGTAGCAATCTCGAGCCGGGTTTTCCCCTGCTGGTTCTGCACCTCGATCACTTTCCCGCCGAAGCGCGCTTCCTGGCCGACATAAAGCTCAGGCGCATTCATCACCCGAACCAGATCCTGCTGGGGCGTCGGGCTACTGCCCTTGATCGCATCAGGGACGGATACGCATCCGCTCAGTGCTATGGCAACCGCGCCTGCCATAAAAAGGCGTACTACTTTAGTCTGAACCGCCATGATGCGACTCCTTTTTCTCAGTTCCTGTTACTGAGATTCACTCGCGGCCCGGAAGTTTCTTCCACGCGACGGTGTTTCGCAAATAAACCGGCTCCGCGTGTTCAACGGCAACGGTTTTTCCTGCTGCGAGCAGCTGAGTGGCAATCGGAAGCATGTCTTCCGCCGCTGGCAGCAGCATGTCGCCGTCCACCAGCTTCACGCCAGTGTCGTTCGCCATGTCTGGCCATGCCGGCCAGCCCGTCCCCACGGTCGCCCACTCGCCGGACAGTTGCTTAAGACGTTCAGTGACCGCGTCAGGTTTAAGTACCGCTTCCGTCTCTTCGCCGTGCCAGACGCCGTTCTCATCACGGGTATATTCCGCCCAGTAAACTTCCCCCATGCGGGCATCAATGGCGGCCAGCACGCGGGTGGCGCCCGTCATACGCCAGGCCCCTTGCGCCATCGTCGCAAGCGTAGAGACGCCGATCATCGGCAGGTCAGCGCCCAGCGCCAGTCCCTGAGCAATGCCAATACCAATACGGACGCCCGTAAAGCTGCCGGGCCCGCGGCCAAAGGCCAGGGCATCAAGGTCGGTTAAGGCGGTGTTGCCCTGAGTTAAAATGTCTTTTACCAGGGGCAGAATACGTTGGGTGTGTTCCCGTGGGCACTCTTCGAAATGAGCAGAAACAGCACCATCACTCAGCAGAGCAACAGAGCAAGCCTCTGTTGCGGTATCAATAGCCAGAATTCGCATCAGTCGTCGCGCTCTCGCAAGGGTCAGTCACAAAATGGCGCGCATCTTAGCACACTCCGGGGCAAATTACTCCGCCGTTGGGTTTGCCAGAAAACGCACCGCGCGTTTTATATCCCGCGTCCGTGGCGCTGGAGGGAGGCTCGCAAGGAAGGTTGCGCCATAAGGGCGCATGACCAGCCGGTTATCGCAGATAACCAGCACGCCGCGATCGGTCACGTCGCGGATTAAGCGCCCTACCCCTTGCTTGAGCGTGATGACCGCCTCAGGCAGCTGAACCTCGTCGAACGGATCGCCTCCGCGCAGGCGGCAGTCTTCCATCCGCGCTTTCAACAGCGGGTCATCCGGGGAGGTAAACGGCAGTTTGTCGATAATGACCAGCGAGAGCGTATCGCCACGCACGTCCACCCCTTCCCAGAAGCTGCTGGTGGCAACCAGCAGGGCATTACCGGCGCTGACAAACTGCTGGAGCAGTTGTCCTTTGCTGGTTTCCCCCTGCAACAGCACCGGCAGGGTCATGGTGGCACGGAACTGCTCGGCGAGGTCACGCATCATGGCGTGCGACGTGCAAAGCATAAAGCAGCGCCCGTTGTTGGCCTCAATCATGGGCTTTAGCATCGCCGCCAGATGACGCGCGGCGCCCGGCTGGTTTGGCAGCGGTAAATTGCGCGGGACACAGAGCAGCGCCTGCTTTTCATAATCAAACGGGCTTGGCAGCAGCAGCGACTCCGCCTGCTCAATGCCGAGGCGCTCGGTAAAGTGGTGCAGATCGTCATTCACCGACAGGGTTGCCGAGGTAAAGATCCAGCTTCCCGGTTTCTGCGCCATCACCTCTTTAAATTTATCGGCCACGGTCAGCGGCGTAAGCGCCAGGGTGAAGTGGCGCGAGGTGCATTCATACCAGTAGCTGTACCCCGGCTGGTTGATCTCTTTCAGCCGTTTCAACCGTCCGCGGTACAACGTGGCGCGTTCGAAGGCGGCATCCAGCAGTGCGGAGCGACCAAGCGACAGCTTCGCGACGTCATAACAGAGTTCAAGGGCATCATCGAGCAGCAGCAGCGCGCGCTGGATGTTTTTGTCCGCCAGCAGCTCGCGCAGGTTACCGCGATAGCCGGGTTCACCAAGCTGTAAACGGAAATCCTGCGCGCTTTGCGCCAGGCGGTCGGCACACTTCTGTAACTGCTGGGTATCTTTGAGTTCGGTCCGGTAGGCGATGGTGAAATCTTTCGCCAGGTCCTGCAGCTGGCGGCTGGAGAGCGACTGGCCAAAATACTGGCTGGCGATATCCGGAAGCTGGTGGGCTTCATCGAAGATCATGACATCCGCTTCAGGGATCAGCTCACCGAAGCCGCTGTCCTTAACCACCATATCTGCGAGGAACAGATGGTGGTTGACCACCACCACATCGGCATCCATCGCCGTTTTACGCGCTTTCACCACAAAGCAGTCTTTATACAGCGGACAGTCGCTGCCGAGGCAGTTGTCGTTGGTGCTGGTCACCAGCGGCCAGGCAGGAGAGTCTTCCGGCACGCTCGCACAGGTGCTGATATCCCCCTCTTCCGTCTGGTTGGCCCAGGCGCGAAGGATAATCACGTCGCTCAGGGTCTGAACCGGCAGATCGCCGCCCGCCAGCGCCTGCTGTTCAAGGCGCTCCAGGCAAAGGTAGTTAGAACGGCCTTTCAGCAGCGCCAGTCGGCCCTTGTATTTCAGCGCTTTCGCCACGGTGGGCAAATCACGGCTGTAGAGCTGATCCTGCAGCGCTTTTGAACCGGTGGAGATAATGACCTTCTTTTTCGCCCGCAGCGCCGGAGCGAGATACGCGTAGGTTTTCCCCGTGCCGGTACCGGCCTCGACCACCAGCGGCTGCGCCTTGTCGATAGCGTGCGCTACGGCGTGCGCCATCTGCCGCTGAGGTTCACGCGGTTTGAAGCCGGGAATCGCTTGTGCTAACTGACCTTCAGGGGAAAAATCGTCTGCCACGGTGCTCTCTCACTGTATTTTTGCACAGGGATTATGTCAGTCCCGCCTCTCCAGTGCCACCCCAAATAGTGACGACGCCGGCACAATATGGCAGTCTTGCCGCCTGATGACGAAAAATAACGAGGAAACGTTTATGACGATTAAGCGCATTGATGCCGAAGCCCGCTGGTCTGATGTGGTGATCCACAACCAGACGCTCTACTACACTGGCGTACCGGCTAACCTGGACGCGGATGCCTTCGAGCAAACGGCCAACACGCTGGCGCAAATTGATGCCGTGCTGGAAAAACAGGGCAGCGATAAATCCCGCATTCTGGATGCGACCATTTTTCTGGCCAATAAAGATGATTTTGCGGCGATGAACAAAGCCTGGGATGCATGGGTGGTGGCGGGTCACGCGCCTGTACGCTGCACTGTACAGGCCACGCTGATGAAACCGGAGTATAAGGTCGAAATTAAGATTATCGCGGCGGTTTAAGCCCGATCACTCCTCTCGATCTTCTGGATCATCATCTTCGAATCGCGCCACAATCCGCTCGCCGGAATGACTGGCGCGAATCTCCTGAGCGACGACGGTAATCGCCTGTCCGCTGCTCATTCCCTGGGACATCAGTTCCTGAATTCGCTCAACCGCTTTCTGCTGCTGTTCATGGCTCAGAGAAGGTAAACCTGCAAACATCGTCAACTCCTGCTAAATTATTCGCGCTAATTATTTCACGCTGCCCGGTAGTATGCCACACATGAACATGCGCTTCCCCACTGTATTGACGTTGCCCTGGCGTGCTGACGCCGCGGAGTTCTGGTTTGCCCGCATAAGCCACCTTCCCTTTGCCATGCTGCTGCATTCTGGCCATGCGGATCACCCTTACAGCCGCTTTGATATTCTGGTTGCCGACCCGCTTAAAACGCTGACAACCAATGACCTGGCGCCGACGGACGATCCCCTGATGCAGCTTCAGCAAGCGCTCAACGCGTTGGGCTTATCCGCCACCCCAGACCCGGATCTCCCTTTTCAGGGTGGCGCGCTTGGTCTGTTTGGCTACGATTTGGGTCGCCGTTTCGAAACGCTGCCCGAGCATGCGCAGGCTGATATTTCCCTGCCAGACATGGCCGTGGGGCTGTATGACTGGGCGTTAATTGTCGATCACCAGAAAAAAACGGTTTCTCTGCTGAGCCATAGTGACGTGCAGGCGCGACTGGCCTGGCTTGAAGCGCAACAGCCCGCCCCGGCCGAGACGTTCAGGCTGACCTCCGGCTGGCGCTCGAATATGAGCGAGACGGAATACGCTGAAAAATTCGCGCGCGTTCAGGCGTATCTGCAAAGCGGCGACTGTTATCAGGTGAACCTTGCCCAGCGTTTCCAGGCGACTTATCACGGAGATGAGTGGCAGGCGTTTTCCCGTCTTAATGCCAGCAACAAGGCGCCGTTCAGCGCATTCGTACGTCTGCCTCAGGGCGCTATCCTCAGCCTGTCGCCAGAGCGCTTTATTCATCTGGCCGAGGGGGTCATTCAAACCCGCCCGATTAAAGGCACACTACCGCGTCTGGCGGACCCCAACGCCGATCGCCAGCAGGCGGAGAAACTCGCCGCATCGCCGAAAGATCGCGCCGAGAACCTGATGATCGTCGACCTGATGCGTAACGATATTGGCCGCGTCGCCGAACCCGGCAGCGTGCGCGTGCCGGAGCTGTTTGTCGTCGAGCCTTTCCCGGCGGTACATCATCTGGTCAGCACCATTACCGCGCGCCTGCCCGCCACGCGCACCGCCTGCGATCTGCTTCGCGCCGCGTTTCCGGGCGGCTCCATCACCGGAGCCCCCAAAATTCGCGCGATGGCGATCATCGACGAACTGGAACCGCACCGCCGCAACGCCTGGTGCGGCAGTATCGGCTATTTCAGCCTGTGCGGCACCATGGATACCAGCATCACCATTCGTACCCTGACGGCCTGCGACGGCAATCTGTACTGCTCTGCAGGCGGGGGCATTGTGGCGGATAGCCAGGTCGAGGCGGAATATCAGGAAACCTTTGATAAAGTTAACCGTATTCTGAAACAACTGGAGAACTAACGGTGGAGAAAGAGAACCTGACGCTGGATGATTTTCTGTCGCGCTTTCAGCTTTTGCGACCGCAGGTCAACCGCGCCACGCTGAATCAACGTCAGGCGGCGGTGCTGATCCCGGTGGTGCGCCGGGAGCAGCCGGGGCTGTTGTTGACGCAGCGCTCGCCGCATATGCGTAAACACGCCGGTCAGGTTGCCTTTCCCGGAGGCGCGGTGGACAGCACCGATGCGTCGCTGATCGCCGCCGCGCTGCGGGAAGCCCAGGAAGAAGTGGCCATCCCGCCTGAGGCGGTCGAGGTGATAGGCGTGCTGCCGCCGGTCGACAGCGTGACCGGTTTTCAGGTCACGCCCGTGGTGGGGATTATCCCGCCGGGCCTGCAGTATCACGCCAGCGTCGATGAAGTGTCAGCCGTGTTTGAGATGCCGCTTGAAGAGGCGCTCCGGCTCAGCCGTTATCATCCGCTGGATATTCAGCGTCGTGGGCATGATCATCGGGTCTGGTTGTCCTGGTATCAGCATTATTTTGTCTGGGGCATGACGGCGGGGATCATTCGTGAACTGGCGCTGCAAATCGGCCTGAAACCTTGACTATACTTTACATTCCATCCTTTTTTGCAGGTTTGCGATCCGCGTCGCGCTATTAGCAAAACCCATCGTTAACCATTAGTTTAATTCATGTGAATAGTTAAGCCGAGGTCGGTGTTCCCTCTTACACTATGCGCAGTTATAACATCGTTACTGGAACCCCGGTAACCCTGTCAGGAGTGTGAAAGTGATTAGTATATTCGACATGTTCAAAGTGGGAATTGGCCCTTCGTCTTCCCATACTGTTGGGCCTATGAAGGCCGGTAAACAGTTCGTCGATGATCTGGTCGAAAAAGGATTACTGGAAAGCGTTACCCGTGTCGCCGTAGACGTTTACGGATCACTGTCATTAACGGGTAAAGGCCACCACACCGATATCGCCATTATTATGGGTCTGGCAGGCAATATGCCGGACACTGTTGATATTGATGCCATCCCGGCATTTATCCGCGACGTGGAAACGCGCGGACGCCTGCTGCTGGCTAACGGCCAGCATGAAGTGGATTTCCCGCAGGATGACGGCATGCGTTTTCGCAGCGACAACCTGCCGCTGCATGAAAACGGCATGACCATTCATGCCTGGAGCGGTGAAAAAGAGATTTACAGCAAAACGTACTACTCCATCGGCGGTGGCTTCATCGTGGATGAAGAGCATTTTGGCAAAGACAGCGTTGGCGACGTCAGCGTCCCGTATCCGTTTAAGTCGGCTACCGAGATGTTGGGGTACTGCGAAGAGACCGGTCTTTCCCTGTCCGGTATGGTGATGCAGAACGAACTGGCGCTGCACAGCAAAAAAGAGATTGAAGACTATTTTGCTAACGTGTGGCAAACCATGCGCGCCTGTATTGACCGCGGGATGAACACCGAAGGCGTATTGCCTGGGCCACTGCGCGTGCCGCGTCGTGCCTCTGCCCTGCGCCGTATGCTGGTGACCACGGATAAATTCTCGAATGACCCGATGAACGTGGTCGACTGGGTAAACATGTTTGCCCTGGCGGTTAACGAAGAGAACGCTGCCGGTGGCCGTGTCGTGACGGCGCCAACCAACGGTGCCTGCGGCATCGTTCCAGCGGTACTGGCCTACTACGATCACTTTATTGAGCCTGTCACGCCCGATATCTACATCCGCTATTTCCTCGCGGCAGGGGCCATCGGCGCGCTGTACAAGATGAACGCGTCCATCTCCGGTGCGGAAGTGGGCTGTCAGGGTGAAGTGGGCGTTGCCTGCTCGATGGCTGCCGCCGGTCTGGCTGAACTGTTGGGTGCAAGCCCTGAACAGGTTTGCGTGGCGGCAGAGATTGGTATGGAGCATAACCTCGGTCTGACCTGTGACCCTGTCGCGGGCCAGGTACAGGTACCGTGCATTGAGCGTAACGCGATTGCCTCTGTCAAAGCGATCAACGCCTCACGCATGGCGATGCGCCGTACCAGCGAACCGCGCGTGTCGCTGGATAAGGTCATCGAAACCATGTACGAAACCGGCAAAGACATGAACGCGAAGTACCGTGAGACGTCGCGTGGTGGTCTGGCTATTAAGGTGCAGTGCGACTAATACTCGCTTTCGCCCATCTGCAACGGATGGGCGAATTTCCCCCCTCTTTCTCGTCTCCTTTCGCTTTCCCCACTACACTTTTACTGTTGCGTCCGGCTTTTGGGGCTGGTGGCTTATCAGGCGACCGTTCATGCAAACTGCACAAACGATCATTAAACATTACCGCCGAAAACGCGTTATCGTCTGTGTGACGGTTGCGATCCTTACGCTCATTCTGACCCTGGGCGCTCGCTTTATTTCTCAGCGCAACGTTAACCAGCAGCGGGTACTCGACTTCAGCAGCCATACCGTTCGCTCTCTGGATAATCTTCTCCTTTCGCTGGAAAAACGCCGCAGCGTGTTCCAGCAGCTGGTGGGTCAGCCCTGCCCTCAGGCACATTTGGCCCTGCGAAAACAGGCGGCCATTTTGCAAACGGTACGCTCCATTGCCCTGATTAAAGACGGTATCCTGTATTGCTCCAGCGTTTTCGGCAGCCGTAATATTCCCATCCGCGACTTTCTCCCGGAATTACCCGCCAGCTCGCCGAAGCTGATTTTATCGACCGATCGGTGGCTGATGAAGGGCAGTCCGATCTTGATCCAGTGGAACCCGGTGTCCCAGGACGGGGAAGATGGCGTCATTGAGATCATTAATATTGATTTGATCACCAGAATGATACTGGAGCCCGAGCGTCCACTTATTGATGATGTGGCGTTATCCGTGGGCGATCGTTTTTTGCGCTATGGTCAACGGGTCACCGATAGCCTGACTTTCGGAAAGGCTGGCGGGCTTGTTCAGCTGTCATCCACCCACAACCCCTTCTCCATCATCGTCAGCGGGCCAGGTCCAGGAGAGCTGGCCCTGAAGACCCTGCCCGCGCAGCTTCCGTTGGGTCTTATGCTGAGCCTGCTGCTGGGCTATCTCGCCTGGCTGGCGACGGCGAACAGGATGAGTTTCACGTGGGAGATTGATATGGGCATTGCGGCCCGGGAATTCGAGCTTTTCTGCCAGCCGCTGGTGAATGCCCGTACTCAGGCGTGCGTCGGCGTTGAAATTCTGCTGCGCTGGAATAACCCGCGACAGGGGTGGATCTCCCCGGAAGTGTTTATTCCTCTGGCGGAAGAACATAATCTGATTGTCCCTCTGACACGCTATGTCCTCGCCGAAACCGTACGTCAGATAGGCTACTTTCCTTCCAGCGCCGGTTTTCACATCGGCATTAACGTCGCAGCCAGCCATTTCCGTCACGCGGTGTTGTTACAGGACCTGAACCGCCTCTGGTTCAGCGCTAACCCGCGTCAGCAGCTGGTGATTGAATTAACGGAACGGGATGCCCTTCCGGATGCGGAATATCGTATTGTGCGCGAACTGCATCGCAAAGGGGTGAAGCTTGCCATCGACGATTTTGGTACCGGAAACAGCTCCCTCTCCTGGCTTGAAAAGCTGCACCCGGACGTACTAAAAATCGACCAGTCGTTTATCACCGCCATTGGCACCGACGCCGTGAATTCAACGGTGACGGATATCATCATTGCACTGGGTCAGCGACTCAATATCGAACTGGTGGCTGAAGGGGTCGAAACAGAGGAGCAGGCGCGATATCTGCGCCGCCATGGTGTATCGGTCCTGCAGGGATTTTACTATGCGCGGCCGATGCCGCTGAGAGACTTTCCACAATGGCTGGCGGGAAGTGCTCCCCCGCCAGCACAGCATAACGGACACATTGTGCCCTTAATGCCCCTGCGTTAAGCAGAGCTATTCTTCTTCATCGTGGACAGATTGTTCTTTAACAATACGGACCATATCAACGCGATAGTCGTTGGCTTCAACAATGGTAATGTGCAGCGGCGGCAACTCAATCACATCCCCGATACGCGGGATTTGCCCGTTCACGGCGATAACCAGACCGGCAACGGTCGCGATGTCTTCTTCATCGTTGACCACGTTTTCCACCCCGAGCGTGTGCGAGAGCGCGTGCAGGTCGGTCGTGCCTTTAACCAGCCAGCCTTCGCCGTCGGCGACGATCTCAGGCGTTTCGTCGGCATCCGGGAACTCACCGGCAATCGCTTCCAGCACGTCCAGCGGCGTGACCAGCCCCTGCACCACACCGAACTCGTTGGTGACGATAACGAAGCTGCCGCGTGCGCGTCGCAACACGCCCAGCAGGTTGATCGGATCCAGCGTTTCCGGCACGACAATCGCAGGCGATGCAGCCGCAATGGCTTCGACGTTGACGCCCTCTTCCAGGGCCACCAGCATCTCTTTCGCGCGCACGACGCCGATGATCTCATCCAGCTCACCGCGACACACCGGGAACAGGCTGTGCGGTGAAGAGAGCAACTGCTGACGAATTTCATCCACGCTCAGGTTCGCATCGACCCAGCTGATTTCCCCGCGCGGGGTCATGATTCCGCGCAGCGAACGGGAAGCAAGGGAGAGCACGCCGTTGATCATGTAGCGCTCTTCTTCTACAAACGCCCCTTCCGGAACCGGCACCGGATTACGGTTTTCAGTATCAGACTGAACGTTCACCTGGCGACGACCGCCCATCAGACGCAGAATGGCATCCGCGGTACGGGCACGCAGCGGCTGATTCGACTGCTGCTTAATAAAGTTCCGGCGCGCAATCTGGTTGAACAGTTCAATCAGGATCGAGAAGCCAATTGCGGCGTACAGATAACCTTTCGGAATATGGAAGCCAAAACCTTCCGCTACCAGGCTCAGACCAATCATCAGCAGGAAGCTCAGACAGAGCACAACCACCGTCGGATGTTGGTTGACGAAACGCGTCAGCGGTTTCGACGCCAGCAGCATTACCGCCATGGCAATGACCACAGCCGCCATCATCACCGGGAGATGGTTCACCATGCCGACCGCCGTGATTACCGCATCCAGCGAGAAGACCGCATCCAGCACGACGATCTGCAGCACCACCACCCAGAAACTGGCGTAGCCCTTACCGTGTCCATCGTCGTGCTGACGGTTTTCCAGCCGCTCGTGGAGTTCCGTGGTCGCTTTAAAGAGCAGGAATATCCCCCCGATCAGCATGATTAAATCACGCCCCGAGAAGGTGTAATCCATGACGGAGAACAGCGGTTTTGTCAGCGTGACCATCCAGGAGATGACGGAAAGCAGTCCCAGTCGCATGACCAGCGCCAGCGAGAGGCCAATCAGACGCGCTTTATCACGCTGTTTTGGCGGCAGCTTATCCGCAAGGATGGCGATAAACACCAGGTTATCGATGCCGAGAACGATCTCCAGCACCACCAGCGTGAGCAATCCCACCCAGATTGACGGGTCCATTAAGAATTCCATGACAAGCTCCTGCTAAAGGAATGACGAAACGGTGCCCCACTCAACGTGGGCAAAACAGAGGAAGACAGAGTCGGTACATGGCGAGGATCGCCGGTGAAAAAGGCGCAAATTGGCCTGAAAGATGACTGACGTCGGTGACGGTCCATATAGTGGGCTGTAGCCCTATACTCCTGAACAGGTAAACGGAGGCTAAACATATCAGAGACACCAGGTTTTAAGCAAAGATTTACGTTCTTTTGCAAAAACGCAATAAGACTAAATTTGTGTTGAGAATTTTCTCGATCGGGAAAGCTAAATTACGGATCTTCATCACATAAATTATTTTTTCACTGTCTAAAATAATTCGCGGAAGTCTTAGTTTTTTGAACTCTAACCCTTATCTGAATCGATTCGGTTCGCCAATACGATTCTCAGTACGTCTGCCCGGCAGGCGTATTAATGATAATAAAAGGAGGTAGCAAGTGACCATTGCTATTGTCATAGGCACACATGGTTGGGCTGCTGAGCAGCTACTCAAAACGGCAGAGATGCTGTTGGGCGAGCAGGAAAACGTCGGCTGGATCGATTTCGTTCCCGGTGAAAACGCCGAGACGCTGATTGAGAAGTACAACGCTCAACTCTCGAAGCTGGATACCAGCAAAGGCGTGCTGTTTCTCGTTGATACATGGGGCGGCAGCCCGTTCAATGCTGCCAGCCGTATTGTCGTCGATAAAGAGCATTATGAAGTCGTCGCCGGCGTTAACATTCCCATGCTGGTGGAAACCTTTATGGCGCGCGACGACAACCCGACGTTTGATGAGCTTGTCGCCCTGGCGGTTGAAACGGGCCGTGAAGGCGTGAAAGCCCTGAAAGCACAGCCGGTTGAGAAACCCGCTCCCGCGGCAGCAGCACCGAAAGTGGCTACACCGGCAAAACCCATGGGCCCGAATGATTATATGGTCATCGGCCTTGCACGTATTGATGACCGCTTAATCCACGGCCAGGTGGCAACGCGCTGGACTAAAGAGACCAACGTTCGCCGCATTATCGTCGTCAGCGACGAAGTTGCCGCCGACACCGTACGTAAAACCCTTCTGACTCAGGTTGCTCCTCCTGGCGTCACCGCGCACGTGGTGGATGTCGCCAAGATGATCCGCGTTTACAACAACCCGAAATACGCGGGTGAACGCGTAATGCTGCTGTTTACTAACCCGACAGACGTTGAGCGCATTGTTGAAGGCGGCGTGAAAATCACCTCCGTGAACATTGGGGGTATGGCGTTCCGTCAGGGCAAAACGCAGGTCAACAACGCCATTTCAGTCGATGCGAAAGATATCGAGGCATTCAACAAGCTGAATGCGCGCGGTATTGAGCTGGAAGCCCGTAAAGTTTCCACTGACCAGAAACTGAAAATGATGGATTTGATCGGTAAAGTTGGGAAATAAGCCCGCGCCGGTTTTTCACATAAAGCTTATGTAATAGGAGAAGTACAATGGAGATTACCACTCTTCAGATTGTGCTGGTGTTCGTCGTCGCATGTATTGCGGGTATGGAATCCGTACTTGATGAATTTCAGTTCCACCGTCCTCTGGTGGCCTGTACGTTGATTGGTGCCGTACTGGGTGATATGAAAACCGGTATCATCATCGGGGGTACGCTGGAAATGATCGCCCTCGGCTGGATGAACATCGGTGCTGCCGTTGCGCCAGATGCCGCGCTGGCCTCCATCATTTCGACCGTTCTGGTTATTGCCGGTCATCAGAGTATCGGTGCAGGTATCGCTCTGGCCATCCCTCTGGCCGCAGCAGGCCAGGTTCTGACCATTATCGTACGTACCATCACCGTTGCTTTCCAGCACGCGGCGGATAAGGCGGCCGAAAACGGCAACCTTACGGCACTCTCCTGGATCCACGTTTCATCCCTGTTCCTGCAGGCGATGCGTATTGCCATTCCGGCGGTTATCGTTGCGATCTCAGTCGGTACCAGTGAAGTCCAGAGCATGCTGAACGCCATTCCAGAAGTGGTCACCGGCGGTCTGAACATCGCGGGCGGTATGATCGTGGTCGTTGGTTATGCGATGGTCATTAACATGATGCGCGCAGGCTACCTGATGCCATTCTTCTACCTCGGCTTCGTGACCGCAGCATTCACCAACTTCAACCTGGTTGCACTGGGTGTCATTGGTGCCGTCATGGCAATTCTCTACATCCAGCTCAGCCCGAAATATAACCGCGTTGCGGGTGCCCCAGCGCAGGCTGCTGGTAACAACGATCTCGATAACGAACTGGACTAACAGGTGAGCGAAATGGTTGATATGACAAAAACTACCACCGAGAAAAAACTCACTCCGGGTGATATTCGTGGCGTGTTCATCCGTTCTAACCTGTTTCAGGGTTCATGGAACTTCGAACGTATGCAGGCGCTGGGCTTCTGCTTCTCCATGGTACCGGCGATCAAGCGCCTGTACCCGGAAAATAACGAAGCACGACGTCAGGCGATTAAGCGTCACCTGGAATTCTTCAACACCCATCCATATGTAGCCGCGCCGGTTCTGGGCGTAACGCTGGCGATGGAAGAGCAGCGTGCCAACGGCGCAGAGATTGACGATGGTGCGATCAACGGTATCAAAGTCGGTCTGATGGGTCCTCTGGCCGGTGTAGGTGACCCTATCTTCTGGGGTACGGTTCGTCCGGTCTTTGCAGCACTGGGGGCGGGGATCGCCATGAGCGGCAGCCTGCTCGGTCCTCTGCTGTTCTTTATCCTGTTCAACGCAGTGCGACTGCTGACACGTTACTACGGCGTGGCCTACGGCTACCGCAAGGGCGTGGATATTGTTAAGGATATGGGCGGCGGCTTCCTGCAGAAACTGACCGAGGGGGCGTCAATCCTGGGCCTGTTTGTGATGGGGGCACTAGTGAACAAGTGGACGCACGTGAACATCCCGCTGGTGGTATCGACCATCACCGGCCAGGATGGTCAGACCCGCGTCACCACCGTGCAGACTATCCTGGATCAGCTGATGCCGGGCCTGGTACCGCTGCTGTTGACCTTCGCCTGTATGTGGCTGCTGCGTAAGAAGGTGAACCCGCTGTGGATCATCGTTGGCTTCTTCGTCATCGGTATCGCGGGCTACGCTGTCGGCCTGCTGGGTCTGTAAAGCAGTAACGTGAGACGCCGGGGGCTTGCCCCCGGTTTTTTTATCGGTTATCCGGAGGATGAATGACTGTCACGGACATCGTACTGGTTTTATTTATTGTCGCCCTTCTGGCTTACGCTATCTATGACGAGTTCATTATGCCTCGCCGCCACGGCGAGACGCTACTGACCCTTCCCCTCTTACGCCGCGGACGCATTGATGCGTTTATCTTCGCGGGTCTGGTGGTCATTCTGATCTACAATAACGTCACCAGCCACGGTGCAATATTAACCACATGGTTATTATGTGCGCTGGCATTAATGGCGATATACCTTTTCTGGATCCGTTCGCCAAAACTCATTTTTAAAAAACGCGGATTCTTCTTCGCCAACGTATGGATAGAATATAACCGCATTAAAGAGATGAATTTATCCGAAGACGGTGTGTTAGTGATGCAATTAGAACAACGCCGCCTGCTCATCCGGGTCAAGAATATTGATGACCTTGAGAAAATCTACACATTACTCCTTAAAACTCAATAAGTTAAATTTATAGCATCGGCTATATATTACGCTATTTTCTCACCCTGAATATAGCCGTTGCTATATCTGCTATCCTCTTTTGACTTATATTCATTAACGATATTTTCACGCATAAACCTAAATGAAAATCGTTATCAAGAAAGCGAGTAAATTAAGCCTTCCTCGATGTTGTTTTATATTCTCAAAATATGTTAAGGTTGCGCCCGTCGTTGGGGAGTAGCCGATTTCCTGCACGCAGGAAATGTACGTGTCAACATACTCGTTGAAAAACGTGGCACGTACGGATCGCTTTCAGCACGCTTACGGTGCAAAAGAGATCAGGCGAGACCATAGATACATCAACTGCTGTTTACTGGGGGCAGTGATGTGTCATATGGATATCCCCGGTCTGGACGCTGTTATGAATATCTCCGCTACGATCCTTCTCGCTTTTGGCATGTCCATGGACGCTTTTGCTGCCTCCATTGGCAAGGGTGCCACGCTCCACAAACCTAAATTCTCAGAAGCACTGCGTACCGGGCTGATTTTTGGCGCCATCGAAACGCTGACACCGCTCATCGGTTGGGGTCTGGGTATGCTCGCCAGCCAGTTCGTGCTCGAGTGGAATCACTGGATCGCGTTCGTTCTGCTGGTGTTTCTCGGTGGCCGAATGGTCATCGAGGGTTTTCGCGGCGGGGATGATGAAGATGCGGAGCCGCAATACCGCCATGGATTCTGGCTGCTGGTGACAACCGCTATCGCCACAAGCCTTGACGCCATGGCCGTCGGGGTGGGTCTGGCTTTCCTGCAGGTTAACATTATCGCCACTGCGCTGGCCATTGGCTGTGCAACACTTATTATGTCCACGCTGGGCATAATGGTCGGACGCTTTATCGGCCCGCTACTGGGTAAACGCGCCGAGATCTTAGGCGGTATCGTTTTGATCGGCATTGGTGCCCAGATCCTCTGGGCACACTTCGCGGGTTAAGCGTCGCGCTGCCAGACATGGATACTGAAATCTGTCTGGCAGCTAAACGTCGTCCGGGCCGCTAGCGCCGCCCAAACTTCCGGTTTTGCCCGCCACGCGAACGGCGTCATCTGCAACAGTGCTACCGCCTCCTGCCCCTCCAGATCCATTTGATACGCCACTGACTGCTCCTGCTTCAGCGTAAAACCTGCCAGCTGTTCAGAATGGGGGGCATGCAGACGCACGTCATCATAGATCAGCCCTTTCAGCTCCATCAGATGACGCGGGCCCGGCGTTACGGTGACCACCCATCCGCCCGGCTTCACCACGCGAGCCAGCTCTTCCGCCTTGCAGGGCGCATAAATGCGGATAACAGCATCCATACTGGCATCGTCAAACGGCAGCCGGTGGCTGGATGCCACGCAGAACGTCACGTCCGCGTAACGCTTTGCCGCCGCGCGAATGGCCACTTTCGACACGTCGAGACCGAATGTTACGGCCCCCTTCTCACGCACCACTTCCGCAAACCGCGCGGTGTAGTATCCTTCTCCACAACCGATATCCAGCATGGCGGACGCCGAATCAGGCAACATATCATCCAGCATCTGCGCAACTGTCTCCCGCAGCGGCAGATAGTGTCCGGCATCGAGAAATGCACGGCGTGCCTGCATCATCTCCGCACTATCGCCCGGATCGCGGGAGCGCTTATGCTGCACCGGCAGAAGATTCACATATCCTTCTTTCGCCATATCAAACTGATGTCCCTGCGGACAACGATAACTTTTATCTGAGCGCATCAGCGACGCATGACAAAGGGGGCAACTGAAGGACATGGCAACTCCGGGGCATAAACCAAAGGGCGAAGTGTACCGCTATTCGCCCCGCTATAAAACGGCTGGATTACCGCATGACGATAAGGTGGTCAGAACCGGCCGGGAGGCCATCAGGTTTTATATTCTCCAGGCGCAGCACGTTGCCCATGATTTCGCTGAAAACCGGCGCTGAAACCGCCCCACCGTAGTACGCCCCGTTTTGAGGCTCGTTAATCACCACGACCAGCGCAAAACGCGGATCGCTCGCAGGCGCGACGCCCGCGGTATAGGCGACATATTTATCGACATATTTGCCGCTGTCATCAATCTTCTTCGCCGTACCGGTTTTTACCGCCACGCGGTAATCACGCACCGCGGCCTTAACGCCACCGCCACCGGGTAGCGCAACGCTCTCCATCATATGCTCCACCTCATGCGCGATCTCCTCCGGCATAACGCGGTGCCCGATAACGGGGGGATCGATGCGGGTGATCGACAGGGGACGCTCCAGTCCAAATCCGCCAATCGTCGCATAGACGTGGGCAAGCTGGAGCGGCGTCACCATCAGGCCATAGCCGAAGGCAAAGGTCGCGCGGTCGAGCTGGCTCCAGTACTTACGCTGTGGCAACAGGCCCGCGCTCTCCCCCGTTAAGCCAAGACCCGTGTTCGTGCCAAAACCAAAGTTCCGGTAGGTATCAAGAAGGTGCTGTATGGGCATCGCCAGCGAGAGCCGGGAGACTCCGGTATCGCTCGATTTCTGCAGGATCCCGGTCATCGTCAGCTCCGGGTAGTAGCCCACGTCGCGAATACGGTGTCCATCAAGTGTATAAGGATGGGTGTCAATCACGCTGTCCGGCTGGACCAGCCCCTGCTGCAGCGCCGTCATCAGCACCAGCGGTTTAACGGTCGAACCGGGTTCGAACGTATCGCTAATAGCCCGGTTACGAAAATCGTTAATTGTCGCGCCTTCCCGGTTATTGGGGTTGAAGTCCGGGTAACTCGCCATGGCGAGTATTTCGCCGGTTGGGATATTGATCAATACCGATGCCCCTGACTCGGCCTTATTCCAGGCCACGGCATTATCCAGCGCGTCTTCGGTAATGGTCTGTAGCCGCTCGTCGATGCTGAGCTGAATGTTATGCGCTGGCGTGGGCGCAACTTCCGTCAGGTTTTCAACCACCCGGCCGTAGCGATCCTCCCTTACCTGTCGGACACCCGCTTTACCCGTCAGCTGAGTATTAAAGCTTTTTTCCACCCCTTCAATGCCCTGCCCGTCAATATTGGTGAAGCCAATCAGATTGGCCGCCACGTGGCCTGCCGGGTAAAAACGGCGCGATTCATCACGCAGGTTAATTCCCGGCAAATTCAGTTTATCAATCCATTTGGCCTGCGCAGGATCAACCTGACGAGCCAGGTAAATGAACCGGCCCCTGGGATTGGCGTTAATGCGCGAAGAGAGGGTATTCAGGGAGAGATGAAGCGCGCTCGCCAGCGCCTGCCAGCGATCGTCAAAACCAACGCCCCCTTTTGCGAGTACCGTTTTAGGGTCGGCCCATACGGCTCTGACGGGCACGCTGACCGCCAGAGGTCGGCCTTCACGATCCGTGATCATCCCTCGTGGAGCATCAATCGTCAGCTGACGCAGCGATCGCATATCTTCCTGCTTCACCAGGTTGTCTGGTTTGATGATTTGTAGCCAGGCAACACGACCCAGTAAAAAAGCCAGACTGCAGAAAATAGCAAAACAGAGCAGCGCAAAACGCGCTGGTGTGAAATTACCAGCGCTCATAATTAATTTCTTTTTCACCTGAACCCCAGAGCTGTTAAACAACGCTCTGATTTAACGGGAAAAGATGCGCTGAGGGAGGCGAAACTGTGCTTCTAACCTCGCAGCTTTGCAACAAGTTGCTAACGAGACAGAGGATAGTCATATTTTGAAAGATAGGGGCATAAAAAAGCCCCGCATTGTGCGAGGCTTTATGTCTGAGATTGAAGTGCTACGCGCTTCAGTCAGCAGCGGTTCGATCAGATAGCAGTTACGTTAACTGCAGCTGGGCCTTTCTGGCCGTCCTGAATTTCGAACTCAACGTTCTGGCCTTCAGCCAGAGTTTTGAAGCCGTTACCCTGGATTGCAGAGAAGTGTACGAACACGTCTTTGCTGCCGTCAGCAGGAGTAATGAAACCAAAACCTTTAGACTCGTTGAACCACTTAACTTGACCTTTAATCTTTGCCATTTGCAAAATTCCTTAGAGTGTTTTCTTAGCCCGCAGGCATTGACTGAGATAAAACTGAGACATTACTGCATGAGGCACTAATATAAGGTTCGGCAGAGAAGCGGTATTCAACGACAACGTGTTTACTCAGGACTTCTTTACTGAAAATGCCACACATAAACAGAACTGTACCTCGTTTGACCCAAAACGTGTTATCACACACTATGTTTAATATGGCAAGCCATTTTTAAACATGTCTCGATCCGCCGCACAAATTCGAACACTGTCTGTAAGGATTTGCACAATTATGCGCGATACACACAGACAGCTTAACGCTCTTACACAGGCTCTACGGTGCTTTCGCAAGCACTGTAATCTAAGACTTTTTTAACATAGCTCAATCATTACAATGCGTCCAGCAACCGTGAAAAGAAATCTTCGGAATTGATTGAGTTAGAACAAATTGTGAAAACTTATGCTTAAATCATTGCAACGGGGGCGTATTGTTTCAGGAAAAACTCAATGTTAATAATCCGCACCGAACTGTATTAAAATGCAGCAGGTAATAAGGAGGGTTATGCACCAAAATAATGAAATTTTTATGACGCTGCATCAAAACAAGGCAAGCAAAACGTTTCGATAAAAATAAAACATTTTTGAGCGTAGATACATACAGAATATATGCAACAATTCATCGCTTCGTTTATAAGGATAAATAATCGCCAGTTTTCAGTATCCTGAAAGTACTATTAACTGGTGCTAAATTATCTGCCTTACCACTTAACGCGTTTTCAGGGAGGGATTACACCTGGACTGAACCAGACCACAGTCCCTCCCGGGACACGGCAATCAGCGCTCAGCCACCAGACGGATAAAATCGTCCTGATCCTGGTTGTTTTCAGCGACAGCCTCTTTTGACTCGTCTTTCCCTTCCGGTTCGTTAGCCTCGCACAGACGACGCAGCAGCGCATTCTGACGCTTTTGCTGATCGAGCAGCGCTTCAAGCAGTTCAATCTGCTCGTTTGTACGGGAACTGGCACGGTTCACGAAAAACCAAATGACCAGACCCACCAGCAGAACAACCAAAGAGATCATCAGGGATGCTACATTCAGCAACCCTGAGTTCAGTAACTCACCCATTTCACCACCTCAATAAAAACGCCTATTTTACCACTGGTGCGAAGGAAGGAAATCACCTTAAGAAAAAATGCGTGCTACCACGGGATAAACTTATTGATTGCGCAAACGCCGCTAAAAAACTGTACATCCTGATCGCACATCACATTGATCGTCTGCGTCCATAACACCACGCACGCTATCAGTACGACAATCAGAATCACCCAGCGTATTTTTTTCACTCCACACTCCGTCTAAAGACCTGATACAGCCAGGTTATCACGGTGAC
The DNA here is from genome assembly GCF_049237505.1 of Enterobacter cloacae complex sp. SHL012. Taxonomy (NCBI): domain Bacteria; kingdom Pseudomonadati; phylum Pseudomonadota; class Gammaproteobacteria; order Enterobacterales; family Enterobacteriaceae; genus Enterobacter; species Enterobacter cloacae complex sp. SHL012. Next base: position 881,436 of record NZ_JBMKIZ010000001.1, read on the forward strand.
CTTAAACAAGGACTAACTGTACCAACATCAGGTCTTTTTCAGAATCCTGCACTTGTTTCATTACGTAAACCGTTTAGGCTAGCCTCATGATAACAACGATAAAAGAGGTAACAATGCGCGTAATCATTCGAACGATTATAGTACTGGCGATACTCTGGATTGGACTTTTGTTAACCGGCTACGGTGTGCTTGTGGGAAGCACCGAAAATGCAGCAGGCTTAGGTATTCAGTGTAAGTACGTAACAGCACAAGGCGTAAGCACGGCGCAGTATCTCCATTCTGATAGCGGCATCATTGGTTTAACCAACTGCCCGGTACTGAGAAAGATGTCCGTCGTGGTTGATAATGGCTAACTGGCCTGGTTAACCACTGACGAAAAACGCCGCAGAAAATGCGGCGTTTTTTTATGCTAAAACGCGTTAAAAGGGATAGTCGTGATAGCCCATCTGCTCGGAAATCTTACGCGCGGCAGTGTGCAGAATAGCCACATACTCGTGCAGACGCTCTTCTGAGAAGCGCAGGGTTGGGAAAGAGATACTTAAACCCGCGATCACCACGCCAAAACGGTCAAACACCGGAACGCCGATGCAGCGCAGCCCTTCTTCCTGCTCTTCGTTATCTTCGCCGTATCCTTGTTCACGCACCTTGTCGAGTACCGTTAACAGTTCATCAGTATTGGTAATGGTTCGTTCCGTACTGCGTTTATATTCCACACCATCAAGGATCTGCTTCACCTCTTCGCGATCGCGCCACGCCAGCAGAACCTTGCCAATTGCCGTGCTATAAAGCGGGTTGCGGCGGCCAATGCGCGAATACATACGCAGGTTGTACATGGAGTCGATTTTATGGATGTAAACAATGCTGTCTTCATCCAGTGCACCCAGGTGGATGGTCTCTTTGGTCAGACGGGAGATCTCACGCATCTGAATGTCCGCGCTGCGGATCAAATCAACGTTTTGCAGCGCCCGGGCACCCAGTTCGAACAGCTTTAGCGTCAGAGAGTATTTTTCAGACTCTCCTTCCTGCGCTACATAACCCAGTGACTTCATGGTTTGCAAAAAGCGGTAAACGGTGCTTTTCGACATCATCACACGCTGCGACAACTCTGTAATACCAATTTCACGCTCTTCTCCGAGCGCCTGTAAGATGCCAAACACCTTCAGCACGGAAGAAACAGAATCTGGCTGTTTATCCAAATCCGCAATTGCCATTTACCACCTCATAGAGAGTGTTTTATAAAAATCAGAACCGGTTTTTATTATAAATTCCTGTGATGTTACCTGCAATCAATGCGCGTTTGTTTCGTTACAAATCTGCGACATATAACGGCGTTGACAGTGCTAGAATCATTACCCCGAGAATAATTTCACCCTGAGCTTTTTATCCCCAATGGAAAAGAACCTTTCCGATGGTCTGCCTTTGCCCTTGCGGTACGGCGCCATTGCTACGATTATTATTGGGATCTCAATGGCCGTCCTCGATGGCGCGATTGCGAACGTTGCCCTGCCCACTATCGCCAGCGACCTGCAGGCCTCCCCGGCCAGCTCGATATGGATTGTTAACGCCTATCAGATTGCGATTGTGATTTCCCTGCTCTCCTTCTCTTTCCTCGGCGACATGTTCGGCCACCGTCGGGTCTATCAGTGCGGCCTGGTGGTGTTCACCTTTACCTCGCTGTTATGCGCCCTGTCTGACTCATTGCACACGCTGACGCTGGCGCGCATAGCGCAGGGCTTTGGCGGTGCGGCGCTGATGAGTGTAAATACGGCATTGATCCGCTTGATCTATCCGCAGCGCCACCTTGGACGCGGGATGGGGATAAACTCGTTTATTGTCGCGGTTTCCTCCGCCGCCGGACCAACAATTGCAGCAGCCATACTTTCTGTCGCCTCATGGCAATGGCTCTTTGCCATAAACGTGCCGCTGGGTATCGTGGCTATCTTCTTTGCCCTGCGTTTTCTTCCTGCTAACGGCCCCAAAAGTACCATGCCGCGTTTTGACGTCCCCAGCGCAGTGATGAATGCACTGACCTTTGGTCTGCTGATTACAGCCCTGAGCGGCTTTGCTCAGGGGCAATCCATGGCGCTTACCGGCATCGAGCTTATCGCCCTGCTGGTAACAGGATTCTTCTTTGTTCGCCGTCAGCTCGCCCTGCCCGTTCCTTTGCTGCCGGTAGATCTGCTGCGTATCCCCCTCTTTTCGCTCTCCATCTGTACGTCCATTTGCTCGTTCTGCGCTCAGATGCTGGCGCTGGTTTCTCTGCCCTTCTTTCTGCAAAGCGTGGTAGGACGTTCGGAGGTGGAGACCGGGCTGCTGCTAACGCCCTGGCCACTGGCGACGATGGTGATGGCGCCGCTAGCGGGTTACTTAATTGAACGTATCCATGCCGGTTTGTTGGGTGCGGTGGGACTGGCCGTCATGGCAACCGGCCTTTTCGCGCTGGCACTGTTACCGTCATCACCCAGCGATCTGGACATCGTCTGGCGCATGATCCTCTGTGGTGCGGGGTTCGGCCTGTTTCAGTCCCCCAATAATCACACCATCATCACCTCTGCGCCCCGTCACCGCAGTGGCGGCGCCAGCGGGATGTTGGGAACTGCGCGCCTTCTGGGGCAAAGCAGCGGCGCGGCGCTGGTTGCCCTGATGTTTAACCTTGCCGGGCAAAACGGTAACCACGTTGCGCTGCTCACCGCCGGCGCGCTTGCCACCCTCGCGGCCATCGTCAGCGGTCTGCGCGTTACCCAGCCCAGGGTTCAGGCATAAAAAAAGCCGGGCGGAGAATACGCCTGCCCGGCTTATTGTGACGCTTCGCGTTACTTCAGGTATTCCCCACTGCGCAGCGCTTCAATACGTTTATCCAGCGGCGGGTGAGACATAAACAGCTCACTGAGCGACTTTGATTTACCGTTGATGCAGAAGGCCATCATGCTGTTCGCTTCCTGCGGCTCGTAGCTGGTTTTCAGGCGCTGCAGGGCAGCAATCATCTTCTCGCGTCCCACCAGTTTCGCAGAGCCGGCATCCGCGTGGAATTCACGGTGGCGCGAGAACCACATGGTGATAATACTCGCCAGAATACCGAACACCAGTTCCAGCACCATCGACACGGCGAAATAGATCAGCGGGTTACCGTTGCTCTCTTCACCTTCATCACGGTTGCCGCCCATAAAGCCCGCCGCAATCTGCGCCAGGATACGGGAGATAAAGATAACGAAGGTGTTCACCACGCCCTGAATCAGCGTCATGGTCACCATGTCGCCGTTGGCAATATGGCTGATTTCGTGAGCGATGACCGCTTCGGCTTCGTCACGGCTCATGTTTTGCAGCAACCCGGTGCTGACAGCAACCAGCGATGCATCACGACGGGCACCCGTGGCAAACGCGTTAATATCGGGCGCATGATAAATGGCCACCTGCGGCATGGCGATCCCGGCCTGACGGGATTGCTGAGCCACCGTATTCATCAGCCACTGTTCCATATCGTTACGCGGCTGCTCAATCACCTCACCGCCGACGGATTTCAGCGCCATCCACTTTGACATCAGCAGGGAAATGAACGAGCCACCAAAACCAAACAGCAGCGCCATAATCAACAGACCCTGAACGCTGCTCGACTGAATTCCTGTCAGGCTTAGCACGAGCCCGAAAACCACCATCACCGCCAGGTTGGTGAGCAGGAAGAGCGCGATTCGCATCATAATTTTCTTTTAACCTCAGTTTAACAAAGCGCACTATGCGATTACCCACATCGTATGGGTATTGCGGCTATTTTCAAGCATCTGGAGGGCGTAAGTCACCAGAAAGACACAACTTTACACAATTGGAAATCTGCCTGACGGAAGGATGCGGAACAAAAAGAAACAGGCACAATTTCTTGTGCCTGTTGGGGGATTATTTCGCCGGAACGGGTTGCTCGGCAGGCTTATCTTTTTCCAGATTCGCCAGGTCGAGGGCGATATGCACCGTCTCGTCCAGGTAAGGATCCGGCTCCTGGTAATCTTTTGGCAGATCGTCCAGTTTCTTGAGCAGAGGCTTACCTTCACGCTTGAAGCGGTCGTTGATACGGGCCAGACGCGTGGCATCGTCTTCGTTGTTCTCTTTCTCACGCTGGGCGTAGTTCAGAGAAACAATATTCCGTTTATCCTTCAGGGCATTGAAACGCGCAATGTCCTTCATGATGTACTGGAATTCCGGATCTTTCGCGATGCGGTCGTTATGCGCTTTCAGCAGTTCAGGGCCAAATTGCGTCATATCACCCGCTTTCACATAGGTCGCAGCATTGATGCTGTCCCACGGTAACGCGTTATCTTCAAACTTCTCGCCAGTTTCGGTCTCTTCCGTACCTGTCGGCATCATGATGTCCGGCGTGACGCCTTTACGCTGCGTACTGCCGCCGTTGACGCGGTAGAACTTCTGAATGGTGTACTGCACTGAACCCAGGGCAGGCCATTCCGGACGCAGCATCTGATCGTAGATACGGTTCAGCGATCGATACTGCTGAACGGTGCCTTTACCAAAGGTTGGCTCACCCACGATCAGCGCACGGCCGTAGTCCTGCATTGCCGCGGCAAAGATCTCAGACGCAGACGCACTGAAGCGGTCGACCAGCACGACCAGCGGGCCTTTGTAGTAGACCACACCATCGTTGTCGGCATCTTCACGGACTTTACCGTTGTTATCACGCACCTGAACCACAGGGCCAGACGGGATGAAGAGGCCAGAGAGCGATACCGCTTCTGTCAGCGCACCACCGCCGTTGCTGCGCAGGTCAATGATGACGCTGCTGACGTTCTGTTTCTCAAGTTTCTGCAGCTGAACCTTCACATCGTCGGTCAGCCCTACGTAGAAGCCAGGGATATCCAGGACACCCACCTTCTCTTTACCCACGGTTTTCACCGACATTTTCACCGCGCGGTCTTCCAGACGGATACGCTCACGGGTCAGGGTAACGATACGGGTTTTAGTGCCTTTACCCGCTGGCAGAATTTCCAGACGAACTTTGCTGCCTTTCGGACCTTTAATCAGCGCAACCACGTCGTCAAGACGCCAGCCAATGACATCGACCATGCCTTTACCGGTTTGTCCGACCCCAACAATGCGGTCACCTACGCTGATCGCTTTGCTTTTGGAGGCCGGGCCACCCGCCACCATGGAATTGATCACGGTGTAATCATCGTCCATCTGCAGTACCGCACCGATACCTTCCAGAGACAGGCTCATTTCGGTATTGAACTGTTCGGTGTTGCGCGGGGAGAGATAGTTGGTGTGCGGATCGATTTCGTGCGCAAAGGCCGTCATTGCCAGAGAGAAGACATCCTCACTGTTGGTCTGCGCCAGACGACGAATGGCAAATTTGTAACGACGCGTCAGCGTGTCACGGATCTCTTTTTCATCTTTGCCGGTCAGCTTGAGACTCAGTTCGTCGTATTTGACCTTTCCGTCCCACAGCGCATTCAACTCGGCTTCATCTTTCGGCCACGGCGCTTTGCTGCGATCAAGATTGAAATTGTCGTTGCCGGTGAAGTCCATCGGACGTTCGAGCACTTTCAGGGCGTACTGATAGCGTTCAAAGCGGCGCTTTTGCGACAGGTTGTAGAGGTCGTAGAAAAGATCCAGCTTGCCTGACCGCAACTCATCACCCACCTCGGATTTGCGCTTAGCGAACTGCTCGACATCACTGGCGAGCAAAACGTTATGGCTGTAATCCAGCAAGTTCAGATAGCGGTCAAAGATTTTGGCCGAAAAGGCCTGATCGAGATCGAACTGACGATAGTGCGAGCGGGTGAAACGAGACGTCACGCGCTCGCTCACCGTCGCGTGCTGCGTCTCTTCCTTGAGTACCGGAATTTGATCAACACGCGTGATATCGTCCACTGCGAAAGCATGGCCTGTTATAGCAAACAGACCCGCCAGCGCGGTGAGCTTAAAAAAAGTGTTCATGCCAGGCTTGGCCTCCGTTTCAGAACAACAAGTGTTCTGCGCGTACAATCATTGACATACCAGAAGTCAGCTGTACACGAACGCCATCTTTGGTGATTTCCAGTACGGTGGCGTCCATAGCATTGTTGCCCGCTTTGACCTTCAGCGCCTGACCCACGCTCAGCGCGTTGATGTCAGAAACCGGGGTATGGCGCGGCTCTTCACGAGGCGCACGTGGGGCTTTGGCTGCTGGTTTGTCTGCACGCGGTTTGCGATCGTTATTATCGTGACGACGCGGCGCAGGGCGCGGTTTACGCTCACGACGAGGCGCTTCTTCCTGGCCGTTTGCCGCTGCGGCTTCGCGTTTTTTCGCTTGCTGTTCTGCACGTTGTGCCTGAACGCGTGCTTTGGCTTCTTCAAGCTGCTTGCGTGCGTGTTCAACGTGCTGCTCGTCCAGCTCACCACAAGGGTTGCCGTCGAGATCCACGCGAGTCGCGCCCGGTTTGATACCGTACAGGTAACGCCAGCTCGAAGTATAAAGACGTAAGGCAGAACGCAACTGAGTTTTGCTGAGGTTCATTTCCCCCTCAACGCGCGCTACCAGATCCTGAAAAATACCGACTTTCAGGGGACGAGCTTCACCTTCCGCGCTGAAGCACTGCGGGAAACGCTCGGCCAGAAATGCGATAACTTCTTTACTGCTATTCAACTTAGGTTGATTTTCCATGAAATTTCCTGATTACAACGGACGTTGCCAACAAGCGCAGGCATGAACAGGCGTCATTATAATGACGCTATCAGTAAATGCTACGTTATCCGTTGATTATCCTGCGACGCTCGCAAAGAATTTTTGATAATCGGTGCCGGCAAGGACGTTTTCCAGATTCGCCACCAGCTCGCGCAGCCCTTGCTCGTCCTCGGTTGAGAAGCGACTGAAGACGGTGCTGTCGATATCCAAAACGCCAATAATCTGATTTCTTACCACCAGCGGCAGTACGATCTCAGAATTACTGGCGGCATCACAGGCGATATGCCCGTCAAACGCATGAACATCTTCCACACGCTGTACCTGATTCTCGGCCACCGCAGTACCGCATACACCGAGCCCTACCGGAATACGCACGCAAGCCAGTTTGCCCTGGAACGGGCCAAGTACCAGCGTGTCACCTTCCAGGAGGTAAAAGCCAGCCCAGTTCACGTCAGAGAGACGTTCGAACAACAATGCGCTAGTATTTGCCAGAGTGGCTAAGAAGCTGGTCTCACCCGCCATCAATGCCTTAAAATCGCGGTTCAGATCCGCGTAGAATTCTGTTTTGTTCATTATTCAATCACTTAGTTGTCTTACAAAATTACCGCATAGCCTATTAAAATAAGCATTAAATGCGCTCATGCTCAAGATGAATCCGTTCATGAGTTAATATAACGTTCAACAATACTTATTTGTGCGCAGCTGATGGCCTTAAAAACAACCAAAATTACGCCGACAAAAAAGATAACGGTCCATACGGTAAGAGACGCTTTGCCTCGTGCACATTATCAGCGTTGCCCCCAGTGCGATACGCTTTTTATGTTGCCGAAGATGAAATCGCACCAAAGTGCCTTTTGCCCCCGATGTGACGCGAAAATTCGTGACGGCCGAGACTGGTCGTTAACCCGTCTGGCCGCCATGGCCGTCACCATGCTGCTGCTGATGCCCTTCGCCTGGACCGAGCCCCTGCTGAAGCTCTACCTGCTTGGCGTACGCATTGATGCCAACGTGCTGCAGGGGATCTGGCAGATGACCCGCCAGGGCGATCCGATTACCGCTGCCATGGTGCTGTTTTGCACCGTTGGCGCGCCGCTGGTGCTGGTTGCAGCCATTGCCTATCTGTGGTTTGGCAACATCCTGGGGATGAATCTTCGCCCTGTGCTGCTGATGCTGGATAAACTCAAAGAGTGGGTGATGCTGGATATCTATCTGGTCGGTGTGGGTGTGGCATCAATTAAAGTGCAGGATTATGCTTTTCTGCAGCCGGGCGTCGGGCTTTTTGCCTTTATCTGCCTGGTGCTGCTCAGCATCCTGACGCTGATCCACCTGAACGTTGAGCAGCTCTGGGAGCGTTTTTACCCTCAGCGCCCTGCCACCCGTCCGGATGAGAATCTCCGCGTCTGTCTGGGATGCCATTACACCGGGTTGCCCGATCCCCGTGGGCGCTGTCCGCGCTGCCACATACCCTTGCTGCATCGACGCAATAACAGTCTGCAAAAATGCTGGGCGGCGCTGATTGCCTCCCTGGTGTTCTTGATCCCCGCCAATATGCTGCCGATTTCCATCATTTACGTGAATGGTGCCCGTCAGGAGGATACAATCCTCTCCGGCATTATCTCCCTGGCACACAGCAACGTTGGGGTGGCGGCCATCGTCTTTATCGCCAGTATCCTGGTTCCTTTTACCAAAGTCGTGGTGATGTTCACCCTGCTCATCAGCATTCACTTTAAGTGTGAACAAGGATTACGAACCCGAATACTGCTTCTGCGATTTGTCACCTGGATTGGCCGCTGGTCCATGTTGGATCTGTTTGTGATTTCGCTGATGATGTCGCTGATCAATCGCGACCAGTTACTTGCTTTTACTATGGGACCCGCAGCTTTTTATTTCGGCTCTGCGGTGATATTGACTATTCTTGCTGTGGAATGGCTGGATAGCCGCTTACTTTGGGATGCACATGAGTCAGGAAACCCCCGCTTCGCCGACTGAAGCGAGAATTAAAACTAAACGCCGCATTTCGCCATTCTGGTTGCTGCCTGTCATCGCCCTGATGATTGCAGGCTGGCTTATCTGGACGAGCTATGAAGATCGCGGAAGTACCGTCACCATTGATTTCCAGACCGCCGACGGCATTGTCGCCGGACGAACCCCCGTTCGTTTTCAGGGGGTTGAAGTCGGTACGGTTCAGGACATCTCACTCGGAAAAGGGCTGAACAAAATTCAGGTGCGGGTCAGCATTAAATCGGACATGCAGGACGCGCTGCGCAGCGAAACGCAGTTCTGGCTGGTCACGCCGAAGGCGTCTCTGGCGGGTGTCTCGGGGCTGGATGCGCTGGTTGGCGGTAACTACATCGGTATGATGCCAGGCAAGGGCGAACCGCAGGATCACTTTGTCGCGCTGGATACGCAGCCAAAATACCGTCTCAATAACGGCGATCTGATGATCCATCTGCAGGCGCCGGATCTCGGCTCACTGAACAGTGGCTCGCTGGTCTATTTCCGAAAAATTCCGGTGGGTCGCGTTTACGATTACGCCATCAATCCGAACAAACAGGGCGTGACCATCGATGTGCTGATCGAACGCCGATTCACCAACCTTGTGAAAAAAGGCAGCCGCTTCTGGAACGTGTCTGGCGTAGATGCCGACCTCAGCCTGAGCGGTGCTAAAGTGAAGCTGGAGAGCCTGGCCGCGCTGGTAAACGGGGCGATTGCCTTTGACTCCCCGGAGAACTCCAGCCCTGCTGCTGCCGATGATACGTTCGGGTTGTACGCTGATCTGGCGCACAGCCAGCGAGGGGTGATCGTCAAACTTGTTCTGCCCGATGCGAAAGGTCTGAAAGCCGGATCAACACCGCTGATGTATCAGGGTCTGCAGGTAGGTCAGCTCACCAAAATGACGCTCAACCCTGGCGGCTCGGTGACGGGCGAAATGACCGTCGACCCCAGCGTGGTCGATCTCCTGCGCGAGAAAACGCGTATCGAGATGCGCAGTCCGAAGCTCTCTCTGAACGATGCCAGTCTCAGCACTTTGCTGACCGGCAACACGTTTGAACTGATCCCCGGAGAAGGAAAGCCAAGCAACAACTTCGTGATCGCCCCGGCGAATAAAGCCCTGCTGCAAAAACCGGGCGTTGTGACGGTTACGCTAAATGCACCCGAAAGTTATGGTATTGAAGCCGGTCAGCCGCTAATCCTCCACGGTGTCCAGGTGGGTCAGGTTCTGGAGCGAACGCTTTCCGAAAACGGCGTGAGCTTCTCGGTAGCGATCGATCCGCAATACAGCAACCTCGTCCATGGCGACAGTAAATTCGTGGTGAACAGCCGCGTCGATGTGAAGGTAGGCCTGGACGGCGTAGAGTTCCTTGGTGCCAGTGCCAGCGAATGGGTTAACGGCGGCATTCGCATTTTGCCGGGCGATAAAGGCCCCATCCGCGAAAATTACCCGCTGTATGCCAACCTGGACAAAGCGATTGAAAACAGCCTGAGCGATCTGCCGACGACCACGCTGACCTTGAGCGCCGAGACGCTACCGGACGTCCAGGCAGGTTCTGTGGTGCTGTATCGCAAGTTTGAAGTCGGGGAAGTGATCGCCGTTCGCCCGCGTGCGGACGCGTTTGATATCGAACTGCATATCAAGCCGGAGTATCGCAAGCTGCTGACGCCAAACAGCGTCTTCTGGGCCGAAGGCGGCGCGAAAGTTCAGCTTAACGGTAACGGGCTGACCGTGCAGGCCTCCCCGCTCTCACGCGCGCTGCGCGGCGCCATTAGCTTCGATAACCTCAGCGGTGCAGGCGCAAACCTGCGTAAGGGCGATAAGCGTATTCTCTTCCCGTCCGAAACCGCCGCGCGTGCCGTGGGTGGGCAGATTACCCTGCACGCGTTTGATGCCGGTAAGCTGGCGGAAGGCATGCCGATTCGCTACCTGGGCATTGATATCGGCCAGATCCAGAAGCTGACGCTGATCACCTCCCGCAACGAGGTACAGGCCACCGCGGTGCTCTACCCGGAATATGTGCAGACCTTCGCCCGCACCGGTTCCCGCTTCTCGGTGGTGACGCCGCAGATTTCGGCCGCAGGCGTTGAACATCTCGACACTATTCTGCAGCCCTATATCAACGTCGAACCCGGCCAGGGCAATGCACGGCGTGATTTCGAACTGCAGGAAGCCACCATCACCGATTCGCGCTACCTCGGTGGCCTGAGCATTGTGGTGGAAGTCCCGGAAGCAGGCTCACTTGGCATAGGCACGCCGGTTCTGTTCCGCGGTATTGAGGTAGGTACGGTAACGGGTCTGACGCTTGGTACGCTCTCCGATCGCGTGATGGTGGCGTTACGTATCAGCGACCGTTACCAGCACCTGGTACGAAATAACTCGGTATTCTGGCTGGCATCTGGCTACTCGCTGGACTTCGGCCTGACGGGGGGCGTGGTGAAAACCGGTACCTTCAACCAGTTCATCCGTGGCGGTATTGCGTTTGCCACCCCGCCTGGCACGCCACTGGCGCCAAAAGCGCAGTCGGGGAAACACTTCCTGCTGCTCGAAAGCGAACCGAAAGAGTGGCGTGAATGGGGAACGGCCCTGCCGCGTTAATCTGAAAGGCTCCGGTGTCAACGCGCCGGAGCCTTTATGTTACACTGCGCACCTGAACTTTTCCCTGTGGTGTGCACGTGGCTCAAAACTCCGTATTTCTTCCTGAACAATTCCTTGCGCAAATGCGCGAGGCGCTCCCCTCTCACCTGTCGTTAGATGATTTTATCGCCGCCTGCCAGCGTCCGTTACGCCGGAGCATTCGCGTCAACACGCTGAAAATCAGCATTGATGATTTTCTGACGCTGGTTTCCCCCTACAACTGGCAGCTTACGCCGGTGCCCTGGTGTGCAGAGGGGTTTTGGATCGAGCGCGATGACGAAGATGCCGTGCCGCTGGGAAGTACCGCAGAACATCTGAGCGGTCTGTTTTATATTCAGGAAGCCAGTTCGATGCTGCCGGTTGCCGCCCTGTTCGCAGAAGGCAACACACCTGAACGCGTGATGGACGTTGCCGCCGCGCCCGGCTCGAAAACCACACAAATTGCCGCCCGGATGGGTAATCACGGGGCGATTCTTGCCAACGAATTTTCCGCCAGCCGCGTGAAAGTCTTGCATGCCAACATCAGCCGCTGCGGTATCCAGAATGTCGCCCTGACGCATTTTGACGGACGCGTGTTTGGCGCCGCCTTGCCGGAAGCGTTCGATGCCATTCTGCTCGACGCCCCCTGCTCCGGCGAGGGGGTGGTGCGTAAAGATCCCGATGCGTTAAAGAACTGGTCTGTGGAAAGCAATCTTGAGATCGCTGCCACGCAGCGCGAACTGATCGACAGCGCCTTTCACGCCCTGCGCCCCGGCGGCACGCTGGTGTACTCCACCTGTACCCTCAACCGCGATGAAAACGAAGACGTCTGTCTGTGGTTGAAAGCGCAATACCCGGATGCCGTTGAGTTCCTGCCACTTAACGATCTGTTTGCCACGGCAGATGAGGCCGCCACGCCGGAAGGTTTCCTGCACGTGTTCCCGCAGATTTACGACTGCGAAGGGTTCTTTGTGGCTCGTCTGCGCAAAACTCAGGCGGTGGCTCCCCTGCCAGCCCCGAAATTCAAGGTCGGCAATTTCCCGTTCGCCCCGCTGAAAGGCCGCGATGCTGTGCAACTTAAAGCCGCCGCCAACAAGGTTGGGCTGATCTGGGATGAGAATCTGCACCTCTGGATGCGTGATAAAGAGATATGGCTGTTCCCGGCACCCATTGAGCCGCTTATTGGCAAAGTCCGTTTTTCACGTATCGGGATCCGCCTGGCGGAAGTGCATAATAAAGGGTACCGCTGGCAGCACGAAGCGGTCATCGCCCTGGCGGACAGCGATAACACGTTTGAACTGACGCATCAGGAAGCCGAAGAGTGGTATCGTGGTCGCGACGTTTACCCGGAAACCACCCCGTCTCAGGATGAGGTTATTGTGACGTATCAGGGCTTCCCGTTGGGTCTGGCGAAAAAGGTCGGCTCGCGGCTGAAAAATAGTTATCCGCGGGAGCTGGTCCGCGATGGCCGGTTGTTTACGGGTAACAGTCCCACCGACTAAAAAAGCGCATTTTTTTACTGGCGATTTTGCTCTCCTTGTCTACGATCAAAAATGGATGCCCATACTGGTCATACCAGATTCTGAAAACCGACCCGGAGAGCACTATGACGAAAACCAGCGTGCGTATTGGCGCTTTTGAGATCGACGACGCAGAGCTGCGCGGCGAAGCACAAGGCGATCGAACGTTAAGTATTCCCTGCAAATCCGACCCGGATTTGTGCATGCAACTCGACGCATGGGATGCGGATACCAGCGTCCCGGCGATACTTGATGGTGAACACTCTGTTCTTTACCGTGAGCATTACGATAGCAAAACCGATGCCTGGGTCATGCGCCTTGCCTGATCTAAAGAGAACCCGCCCGAAGGCGGGTTATTTATTACTGTAGCTGTGCCAGCGTGAAGTAACCGTCGAACACCGCTCCGGTATCAATATAGTGCAGGTTTTCAAAATCATACCGCCTGTCGACGGGCGTATGCCCGAACCAGAAATGATCCGCACCGCTAATCCCCTGCCCTTTGCCCACCATAAAGCCCATCAACCTGTCGCGATCCCACAGCACGCGCTGGGCGCTCACCGGTTTTTGCCAGCGGTATTCCGCGGCGGGGTAATCTGCGTGCGCAATAACATTGAGACCGTTTGCGCAGGTTATCTCGATAATATGCGGCAATTCGCGGCAGGCGTTTAGTAACGTTCGCGCCAGCGCCTGCTGCTCGCGATCAAGGCGCGTAAACCACACTCCACCATTCATCGCCCACAGCGCAGAATCATTATTGTCCAGACTATCCATTGCCATTTGCTCATGGTTACCCCGCACGGCTCTGAACCATTTCTCATTGATGAGCTGCAGTGTTTTTACGCTGTCAGGACCGCGATCGATCAAATCGCCAACGGAAATAAGCAAATCCTCATACGGATTAAAATGGCGGCGTTTCAGTTCGTCCATAAGCCACTGATAACAGCCATGTATATCGCTGACAACCCAGACGTGACGCCACATCCCACCCTCTATTCGCTGATACATAAGGCCTCCTTTAAACAGTATAGCCGCCGTATAAAAAGCAAAAGACGGGAGCGGTCCTGACAAAGTCAAACAAACGGTAAACCAACCAGAAATAAAGATCCTCACGCTATTAATCCCTTATTCCTGGCTCCTTAGAATAGAGGCAGAAAAAAACGAGGGATCTTCACGTGTCTAATACACACCTGCATAACGATGTGTTCTACCCACATCGCACAAATATAATTTCCGAGCTGGTGAACGGCGAACGTGTCCCGGGACCCATCTGGCGAAAACGCGATTATCGGCTGAAGTTCCTTTTACGTTCGCTTCTGTTCTGGTCTTCCACCCGTCGCATGCTGGAAGCCCTTTCAGGGCGTGACGATTTCGACAAACTGCTCGCCGCTCAAATTACATTGCCCAGCAAGACCCATCGGCAGTATCTGATGCGTGGCCTGACCGCGAACGATCGCGCCGACGCTATCGTTAACCATTATTACTGGATCGATAGCCTGAAAGAGCGCACCCTCGCCCAGGCGCTGACCAGCCCGCAGGAACAAACCGTTGTTCAGTTCCATGCAAAAGAGGGCGTGATCTATACGGTTAATGCATCCTCTGCCGGGAAAGCCGAGCGCGAAGGTGAGAGCACGCTGTGGCTGCGCGATAACGAGGATACGCTGCTTGCCAGCCTGACCTTTAGCGTAGCCCGCAGCAACGGACAACGCGTAATAGTAATTGGCGGGCTTCAGGGCCCCCGCCGCTGCGTGTCGCGGGACGTCATTAAACAATCCACCCGCGCCTGTCACGGCCTGTTCCCTAAACGCGTGCTGATGGAAGTTCTTTTCCAGCTGGCCTTACAGTCATCTGTTAAGGCGATTTTTGCCGTCAGCGACGAGGGACACGTTTTCCGCGCATTGCGCTATCGCCTCAGCAAAGGCCGCCATTTCCACGCCAGCTATGACGAATTCTGGGATTCTCTGGGCGGTAAAAAGGTCTCCGGCTTCTGCTGGCAACTCCCGCTGCAGATGGAACGCAAATCTCTCGACGAGATCGCGAGCAAGAAGCGTGCGGAATACCGCCGTCGTTTTGAATTGCTTGATGAAATTGAGGCGTCGGTAAAATCCCGCTTTTAAGCACGGCGCTGACTTTCCTTAATTGCTCACAAAAATTTAACAAAACAGGCAAAAAGGGCTGGACTTCCGCCTGCGGTGTTGTGATATGTTTTACGAAGTCGCACAGGATGCATCCGCTGCATAAAGATGATAAAAGGCGTAACGTATTGTCTTTCATACAGATAAAAAGAGACCGAATACGATTCCTGTATTCGGTCCAGGGAAATGGCTCTTGGGAGAGAGCCGTGCGCTAAAAGTTGGCATTAATGCAGGCTAAGTCGCCTTGCCTTTTAAGAATAGATGACGACGCCAGGTTTTCCAGTCCACAGTTAAAGCGGCCAGAAAAAAAGCGTTAAATCATCATCAAAAACAAAAAACCGCAGTGCTTTCGCGAGCATCTGCGGTTTTTTATTGGAAACCTGAACGCTAGCAGAGCTTGTCAGCGCGTTCGATAAACGGTGTCAGGCTCATCTTCTGCCCTGGGTGAGCCGGGTCATCAATCTGGATCACGCTGATGGGCTGGCCGCTGCTCTTGCCGCTGGCCACCTGCTGCTCTGCAACCTCATTCAACGGGTATTGCACCAGCGTACTCGGGTTGATCGCGTATAACGCATGGCCCGGACGACAGGTCAGCATCACCTCTTCGCGATTAAACGCCCACTTGTCTTTACCCACTTCAAAACGGCTGACGGTGATCACCTGCGGCGCGGCCAGAGCGCTCCCCGTGCAGGCCAGCAATAAGAGCGAAAGTACTGTTTTTTTCATATGTTAGTTAACCTTGTCAGAAGGGTTCCCAGGTGGCGAACAGGCTGACCGCTGCCAGAACCAGCGCTCCCAGCACCACTTCTGCCTGTGTCATCCTGATAAAAAGCTGTTGTGCCCTCCCGGAATCCGGACGAAACCGTGGCACCAGAAAATACCGATTTGCCAGCGCAATTGCCACCATCAACGCCACCAGCGCACATTTGAACAATAAAAGCTGCACGTAGCCAGCCTGCCAGGGAATATGGACGCCCAGAATCAAGAGCGAATTGATCGTCCCTGTGAGCAGCACGCCCGCGACGGCATAGTGGCCTACGCGCGAGAAACGCATCATGGTGTAGATGGCCGCGTTCTGCCAGCGCCCTTTTGCCAGATGCATGCAGAACAGCAGCGGCAGTAATCCGCCGAGCCAGGTTGCGGCACATAACAGATGAACGGCATGATTGAGACGCTGCACAGCCCCCAACGGACCTTCGTTCATCGTCGCGTGGCCTACCCCTGCCAGCAGCACAAACTGCCCCATTGCGAGCAGTAGCAGCCGGGAGCCTTTCAGCGGCGCAAGCCACGCGGCAGCAACCGTAATGGAAGCAAGGATAATTTGCCACAGCCAGACGCTGCCAAACTGCGTCCCCAGTACGCCGTGCCAGACTTGCGGGTTAAACACATCTCCCCAGCCATCGCCCATTAATCCGCCCTGAAGCATGAACATCAGAAGCGCAGCGGCCAGGCTGATTAAAGATGCCACCCGCTGCTGCAGCGCGAAACGCAGAGCCATCAGACGATGGAGAGAGGAAGGCGCCAACCAGACGCTGTATAGCGCATTACCAAAAACGAGCATCAGCGCCGCGAAATGGATAAAGCGCAACCCAACATAGACCAGTGCCAGCATGCTATTTCACGCTAAAGTGATAGCTGCCTTTGGTTTTGTGGCCGTCGACGGAAACCACATGCCAGTCCACCCGGTAGGTTCCGGTCGCCAGCGTTTGCGCCAGCGGAACGATCAGTTGAGCCTTGTTCTTTTCGTCTCGCGTTACGGCTCCCGTTTTGACGACCTGCTTGTGCGCATCCGTCACCACCACACCGCTAAACCCCGGTTCAATACCTTCCGAAAAATTCAGCGTCAGTGACTGCGGAGCGCTCACCACGCTGTCTGCTGCGGGGCTCTGCTGTTTAAGATGCGCATGCGCCAGCACAGCGGGCGAGATAATGACTGATGCCAGAAAAACCAGCGCGCATACCGTGCGTGAAGTGGATAATCCCATCGCGATCATTCCTTTTTGTTATGTCTGTATGCTAAAGAATAACGCTGTATAATAGACGAGTCGAGGATCATCCCACCTCCGCTTGTCATCGTCGCGCAATCGCGGTAACGTTGCCGCCGCATAAACAGGAGAAGGAAATGAAAATCAATCTGGCCGCCCTTCCTCAGGACGAGATGGATAAAGTGAATGTCGATCTCGCAGCCGCTGGCGTTGCGTTCAAAGAGCGTTACAACATGCCCATCGTGGCTGAAGTTGTGGAACGGGAACAACCCGCCCATTTGCGCGACTGGTTCCGGGAAAGATTAATTGCTCACCGTCTCGCTTCGGTCAACCTCTCTCGTCTGCCGTACGAGCCTAAAGTTAAATAAGCTTAACGAGTCGTTACACTTCCTTACGCGAAATCTGGCAGGATAAGAAAACCCTGATTAAATTAGGTGTATTCTTAAATCCCTGCGACTCAGTGTATAAGGAAGTCACGATGTCACAATGGAATATAGCGGCAGCCCAGTATGGCGGGCAGTATCACAGTGTTGATGAGCACGTTACCCATCACCTTCGCTTCATTGCCGAAGCGGCACAGCAGCAGTGCGATCTGCTGGTCTTCCCGGAACTCTCCTTAACCGGCTCAGGCACAACGACGTTACCTCCCCCACCGTGCGACGCGCAGCTGGAACCCTTGCTTGATGCGGCACATTTTTACCAGATTAGCGTTATTGCCGGGCTTCCCCTTGAGCGGAATGGCCAGCGTCAGAAAGGTCTCGTGCTCTTTACGCCCTCTCGGCCGAGCATCGTGCGCTATCCGCAAGGCGGCGGTGCGAGCCTGGTTCCGGGGGATAAACAGCTCACCATCATTGATGCGCAGGGCGATTCCCCCAATCTCGATCCGCAGGCAACGCTGTTCACCAGCAGCCAGTCGGTAAGGGACAACCGCTGGCGGCAGTCCATCAGCACCCTGCAACGCTTTGCACACAAATATGCCATTGCGGTATTAATGGCGAACGCCAGCACCGGCAGCGCATTATGGGATGAAAAAGGCCAGTTGATCGTGCGGGCGGATAAAGGCGAGCTGCTGTTGACCGGCACGCTTAACCGACAGGGTTGGCAAGGCGATATCATTCCTTTAGGCTAAGCGTTTTAAGCTCAGGAGATTTTCATGCTGCGCGTCATTGATACCGAAACTTGCGATCTTCAGGGCGGAATTGTGGAGGTGGCCTCGGTCGACGTCGTTGACGGAAAAATAGTCAACCCGATGAGCCATCTGGTGCGGCCCGATCGCCCTATTAGCCCGCAGGCCATGGCTATCCATCGCATCACTGAATCAATGGTGGCGGATAAACCCTGGATAGAAGACGTTATCCCGCACTACTATGGCAGCCCGTGGTATGTCGCCCACAACGCCAGCTTCGACCGTCGGGTTCTCCCCGACATGCCCGGGGAATGGATTTGCACCATGAAGCTGGCGCGTCGCCTGTGGCCGGGGATCAAATACAGCAATATGGCGCTGTATAAATCCCGCAAGCTCAGCGTCAGAACGCCTGAAGGGCTGCACCATCACCGCGCCCTGTATGACTGCTATATCACCGCTGCGCTGCTGATCGATATTATGAATACTTCCGGCTGGACACCGGATGATATGGCGACGATTACCGGCCGTCCTGCACTGCTGACGACGTTCACCTTCGGAAAATACCGCGGGAGAGCAGTATCGGATATTGCAGATAAAGATCCGGGCTATCTGCGCTGGCTGTATAACAACCTCGACAAGATGAGCCCGGAGCTACGCTTAACCCTGAAGCATTATCTGGGTGAAGCTTAACGTTCAGTCTGGCCTGGAAGCGTATCCTGCGCCAGGCCGATCAAAAAGGCGTATTCCAGCGCCACCCCTTCATAAGATTTAAACCGCCCCGACTTCCCTCCGTGCCCGGAGTCCATATCGGTACAGAGCAGCAGCAGGTTGTCGTCGGTTTTCAGTTCCCGCAGCTTCGCCACCCATTTCGCCGGTTCCCAGTACTGCACCTGTGAATCGTGCAAACCGGTAGTCACCAGCATGTGCGGGTAGGCTTTCGCTTCCACGTTATCGTACGGGCTGTACGCTTTCATATAGCGATAATAGGTTTCATCCTGTGGATTCCCCCACTCTTCAAACTCCCCGGTCGTCAGCGGGATAGATTCGTCGAGCATGGTGGTGACCACATCGACAAACGGTACCTGCGCAACGATGCCCTTAAAACGCTCGGGACGCTGATTGATCACAGCGCCCATCAGCATGCCGCCCGCGCTGCCGCCCATGCCAAAGCAGAGCTGCGGATCGCCATAGCCTTGTTCAATTAAGGCGTCGCAAACGTCGAGATAATCATTGAACGTGTTTTGCTTTTTCAGGAATTTCCCGTCTTCATACCAGTGCTGGCCCAGCTCACCGCCGCCGCGAATATGAGCGATGGCAAAAACAAAACCGCGATCGAGCAGACTTAATCTGCTGCTGCTGAAGTCGGCATCCATGCTGGAACCATAGGAGCCGTAGCCGTAAACCAGGACAGGGTTTTTACCTTTCTGAAAATGCGCCTTGTGATACACGAGCGAAACCGGCACCTCGACACCATCGCGCGCGGTAACCCACAGGTGTTCGCTACGATAATTGTCGGATTCAAATCCCTTCACTTCTGTTTGCTTCAACACCTGGCGCTGGCCGGTATCCATATCCAGTTCGAACAGCGTATCCGGCGTGGTCATCGACGAGTAGCCATAGCGCAGCCGGGACGATTCAGGCTCAGGATTAAAACCAATCCAGGTGACGTAGGCCGGGTCGTCAAACGCGATCCCTATCACCTCGCGCGTTTTGCGGTTGATTTGCCGGATACTGGTCAACCCCCGCTGACGCTCTTCCACCACCAGCCAGTCGGTAAACAGCGTGAACCCTTCGAGCATCACCTGTTCCCGCGCGGGAATAAGCACCTCCCACTTGCGCTCGTCGCGCACCTTGGTCTTATACAGGCCAAAGTTTTTCCCCTCGCGGTTTGAGCGCAGATAAAAGCTGTGCTGGAAGTGATCCAGACTGTACTCATGGTCTTTTCGGCGCGGCAGAAAGCAGAGCGGCTGGGCATCAGGCAGTTCGGCATCCAGCAGTAGCACTTCTGAGGTGGTAGCGCTGGCAAGGAAAATAATCACATAGTGGCGTGAGGACGTTTTATGCAGGCTGACATAAAACGTTTCGTCTTTCTCCTCATACACCAGTTCGTCATCGGCGGAGTCCGTGCCTACACTGTGGCGCCACACCTGATAAGGCAGCAGCGTGGCGGCGTGCTTTTTAACGTAATAGACCGTCTCGGAATCGTTCGCCCAGACAAAATCCGGGGAGACGTTTTCAAGCATTTCCGGATACCAGTTACCGGTTTCCAGATTGCGGAATCGCAGGCCATACTGACGACGGGAGAGATAATCCTCCGCCAGCGCCATAATGGTGTTATCCGGGGAGATGGACATACCACCCAGCGTATAAAACTCGCTGTGGGCGGCACGCTGGTTGGCATCCAGCAGAATATCCCATTCATCCCACTCGGCGCTTAATACCGACTGTCGCTGATAGATGGGATATTCACTGCCGGGCTCGTAGATATGCCGATAACGATAGCCGTTTTTGGTCCACGGCGCGGAGATATCGCGCTGAGGAATGCGCTGCACCATTTCGTTCAGCAGCTGGTCCTGAAGCGCCTGCTGGCTGGACATGACCTTGCGACCGTAATCGTTTTCTTCATGCAGGTAGTCGAGTACCTCTGGGCGGGAACGTGAATCGTCCCGTAGCCAGTAATAGTTATCTATACGCGTATCGCCATGGGTGGTGATCGCATACGGAGTACGTCGGGCTTTCGGTGGCATGACATCATTCTTTTAAGTTTTACACCCTATAAGGTTGGCAAAACCCGCGCATGATGCAAGCGAAACATGGCTACATCAGCGATAGCTAGCCCTGTAGCGTCAGTTTTTGCTCCCGGATATCCTGCTCGATCCCCTCGCGAACATCCTGAGGAATTTTCAACGCATCGCCCAGGGCGTTGAGATAGCTGCGTTCCATAAAGTGGTCAATATCAATGGCGGCACAGCTCAGGAAATAGAGTTCCAGCGCCTCTTCCTCATTCTGTACGCTTTGCGCCAGACGCTGCGGATCGAGCGGCTGCTCAATGGCCTGCGCCACCAGCGTTCTGCCCTGCTCCTCCACGCCGGCTTCTCGCATCTGCTGCTCGATAGCCGCTCGTTCTTTATCATCAATATGCCCGTCGCTTTTTGCGGCAAACACCAGCGCAAGAATGAGCCGCTCCGTACGCAGATCCAGCGGCGAAGTCTCCTCCCCAAAGTGGGGTTCATCCTGGTGCGCCGCGCGTACCCTGTCCTTGTACTTGTTCCACAGCACGGTACCGGCGATAGCGCCGCCACCGGCCAGCAACGCGCCGGTACCGTACTTTGCCAGCAGCTTACGTGAGGATTTATTGGCGACCAGCAGCCCTGCCAGCCCTCCGAGCGCCCCCGGTACCAGCAGTTTGCTTAGCCCCTGGTCGCCGGAGCCTGATGTTTTCTGCCCTAACATGGATTGCAGTTGATTTAACCAGCCTGACATAGTTTCCCTCACTTAACGGTTAACATTTCCACAGCGTAAGCGAGCAGGCGTCAGGAAATGTCCGTCGAGGCTAAAGAAGCGCAAATTTCTCGTCGGCCTTTTTGCCCTGCGCAAGACAGACGCAAACGTTTTCGTTTATACTGCGCGCATCTTTTTCAGGGGGAATGTTATGACTCGTTTAGGAACCGCGCTGCGACCTGCGGCGACGCGTGTGATGCTGTTAGGATCGGGCGAGCTGGGGAAAGAAGTCGCCATTGAGTGCCAGCGTTTAGGGGTAGAAGTGATTGCCGTAGACCGCTACGCCGACGCGCCCGCCATGCATGTTGCCCATCGTTCTTATGTGATTAACATGCTGGACGGAGAGGCTCTGCGGACACTCATCACGCAGGAGAAACCGGATTTTGTGGTGCCGGAGATTGAAGCTATCGCGACCGATACGCTGATCGCGCTTGAGCAGGAAGGTCAGCGCGTGGTGCCTTGCGCCAACGCAGCGAAACTGACCATGAACCGCGAAGGCATTCGCCGCCTGGCGGCAGAGGAGCTGGGGCTGCCCACTTCAAGCTACCGTTTTGCGGGCGATAAAACCGCATTCCTGCAGGCCGTCGATGAGATGGGTTACCCGTGCATCATTAAGCCGGTGATGAGCTCATCCGGAAAAGGACAGAGTTTTATCCGCGACAGCAGCACGCTGGACAAAGCCTGGGATTATGCGCAACAGGGTGGCCGTGCCGGAGCAGGCCGCGTGATCGTCGAGGGGGTGGTGAAGTTTGATTTCGAAATCACCCTGCTTACCGTCAGCGCGGTGGATGGCGTCCATTTCTGCGATCCGATCGGTCACCGCCAGGAGGATGGCGATTACCGCGAATCCTGGCAGCCACAGCAGATGAGCGCCCTGGCGCTGGAACGTGCCCAGGATATCGCCCGTAAAACCGTTCTGGCGTTAGGTGGTTACGGTCTGTTCGGCGTGGAGCTGTTTGTCTGCGGCGACGAGGTGATTTTCAGCGAAGTCTCCCCTCGCCCGCATGACACCGGGATGGTGACGTTGATATCGCAGGATCTCTCCGAGTTCGCCCTGCATGTTCGCGCCTTCCTTGGCCTGCCGGTTGGCGGTATTCGTCAGTACGGCCCGGCGGCCTCGGCGGTGATCCTGCCGCAGCTGACCAGTCAGAACGTGACGTTTGATAACGTCGAGGGCGCAACGGGCGCCGGGTTACAGGTACGTTTGTTCGGTAAGCCGGAGATCGACGGCACCCGTCGTCTGGGCGTGGCGTTAGCAACCGGGAATAACGTCGACGAGGCCATCGCACGCGCAAAAACGGCGGCAGCGAACGTTAAGGTAGCAGGATAAAAAAAACGGGCCGAAAGGCCCGTTTTTCATACGATAAAAAACTTATTGCTTCGCGCCTTCAACCGCTTCGCGAGCCAGTTTCGTGATGCGATCCCAGTCGCCCGCTTCCAGCGCATCCGCTGGCACCAGCCATGAACCCCCGATGCACAGCACGCTTTTCAGCGCCAGGTAGTCACGGTAGTTCGCCGGAGAGATACCGCCCGTCGGGCAGAAACGCACCTGAGAGAATGGACCTGCAATCGCCTGCAGCGCTTTGGTGCCGCCGTTGGCTTCTGCCGGGAAGAATTTGAACTCTTTCAGGCCGTAGTCCATACCCAGCATCAGTTCAGACACGGTGCTGATACCCGGGATCAAAGGAATAGTGCCTTCGGTCGCTGCTTTCAGCAGCGGCTCGGTCAGGCCAGGGCTGATAGCGAACTGAGCTCCGGCCTCCGTGACTTCTGCCAGCTGTTGCGCGTTGAGAACAGTGCCCGCACCGATGATGGCGTCCGGCACTTCTTTGGCGATAGCGCGAATCGCATCCATCGCGCAGGCGGTACGCAGGGTCACTTCCAGAACACGAACGCCACCCGCAACCAGCGCTTTCGCCATTGGCACAGCGTGCTCCAGCTTGTTTACCACGATAACCGGCACGACAGGGCCAGTGGTCAGGATTGCTTCTGCACTTGTTTTCCAGTTTTTCATCAGAGTTTTCTCTCGCCAGATCGTTAAAATCAAGTCGTCTTAAAACGTAATACAGGTCGCGCCCTGCTCCGCACCGGAGAGTTTCTCACGCAGCGCGCTGAACATTTCGCGTCCGGTCCCCACGCGCGATGCGCTCAGGTCAGGAATATGTGGCTGACGTGCCGCCAGCTCTGCCTCATCCACCAGCAGGGTTAACTCACCTGTCTGACCGTTCACGCGGATCATGTCACCGTCGCGCACTTTCGCCAGCAAACCGCCGTCATAAGCTTCCGGCGTGACGTGGATAGCTGAAGGCACTTTGCCGGATGCACCGGAGAGGCGTCCATCGGTCACTAACGCAATTTTGAAACGGCGGTCCAATAATACACCAAGTGGTGGCATAAGTTTATGTAATTCTGGCATGCCGTTCGCTTTTGGCCCCTGATGACGCACTACCACCACACAGTCTTTATCAAGCAGACCCGCGTCAAAAGCGGGTAATACGTCGTGCTGGCTTTCAAACACCACAGCCGGCGCTTCAATAACCTGGTTCTCTTCCGGTACAGCAGACGTTTTCATCACCGCACGACCGAGGTTGCCGCTCAGCACTTTGGTGCCACCATGAGGAGAGAACGGTTTGTCGATGGTGGCAATCACCTGCGCATCGAGAGATGCGGTCGCCCCGTCGCGCCAAGCCAGCTCGCCATTGTTCAGCCACGGCTCCTGGGTATAGCGCTGCAGGCCAAAGCCTGCCACGGTGTTGACGTCTTCATGCAGCAAACCGCCTTTCAGCAGCTCGCGCATCAGCAGCGGTACGCCACCCGCAGCCTGGAAGTGGTTGATGTCCGCCGGACCGTTCGGGTAAAGACGTGCCATCAGCGGCACCACGGAAGAGATCTCAGAGAAATCATCCCAGTTGATCAGAATGCCCGCCGCGCGCGCCATGGCCACCAGGTGCATGGTGTGGTTGGTCGAACCGCCGGTGGCCAGCAGAGCCACGATACCGTTGACGATCACTTTTTCGTCGACCATTTTGCCCATCGGCATCCATTCATTGCCGTTTCCGGTCAGACGCGTCACCTGACGTGCTGCGGCCTCAGTCAAGGCCTGACGCAGAGGTGCATCCGGCTGGATAAAGGACGAGCCCGGCAGCTGCATGCCCATAAATTCCACCACCATCTGGTTGGTGTTGGCCGTGCCGTAGAATGTACAGGTACCCGGCGCATGGTAGGACGCGGCTTCCGCCTCCAGCAGCGCCTGACGGTCTGCTTTTCCTTCCGCATACAGCTGGCGAATACGCACTTTTTCTTTGTTCGGCAGGCCGCTTGCCATCGGGCCAGACGGCACAAAGATCGCGGGCAGATGGCCAAACGACAGCGCTGCCATCACCAGTCCCGGGACGATCTTGTCGCACACGCCCAGGTACAGTGCGCCATCAAACATGTTGTGTGACAGGCCTACTGCAGCAGACATCGCAATCACTTCGCGGCTGAGCAGCGACAGCTCCATACCATCCTGCCCCTGGGTCACACCGTCGCACATTGCCGGCACGCCACCCGCGACCTGACCTACCGCATTCACGCTGTGCAGCGCGTTACGAATGATATTGGGATAGACCTCATACGGTTGGTGGGCGGAGAGCATGTCGTTATAGGAGGTAATAATGGCGATATTGTTACGCAACATGCTTTTCAGGGAGGCTTTATCATCGGGCTGGCAGGCCGCGAAGCCGTGCGCCAGGTTACCACAGGCCAGCTGGGAGCGATGGACGGTATTGCTCTTTGCCTGTTCAATCCGGGCGAGGTAGGCCGAACGGGTCTCCTTCGAGCGCTCAATAATGCGTTGTGTTACGCGTAACAATGTCGGATTCATAAAAGCTCCTCTAATTTATCTGTCCGGGCTCAGGAGTTTACAACGTCGCTGGCAGTTGTTAACACCGCTGAAACGCTTGCTGTCCGGAGCTCTGGGGCAAAATCACTTCCGGCAGTGTAATAAAAAAAGCGCCGCGGGGAAATCCACACGGCGCTTAAAAGAATAAAAATTGTGCCACTAGCTGTGTTAGATCATGTTACCGGTAAAATAACACTTTCGGGCTAGTGGATTATCCTACTCAAACTCGTTCCAGGAGCGGCCATCACGGGTGATCATGGCCACCGATGCAACCGGACCCCAGGTGCCCGCCTGATACGGTTTTGGCGCATCCTGATCGGCTGCCCAGGCTTCGGTAATGGAATCGACCCATTTCCACGCCTCTTCCACTTCATCGCGACGCACGAACAGCGCCTGGATACCACGCATGGTTTCCAGCAGCAGACGCTCATAAGCATCCGCGAGGTGCGTCTGGTTGAAGGTTTCGGAGTAGCTCAGATCCAGTTTGGTGGTCTGCAGGTTATGCTTGTGATCCAGTCCCGGCACTTTGTTGAGGATCTGGATATCTACCCCTTCGTCCGGCTGCAAACGAATGGTCAGTTTGTTCTGCGGCAGCTCCTGCCAGGACTCTTTGAACAGGTTCAGTTCCGGGTTTTTGAAGTAGACGACGACTTCGGAACATTTGGTTGGCAGACGTTTACCGGTACGCAGGTAGAACGGCACGCCCGCCCAGCGCCAGTCATCGATATCTACGCGGATCGCCACAAAAGTCTCTGTGTTG
This sequence comes from Enterobacter cloacae complex sp. SHL012, assembly GCF_049237505.1. Lineage (NCBI taxonomy): Bacteria > Pseudomonadati > Pseudomonadota > Gammaproteobacteria > Enterobacterales > Enterobacteriaceae > Enterobacter > Enterobacter cloacae complex sp. SHL012. The sequence continues at coordinate 907,616 of NZ_JBMKIZ010000001.1, forward strand.
CTGGATTTGTTCGCGCCCTCTTCTTCCAGGTAGCCCGGCACTTTTTTGCCTTGCGCAAACCCGGCAGTGTACTGGCCGCGAACGGTCTTCTCGCGCACGTTGGAGCGGTCGATGCGGCGCAGCGACTTGAGCACTTTGACTTTGGCGTCGCGAATGCTGTCTGCCGTCAGGTCAGACGGCGGTGACATGGCGATCATGCACAGAATTTGCAGGAGGTGGTTCTGGATCATGTCGCGCATCTGGCCTGCCTGGTCAAAGTAACCCCAGCGTCCTTCGATACCTACCTCTTCCGCCACGGTGATTTCCACGTGGTCGATAGTGCGGTTGTCCCAGTTATTCACAAACAGGGAGTTAGCAAAACGCAGCGCCAGCAGGTTCAGTACCGTCTCTTTACCGAGATAGTGGTCGATACGGTAAACCTGGCACTCTTCGAAGAACTCGCCCACCTGGTCGTTGATTTCACGCGAGGTTGCCAGAGAGGTACCCAGCGGCTTCTCCATCACCACGCGCGCCGGTTTGGCGTTCAGTTTGGCTTCGCCGAGACCTTTGCAGATGGCGCCGAAAGTGCTTGGCGGCATGGCGAAATAGTTAATGGTGACACGGTTTTTCTGATCCAGCATGGCGCCCAGGCGGTTAAACGCGCTGACGTCATTGACGTCCAGGTTGCAGAAATCAAGACGACCGCTCAGAGTATCCCACAAACTTTCATCAATTTTTTCCTTCATGAAAGTTTCGAGCGCCTCGCGGACGACTTTGGTATAAGCGTCCTTATCCCAGTCGGCGCGCCCTACCCCCAGGATACGGGTATCCGGATGAATTTGGCCCGCTTTCTCCAGTTGATACAGGGAAGGCAGCAATTTTCGGCGTGCAAGATCGCCTTTCGCGCCGAAAATGACCAGGTCACATGCCTGGGCTGTTTGCGTTACCGCCATGTCATTCTCCTCAGTTGGATCACCTGGTACTTCTGCCAGGTATCGTTGTAATTTTATTACAATGCACTGTACTGCTTTTACGTCATTCCCGAAACCATTAGCACTTATCGTCTCGTGCGATACGGCAATTTTTCGCCTTGCAGCCGATTACGGGGGCATTATGACGCAACAAGCGTCGATAATTTGCGCAACAGGGTCATAGCAAAACCCGACATCGATCAAGTAATGAAAAAAAACAACAACATTATCTTGTCGACTGTTACCCTTTATGGAAGCCACAGGGGTAATATCGGCTAATCGAATGAAGATTTCATCCATTTATGAAATCGTTTCCACCCCCACGAGCGCCCTGTTAACAATGAATATGCTTGAAAAAATCCAGTATCAACTGGAACACCTTAGCAAATCCGAGCGAAAAGTGGCTGAAGTCATTCTTGCCTCTCCCGCTCAGGCGATTCATTCAAGCATCGCCGCGCTGGCTCAGGAAGCAGGCGTCAGCGAACCGACGGTTAACCGCTTCTGCCGTAGCCTGGAAACGCGCGGCTTTCCTGATTTTAAACTGCATCTGGCACAAAGTCTGGCAAACGGCACCCCTTATGTTAATCGTAATGTGGATGAAGACGACAGCGTAGATGCCTACACGGCGAAAATTTTTGAGTCAGCTATGGCCACGCTTGACCACGTTCGTCAGTCTCTGGATATGAGTTCGGTGAACCGTGCGGTGGATTTACTTACCCAGGCCAAGCGGATCGCGTTCTTCGGACTTGGGTCGTCGGCCGCCGTGGCGCACGATGCCATGAATAAATTCTTCCGCTTCAACGTGCCGGTGATTTATTCCGATGACATTGTGCTGCAACGCATGAGCTGTATGAATTGCAGTGAAGATGACGTCGTGGTACTCATTTCGCATACTGGCCGCACCAAAAGTCAGGTGGAACTGGCGCAGCTGGCCCGTGAAAACGATGCCATGGTGATCGCCCTCACCACCGCCGGTACGCCGCTGGCACGAGAGGCGACGCTCGCCATTACGCTGGACGTCCCGGAGGATACCGATATGTATATGCCGATGGTTTCCCGTCTGGCACAGCTCACGGTTATAGACGTGCTGGCGACCGGTTTTACCTTGCGACGGGGCGCAAAATTCAGAGATAACTTGAAGCGAGTCAAGGAAGCGCTGAAGGAATCGCGTTTTGATAAAGAATTGCTCATAAAGAGCGATGTTTCCTTAAAGTAGATAACGAAGACGTAACCAATAATTACGATGTAATGATTTACGGCATTCGGTCCTCTCTTTGCTGCCTTGCGGCAGATGAAGGCCGATTCAATGTTCACGCAACACCAAAGTTGTTTCAGTCAACGGAGTATTACATGTCCAGAAGGCTTCGCAGAACCAAGATCGTTACCACCTTAGGCCCGGCCACCGACCGCGATAATAACCTTGAAAAGATTATCGCCGCGGGTGCCAACGTGGTGCGCATGAACTTCTCTCACGGTACGCCAGAAGACCATAAATTACGTGCCGACAAAGTGCGTGAGATCGCCGCTAAACTGGGCCGCCATGTCGCTATCCTCGGCGATCTGCAGGGTCCCAAAATTCGTGTCTCCACCTTCAAAGAAGGTAAAGTTTTCCTCAATATCGGCGATAAATTCCTGCTGGATGCCAACCTGGGCAAAGGCGAAGGCGATAAAGAAAAAGTCGGGATCGACTATAAAGGCCTGCCAGCTGACGTGGTGCCTGGCGATATCCTGCTGCTCGACGACGGACGCGTACAGCTGAAGGTGCTCGAAGTTCAGGGAATGAAAGTGTTCACCGAAGTCACCGTCGGCGGCCCGCTCTCCAACAATAAAGGTATCAACAAACTGGGCGGCGGCCTCTCTGCGGAAGCGCTGACCGATAAAGACAAAGCGGACATCGTTACTGCGGCTCTGATCGGCGTTGACTACCTGGCAGTCTCCTTCCCACGCTGTGGCGAAGATCTGAACTATGCACGCCGTCTGGCCCGTGATGCAGGCTGTGATGCCAAAATCGTTGCCAAGGTTGAACGCGCGGAAGCCGTTTGCGATCAGGACGCCATGGACGATGTGATCCTGGCTTCTGACGTGGTGATGGTGGCCCGCGGCGATTTGGGTGTGGAAATCGGCGATCCTGAGCTGGTTGGTATCCAGAAAGCGCTGATTCGTCGCGCACGTCAACTGAACCGCGCGGTGATCACCGCGACCCAGATGATGGAATCCATGATCACCAACCCAATGCCAACCCGTGCGGAAGTGATGGACGTCGCTAACGCCGTGCTGGATGGTACCGATGCGGTGATGCTGTCTGCGGAAACCGCTGCGGGCCAATATCCTGCTGAAACCGTGGCCGCGATGGCGCGTGTCTGCCTGGGCGCAGAGAAGATCCCAAGCATCAACGTCTCTAAACACCGTCTGGACGTGCAGTTCGACAACGTGGAAGAAGCGATTGCGATGTCTGCCATGTACGCGGCAAACCATCTGAAAGGGGTTACCGCGATCATCACCATGACCGAATCAGGCCGTACCGCGCTGATGACTTCCCGTATCAGCTCCGGTCTGCCGATCTTCGCCATGTCCCGTCATGAACGTACGCTGAACCTGACGGCGCTGTACCGCGGTGTGACGCCGGTGCACTTCGACAGCACCAATGACGGCGTGGCAGCCGCGCACGATGCCGTCAATCTGCTGCGCGACAAAGGTTACCTGGTGTCCGGTGATATCGTTATCGTGACGCAGGGTGATGTGATGAGCACCATCGGCTCAACCAACACCACCCGCGTTATGACCGTCGAGTAACAACGTCTGTGTTAAAAAGCCCTCTCCAGATGGAGAGGGCTTTTTTTATTTCCTCGGATAAAGCTCTTTGCGTTTATAAGGTTCCGTTTCACCCGGCTTTCGCGTTTTAAGCAGCTTCAATATCCACGTGTACTGTTCGGTATGCGGCCCCACCAGGATTTCCACCTCTTCGTTCATGCGACGCGCAATGGTGCGATCGTCTGCGGTCAGCAGGTCATCCATCGGCGGGCGGACTTCAATGCTCAGACGGTGCGTTTTACCATCATAAACCGGGAAGAGTGGGATCACGCGGGCGCGACACACCTTCATCAGGCGGCCAATCGCCGGAAGTGTGGCTTTGTAGGTCGCAAAGAAGTCGACAAACTCACTGTGCTCCGGTCCGTGGTCCTGATCCGGCAGATAGTAGCCCCAGTATCCCTGACGTACGGACTGAATAAACGGCTTGATACCATCGTTACGCGCATGCAAACGACCGCCAAAACGACGACGTACGGTATTCCAGACAAAGTCGTAGATTTTGTTGCCCTGGTTATGGAACATGGCCGCCATCTTCTGACCCTGAGAAGCCATCAGCATCGCCGGAATGTCGACACCCCAACCGTGAGGAACGAGGAAAATCACCTTCTCGTCATTGCGACGCATTTCGTCAATGATTTCCAGCCCTTTCCAGTCAACACGGTCAACGATTTTTTCCGGCCCTTTCAGCGCCAGCTCTGCCATCATCGCCATTGCCTGCGGCGCGGTGGTATACATCGCATCGATGATAGCCTCGCGCTCGGCATCGCTTTTTTCGGGAAAACAGTAATAGAGGTTGATCTGCGCACGGCGACGCGCGCTTTTGCCTAAACGCCCGGCCAGACGGCCAATTTTCCCCAGCAGGGGATCGCGCAGCGCAGCAGGCAGCATAGCGATGCCTGCAAAGGTGTAGACCCCGAGCCAGGCGCCCCAGTTGCGCGGATGGCGAAAGGATTTTTCAAACTCAGGAATGTATTCAATATTGTTTTTTTTTGTTTCCATGCTGGTTCCAGGGTCTGGTGACGCAAAATTTTATTGATAGTGTAGCGAGGCAGTCGTCCACGCACAAAAGAAAAAGCCGGCGCATACTGACACCGGCTTTTTTCACAAAAACAGAAGGCTTAGTTTAAGCTCAGCTGCGGTATCACCTCTTTCACCTGCGCCAGGTAATCAGAACGATCTTTACCCGTCAGGCCTTCGGTGCGTGGCAGTTTCGCCGTCAGCGGGTTTACGGCCTGTTGGTTAATCCACACTTCATAGTGCAGGTGCGGGCCGGTCGAGCGTCCGGTGTTGCCGGAGAGCGCGATACGGTCGCCACGTTTCACTTTCTGTCCAGGCTTAACCAGCAGTTTACGCAGGTGCATATAGCGGGTGGTGTAGGTACGACCGTGACGCACCGCGACATAGTAGCCTGCGGCACCGCTACGTTTAGCCACGACCACTTCACCATCACCCACAGCCAGCACCGGCGTGCCCTGCGGCATGGCAAAGTCAACGCCACGGTGTGGTGCGACGCGCCCGGTAACCGGGTTCAGACGACGCGGGTTAAAGTTAGAGGAAACGCGGAACTGTTTAGCCGTCGGGAAGCGCATAAAGCCTTTCGCCAGTCCCGTACCGCTGCGGTCGTAGAACTTACCGTCTTCGGCACGGATGGCGTAGTAATCTTTGCCATCAGAGCGCAGACGTACGCCCACCAGTTGGCTCTGCTCACGCTTGCCGTCAAGCATTTCGCGAGACATCAGCACGGAAAACTCATCGCCCTTCTTCAGCTTGCGGAAATCCATCTGCCACTGCATGGCTTTGATCACCGCACTGATTTCAGAGCTGGTGAGACCGGCATCACGGGCGCTGGAAACGAAGCTTCCGCCTACTGTGCCTTTCATCACGCTGTTCACCCAGTCGCCCTTCTGCATTTCACTGGTCATTTTGAAACCGTTTGCAGTGCGATCGTAGGTGCGGGTTTCACGGCGGGACATCTCCCAGGTTAACCGCTGAAGATCGCCATCCGCCGTTAAGGTCCAGGAGAGCTGTTGCCCTATTTTCAGGTTACGCAGGTCTTTATCTGCAGCAGCGAGCTGACTGATATTCCCCATGTCGATACCGTACTGATTGAGCACGCTGCTCAGCGTGTCACCGGTAGAGACAACATACTCGTGGATCCCGGCCTCGTTCTCGATTTTATCGTCCAGTTCATCCTGGGGAATCGCTTCATCTTCCTGAGCAGCCTGGTCGATAGGCTCACTGGCTTCAGGCAGTAAAGAACGGATCTCGCTCTTTTCAAGCTCGATGGTTTTGATGATAGGGGCAGAACTCGGGTGGTAAACATAGGGCCGCCAGACGGCGACCGCTAAGGTGAGTACTGTAAGCGACCCCAGCATAACGCGGTGGGGTCGAGGCAGATTGTTAAATGCCAGGGCGACAGAGCGGGCTATCTGTTGCACGTATTCACTTCCTCGTTAATCTCCTTTCAGGCAGCTCGCATACTGGTCCGCCAGTTGGCTGAGGAACTGCGAATAGCTCGCTTTGCTCAACTGGATATTCGTTCCTAGCGGGTCAAGGGTCCCCATGCGCACGGATGTCCCCCTGGCCACGGCTTCTACGACCGCTGGCCTGAACTGTGGCTCAGCAAAAACGCATGTCGCTTTTTGCTCAACCAACTGTGTTCTGATTTCATGTAAACGCTGCGCACCAGGTTGAATTTCAGGGTTGACGGTGAAGTGCCCAAGCGGGGTCAAACCATAGTGTTTTTCATAGTAGCCATAGGCGTCATGAAAAACGAAATACCCTTTTCCTTTCAACGGTGCGAGCTCATTACCTACCTGCTTATCGGTTGCGGCTAATTGTGCCTCAAAATCCTTCAGGTTGGCGTCTAGTTTGGCTCGACTTTGCGGCATAAGTTCCACTAATTTGTCGTGGATTGCAACCGCTGAAAGCCGCGCTATCTCTGGGGAAAGCCAGAGATGCATGTTGTACTCACCATGATGGTGATCTCCATCACCTTTTTCACCCTCTGCCGCGTGATGGTCATGTTCATCACCGTCGTCATCCGTGCCTTTCATGAGCAACGGTTTCACGCCGGAAAGCCCGGCAATCGCAACCTGTTTATCGCCTGGAATCTGTTTGGCCGACTTCTGCATAAACGCTTCCATCTCTGGTCCAATCCAGACGACTAAGTCCGCGTTTTGTAAGCGTTTTACATCTGAAGGGCGAAGAGAATAGTCATGCTCAGAGGCCCCGTCAGGCAGCAAAACCTGGGTTTCCGTCACCCCATCGGCAATGGCCGACGCGATGAATCCAAGCGGTTTAAGCGAAGCGACAACCGCCGCGTTAACATCTTGTGCGGTTGTACCCCAAAGGGCAGCGGATAATGCTGCGAAAAGAAGCGTATTTTTATGTAACATAATGCGACTAATCATCGTAGTGAATGCGTGGAATGTGATATTATAACATTCGTTGACTTCTTCAAGCTTAAATTGACATGACGACACTGGTTTCTCTCGATAATATTTCGGTCTCTTTCGGCCAGCGCCGCGTCCTCTCTGACGTGTCGCTGGATCTGAAGCCCGGCAAAATTCTGACGCTGCTTGGTCCTAATGGCGCAGGCAAATCCACGCTGGTACGGGTTGTACTGGGTCTGGTGACGCCCGATGAAGGTGTTATCACCCGCGAGGAAAAATTGCGTATCGGCTATGTGCCTCAGAAATTACATCTGGATGCCACGCTGCCTTTAACGGTGAGTCGCTTTCTGCGCCTGCGCCCCGGCACGCGGAAAGCCGATATTCTCCCGGCGCTGAAACGCGTACAGGCGGGCCACCTGATTGACGCGCCGCTGCAAAAACTTTCCGGGGGTGAGACGCAGCGCGTTTTGCTGGCGCGCGCGCTGTTGAGCAGCCCGCAACTGCTGGTGCTTGATGAGCCTACCCAGGGGGTGGACGTTAATGGTCAGGTCGCGCTTTATGATTTGATCGATCAGCTTCGCCGTGAACTGAATTGCGCCGTGCTGATGGTCTCCCACGATCTCCATCTTGTCATGGCGAAAACGGACGAAGTGCTGTGCCTTAACCATCATATTTGCTGTTCCGGCACGCCTGAAGTGGTCTCGATGCACCCGGAGTTTATCTCCATGTTTGGCCCTCGTGGCGCTGAACAGCTGGGTATTTACCGTCATCATCATAATCACCGCCATGATTTACAGGGACGAATTGTCCTGCGCCGGGGAAATGGACACTCATGATTGAACTGTTACTGCCCGGCTGGCTGGCCGGGATTATGCTTGCCTGCGCCGCGGGTCCACTCGGCTCGTTTGTGGTCTGGCGCAGAATGTCCTATTTCGGTGATACCCTCGCGCACGCCTCTTTGCTGGGCGTGGCTTTTGGTTTACTGCTGGATGTGAATCCCTTCTACGCGGTGATTGTCGTCACCCTGCTGCTGGCAGCCGGGCTGGTCTGGCTGGAGAAACGTCCGCACCTCGCCATTGATACGCTGCTTGGCATTATGGCCCACAGCGCGCTCTCGCTGGGTCTGGTCGTGGTGAGTCTGATGTCGAATATCCGCGTCGACCTGATGGCCTATCTGTTTGGCGATCTGCTTGCCGTGACGCCGGAAGATTTAATTTCCATCGCCTTCGGTGTGGTGGTGGTACTCGGTATTCTGCTCTGGCAGTGGCGTAACCTGCTGGCGATGACCGTCAGCCCGGACCTGGCCTTCGTCGACGGCGTGAAGCTGCAGCGGGTTAAGCTACTGCTGATGCTGGTGACGGCATTAACCATCGGCGTGGCGATGAAGTTCGTCGGGGCGCTGATTATTACCTCGCTGCTGATCATCCCTGCCGCCACGGCGCGCCGTTTTGCCCGCACGCCGGAGCAGATGGCCGGTGTGGCCGTGATTATCGGGATGATTGCGGTAACGGGTGGGTTAACCTTCTCGGCGTTTTATGACACGCCTGCGGGGCCGTCAGTGGTGTTGTGTGCGGCGGTGTTGTTTATTTTTAGTATGATGAAAAAACAACCGAATGCATAAATGAGCGATTACCGCTTTCATAGAGGGTCACGCTTCGCTTCATGCGCTGTGATCAACGCATGGCGGGACTTAAACCGCTGGAGTGCGCCCATGTTGGGTGCACACGTAAATAAGCCCCGATGAAATTATCGGGGCTTATTTTATTACCTGGTACACGTTGCTAAATGCAATTTGGCACCTGGGACGTTTATACCGCCTTCCATATCAAGACACTTGACAATACCATCGGTATCAACTTTTTTCAGCTGTCCGTTAATATAGTCCCAATGACTCGCAATAGGTTCATATTCGCGTATATAAACTTTGCCGCTTGCTGGTGCGAAGGCATATTCTGGATATGTTTCCAGCATCAGCATCCCATTAATAGCGAAATTGACCTCACGAATATTCTGCAATTCTGGATTAGAACCACATGGCTCCATCACCGCCTGCTGGTAAGCAATGCCAGTCATACATAATTTTCGTCCGTTACTGGTATTTTCAAGTTTATTATCCACCATTTTCCATGTTTGGGTTCCGGAAATAGCGGCATTCGCGGCGCCAGACAAAGCCGCCATAGTCAGAGCGGCAATAGTCAGAGCCGTCATTGTTTTCATTTTGTTATTCCTGATGTGATGATGAAATTTATTCATAGCATGGATATCGCTATAAATTCATCATAGAGGGAATAAGCGAATTATCTAAAATGATAGGTAGGATAAATTTATCCAAAATAATATGGATGATAATTCAGATGAGGTAACTAATCGGTCAGCGTCGCAGGCGAAATTTAACATCCCGCCTGCTCATCATTACGGCATTGACGGTGGCGTAATACCGAAATGATTCCACGCCCGCACCGTCGCCATACGACCACGCGGCGTACGCTGTAAGAATCCCTGCTGGATCAGATACGGCTCCAGAACATCCTCGATAGTTTCACGCTCTTCACCGATCGCCGCCGCCAGGTTATCCAGCCCGACCGGTCCGCCAAAGAATTTATCCAGCACCGCCAGCAGCAATTTGCGGTCCATATAGTCAAAGCCTTCGGCATCGACGTTAAGCATATCCAGCGCCTGGGCGGCAATCTCTGCCGAAATGGTGCCATCGTGCTTCACTTCGGCAAAGTCGCGCACGCGACGCAGCAGGCGGTTGGCAATACGCGGCGTACCACGCGAACGCTTCGCCACTTCAAAAGCGCCCTCTTCGCTCATCTCCAGCCCCATATAGCGCGCGCTACGACCGACAATATGCTGCAGGTCCGGCACCTGATAAAACTCCAGACGCTGCACGATACCGAAGCGGTCGCGCAGTGGAGAGGTCAACGATCCGGCACGGGTCGTTGCGCCAATCAGGGTAAACGGCGGCAGATCGATCTTGATGGAGCGCGCAGCCGGGCCTTCACCAATCATGATATCCAGCTGGTAATCTTCCATTGCCGGATAGAGCACTTCCTCTACCACCGGAGACAGACGGTGGATTTCATCGATAAACAGTACGTCATGCGGTTCAAGGTTGGTCAGCATTGCCGCCAGATCGCCGGCTTTCTCCAGCACCGGGCCGGAGGTCGTGCGCAGGTTGACGCCCATTTCATTGGCAACGATATTCGCCAGCGTGGTTTTCCCCAACCCTGGCGGGCCAAAAATCAGCAGGTGATCGAGCGCATCGCCGCGCAGCTTTGCCGCCTGGATGAAAATCTCCATCTGGGAACGTACCTGCGGCTGGCCGATATACTCATCAAGCAGTTTCGGGCGGATCGCACGATCCACCACGTCTTCTGCCTGAAGGGTGCCTGCCGATACCAGGCGGTCTGCTTCAATCATCCTTTACCTCACAATGCAGCGCGCAGCGCTTCACGAATCAGGGTTTCACTGCTGGCATCCGGTTTGGCAATTTTGCTTACCATCCGACTGGCCTCCTGAGGTTTATAGCCCAGCGCCACCAGCGCGGCAACCGCTTCCTGCTCAGCGTCATCATCTGTTGACGGCGCCCCAGGTGACGTCAGAACCAGATCGGTGGCTGGGGTGAACAGATCGCCATGCAGACCTTTAAAGCGGTCTTTCATCTCAACAATCAGACGCTCGGCGGTTTTCTTACCAATCCCCGGGAGTTTAATCAGCGCCGCAGGATCTTCGCGCTCAACGGCATTCACGAACTGCGGAGCAGACATACCGGACAAAATCGCCAGTGCCAGCTTCGGTCCCACGCCGTTGGTTTTAATCAGCTCGCGGAACAGGGTACGTTCCTGCTTGTTGTTGAAGCCGTAAAGCAACTGAGCATCTTCACGCACCACGAACTGAGTAAAGACAATCGCCTCTTTACCCGCGTCCGGCAGCTCGTAGAAGCAGGTCATTGGCATGTGGACTTCATAGCCCACGCCACCCACTTCCAGCAGCACTAACGGGGGTTGTTTTTCAATGATGATGCCTCTGAGTCTGCCTATCACGTGACGCTCCTGCGTTCTGGAAAATGTTTGACGGCGACATAATAAAAAAAGGCTGGATGTTTATCCAGCCTGATTTCTCTTTATCGTAACCTGCCTCGCGCCAGATTGAGCCGCGATTCACTCATTTGCATCGCGTTCTGGCTGACGTGACAGTGGGTAATCGCAATGGCCAGCGCATCGGCGGCATCGGCCTGCGGGTTCGCGGGAAGCTTCAGCAAGGTACGCACCATGTGCTGCACCTGGCTTTTCTCCGCGCTACCTATCCCCACCACCGTCTGCTTTACCTGACGTGCGGCATATTCGAATACCGGAAGATCCTGGTTCACGGCGGCAACAATAGCCACGCCGCGCGCCTGCCCCAGCTTTAGCGCCGAATCGGCGTTTTTTGCCATAAAGACCTGCTCAATGGCAAAAAAATCAGGCTGAAACTGGGTGATGATTTCCGACACGCCCGCATAAATCAGCTTCAGGCGCGACGGCAGATCGTCCACTTTGGTGCGAATACAGCCGCTGCCGAGGTAGGTTAGCTGGCGTCCCACCTGGCGGATAACGCCATAACCGGTGACGCGCGAGCCGGGGTCAATCCCAAGGATAATCGACATCACGCGTCTCCCGTAAACGGCTTATACGCTCTCATCAGAGAGTCGCTGCAACCTCATCAGAGATTTCACCGTTGTGATACACTTCCTGCACGTCGTCGCAGTCTTCGAGCATGTCGATCAGACGCAGCAGTTTTGGCGCAGTTTCCGCATCCATGTCCGCTTTGGTGGACGGGATCATGGAGACTTCCGCGTTGTCCGCTTTCAGACCCGCGGCTTCGAGTGCATCGCGCACGGCGCCCATCTCTTCCCACGCGGTGTAAACGTCAATTGCGCCATCATCGTAGGTCACCACGTCTTCCGCACCGGCTTCCAGGGCGGCTTCCATGATCACATCTTCGTCGCCTTTCTCGAAGGAGATGACGCCTTTTTTGCTGAACAGGTAAGAAACGGAACCGTCGGTACCCAGGTTGCCGCCGGTTTTAGTGAATGCATGGCGCACTTCCGCAACGGTACGGTTACGGTTGTCGGACAGACACTCAACCATTACGGCAGTACCGCCAGGGCCGTAACCTTCATAAATGATGGTTTCCATGTTCGCGTCTTCATCACCGCCTACACCACGTGCGATGGCACGGTTCAGGGTGTCACGCGTCATGTTGTTAGACAGCGCTTTATCCACCGCCGCGCGCAGACGCGGGTTAGAGGCCGGATCGCCACCGCCCAGACGTGCCGCTGTCACCAGCTCACGAATGATTTTGGTAAAGATTTTACCGCGTTTGGCATCCTGTGCCGCTTTACGGTGTTTGGTGTTGGCCCACTTACTATGACCTGCCATAAAAAGTTCTCCAAAAATCGCGCCTTCTCAGGCAGCGTTAATTACAAATTCTTCAATCGCCTGCCGGTTGCTCCACGACTTGGTCAGTGCGGCGGCATCCGTCGCATCCACCCAGCGGTAGTTCAGGTGTTCGGTAAACACGATCTCCCGCTCATGTGGGAGCGCGAGACAGAACCACGATTCCGTATTGCGCTCAATGCCCGGCGCGTAGCGATGACGTAAATGGCTAAAAATTTCAAACTCCACCGTGCGCTGACAGTCCTTCAGGGTCAGTTGCTCGCGAGCAACATCAATGGTGACCTCTTCCTTTACTTCACGCGCGGCGGCCTGCGGCGCGGTTTCCCCCTCTTCCAGGCTGCCGGTAACCGACTGCCAGAAATCAGGATCGTCGCGCCGCTGCAACATTAGCACCCGCTTCGTGTCCTGGGCATAAATGACAACTAAGACAGAAACGGGAAGCTTGTATGTCATATCAGTTTTTCTCTTCCTTTTTCACCACCTCAATGCCCAGCTCAGCCAGTGCAGTCGGGTTAGCAAAGCTTGGCGCTTCGGTCATCAGACACGCTGCGGCAGTGGTTTTCGGGAAGGCAATAACATCACGAATGTTATCGGTGCCGGTCAGCAGCATGGTCAGACGGTCAAGACCGAAAGCCAGACCTGCGTGTGGCGGTGTACCGTATTTCAGGGCGTCCAGCAGGAAGCCAAATTTCTCACGCTGCTCCTGTTCGTTAATGCCCAGGATGCCGAACACGGTCTGCTGCATTTCGCCGCTGTGAATACGCACGGAACCCCCGCCCACTTCGTAGCCGTTGATCACCATGTCGTAGGCGTTTGCCACCGCATCTTCCGGAGACGCTTTCAGCTCTGCCGCCGTCATGTCTTTTGGCGAGGTGAACGGGTGGTGCATCGCGGTCAAACCGCCCTCACCGTCGTCTTCAAACATCGGGAAGTCGATAACCCACAGCGGTGCCCATTTGGTTTCGTCAGTCAGGCTGAGGTCTTTGCCCAGCTTCAGACGCAACGCGCCCATCGCATCGGCAACCACTTTCTTGTTGTCTGCGCCGAAGAAGATCATGTCGCCATCCTGCGCGCCGGTGCGCTCAAGAATCGCTTCCACGATGTCCGCATTCAGGAACTTCGCAACCGGGCTGGTGATCCCTTCCAGACCTTTCGCACGCTCGGTTACTTTAATATAGGCCAGACCTTTCGCGCCGTAGATCTTAATGAAGTTGCCGTAATCGTCGATCTGCTTACGGCTCAGTGCCGCACCGCCCGGTACGCGCAGGGCTGCAACACGGCCTTTCGGATCGTTAGCCGGGCCGGCAAATACCGCGAACTCAACGGATTTCACCAGGTCTGCAACATCCACCAGCTCCATCGGGTTACGCAGGTCTGGTTTGTCGGAACCGTAACGACGCTCGGCTTCGGCGAAGGTCATGATCGGGAAATCGCCCAGCTCGACGCCTTTCACGTCATTCCACAGGCTACGCACCAGCGCTTCCATCACTTCACGCACCTGCTCGGCGGTCATGAAGGAGGTTTCCACATCGATCTGGGTGAATTCTGGCTGACGGTCAGCACGCAGGTCTTCGTCGCGGAAACATTTGACGATCTGATAGTAGCGATCGAAACCGGACATCATCAGCAGCTGTTTGAACAGCTGTGGAGACTGTGGCAGCGCGTAGAATTTGCCTTTATGTACGCGGGATGGGACCAGATAATCGCGCGCACCTTCCGGTGTGGCTTTGGTCAGCATCGGGGTTTCGATATCGAGGAAACCGTGGTCATCCATGAAACGGCGCACCAGGCTGGTGATTTTCGCACGGGTTTTCAGGCGCTGGGCCATCTCCGGACGACGCAGATCCAGGTAGCGGTATTTCAGACGCGCTTCTTCCGTGTTGACGTGGTTGGAGTCCAGCGGCAGCGCTTCAGCACGGTTAATGATAACCAGATCGGACGCCAGCACTTCAATGGCACCCGTCGCCATGTCTGCGTTGACGTTTTTCTCGTCACGCGCACGCACGGTACCGGTGACCTGAATGCAGAACTCATTACGCAGCTCAGAAGCCAGCTTCAACGCATCCGCACGATCCGGGTCGAAGAACACCTGAACGATACCTTCACGGTCGCGCATATCGATGAAAATAAGGCTACCAAGATCACGACGACGGTTGACCCAACCACACAGGGTGACCTGCTGTCCGACGTGGGACTGACGCAGCTGCCCGCAATATTCTGTACGCATGAGATATCCCTTAATTAGCCGCAGGCTAAATGTCGCCTGGAATGCAGGCTACTATGTCGCAGCTTTCTGTATGTCACAACTGGATGAAAAAAGGCGGCTATTATACTGGAAATTCCGCCGGACGATAAGAGCGAACCACGGCCTGACGGTCGTTTGCTGCACTCTTATTGCGCATTCTCACAAAAATTAACAAAATTATCCGACCCATTACAGGTCATCACGTCGTATGGTGTTACGGAAGTGATTCATTTAACGGGAGTAACGATGTTAACACTGGATGCCAGCAAAACCGCGCTTGTGGTGATTGATTTACAGGAAGGGATCCTGCCCTTTGCCGGTGGCCCGCACGCTGCGGATGATGTGGTTAGCCGCGCCGCTCGTCTGGCGGAAAAATGCCGTGCCAGCGGTGCCCCTGTAGTCATGGTGCGCGTCGGCTGGTCCGCTGATTTCGCCGAGGCGTTAAAACAGCCCGTTGATGCACAGGCGCCCGCCCATGCCCTGCCGGAAAACTGGTGGACGTATCCGGTGTCGCTGGGCAAACGCGACAGCGATATCGAAGTGACCAAACGTCAATGGGGCGCATTCTACGGAACCGATCTGGAACTGCAGCTCCGCCGTCGTGGTATCGACACCCTTATTCTGTGCGGCATTTCCACCAACATCGGCGTGGAGTCTACCGCCCGTAACGCCTGGGAGCTGGGCTTTAACCTGGTCATTGCAGAAGATGCCTGCAGCGCGGCTTCCGCGGAACAGCATCAGGGCAGCATGACCCATATCTTCCCGCGTATCGGACGCGTGCGCAGCACGGACGAGATCCTCAGCGCGCTATGATGTATGTGGGGTTACCCCAGTGGTCGCACCCGAAATGGGTGCGCCTGGGCATCACCGGCCTGGAAGAATATGCCCGACACTTCAACTGTGTCGAGGGCAACACGACCCTCTACGCGCTGCCTAAAGCGGAGATTGTTGAACGCTGGCGGGAGCAAACGACCGACGATTTCCGGTTCTGTTTTAAGTTTCCGGCGACCATCTCCCACAACGCCGCGCTGCGCAACTGCGGGGATTTAACCGAAGAGTTCTTTACGCGCATGTCGCCACTGGCGAACCGGATTGGGCAATACTGGCTCCAGCTTCCCGCCACGTTCGGCCCGCGCGATCTGCCTGCCCTGTGGCAGTTTCTGGATAGCCTGCCCCGCGAGTTTACCTACGGCGTGGAGGTCAGGCATGCTGAATTTTTTGCCAAAGGTGAAGCAGAAATAGCGCTCAACCGCGGCCTGCTGGAACGTGCGGTCAACCGTGTCATTCTTGACAGTCGCCCCGTCCACAGTGCAATCCCGCACAGTGAAGCGATTGTGGATGCGCAACGCAAAAAACCGAAAGTGCCGGTCCACGCCATCGTCACCGCGCAAAACCCGATGGTCAGGTTCATCGGTAGCGACAACATGCAGCAAAATCAGGCGATGTTCGCCGTCTGGCTGCAAAAATTAGCGAAGTGGGAGCAAACCACTACGCCCTATCTCTTTTTGCACACACCGGATATTGCGCAGGCACCCGAACTGGTCGATGCTCTCTGGCAGGCCTTGCAGGCCGCGGTTCCCGCCGTGGGCAACGCCCCCTCCATTCCACAACAATCTTCTCTTTTCTGATATCACCCCCTATCATAGTGAAGTGCCATCTGCCAAAAACAGGGAGTTTGTATGGTCAGCGCGCTGTATGCGGTGTTAGGTGCATTACTGCTGATTAAGTTTTCATTTGATGTTGTGCGTCTGAGAATGCAGTACCGCGTTTCTTATGGTGACGGCGGTTTTTCGGAACTGCAAAGCGCTATCCGCATTCACGGTAATGCGGTCGAATACATCCCCGTCGCCTTGATTTTACTGCTGTTTATGGAGATGAATGGCGCAGAAACCTGGATGGTTCACGTCTGTGGCCTGCTTCTGATTGCTGGCCGGCTAATGCATTATTATGGCTTTCACCACCGCTTATTCCGCTGGCGTCGTTCCGGCATGAGCGCGACCTGGTGTTCGCTTTTGCTGATGGTGCTGGCTAACCTTTGGTATATGCCGTGGGAGTTGGTTTTCTCCCTCCATTAGCGCACAATACGCCACTTTATTTTTCCCGGATTTTTACGTTATGTCAGATCGCGACACGCTTTTTTCCGCGCCTATCGCCAGCCTGGGCGACTGGACCTTCGATGAACGGGTAGCCGAAGTCTTCCCGGATATGATCCAGCGCTCTGTTCCCGGTTATTCCAATATTATCTCTATGATCGGTATGCTGGCTGAGCGCTTCGTTCAACCCGGCACGCAGGTCTATGACCTGGGCTGCTCGCTCGGCGCGGCAACGCTGTCGGTACGTCGTAACGTTCATCATGAAGATTGCCGAATCATTGCCGTCGACAACTCCCCGGCGATGGTAGAACGCTGCCGTCGCCATATTGATGCGTATAAAGCCCCTGTACCGGTGGACGTCGTCGAAGGCGATATTCGTGAGATTGAAATTCACAACGCGTCGATGGTCATCCTGAATTTTACCCTGCAGTTCCTGGTGCCTGAAGACCGTCAGCTGCTGCTGGACAAAATTTACCAGGGGCTAAATCCCGGCGGCGCGCTGGTGCTTTCCGAGAAATTCAGCTTTGAGGATGCCGACGTTGGCGAACTGCTGTTCAATATGCACCACGATTTTAAACGTGCGAACGGTTACAGCGAGCTGGAGATCAGCCAGAAGCGCAGCATGCTGGAAAACGTGATGCTGACAGACTCCGTAGAAACCCACAAAGCACGCCTGCGCAAAGCCGGATTTGAGCATAGCGAACTGTGGTTCCAGTGCTTTAACTTTGGCTCACTGGTGGCGCTAAAAGCCGGAGATGCAGCATGATTGAGTTCAGTAATTTCTATCAGCTGATAGCTAAAAACCATCTGTCTCACTGGCTGGAAACTCTGCCCGCGCAGATTGCCGCCTGGCAGCGCGATCAGCAGCACGGCCTGTTAAAGCAGTGGTCAAATGCGGTGGAGTATCTGCCGGAGCTGACCCCGCATCGTCTGGACCTGCTTCACAGCGTCACCGCAGAAAGCGAAGCACCGCTCCCGGCCGGGCAGATCA
Organism: Enterobacter cloacae complex sp. SHL012; assembly: GCF_049237505.1. NCBI lineage: Bacteria > Pseudomonadati > Pseudomonadota > Gammaproteobacteria > Enterobacterales > Enterobacteriaceae > Enterobacter > Enterobacter cloacae complex sp. SHL012. Next base: position 925,542 of record NZ_JBMKIZ010000001.1, read on the forward strand.
ACCGCATCGAAACGCTGATGCGTAACCTGATGCCGTGGCGCAAAGGGCCTTTCTCGCTCTACGGGGTGAACATCAACACCGAATGGCGCTCCGACTGGAAATGGGATCGCGTTCTGCCTCATCTGTCTGACCTGACCGGGCGCACTATTCTGGACGTGGGCTGCGGCAGCGGTTACCACATGTGGCGCATGATTGGCGCAGGCGCGCATCTGGCAGTCGGTATCGACCCAATGCAGCTGTTCCTTTGCCAGTTTGAAGCAGTGCGTAAACTGCTGGGCAACGACCAGCGCGCCCACCTGCTGCCGCTGGGAATTGAGCAACTTCCTGCCCTGAAAGCGTTTGATACCGTGTTCTCCATGGGCGTGCTCTATCATCGTCGCTCCCCGCTTGAACATCTGTGGCAGCTTAAAGATCAGCTGGTCAGCGGCGGCGAACTGGTACTGGAAACGCTGGTGATCGAAGGTGACGAACATGCGGTTCTGGTGCCGGGCGATCGCTACGCCCAGATGCGTAACGTCTACTTTATCCCGTCCGCGCTGGCATTGAAGAACTGGCTGGAGAAGTGCGGTTTTGTGGATGTGCGGATTGCCGATGTCAGCGTGACGTCACTCGAGGAGCAGCGCCGCACCGACTGGATGATCACCGAGTCGCTGGAGCAGTTCCTTGACCCGGCCGACCACAGCAAAACCATCGAAGGCTATCCGGCGCCGATGCGTGCGGTGTTGATCGCGACGAAGCCGTAACCTTTTAGCCGGGTGACGGCTACGCGTCGCACTTTTTCTCCAATATAGTTCAAGTTGCAGCAAGGCGGCAACGCAGCGAATCCCCGGGAGCTTACAGCAGTAAGTGACCGGGGTGAGCGAGGCGGCCAACGCGGCTGCGGCTTGAAATATGAAGGAGAAAAAAAGGCCCCTGTTGAAATTGCAGGGGCCTGGTACAAGCAAGCATCATATTGGGCGACATGATGCGCGGTAAAAATCGGTACGTTGCTACACGTGATAGCGCTCAATCAGCGACTTCATTTCCGCAACCGACTCTCCATCTACACCGTAGCGTGAATACTCATCCGCTTCAGCATCCGTCGACATTGACAGCCCTGTATTGCGATAACGCATGGGTGAAGGTATCCATTTCCCCGCAGAGCTGTGAAGCTCTTCCACCCCGGCGTTTAAAAACCGTTCCAGATTGCCGGCACGGACTCCCGCACCCGCCATTATTATTGGAACACCGGAATGGGCTTTTAGTTCCGTAATTAATTGCAGACCTTTTTCAGCAGAAGACTGTTGACCTGATGTCAGAACGCGCGCCACACCCAGTTCGGCAAGGGTATCAAACGCTTGCAGTGGGTTTTTGCACATATCAAACGCACGATGAAACGTCACGGCCATTCCTTTTGCGGCGTCCATCACCTGACGCATACGCGGCAGATCGACCTCACCGTCTTCATCCAGCAGGCCGGTCACCAGCCCGGGGAACCCGAGGTCACGAACAAGGGCGATATCTTCAAGCATGGCACTGAACTCACCCGACGTATAACAAAAATCACCGCCGCGAGGACGAATAATGGGGTGTACCGGAAGGGTGACGGCCTTACGGGCCGACGTCAGCACGCCGTATGAGGGCGTTAACCCTCCTTCTTTCGGGGCTGCGCACAGTTCAATGCGATCGGCCCCTTTCCGTTGCGCGGTGACGGCACACTCCACGCTATAACAACAAATCTCCAGCAGCGCCATCGACTCCTCCTTAAAATCGGCTTAACGCGCCATCATGGCACGCCTCTTGTTTTGGGTCTCAGCGACGAGTCACAACTCTCAGGCTTCGCTGGCAACGATCTGCTCAATGGTCCACGGATGAAATTTCACCGTCACCTGTCCGTCAGTCACGGCCAGCGTCGGATTAGGCAGACGCTCACGCTCGCCTTTGGGCGAACTTGTCTTCACAAAAATGCCCGGCTGGCTTAATCCCTCGTCTGAGAGCAGGGCCAGCGCGCGCGCGTTCAACGTTTCCGGCTCACCCGGCAGGACGATTTCGATATGCTCCCAGCCTTCGTGCGGGTAACGTTTTTCACCAGGCCATGGCAGTTCTACAACGGTGAATTGCCAGTGCGCCACGCAGACCGGTTCATGCAGTTTGAACAGACAAATGGGACGACCATTAATCATGTTCTCAGAAAGCAACTCACCACACTGTTCAAACCCGCGACGCCAGCGCTCGGCAGTCGCGTTTTGATGGCAGCGCAAAGAGATGTGATCGGCCTCAAGCGGCGCGATATCCAGACCAAGACGGGTGGCAAGTTCTGTGAACGCCTGGGTGAAGCGCGGTAAATCTGCGGAAATATCATGCAGTTCGTCAATGGATTGCCAGTTCGCCATACGTCAGTCTCTTTTCATGTCGCAAAGCCGCTAATTTACTCTGTTGCCCTATTTCGACCAACCTCTGAATCGCGGTTTTTACGACTGCATGTTTATGCACCTCTTCTCTGGCTGGATTCTGAGCAATCTTCGGGCCCCGCAATGCTGACGGCAGAAGGCATTTGCAGTATACTCCCGCCCTAAATTCTTTAACTGGCGCGGGCGGTTGTAGGCCCGCATCAAAAACGTAAGGTATCCAGGTGAATATTCAGGCTCTTCTCTCCGAAAAAGTCAGTCAGGCACTGATTGCCGCAGGTGCGCCTGCGGATTGCGAACCACAGGTTCGTCAGTCAGCAAAAGTACAGTTTGGCGACTATCAGGCTAATGGCGTGATGGCAGTGGCTAAAAAACTGGGCATGCCGCCGCGACAGCTCGCTGAGCAGGTATTGACGCATCTGGATCTCACCGGTATCGCCAGCAAAACCGAAATCGCTGGCCCGGGCTTTATCAACATTTTCCTGGAGCCTGCATTCCTGGCAAGCCACGTTGACGCGGCGCTGAAATCAGACCGTCTGGGTGTCTCCCGACCACAAGCGCAGACGGTGGTGATCGACTACTCTGCCCCGAACGTGGCGAAAGAGATGCACGTTGGCCACCTGCGTTCCACCATCATTGGTGATGCCGCGGTGCGCACGCTTGAGTTTCTCGGTCACAAGGTAATCCGCGCAAACCACGTTGGCGACTGGGGTACCCAGTTCGGCATGCTAATTGCTTACCTGGAAAAACAGCAGCAGGAAAACGCGGGCGAAATGGCGCTGGCGGACCTGGAAGGGTTCTACCGCGAAGCGAAAAAGCATTACGACGAAGACGAAGCCTTTGCCGAGCGCGCGCGCAGCTACGTCGTCAAGCTGCAGGGCGGGGATCAATACTTCCTCGAGATGTGGCGCAAGCTGGTGGACATCACCATGTCCCAGAACCAGCTTACCTATAACCGTCTGAACGTGACCCTGACCCGTGATGATGTCATGGGTGAAAGCCTGTACAACCCAATGCTGCCGGGCATTGTGGCGGACCTGAAAGCGAAAAACCTGGCGGTTGAGAGCGAAGGTGCAACGGTCGTGTTCCTTGATGAGTACAAAAACAAGGAAGGTGAACCGATGGGCGTGATCATCCAGAAAAAGGATGGCGGCTATCTCTACACCACCACCGATATCGCCTGCGCGAAGTACCGTTACGAAACCCTGCATGCTGACCGTGTGCTGTACTACATCGACTCCCGTCAGCACCAGCACCTGATGCAGGCATGGACTATCGTGCGTAAAGCCGGTTACGTACCGGATTGCGTTCCGCTGGAACACCACATGTTCGGCATGATGCTCGGTAAAGACGGCAAGCCGTTCAAAACCCGTGCGGGTGGTACCGTGAAGCTGTCTGACCTGCTGGATGAAGCGCTGGAGCGCGCCCGTCGTCTGGTGGCAGAGAAGAACCCGGACATGCCTGCCGACGAGCTGGAAAAACTGGCTAACGCCGTCGGTATCGGCGCGGTGAAATACGCGGATCTCTCTAAAAACCGTACCACCGACTATATCTTCGACTGGGATAACATGCTGGCGTTTGAAGGCAACACGGCGCCTTACATGCAATATGCTTACACCCGCGTGCTCTCGGTGTTCCGTAAGGCGAACATTGATGAAAACGTGCTGGCGAATGCAAGCGTGACCATCACGGAAGATCGTGAAGCCCAGCTGGCGGCGCGTCTGCTGCAGTTTGAAGAGACGCTGACGGTTGTCGCCCGTGACGGTACGCCGCACGTTATGTGCGCTTACCTGTACGATCTGGCGGGTCTGTTCTCCGGCTTCTACGAGCACTGCCCTATTCTGTCTGCGGAAAATGAATCGGTCCGCAACAGCCGCCTGAAGCTGGCGCAGCTGACGGCGAAGACCCTGAAGCTGGGTCTGGATACCCTGGGTATCGAAACCGTAGAGCGTATGTAATACAAAAAACCCGGCAGCCGCCGGGTTTTTTATTATCAGAAATACTTCCGCAAATACTCCGTCAGACACAGAATCGCCATGGCCTGTCCGTAGGGCATCGACGTCAGCGGGATTTGGCGATAAAACGCCAGGTCGCTGCCCATCCCCGTGCCGAACGACGTTTGCAATAACTCCCCTTCCGGCGAGATATTTTTCACGATGCCGCGAATCGCTTTTTCAGCAACATCAGCATACGCAGGCGCAACATAGCGCTTACGCACCGCTTTCAGGATCCCGTAGGCAAACCCGGCCGTCGCGGACGCCTCCAGGTACGAGCCCGGATCGTCCAGCAGGGTATGCCACAAGCCGCTCTCGTCCTGACACTTTGCCAGCGCGGCAATTTGCGCATTCAATACCTGCACCAGATAACGGCGCACGGCGTTGTTTTCCGGCAAATCAATCAGTTCGAGGAAATCCGGAATCACGATGGTGAGCCAGCTGTTGCCCCTCGCCCAGCGGGCACGGGCAAAGTTATGGTTGCCGTCGTAACTCCAGCCGTGGAACCACAGGCCCGTCTCCCGGTCCATCAGGTTCTGCACGTGCAGCAGGAACTGATACACCGCCTCTTCAACGTACTCCGGTTTGTTGAGCAGTTTGCCGATTTTCGCCAGCGGCAACACCGTCATCATCAGCGTGTCATCCCACATCTGCTGATGATTCTCTTCCGCCAGGGTGATGTGCTGCATGCCACCGTGATCGGTGCGCGGCATCTCGGTCATCGCCCATTCCGCCCAGCTTTCCAGCCACGGCAGCCAGGCCGGGTTTTTGGTCTCTTCATAACGACAGGCCAGCGTCAGGAACGGCGACATCGTATTGACGTTTTTGGTAGTGGCACCTTCAGCAAAACGGTCAGCAAACCAGCTGTCGATAATGTCGCGCATGCCTGCGTCACCGGTCTGGCAGTAATACTGCCAGATACCGTACAAACCAACGCCGTGCGTCCATTCCCATCCGGCCCAGCCTTTGGTGTCGATCACGCGCCCGTCGTCCAGCCGCAGCAAAAACTCACCCGTCTTGTCGTGGATATTGACCAGGTTATGCGTCACCTTTTGAATCAGTGCGTTCAGCTCATCTCTGGCAATAAAACGTTCAGGTTGACGCAATAACGGGCTATGTTTGACAGACCAAACTTTCATCATCTTAACCTCTGTTGTATGTCGAATTCAGTACTGCACGATCCTTCAGCGAAGGTGCGGCTGGCTTATTGCGATTCAGATAACCGATGTTGTTATTACCCCACAGTGACGCATACGGCATACCGGCCAGCATCTCGACGGTAGCGCGGGCGTGCGGCGTCGCTGATTCCGGTATCGCATGACCCCACGCACGCATTTTCGCGGTCTCCTCGCGCAGCGTGCTGTGGGTCTGTAAATTCAGTCTGAAGCGCAGAGAAACGAGGAATCCGCAGAACAGCACCAGGAGGGTGCCCACACTCAGGATCATCAAAATGGTATGGCTCACTTCCGCAGGCTGCACTTTCTGACCGCTGACAAAGCCGGACATCTGCATCACGATGCCCACCAGCATCACCGCACCGGCCTGAGAGGCTTTACGGGTGAGGGTCATGATGCCGGCGAAGATCCCTTCGCGGCGCTGACCGGTGATCACTTCGTCCACATCAGCGATGTAGGTATAGGTATTCCACGGCACGTAGTTGATACCGCCGCGGCCAAGACCGGCAATGGCAGAAACCAGCAGCAGCAGAGAATAGATGTCGCTCAGCCCGGCATAATAGAGGACGGCGTAAGAAAGAGAGGCCAGGCCAAACAGTACCACCACCATGCGGTAGGACGGCGCAGGACCAAAGCGAATGCACAGCGGGATCATCCCGAGCACGGCGAGAAACTGGAAGATGGCCATCGTACCGAGCAGGTTAGAGGCCATTGAGGCTTCCTGCATCAGCACAAACACCACGTAGTAGGTGAAGACCGCGTTAAATACATCCTGCGCAATGTAGCCGCCGAGATACATGCCCAGATGCTGGCGGAAAATTTTAATTCGCAGCGTAGAACTCAGTTCCACGAACAGACGATTCAGGCTCTGGCCGAGTGTCAGCTTCTTCTTCTCTTCTTCAGCCCGCAGCGCCGCTTCGGACCATTCCTCACGCGGACGTTCCCAGGTAAAGCACCAGACGAAAATGAGCATCAGGGCGCACAGAACGGAGAAAACCAGGCTTGCATAGAAGAAGGAGACCGCATTGTCTTTACCGAAATGCGTGAGCAATATCCCGGGCAGAAAGGAGGCCAGAATGGCGGACATCTGCGCCATGGAAATACGCGCCCCGGAGAACTTGGTTTTCTGTTTGAAGTCATCGGTCATTTCCGGCACCAGCGTCTCGTACGGCACCAGAATCATGGTGTAGACGATATCAAACACCAGATAAGTCAGCAGGTAATACCAGAAATTCATGTCCCCCACCCACATCAGCGAGTAGCTGAACACGCACGGGATCCCCAGCAGAATAAAGAATTTACGTCGACCAAAGCGCTTTCCGAGCCAGGTCGTACCGAAGTTGTCCGTCAAAAACCCCATTAACGGACTGACAACGGCATCCAGTACCCGTGCCGCGGCAAAAATGAACGTTGCTTCAATCGGTGTGAGTCCACAGAAGGTGGTGTAAAAATACAAAAGCCAGGCCGCCGTCAGGGCGGTGGTACCCGCCCCGAGGAAATCACCTGACCCGTATGCAAGATAATTTGCGAGTCCAATTTTACGTGTTTTCATTGCCGTCAACCCTAATCAATGTTGGGAGACTCCCTGTAAGCAAACCTCGTCCGGGAGCTTTTACACGGCTACAGTAAAGGCATCGACTTCCTGATACCTTTCTGTTTCTGCCATCACGCAGGGGGTGAATGGCAAAAATGCAAAGAGTATCGTCACGCGTGTCACTGATTTATAAAACAGCGTTTCTTTTTCATCAAAAGGGGAGGTCAGTTTTGCGAGCCAGCCATCAGTATTACCTGATGGCTGGTGAAAAAGCGGGCAGTTAGCGGTAGTTTACAATGACAGAATTGCTCTGCACTTTTAGCGCCGGGATCAAACGTCCCCCGCCCGGCACTTCCCAGATAAAACGCAAAGGTTCAATGGCGGGCACGCCGTTGAACGCCTGCGTCGTGCCATTCTCTCCGTCGATTTCCGTACAGCGACTCTGGGAGCAGAGCCGCACCCGCAGTCCGGCTGGCGTTGGGCCAATCAGTCTGTAATTCCAGACCACCATCCCCATCAGACCGGAAACCGCTTCAGAGGGCGACAGCGGAGTAGAAGACATGGCGACACCCCGGTTGCTCAGGGTCACGCCCATGCTGCTTGCCTGCCAGGCGCCTTCCCCGGCCGCCTGTGCCGCCAGCGGGAAGAGCATAATCCAAAGCCATTTAGCCATTATTTTCCTCCAATCGTCGCCGTCATGCGGATATGACGGTTATCCGACAACTCCATATTCGACAGCACCACCAGCTGGTTCAGGCTGCGACGCAGGAAGCGCGACAGCAGCGGACGCAGCGCATGGTTGACCAGCAGCACCGGTGGCGCCCCCAGCATCTCCTGACGTGCCAGCGCCTCCTGGGTCTGCTCCAGCAGGCGATCCGCCAGACCTGGCTCCAGGCCGCCCCCGCCCTGCAGGGCCTGCAACAGCAGACGTTCAAGCGGCGTGTCGAGGCCAATCACCTGCACTTCTCCGGTTCCCGGGAACCACTGCTGCGTGATTGCACGCCCCAGCGCCACGCGCACCACCGCCGTCAGCTCGTGCGGATCGCTTTGCAGCGGCGCATGCTCGGCAAGGGTTTCCAGAATGGTTCGCATATCGCGGATCGGCACTTTTTCCTCGAGCAGGTTTTGCAGCACCTTGTGCAGCGTGGTTAACGTCAGCACGCCCGGGACCAGATCTTCCGTCAGCTTCGGCATCTCCTGCGTCACGCGGTCGAGAAGCTGCTGCGCTTCCTGACGACCAAACAGCTCTGCCGAGAATTGCCCAATCAGATGATTAAGATGGGTTGCCACCACGGTACTGGCTTCGACCACCGTATACCCCTGGATTTGCGCCTGCTCTTTCAGCGCACTTTCAATCCAGATGGCCGCCAGACCAAAGGCCGGATCGACGGTTTGCTCGCCCGGCAGCGTGCCTGCCGCGGTGCCAGGGTTAATGGCCAGCCAGCGCCCCGGGTAGGCATCGCCGCTGCCAATTTCAACCCCTTTCATCAGAATACGGTAGCGCGCAGGCGGCAGATCCATATTGTCACGGATGTGAACCACCGGCGGCAGGAAGCCCATATCCTGAGCGAATTTTTTACGGATACTGCGGATACGGCCAAGCAGCTCGCCATCCTGCTGAAAATCCACCATCGGGATCAGGCGATACCCCACTTCCATTCCCAGGGAATCTTCCAGCTGCACGTCGTTCCACGTCGCCTCGACGGCCTGAGTATTCTCCGGCATTTTCACCGGAACCGGATCCGCCGCCGGTTGGGTTTCACGGCCACGCATCCACCAGGCAAGGCCCAGCAGACCCGCCGTAAACAGCAGGAAGACGAGGTTTGGCATGCCCGGTACCAGACCAAGCAGACCCAGAACGGCAGCGGCCAGCAGCATTACGCGCGGGTTACTGAAGAGCTGGCCAACCATCTGCTCGCCAACGTCCTGATCGGTACTCACGCGGGTGACAATCACGCCCGCCGCCGTGGAGATGACCAGCGCCGGGATCTGCGCGACCAGACCATCACCAATAGTCAGCAGCGTGTAGCTTTCCGCCGCGTGGCCCATGTCCATGCCGTGCTGCAATACCCCCACCAGCAGGCCGCCCACCACGTTAATCACCATGATCAGAATGCCCGCGATGGCGTCACCGCGCACAAACTTACTCGCACCGTCCATGGATCCGTAGAAGTCCGCTTCCTGAGTGACTTCCGCACGGCGTTTTTTGGCTTCATCTTCCGCGATTAACCCGGCATTCAAATCGGCGTCGATCGCCATCTGCTTGCCCGGCATCCCGTCCAGCACAAAACGGGCGCCCACTTCCGCAATACGTCCGGCACCTTTGGTGATAACCATAAAGTTGATGATCACGAGGATAACGAATACCACGATACCGATAGCGAAATTACCGCCGACCAGGAAGTGGCCGAAGGCCTCCACCACTTTACCTGCTGCTGCCGCGCCGGTGTGTCCTTCCATCAGAATGATACGCGTGGACGCCACGTTCAGCGCCAGTCGCAGCAGAGTGGTAAACAGCAGAATGGTCGGGAACGCGGCAAACTCCAGGGTCCGCTGAGTGAACATCGCCACCAGCAGCACCATAATGGAGAGCGCAATATTAAACGTGAACAGCAGATCGAGGATGAATGCCGGGAGCGGCAGAACCATCATCGACAAAATTAACAGGATGAGAATCGGCCCGGCGAGGATCTGCCATTGGGTCGATTTCAGGTTGCCGGGCAGGCGCAACATTGCCACCAGATTAGCCATCAGTGTCCTTCTCGTTCATAAAATCCAGCGCGGCAGGCACCGGAAGGTTCTCAGGTTTCACAGGCCGTTGACCCCCGGCCAGACGCCAGCGTTTCAACTGCCATACCCAGGCCAGCACTTCCGCCACCGCGGCGTAGAGTTGTCCCGGGATCTGTTGTCCGATTTCCGCATGGCGGTATAAGGCACGCGCCAGCGGTGGAGCTTCCAGGATCGGCACGCGGTTTTCGGTGCCAATTTCCCGGATACGAAGTGCGATCAGCCCCGCCCCTTTCGCCACCACTTTCGGCGCGCTCATCTTATTTTCGTCGTAGCGCAAGGCAACGGAATAGTGTGTCGGGTTGGTGACGATGACATCCGCCTTCGGCACATCCTCCATCATGCGCCGACGAGCGGCAGCACGCTGCATCTGACGGATACGCCCTTTAACGTGCGGGTCACCTTCCATCTGCTTATATTCGTCACGGATATCCTGACGTGACATCCGCAGTTTCTTGAAATGGCTATAAAGCTGGAAGATAACGTCAAAACCGACCATCGGGATAATGCTGAGCACCACCAGCAGCGCGCAAAGCCCAACCAGATTCAGGGCATTACTCATGGCAGTAAGGGGCGACTCGCTGATGAGGCGCATCATTTCGGGCCAGTGATACCAGAGGAAGAACCCGGCAGAACTGCCCATCAACACCGATTTGAGAATAGCCTTGAGCAGCTCGGCCCCGGTCTGCGCCGAAAACATTTTCGCAATGCCCGGCAGTGGGTTCAGCTTCGAAAATTTGGGCTGCAGTGATTTTCCGCTAAACACCAGACCGCCCAGCATGACTGGAGAGACCAGCGCCACCAGCACCACGCCGGTAATTAAGGGCAGCAGCGCAACCATGGCCCCTTTTATTAACTGAATAATCTGGCTGAGGATCAGATTCGGGTCATTGACCATACTGTGGTCAAAACGTAAGCCAGTTGAGAGCATTCCCGCCAGCTTGCGGGCGAGCGACTCCCCACCCCACCAGATAATGCACACCCCTACGACAAGGATCAGCAGGGAGGTCAATTCTCGGGATCGGGGGATCTGCCCTTCCTCACGCGCTTTTTCAAGTCGGTGGGGTGTGGGGGCTTCCGTTTTGTCGTCGTTCTCTTCTGCCACAGTGCATGCTCAGCCCATTACGTCACCGTTATCTTGCCACGGGAGGTTATCGCCAATGGGTAGATAAACCCCTATAATCATGCCCTGTTAACCACTTTAACGATTAAACGCTGTAGCGAGGCTGTTTGCCGTTCAAAAAACGCACAACTCAGGTTTGGTAATCACTTTTTAATACTGATTATTTTTTAAAAGTGTTTTTAATAAAAATAAATATAAAATTTTTAAAAACTGAGTTGGCCTGTTTCACCATCAAAATATGTCTATTTTTTGATCAAAATATACTTATGGATAATATTAAATCGAAAAAATTATAATTGATTTATATCAATGATGGTTTTTCTCCAGCATTAAAATATTTTTCATGACGGTTATAATAATTAATATTAATCTTGACCCGCAATTACTTGAAGGAAATTACCCGCTATACTTCTGCACGGTGTCAATTGAGCCAAAATATTAAATTGAATACCTAACGTGTTTTTAAACTCAGGAGTTTTTGCAGATGGATTTCAAAAATAACTTTATGGCTGGCGCAGTACTTGCGGCCATTTCGATGGGCAGTTTTGCTGCCGAAATGAATGCGGGGACGGTCCACTTTACGGGAGAAATTATTGAACCGAGCTGCACCATTCAGGGTGATAGCGGCACGGACAGTACGGTCCCTCTGGGGACGTACCCTAAATCTCTTTTTAAGGCGGTCGGAACTGAATCTTCCCTGACCCCGTTCTCGATTACGCTCGCAAACTGCCCGGTAAAGAGCGATGGGCTGCCGGCAGTACAGCTCACCTTTAACGGCACGACGACCCTGACCAATACCTCTACGCTGCTGGATGTCAGCAAAATCACCACCACCGGTGAGACCGCCGCCACCGGTATCGGCGTCGCCGTTAGCCCGGCGGGCAAAGACACTCAACTTATCACCATGGATGGGGCAGAAGGACAGGTTTATATTCAACTGGCCACCCGTACTACCGATACCATTAAAGCCGACTTTAACGCCCGCTATAAGTCATTTGCCGCAACGGTGACCGCTGGCCCTGCCGATGCGGATATGACGGTGAATATTTTATACCGTTAATACCTGTTTATCTAATATTCAGCATGCCACTGATTAGATAATGACACGTAATGCGTCATGCTCCGATAATAGTCCGAAAGCGGACTATTATCATTATTTCAACCTGCTCCAATAAGGGTTTCCCGTGCGCACATCCCTGCTGTTTTTATTATGCCTTCCCGTTATAACAAGTTCGTTTTGTCACGCCGCGGGAATACAAATCGGCCGCACCCGCATAATTTACGATGCTGCAAAAAAGGAAGTTGCCCTGCCGCTTACGAACAGTGAAAAAGAATTGCCCTGGCTGATCCAGACCTGGACAGACACTGGCGATGGCAAAACGCGTGGGCCCTTTATTGTCACGCCCCCCCTCTTTCGACTCGATCCTCAAAAAGAGCAAAGCCTGCGAATCACCTGGAACGGCAGCCCGTTACCGAAAGACAAAGAGACGCTGTTTTATTTGAATGTCCGCACGGTGCCCGCAACCGCCGCAGAGGATGCCGATAAAAACGTGCTACGACTCATCTACAAAACGCGACTGAAGCTGTTCTGGCGTCCCGTGGGGCTCAACGGGACGCCAGGCGAGTCCTGCAAGAATCTGCGCTTCGTTCGCCAGGGCCAGCAGCTGACGGTGATAAACGACAGTGCGTTTTACACCGTTTTTGACTCTCTCTCGCTAGGCTCGCAGAAGCTCGAAAGCGCCGATATGGTGGGGCCAGCATCACGCGTTGATATCCCTCTTCCCGACGCTGCACCGGCGAATGACGTCAGTTGGCGGTGCATTACCGATTACGGCAATGCCTCCGAAAAATACACGTTCCATCTGACCAGGGGATAAACGACAGAATGATTGCAGGACGTAATTTCTTGCCTGTTGGGGGAACCTTTCGGCTGAATTCGGTTACCCGCTGTCTGGCGAGTACCCTGATGTTAATGATTTTTTCCGCAGATGCCCGGGAGTATCTCTTTTCCCCTTCCTCACTCGAAGGGGACATGCTGACGCAGCAGGATATCGACCTCTCGCTTTTTACAAAATCGAACGCCCAGTTGCCCGGCACCTACTCTTCCGTCATCACAATCAACGATCGCAGGCTGAAGGATGCCAACATTCGCTACGTCAGCAGATCTGACGGGCGCCTGATCCCCCAATTGAGCCCCGCGATGCTGCGCGCCTGGGGCATTAATATCGACCGTTATCCTCCGTTGCTGAAGCGTCCGGCGGAGGAAACGCTCCCAGAGTCGCTGGATAACTATATTCCACAGGCGTCTGCAGAGCTTGATTTCTCAACAATGACGCTTAGGTTGAGCATCCCCCAGGCCGCGCTGGCTGATAACGGTCGCGATTTTATCGATCCCTCGCGCTGGGACGATGGTGTTCCCGTCCTGTTCAGCGATTATTCGCTGTCGGGCTCGCAAAGCAAAGAAGATCGCGAGGACAGCACAGAAAGCCGCTATCTGAATTTGCGTACCGGGGCGAACCTGGGCGGCTGGCGTCTTCGAAACTACTCAACGTGGAGCAAATCGGACGGCGATTCACAGTGGGATAACATCAATACGTTCCTGCAGCACGACATCGACGCGCTGAGAGCGCAGTTCACCGCGGGCGAGAGCAGCACGCGCGGCGAAGTGTTCGACAGCCTGCAGTATCGGGGCGTCAATCTCGCCACGGACGAAGAAATGTTGCCCTATAGCCAACGCGGCTATGCACCGGTCATTCGCGGCGTCGCCAGCTCGAATGCGGTCGTCTCGGTGCGCCAGAACGGATATCTCATCTACCAGCAGAACGTAGCCCCCGGGGCGTTTGAGATCAACGACCTTTACTCCACCACCAACAGCGGCGACCTGGAAGTGACGGTGAAAGAGGCCGACGGCACCGAACATCACTTTACTCAACCCTACTCAAGCATCGCCATTATGCAGCGCCCGGAACACATGAAGTATGAATTGACGGCGGGCCGTTATCGCGCAGACAGCGGGAGTGACCAAAAGGAGCCCGACTTCCTTCAGGGGAGCGTCATCTACGGCGTCAACAATCTGCTGACCTGGTTTGGCGGGCTAACCCTTTCGCAAGACTATAATGCCCTCAATACGGGCGCTGGCATCGCGCTGGGGCCGCTGGGTTCGCTCTCTACAGACGTCACCGCCGCCGATACCACGCTTGACGACGGCAGCAAGCATGTCGGCCAGTCCTGGCGCGTACTCTATTCGGGGAAAATTGACGCCACCGATACCAATTTCACGCTTGGCAGTTATCGCTACTCGAGTCGCGGGTATTACAGCTTTGCTGACGCTAATCAGAAGCAGGACGGACACGATAACGATTTGCTCTTCCGCTATAACAAACGCAACCGCGTTCAGGCCAGTATCAGCCAGAACCTTGCTGGCGTCAGTCTCTATCTTAACTGCTACCAGCAGGACTACTGGGGGACGTCGAAAAAAGAACGCAGCCTGTCGTTAGGTTTTAACACTGTTCTGTCTGGGGTGAGTTATCACCTGGCATATACCTACAGTAAAACGAACGACGAGGAGGCCGACCGGATGGTCTCCTTCGGCTTTAGCGTGCCGCTAACTCGCTGGCTCCCCCGCGCGTGGAGTAGCTATAACATCAGCAACACCAAAAATGGCTACACCCGACACAATATCGGCGTCAACGGAACGCTGCTGGACGACGAACGTTTAAGCTATTCGCTGCAGCAAAGCCATTCTAATCACGATGGGGAGGATACCAGCAGCGTATATGGTACCTATCGTTCTCAATACGCCAACCTGAATGCCGGTTATTACGCCTCTTCCGGCAGCGCGGAGCAGATGAACTACGGGATCAGCGGGGCCATTGTTGCGCACCCGCGCGGCGTTACGCTGGCGCAGCCGTTAGGGAGCCAGTTTGCCATTGTCAATGCCAACGGCGCCTCCGGTGTACGCTTCCAGAACCAGCAGGGTATTCAGACAGACTGGCTGGGTAACGCCGTTATCCCGTCCCTGACGCCGTATCAGGAAAATGCGATTCGTATCGACACCGCAAGCCTGCCCGAAAACGTAGAGAGCAGCGATACGTCAATCCGGGTGATCCCTTCACGTAATGCCGCCGTTGAAAGCCGGTTCGATGCGCACGTTGGTTATCGGATGCTGATCGCATTAACCCGCCCCGGCAATCAACGCGTCCCCTTTGGCGCAATCGTCACCAGCGCGAACGCGGACCTGAGCGGCATCGTGGACGATACCAGCACGGTATACCTGGCCGGCGTCGGCGAGCCCACACAGCTCACGGTGAAATGGGGAAAAGCGCCAGACCAACAGTGCGTCGCCCATATTTTACAGCAGGCAGAGGGATACACGGAGAGCCCTAACGGTATCCGTTCAACCCGCGCGCTTTGTCAGCAGGAAACAGCTTATGCTCACTAAAATGAAAAGACGAACCCTTACGGTTTCTCTGACCAGCACGCTGATGCTGGTATCGACGGGGTCTTTCGGCGCCGTCACGGTACTCAAAAATTGTTTCGGAGCCCCACAGACGTATTCCATTGATTACCATCATGAATTTACATCGACGGAAAACGTTGCAAACAACGATTATGATATTCCGGGTCACCTGGTCGGCGCAGGTGCCGACCTGGAAGCAAACTGCACGTGCCCGGGAAACATGTTTTCGTCAAGCACCGTCTACGAAAAAACCCTGGCTGGCAGTCCCCTTAACCCCGGCACCAGCGGTACTGGCTATCTTACGGATAAAATTGATGCCCACATTACTGGCTATGCGGATGCGATTAACTCCCCGGACGGCAGCTCGCTCACCCCAATCCCGATCAATGAGTACCCGACCCCGCGGGGAAATATGCTTACCGTGCTCGAATCGAGCCTGTCTAAAACAGAAGAAGAAAGCGACGTATGCAGCAATGACTCCCGGCCTGACGGTGGTGCCGCATCGAAACGCAAGTTTCGCTGGAACGTCGTGGCCATGCTGCTGCACATAAAAAAACCGATACTGGGTGAAGAGGTGATCCCGGCGACGCTCATCGCCCAAAACTACGCCTGCCTTTATATTGGCACCGGTGGAAGCTGCGACGCCACTCAGGCAGAACACGTCTCTGATATCTGGTTTGGCGGCACCCTTTCTGCACCGCTGAGCTGCACCATCAACGCAGGCAGCACGATTGAAGTCGAGTTTGGCAGCATCGTCAGTAAACAGTTTACCCGCAAAGGGCAGCCGCCTCAGGGCTATGCCCTAAAAAGCGTCGATATTAACTACCACTGTGACGATAACGCCGTTGGTAATAATGACCGGATAAAGCTCACCCTGACGGCCGACCAGGGCATAGTGGATAGCAGTACGCCCTACATTGCTAAGCTGCTTGAAAGGGACGATCTGGGCGTGCGGGTGTACGACGAAAATAGCCAGAACGTGGCGCTGGATGGGACTTATGCATTTCCAGTAAATCTGGACGAGCAGGGAAACGGCAGCGTTAAAATACAGGCGGTTCCCGTCAGCACTACGGATGCCACGCCCGCACCGGGGAGCTTCGAAGGAAACGTCACGGTGAAGATGGATCTGCGCTAGAACAGACCCTCAGGTTACGCAGGCAACCTGAGGGTAACGGCACCAATCAGAAGCCGAGGCTGTCCAGCAGATCGTCAACCTGATCCTGGCTTGCCACCACGCCCGCTTTGCTGGCGTCGAGCTGTGGGCCATTGAGCAGGCTTTCGTTCTCGCGTTTTGGACGGGCTGCCGGTTCCGGGATGTTCTCCAGCAGAACCATCAGCAGCTGGCGTTCAATCTCCTGAATCACATCCATCATGCGCTTGATCACCTGACCCGTCAGGTCCTGGAAATCTTGCGCCATCATGATATCCAGCAGTTGGGCGTTGGTGAAGCTGGTGTGGCCCGGCACATCCCCCAGGAACTGACGGGTATCGGTCACCAGCTCGCGGGCATTCGCCAGCTCAATCGGGTTCTCGAACCACTCGTCCCAGCGTTGGGTCAGCGCTTTCGCGCCTTTTTCCATCGCATCCTGATGGGGCTGCGACGCTTCAACGCTGTTCAGCGCACGTTCTGCCGCCTGGGCGGTCATCTGCACAACGTAGTCCAGACGATCTCGCGCGTCAGGAATCGCTTCCGCCGCTTCCGCAATCGCCTGATCCAGACCCAGCTCACGCAGGCTGTCACGCAGCATGCGCGTCAGGCTGCCAATACGGACGATGATATCGCTCGGCGAGTGTTCTTCAACGGGTTTCATAGCAGGTTGCAACATTTCCATCACCTCACATGCCGAGTTTCTCGAAGATCTTACCGAGCTTCTCTTCCAGGGTTGCCGCGGTGAATGGCTTCACCACATAGCCGCTTGCGCCCGCCTGTGCAGCAGCAATGATGTTCTCTTTTTTCGCTTCTGCGGTGACCATCAGAACCGGCAAGGACGCCATTCCCGCATCGGCACGAATGGTTTTCAGCAGCTCCAGACCGTCCATGTTTGGCATGTTCCAGTCGGAGATAACAAAACCAAACCCACCCGCCTGCAGTTTGTTCAGCGCATCAACGCCGTCTTCTGCTTCTTCAACGTTGTTGAAGCCCAGCTCTTTCAGCAGGTTGCGCACAATGCGACGCATGGTGGAAAAGTCATCCACAACCAAAAACTTAAGCTCTTTATCCGCCATAAAATAATACTCCTGAGTCAAATACGTATTGCCTGTCCGGCACTGATTTTCGCCAGCATCTGCTGGCTTACCTGGCTAAGATCGACCACTTCGCTCACGCCACCCATATTGATGGCCTCGCGCGGCATGCCGAACACCACACAACTTGCTTCATTCTGCGCAATCGTCCAGGCGCCAGCCTGGTGCATTGCAAGCATTCCGGCGGCACCATCGTTGCCCATCCCCGTCAGGATCACCCCAACGGCGTTGCGCCCCGCATGTTTCGCCACCGAATGAAACAGCACATCCACCGACGGACGGTGCCGGTTGACCGGCGGTCCGTCATGAATTTTGATTTGATAGTTTGCACCGCTGCGCGCCAGCTCCATATGCTTATCACCCGGGGCGATATAGGCATGTCCCGGGAGCACGCGCTCGCCGTCTTCCGCCTCTTTCACGCTGATCTGACACAGCTTATTCAGGCGTTCGGCGAACGAGCGGGTAAAGCCTGGCGGCATATGCTGGGTAATCAGAATACCCGGACTTGAAAGCGGCAATGGCTGGAGTACATGACGAATTGCCTCTGTTCCTCCGGTTGACGCCCCAATCACCAGCAGTTTTTCCGAGCTGAGTAACGGGCCGGCCTTCAGGGTTGCCGGGGCGGCCATTGGCTTATGGGCCGCCAGTTTTGCCCGCGATGCGGTACGAATTTTCTCCGCGATCATCTCGCTATACGCCAGCATCCCCTCGCGAATACCGAGCTGCGGTTTGGTGACAAAATCTACCGCCCCCAGCTCCAGCGCGCGCAGGGTGATTTCCGATCCTTTCCCGGTCAGGGAGGAGACCATCACCACCGGCATCGGCCGCAGCCGCATCAATTTCTCCAGGAAATCGATGCCATCCATGCGCGGCATCTCGACATCCAGCGTGAGCACGTCGGGGTTATATTTTTTAATTAAATCCCGCGCGACCAGCGGATCGGGCGCCGTTGCTACCATCTCCATGTCGCTGTGGCTATTGATGATTTCAGTCATGATCTGACGCATCAGCGCTGAATCGTCGACAGACAATACCCTGATTTTACTCATGCTTTTTCCTTACTCAGCGCATATACCGTTTGCCCACGCAGGCTAAACTCTCGCGCGAGGTTGCTGAAGTTTTCCGAGTGCCCGGCAAACAGTAAACCGTCAGGCTTGAGCAACGGAACAAACCGACGCAGAATGTCCTGTTGCGTCGTTTTATCAAAATAGATCATGACGTTACGGCAAAAAATGGCGTCGAATGGCCCCGGCACGTTGTACTGCTTGTCCAGCAGGTTAACGGGCGCGAATTCGACGCAATTCGCCAGCTCCTGGCGTACGCGTACCAGGCCTTCATGCGGGCCTGTCCCACGCATGAAATATCGCTGCAACTGCTGCGGCGACAGCGTTTTCAGTTCGTCCTGGCGATACACGCCGTTGCGCGCCTTCTCCAGCACCTCGGTGTCGATATCGCTGGCGTAAACCTTCCAGCGCCCGGGTGCCATCCCAAGCGTGTCGGCAAGTGTGATTGCCAGCGAGTACGGCTCTTCACCGGTCGAGGCGGCCGCACTCCAGACGCGATACTCCCCGGTACGACGCCGCGCGTGCTCGGCCAGTACCGGGAAGTGGTGGGCTTCGCGGAAAAAGGCCGTCAGGTTAGTGGTTAACGAGTTGATAAAAGCCTGCCACTCTGCGCTGTTCTGGTTGGCTTCGAGCATGCTCAGATAGCGACCAAAATCATCCAGCCCCAGCGTACGCAAGCGCCGCACCAGACGGTTGTAGACCATGTCCCGCTTATGATCCGCAAGCACGATCCCTGCACGCTGGTAGATTAACTGACATATCCGACGAAAATGCGCGTCGGACAGCGCGAGGCGCTGTGTCATCTGCAACAATAATGACGTTTGCCCAGGGGGCATTGGTGATGTCATAGCGCCTTCTTAATTACATTCAGGATACAACTGGCACGGCCTGCGACCGCCCGACTTCTGTTACTGCTTCAACGTGCTCTTTCACATTAAATACCGCGACCAGCCCGGTGAGACGATCCGCCTGGCTGGCCAGCTGATCGGTTGCCGCTGCCGCTTCCTCAACTAACGAGGCATTCTGTTGCGTCACCTGATCCATCTGGCTGACGGCCTGAGCAACCTGCTCAATGCCGCGACGCTGTTCGTCCGACGCAGACGCAATCTCGCCCATGATGTCGTTAACCCGCGTGACGGAGGTGACGATCTCATGCATGGTATGCGCCGCCGTATCCACCAGGGCTGAGCCTTGCTGGACGCGTGATACCGACTCTTCAATCAGGACCTTAATCTCTTTCGCCGCGTTGGCGCTGCGGCTGGCCAGGTTACGCACTTCCCCCGCCACGACCGCAAACCCACGCCCCTGTTCACCGGCGCGCGCCGCTTCAACCGCGGCATTCAGCGCCAGAATGTTGGTCTGGAACGCGATACCGTCGATCACGCTGATGATGTCACCAATCTTTTGCGAGCTGGTGGCAATCTCCTGCATGGTGCTGGCAACGTGAGAGGCCTGATCGCCCCCTTTTTTCGCCGTCATTGCCGCCTGTTTTGACAGGTCAGACGCCTGACGCGCGTTATCGGCGTTCTGGCTGACCGTCGCGGTCAGCTGCTCCATGCTGGCCGCCGTCTGCGCCAGCGAGGCCGCCTGCTGCTCGGTGCGGGAAGAGAGATCGTTGTTGCCTGCCGCAATCTCTGAGATCCCGGTGTGCATGGCATAACTGCCCTGACGCACATCGGAGACGGTTTCCCGCAGGGCACCCTGCATCGCCTTCAGGCTGGCAAAGATCGCCGAAATTTCGTTCTTACCGAACACCGCCACCGGACGCGCCAGATCGCCCTTCGCAATACTGTCGAAGTGGCTGCTGATAATCGCCAGCGGCTGCACAATCATTTTGCGTGACCAGAGCAGTGCCCCACCGGTCAGTAGCCCCGCCAGAATCACGACGACGCCAAAGATCACACCCGACATGTGATAGCTGATACGGCTGTCTTCCTCTGCACGTTGAACAGACTGGTTAATATCCTGCTGCCACGCGTTAAAGCTGCCGTCGAACGCATCCTGTGAGGCCTGCACCGGCGCGGTCATAAAGTCCGAGAGCTGGTTGTTCTCAAGCCAGGTCGCCTGGTGATCCAGATCGCTGTACCACTGTTCAAAGTTCTTCTTCATGGCGGCTTTCAGCGCGTGCTCTTTCTCGCTGCCCGCCGCCTGCGCCGTGAAAGCGTTAAACTGTGCGCCAGCCTGTTTCAGGCTGCTTCGCGCGGTGGCCATCAGCGCTTTAATGTCATCCGGCGGATAGCTCAGCGCGGTTAAGGTGCCCGCCTTGTTCAGCGCAGTGCTTGCCTGCAACAGCACGGCACGCGTTTGTGCCAGTGCGGAGCGCTGCTGATTACTCGCCTCAACATCCTGCAAATTCTGATAGCCATCGCGAAACGCCCAAAAAGACAACCCGTTACTGCCAACCTGCAACACACCGCAAAGGATCAGAATCAAAAACAGTGTGGTCGAGATACGAATACGATTTAACATCCACGCTCCCATCAAGCGGCAAGCAGCCGCGGTTTAATTGTCAGTCAAAATGTTTCCCAGTTTTCATCTTGTCCGGCCGGTGCAGCACGCAGGCGAGTTGCCGTCGATTCGGCGGCAGGCGCTTTATACGTGGCTTTCGCAGTGACCGTATTTCCAGCGAGTGAAGCGAGACGAAACGCCGAGACGGCCATCTTCAGACGGCTCGCCTGGTCTTCAAGGGCAGCGGCCGCGGCCGCGGACTCCTGCACCAGCGCGGCGTTTTGTTGTGTCACGCGATCCATTTCCGATACCGCCAGGGCAACCTGGTCGATACCACGACTCTGCTCATCAGATGCAGAGGCGATTTCACCCATGATGTCCGTTACGCGGGTAACAGCATTCACGATGTCATTCATGGTCTCCCCGGCGCTTTCCACCAGTACCGAGCCGGTATCCACGCGGGAGACGGAGTCTTCAATCAGGGCCTTAATCTCTTTCGCCGCGTTGGCGCTGCGGCTGGCCAGGTTGCGTACTTCCCCGGCAACCACCGCAAACCCGCGACCCTGCTCACCCGCCCTCGCCGCTTCCACGGCGGCGTTCAGCGCCAGGATATTGGTCTGGAAGGCGATGCCGTCGATGACGCTGATGATGTCGGCAATTTTCTTCGAGCTGTCGGCAATTTCGTGCATGGTTTTCACCACGCCATCCACCACGCGGCCGCCGCGCTGCGCCGTCTCGGAGGCGCTTTCTGCCAGCTGAGAGGCCTGACGGGCGTTATCGGCGTTCTGCTTCACGGTTGCGGTGAGCTGCTCCATGCTGGCAGCGGTCTCTTCCAGCGCGGACGCCTGCTGCTCGGTACGGGATGAGAGATCGTTATTCCCCATCGCAATTTCGCTGGTGCCGGTATAGATGGCATCCGTGCCGCTACGCACGTTGGCGACGGTATCGATGAGCGAACGCTGCATATGGTCAACGCTGTTAGCCAGTTCGGTAATCTCATTGCGCCCGGAAACGGCCAGCGTTTTGGTTAGATCGCCACTGGCAATTTCACGAATGTGGGTAATGACGCGACCGAGAGGATTCAGCAGGATGTGGCGAATGCCGTACCACACCGCGACCAGGACAATAACCAGCGCCAGCGCCATCGCCGCCATCTGCCATTTCGCAAAGCGGTAGTCATTCTGGCTTTCCGTAAAGGCCGAGTGATACAGATCGCCACTGGCCTTCGCGTATTCCCCGAGCGCGGCGCCGAGTGCGTTTTGCATCCCCTGCGTGGGCTGTGCGAAATAGGCGTCCATGTTGCCACTCTCCAGGAACTGGATCAGCTCCGTAAGGCCAGCAAAGTAGGCAGTGTATTTTTCATCAATGTTCTGGCTAACCTGCGCCATAGCAGGCTGCGGCGCGATCTGTTTGAAGGCGGCGTAGTGTTTTGCGGCGTCAGCCAGGGTGGCGCGGGCATTTTTCAACAGATCGGTCTTCGCGCTGCTCTGCTGATTGGTAGGGTCCATCATCATGCGCGCGGACGAGCGGCTCAGGTTGATACGCGTTTGCAGCATCAGATCCCACGTCGAGGTGAGTTCACTCTGCTGCAGGCGAAGATCGTTCGAGGCGGCGAAACTGTCCTGGTTCTGTTTTAATGACGAGAAAAAAAGCCCGCCGGAGATAAGCTGAAGTAGTGCGAAAATGACCAGCACCATCATAAGCATTGTGACAACGCGGATACGGTTCAACATACAACACCTTCTCATAGATTTATTAACGGTGTTATCGGCACAGGCCACAGGAACTTTACATTTGCGAAAGGGAAAAGCGTGGACTAAAACGCGACGTCAACAATCAGCGTATCGGTGTAGGTGCCAGCGGGCGGCGTAGTCTGACTGGTCAGGACCTTCGCGGTGTAGTTGTAGGTGCGCAGTAAACCGTCGGTGCTGACCTGGGACGCGGTCGCGCTGGTCCAGCGTTCGGCACCGCTGCCGCCCCAGCGGTTGGTGGTGGCTTCTTTATAAATGTCATAACTGAGGAAGTTGCTGCCGCTCACCATACGCCGTACGTTGTTCAGGGCGTTGGCACCATTATTAATGCCAATGGTGTAGGTGCTGCCTTTAGTACAGGTCACGGCAATGGCCTGCGAGACGGTGGGGAAACTTTGCACCAGCGGCGCGCTGTTAAAGTTCACGTCCGGCGTGGTCATGGCGCTGCAGTCATTGGTGACGGTCATGTTCAGCAGAATACTGGTTGTTGCGGTTCCCGACTGGGGAGACGTACAAAGGCTTCCAAGGCCGACGGCACAGACGTTGTAATTGATGCTGAAGGTCAACAGCACCTGGTAAGGCCCGGCCGTCACGTTTTGCCCGGCGACGGTGCGAAAATAGAGCGGTATGTTGTACCGCTTTGAGCCAAGCAACCCCAGCAGGGTGTTACCGCTCCAGGTATACGATTTACTTATCTGCACTTCGCTACTGCTCGCACAACCCGATAATCCACACAGCCGGGTGGGGATCACATCCGTAATACTCGTGTCGTCGGTGCGTTTCAGGTTGGCGCGGCTGTTGCCCGAAACCGACGCTGCGGTGTAATTCAACGTCACCGAATCGTTGGTCAGAACATTCAGTACCGCATCGCATGCCACCACCAGCGTACCGGTGGTTTCCACCTCCCCGGTGCCGCTAAGCGCAAACGACGTGACGCTACCAAACGAGGCATTGACCGTACTGATGGTACACGCCGCCCAGCCCCCGCAGGAGAACAGCAGCAGCATCAACAGCAGCCAGCGTTTCACGGGCCCTCCCGACACACCAGCGGACCGTAGGTTTGCAGCTTATGCTGCGGATTAGGCCCCACGTTCAGTGTCGCCGTGCAGCGCTTCCCGGCAGGCGTGATCACCTCAAGCGGATTGACGTCGCTGAGATTCTCCAGCCAGGCGATCCCGTCATAGCCCACCACCGCATTACTGCGCGAGGCTCGCCGCACCTGGCTTCCAACCGGAATCGCTTGCCCGCGCGCATCATGCAGAATGACGCTTGCCACTCTCTCCTGCTCCATCGGGAAATCCACCAGATAACCGCTGTGACGACGGATGGCAATCCGCCGCTCCGTCTCTTTCAGACGGGTATCCGCAGGCAGATTCAGCGTATCAATCCGGTAGCTTGCCGGGTAATACGCCGACACCCCGCTGACCAGCAGGTAACCGTTGTTATTCGTTTTACCCACTGGCTGGTTCTCATAGCTGACGGGCACGTCCGGATGACCGTCGGTGCTGATCACCACAAACGCATCGTTGATTTTGTTCGCCGCAAACAGCTCTCCGTCCATCAGGACAATCGCGCCCATTGCCTCGCCCCACCAGGTCATGGTGTCTCTTTCGCCGTAGCCGCCGCCCTGCAGTTCGATGTTGTTATTGCGCCAGCCCAGCGTACCCTGCTGATAATCACTGGATTTTGACTGGTTTGCCCAGGCCATGTTCCAGCTAAAACCACCGTCAGAAGGCATGGAGTGGTTATAGTTAATCCGCTGCGTGCTGCCCGCATCCGGGGTGTTCTCAACGGTGACGGCAGCGCTGTCGCGTGCGCCCAGCGGCACCTGCAGCGAGAGCGCAACCGTCCAGTCCCCCCGCTGCTGGTCCCGGCTGCCGGCCAGGTAAATACTGCTTGCGCCCCACAGATTT
This sequence comes from Enterobacter cloacae complex sp. SHL012, assembly GCF_049237505.1. Taxonomy (NCBI): domain Bacteria; kingdom Pseudomonadati; phylum Pseudomonadota; class Gammaproteobacteria; order Enterobacterales; family Enterobacteriaceae; genus Enterobacter; species Enterobacter cloacae complex sp. SHL012. Next base: position 950,421 of record NZ_JBMKIZ010000001.1, read on the forward strand.
CGGCTCCATGAGAGATTCAGCAGCTCCGTTTTTTGGCCGTCAAAGCTCTCTACGCCGATCCAGGCCGTGCCAATATTGCCGTACTGCCCCATATTAAACGTCAGGGAATACTGGTCCGTATTGCGGCTAAAGCTGGCGATGGGTTTGTCGTTTTCGTCATACACCGTCGGCTGGTCATAAAGGGCAAGATTGCCAAAACCGCGATCGCGACGCGTGTGCTGGGTGGCCACGCTGAACTCGCTGGTATTGTACTGGTAACCCCAGTTGATTTGCCCGCCGTTGTCTCCGCGCATGCGGCTTTGTGAGTAAGAGGTGTTCACTACGCCAAACTGGCCGAGTTTGATCACCGTCCCTGCCCCGCCCAGCGCCAGCTCCTGCGCCCCTTCCGCATGGCCCTCCAGCGTCAGCCAGTCGGTCACCCCGTAGCGATACGAGCCGCTACCGGCAGCAGGACCGTAGTCAAAATTCCTGATGCCATAGTTACGGCGCAGGCTGCCGAGCGTCACGGCGCCGTCACTCAGCCCTTGTTTGAGCAAATCGCTGGTGACATAAAACGGTAGCGTGGTACTCACCTGACGGCCCAGCGCATCGGTGGTGACCAGCACCGCATCCCCGGCACCGTTGATATAGGGCAGATTGGTCAGGGTGAAGGGGCCAGGCTGAAGCTGGGTTGAGCCAGAGCGATAGCCGTTGATAAACAGATCCACCGAGGTAGGCACCGCGGCTTCACCCGAAAACTCCGGCAGCGGCCATGTCACCAGGTCCGGGCGCAGGGAGAAATCACGTCCGTAGCTAATACCGCCCATCCGCACGCTGGAGGTCCAGCTCAGGGCATCGCTGATCACGTCCCCCGCGCTCAAGGTGGTCGCGTCATCCTCACGGGTTATCAGCAGCGTCGTGTCATAGCGAACATACCCTTCCTGTTGACCGTCGTTTCCGGTGAAATTTTTCCGGGCGTAGCCGGTGGAGGAGAACGAGCCGTTCTCGTTGAAGTAGCGGAATTCATGCCAGAGCGACGCCTGACCGCCGATATGTTCCGTGTGGTTGGTATACAGATCGTAATTCAGCAGCGCCCCGCGACCATAGTGCGGTTTGGTCTGCGCCGTTTGGGCACTGAAAGGCGTCACCCGGGCACTGATCCAGTCGCGGGGAACGGTCAGCAACAGGCGCTGTGCGGCACTGTCATACGCCACACGAACCTGACTTAGTGAGGCGAGATTCACCTCGCCGGCGGGCACATGTTCCGGGGGGAGCCCCGCGCGCAGCAAATCGGCGCTGGAGATAAAGAAAGCGCCGTTACGTTGCGTCACGGGTACCACCAGACCGGTGTCGTAGTGGTTGAGCACGAGGGCAAGCTGGAAAACCGCCTCATCATTTACCGCCTGCGCCTGAGGAGGCGGCGGTAAACTGTCGTCACCGGGATCGGCCCAGGTTGTGGTGCTGACGCAAAGCAGTAGCATCATTGCCGGCTTCAGTTGACGGGCGTCGACTGCCATTGTTCATCCCTGGCATTAATCTGCGCGCTCATCCGGTCCGGCTGACGAACGCCAGCGGGTATTGGCCAGCTGCGGGTGCTGCCCGGGAGGACGTAACCCAGTAATCCCTCCGCTACGGTGCGTTTCTGTCCGCCCTGCTCCAGTGACACCTGGCTTAATCTGACGTGCACATCCCCCTGATTACGTACCTGTAATGCAGGCTGTCCTCCCTCGTGGGTCACGCGCCAGCTCAGGTTTCGGGTCTCGGCCAGGGCATGATGCGCCCCCTCTTTAAGGGTCGGGATACCCTGTCCGTAGACAAACAGCGGAATGGAATAGCGCATCTGTAATTTAAGGCCGATGGAGGGTTCGGCTTTCGCGTCGGGCTGGGGAATTTCATCAACAATAATGCGGTAGGCTTGTTCGACCCCGACAGGGACTGCGCTCTGTTTGATAAGGCGAATCAGCTGTTTATTGCCTTTCTGAATGGTGACAATGGGCGGGCTGGCGACCACGTCCTGCTGCGCGCTGTAGCGTTCGTATCCCCCTTCCTGCTTCCAGCGCACAATACGCACCTGCATCGTCGTTGCGCTGTTTCCCTGGTTCTGGATCCACAGCTCCGTGGCGTTGGCATCTGCGGCAAGCCAGGGATCGATGGGCCAGAGTAGAATGGTGGCCGCCGCCTGCGCCTCGCCTGTGGCCGCGACGCCTGATAAAACACCCGCCAGACACAACTGCCGGAACAATGGCTTCATCGACTCTCTCCCTTTATTACCATGACAAGGTCACGGTGAGCTGATCGGTATAGGTTCCTGCCGGGCTAAAGCCGGTCAGTAGCGCCACGCCAAACAGCGGCAGCGCGATGTTATTACTGTTGGTATAGGTCACCGGTATTGCCTGGTTAACGCCAATTTCGCTGTTGGCGGCCAGCGAGCTACTGCTGTAGAGCCGGTACGGCACCAGTTCTGTTCCTCCGGACCGCTTCATCCGACGGACGGATGAATAATTTTGACCGCCATTAATGCTCATGCTCAGCGCCACGCCAGGCGTACAGGCGATAGACAACGCCCCGTTTGGCACAAAGCTGGTACTGACTGGCGCGCTTTCCACCCCGTTATGGGTGCCAAAATCCAGCGTACCGAGAAGCCCCCCGCTACCGGTGGCCACCGCGCAACCCGGTACAATGGTCGCGCTGACCTTAAAGGACTGCGATGTCACCGCCCCCGCAGCAGGTATCAGCAACAGCCCGACGATCAGCGCGAAAAAAGGCTGCACGCTTCCCTCTGCGCGTTTGCGCAGACCTGTAAAAGGGGCCTTCATGGCAGTGCAGATCTAATAGGTCACGCTGACGTTAATCGTGTCGGTATAGGTGCCGGGTACCACCGTTACGCTGTTCCCGCCTCCGGTAATGCGGCCGTACAGGGTATAACTGTCGACCCCACCTGCCGTAGACGCGATCGGCAACGCGGTGTTATTGGCAATCACAGAGTTGAACCCGCTGTCGCTGTACAGGCTATAAGCCACGCCCTGTGCCGCGTTGGCCGTATTGACCAGGTAGCGCTCAGGCGTCCCTGGCGACCCCACCACGGAGCCAGGGGCGGTGGAATGGGTATTGCCGGTTATCGCGACCGTATAGCTGGCGGTCGTACACTGGACGGTAAAGGTGTTTCCGCCGCTGGCGCCGCTCAACTGCGTCGTAAGGGTGGAAAACGTTGCGGGATGGGTACCAAAATCGAGCGTCCCGAAGTTAATACCACTTTGCGTGGGCGATCCGTTTATCAGGCAGCCGTTTGTCAGCGTCAGCGTCGCCCCGATGGTGCCGCTGCTGGTAACGGCCAGTACCTGATGAACTACGGTCGTCGTCAGTAATGTGCCTGCACAGATCAAAAGGAGTTTTCTTTTCATTTACCACCCTCCAGAAGACGTCTCCGTTCCCTTGCAACATTTTATTTTTAACGTTCAAGATGTTAGCCCCGCTTAACGTTCCTCTGAGGGGGTTATTGAGAATTTAGTTTACGGATATCGCTTCGACCACCCGACGCAGGGTAGTCACAACCTATGTCTTATTGACAGCATTTATTTTTTAAAAACAGAAAGTTAAACCGAAATAAAAGAATATTCGGGCGCGAAGCCTGAGGATATATCCGCAAAAGTGTGATAAGCGTCACAATATATCGTCTGCACATTAACAACAAAATTAATAAAACTTAAAAACTTGTTGTATCCCCCTACACTTTGCGTCAATTTATGTGCCGAATAATTTCCCGCGCAGTAATAAAAAATCTATATGTATCGGCGCGGGCGACATCTAAAGCGCATAGAGGGTCTTTTTTCGTGGCAAGTGCAAACAAACTCACACTCTTCATCGTGATATTCATGCTGGCGGGTATTCTTTCAGGGGCAGCAATTCATGAATACGCATCTGCGGATGCCATTAAAGCCTGGTCGGATAATATTACCCTGCTGACCGACATCTTCCTTCGTCTGATCAAAATGGTTATTGCACCATTAGTGTTCAGTACGCTGACCGTCGGCATTATGAAACTGGGCGAAACCTCCACCATTGGCCGCGTTGGCGGTAAAGCGATGGTGTGGTTTATCAGCTCATCGGTGCTCTCCATTCTGGTCGGACTGTTTATCGTCACGCTGGAGCATCCGGGAAGTGGTCTGAACCTGACGATCCCAACCGAAGCGGTAGATACCGGTCTGGCCGTTGGAGGCATGACGCTGAAAGCGTTTCTGTCTCACACCATTCCAACCAGTATCGCCGGCGCGATGTCGAACAATGAGATCCTGCAGATTGTGGTGTTCTCAATGTTCTTCGGTATCGGCGGTGCGTCGCTGGGGCAGAAATTCAACGCGCCGCTGGTTGCCGCGCTGGATGTGGTTTCCCATATCATGCTGAAGGTAACCGGTTACGTGATGTACGTTGCGCCGCTGGCCATCTTTGCGGCGATCTCCTCCGTCATTGCCACTCAGGGCTTAGGCATTCTGTTGAACTATGCCTCCTTTATTGGCGGTTACTATGTTGCCATCCTTCTCACCTGCCTGGTATTGCTCGCCGTGGGCTATATGGTTTTGAAAAAAGAGGTGTTTCGCCTGGTCAGCATGTTGAAAGACCCGGTACTGGTGGCGTTCACCACCAGCAGTTCTGAAGCCGCCTACCCTAAAACGCTGGAGCAACTGGAGCGTTTTGGCTGCTCACGCAATATCGCCTCTTTTGTTCTGCCAATTGGCTACTCCTTCAACCTGGTGGGGTCGATGGTATACTGCTCGTTCGCGTCGATGTTTATCGCCCAGGCGTATAACATTCACCTGAGTTTCTCAGAGGTAACGGTACTGATGTTAACCCTGATGCTGGCGTCAAAGGGGATTGCGGGCGTACCGCGTTCGTCCCTGGTGGTGCTGGCTGCGACCATTCCAAGTTTTAATATCCCGGTAGCGGGCATTCTGCTGCTGATGGGGATCGACCACTTCCTGGATATGGGGCGTTCAGCCATTAACGTGCTGGGGAATGGGATTGCGACCGCGATGCTGTCGCAGAATGAAGGGGCGCGGGAAGCGGAAGCTGAGCTGGTAAAGCAGGAAGCGTAAGGATATGAAAGGGGTGAGGCCTGATGCCCTCACCCCGACCCTCTCCCACAGGGAGAGGGAGCAAACATAAAAAACGGCAACCGGGTTGCCGTTTTGCTTTTACCTACGCTACGTGATTCGCCGCGATATCCAGCAGCGCCATCTCTTCGCTGTTCAGCAGCTTCTCAATGTTCACCAGAATCAGCATACGCTCGCCGAGCGCACCCAGACCGGTCAGGTATTCGGTCGACAGGGTGACCGCAAACTCCGGCGCAGGGCGAATCTGGTCAGAGGTCAGAGAGAGCACGTCAGATACGCCATCCACCACGATACCCACCACGCGCTGCCCCAGGTTCAGGACGATCACCACGGTGTTGTCATTGTAGTCAACGTCGCCCTGGCTGAACTTCACGCGCAGATCGACGATGGGCACAATGACGCCGCGCAGGTTGGTGACACCTTTAATAAAAGCAGGCGTGTTAGCGATGCGGGTAACCTGATCGTAACCACGAATTTCCTGCACTTTAAGGATATCGATGCCGTACTCCTCATCGCCTAAAGTGAATACCAGGAATTCCTGTCCTGATGGCTCGCCCGCCAGTTTCGTTACATTACTCATACCGGTCATGTTTTTACCTTCTACTTAATCAGGCGGCTGTGTACGCCACACGTTGTTCACGATTTAATCCCTGAAGCGCCGACACATCGACGATCAGCGCCACGCTACCATCACCCAGAATGGTCGCGGCAGAAATACCAGGCACTTTGCGGTAGTTGCTTTCGAGGTTCTTCACCACCACCTGATGCTGACCAATCAGCTGATCAACCAGCAGCGCATAGCGACGGCCCGCACTTTGCAGGATCACAACGATGCCCTGCGTGGCCTCGGTCTTCGCGCCGTCCACTTCGAACACTTTCCACAGTTCCACCAGCGGCAGATATTCCCCGCGCACTTCGAGCACGCGCTCACCGCCCGCCAGCGGATGCAGATCTTCTTCACGCGGCTGCAGGGATTCCATCACCGCGTTCAGCGGAAGAATGAACACTTCGTCTGCCACTTTCACGGACATCCCGTCGAGGATCGCCAGCGTCAGCGGAAGCAGGATGCGAATGGTGGTGCCGGAACCCTGCTTAGACTGGATCTCAACGTGGCCGCCCATCTCCTGGATGTTACGTTTCACCACGTCCATGCCGACGCCGCGCCCGGAAACGTCAGTCACCTGCTCTGCGGTAGAGAAGCCGGGCGCGAAGATCAGCATCCCCACTTCTTCATCGGTCATGTTTTCGTTGACCGCCATGCCCTGCGAAATCGCCTTCGCCAGAATACGCTCGCGGTTAAGACCCGCGCCGTCATCGGTCACTTCGATGCAAATATTCCCGCCCTGATGTTCCGCAGAGAGAATCAAATTGCCCACCGGCGATTTTCCGGCAGCAATGCGGTTTTCCGGCAGTTCAATACCGTGGTCGAGGCTGTTACGCACGAGGTGCGTTAACGGGTCGATGATGCGCTCGATCAGGCTCTTATCCAGCTCGGTGGAGCTACCCATCAGCGTCAGTTCAATCTGTTTATTCAGTTTGCTCGCGAGATCGCGTACCAGGCGCGGGAAGCGGCTGAAGACATATTCCATCGGCATCATACGGATGGACATGACCGATTCCTGCAGATCGCGGGCGTTACGTTGTAACTGACCCATGCTGGTGATCAGATCGCCATGGGTAACCGGGTCCAGTTCATTAGAACGTTGTGCCAGCATCGACTGGGTGATCACCAGTTCGCCCACCAGGTTGATCAGCTGGTCAACCTTCTCAACGGCAACGCGAATGCTGGTGGATTCGCTGGAGCGCGCGGCCGGTTTTTCACCACGTGCAGGTGCAGCAGCGTCTTTTGGCACCGCTTTCAGCGCCGGGGCCGCAGGCGCGACAGCCGGGGTCGGAGCCTGAGCGATGACGGCCACCTCTTCCTGCGCTACCGGAGCTTCCGCTTCGGCGGTTTCGGTTTCGGTTTCGAAGGCAATCTGGTCGGCTTCAATCACAAAGCACAGCACCGCCACGATATCGTCCTGACCAATCCCGTCATCAAGCGTAGCGGCGAGGCTGTCTTTGCCTTTCACGACATTGCTTAACGTCGCCAGGTTACCCAGCTCTTCTTCCAGCAGGTTAACCTCATTCTCTTTCAGGCGTGAAAGCACAACACGCAATTTGCCCGCTTGCGCAGCGGCTGGCGCGGTTTCACCGGCACCAACCGCATCGACAACGCTCAGTTTTGCAGCAGGGACAACGGCTGCTGCGACCTCACCTTTTGCTTCCAGAGCGAGCTGGCGAAGCGCATTGCAGATATATTCAAAGCTGGCGGCATCAGGCTCTGCCGAACTTTTATAGGCGTCGAGCTGTTCCTGCATAATATCTTTGGTTTCCAAAAACAGGTTGATAATGTCGGTATTGAGCTGCATCTCACCGCGTCGTGCTTCATCCAGCAGGTTTTCCATTAAATGGGTTGTTTCCTGCAGGATGGTAAATCCAAACGTTCCGGCTCCGCCCTTAATGGAATGCGCCGCACGGAAGATGGCATTGAGCTGCTCGGAGTCCGGTGCTTCGGGCACCAGGTCGAGCAAATGTTGCTCCATATCGGCCAACAATTCGTCGGCTTCATCAAAGAATGTCTGGTAAAAATCGCTAATATCCATGCTCACGCTATCACCTCGGATTGGCTGGTGGCGATGTTGGAACGGCAGCCGAAGGAACGGCCCCAGGCTGTTTTAAATCGTCCAGTGACTCATTCTGACTTTCGGCGTTTTCATGCAGGATGGCCTGCTCCGCCTGCTGGTTCAGCACTAAAAGACTGATACGACGGTTGATGGCGTCATCCGGCCCGCGGTCGGAGACGCGCATGGTTGCTGCCATGCCGACCACGCGCAGTACCTTGCCATCATCAAGCCCACCGGCCACCAGCTCGCGACGCGAGGCGTTGGCACGATCGGCAGAAAGCTCCCAGTTGCTGTATCCCTTCTCCCCACTGGCGTACGGGAAATCATCCGTGTGGCCTGACAGGCTGATTCGGTTAGGAATGCCGTTCAGCACCGGTGCAATAGCGCGCAGAATATCGCGCATGTACGGCTCAACCTCGGCGCTGCCGGTTTTAAACATCGGACGGTTCTGGCTATCAATGATCTGAATACGCAACCCTTCCTGCACCAGATCGATTTTCAGGTGCGGTCGCAGCGCACGCAGTTTGGGGTCAGCCTCAATCAGCTGATCGAGATCGCCACGCAGTTTTTTCAGACGCGCCTGTTCCATCTTCCTCTTCAGCTCGTCGATGTTCGGCTCTTTTTTCACCTCACCCTTCTGCTGGGTGTAATCATCACCGCCGCCAGGAATGGGGCTGTCGCTGTTAGAGATACGCGGCCCACCGGTCACTGCCGTCGCCAGCGGCGTACGGAAATATTCGGCAATCTGGATCAGTTCTTTCGGACTGGAGATGGAGATCAGCCACATCACCAGAAAGAACGCCATCATTGCAGTCATAAAGTCGGCGTACGCGATTTTCCACGAGCCGTGCGCGCCATGCCCACCGCCCTTGTGCTTGCGTTTTTTTACGATGACGATCGGATGGGACTGGTTTTTCATGCGTCCTCAGTTGTCGTCTGTTGGTTTGGGTTTTTCACCGCGCGCACGTGTTCTTCAAGTTCGATAAACGACGGACGCTCGCTGGAGTAAAGCGTTTTACGGCCAAATTCAACCGCGATCGGCGGCGCATAACCGTTGAGGTTTGAGAGCAGCGTGATCTTCACGCACTGCATCATTTTGGTGGTTTCCGCGCTCTTCTGGCGCAGGACGCTGGCCAGCGGAGAGATAAAACCATAAGCCAGCAAAATACCGAGGAAGGTCCCTACCATCGCATGGGCAATCAGCGCGCCCAGTTCGGCCGCCGGACGATCCGCCGACGCCAGGGCATGTACCACCCCCATCACCGCCGCAACGATACCGAAAGCCGGAAGCGAGTCACCCACCAGCGCCAGGCTGTTGGCCGGCACTTCAGATTCGCTTTCGTGGGTTTCGATCTCTTCATCCATCAGCGCTTCGATTTCGAAGGTATTCATATTGCCGCTAATGATGAGTCGCAGATAATCGACGATGAAATCCAGCATCATGGCATCAGCCAGAATGCGCGGATAGCTGGCAAAAATTTCGCTCTCTTTCGGGTTTTCAATATCCCGCTCAAGAGAGAACATCCCCTGCTGACGTGACTTCGCCATCAGGCGATAGAGCAGCGCCAGCAGATCCATATACATGCTTTTGGTATATTTCGAGCGACGGAACAGCAATGGAATGGCTTTCAACGTGCCCTTGATGGATTTGCCGTTGTTACCAACGATAAAAGCCCCTACCCCTGCGCCGCCGATGATAATAAGTTCAGCCGGTTGATAGAGTGCTCCAAGGTGCCCGCCGGTCATCATGTAACCGCCGAAAACTGTACCGAGAACTACCAGGTAACCTAATAAGATAAGCACGACATCATCCTTCCGCTAGTGACTATGGCAAGGACGTTCAGTTCGTAGCGTTTACCGTTTGAGGGGTAAAAAAAAGCAGCGGTAATGACTTACCGCTGCTGGAATCTTGCCCACACGTTCGGGTTAAACAGCTTGTTCGATCTGTTCATCCAGCAGTTGTGGAATAATATCGGCAGCATCCCGGGAAAGTTTACGTCTTTTTACTGCGCGGGATGGAGGCTGGCATAAACTACAGGCGAAGCTGCCAACAGGCTGATGAGCATGGGTAATAAAATTGCCATCGCAGCAATTGCAGCGCGACAATTCAAGCATTCCGCTCTCAACAAAACGTACCAGCGTCCATGCTCGGGTCAGTGCCAGCAGGGGGCCTTCGTCCTGCTGCGGGCATTGTTCAAGGTAAAGTTTATACGCTTTGATCACGGCGTCGACGCCGCTACACAAACCGGTTTTCAGAAGGTATTGCCAGGCGTTACAGAACATCGATGCGTGGATATTTTGCTCCCACGTCATAAACCAGTCTGTCGAAAACGGCAACATGCCTTTCGGCGGGGGACTACCACGTAACTCTTTATACAGTTTAATGAGGCGACCACGGCTCAGCTGAGTCTCGCTTTCCAGCATTTGTAAACGAGCACCCAGCGTAATCAGCTCCATGGCAAGCTGTATGTCACGCGCTTCCTGAACAATGCTTTTCTCGCTCATTGCTAGGCCCTTTTCTTACGGGCTGCGTCATCAGGCTGGCTGATTTCGTTAAGCAAGCGAGTGGAGAGAAGAATACCGGTATGGATCTGTTGCAGATCGTCAACACGGGATTCCTGCGTCAGACGCGTGATCGTCTGCGGATTGTCAAAACGGAACTGGCAAACCAGTTGATTCGTTTCGGCCAGTTTTACCATCTGCGGGAGGGTTAAACCACCCAGCATGGTTGCCATTTCTTCGTTAATACCCAGACGAAACATCGCGGACGCTTTGTCCTGACTAATTAAACGCTGCGCGAGCAGTAAATATGACAAATTGATGTCATAGATATGTTTTAGCAACTCGGATGTATGCATTGTTCCCATCCCGAATAACCAACTATTATTTTTATGCGGAAAGACCGCACCCCGTGATGTCGCCGGGAAATCACCCGGTATAAAAAGAAAAGGCTAAATGCATAGTTGAATCTAGGTTTGTATTCATCGAAACGCGCAAGAGTCGAAACGCAGTAACGTCTCTTACGTGGTTTATCATTTCTTACAAATAACTAAGATTTTTCCTAATTCGACGCAAACTCTACTCGTCAGATTTGCCACATACAATGCAGCCACCCTCAAATTTAAAAAAAATGTGATCAACGTCACACAATTTAAGTGAATATCCTCCATAAATCCATCAGTATGACTTGTAGTTTGTTCATTTTTTGCCCAATTGGCACAGTTTTGTATTCTTAATCGACGAATAGTCATGCAGAAGGGTGAAGCGAACTGGCATGTATCGTGCTTTTCCTGCCGTGAGCGCGCCCCGGAAACCTTCACAAGATGCTCATCTTAAGGAAACATTTTTCTTACCGTGAAAAAACATAGAGTTATGCAAGCCGCCCACAAAAATTGTTTCAGAGCGTGATCATTCGAAATATGTTTATAACGGGTTAAAACGATTTAACGGCAAAAGAGGGAAATTGTGTGATTTACGTTAAGTTGTTAATTTTTTTCATTTAGACGCGTTTTTCAGTTATTCTTCTTATAAGAATAATTAATGAATAATTATGATAAGCTTCACACTAATGTCGTAATCCCCTCTTGCAGATCCTGGTCATTCGCGGTAATGGTGATCACACGCTGTCTTTCAGACATCTAAGGAGTGCGACATGAGTTACTCCCATCTGCTTGTATCTGTTGCTGTTTCCCCCGAAAGCCATCTGCTTGTTTCCCGGGCCGTGTCCATCGCCAGGCCCAGCAATGCGCGCATTAGCCTCATCACGCTTGCAGCCGAACCCGAGATGTATAATCAGCTGGCAGCCCCCATGCTGGAAGATATTCGTGAGGTATTGCAGGAAGAAACACAGCAATTTCTGCGAGAGCTGGTAGAAAAGGCACAATATCCTGTTTACGAGACCGTAATTGCGACCGGTGAACTTAATGCTCATATTCTCGACATGTGTCGCAAACAGAATATTGATTTAGTGATTTGCGGGAACCATAACCACAGCTTTTTATCTCGCGCAGCTTGCGCGGCAAAATCGATTGTCGCGTCAAGCCATGTTGATGTGCTGTTAGTGCCGCTTGGGGGGTCGTGAACCCCCCGGAGGAATATCAGGCGAGTTTAGGGAATGTTGCGATCTTTTTTTGCAGATCGCCTTCATGGCTTTGCGGCGATATTTCGCGGAGATCCTGAATAAAACGCGCCTGCCAGTGATTAATATCGTTCTTACGGATCGTCTCCATCATCTCAGCATGGCGTGAAATGCGCTCCGTCAGCGGCATGGTCAACGCGCGGTTGAGGGCATTAGCCACGTCATCCCTATCGTAAGGGTTCACGATAAGCGCTGACGTGAGCTCATTCGCCGCCCCGGCAAACTGGGAAAGCACCAGTACCCCCGGGTCCGCCGGGTCCTGAGCCGCCACATACTCTTTTGCCACCAGGTTCATCCCGTCACGTAACGGGGTGACCAGCCCCACGTCTGCATAGCGGAAGACTTTCATCAGGATTTTGCGGTCAAAATGCTGATTCAGGTAAAAGAGCGGCGTCCAGCCAAGCTGACCATAGCGACCATTGATGCGCCCCGCTTCCGTCTCCAGCTGGTGACGAATATCCTGGTAGGCCTGAACTTCACCGCGCGACGTTGGCGCTATCTGGGTATAACGGATTTTACCGTGGTGCTGAGGGTATTTATCCAGCAGCGTCTCATAGGCCAGGAAGCGTTCCGGTAGCCCTTTGGAATAATCCAGACGCTCTACCGAGAAGATATTCTTCACATGCTTGAGTTCATTCTTAAGCTGCGCCAGCTTCGGCGGCAGCGGGCCGGAAGCCTGATCCGCAATCTCGTCGGGTTCAATCCCAATCGGATACACTTCGGTGTGGAAGGTTTTCCCCCACGCCGTATGGGTCTTGCCGCCTTTTGTCATCAGTCGCGTTTTACCTGACACCGAATCCAGGAACGCGAGGCGGTCATTTTCGGTCTGGAAGCCCAATAAATCGTAATCACACAGCCCCTCCAGCAGCGCTTCATGCGGCGGCAGTGCGGTAAAGATCTCCGGCGTCGGGAACGGTATGTGCAGGAAGAAGCCAATCCGGTTGTTTACTCCCCTTTTACGCAGCTCTCGGGCGAAGGGCAGCAGGTGGTAATCGTGGATCCATAAAATATCGTCTTCCTCTATAAGAGGCAGCAGTTTATCCGCCAGCAGCGCGTTGACGCGCGAGTAGCCTTCGAAGGATTCACGCTGGAATTTGACCAGGTCAAGACGATAATGAAACGCAGGCCACAGCACGGCGTTGGAGAATTGCGAGTAATACTCGTCATAGTCTTTCTCTTTCAGCGCAAAGGATGCCCACGTGATATTCCCACGCGTCACTTTGTTAAGCGGTTTCTCTTCTTCACTGATTTCACCACTCCAGCCAAACCACAGCCCACCAGCAGCTTTCAAGGCACCTAACACCCCTACCGCCAGGCCACCTGCACTGGATTTTTTATCATCAGGCGGTGCAATTCGGTTAGAGACGACGACTAAGCGACCCATAATGATTTCCCCCTTTGTTTTGCGCTATTTGTTGTTGTTGCTGGTTAGCGATATCAGATATCCACTGCCAGACGGCGTCGACATTTGCCAGACGCCATTCTGCGACAGTGTTACCAGGCCCCACCTTAACGGCGATCCCTCCGGCCTGATTCACCACGCGAAATCCGGCCTCGTCGGTCAGATCATCGCCTAAAAATACCGGTATACGTCCCTTAAATGGCGGTTCCGCCATAAACGCCGCAATAGCAGCACCTTTATTAATGCCCTCAGGTTTTATCTCAACGACACACTTCCCCGGCTGTAGAGCGAGCTGCGGGTGTGCATCGACCACGCTACGGGCAATCGCAAATATCGCTGCTTCGTGATGCGGTGCCTGCCGATAGTGCAAGGCGAATGCCATGCCTTTCGCTTCCAGTTCCGTACCCGGAAGTGACGCCAGCGCCGAGGAGAGTTCAGTGTGTAACGCCTGAATTAAGGTATCGGGGAGTGATACAACATGCAGTTGATCATGGATATCGCGGCGCTCCGCTCCGTGTACACCGGCTAGCGGAAAGTGGTAAGGACTGGCGAGCACATCCAGCTCGGCCATTGAGCGCCCTGAAATCAATGCCAATGCGCCCTCGTTCAGTCGAGAGAGCTGCTGCAAATTCTCTAGCACCGTATCCGGTACGACCACGTCGTCAGGATGCGGCTGGATCCCGGCGAGCGTCCCGTCGAGGTCAAAAAAGAAAGCATATTTTCCGGGCAGTACAGGCGGTGCGGTTAACGAGTCAGCCACCCTTTTCCTCCTTACAGTTGATGAGAGGTAAACGCCTTTACCTCTTTCATAGCCATGTAAGTATAGACAGTGTGATGGGGCTCGCCATTTGACAACCGCCCCGCCAGCAAAACTGGCGAGGCGGTTCAGGGGTCAACTATGGTTATAAGTTGAGCAATAAAAAGTCAGCGTCGGGGTTACACGGTACGCTTTGCTTTTTGCTTGTAACGGTCGAATATCACCGCCGCCAGCAGGATCAGACCACGCACCACGTACTGAGAGAACGGCGAAATATTCAGCAGGTTCATGGCGTTCTCTACCGTCCCTAAAATCAGGATACCAGCCACCACATATGAGATTTTTCCGATGCCGCCCTTGAGGGAAACACCCCCTAAAACGCAGGCAGAAATGACGATCAGCTCATAACCAATCGAGGTCATTGGCTGGCCGCTGGTCATACGCGAGGCCAGAATAATCCCGGCGGCGGCAGAAACCAGTCCCGAGAGGACAAAGATAATAATCTTGGTGCGCACCACCGGCACACCGGCCAGACGTGCGGCTTCTTCATTGCCCCCGATCGCCAGAGTATTGCGGCCAAACGTGGTCCGGTTGAGCAGGAAGCCGAACAGGATCAGGCAGGCCACGGTGAGCCAGATTGGCGCAGGCAGGCCCAGCCAGTTAGCGTAACCCAGCGTAAAGAAGCGCTCGTCTTCAATCCCGACCGCTTTACCGTCGGAGATGATATAGGCCAGACCTCGCACAATTTGCATCGTCGCAAGCGTGGTTATCAGGGCGTTAATCTTCAGACGAGCAATGACAAAACCGTTCACCAGGCCGCTAAGCACGCCGAGTAACAGACCCGCCAGCACGCCAATCCACAGGCTTTCTGTCATGTTGATCACCACGGCGGTGGTCACGCCCGCACAGGCGATAACAGAGGCCACCGACAGGTCGAAATCACCGGAGGCCAGACAGAACAGCATACCGCAGGCCACCATGCCGGACATGGAAATGGCCAGGCCCAATCCTTTCATATTAATGAAAGTGGCAAAGTTAGGGACGAAGATCGCACAGGCGACGAAAAGTGCGGCAAAGACCACCAGCATGCCGTACTGATCCCAGATACGACCAAAACTAAAAGCCGACTTCGGCGCTCCGGATGTAGTAACAGAGGACATCATTAACTCCTTACTCAGGCGACTGCCTGGCTGACTTTAGGCATGGCGAGGTTCAACGCCTGTTGTTCATTCGCCTGTTCATGAAGTAATTCACCGGCGATTTCGCCTTCACGCATCACCACAATGCGGTCGGCAACGCCAAGCACCTCCGGCAGATCGCTGGAGGCGAAAAGTACCGCCACGCCGCGTTTTGCCAGTTCATAGATCACGTTATAAATCTCGTGTTTTGCGCCCACATCGATACCGCGCGTCGGCTCATCCAGCAAAATGACCTTCATGTCTTCCGACAACCAGCGGCCTAAAATGGCCTTCTGCTGGTTCCCCCCTGACAAATTCATAATCAGCTGTTCCGGGCCGGGCGTTTTAATATTCAGCGAGCGAATATGGTGGTCGGCATTGCTCGACTCCCAGCTGTCGTTTATCAGGCAACCCGCGCGAATAAACTTACGGCGGGCGGAAATATTGATGTTGTCACGCACCGAATGCACCGGAATGATCCCTTCCGCTTTGCGGTCTTCCGGACAGAGCATCATTCCTGCCCTGATCGCGTGGGCGGGTTTCTGGATATCAACCTGCTCACCGTCGATGGAGACCCGCCCTGCGGAAATGCGGGTACCCCCGAACAAGCCTTTCATTAATTCGCTGCGCCCCGCCCCTACCAGGCCAAACAGCCCGACGATCTCGCCGCTGCGGACGGATAATGAAACCGGTGTTCTCACGCCTGGCGCTTTCACGTTTTCCAGCCGCAGGCGTTCAGGGCCATACTCGCGCGGCTTCCAGTGATAGATATCGCCCAGATCGCGCCCGACCATCGCCTGAACAAGCTGGTCATGGTTAACCTGCTGCATATCGCTAAAGGTGCGCACATAGCGCCCATCTTTAAAAACGGTAATGGCATCGCTCAGGGCAAATATCTCTTCCATGCGGTGCGAGACATACAAAATGGTGCGTCCTTCCTGTCGCAACTCGCGGATCACGCGGAACAGGTTTTCGATTTCACGCTTGGAGAGCGAGCTGGTGGGTTCATCGAAAGCAATAATTTTGGCGTTGCGCGCCAGCGCCTTGGCAATTTCAACCATCTGCCACTGGCCGATGGAGAGATATTTCAGCGGCGTCTGGGGATCAACATCCAGACCAAGATGTTTAAGCTGCAGCCCCGCTTCATAATTAAGTAGCGAACGGTTCACCACGCCGCCTTTGTGCGGAAGCTGGCCTAAATAGATATTTTCCGCCACGGTCATCTCGGGAATAAGGTGCAATTCCTGATAGATAATGGCCACCCCGGCATTAAGCGCCGCCGTGGTATCGGCAAAGGCCATCTCTTCGCCGCGAATAGCCAGCGTGCCGGTTGTTGGCGCGTAGTTGCCGCTGAGGATTTTTAACAGCGTGGATTTCCCCGCTCCGTTTTCCCCCATCAGGGCGTGAACCTGTCCGGAATAGCAGTCAAAGCTGATATCGGTCAGCGCATTAACACCGGGGAACGTTTTCCCGATGCCGCGAAAAGAGAGATAGGGATGAGACTGTTGCATAACGACTCCGTGATTCCTGTAGTCTGTACGTCTGGCCCCTTACGGAGAGTAAGGGGCACAATCACAGCGTATTACTTACCGCCCAGTCCTTTTTTCGCCAGTTCCTCTTTGAAGTTGTCGCGGGTGATCAGCACCACGTCGGTCACTTCGGTAAATTTCGGCGGTTCAGCGCCTTTGGTTACCCAGTTGTAGAGCATTTCGCTGGATTTGTAGCCGTGGACATCCGGGCTTGGCAGCAGAGAACCGTAGAAGCCGGTGGCCTGCGCTTTGGAAAGCTCACTGACGGCGTCAACGCCGTTGATGCCAATTCCGATCACATCGGGCGCTTTAAAGCCCTGGCCTTCTGTCGCACGGACCCCACCCAGCACGGTGTTATCGTTCATACCGACCACCAGCCAGTGCTTCACTTCCGGGTGCTGAACCAGCATGGAGTTCGCGGCGTCAAATGCCCCCGGGATATCGTTGGATTTGGTCGGGACTTTATAGATCTGTTTCTCCGGGAAACCGGCCGCTTTCAGCGCGTCCATTGAGCCCGTCGTGCGACGACGTGCTGTGTCCAGCTCATCAGCGGTAATGGCCATGACGGCGGTCTCTTTCACATCCCAGCCGCGTTTCTGCATTTCTTTATAGAGTTCCTGACCCTGACGTTCGCCGATTTTGGTCGCCGCCATCATGACCAGCGGCACGCTGTCCATCGGTTTG
Organism: Enterobacter cloacae complex sp. SHL012; assembly: GCF_049237505.1. Taxonomy (NCBI): domain Bacteria; kingdom Pseudomonadati; phylum Pseudomonadota; class Gammaproteobacteria; order Enterobacterales; family Enterobacteriaceae; genus Enterobacter; species Enterobacter cloacae complex sp. SHL012. The sequence goes on from NZ_JBMKIZ010000001.1 coordinate 967,862, forward strand.
CCTTTGGCATTCACGAACTGATCGTCAACGGCAATGACTTTCATGTCGTAACCGCGGGCTTTCGCCGCAATGGCGGACCCCAGTTTCGGATCCGGTGTACAGATAACAAAACCTTTTGCACCGCTGGCCGCCAGGCTGTCGATGGCGTTCAGCGTTTTCTCACCGTCGGGCACGGCGATTTTAATCACTTCAAAACCTAAATCTTTCCCGGCTTTATCTGCGAATTTCCACTCGGTCTGGAACCAGGGTTCTTCGGGCTGTTTTACCAGAAAACCGAGTTTTAAATTCTCAGCGATAGCGGATTGTGACATAACGGCAGCCAGACCGATGGCCGCCAGCGCTTTAGTAAATTTGTGCATGGTAAACTCCAGCTTTAGCATTCTTTTCTGTAGGGAATATTTGCGTGCTTCTTATTTAATCGGACTTAAAACAAGGCATTAGCGCTTACCTCGTCATAAGCGTTATTGCTGGTGATAGTTTTAGCGGGAAATTAATCATCCATAAGAGAGCCCCATCACACCGCAGAATTACAGTAATTGCGTACATAAATTCAGCGAAAAATGACATAAAAAAGGCAGGATTTGTCAGACAAATAAAAGAAGTGTGAGCAGAATTATCCATAAGATTAGCTAAGAAGTCCCTGATGCCAGTAGACCTGTCACGCCGGGGCTAAGGGTTGAAAGGAACATCCTGCTTTCCATCAAAAAAACACACTCGCGCTGAAAATATATTTCCCGGCAAAAATTGATTTAGCGCAATTTTAATGAAACATCATATATGCGAAATGAATTATCTGTATTTCTTGCTTTCCCAGATAATTATTCCGACGCAATCCCCCCGAAAGACAAACCGCAACATTAAAAACACACTCCCCCTTAACTATCAGTAAGATAGAATGATTTCATTTCATGGGAAACTATTTGCATATTTGTACTATATTAAATTTTGTAATGTATGGTAAAAACAGCGGGATTAAGACTTTTCTTAAATTAAAGACAACGGTATGCTTATTTATATCGAACACAGGAAGTGAATTTCGGTCAGCTTTGGCACTGCAGAATCTCTTTTTCTGCTCTATTTCTTCGTATTTGCCTGGCGCTCAGGTTAAGCAACGGACATCACGTCCCACAGTCTATAAGGATATGAGTATGGCTACCCAAACGATGATGCAAAAACTTAACGCGCAGATGAACCTTGAGTTTTACGCCTCAAATCTGCACCTTTACCTCAGTGCGTGGTGTTCCGAGAAAAGCCTTACGGGCTCTGCCACGTTCTTTCGTTCACAGGCCCAAAGCAACGTCACCCACATGATGCGCGTCTTTAATTTCCTGAAAGCGGCGGGGGCAAACCCGGTTGTTAAAGCCCTGGAGGGGATCAACGATAATTACTCTTCTCTGGAAGAATTGTTTGAAAAGACGCTGGAAGAGTATGAACAGCGTTGCACGACACTCAACAAGCTGGCCGATGAAGCCAGAGCGCAGCATGACATGACCACGCTGAAATTCCTGCGCGATATGGATAAAGAGCAGCAGCAGGACGGAATGCTGCTGAAAACCCTTGCGGACGAGATCCATAATGCGCAACAGGCAGGTTTGTGCCCGGAACAAACCGATCGCCACCTGCTCGACATTGTCACAGTGCAGCATCACTGACGCTTTTGACCTGCTCCCGTTCGGAGCAGGTTACCTTCCCTGCGCCAACCTTCTGCTTTTGCTGAGATTTAACAAATCAGATCTCGCTCCCAATGATTAACCACACAACATGTAATGATTTATTTAATTACATAATCATTGACGAGGGAGCAGCATGATCACCATTGAGTTTATTGTCATTCTCCTCTGCCTGCTGACGGGTACACGTTTCGGCGGCATGGGGCTTGGGTTAATCAGCGGGATTGGCCTTTTTATTTTGTGTTTTGTCTTTGGTCTCCAGCCCGGCAAGCCGCCGGTTGACGTGATGTTGACCATTCTCGCCGTGATTGGTTGTGCAGCCACCCTGCAAACTGCCGGTGGGCTCAATGTCATGATGCAATTTGCCGAACGCCTCCTGCGCAAACATCCGCAGCACATCACGCTTCTCGCCCCGTTTACCACCTGGATGCTGACCTTTCTCTGCGGTACCGGCCATGTGGTCTACACTATGTTCCCCATCATTGCGGATATCGCCCTGAAAAAAGGGATCCGACCCGAGCGCCCAATGGCCGTGGCATCGGTAGCATCGCAGATGGCAATCACGGCATCACCGGTTTCCGTCGCCGTCGTGTCGCTGGTCTCCATCCTGGCCGCCCAGCATGGGATCGGTCACGCGTGGGGGATCCTGGAAATACTCGCCGTGTCGGTTCCCGCTTCACTTTTTGGTGTCGCCATTGCTGCCCTGTGGAGTTTACGCCGCGGGAAAGATTTGTCTGACGACAGGGAGTTTCAGGAAAAACTAAAAGATCCAAAGCAGCGTGAGTTTATCTATGGCGGTACGGAGACGTTAATGAATCAATGTTTTCCGAAGCAGGCTTACTGGTCGACCTGGATTTTCTTTGCCGGTATTGCCGTGGTTGTCCTGCTCGGGGCCTTCCCCGAACTGCGCCCCGCCTTCGAGCTGAAAGGCAAAATGACGGCGCTGTCGATGAACCTGGTCATTCAGATGATGATGCTCATTGCCGGTGCCGTGATGCTGATGGCCTGCAAGGTCAATGCCTCAGCCATTTCTAACGGCGCGGTATTTAAGGCCGGTATGGTGGCGATTTTCTCGGTGTTCGGGGTGGCGTGGATGAGCGATACCTTTTTCCAGGCGCATCTGGACGAGTTAAAACTGGCGCTGGAAGGCGTGGTGAAAAGCCATCCGTGGACGTATGCCATCGTGCTTTTCCTGGTGTCGAAGCTGGTGAACAGCCAGGCGGCTGCCCTGACGGCCGTGGCGCCAATGGGGCTGATGCTGGGGATCGATCCAAAAATGCTGATCGCCTTTTTCCCGGCGTCATACGGCTATTTTGTTCTGCCGACCTATCCCAGTGATTTAGCCTGCATCGGCTTCGATCGCTCAGGAACCACCCGCATCGGCAAATTCATCATTAACCACAGCTTCATTCTGCCCGGATTAATCGGTGTGAGCTGCGCGTGTGCGGCGAGCTACCTGCTGGTACAGACTTTCTTTTAAAGGCATCAACGGGCGACTTACGCGGTCGCCCGTTTGCAGATATTAATGCGACTCGCCCTGCGGGGTGAAGCGCAGCTCAATCAGCGCGATGGCTTTCTGGATCGCACGAAGCGTCACCGGGTCAGCGGCGGCAGGATGGCTGGTGAAATCAATGTTTCTCAGCTGCGTGGACATCTTCTCGCGGACTTCAACTGGGGCAATAACATCCAGAACATCAAGGATTTGCTTAATAACCAGCTGACAGGCAACAACGTCAGAGACCAGTTCCTGATCGGCGCTCAGGTTTTGTGACATGGGGCTTCTCCTTATTTAAAGGCCGCCATAGTATCAAAACGCAGCCCCTGACATCTCCCCTTCGTCACCAGCAGGGACAAAAAAACCCGCCGAAGCAGGTTTTTTTTTATCAGAACATGGCGCCCGGCGGCACGTCTTTAAAGGTGCGGCAGTAATTGGCCCACATACTTTTGAGGATTTTGCGCAGTTTCATTGTGATGCTCCATTAACTTGTCATACAGCTTTATCGTCAATGCGCCTATAATATGACCAACATCACAAAAATCAATGTTTTTGTGATGTACATCACAATTCAATTTACTGCAACACCTGTTAGCCAGCAAAACCGCGAACAAAATCAAAGAGAGAAGGCAGATCGTCCGGCTATTCCTGGCATTGGGCTACGTCTCTGCGGGTACGATAACGTATCTCCATCCACTCAGAGCGAACCATGAAAAGAGTCATCGTAGCCGGTACGATCCTGCTGCTCGCGGGATGCAGCGTTAACCGTCAGGCGGAAATCAGTAGCCTCGACGCACCAAACGGCATTGTCCGCCTCGATTACGGTCAGGCCGTGCTGCAAAATGCCTGGTCTGACGAATATGTAAATAACGGCACCGCAGTGAAAGCCTGCCAGGGTATGGGGTATGCCACCGCGTCTGCCTACGGGCAACCCGTCAAAACCTGTACGCTGATAAGCGGCTCTTTGTGCCTTAACGAAAGCGTGACCATTCAGTATAAATGCATGGGTTATGCCGTTAACCCTAAGTCAAATAATCCCTGGTATTAATCCAAGCTGCCAGCGTTTGCTGGCACTTTATTTAACTAAGAACAAAAACAATTCGCATTAATATAAAACCGACAATGCGTTTTATTCCCATTCGTATTTTGAAGTAATGAATATTTATTTTACGTTTTGCAAATAATTAAATAACAAATTATAGTGTCGCTCATTGTGAACCAGTAATAATAACCCGGAGCGTCACCATGCTGAAAACTGAAATGATCGACAAGCTCAATGCGCAAATGAACCTTGAGCTCTTTTCATCCCTTCTCTACCAGCAGATGAGCGCCTGGTGCAGCTACCACAGCTTTGAAGGTGCGGCCGCGTTTCTGCGTCGCCATGCGCAGGAAGAGATGACCCACATGCAGCGCCTGTTTGATTATCTGACCGACACCGGCAGCCTGCCGCGCATTGAGACCGTGGCCTCGCCTTTTGCCGAGTATAATTCTCTCGATGAACTGTTCCGCGCCACCTACGAGCACGAACAGCTGATCACGCAGAAAATTAACGAACTGGTTCATGCGGCAATGACCAGCCAGGATTATCCAACCTTTAATTTCCTGCAATGGTATGTGGCAGAACAGCATGAAGAAGAGAAGCTGTTTAAATCCGTGCTGGATAAATTATCCCTGGTGGGTAAATCAGGTGAAGGTCTTTACTTTATTGATAAAGAACTTTCCACTCTCGATACACAGAATTAATTTCAACGCGGTGCGGGTTTCCTGCACCGCGTTAATTTACATACATTCTGCGCAGCTGGTACAGCGCCAGTCATGGGGATTGACGGCCTGATAAAAATAGCGGTAGCTGGCCGTCTCAAGCGGAATACCCACCTCGAAAAACAGGTCTGTCAGCCAGTCAACGTTTTCGATAATCCACTCATCTTCCTGTAAGCCTTGTGCAAAGGTTTCATCTTCAGGATCAATAACCGAATAGATTGCCCAGGTGCCCATATCCTTTTCGCGGCGGGACTCAGGCAGCGTCAGAGGCTGGTTCTGCCAGCTCATTATCCAGTGTCCATGGCACAACAGATTGCCTCCCCGGCTCCATGCCGCCGTAAATGGATTCTCCCCCGCCATAAAAAACCCTCACATTATTTTATTATTTGCACGAGTTGTTTACGTTACGCCTGAAATTTGCGCCGTGACATTGCTCTTATGAAGTAGGTATCGCCCCATTAAGGATCACAGTACGCCTAACCTGTAAATATTTAATTACACACCTTGTAACGGTGATTTGACGAATTACGGCTTTTCCCTTACTCTGCGCCGCAGAAATTGTCGCGATTCACCATCGTTGTAGAGGAAAGCGTGAAAAACAGAACCCTGGGAAGTATTTTTATCGTCGCCGGAACGACGATTGGCGCAGGAATGCTGGCAATGCCCCTGGCTGCTGCAGGTGTGGGATTCGGGATGACGCTGCTGCTTCTTGGCACACTCTGGGCGCTGATGTGTTACACCGCGCTGTTGTTGCTTGAGGTTTACCAGCACGTGCCCGCCGACACCGGTCTGGGTTCACTGGCGGCGCGCTACCTGGGACGCTACGGTCAGTGGATAACCGGCTTTAGCATGATGTTCCTGATGTACGCCCTGACTGCCGCGTATATTAGCGGGGCCGGGGAGCTCATTGCCTCCAGCGTCAATGACTGGTTTGGCTCTGACATTACCCCGGCGACGGGGGCAATCTTCTTTGCGCTCATCGGCGGCGGCGTGGTCTGCGTGGGGACCTCGCTGGTCGATCTGTTCAATCGTTTTCTCTTCAGCGCCAAAATTCTGTTTCTGATTGTCATGCTGGTCCTGCTGGCACCGCATGTGCACAAGGTTAATCTGCTGACGTTGCCGCTGGAAAAAGGGCTCGCACTTTCCGCTATCCCGGTGATTTTCACCTCGTTTGGCTTCCACGGCAGCGTACCGAGTATTGTCAGCTATATGAACGGTGATATTCGCAAGCTGCGCCGCGTGTTTGTTATCGGCAGCGCGATCCCGCTCATCGCCTATATTTTCTGGCAACTGGTGACGCTGGGCAGCATTGACTCTACAACCTTTATTGGACTCATGGCGCAGCACGCTGGCCTGAATGGTTTTCTGCTGGCACTGCGCGAGGTCGTCACGTCTCCTCACGTGGAGCTGGCGGTCCACCTGTTTGCCGACCTGGCGCTGGCGACCTCGTTCCTGGGCGTGGCGCTCGGCCTGTTTGATTACCTGGCCGACCTGTTCCAGCGTCGCAATACGGTTAGCGGACGGTTACAGACGGGGGTAATTACTTTCCTGCCGCCGCTCGCGTTTGCGCTGTTTTACCCACGCGGGTTTGTGATGGCGCTGGGTTACGCCGGGGTGGCGCTGTCGATCCTGGCGCTGTTACTCCCTTCCCTGCTGGCATGGAAGAGCCGCCAGCAGCATCCTCAGCAGGGGTACCGCGTGGCGGGAGGAAAACCGCTGCTAGGCATTGTGTTTAGCTGTGGGGTGGTGATTATTCTGGTGCAGGTATTGATTGCCGCCGGCATGTTGCCGGAAGTGGGTTAAATAAAAAAGGGGCTATCTTTAGCCCCTTTTTATCAATGCAAACAGCAGCTCTTAAACTTCTTCCCGCTGCCGCAAGGACACGGATCGTTGCGCCCGACCTTCGTACCGTTCACAATCGGCTTCTTTGCTTCAGGCTGCTGCGGGTTATCTACCCAGTATTGATATAAACGCAGTGCCGCTGGCTGGATGCGCTCAATGCTGGCGATATAGTCTTCTTCGCTCAGTTCATCCAGCTTCTCGCTGTTCTCTTCCGTACCGTGCAGGGCAATCACTTCGAGATCGGCCTTCAGAGACTCCGGCAAGGCTGACCAGTCCGTCAACGCCACGCCGCGCATATAGCCATAGCACCACTCTTCCACCACGGTGTAGCTCTCACCGTCGACGTCGTTATATCCAAACATCGGCTCAAACTGGTCCGGGTATTCGCTCAGCCGCTCAGCAATGTCGTTCATATGCTTAAAGCAGAGATCGATAAAACGATTCATTTCACGATCGTTTTTCCAGCGCGGAATGTATTTCTCCCCGCCCCACACGGCCACCAGCCAGGTATCTGGCTCAACGACAACAGGGCCGGAAAGCACTGCGGTAAGCATGCCGTCCAGTTCGGATACGTCAATCACGGACGCATCGTCATGGCCGTAAGACATGAGAGTCTCTTCCAGCCATGCCATTTCGCTTTCATTTAATGGACCTTCCGTCATCGCGGACACTCCTGATAAAAAGGAAAAGATCCTAACACAGTTCTCACGCCGTTCCCGGCTGAAGTTTAGGTCTTTATTGCTGCAAAAGTGTGCAAATCGTGACCCTTGCACAACTTATGGGCTTTAATGTTAACGATATGTGATCTCCGCTGTAATTTCTTCTCCTGCCGCAGGGCGGCAGAACGCGGCGCTCTATACTCAAAGATGTCATAACCCCGTCAAGGGGTTAACCATTCTGGCAACGTTTTTGCTTGCTGTTCTTCGCGCGACGCTGCGCATGGAAACCTCGCCGTATCATGCAGGATGCCGTTCGTTTAGTGCATTTTGTTCTTGCCCGTGTTTTGGATTGGCTGCGCCCTGGGCGTTCAGGTTTACGCCGTGGTGCAAAAACCTCTTTGCTAAGGAACATAATAATGTCGCTGAAATTAATCAGAACTCCCCTATCTCTTGTGTTAGCTGGTTGTCTGGTGACGGCGTTTTCCGCCCGGGCAGATATCGTGATTGGTGTCGCCGGGCCGTTTACGGGACCCAATGCCACCTATGGCGATCAGTACTGGCACGGCGCAACGCAGGCCGCTGAAGATATTAACGCTGCCGGCGGGATTAACGGTGAGAAAATCAAGCTGGTTCAGGGTGACGATGCGTGCGAGCCTAAACAGGCCGTGGCAGTCGCCAACCGCTTAGTCGACCAGGATAAAGTCAACGCCGTTGTCGGCCATTTCTGCTCCTCATCGACCATGCCCGCCTCTGAGGTGTATAGCGATGCGGGGATCATTTCCATTACCCCCGGCTCGACGAACCCGCTGATCACCGAACGCGGTATGAGCGATATGTTCCGCATGTGCGGCCGCGATGACCAGCAGGGCCAGGTTGCCAGCGACTTCATCATTGATAAGCTGAAAGCCAAACGCGTGGCGATCATTCACGATAAAGACACCTATGGGCAGGGGCTGGCAGACGCAACCAAAGCGGCACTGGCGAAACGCGGGGTCAAGGATGTGATGTACGAGGGGTTATCGCGCGGTGAAAAAGACTTTAACGCGCTGGTGACGAAGATTGGCGCGCAAAAACCGGACGTGCTGTTCTTCGGTGGCTGTCACCCGGAAGCCGGTCCGCTCGTTCGCCAGATGCGTGAACAGGGCGTACAGGCGAAATTCTTCTCCGGCGACTGCATTGTTAATGAAGAGATGGTGACGGCGGCGGGCGGTCCACAGTATACCAACGGCATTTATATGACTTTCGGTAAAGATCCTCGCCTGATCCCGGACGGTAAAGCAGTGATTGAGAAATTCCGCGCCGCTAAATTCGAACCGGAAGGTTACACCCTCTACTCCTATGCTTCCGTGCAGGCCATTGCTGCTGCGTTTAAAGCCACGGGCGGCAAGGACTCCGCCAAAGCCAGCGAGTGGCTGAAAGCGAATACGGTCGACACGGTGATGGGTAAAAAAGCCTGGGACAGCAAGGGCGATCTGAAAGTCTCCGACTACGTGGTTTACCAGTGGGACGACCAAGGAAAATATAAGGAAGTGCAGTAACGGGACGGAATCACGCTCAACGTCGGCGGGCCTGCTTGCCGGCGCGTAATAAACATCAGGCTGCGCACCACGTGCTGCCTATAAAACGAGCGCGCTAAGATGAGTACATTCTTCCTGCAGCAGTTAATCAATGGCTTAACGCTGGGCTCCGTCTACGGCCTCATCGCCATCGGCTACACCATGGTGTATGGCATTATCGGGATGATCAATTTCGCCCACGGCGAAGTGTATATGATTTCCGCTTACCTCTGCGCCATTGGCCTGGCGCTACTCTCTTTCTTCGGCCTGCAGTCATTCCCCCTGCTGATACTGGGAACGCTGGTATTCACCATTGTCGTTACGGGGGTGTACGGCTGGACCATCGAGCGTATTGCTTATAAGCCGTTGCGGAACTCTACGCGCCTGGCGCCTCTTATCTCTGCCATCGGGATGTCGCTTATCCTGCAAAACTACGCGCAGCTGAGCCAAGGGCCGCGCCAGCAAGGGGTGCCAACCATGCTCGACGGCGTACTTCGTCTGCATCTGGGCGAAGGTTTTGTGCAAATAACTTATACCAAAGTATTTATCCTGGTCGCCTCGTTTGCCGGCATGCTGGTGCTGACCTGGATAATCAACCATACCCGGCTGGGGCGGATGTGCCGCGCGGTACAGCAGGACCGTAAAATGGCCTCCATTCTGGGGATCAACACCGACCGGATTATCTCCCTGGTCTTTGTCATTGGTGCGGCCATGGCGGGCCTGGCAGGTGTGCTCATCACCATGAATTACGGCACCTTTGATTTCTACGTCGGGTTTGTGATTGGCATTAAGGCGTTTACCGCAGCGGTGCTCGGCGGGATTGGCTCCCTGCCGGGCGCGATGCTCGGTGGGTTGATTCTGGGCGTCGCCGAGGCGCAATTTTCCGGCATGGTGAACTCCGATTATAAAGATGTGTTCTCGTTTGGCTTGCTGGTCTTGATCCTGATTTTTCGCCCTCAGGGTCTGCTTGGCCGCCCGATTGTCGCCAAAGTGTGAAGGAGAATACGATGACCTCTCACGGCTTTTCGCTTAAGCGCTGTATTCTGGACGCCATTTTTTCTGGCCTGATTGCGTTAATCATTTTTGGCCCGATTGCCGGCGTGGTGCTGGACGGATACAGCTTTAACTTCGCCGGACAGCGACTCGCATGGATAGTCGGCATCGTTATGCTGGGTCGTTTTCTGCTGAGCGCTTTTTTAGGTACCGCCCCAGGCGCACGTTTCCAGGCACGTTTTGAAGCCGACAGCGCAGGTGTTTATGTCCGGCCACCGGAATACAAAAGCCGCATGCGCTGGATTATTCCCCTGGTGATTGCCGTTGCCATTTGCTTCCCGTTTGTCGCCACTAAATATGTGCTGACCGTCGCCATTCTCGGGCTGATCTACGTGCTTCTTGGGCTGGGGCTGAACATCGTCGTGGGTCTGGCGGGTTTGCTGGATCTGGGGTATGTCGCTTTCTATGCGATTGGTGCGTACGGACTGGCGCTGGGGTATCAGTATCTCGGCTTAGGCTTCTGGAGCATGCTGCCGCTGGCGGCCATTATGGCCGCTGCCGCGGGCGCCCTGCTCGGTTTTCCGGTACTGCGCATGCACGGTGACTATCTGGCCATTGTCACCCTCGGGTTCGGGGAGATCATTCGCCTGATCCTGAACAACTGGCTGACGTTCACCGGTGGGCCTAATGGCGTGTCGGCCCCTCCTCCTACCTTTTTCGGCCTTGAGTTTGGACGACGCGCAAAAGAAGGCGGCGTGCCTTTTCACGAGTTTTTCCACCTCACCTATAACCCGAACATGAAGTTTATCTTTATCTATACGGTGCTGTTTCTGGTGGTAATGCTGGTGCTCTATATCAAGCACCGCCTGACGCGGATGCCGATCGGCCGGGCGTGGGAAGCCCTGCGGGAAGACGAAATTGCCTGTCGCTCCATGGGGCTCAATCATGTGCTGGTCAAGCTTTCGGCCTTTACGCTGGGCGCATCGACTGCGGGCATCGCCGGGGTATTCTTCGCCACCTATCAGGGGTTCGTGAACCCGACATCGTTTACCTTCTTTGAATCCGCGCTGATCCTCGCCATTGTGGTACTGGGCGGCATGGGGTCTACGCTTGGCGTGGTGCTGGCCGCCTTTGTGCTGACGGTCACGCCGGAACTGCTGCGCAGTTTTGCCGAGTACCGGGTCCTGCTGTTTGGCATGCTGATGGTGGTGATGATGATCTGGCGTCCACGCGGTTTGATCCGCATTAACCGCAGCGGATTTGCCGTGCGTAAGGGCGTCGCGCCATGAACGAAACGATATTGCGCGTTGAACATCTGATGATGCACTTCGGCGGGATTAAGGCGCTAAACGACGTCAACCTGGACGTGCAGCGCGGTTCCATTACTGCCCTGATTGGGCCAAACGGGGCGGGAAAAACCACCGTATTTAACTGCCTGACCGGCTTCTACAGAGCCTCCGGCGGCAATATTTTATTTACCAGCCGCAATAAGACGACCAACGTCATTCAGGTACTCGGGCAAAAATTTCAGCCGGGTGACTGGATTAACCCCGCGCAGTTCGGGCAGCGTCTGTTCTATAAAATGTTTGGCGGAACCCACCTGGTCAACCGCGCCGGGCTGGCACGCACCTTCCAGAACATCCGTCTGTTTCGCGAGATGTCGGTCGTGGAAAATCTGCTGGTCGCACAGCATATGCGCGTTAACCGTAATCTGCTCGCCGGGATCGTTAATTCCCCGGCCTACCGTCGGGCGGAAAGCGACGCCCTCGACAGAGCTTTCTACTGGCTGGAAGTGGTCGATCTGGTGGACTGTGCCAATCGCCTGGCGGGAGAGATGTCGTACGGTCAGCAGCGTCGCCTGGAGATCGCCCGGGCAATGTGTACCGGACCGGAGATGATCTGTCTCGACGAACCTGCCGCCGGGCTAAACCCGGTTGAAACGCATAAGCTGAGCAGCATTATCCGTTTTCTGCGGGATCATCATGACATCACGGTATTACTGATTGAGCATGACATGGGGATGGTGATGGAGATTTCGGACGATATTATCGTGCTCGACCACGGTGACGTGATTGCCAGGGGGAAACCCGCGCAGATCCAGCATGATGAAAAGGTCATTGCCGCCTATCTGGGCACGGATGAAAGCGAGGTCACCCTATGAGCGAACCGCTGCTGGCCTTCCGCGAGGTGGATGTATTTTACGGCGTGATTCAGGCGCTGAAACAGGTCTCCCTTGAGGTGAATACAGGAGAAACCGTGGCGCTGATTGGCGCAAACGGCGCGGGTAAATCGACATTACTGATGTCCATCTTTGGCCAGCCGCGTATCCGCAACGGACAGATCCTTTATCGCGGCGAAGACATCAGCCATAAATCCACCCATTACGTCGCCTCCGGCGGCATTGCGCAGGCACCTGAAGGCAGACGTATCTTTCCGGATATGACCGTCGAAGAGAACCTGCTGATGGGGACCATCCCGATTGGCAACCAGTTTGCGGCCGAAGATATGCAAACGATGTTCGATCTGTTCCCTCGCCTGAAAGAACGGCGTAAACAGCGCGCGATGACCCTGTCCGGCGGAGAACAGCAAATGCTGGCTATCGCCCGGGCGCTGATGAGCCGTCCGACGCTGCTGTTGCTGGATGAGCCCAGCCTGGGCTTAGCCCCGATTGTGGTGAAACAGATTTTCCAGACGCTGCGCGAGCTGGCCCGCAACGGGATGACGATCTTCCTGGTGGAGCAGAATGCGCACCACGCGCTGAAGCTTTCCGATCGAGGGTATGTGATGGTTAACGGGCAGATCCGCCTGAGCGGCAGCGGCGAGGAGCTGCTGGGCAATCAGGAGGTGAGGAAGGCGTATTTGGGTGGGGTGTGATCTGATACAAGGTGATTTATTAAAATTATTATATATGAATAACAATGAGTTATTTATAAAGGCTATAGCACGCAATGCCTTGTGAAGGTCTGAGTTTGTTGATTTATTAGTCTTTGACAATCACGTCAAACTCACTGAAATGGAGCGTTCAGAATGGCTATTCCCGCATACCTATGGCTTAAAGATGACGGCGGTGCAAGGGCAGACGTTACAATCAGCGGAATTTAAGCGGTAGAGGATTAACGACGCTGGGCAGGAGGTTAAATACTTCAATATGTAGATCCTCTGGAGGGCGCTAGTTAAATCCCCGCCAGTTATGATCACCGCCCAACTGAAGGCGTTCGGGACGATACAGGTATATTGATGAAACCTCTTTCACTGGTGTTTGTTTGGTTCGCAGAACTCGCTACTCTTTTTATATCTTATTCATTGCTGTGTTTCTTATTGCCGGATTTAAAAATTTACGATTGGTATGTTGAAAAACATAGATATGTTTTGGAGGAAAATTTTCTTGATTACTACACGCTGATTCTGTTTACCGTTTCGATGATGTTTACCACTGCATTGATATGGATAGCAGCGATAGTACATCGAAAACTATCGGCGAAATCGGTTTAAGGTCAGACTCAAAAATGATGCAGAAATACTCAAAAAAGCTAGGGTGAAAAGTCTTCCAGCCAAGCCAGGAGGACTTTTTCTTGTGCGGTATAAAATCACATATATAGATTTCAAACACAAAAAAACCACCTTTCGGTGGTTTCACGACACTGCTTATTGCTTTGATTATTCTTTGTTTCCCATGGTAGCCGGAGTGGGACTTGAACCCACACAGCGCGAACGCCGAGGGATTTTAAATCCCTTGTGTCTACCGATTCCACCATCCGGCCAGGGAAGAAAGTGGAGGCGCGTTCCGGAGTCGAACCGGACTAGACGGATTTGCAATCCGCTACATAACCGCTTTGCTAACGCGCCGTAAAACTTTTCTAACTGACACCCGCTACTGCGCATGTCTTTAATCTGGAGCGGGAAACGAGACTCGAACTCGCGACCCCGACCTTGGCAAGGTCGTGCTCTACCAACTGAGCTATTCCCGCATGTCATCAAGTCAACTTCTAAACACTTGATTTCATTATCGTCCGGCTTGCTGTGCCGCCGTTCGATGCGTTGCATTCTACTGATATGACGTTATGAGTCAACGTTATTTTTTGCTTCCCTGGATCGTTTGCTGAAAATTACGGCGAAACGATCACTGATCAAGCAAATCCCCGCGCGCAGCGTTCAAATATTGCAGCATTGACCACAGCGTCAGCACTGCCGCCACCCACAGCAGACCAATTCCCGCCCACTCAACCCAGGCGTTTGGACGCCAGAGCATCCAGACCAGCGCCGCCATCTGTGCGGTCGTTTTCACTTTCCCGATCCAGGAGACCGCCACGCTGCTGCGTTTACCCAACTCCGCCATCCACTCACGCAGCGCAGAAATGATGATTTCACGGCCGATCATGGTTGCCGCAGGCAGCGTCACCCACCAGGTATGATAGTGTTCAGCCACCAGCACCATCGCGATAGCAACCATGACCTTATCCGCTACCGGATCGAGAAACGCGCCGAAGCGAGTGCTTTGATTCCAGCGACGCGCCAGATAGCCATCAAACCAGTCCGTTACCGCTGCGATAAGGAAGATCAATGCGCAGGCAAAAGGTGCCCACACAACCGGCAGATAAAACGCCAGCACAAAGAACGGAATGAGTACAACACGAAAGAGAGTGAGCAACGTAGGGATATTATATTGCATAGTGACGGTAACTATTTGTTGTCAGTAAAATTTAGCTCTATGTTGCTACAGAGCCCTCAATGTTTCAACGAGTAGTAGATCTTTTCTGCCAGCCCTTGCGAAATACCCGGCACTTTTGCAATTTCCTCCATGCTGGCGTTGAGTAATCCTTGCAATCCGCCCATATACTTCAGCAGCATCTGGCGACGTTTCGGCCCGACGCCCTCAATGGTTTCCAGAGTACTGGTATTTTTCACCTTCGCCCGTTTTTTACGGTGCCCACTGATAGCATGGTCGTGCGATTCATCGCGAATATGCTGGATGACATGCAGCGCCGGGGAGTCTGGCGGCAGACTGAAGCCCTCACCTTCCGGTTCGAAGAACAACGTCTCCAGACCCGCCTTACGATCGGCCCCTTTCGCCACACCTAACAGCAGCGGATGATTTTTGTCCCACTCAACGTCGAGCGATTCAAATACCGCTTTCGCCTGGCCAAGCTGGCCTTTACCACCGTCAATCAGGATCACATCCGGGATCTTGCTCTCTTCAATTGCTTTACCGTAACGACGACGCAACACCTGATTCATGGCGGCATAGTCGTCTCCCGGCGTAATGCCGGTGATGTTGTAGCGTCGATACTCGGCGCGAAGCGGGCCATTAGCATCAAACACGACGCAGGATGCTACCGTCTGCTCGCCCATCGTATGGCTGATATCGAAACACTCCATACGTTTCACTTCCGGCAACTTCAGGAGCGTTGCCAGCGCGGTTAACCGCTGGCTGACCGTCGATTGCTGAGACAATTTTGTGGTCAGCGCCGTCGCCGCGTTGGTCCGCGCGAGCTTCAGATAACGCGCCCTGTCGCCGCGGGGTTTGGTTTGTACGTTGACCCGACGGCCCGCCAGCTCGGAAAGCGAATCGGCCAGCAGGGTTTTATCGTCAAGGTTGAAATCGAGCAAGATCTCCGAGGGGAGCGTGCGCATCTGGCTTCCCTGTAGATAGAACTGGCCGACAAAGGTTTCCACCACTTCCCCCAGCTCGGTGCCACCAGGCACTTTAGGGAAATAGCTGCGGCTGCCGAGTACCTTGCCCTGGCGGATAAACAGCACGTGAACACAGGCCATTCCGGCGTCAAAGGAGACGCCGATAACGTCGAGATCGTCACCGGTATTCGAGACAAACTGTTTCTCGGTGACCCGGCGCACCGCCTGAATTTGGTCACGGATCCGTGCGGCCTCTTCAAACTCAAGTGCGGCGCTGGCTTTTTCCATCCGCGCGATCAGCTGGGTTAACACCTGATCGTCTTTTCCGGCTAAGAACAGGCGTACATAGTCCACCTGCTGGGCATACTCATCTTCACTGACCAGCCCGGCAACACAGGGGCCCAGGCAGCGACCAATCTGGTACTGCAGACACGGACGCGAGCGGTTACGGTAGACACTGTTTTCGCACTGACGAATCGGGAAGATTTTTTGCAGCAGCGCGAGCGTCTCCCGCACGGCATAGCCATTCGGGAAAGGACCAAAATATTCCCCCTTCGCGTGTTTTGCACCACGGTGCATCGCCAGACGCGGATGAGTATCGCCACTGAGAAAGATAAACGGATAGGATTTATCGTCCCGCAACAGCACGTTATAGCGCGGTTGATAGAGCTTTATATAATTGTGCTCAAGCAGCAGGGCTTCGGTTTCGGTATGCGTGACGGTGACATCAATATTATGAATGAGAGAGACCAGCGCTTCAGTCTTACGGGAGGCAAGGTTGCTGCGAAAATAGCTGGAAAGGCGTTTTTTAAGGTCTTTCGCCTTCCCCACATAGATAACCGTACCGCCAGCGTCATACATCCGATAGACGCCAGGCTGGCTGGTTACCGTTTTCAGAAATGCTTTTGAATCGAACACATCACTCACTGACTTAACAACGTCTCCGCATTACATAAACCATGTCGGATGGCCAGATGAGTCAGTTCAACATCACCATGAATGTTCAGTTTACTGAACATTCGATAACGATAGCTGTTCACCGTTTTCGGGCTGAGGTTCAGCTGTTCCGAGATCTCATTTACCTTCTGACCTTTCGTGATCATCAGCATAATCTGCAATTCGCGCTCAGACAAACTGGCAAACGGGGACTCGTTTTTCTCGGGTTCGATCTGGCTCAAAGCCATCTGTTGCGCAATGTCAGAGGCGATGTAACGCTGCCCGGCAAACACGGAGCGGATGGCATTGACGACCTCCTGCGGAGCGGCACCTTTGCTCAGGTAACCGGCCGCACCCGCCTGCATCACTTTCGCAGGCAGTGGATTTTCAGTATGCACGGTCAGCATGATGACTTTGGTATCTACGAAGGTACGCGCAATTTTGCGCGTTGCCTCAAGGCCACCGATGCCGGGCATGTTCATATCCATCAGCACCACATCGGCGGAGTTTGTGCGGCACCATTTTACGGCATCTTCCCCACAGCACACCTCTCCGGCAACTTTAATCCCTTTTATATCTTCAAGAATGCGTCGTATCCCTGCGCGCACCAGTTCGTGGTCATCAACAAGAAGGACGTTGATCAAAGGAAATGTCTCCAGAATAGGGATAACGCTACTGAGTGATAATTTGGTTTATATTAACGGTTTTCCTCACAAGATTAAAACGTTAAAAAATCGGCTATTCGATTTTGCTCTCGTTTTTGGAAATTAGCCTGTACAGTCCGTGGAAAGAGAGTCCTTGCCATCAGGGCTTTTGCGCTTTTTTTTAAGCATCCGTATTCAAAAAGTTACAAAAACCTTGCTCCTTTTCCTCGGGGAAAACAGTTTTCAGATTTTTGTAACAATAATTAACGGTAAGCAAACCACTCATAAACAATTAATAGTCATACCAGGGCATCAGTCTACCGCCTGGCGGAGTTTACGCAAATAAACAGCGCAGTAAAAGTACGAAAAACAACCGCTGCATTTTTTGCTTCAGCTTGTGGTATACTCCGCCGCCTTGACTTTCGTCGTCGCGCTTTAGCGCCGTTTAATAATGAGGAAAATAAATGAGCACACCTGAATTTGCCACTGCGGAGAATAACCAGGAACTGGCACAGGAAGTAAACTGCCTGAAAGCACTGCTGACGCTGATGCTGCAGGCGATGGGCCAGGCTGATGCTGGTCGTGTGATCATTAAAATGGAAAAGCAAATCGCGCAGATGGAAGACCAGGCGGAATCGGCTGTATTTGCAAACACCGTTAAGCAAATTAAACAAGCGTACCGCCAGTAACAAAAAACGGCTGGATGCACTGCATTCAGCCGTCCGCTCGTCTGTCACGCAGAACGTACTCTCTAATCAGATCAGTCCCGTTGCCGCCGCGTAACAAGCAATCTGGGTTTTGTTGGGTGCATTGAATTTTTTCTGCATATTCTTCTGATGGAAGTTAACCGTATTCTCTGAAATGGAGAGAATGATCGCTATTTCCGCTGACGTCTTCCCTTCTGCAGTCCATTTCAGAATTTCCCGCTCACGCTTGCTGAATTTCATCTCTGGCGGCATCACCATCCCATCTTCAAAACGCAACAGCGTGGTTAATGCCATTTGCACCAGCATTTGCAACCGTAGTTCTATTTCTTCCTGTCTGTACGGCACATCCTGCACACTCGTACGGGAAACCGAGAGGAAACCGAGCGCGTGATTAGGCAGCATCAGACACTGCGTTATTCCCGTGCGTAAACCGTGATCCTGTGCGTTATGCCATAACTCCTGCGCATCCGCGAATAATGCATCCGTCCAGGGAAGATGACCCTGAATGAAATTCTCCGGCTTTAAAACCGGATCAATCGCGAAATAGTTCGCGGATTGATATTGCGCCATCCACTGCTTTGGATAAGTGGTTTGCAGCGAGACCTTGGGTCGCGTAAATGGCACGGGATGGCGCACGCAGAGCGCGTAATAATCGAATTCAAGCGCCTGCGTTTGTCGCTGAAGTTCCTGATATACCTCGTCGGCACAGGTCAATTCCTGAAACCGGAGGAAGCAATCCCGTCGCCAGGTGAAAAAGTCTGAATCCTTCATACTTACTAAAAGAAGCCTCTGAAAAGATAATCATTATTATGGTGAATATAACCTAACACATAAAACTTATTTCTAACCACAAAATATCGGCAATAGCACAATTAACTTTACTATTGATAAGGCTTATCTGCGTCGGGTGGAATAAAAAAGCAGACGCCCGGGGCAACAGGGAGAATAATTTGCTCCAGAAAAGATTTCCGGAGCAAATAAGGACAAAAATGCTACTGCATGAGGAATTTTTCAAGGAACTGACGGGTTCGCGGCTGTTGAGGATCCGCAAATAAACTTTTCGCCGGCCCCTGCTCCACAATCCGCCCCTGGTCCATGAAAATGGCCCTGTCCGCCACGTCACGAGCAAAGCTCATTTCATGGGTCACGATGACCATCGTGCGCTTCTCCTGCGCCAGCTGGCGAATGGTGTTCAGCACTTCGCCCACCAGCTCGGGGTCGAGCGCCGAGGTCGGTTCATCAAACAGGATCACGTCAGGGCGCATCGCCAGCGCACGCGCTATCGCCACGCGCTGCTGCTGGCCTCCTGACAGGCGGCGCGGATAGCTGGTCTCTTTACCTGCCAGCCCAACTTTAGCGAGCAGCTCGCGGGCACGCGCCGTCGCGTCCTCTTTTGGCTCACCTTTTACGATAACCGGCCCTTCAATAATGTTTTCCAGTACCGTGCGGTGCGGAAAAAGATTGAAGTTCTGGAACACAAAGCCCACATGCTGACGCAGACGGCGAATTAATCCTTTCTGCTGGCTGATGGATTTACCGGTATCAATCGTAATCTCCCCGACCCGGATGGTGCCCCCTTCCGGTTGTTCAAGCAGGTTAATACTGCGCAGCAGCGTCGTTTTTCCCGACCCGCTCGGCCCGATAATAGCCACCACTTCGCCCTGCTCCACTTCCAGATCGATCCCGTGGAGCACCGTTTGACCATGGAATTTTTTCACCAGGTTTTTAACGTCGATAGCACTCATTTTGGATCACGCTCCTGGCGGTTAAGCTGGTTTTCAAAATAGTTTTGCAGAGCAGACAACACCGTTGCCATCACCCAGTAAATCAGCGAGGCAGCCAGATACATGGTGAAGACTTCAAGGGTGCGCGAGGTAATAAGCTGCGCCTGACGGAACAGTTCAGGCACCTGAATCGTTGCGGCCAGAGAGGTATCTTTGACCAGGCTGATGAAGCTGTTGCTCAGCGGCGGAAGCGCCACACGCGCAGCCTGCGGCAAAATAGCGCGACGCAATGTTTGCCACGGCGTCATCCCGATACTGGCCGCCGCTTCCCACTGACCTTTATCAATGGACGAGATTGCCGCGCGCAGGGTTTCAGAGGTATAGGCCGCCGTATTGAGCGACAGGCCAATCATCGCCGCCGGGATCGGATCCAGCTCGATACCGAATTGCGGTAGACCGTAGTAGATCATAAAGAGCTGAGCAATGAGTGGCGTACCGCGAAACACGGAGGTATAGAAACGCGCCAGCCAGCGTACCGGCAGAATGGGCGACATACGCATTAAAGCCAGCACGAAGCCCAGCACGAGGCCGAAGAACATCCCGCCAATACTCAGCTGGAGCGTAAATACCGCACCTTTCAGCAGATACGGCAGTGAATCAATAACCAGTTGTATACTCTCTTGCATTATTATTTTTCGACCTGATTTTTAGACATGAGGATGATAAGCAAACAGCGCGGGCGCCCCGCCGGTGTGCACAAATAAAATCGGCCCTTCATCCTTAAAGCGTTTCTGCGTAATGCCATCTATAAGCCCGGCCATCGCTTTACCCGTATAAACCGGATCAAGCAGTATACCCTCAAGGCGCGCCAGCAGTTTAACCGCCTCCATCCCCTCTTCATTAGGCGTGCCGTAGCCCGGCGCAAAATAGTCATCCCAGAGCAGAATATCGGCTTTTGCCTTAAGCGCCAGCTGCTCTGCCACCGCCTGCTGTAACGTGACCACTTTCGGCTTTTGATCCGCAACGCTGCGGGACACCGTCACGCCTATCAGTTCCAACTCGGGCATCAGCTGCTCCAGCCCCACCGCCAGCCCGGCGTGCGTGCCGGCACTGCCAGACGCGACAACCACGGAGGAGAGGCTCACCGCCCCCTCACACTGCTGCGCGATCTCCAGCGCACTTTCCACATAACCCAGCGCGCCCAGCGCATTCGAACCGCCGACAGGGATAACATAAGGACGGAAACCCTGCGCTTCGAGGCGCGTAGCCAGTTCGTCGAGCTGGGCAGTCGGGTCGGTCAACGCATCGACCATCTCCACCTGCACATTAAACAGATCCAGCAGCAGACGATTACCGTTGGTGAGATAATTTTCTGCCCGCGTGCCAATTGGGTTTTCCAGCAGTGCCACGCAATGGAGACCAAGCTTCGCCGCGACTGCCGCCGTCTGACGAACGTGGTTGGACTGGATTGCCCCGGCGGTGATGAGCGTGTCCGCCCCTTCACGCAGTGCATCCGCGGCCAGAAACTCCAGCTTACGCAGCTTGTTGCCCCCCATCGCCATCGGCGTCACGTCATCGCGCTTAATGAAAATATCGCGTCCTACGTAATCAGAAAATCGCGGCAGATACTCCAGCGGAGTCGGCGCGCCGATAAACTCCAGGCGGGGAAAGCGCGTTAAATTCTGTAGTGACATGGGTTCTCCGGTAACTCAGACAAAATGTAATATTTTTCATTATGCACGCAGACGCGTAAGAAATAAAAAAGGCGCTTTTAAAAGCGCCTTTTTTTCACGTCAAAGACTTATTTGGTGACGTCTGCGCCGAACCACTTCTCGGAGAGCGCCTTCAGGCTGCCGTCTTTTTGCATATCAGCAATCGCAGCGTCGATCGCTTTCACCAGGTCTTCGTTACCTTTACGGACCGCAACACCGGATTCCTGACGAGAGAACGCATCACCGGCAACCGCCAGGGTGTTGTTGGTTTTCTTCACCAGATCCAGCGCGGCCAGGCGGTCAACCAGAATGGCGTCAATACGGCCTACGCGCAGATCCTGGTATTTCGTCGGGTCATCATCATAGGTACGGATGTCCACGCCCTGAACGTTCTGGCGCAGCCACTCTTCGTAGTTAGTGCCCAGACCGACACCCACTTTTTTGCCTTTCAGGTCGGCCGCGGTTTTGATGGTGCCTTCGTTACCTTTCTTCACCAGCGCCTGAATACCGGACACGGTGTACGGCGTGGAGAAGCCATACTTCTTCTTACGCTCGTCAGAAATGGTCACCTGGTTAATCACCACGTCAATGCGTTTGGAATCCAGCGATGCCAGCATACCGTCCCATTTGGTCGGTTTCAGGGAGGCTTTCACGCCGAGGTGTTTTGCCAGTTCTTCGGCAAATTCCACTTCAAAACCGGTCAGTTTGCCGTCGTCGCCCTGGAAGCTGAACGGAGGATAGGTTCCTTCCAGCCCAACCAGCAGCGTTCCGCGCTCTTTTACTTTGTTCAGCAGATTTTCTGCAGCGAACGTTTTCACGCTCATACCCGCAACCAGCGCCACGGCCATAACGCCCATCAACGCCTGACGACCCAGAAGTGCTAATTTCATAAATACCCCGATAGCGTAGAATTTTTACGTAGTGTAGAGAAATCGCCTGCGACGTCAAAGGCGACTGCGCTACATCTTATTCTTTTTTAATATATATCAGAAGTTGTTCCGGCGTGGCCTTTCTGCTTCATCGCACCCGGCATTTGTACCTTATATTGCGCATACTTGCGCAGCGCAATACGGTAGTTGTTGGTGCTGGTGGCAGGCAGCCACGGCTCCAGATTCTCATCCAGATAACCGGTTTTTAGCAGATCGCGAGAGATGTTGTTAACGGTCAGATGCTGTCCAAGGCGGCGCAGGCGAACCACATATTCGCGCACGGTGCCGTGGCTCATCTCCGTTTGTTCAAACAGGAATTGTTTGAAGCCGATAATGTCGAAGAAGTCGCTTTGCTCTTTGCAGTGGAGATCGCCACAGAAACGACAAAGCGCCACCCACTCTTTCTGCTCTTCGAGCCACGCCGCTTCGTCCATCAACGTGTCGAGGCGAGAGATCGCGATTTTATTCACGATCTCGCCACGGCGAACCAGCGTGATACGATCGAGTAGTTTCTTACAGTGGGCGCAATGCGTCTGGCTGTGTTTAAAGTCTTTCAGGTAGCGGCTTAAAGGCCGTCTTTTTGATTGCTGCACCGTCATGATAACTCCTGGTTGTCAATACGTTGTGCGGCATTTTTCGGGTGAAAAAATCACCTATAACTTACCCAGCTTGGTTCGTAAGCGTTTAATGGCCTGGCTGTGCAGCTGGCTCACCCGCGACTCCCCCACTTCCAGCACAGCGCCAATCTCTTTGAGATTAAGCTCTTCCTGGTAATAAAGGGTCAACACCAGCTGTTCGCGTTCCGGCAGCGCTTCAATCGCTTCCATTACGCGCTGGCGTAAATTCCCTTCCATTAAATGGTGTAACGGGTTTTCCTGCTGGTGCTCATCCGTCACCAGCTCGATGCTATCGCCATGCTCTTCGCGCCACTCGTCATAAGAGAAGAGTTGGCTATTATTGGTATCGAGCAACATCTGACGATACTCTTCAACAGCAATGCCAAGACGTTCCGCCACTTCGGTTTCCGTTGCGTTGCGTCCCAGTTCCTGTTCCAGCTGCCCCATCGCATGCGCCACTTCGCGGGCGTTGCGGCGAACACTTCGCGGCACCCAGTCACGGCTGCGCAGTTCGTCCAGCATCGCACCACGAATACGCTGAACTGCGTAAGTCGTAAATGCCGTTCCTTGCAGAGCGTCGTATCGGTCAACTGCATTCAATAACCCGATACCGCCCGCCTGTAGCAGATCGTCAAGTTCCACGCTCGCCGGCAAGCGCACCTGGAGGCGCAATGCTTCGTGACGCACCAGCGGGACATAACGCTGCCACAGCGAGTGTTTATCCATTACACCTTCAGCGGTATAGAGTGAATTCACGATAAACAGCCCTGCGTTAGTTGAGTTATCGGCATGATTATCCGATTCTGCAGGGCGTTCAATTGGGTGAATAGTGGGTAAAATAAGGGGTTATTTGGGGGTTACCGATGCATGTCGGGATAACATGCATCCTGCAGTAAGAATAACGTCAGCCTTTTTTACACAGCAAGAATATGCTGGAACATAAATCAGGGTATTGATGGCCTAAGGCGTAACAGCCCTCAAGATATTGCGTCGAGATGATATCTGTCTGTAAAAGCTTGTCCCACTGGAAATTAGCGAGCGCCTTGAAAAAAATACCCGTGCGATACACAACGTTGAGTCCTGCAAGACGGGCATCTCTCTCAAGCGTATCCAGAGAATACGTACAACGGTGGCCATGCTGATACTCAGCCTCCGTCACCGCACTATTATGAGAGATTAATCCCATTTTAACGGCAATCTGTCGGGAAGCGGCATGCGCATTGGGACAGACCAGAAAAAGATGTCCGTCATCCGTTAGCCATTCATCATTAATACGTTTTAAGAGATTAACGGGATCGTCAATATGCTCCAGCACATGAGTGAGAACAATATTGTTATAACGTTCCGGAAGTTCAACATCTTCAAAGCGGGAATGCACAAACGATACATTTTCACCCAGGCGCTCACTGGCGATGGCCACCGCCTCTGCTGAAGCTTCCACGCAGGTGATGGCGTTAAATTTTTCAGCCAGGCGTGCGGTAAAATCACCTTTAAAACTACCAAGTTCAAGTAAATTACCCGGCTTAAAGAACGGTGTGAACGCACGGATCATAAAAGGGTGCATAACATCAAAATCAAAGTTATAGGCATACTGATGATCGGCAGTGTCTTTGATTTCCAGATTGTAATCACGAAGGGTCATGTTGTTATCTCACTCTGCAAAGTCATGGTTATCTTTGAAGCGTTTGATCCTCCGAAGATAAACCCATGCTTTAGATATAAACGTTGTGCCGACACATTATTCTTATCGACTTCAAGATTAATTTCAGTCACACCCAGGGAGCGTAAATGTTCAATGCTTTGAATTAATAGCTGACTACCCACACCGCAATGCTGAGCGTCAGGCAAAACGGAAACATTCGTAATAAATCCCTGCTGACGCTGGGCGTTGTAATAGGCTGCAACCAGTCCGGTGAGCGTGTTGTTTTGCCAGGCTTCAGTTCGCCATGCCTGCTCCGCTAATTTTTTTGCATAGTCCTGCAACGCGATTATTTCGGTAATAGATGCGGCAAATAGCGGGTCACACTGATTAAAGTGTTCGACGATCTCCTCCGCAGAGGCGCGGTTCTGGCAAAACGTCAAGCGATTCATAACACCAGTTCCGCCAGGCCAAACCCTGCTTTGCCAAACGCATTACCGTTATAAAGCAAATACACTTTCTCATCGCAGCGGAACAGATGGGGATAGCACTGCATTTCGCTGTCCCAGTCATTCACAGACGCGAGCGAGGCCATTTGGCTGTCGTCACGATGCCAGTGGTGTAAATCATCAGACCAGGCATAGCCCAGACGATAGCCACGCCCCTGCCCTGTGCGAAAATCGAAACATTCACGGAAGCAAAAGACCATATGATACCGGCCATTGATTTCAATCACCGTCGGCAGTGCCTGGCATTCATCGCCCCCCAGCACGGAGGGGATAATTTGCTGGCTGTCACGCTGCCAGTTGATGCCATCGTGTGATTCCGCATGGGCAATTTTATAGATACGATCCGGAACCGAATCCGGGGTGCGCTTCTTCCAGCCCGTGCCAAAGATGTACCACATGTGGAAACGTTCACGGGTATGGATAACAAAGGCATCACCCACTAAGTGTGGCTCGTGCAATGACGGTCCCATCACCGGCCCGGTACCGATGCGGATGAAGTTTTCGCCATTGTCCGTACTTACCGCAAGACCAATAGCCGTATCAACAGAGACTGAAACGCGTCGATTCCACCCCGTTGTCCATGCCATGATTTTTCCTTCATGACGCAGAACGTTACAGGGGAAAATACCGTGCTCATCGAATGTGCCCAGTTCAGCAGGTGCGATTACCGGCTCGGGACTGATGCGCAGCACCTCCCGCAGCGATTTATCCATATCCACATAGCAGACGCGGCTAATAAACTTTGCTGAATGCTCCTCCCGCTCACGCGTGGAAAAGTAGATGCGGACAAAATCATCAAACACCAGCGCTTGCGGAGACTGGGCAAAACCCACCCCATTTGCCAGAGGAGGAAACTGTGACGGCGAATAGATAAGCCCGTGCTTACGCCAGTTCAGGGTCAGCATAATTTACCCTCAAGTTGTGCCAGACCAAAGCCATAGCGGCCCACCTGATCCCCCAGGTAAGCCATGTAAATAGTGCCATCGAGTTCAAAAACGTGTGGGTAGCTGATCATCTCTGCATCCCATCCGGAAGCAGAAACGTCAATGCCAGCTTTGCTATCATCCCGGTACCACGACTTCATATCCAGGCTCCACGCATAGCCGATGCGGTAACCGTTCTGTTTCCCGCGATAATGGGCGCTGTAGCGGTAGCAAAAAAACATATGGTATTTGCCGTTGGCGTAAAAGACATCAGGACTGGCCTGCGCCTCGTCCTCTTCAATGCGGCTGGGGATCAGATCTTTATTCAGTTTTGTCCAGTTGATGCCATCGTCAGAGGTCGCCATGCGGATCTTGTAGACCGGTTCTGCACGGCCATCCACCCACTTCCATTTGCGACCCGCGATATAAAAAAGCTGCCACTGGTTATTGAACCTGCGAATTTTTGGCCCACTCATCACAAACGGCTCATCCGGAGAGTAACCGATTGCTGGACCCGGGCCCGCTTTAACGAAGGTTTCCCCTTGGTCATGGCTTACTGCCATGCCAATCGCCACGTTGAACGGCACCGATTCGCAACGGGTCCAGCCTGCATACCAGGCTTTTACCACATCGTTATCGCGCATCACGGAGACGGGATAGGTTCCAAATTCGTCGAACTCTCCGTATCCCCCCAACGGGAGGATTGGTTCGCGGGCGAAGCGCAACACGTGGAAGAGATCGTCACGTGCCAAATCCACCCAGGCTGAATAGCTGACATATTTTCCCTGCTCATCGGCAGGTGGGCGGCAGGAGAAATAGACGCGCACGAAATCATCGAAGATCAGCGTCGCCGGAGCCTGCGCAAACTCTTTAAGCCAGGGGAGATGAGTCACCTCCTGCGGGGTAAAGACCTTACCCAATTTTTTCCATGTAAACATATTAAATTAACTCATAACCATGCTGGAGGCGACGAACCACCTCATCGCGAGGGTTAAACATCATGACGTCAATAATCGACAACCAGGGAATAAACGCCGCGTCAGAATGCGGGTAGTGCCACGGCTGCGGCTGGATAAATTGCAGTGCAAGCCCACGATCGACAAAATCCTGCCGGGAATAGAGCGCCATGCCCCCCGGGGGATTAATATACGTACGGGCGTTCAAAACCTGACAAATATCGATGACGCGATCCTGAGACTTTAACGTGTGATTCGCCGGCAACGAAGACGAGACAATCAGCTCGCAGGAGAAGCCGAAATAATCCCGCAGGCCGGTCAGACCCTGCCACAGATAATTAAAAAGGTTATCGTCCGGGTTCTGAATAATCTCCTCAAGCACCGGCATTACCGCAGAAAATGAAGGTGCGTGGCGATACGCGCCAACAATCTGATTGCACAGCTTAGTACGGTCAAATGCTGCCGAGAGCTGACGCTCCCTGATATCCAGAAAGTCCGAGTCTTTTTTTAGCGGCAGCGAGATTAACGACTCCGCACCACGAACCTGGATACGGTTACGGTTAATCCACCCTTTTTTCGTGTACTTGATGTTGTCATACACCACGAAAGCATCAACGGCCGCCATAAGCTGAAAATAGCCGCAGTACGGGAAAAAATAGGGTTGCATAATTGCCAGCTTCATCGGTTCCCTTTCCTATCCATTGACCACCAGCGCAGGCTCTGCCGCGCGAGCGGCATCGACAAACAAGCTCTGAATAATCTCAATAATACGACGCTGATCGGCCACCGGCAGTCCGGGATAAATCGGCAGGCAAAGCACCGCATGAGAAATTTCATCGGCAACCGGAAGATGTTGTGCATTCGCCGTCGGGAAGTGGCGATACATCGGGAAGGCACTGATAAGCGGATAGAAATAACGCCGGGCATAGATATTATGCTTGCGTAATTCCGCATAGATTGCATCCCGACTGACCGCCGAATCTGCGCGAATTAGTACCGGGAAATAGGAGTAATTCCATTCAATATTACTGGCCGGTGTAATGTACTCCAGCGCCGGAAGAGCGGAATCAAGCAGCTCAACGTAACGTTGATAAATCACCGCGCGCTCCTGCAGAGCGCTGTCTATATACTTTAACTGCAGCAGCCCCATGGCCGCCTGCACTTCATTCATCTTGGCGTTAATACCCGGCGCCATCACGATGGTTTCATCAGCAAAACCAAAGTTTTTCAGATAATCGATTCGCTGTTTGGTTTTGGTATCATGGCAAATAATGGCTCCTCCTTCGAAGGTGTTAAATACCTTCGTGGCGTGGAAGCTCAGCACGGACAGATCGCCATAATTGAGAATGCTGGCGTTATCCTGCTTGACGCCGAAACAGTGGGCCGCATCGTAAATCACCTTCAGCCCATAGGTATCGGCAATTTTCTGGATGCGTTCCATATCGCACGGAATACCGTAGCAATGGACCGGCATGATGGCCGTTGTTTTAGGTGTAATCAGTTCTTCAATGCGATCCGGATCGATATTAAAAGTAACAGGATCAATATCGGCAAACACCGGCGTTAAATCATTCCACAGCAGACTGTGAGACGTGGCGACAAAGGAGTACGGCGTGGTGATCACTTCGCCGGTAATACGCAATGTCTGCAGCGCCGTCAGCAGTGCGAGCGTGCCGTTGGAGAACAGGCAGACATGCTTCACGCCGAGATACACCGCCAACGCCTCTTCCAGTTGCCGATGGAATTGCCCGCTGTTGGTCAAAATTTTACTTTCCCACAAGGTCTCCAGGTAAGGGATGAACTCCTCAAGTGGCGGAAGAAGTGGACTGGTAACGTAGACATTTTTCATAAGTTAATCCTCAGTACCTGTTACCCGGAAACTATGAGGTGCTTCATCAGCACACCATTTACGCCAGGCCTCGCGCAGGGCCTGCTGGAAAGGAATCGCCACATTGCTCTGCCCCTGCGGTGGGATCGTGCTCCGCATGTTCTGGCGCAAGGCGTTAAGGGTTTTCAGTTGGGTTTGCCAGCGCACGGCTTTGTCGAAATAGTCCTGCTGACTGTCTGCAACAAATTCATCCAGCCCGTAGATATGCATAATCTCCAGCCCCTGGCGGGCGGGATACGTTGCCCCAGCCAGGGTGAGCGTCGGGACGCCCATCCAGATGCCATGGCTGGTGGTGGTGCCGCCGTTGTAAGGGAAAGAGTCAAGCAGCATATCCACTTCATGATGCATATGAAGATAGGCCTCCATTCCCGTGGTTTTGCGGAAGATCAGCTGTTCATCCGGCACGCCCAGCGCATTGAGCTTTTTACGGTAGCGGGCGATCATCGCGTCATCATCCATAAAACCAATCAGTAAACGTGACGTGGCGTTATGCTGCAGAATACGCGCCCAAAGCGCGAACACCCGATCGTTCAATTTTTTTGGACGGTTAAAGCTACCGTAGGTAAACCAGCCATTCGTCAGGGCTGGCAGCGTATTGACTGCAGGGCTGGACGCATCCGGCTCGAAGAAGTTATCGAGTGGGATCGCAATCAACTTCTCCGTGAATTGCGCGTCTATCGCCGCATTTCTGACAAACCCCGTACTGATGATGCGGTAATCCATCTGCGTCATCCCGGTCGTGCCCGGGTAGCCGAGCCAGGTGATTTGCACCGGCGCAGGCTTAAAGGCGAACGCAGGGAGTCGCGTCCCGGTGGTATGACCCGAGAGGTCAAACAGAATATCGATCCCATCACTGTGGATCTGTTTTGCCAGCTCAACGTTATTGAGATCGGTAACGGATAACCACTTCGTCGAGGTGCTACGGAAGTGCTCCGTGATGGCATCATCTTTATCGAGTGTGCTATAGCCATAGAGGGAGAACTGTTTCCGGTCCATTCCATCCCAGAACGGTCGCAGGAAGCGGCTAACCGGGTGGTTGCGGAAATCGCCGGACACAAAGCCGACGCGCAGCGGCCGCTCAGGATCCTTGCTGCCCTGCCACGGCAGTGCCAGGTCGAATTTTTTCGCCCAGGCACTTACCAACTCGCCATAGGCAAGATGGCGCTCAAAGAGCATCTCCGGCGAGACGGAAAAATCGTGGGTCAGAACAAACAGCAGGCTGGTGAAGCAGTCAAAATCACCCGGCGCAAACTCAAGCGATTTCTCGAGGAAATAGCGTGCTTCCGTGAGTTTCTGATTATCACTTAGAATGATGCCCATCATCGCGAGATGCAGCGGGTTCGTGGCGTTATAGCGCAAAGACTCCCTGGCACAGCGTTCAGCCATGGCCATGTTGCGACGCGAGTGATATACCACCGCCAGCGTATTCCAGAATGACGCGTTATTTTTATTCAACCGCAGCAGCGCCTGGAGGATGCGGGCTGAATAATGCAACTCACCCTTTTTCTGCAGCACCGTGGCCAGGTCGAACCAGATATCCTGCCCGGCAGAGTAGCGGCTCATCAATTGACCGAGTGCCAATAAGGCCTCATCCCAGTCGCCCATCAGCAGGCTTGCGCGGGAATAGCAGCGAAGCATATGCAGGTTATGGGGATCGTTTTCAATCTGTCCCCGGATATAATCGCGCGCGTCTTTAGCCAGCCCCGCAGCAATCAGGGCGTTGACATTTTTGTAAATGAGATCGATAGCAGGGTCCTGTTCGTCCTTCTCCCCTGCCATTATCTGCCCGTCAGCAAGTAAACCGCCCTGCTGCGACCCAACGTTAAGCAGCAACAGCGTATCGATGCTGCGTTTGAAGTAGTCGACATCCCCCGGCCGCAAATAATGCTGCTGTGCTCTGCGCCACGCTTCAGGGGAGCCTTTCAACAGACCTTTCGCTTTCAGTGCCGAAAAAAGCGTGCTGCTTTTGGCCTGATTGACATCCATGCCTGCCACCGCAAATTCACGCTCTTCCAGACTGAGAGTGACGCGCGCGCCCCACAGATTAAGCGTGACGTCGGCATCATCGCCAGCCTGAAGGGGTGAAATGAAGGCAAGTTCACGTTCCGATTGAACATTGTATGGCCCCGGTGAACCGGCCCAGTAGAGCCCCGGAATTTGATTGAGAAACAGATCTTTCAGTGACTCAAGCACCCGCTGGGCGACATCCTCCTCCTTTTCAGGAAGACGGGTGTTGAACACCAGTTGTTCAAACGACAGGCTCAGCGGCCATGCACCGCCAAGCAGATCGAGAATGTGCAGGGTCGTGGTATTAAGCGTCGAGAAAAACTTCCCTTCCGCGTTGGTGTGAGCATTAACAACCTCACCCCGATCGTTGCGGTAACGTCTGAAATCACCGGCCCAGTGCAGCGCGTTTAAGCGGGTAAAATCCAGCGCCGCCGCGTCAACGGCATCATCACGGGAAAGCAGGCTGACGCGCTCGCGACGGTTGACGGCAAAATCGAGATATTGCTGCGCGGCAATCGACGTCTGCCCGGATGAGACCAGAACGTGCAGCTGATGGATTTGCTCACTAAAACTTTCACCCGTTTCGTACTGCGGCAGCGCATCTCCCACATAGCGTAACCCGCAGGCTGAAAGGCTATCATTGAAGTGAATGAACTGTCCGGAGGTATGGGTGGCGCCTGCCAGGCTCTCAATAAGGGTACCGTCGTCAGTGCGCTCCATCGCGAGCACATGGTGTTTAATCTCGCCTTCCGGCTGGGTCAGTGCCAGATAGCTGAGCATGCCGCGAGCAAACGCCACCTGCTCTTCTGGCCGGCCCGCAAGACGTGCATGGAAGGCCAGCGCATCCTGGACATATTGCGCTGCGGATTCAGGCGGGGTAAAGGTCTGGTGGATGGCAATCATGCCATGGGCAGACAGGTGACGACGACACCACTGCAACAGCGCGTCACGCTCTGGCATGCCAGCAGGAATAAAGTCCCCGCGAATAAGAATGTAATCAAATTCACCCGGCGACACGCTCAGCAGATCGTTAAGACCCGCCGCAACCAGTTCGATATTGGTGATACCCATACGCTGCGCCTGCCTCTGCGCCGCTGTAACAGCCTCTTCGTTACTATCAATCCCTATCCCGACACAATCAGGCCAGGCCAGCGCAGCGGATAACAACACATCCCCCTGCCCGCAGCCTAAATCCAGGACGCGCGCATTCTCAGGCGCCCTGGCAGGAAACTGATACAGGGCAGCGGCGGCCTGCAGGCCCGATAGCGTGAATCGATTATCTGGATACAACATACAGAGAAAGTTCCATGAGTTCAGTGGTTAGCCAAAATAGGTTTGTTGCATCGCAGCTTTATAGTTCTGGTACGCTTCGCCGCCTGATTTTTGCGTGGTCACTGTCCAACTGAACGTGTCATCGGTGTAGCGAATGTCGATCAGTTTCTCCAGCGGCTCGCGATGAATGGCCATCTGTTCAATCGCCGGAAGGGCATCCAGAGAGACCGACAGTGCGACCTGATCAAGGAACCACTCCGCATTACCGCGGTGTAAGTTCCAGTCAATAAAGGTGGCGACAAGCGAAAGGTATTTACGCGAAAGCGTGCCCGGGATCGTATAGACAAAGCCCGCAGGCACCTGCTCCCACGGTGGCGCGCCGTTGCTGTATGAGAGGACGATCTCACTCTTCGGGAGATGTGGCTCAATATCTGACCAGTTCTTACGCACCAGACAGTCCGCATCAAGCACCATGATCGGGGAAGTGAATACGCTCAGCGCATAGCTGAGGAAAACAAAACGTCTTGAGGCGTACCAGACGTTGATACCAAAAACGGGCGTAATGGTTTCGGACGTCGCGGATATCACCATGCCCGGAAAACGCTGGTGCAACGAATTAACGTGCGCCTTAGTTTCATCATCAGGATTATAAAGATGCAGGTGAACGTTAAGCCGATCGCCGTTGGTGTGGTAGACAGAACCTAACAGCGTCAGGGCATGGTCGAAGTAATAACGTTTGTCGCACGCCACCAGAACCGTGGTTTTTCCGTTTTCTTCCGCCGGAAGAAGCCACTCGTAGTGCGAAAAATCAGGCTCATAATCAGGCATTTTCAGGGCGGAAAAATCGATGAACGATTCGGGACAGCCCCCCAGCTTATGAATGCCCGTGACGATCATCAGCATCGTTAACGCGTCTTCACCAATATGTTCAGGATTAGCGGTCAGCTGCTGGATAATCGTCTGCATCTGATTAAAATCATCTTCCATCAGACACACGAGCAGTAATATTTTCATCACGGTTGGAGATGGACTCACCACCGCGTAGTAGTTTGAAATCAGGAATAAGGCGGCGTCAATTTCGTTAATACGGAAGAAAACCTGAATACCCGCCACCAGAAGATTAATGCTGTTGTCGTGTTGAAGTGCCTCTACCACCCAGCCGGTGATGGTATCGCTCATCTCTTTCGAAAATGGCGTGGGTTTCCCTTCATTTTTAAAATCAAACGCGGCATTTGCAGCAGCAATCGCGCACAGCATGCGCTTCACGGCGAGTTCTTTGTCTGCATCCAGATCGGTCATGGCTTCCATGATCTGGGGTTCGAGCGTGACAATATCGGAATTTTTATAATGCAGGATTTCGGTAACGATATGCGCAGGCAATGCATCCGTTTCCGGCAGGAAAATTAACCGTGAAAATTCATCACGGTAAAACTGATGCAGCGATCGTGTACGCTCGAACTTGTTCATCCCGATTCTCTTAGTAAGATTGCGATTCTTACCCATCGTACAAGGGAATATCCGGGATAATGGAAGGAACACCCCCGGGAATAATGGCTTATTTCGGAGATTGTCTGATGGGCAAAAAAAAAGGTTGCTGTTTCCAGCAACCTTTTGCGAAACAGGCGCAGCGATTAACGCAGCAGAGACAGCATTGCCTGTGGAACCTGGTTTGCCTGAGACAGTACAGAAGTACCAGCCTGCTGCAGGATCTGCGCGCGAGACATGTTAGAAACTTCAGTAGCGTAGTCAGCGTCCTGGATACGGGACTGAGCAGCAGACAGGTTGTTGATAGAGTTGTTCAGGTTGTTGATGGTAGATTCGAAACGGTTCTGAATCGCACCCATGTTAGAACGCGCAGTATCGATTTTCGCGATTGCAGCGTCAGCAGCAGAGATAACAGCCTGTGCAGAGGCGTTATCGGAGATTGCAGTGCTCAGGCCAGCGCTCAGGGTACCAGAGGTGGCGTTGATCAGCGCGTTGCTGTCGATAGAGATGGTGTCGTTAGAAGAAGTACCTGCACCAACCTGAATTTTCAGCGCGGTAGATACGGAACCGTCCAGCAGTTTCTTACCGTTGAAGTTAGCTGCGCCCGCGATACGGTCGATTTCAGCCAGACGCTGTTTGATTTCAGTGTTGATAGAAGTCAGGTCAGAAGAACCGTTAGTGTCGGTAGCAGCCTGAACAGACAGCTCACGAATACGCTGTAAGTTGGTGTTGATTTCGTTCAGGTTACCTTCAGCAGTCTGAACCAGGGAGATACCGTCGTTGGCGTTACGCGCCGCCTGGGTCATACCTTTAACCTGGGAGGTCATGCGGTTAGCAATCGCCTGGCCAGCAGCGTCATCTTTCGCGCTGTTGATACGCAGACCAGAGGACAGACGCTCGATAGCAGTGCCCAGAGAAGACTGAGATTTGTTCAGGTTGTTCTGAGTGGTCAGGGACAACAGGTTAGTATTGATAACTGCCATAATTTAATTCCTTCAAAAATGGTTTCTAGGGTCGGTGCCTTAACACTCACGGCGTCTCTCACCGTCATGAAAGTTATCGACGGGTCTGAATAAGACTTTAGAAATTTCGTCAAAAAATTATTAACACCATGATTTTAATGAATTTATAGTTATTAAAGTGTACTCAGGCCGGCATCAAAAACCCTATTTTTGAGGGAATGTTTTCGCATTTTATTCTTCACGCGTTTTTCTTTTATATATGCCACTCACGCGCCAATAGTGCTATATGGCCGTAAGGTTGAGCGCTATTCAGTCGATAATTTTTTTACCTGAAACGTAAACTATCTGCATAAGTCGCCGATAACTACCTGAAACTACCATTGGCTAAAGGAAATAAAAAAATGGCGAGTAGCTCAATTACTCTCTCTTCAGGCGCGACTATTACGAGTCTGGGCGTAGGTTCAGGTTTGGATCTGGCAACACTGTATAACAATCTCGAAACGGCTGAAAAAACCAAGCTGAACACCATTACCAATCAGCAGACCTCCTATAATGCCCAGCTGAGCGCGTTCAGTAAGCTGCAAAGCGCAATGACGTCGCTGAATACCGCCACTGCAGCCCTGGGAAAAACGGATACCTGGAACGCGGCGTCTATTGGCTCGACTAACACCGCCTTTAGCGCCACGACCACGGCCGGTGCAGCGGTAGGTTCCTATAGCGTGCAGGTTAAATCGCTGGCGAAAGCCCAGGTATTAACCTCTGCCGTCCAGACCAGTGCCACCGCGCAGCTGGGAGCGACTACCGGCACAACCCGCACCATCACTATCAGCCAGCCAGGCACTACCAAACCGCTGACTGTCGATCTTGCTGACGGCGACACCAGCCTGAACGGCATTGCCAGCGCGATTAACAAGGCCAACGGCAACGTCACGGCGACGGTAGTGAAGTCGAAGGACAACGAGTACACGCTGATGCTGTCCTCGAAAACCACCGGCACTGCAAATGACATGACGGTGACGGTGACCGGTGACGACACTTTAAAAGGCATTATCAGTTACGATTCAGCGACGAATACCGGCGCGTTGAAGCAACAAACCGCGTCACAGAACGCTGTGGTCACCATCAACGACATCGACATTGAACGTTCTACAAACACGATTAATGACGCGCTGCCGGGCGTGACGCTCACGCTGAAGGCAGAAAGCACCAAGAGCGAAAATTTAGATGTCACCCGCTCTACCGATGCCACCAAAAAAGCCGTCACGGATTGGGTTACCGCCTACAACTCCCTGCAGTCGACCATCGCCAGCATCACCAAATATGTGAAGGTGGAAGCTGGTGCTGATCAGTCTGCCAGCAACGGTGCACTGCTGGGCGATAACACCGTGCGTTCTGTGCAGTCACAGCTGCGCGATATGTTAACCGTCGTCCAGTCTGGTTCTTACGCGATCATGGCCCAGCTGGGTATTACCCAGGATCCTACCGTGGGTGCTGACGGCTCAATGGGTAACCTGAAAATCGACGATGCCAAACTGACAAAAGCACTGACCGACAGCCCGGAAGCGGTACAGGCCTACTTTGTCGGCGATGGCAAAACAACCGGTCTGGCCACGCAGATGGGCGCAACCCTGACCACCATGCTGAGTACGACCACCGGCAAAGAAGGGATCATCAAAAGCGCCACTGACGGTATCAACAGCACGTTGAAGACCCTTGATAAGCGCTATGACGCAATGGAAGCGAGCATCGAAGCCACGATGGCCCGTTATAAATCCCAGTTCAATAGTCTTGATACCATGATGAGTAAACTGAATAACACGGCCACCTACCTCAAACAACAATTTAGTTCTTAGTCGTAAGGAACGTATATGTATGCACAAAATGGCGCCCGAGCTTATCAGCAGGTCGGGCTGGAAAGCGCGGTGCTAAGCGCCAGTCCGCATCAACTTGTCGTAATGCTGTTTGACGGGGCACTGAGTGCCCTTGTCCGCGCCCGGCTTTTCCTGGACGAAGGCAAAATCACCGAAAAGGGTGAAGCCTTATCAAAGGCAATCAATATTATCGATAATGGTTTAAAAGCCGGTCTGAATATGGACATCGACAGTGAATTACCGGGCAACCTTGCCGCGCTGTACGAGTACATGGTCAGACGTTTGTTGCATGCAAATCTGCGTAACGACGTGGAAGCGATTGTAGAGGTCGAAGCGCTGCTCAATAACATTGCGGATGCGTGGAAACAAATTGGTCCCAATGGTCCTTCTTCTCAGGATATCTATTGATGAATAATCCAGCGTCCGCTCTTGATAACTGGCAGGCCCTCTATAACCTCAGCCTTACCATGCTAAAACATGCTCGTTCCGGTCTCTGGGACGAGCTCATTACGCTGGAGATTTCTTATGTTCAGCTGGTAGAGAATATCTCCAAAAACCCTATATCCGAGGCACATCCGTCCCAGATCGAGCAGGCACGTTTTCTACTCGAGAAGGTTCTGCAAAACGAGACCGAGCTCAAAATGCTGCTTGCCACACGCATGGAGGAATTGCGCAGCCTCATTGATCAAACCGGTAAACAGCAATCCATCACGTCAACCTATGGAAAGCTGTCAGGGAATATTCTTTATCCAGAAAGTTTGACCCGCGACACACAATTATGATTTCTTCAACCATACTCCAGAAGTCTGCCAAATGGCTTCTGGAGCACGGACGATGAAAAACCCCACCCTGTTACAATGTTTTCACTGGTATTACCCTGCTGGCGGTGAATTGTGGCGCGAAGTCACGGCGTTAGCCCCTAATCTTAATGAAATCGGCATCAATATGATCTGGCTTCCCCCCGCGTATAAAGGTGCGTCCGGCGGGTATTCGGTTGGCTATGACTCATACGATCTTTTCGATCTCGGCGAATTTGACCAGAAAGGCAGTATCGCCACGAAATACGGTGACAAAGCGCAGCTGCTGGAGGCCATAGAGGCGCTGAAAAGCAATGATATCGCCGTGCTGTTGGACGTCGTGGTGAACCACAAGATGGGGGCAGACGAGAAAGAACCTGTCCGCGTTCAGCGCGTGAACGAGCAGGACCGCACGCAAATTGATGATGAAATCATTGAGTGTGAAGCCTGGACCCGCTACACCTTCCCTGCCCGTGCCGGGCAATATTCCCAATTCGTCTGGGATTACAAATGCTTCAGCGGCGTGGACCATATTGAAAACCCGGATGAAGACGGCATCTTTAAAATCGTCAACGACTACACCGGCGAAGGCTGGAACGATCAGGTTGATGATGAGATGGGTAACTTCGATTATCTGATGGGCGAGAATATTGATTTTCGCAATCACGCGGTCACCGAAGAGATCAAATACTGGGCCCGCTGGGTCATGGAACAAACGGGCTGCAACGGTTTTCGTCTGGATGCCGTCAAGCATATTCCCGCCTGGTTTTATAAAGAGTGGATTGAGCACGTCCAGGACGTCGCTGACCAGCCGCTGTTTATTGTGGCGGAATACTGGTCCCATGAGGTGGATAAACTGCAGGCCTATATTGACCAGGTCGACGGTAAAACCATGCTCTTTGATGCTCCCCTGCAGATGAAATTCCACGAAGCGTCTCGTCAGGGGCGGGATTACGACATGAGCCAGATCTTCACCGGTACGCTGGTGGAGGCGGATCCGTTCCATGCGGTCACTCTCGTCGCTAACCACGACACCCAACCTTTGCAGGCGCTGGAGGCACCGGTCGAAGCCTGGTTCAAACCGCTGGCGTATGCGTTGATCCTGCTGCGGGAAAACGGCGTGCCGAGCGTGTTTTATCCGGATCTCTTCGGGGCGAGCTATGACGATACGGGTGGAGACGGCGAGACCTACCACATCGACATGCCGGTCATTGAGCAGCTTCACGAACTGATCCTCGCCCGGCAGCGTTTTGCCCACGGCGTGCAGACCCTGTTTTTTGACCATCCTAACTGCATCGCCTTCAGCCGCAGCGGTACGGAAGACGATCCCGGCTGTGTGGTAGTGATGTCGAACGGCGACGACGGCGAGAAAGTGATTTGTCTTGGGGAAAATTACGGCGACAAAACGTGGCGTGATTTCCTCGGCAATCGCGAAGAAACGGTCACCACCGCGGCAGATGGCGAAGGCACCTTTACCTGTAATGGAGGGAGTGTCAGCGTTTGGGTAATAGAAGATGCGCTGTAGAAACAATGCCGGGTGGCGCTGACGCTTACCCGGCCTACGGGACGGTACTTTTGTAGGCCGGGCCAGGCGAAGCCGCCATCCGGCAACAAACGGCTACGGTAGTTTACTCTCCAGCGGGTTTTTGCTCAGGTAATCAGTACATTCCACCGTTGGGCGGTCAACCTTCTGCAACTCCATCCCGTCATACTCAAGCGTCGCGCCATCGCGCTCCAGCGGATAGATATCCAGCTTGCGGGTAACGTTGTAGTAGCTGTCTGAACGCAGCATGATTTTACCCGGCACGGCAATCACGCGCTGCCACTGGCGGCAGTCCAGCGTATCGCCCTCTTCGGTCACCACCAGCGTGGCAATCGCTTCAGGACTGACCAGGCTACTCTGCGGTCCTTTTGACTGCCAGTATCCCGCCAGATGCGCCGGGACAGGATGCTTGATCACATCCTGATAGTTATCGACCTGTACGCACCCGGTCAGTGCCAGCAGCGCGCCAGCAATTGCTATTTTTTTCATCATCTTTCCTGCTTTCGAAGAAAAAAATATTGTGGCATTAAAGCGCTGCGGCTGCCAGCGAAGATAAAAGGCTTAAACCTGCATCCCCATCACTTCCTGATACGCCGATACCAGCTTGTTACGCACCTGGATCCCCATCTGCAGGGAAACCGAAGCTTTTTGTAAATCGGTCATCACATCATTCAGCGCCACGCCCGGCTCACCGAGGGTGAATTTCTCCGCCTGGGTACGCGCCGCGGTCTGGGTATCGCTGATACGGTCAAGAGCGGCATGCAGTTGCCCCGCAAAGCTGATGGTCGGCTGTTGTTCTGCCACATTCTGATTACGGGCCGTCATCGCCGTTGCCTGTAACTGACTGATTACCCCTTCAATGCCCTGTATAGCCATGACTCTCCCCTGGATGGTTTTTTACGCGGTCAAGACTAACAGCTTGTCAATAAGATAATGGCGGTAAATAGCGTGAAAAAACCAGGTTATTTGACGCATAGAAAATCCGGAATCATCAAATAATGGCAGGGCCATCAATATGGAACTTTTGTCGTGTTTGCCGACCCGGGAGTCAGTTTTGTTTCTCTACACGAATAACGTAAACCACCAGGATTTAAGAGGTGCGCAATGAGTGCAACAGCATCGACAGCGCCGCAAAATAAATCACTCGAGTGGATGAACCGCCTTCGCGCGAATCCTAAAATCCCGTTGATCGTGGCAGGCGCTGCCGCTATTGCGATCCTTGTAGCGATGGTTCTATGGGCAAAAAGCCCTGATTACCGCACGCTCTATAGCAACCTTTCCGATCAGGATGGCGGTGCCATCGTCACCCAGCTTACCCAGATGAACATCCCTTATCGCTTTGCCGATAACGGCGGTGCCCTTGAGGTGCCTGCTGATAAGGTCCACGAGCTGCGTCTGCGTCTGGCTCAGCAGGGCCTGCCGAAGGGCGGTGCGGTCGGTTTTGAACTGCTGGATCAGGAAAAGTTCGGTATCAGCCAGTTCAGCGAGCAGGTGAACTACCAGCGTGCGCTGGAAGGTGAGCTGGCCCGCACCATTGAAACGTTAGGCCCGGTGAAGAGTGCCCGTGTGCATCTGGCGATGCCTAAGCCTTCTTTATTTGTTCGTGAACAGAAATCCCCTTCAGCTTCCGTGACCGTGAACCTCGAACCTGGCCGCGCGCTGGACGAAGGGCAAATCAGCGCGGTGACGCATCTCGTCTCCAGCGCCGTCGCCGGTCTGCCACCGGGTAACGTGACGGTGGTCGATCAAAGCGGACACCTGCTGACCCAATCCAATACCGCCGGGCGTGACCTGAACGACGCGCAGCTGAAATATGCCGCAGACGTAGAAAACCGTCTCCAGCGTCGCATTGAAGCGATCCTCGGCCCGGTTGTCGGTAACAGCAACGTGCATGCGCAGGTGACCGCGCAGATTGACTTCTCTAATAAAGAACAAACCGAAGAGCAATACAGCCCGAACGGCGATCCGGCTCAGGCGGTGATGCGCTCGCGTCAGATCAACTCCAGCGAACAGGTGGGCGGCGCCTACCCTGGCGGCGTGCCGGGTGCGCTCTCTAACCAGCCGGCTCCGGCAAACGCGGCACCGATTTCCACGCCGCCGGCCAATCAGCAGAACGGTCAGCAAAATAATCAGCAGACCACCTCAACGACCAGTAACGCCGGTCCACGCACCAGTAGCCGTAACGAAACCACGAACTACGAAGTGGATCGGACGATCCGCCACACTAAACTCAACGTGGGCGATATTCAGCGTCTCTCTGTTGCGGTGGTGGTGAACTACAAAACGCTGGCGGATGGCAAACCGTTGCCGTTAACCGCCGAGCAGATGAAGCAGATTGAAAACCTGACCCGCGAAGCGATGGGCTACTCCGAGAAGCGTGGCGACACCCTTAACGTGGTGAACTCGCCGTTCAACGCGGTTGAAGAGACCGGCGGTGAACTGCCGTTCTGGCAACAGCAGGCGTTTATCGACCAGCTGATGTCCGCTGGACGCTGGCTGCTGGTGCTGATTGTCGCGTGGCTGCTGTGGCGTAAGGGCGTTCGTCCACAGCTCCAGCGTCGTGCTGAAGCAGAAAAAGCCGCTCGCGAACAGATGTCTACGCGTCAGGAAACGGAAGAAGCGGTTGAAGTTCGCCTCAGCAAAGATGAGCAGATGCAGCAGCGTCGGGCTAACCAGCGCATGGGCGCCGAAGTGATGAGCCAGCGCATTCGCGAAATGTCAGATAACGATCCGCGCGTCGTGGCGCTGGTCATCCGCCAGTGGATGGGTAACGAACATGAGTAATACGCTTACAGGCACCGATAAAAGCGTCATCCTGCTGATGACCATTGGCGAAGACCGCGCGGCAGAGGTGTTTAAGCACCTCTCCCAGCGGGAAGTGCAAATCCTCAGTGCGGCCATGGCCAACGTGCGTCAGATCTCCAATAAACAGCTGACCGAAGTGCTGTCGGAATTTGAGCAGGAAGCCGAACAGTTTGCCGCGCTCAACGTCAACGCCAACGACTACCTGCGCTCCGTCCTGGTCAAAGCGCTGGGCGAAGAGCGTGCCGCCAGCCTGCTGGAAGACATTCTGGAAACGCGCGATACCGCCAGCGGGATCGAAACGCTTAACTTTATGGAGCCGCAGAGTGCCGCCGACCTTATTCGCGACGAGCACCCGCAGATTATCGCCACCATCCTTGTCCACCTCAAACGGGGTCAGGCAGCCGATATTCTGGCCCTGTTCGAAGAGCGTCTGCGTCACGATGTGATGCTGCGTATCGCAACCTTCGGTGGCGTCCAGCCGGCCGCGCTGGCGGAGCTGACCGAAGTACTGAACAACCTGCTCGACGGTCAGAACCTCAAGCGCAGCAAAATGGGCGGCGTGAGAACGGCGGCGGAAATCATCAACCTGATGAAAACGCAGCAGGAAGAAGCGGTTATTACCGCGGTTCGCGAATTCGACGGCGAGCTGGCACAGAAAATTATCGACGAGATGTTCCTGTTCGAAAACCTGGTCGAAGTGGACGATCGCAGCATCCAGCGCCTGCTCCAGGAAGTGGACTCCGAATCGCTGCTTATCGCCCTCAAAGGTGCCGAACAGCCGCTGCGCGAGAAGTTCCTGCGCAACATGTCTCAGCGTGCGGCGGATATCCTGCGCGACGACCTTGCCAACCGCGGCCCGGTTCGTCTGTCTCAGGTGGAGAACGAACAGAAAGCCATCCTGCTTATCGTTCGTCGTCTGGCGGAAACCGGCGAGATGGTGATTGGCAGCGGAGACGACACCTATGTCTAATGAGCTGTCGTGGAAGCGCTGGACGCCAGACGATCTGGCCCCTCCCCTTTCGGAATTCACGCCCGCGAAGGTCTCGCCCGCAGAGCCTGACGTCGACGTCGAACAGCCCGAGCTGAGCGAGGAGGAGCAGCAGGCGCAGATGCTGGCGCAGCTGCAAATGCAGGCGCATGAGCAGGGCTACAATGCCGGCCTGAATGAAGGCCGCCAGAAAGGTCACGATCTGGGCTATCAGGAAGGTCTGGCGAAAGGATTAGAGCACGGTATCGACCAGGCGCGTCAGCAGCAGGCGCCGATCCACGCCCGCATGCAGCAGCTGGTCAGCGAGTTCCAGCACACGCTGGACGCGCTGGACAGCGTGATTGCGTCCCGTCTGATGCAGATGGCGCTGGAAGCTGCGCGTCAGGTCATTGGCCAGACGCCTGTGGTGGATAACACGGCGCTGATCAAACAGATTCAGGGGCTTTTGCAGCAGGAGCCGCTGTTCAGCGGCAAACCGCAGCTGCGCGTTCACCCGGACGATCTGCAGCGCGTTGAAGAGAGTCTGGGGGCAACCCTCAGCCTGCACGGCTGGCGTTTGCGCGGCGATCCGTCGTTACACCACGGCGGCTGCAAAGTCTCTGCCGACGAAGGTGACCTGGATGCCAGCGTCGCCACTCGCTGGCAGGAACTGTGCCGTCTGGCGGCACCGGGAGTCGTCTGATGACCGCACGCCTCACCCGCTGGCTCAACACGCTCGACAACTTTGAGACGAAGATGGCGCAACTGCCATCCGTTCGTCGTTATGGACGACTGACGCGCGCGACCGGTCTGGTACTGGAAGCCACCGGCCTACAGCTTCCGCTGGGCGCAACCTGTGTGATTGAGCGTCAGGATGGCTCGGAAACGCGTGAAGTCGAAAGCGAAGTGGTTGGGTTTAACGGTCAGCGACTGTTCCTGATGCCGCTTGAAGAGGTGGAAGGTATTCTCCCCGGCGCCCGCGTCTACGCGAAAAACATCAGCGGCGACGGCCTGCAAAGCGGGAAACAGCTGCCGCTTGGTCCGGCCCTGCTCGGCCGCGTGCTCGACGGCAGCGGGAAACCGCTGGATGGCCTGCCCGCGCCGGACACCACCGAAACCGGGGCGTTGATCACCCAGCCGTTTAACCCCCTGCAGCGTACCCCTATCGAGCATGTGCTGGATACCGGCGTACGGCCGATTAACGCCCTGCTCACGGTAGGACGCGGACAACGTATGGGTCTGTTCGCCGGCTCCGGCGTGGGTAAATCGGTCCTGCTCGGCATGATGGCGCGTTATACCCAGGCCGACGTGATCGTCGTTGGGTTGATCGGTGAGCGTGGCCGTGAAGTCAAAGATTTCATCGAAAACATTCTGGGTGCGGAAGGTCGCGCCCGTTCAGTGGTTATCGCCGCCCCGGCGGATGTGTCCCCCCTGCTGCGTATGCAGGGTGCCGCCTACGCCACCCGTATTGCCGAAGATTTCCGCGACCGCGGCAAGCACGTGCTGCTGATCATGGACTCCCTCACCCGCTACGCGATGGCGCAGCGCGAAATTGCGCTGGCAATCGGTGAGCCACCAGCCACCAAAGGCTACCCGCCTTCGGTCTTTGCCAAACTTCCTGCGCTGGTTGAACGCGCAGGGAACGGCATCAGCGGCGGCGGATCCATCACTGCATTTTATACGGTACTGACCGAAGGCGATGACCAGCAGGACCCGATTGCCGACTCCGCGCGCGCCATTCTCGACGGTCATATTGTGTTATCGCGTCGTCTGGCTGAAGCCGGACACTACCCGGCGATTGATATTGAAGCATCCATCAGCCGCGCAATGACGGCGCTGATCACCGAGAAGCATTACGCCCGCGTGCGTAACTTTAAACAACTCCTCTCCAGCTTCCAGCGCAACCGCGATCTGGTCAGCGTGGGGGCGTATGCCAAAGGCAGCGATCCTATGCTCGACAAAGCGATTAGCCTGTGGCCGCAGCTGGAGGCGTTTTTACAACAGGGCATTTTTGAACGTGCCGACTGGGAAGATTCAATCCAGGCTCTGGAACTGATTTTCCCGCAGGTGTAACACAGGTGGAGGGCGAAGGTCATGGCGCAAAACAGCGCGTTATCAACGCTGAAAGATCTGGCTGAAAAAGAAGTTGATGATGCCGCATTGCAGCTTGGTGCAATGCGACGCGGGTGCCAGCAGGCTGAAGAACAGTTGAAGATGTTAATCGACTATCAGCATGAGTATCGCACCAACCTCAATACCGATATGACCCAGGGCATTGGAAGCCAGCGGTGGATTAACTATCAGCAGTTTATCCAGACGCTGGAGAAGGC
This sequence comes from Enterobacter cloacae complex sp. SHL012, assembly GCF_049237505.1. Taxonomy (NCBI): domain Bacteria; kingdom Pseudomonadati; phylum Pseudomonadota; class Gammaproteobacteria; order Enterobacterales; family Enterobacteriaceae; genus Enterobacter; species Enterobacter cloacae complex sp. SHL012. Next base: position 1,012,692 of record NZ_JBMKIZ010000001.1, read on the forward strand.
GATAGAGCAGCACCGCCAGCAGCTTAACCAGTGGACCCAAAAAGTCGATACCGCGCTGAATTTCTGGCGTGAGAAAAAACAGCGGCTGCAGGCCTGGCAAACCTTACAGGACCGGCAGATCGCAGCCGCGACCCTGGCGGAAAACCGTCTGGATCAGAAAAAAATGGATGAGTTTGCCCAGCGCGCATCAATGAGGAAACCGGAATGATCACACTGCAACAACTGCTGATGAGCGACAGCGACCTGTCGGGCGGGATGCAAACAGGGAAAGGCACCGACGGTGCGCAAGACTTTCTCTCCCTGCTGACGGGTGCCCTGACGGACGCGACGGGCAAGGGCAAAGATGCGCCGCTGACCCTGGCTGACCTGAAAGCCGCTGGCAGTAAGCTGTCAAAAGTCGCTCAGGACACCAAAGGCGATACCGCGCTGCAGGCCAAAATTGCCGACCTGCTCGCGCGTCAGCCAGCCCTGAGTGGCGATGAAACGGCGCAGCTTGCCACACCTGAAACCCTGATTTCCGGGCTGGTGCCGCTGTCAAAGGGCGATGCCCTGAAAACGCTCAATGCGGCCAACAGCAAGGATGACAGCAAAAGCGAACTGAGCGAAGAAGAGCTGGCCGGATTAAGCGCGCTGATGGCAATGCTGCCGCACCAGCAGACTAGCACGCCTCACGCGGCGGGCAGTAACGGCGTTTCCGCAACCTCAACGTTGAGTTCAGCAACGCTTTCGCCAAACGCAGCGGGCCACTCCCCCCTGAACGCGGCAGCGGGAGACCACGATAAAGCGCAGCTTTCCGCACCTTATCAGAGTCAGGCGAAAAACAACGGCCCGGATCTCTCCGCCACTGCGCCAGTCACTCCGGTCGTGGCCGCTGCGGCAGAGAAGCAGGAATTCGCCAGTTCCTCTTCATCATCCTCACCCACGGCTACCCTGGCGCCGATCATGTCCAGTCATGCCACCAGCCAGCCTGCCGCCACCGTTGCCACCGCGCCGGTGTTAAGCCAGCCGCTGGGTACTCACGAATGGCAGCAGTCCCTGAGCCAGCACATCACGCTGTTCACTAAGCAGGGGCAACAGACTGCGGAGCTGCGCCTGTACCCGGAAGATCTGGGCCAGGTGCAAATCTCGCTTAAACTGGATGATAACCAGGCGCAGCTGCAGATGGTCTCGGCACACAGCCACGTGCGCGCGGCGCTGGAAGCGGCACTGCCTGTCCTGCGGACGTCACTGGCAGAGAACGGTATTCAGCTCTCTCAGAGCAGCGTCAGCAGCGAAAGCTTTGCCGGGCAACAGCAATCCTCATCGCAGCAGCATCAGGCTTCACGTTCCGGTCACAACGGCGGATTTAATGAAGAGAGCGAGGAGCTACTGCCCACCCCTGCCGCCCTGCAATCCGCGGCGCGCGGTAACAGCGCCGTAGACATCTTCGCCTAAACGCCAGAGGTAGCGTGATTATCCCCGTCTTTTCCACGCTTTGACGACGGCAGGACACGGGATAATCACCTTATTAAGCTGTACCGAAACAGGAAGCTCGTATCAGATGACAGACTCCGCTATCACCAAAAAAAGTAAGCGTTCCATCTGGATCCCGCTGCTGGTGTTGATCACGCTCGCCGCCTGCGCTACCGCGGGCTATAGTTACTGGCGTATGCAGCAGGAACCTTCAACCGCTGCCGCCAAAGCCGAACCCGCACCGCCGCCGGCGCCGGTCTTTTTCCCTCTGGACACCTTCACCGTTAACCTCGGTGATGCGGATCGTGTGCTGTATGTCGGTATTACGCTGCGCCTGAAGGATGAAGCCACTCGCGCGCGCCTGAATGATTATCTTCCGGAAGTGCGTAGCCGTCTTCTGCTGCTGTTCTCTCGTCAGGACGCCTCCGCGCTGGCCACCGACGTGGGTAAGCAAAAGCTGGTCGACGCCATCAAAGAGACGCTGGCCACCCCGCTGGTAAACGGTCAACCTAAGCAGGAAGTCACTGACGTTCTGTATACAGCCTTCATTCTGCGGTAACGACATGGGCGACAGTATTCTTTCTCAGGCAGAAATCGATGCGCTGCTCAACGGCGACAGCGATAAAAACGATGATCCGCAACCGGGCCTAACGGGTGACGACAATATTCGTCCCTATGATCCGAATACCCAGCGCCGCGTAGTTCGTGAACGTCTGCAGGCGCTGGAGATCATTAACGAACGTTTTGCACGTCAGTTCCGAATGGGGCTGTTCAACCTGTTGCGTCGTAGCCCGGATATCACGGTCGGTGCGATCCGCATTCAGCCGTATCACGAGTTTGCCCGCAACCTGCCGGTGCCAACCAACCTTAACCTGATTCATCTGAAGCCGCTGCGCGGCACCGGTCTGGTCGTGTTTTCGCCAAGCCTGGTGTTCATTGCGGTGGATAACCTGTTCGGCGGCGACGGGCGTTTCCCGACCAAAGTAGAAGGTCGTGAATTCACCCACACCGAACAGCGCGTCATCAACCGCATGCTGAAGCTGGCGCTGGAGTCCTACAGCGACGCGTGGAAAGCGATTAACCCGCTGGAAGTGGAATACGTTCGTTCCGAGATGCAGGTGAAGTTTACCAATATCACCACCTCCCCGAACGATATCGTCGTCAACACGCCGTTCCACGTTGAGATCGGTAACCTGACCGGCGAGTTCAATATCTGTCTGCCGTTCAGCATGATTGAACCGCTGCGCGAGCTGCTGGTTAACCCGCCGCTGGAAAACTCACGCAACGAAGATCAGAACTGGCGTGAAAATCTGGTTCGCCAGGTCCAGCACTCACAGCTTGAGCTGGTGGCTAACTTTGCCGACATCTCAATGCGGTTATCCCAGATCCTGAAATTACAACCCGGCGACGTTTTGCCGATAGACAAACCCGACCGCATTATTGCCCATGTGGATGGTGTCCCCGTGCTGACAAGCCAGTACGGCACGATTAACGGTCAGTATGCGTTACGCGTTGAGCACTTGATCAACCCGATTTTGAATTCGCTGAATGAGGAACAGCCCAAATGAGTGACATGAACAATCCGTCCGATGAAAACAGCGGAGCACTGGACGATCTGTGGGCTGACGCGTTAAACGAACAAAAAGCGACCCCAACGAAAAGCGCAGCGGATGCGGTATTCCAGCAACTCGGCGGCGGTGACGTCAGCGGCACGCTGCAGGATATCGACCTGATTATGGACATCCCGGTCAAGCTGACCGTTGAACTGGGACGCACCCGGATGACCATTAAAGAGCTGCTGCGCCTGACGCAGGGTTCCGTCGTGGCCCTTGACGGTCTGGCGGGTGAGCCGCTGGATATTCTGATCAACGGTTATCTGATTGCCCAGGGTGAAGTAGTGGTGGTTGCCGATAAATACGGCGTGCGTATCACGGACATCATCACCCCGTCTGAACGTATGCGTCGTCTGAGCCGATAAGTATGAAAACCCAGGCAACACTATCGCAACCGTCTGCCGTTCCCGGTTCCCCGCTGCTCCAGGTGAGCGGGGCGTTGTTCGGTATTATTGCCTTTATTCTTATCGCCGCCTGGCTGGCGAAGCGTTTTGGTCTGGCGGGTAAAACCGCCGGCACCCGCGGCCTGAAGGTGAGCGCCAGCACCACGCTGGGGCCGCGTGAACGCGTGGTTATCGTCGAGGTGGACGATGCGCGTCTGGTTTTGGGTGTCACCGCCTCGAACATCAACGTATTACATAAACTGCCGCCCGCCCCTGTCACGGTGGAGGAGCGCGCACAAGCCCCTGCGGATTTTCAGTCCGTCATGAAGAGTTTGCTTAAGCGTTCCGGGAGATCCTGATGCGCCGTTTGTTATCCCTTACGCTTGCGGGCATTGGCCTGTTTGCTCCCGCGGTTTATGCGCAACTGCCCGGTCTGGTCTCAACGCCCATTGCCGGTGGCGGTCAGAGCTGGTCGCTCCCGGTGCAGACGCTGGTATTCATCACCTCGCTGACCTTTATCCCGGCCATCCTGCTGATGATGACCAGCTTCACCCGCATCATTATCGTCTTTGGTCTGCTGCGAAACGCGCTCGGTACCCCTTCCGCGCCGCCAAACCAGGTGCTGCTGGGGCTGGCGCTGTTTTTGACCTTTTTCATTATGTCGCCGGTCATCGATAAGATTTATACCGACGCGTACCAGCCGTTCAGCGAAGATAAAATCTCCATGCAGGAGGCGCTGGATAAAGGCGCACAGCCGCTGCGGGAATTTATGCTGCGCCAGACGCGCGAAGCGGATCTGGCACTCTTTGTCCGCTTGTCCAATACCGGCGAATTGCAGGGGCCGGAAGCGGTACCCATGCGCGTTCTGCTGCCTGCCTACGTCACCAGCGAGCTGAAAACGGCGTTTCAGATTGGCTTTACCATCTTTATTCCGTTCCTGATTATCGACCTGGTGATCGCCAGCGTCCTGATGGCGCTCGGGATGATGATGGTGCCGCCCGCAACCATTGCCCTGCCCTTTAAGATCATGCTCTTTGTACTGGTCGATGGCTGGCAGCTGCTGGTCAGTTCGCTGGCGCAGAGTTTCTACAGTTAAGGAACGGCAATGACACCCGAATCGGTCATGATGATGGGCACGGAAGCGATGAAAATCGCCATTGCCGTTGCCGCTCCCCTGCTGCTTGTCGCGCTGGTTACCGGTCTGATTATCAGTATTCTGCAGGCCGCCACGCAGATTAACGAAATGACGCTGTCCTTCATTCCGAAAATCATCGCCGTATTTGTGGCGATTATCGTGGCCGGACCGTGGATGCTGAACCTGTTGCTGGACTATATGCGCAACCTGTTTACCAATCTGCCGTATATCATCGGCTGACCTGACGATGCTTCACTTCACCAGCGACCAGTGGGTTCAGTGGCTCGGCGTCTATTTCTGGCCGATGCTGCGCATTCTGGCGCTGATCACCACCGCCCCGATTCTCAGTGAGAAATCGATCCCCAAGCGTGTCAAAGTGGGGCTGGGCATTATCATCACCATCATCGTCGCCCCTTCCCTTCCCCCGGTGGATATTCCGATCTTCTCGGCGAATGCGGTGTGGGTGGCATTACAGCAGGTGATGATTGGCGTTGCCGTAGGCTTTACCATGCAGCTCGCCTTTGCCGCCGTTCGCACGGCCGGGGAGCTGATTGGCCTGCAGATGGGCTTATCGTTCGCCACGTTTGTTGACCCCGGCAGCCACCTCAATATGCCGGTGCTGGCGCGCATTATCGATCTGCTCGCCATGCTGCTGTTCCTGTCGTTTAACGGTCATCTGTGGCTTATCTCCATGCTGGTGGATACTTTTCATACGCTGCCGATTGGTGAAAACCCGGTCAACAGCAATGCCTTTCTCGCGCTCACCCGCGCGGCGGGGCTGATCTTCCTCAACGGCCTGATGCTGGCGTTGCCGATTATCACCCTGCTCCTGACCGTCAACCTGGCATTAGGTCTGTTGAACCGCATGGCACCGCAGCTCTCCATCTTTGTGATCGGTTTTCCGCTGACGTTGACGGTCGGAATTTTATTAATGTCATTACTGATGCCCCTTATCGCCCCCTTCTGTGAACACTTATTCGGCGAGATATTCAATCTGTTAGCAGATATTGTCAGCGAGCTGCCACGTAAATAATAGTCCTCACGATTGATATTGTCTTTCTGAGGATATTCCTAAAATAAAACATGAAAAACATCTTCCAGGATATATCTGACGGGGTTTAATTGTTTCTAACCACCTCACAATACTTAATATTTACTTTACTTTAAGAAGATTCCTGGCAAATTATACGTAACTTTACGGGATAGTGAGTCCGCCTGAAAGTCTTTGTCATGCTCACAGGTTTATTATTTTTTTCCATCCCGTATGGCTGTTTTGAGCTCTCAGGCAGATGGTGAATTATCGTTACGCATTGAGTGAGGGTATGCCATGTCAACGATCATTATGGATTTATGCAGCTACACCCGGCTAGGGTTAACCGGGTACCTGGCAAGCAGAGGGGTAAGAAAGAGAGACATCAACGATGCACACACCGTTGACGAACTCGCAGCCGCTTGTGACGAACTAAAACCAGGCGTGGTGTTTATTAATGAGGACTGTTTCATTCACGATCCAGCCAACAGTCAGCACATTAAGCAAATCATTAATCAGCATCCAAAAACTCTGTTTATTGTTTTTATGGCGATCGCGAATATCCATTTCGATGAGTATTTGTTGGTCCGTAAAAATTTATTGATCAGTTCTAAGTCGATTAAGCCCGAGTCGCTGGATGACATTCTGGGTGATTATTTGAATAAAGAAGTTAAAAATGTAGGAGCGGTTAACTTACCCACCCTATCATTAAGCAGGACTGAATCAAGTATGCTGCGAATGTGGATGGCAGGACAAGGAACTATTCAGATCTCTGACCAGATGAATATTAAAGCAAAAACCGTTTCATCACATAAAGGAAATATTAAAAGGAAAATTAAAACGCATAATAAGCAAGTGATCTATCACGTGGTACGTTTGACCGATAATGTGACGAACGGGATTTTCGTCAACATGCGTTAGTGGCTTAAACCCCTTTGCACCCTACCTTTGATCTCTGGCCAGGCCAGAGATTTTTGCTTATGTGGGCGTTGTCGGGCAACCGCAATGCCACCCGACGCTGTGTTACTCCGCTTTTTCGACAAAAATGCCGTCCGGATGCCCCAGTTCATTAAAAAACCAGATGCCGAGCGGGTAGTCTTCCAGTGATACCAGGTACATTGTCCCCTCACTGAACTCTTCAATTGCCAATACCACCCCCGGGCGGCGCGGCCCACCGTCCGTTTTAACGGTAACCCGATCGTTGACCTTCATACATTCCTCCTCTGGTTTTGAGCCAGTGTAGAACAAAACGCATGCGCTGACATCGCTGACGGATGCGAATGCCGTTTTTGTGTGCGGTCTATACTTAACCGTGGACACGTTTATATGAGGTACCCCGTAATGAAGACCAACAAAGCGTATAGCGACACCATCAAGCGCGAAGTCGAAGTGGATGTCGATGCCCTGCTGGCCGCCATCAATGAGATCAGTGAATCCGAAGTACGTCGTGCAGAGGATGATTCCGAGAGGGTGATGGTGAACGGGAGGGATTACCATACCTACCGCGAACTGGCGGAGGCCTTCGAGCTTGATATACACGACTTTAGCGTGACTGAAGCCAATCGTTAGCGCGAAAAAAATCCCGGTCATGGGGATGGCCGGGATCAAAACTTGCTTATGCAAGAAGCACTTGAAAATTCGTTACACCAGGAAATCTGATGTACAAACCACACTATCCCCAACGATTTTGTCTGACAAGCATATATTCTTACGGCGAATATAATATTTTTAACATAATCATTTTTGTTATGAGCAATAACGCACGGTGAATGCGGCTTTGGCTGAATCGCGTCTTATAAAGACGGTTTTCCCTTCAGTATTTTTTTAAGAATATTCTTAGGTAGAAGCGCGTGCGCTTTCAGGAGTAATCATGCTTTCACTTCAGGGTCCCCTGCTGGTTTTTTCCGATCTGGATGGATCGCTTTTGGACATTCATACCTACGAGTGGCAACCCGCGATGCCATGGCTGGACAAACTGCAGGATTATCAGGTGCCGGTGATTCTGTGCAGCAGCAAGAGTGCCGCAGAGATGCTGGATATCCAACAGGATCTGGGCCTGGAGGGGTTACCTTTTATTGCTGAGAACGGCGCGGTCATTCAGCCTGATGTGCGCTGGGAGAGGGGGCAGCGCCAGATCACAGGGATGACGCATCGGGAAATTCATCCGCTTATTGAGCAAATCCGCCAGCAGGCAGTCTTTAAATTCGTCACGTTTGATGACGTGAACGAACGCGTCATCAGCGAATGGACCGGGCTGACGCGCTACCGTGCGGCGCTCGCACGCAAACACGACGCCTCTGTCACGCTCATCTGGCGTGATACCGACGACGCAATGGTCCGCTTTGAAGAGGCGCTGGCGCAAAGGGGTCTGAAATGTCTACAGGGGGCCCGTTTCTGGCACATTCTGGATGCACGCTGCGGTAAAGACGTGGCGGTTAACTGGCTGATTGCGCAGTACCGCGAGCAGGAAGATTGTGTCCCCACCACCCTGGGGCTGGGGGATGGCCCAAACGATGCACCGCTGCTGGACAGCGTCGACTTCGCCGTGGTGATTAAAAGCATAAACCGCCAGGGCATTACGCTACAGAATGATAGCCCTGAACGGGCTTATCACACGCAGCTGAGCGGTCCCTTAGGCTGGCGGGAAGGGATGGATCACTTTTTCTCCTGATCGCTCCAGCACACCCGGTTACGCCCGCTCTGCTTGGCCTGATACAGCCTGTCGTCCGCGGCAGACTGCAGTTGTTCAAAAACATAGTTCTCTTTTTCCTGCGCGCTGGCGACGCCCAGCGAGGCGCTGATGCGAACGGTCGTGCTCTTTTTAACCAGGATCTCCCTGCTGTTGATGCGTGACCGGATGCGCTCCGCGACCCTCCTCCCCTCTTCCAGGCTGCTCCCCGGCAGGACGACGCAAAACTCTTCCCCGCCCACGCGCCCGGCAACATCATTTTTGCGCAGCACGCTGGCAATCAACCCTGCGGCATGGGACAGCACTTTGTCACCCGCCTGATGCCCGTACTGGTCATTAATGCATTTGAAATGGTCAAGATCGATCTGGATCACCGTAAACGGTTGACCCTGTTGTCGACAGTTCTCCGCAATCACTTTTGCGCGCTCAAACAGCGCGCCGCGGTTATTCAGACGCGTGAGGGGATCGTGCCAGGCCTGCCACTGCAGGGAGTGCTGCAGGGTGTACATATTGCTGACCATCCTGCGGATGACCAGCCATGAAACAAGCAGCATGGCGGTAAAGAGCGCCCACAGCAGGGCCAGCACAATACTGATACTGCCAAAGTCACCCTGTACGCCTTCGTGCAACGTATGAACGCGTAAGATCACCCCGTCAAAATGATCGAGTCGCTCCCAGCTAATAAAACGGCTTCCAAGGCGAATACCGCCTCGGGTGTCGTGCTCAATCGCGTGAGCAATTTGCGCCGTTTCAACCTCGTCAAAGCGGTTCACCTGACTGCCGTCCGCTTCTGACGTGGCAATCATGTTCAGACGCGTGTCATACAGTTGATACTCGCCCTCCGTCCGGTCCTGCGTCGCCTCAGTCAGCAGGCGTTTCATGGTGTGTATGGAGAAATCCATCGCTACCACGCCATACCAGTAATGCTCAAAATAGATGGGCACGCTCGCCGTTATCGTGCGCTCCCCATTGCTCCAGGGCGACGGCGCCGAAATAAACCAGCGCACCGCGCGCGCGCGATTGTGGCGTTCTGAGTGTAAGGTAAACCAGGGTTGAGTCACCAGAAAGTAATAGCGGGCGCTGATATCGTCAGCCATGTCAGGCGTGTCTGTCGAAAGATAAAACCCCGCGCGGGAAACGTAGATAATCCGCTCTTCACTTTGCACACCCGACGAGGCCAGGCGCAGTAAATACCCCACTTCCAGCGCGGCAGAAATCTCATTACTGATACGCTCACTATCACGGTTAAGGAGCGTGGACTTTGCAACGAAGGCATCTGACACGCCGTTCAGGGGAAGGGTGCGTTTTTTATCAACGGCCAGCTGCCAGGTTTCATCCGTCCGCACGGCGCTAAAACGAGACACCGCATCGTGCAGGACATCAAACCCCAGGGGGGTCTGTAAGGCATCATGCATGCTGGTGCGAAAAAACAGCATTTTGTCCACGCTGTACTGCAGCTGACGGTCCAGCGACGTGGCGACCGTTTCGAGATGGTTACGCTGGCTGGAGATATACGCCTCCTCCAGGACCACCACCTCACGCCAGGTCAGGAGGGTGGAAAAGACAAGGACGACAAGAAAACAGAGATTAACGATTAACCCCGGATTGCTACGCTTATGCAGCCATTGCAGAAAATATTGTTTTACAACAAAGGTATCGCGCTGCACACACACTCCCTGATTACTGCCTTACACCCGGTACATGAGATAAAAACGCCCGGCAAAGCCGGGCGTTATGTGATTAAGCCTTGTCCCGCTTGTGCTGCCCGTCGCCCGGCTGAAGCTCATCTTCACGAAATGCTTCCCGCTTGATGCTATAGCCATCGTGCCACCGACACTCCACCATTCCGCTAGAATAGCCTGTGACAATCATACGTGGGCCACCTTTCTTAGGCTTAACTTCATCACTGACCAAAAAGACCATACCTGCCTCCTGTATCAGGGTGAAACTGTTTCAATTTAGACGAGGAATAGTCTTTTTGCATACCACAACAGGTAACAATTAGTGCGCAGAACCGCGCATTTTTTCGACCAGTTTCACCGCCGCCACCACGATAGCGCCAACGATAAAGCCCAGCACAAGATTAAGCAGCGTCGGCAGAATAGCGGCCACCACGCTCCCCTGCGCCGAGGAGAACTGTTCGATCGCATGGTGCAGCGGAGCAATGCCGTGGACCACAATACCGCCCCCCACCAGGAACATCGCCAGGGTGCCAACCACCGACAAGCTCTTCATCAACCACGGTGCCAGCGTCAGTAAGCTTTTACCGATGCCTTTTGCCACCGCGCTTGATTTCTCCTCCAGCCAGTAGCCGATATCATCCAGCTTCACGATCAATCCGACCAGACCGTACACGCCGACGGTGACCAGAATGGCGATGCCGGAGAGGATCAACACCTGATTGAGCAGCGGCGCATCGGAGACAATGCCCAACGTAATGGCGACGATCTCTGCCGAGAGAATAAAGTCGGTCCGAATGGCGCCTTTGACTTTATCGCGCTCGAAGGTTTTCGGATCCTGCGCGGCCAGCGCGTCCAGACGCTGCTGGCGCATCTCCGGCGTGTCGTTCTGCTTGCGTGCGCTGAAGGAGTGCAGGACTTTCTCCACGCCTTCAAAGCATAAAAATGCCCCGCCAATCATCAGCAACGGCGTGATGGCCCAGGGAATAAATGCACTGATCAGCAGCGCCAGCGGCACCAGGATCACTTTATTCAGAAACGAGCCTTTTGCCACGCCCCACACCACCGGCAGTTCGCGGTTAGCCCGTACACCGCTCACCTGTTGAGCGTTAAGCGATAAATCATCCCCCAGCACACCCGCGGTTTTCTTCGCCGCCAGTTTCCCCATCACGGAAATATCATCCAGTAAGGTGGCAATATCATCCAGCAATGTTAATAAGCTACTTCCTGCCAAAATCGTGATCCTTCTTTTTTTGGTAATTAAGTGAATAGTATGGAGCAAAAGCGCAAACGCGGAAACAGGCACCTCACGTCAACAAAAAATTCACATCAACTACACAATTAAAGGGCTCGCCAGCACGATAGTTTTCGCGTTTACTATCAGCGACCTTTTTATTTCGTCGTGAGGGATTATGCGTTTCCGGCAACTGCTACCGCTCATCGGGGCACTTTTTTCGCTTTATATCATCTGGGGTTCGACCTACTTTGTCATTCGCATCGGCGTGGAAAGCTGGCCGCCGCTGATGATGGCGGGCATTCGTTTCCTCTCGGCGGGCGTGTTGCTGCTGGCCTTTCTGCTGCTGCGCGGTCATAAGCTACCGCCGCTGCGCCCGATGCTCAACGCCGCCCTGATTGGCCTGCTGCTATTGGCGGTAGGGAATGGGTTTGTGACCATTGCCGAGCACCAGAACGTACCGTCGGGGATCGCCGCCGTGGTCGTTGCCACCGTACCGCTGTTTACCCTCTGCTTCAGCCGTCTTTTTGGCATCCGTACCCGCAAGCTGGAATGGCTGGGGATTGGCATCGGCCTGGCGGGCATTATTCTGCTCAACAGCGGCGGTAACCTGAGCGGCAATCCGTGGGGCGCGATCATTATTCTTATCGGCTCAATGAGCTGGGCGTTTGGTTCGGTATACGGTTCGCGTATCGAACTGCCAACCGGCATGATGGCGGGGGCGATTGAGATGCTTGCCGCGGGGATCGTGCTTCTGATTGCCTCCATGCTGACGGGGGAAAGGCTGACGACCATGCCGGATCTGTCGGGCTTCCTGGCGGTCGGGTATCTGGCGCTGTTTGGTTCGCTCATTGCAATCAATGCCTACATGTTCCTGATCCGCAATGTGTCTCCGGCGGTTGCCACCAGCTATGCCTACGTCAACCCGGTCGTGGCCGTGCTGCTCGGTACCGGGCTCGGCGGGGAAACGCTCTCTCCGGTTGAGTGGTTAGCATTAGGGGTGATTGTTTTTGCCGTCGTGCTGGTGACGCTGGGCAAATATTTACTGCCGGCGAAGCCCGTGATTACGCCTTGCGGGGTGGAGAAACCGTAAGCGCGTGGATCCCCTGTGTGTCGATCTGCGCGGTGTGTCCGCCGCCGCAGATCCACTCTTCCAGCCGTTCGCGCAGATCGGCATCGTTCAGTTTTAGCCGCCCTCTCAGCGCACACTCCCAGACGATCAGCACGCGCCAGCCCTGCGCGATAAGCGTGGTGAGATCCCGCGCGTCGCGCGCAACGTTCTTGCCAATCTTCTCCAGCCAGAAATCAGTGCGCGTTGCCGGAACTTTAAACAGGTAACAGTCGTGATGATGCCAGAAACAGCCGTGGGTAAAGATAAGGCACTGATACGCGTCGATGACGAAATCCGGTCGCCCCGCCAGCGCGGCATCCTGCACGCGGAAATCAAACCCCGCCTGCGTCAATAATCCGGCCAGACGCTTTTCAATGGCGGTATCACGCGTGCCGATGGCACGCATGTTTTTGCTGCGCGTTGCCTTATCGTGAACGTCCGTCATTGACGGCCTCACTCTGGCGGAGTGCCACCGCCTGCCGGATACGTGAGGCCAGCAGTTTTGCCACCGCCGCAAACGCGGGCACCACCACCGAGTTACCAAACTGACGGTATGCCTGAGTGTCCGACACCGGAATACGGAAACTGTAGCCCTGCGGCGTTTCAAAGCCCATCAGCCGGGCACATTCCCGCGGTGTGAGGCGTCGTGGACGGTGGAGCTGGTTTTGCGGATCGTCGAAATCCTTCTCGCCCAGCGCTTTATCCCAGCCTCTGTCGATCAGGATTTCCGCGCCGTCTTTATAATAACGGGCGGACAAGGTGCGGGTCACGCTGTGCGGATCGTGAGGATTAACCATGCCAAATCCGAAGCCGTTGCCTTTTGCCTGATGCTTTTTGGCATAGCGGTAGAGGTATTTCCACAGAACGGGCGTAAGGATAAATTTCGCATCGACCACAGGCTCCAGCAGGTCGGCGACGGTTGGACGACGCTCGGGATACAGAGACGGGATATCCCGCAGGGTAAAATCTCCCTTCAGATTGAGATCGCGGCGGAAGCCGACCAGCACAATGCGCTCGCGATGCTGGGGCAGGAAATGTTTCCCGTCAATGATTTTTGGGTCATCCGCGCCCATATCCTCAGAATCGGCCACGTCGTAACCCAGCTCATCCAGAGTCTGCATAATAATGCGGAAGGTTTTTCCGCCGTCATGGCTCTTTAAGTTTTTGACGTTTTCCAGCACAAAAATGGCCGGACGGCGGGCGTCAATGATGCGGGCCACATCAAAAAACAGCGTTCCCTGCGTATCGCAGGCGAAACCGTGGGCGCGACCGAGGGCATTCTTTTTCGATACGCCGGCCAGCGAGAAAGGCTGGCAGGGGAAGCCAGCCAGCAGCACGTCGTGCGCCGGGATCGTCTGACGAATATGCCCGGCGGCCTGTTCATCCGTGACGCCGCTTTTATGGCTCAGGGTGACATCACGGATATCGGCGTTGAAGTGATGTTCGTGCGGATCGCAGTACCAGTTCGCTTTATAGGTGCGTACCGCATGTTTGTTCCACTCGCTGGTAAACACGCACTGACCGCCGATGGCTTCAAAACCGTGCCGGATCCCACCGATACCGGCGAACAGATCGATAAAGCGGAATGCATAGTCCGGGTGCGCGGCAGACGGACGCGGAAGCAGGTTTTGCAGATAACGAAACTCACCGTCGCTCAGGCGGCGCCCTGCCCGCTCGCTGGTCAGCAGTCGCTTAAGGATGGCCGGGCTCCAGTGGCTCTCACCGTGCGCTATCAGCTGGTTCGCCAGCGTTTTGACATCATAAATATCCAGCAGCTGGCGCAGTAATGCCTGCACCGTTGCCGTTGATTTCTCAGCCTGCTCTGGCGCGGGCCCTGTCACTGATCGATTTTCCTGCATTCTTTTAACCGGAGAATAAAGACTGGGAACAGATTACCACAGTTCAGTTGGGCAAACTGCGACAGAAGCGGTGCTGAATCTGGCTATCCAGCCCGATGCAGTCGCCCTGTAATTCGGCACTGAGTTTCGCCATAAAGTGAACGAGAAAATCGGCGTTATGTTGTGCGAGCTCGCGCCCGACGTCGGTTTGCATTGTATCAGGCAAGCGCAGCAGCTTAGTCTGAAAATGATCGAGGGCAAATGCCCGGTCATCCAGCGAGCGCGCATCGGCAAAGGGATCTTCCGCGTCAAACAGTGCCACGCCCAGCGCCCCCGAGACGGCAAACACGCGCGCCAGGCCAATCGCGCCCAGCGCTTCGAGACGATCGGCGTCCTGGACAATTTTGGCCTCGATACTTTGCGGCGCAATACCCGCGCTGAAACTGTGCGCCTCGATGGCATGCTCCACGGCGGCAAAGCGATCCGGCGGAAAGTCCGGGAAATCGCGGTGCAGAATGTCCCGCGTTTTGCGCGCCGCCAGACGCGATGACTGACTGCGTTCAGGATGATTTTTCGGCAGGCTAACGATGTCGTGAAAATAGCAGGCGGTCAGGACCACCAGCGGATCGGCCTGATGATGAATCATTATTTTGCGGGCCGTCATCCAGACGCGTCGGAAGTGCGAAATATCATGCGCACTGTCTTCGCTGGCGTGATGTTCATCAAGCCAGGATTCAAAACGCTGCTGCCACTGTATGGGTTCCATCATTCTATCCTGTGACGAAAACAGGCTGTGGATTATAACACAGCCGAATTAAATGATTTAAAAAATAGAAATGAGAAATACTTAATAATAATTATGCGCAATGTATTCAGTTCATTAATTCACATGAAAAATAATGAGAGCTTTAGAAATATTTTGCAATATCTTTACCGATTTAATTACATTTATTTTTGAACCAAAATAACAATCCATAGAATAGTATCAAAACCGTAATTACGGAGGGTAATTACATATATTCATATAAATTATCTTTAAAGGGAATATATAATGAAAAGAAAAGTTCTGGCAATCCTGGTACCCGCATTATTAATGGCTGGCGCAGCAAATGCGGCTGAAATTTATAATAAAAACGGCAACAAAGTTGACCTGTATGGCAAAGTTGATGCGCGTCATACCTTCTCTGACAACCCTGGTGACGACGGCGATGAAACCTATGTACAGGTGGGTTTCAAAGGCGAAACTCAGATTACTAATGAGCTGACGGGTTACGGCCAGTGGGAATATAAAACCTACGCCAACGATACTGAAAACGCAGGTGGTAACTCTTTCAACCGTCTGGCGTACGCTGGCCTGAAATATGGCGAATACGGTTCATTTGATTATGGCCGTAATTATGGCGTGGTGTATGACGTTGAAGCCTGGACCGATATGCTGCCAGTATTCGGCGGTGATTCTTACACCTGGACCGATAACTTCATGAACGGCCGTGCTAACGGTCTGGCAACCTACCGTAATAGTGATTTCTTCGGTCTGGTTGAAGGTCTGAATTTCGCACTGCAGTATCAGGGGGCGAATGAAGGTGCTAACGCGAATGAAGATCAGGAAGGCACCAAAAACGGTCATAACAAAGTACGTTTCCAGAACGGTGACGGCTTCGGTATGTCTACCTCCTATGATTTCTCTGGCGACCTGTCCGGCCTGAGCCTGGGTGCGGCGTACTCGTCTTCTGACCGTACCAATGAGCAGGTTGCAAACGGCAAACGCTTTGAAGGTGTCGGGTTTGCGGATGGCGAAAAAGCCGAAGCCTGGACTGTTGGCGCGAAATACGATGCAAACAGCATCTACCTGGCGATGATGTATGCGGAAACCCGCAACATGACGCCATTCGGTGACGTTGGTGTCGCAAACCAGACTCAAAACTTTGAAGCGGTTGCACAGTACCAGTTCGACTTTGGTCTGCGTCCTTCCCTGGCATGGGTTTACTCAAAAGGTAAAGACCTGGATGGTCAGGGCTTCAACCAGGATCTGGTTAACTACATTGACCTGGGCATGACTTACAGCTTCAACAAAAACTTCTCCACCTATGTTGATTACAAAATCAACATGCTGGATCAGGATGAAGCGCTGTATGATGCGTACGGTATCTCTACCGACGACATCGTTGGCGTAGGCATGACCTACCAGTTCTAATCCCCAAAAATACTAAAGCCCGCACTCGCGGGCTTTTTTTCATTTATAAGAGCCGAATTTACGGCGCTTCCTGCAACGCCACGCGAATAAACCCGTTATTCTGCGCCAGCAGTTCGTGGGCTTTCCATGCATCCAGCCCGGTCAGTACCATCAGGACTGCCGTTTTACAGTTATGGTTACAGCTCTCCAGCGCGGCTTTTGCCTGCGCCCGGGTGCAGCCCCCCGCCTCCATCACAATGGCAATTTGTCGTTCGGCCCATTTGGTATTGCGTGCCTCCAGATCCACCCGCAGGTTGCTGTAAACGCGCCCGGTCCGCACGGCCAGCCCGGTGGTGACCATCGAGAGGATCATTTTTTGCGCAATACCCGCTTTGGTATTGCTAAAGCCTGCCACCACATCAGCTCCCAGCGCCGGGGCAATCACCATGCTTGCCAGCTGCGCCGCTTCACTTTGTGCATCACCGGTTATGATGGCGACCGGTGACCCCAGCGACCATGCATGGCGCATTGCACCCCAGACCCACGGCGTTTTTCCGCTAACGGTGACCGCCAGCATCATATCGTGTTCACCAAACTTAATGGCCTGCAGATCGGCAACGCCACGCTCGTAGCTCCCTTCCCCTTCCTGTGCCGTCACGGCAATCACGGGGGTTTTGCCCGGCGCATATTCATCGGCAGCCTGTTGTGCGACACGGCCAGACGGCCCCGCTCCAACAATAACCAGACGGCCCCCGTGACTAAGAGTCGCCGCGGCGTTATCCACCACGCGGGCGATCGTCGTTAAACAGGGGGATATTGCAGCGGAAATGAGTGCATCTTCCTGGTGAATGACCTTCAGCATGTCCAGCGTGGACAATCTATCAATATTCATCGTGCTGGCGTGCCGTCTTTCCTTGACCGAACCGGTAAGCATAATGCTCATAAACAGCCTCCTTATTATGAGTACCCACACACTATAAAGTGTTTTATATGGATGACCTGCGAGGAGGGTCACGAAAAGAGGACCAAATCCATGCCTTTACATGGCTTTAAGAAACGCGCGTCATCAGCGATAATTACCCCTTTGTTAATCATCGCGGAGTATTGATGAGCGATTTGCAGCCTTTCCTTCTGACGCGCAAGCGCCCCATGAAACTGAACACGCTGGTCACGTTGATGGTATGCGCGATTATTGCTTCTGTGCTGCTTCTGGTCTTTGCGCTCTACTCCGTTCAGATCACCCGGGCCACCCGCGATGATGTCAAAGACACCGCACTGGGTATCGCCCGCACGCTGGCCGACAGCCCGGAGATCCAGCGAGGCCTGATGCAGTCCCCGCAGGCCGACATCATTCAGCCCATCGCCAAAGCGGTCACCCAACGTAACGATCTGCTGCTCACCGTGGTGACCGACATGCGCGGTATTCGCTACTCGCACCCAAACGAAGCACTGATTGGCCTGCATTTTATTGGCAACGATCTGGAACCCGCCCTGGAAGGTAAAGAGAACGTCTCGGTTAACCGGGGCGCCCTCGCCGAAGCGCTTCGCGTCTTTACCCCGGTTTATGACAGCCAGCACGATCAGATCGGGGTGGTGGTGGTCGGTATCTCTCTCAAAAAGGTGGAAGACCAGATTGCCCGCGGGCGGCTGAATGCGCTCTGGACGATATTATTCAGTATCTTTATGAGTTCGATGGCGATTTGGGGCCTGGTGCGGGTGCTGAAGCGCATTCTGTTCGGCCTCGAACCCTACGAGATATCCGCCCTTTTCGAACAACGTCAGGCGATGCTGCAGTCGCTTCGCGAAGGCGTACTGGCCGTCGATATTCACGGGCGCGTGACGATGATCAACCACACCGCCAGAGAAATTTTACTCCTGCCCTCCGGCAAGCAAACGGAAAACGCCAGCGCACCACTTTTAGCCAGCCTGCGTGAGATTTCAAAAACCGGCGTCGCGCGCCAGGATCAGGAGATCAGCTGTAACGGTCGGTTGTTGCTGTGCAACATGGTGCCGGTCAAAAGCCAGGAGCAGGTCATCGGGGCGATCGCCACCTTCCGCGATAAAACGGAAATCAGCCAGCTGATGCAGCGCATTGATGGCATGGTCAACTACGTCGATGCCCTGCGCAGCCACACGCACGAGTTTATGAATAAACTGCATGTGATCCTTGGCCTGCTGCATATGAAGCGCTACGACAAGCTGGAGGAGTACATCATCCAGACGGCGCATAATTACCAGACGGATATCGGTACGATCCAGAGCAAGGTAAAATCGCCGGTCATTGCCGGGTTCCTGCTGGGTAAAATCAACCGGGCAAAAGAGGCGGGCGTCACCCTGACGCTGGCGGACGAAAGCCAGATACCGGATACCGCCAGCGAAGAGCAGGTCGCGGTGTTGATCACCGCGCTGGGTAACCTGATTGAAAACGCGCTCGACGCGATGGAAGGACAGCAGGAAGGCGAGATCGGCCTGCTGCTGCATTATCAGAATGGCTGGCTTAGTTGCGAAGTCAGCGACGATGGCCCCGGCATTGATCCCACTCAGCTGGAGGCTATTTTTACTAAGGGCTTCTCAACGAAAGGTGAAAACCGCGGCGTTGGGCTGTTCCTTGCTCGCCAGCAGATTCAGAACCTGGGCGGAGAGATCTCCGTGGAGTCTGAGCCTGGCGTCTTTACCCAATTTTTTGTTCACATCCCCTGGGATAGCGAGAGGAATATCGCGTGATAAATGTATTAATTGTCGATGATGACGCCATGGTGGCCGACCTCAACCGTCTGTATGTCAACCGTGTTGAAGGCTTTAGCTGCTGCGGTGTCGCCTCCACGCTCAACCAGGCGAAGGCCATGATTAACGACCCCGGTCAGCCGGTCGATCTGGTGCTACTGGATGTCTATATGCAGCAGGATAACGGGCTGGATCTGCTGCCCGTGATTCGCGCGTCCGGCCGCCCGATCGATGTCATTATGATCTCCTCGGCCGCCGATGCCGCCACGATCCAGACCTCTATCCACTACGGCGTGGTGGATTACCTGATCAAACCCTTCCAGTTCCCGCGCTTTGAAGAGGCGCTCAACGGCTGGAAAGCGAAGCATAACCTGATGGAATCGCACCCGTATTATGAACAGGCCGACGTTGACCGCCTGATCCACGGCGGAGCGCCGGAGCTGGCGGACAGCAAAAAACTGCCGAAAGGGTTAACGCCGCAGACGCTGCGCACGATCTGCCAGTGGATTGACGCCCACCCGGAGATGGAGTTTTCCACCGATGACCTGGCGAGCGCGGTGAATATCTCCCGCGTCTCTTGCCGCAAATACCTGATCTGGCTGGCGCAAATCAACATTCTGTTCACCAGCATTCACTACGGTGCCACCGGGCGGCCAGTGTATCGTTACCGTCTCCAGCCGGAACAGACGGGTCTGCTTAAGCAGTACTGTCAGTAACGCGGTAGGTATTATCCAGCAACGTAAAGCGGAAGTGGTGCATCGATGAGATCACCACTTCTTTTGTTTTGGTCACAAAAATGGCTTCAATATCCGGGCGAGAGCGCAGCGCCGCGCAGCCCTTCTCCACGCCCATGCCGTACATCAGCGTGGTCCAGATATCGCCGTCGATAGACTCTTTTGACACGATGGTGACGCTGTCCAGCGCGTTGTCCAGCGGGTATCCGGTGCGCGGATCGAGAATATGGTGATAGCGCTTGCCGTTTTGCTCAAAGAAGCGCTCGTAGGTTCCTGAAGTCACCACGGAGCGGTTTTCCACCGTCATCGCGCCAATCAGCGCGTCGCTGACGAACGGTTTTTTCAGCCCGACGCTCCAGCCCCCTTCCGGTGAGCCCAACGTCTGGATATTTCCTCCCAGGTTGATGAGTCCCCGCTCGGTCCCCTCTTTGTGCAGGTAATCCCGCACCCGGTCAGCGATATAGCCTTTGGCGATGGCGCCCAGGTCGATCTCCATGCCTGCTCTCGCCAGAAACACGCTGCTCTGCGCCTCATCAAGGATGACATCCTCAGGACGGGTAATCGCCAGCAGCGCCGCAATGTCATCAGCAGGCGGAACGCTGTCACCCCGGAAACCAATTTTCCAGCGCTTCACCAGCGGGCCTATCGCCAGGTTAAAAGCGCTGTCCTTGAGCAGGCTTGCCGCTTTTGCACAGCGGATCAGCTCGAACACCGGTCGGCTGACGATGACCGGATGCTGACCAGCCGCGTGGTTGATGTCCATCACCTGCGAGTGGGCACGGTTGACGGTAAGCAGATCTTCATACTGTTTGATGAGTCGAAACACGCGGGAGGCGAGGGCTTCGTCATGGGAGAAGAGTTTCAGGAGGATGGGGGAACCCATCAGGACGGCGGAGTAACTGTAAACACGGTTATCTGACATGCATGTTTCCTCAGATGTAGCCCCGGCAAGCACCGCGCCGCCGGGGAAATCGCCGGATAACGTTGCGTTTATCCGGCCTACAACACAGGTGCTTTATGCCATTTTTGCGCGCATCGCCGCCTGATGTCCGGCAAGGGTACCAAAAATAATGATGTCTGCCACCGCGTTACCGCCGATACGGTTACCGCCGTGGATCCCGCCGACCACTTCACCCGCAGCAAATGCCCCTGGCAGCACGTTGTGGTTGCTGTCCAGCACGCAGGTTTCAGTGTTGATGGTCACACCGCCCATGGTGTGGTGCACGCCCGGCGCAATCTGAATGGCGTAGAACGGCCCTTCATTGATTGGCGCACGCAGCGCGGTGGTACGGCCAAAATCATCGTCGTGCTGTTTCTCGACAAAGCCGTTGTAGCGTTCCAGCGTTGCCAGGAAGGCGTGATGATCCATGCCCAGCGCTTCGGCCAGGGCTTTTGGTGAGCTGGCGCTGGTCACGAACCCTTTGGCGATGTACTCATCCGCAGCTTTGTTTTTGGCGCGTACGTGTTCATCAAAGACGATGTAAGCGTATTTCTCTGGCAGCGCGATGATCTGCGCGGAGACTTTGTCGCGGGTCGACATTTCGTTGTAGAAGCGCTCTCCTTTCTGATTGACCAGAATCGCCCCGCCGCCGCGGATGGATTCGGAAATCAGGTACGAGGTTTTCTGCTCCACGGTGGGGTGAATCTGAATTTCGCCCATATCCACGGTGCCCGCCCCAATGCGCTCCAGCAGTGCGATACCGCCGCCGGTGGCCCCTTTATGGTTGGTGGTGACGAATCCTTCCAGGTCCGGACGGTATTTCACCACCATCTGGCTGTTGGCGCTGAAGCCGCCGGTCGCCACAATCACGCTTTTGGTTGCCACGATGACGGTTTCATTCTCTTCGGTCGTCAGGCGCACGCCGGTCACTTCGCCGTTTTCGAAAATAATGTCACTGACGGAGGTATCCAGCATCACCTCGATGTTGCGTTTGTTGACGTTACGCACCAGACCGCTGATCAGATAGCCGCCTACTGCAGAACCGTCTTTTGGACGGTGAGTACGGTCGATGCTCATCCCGCCGGTGGTGGTGATGTCGTTGAGCATAATGCCGCGGGTTGCCAGCCACTCAATTGCTTCCGGTGCGTTCTCGACAAAGCGACGCAGCAGTTCCGGGTTGTTCTTGTTACCGCCGCCTTTCAGGCTTTCCTGGTAGAACAGTTCTTTGCTGTCCTGAATACCCTTCACGCGCTGGAAGCGAGTTTCAGCGGCGTTCATCCCGGCAGACGCTTTGATGGTGTTACCGCCGATGGTTGGCATTTTCTCGACAATCAGCACGCTTGCGCCTTCGTCGTGCGCCTGAATCGCCGCCGCCAGACCGGCACCGCCGCTGCCCACGACAACCACGTCAACGCTGCGGGTTTCGTTCGGGTCAACGCCCTCCTCTGCCGCCAGCGCTTTACTGGATTTCAGCATCGCTTTAGAAACCGCTTTTTTCACCGCTTCACTCTGGCTGGTTGCGCCAGTGATGGCATCCACGTGCGGGGTGTTGGCATCCAGAATGCGGGTGCGGATCTCTTCGAAGCTGGTCACAAACTCAACGTCTTCGCTTGGGCCGGAGGCCAGCGCGATGTCCGCAATGCGGTCGGTTTCCAGGCTGACGTTAATCACCAGCTCGTTAGCGTCGTCCTGCACTTTCTCGACGAAGGTGCCCGGTTTGAATTTAGACTCGCCCATGCTCATGTCGCGGATCATCGCTTCCACCAGCGAGAAACGCCACAGCGGTTCCGGAATGCTCAGCTCCTCGCGTTTGGTGCTGTCCATAAACAGTTCAAGGCTTTCGCCAGCCGCAATGCGGTCTGTCCAGTCCGGATAAGCGATGGTGGCGCGGCCAACGGCAATCAGGTCGTAACCGTGGTCCAGCGCGTCATTCACGTCTGAAGCATTCACCACGCCGCCCACGCCCATGACCGGAACCTGCGCCAGCGTTTCTGAACGCATCGCGCAGTATTTTTCGATGAGCGGGGTCGGGTCCTGGGTGTCAACAATCGAAGGACGCAGGGTTGCACCGACGGAGAAGTGCAGGTAATCCACGCCGCGCGCGGCCAGTTTCTCCAGCAGGTACATGGTGTCTTCAAAACGGATGCCCGGGACTTCCAGCTCTTCAGGGGAGAAGCGGTAACCAATGATGAAGGCATCATCCGCGTACTGGCGCACCATTTTGTGCGTAATGTCCAGCACGGCCAGCGGGAACTTCGCGCGGTTGTCGCGGCTGCCGCCCCACTCGTCATCGCGCTGGTTAGAGTTCGGTGAGTAGAACTGCTGAATCAGGTAGGTGTTGGCCCCGTGGATTTCCACGCCGTCGAAACCGGCCTGAATGGCGCGACGCACAGCTTCCCCAAACTTGCCGATCATTCCTTCTACTTCTTCGGCGGTCAGTGCAACCGGCGTTGCGGCACCGTCACGCGGTGCGGCCACCGCGCTTGGGCCAACCGGGGTACGGCCACCAATCAGTTTTGGGTCAACCATACGGCCGCCGTGGTAGATCTGCAGCAGCGCTTTCGAACCTTTGGATTTAATCGCCTCTGCGATTTTCGCCAGCCCGGCAATTTTCTCGTCGTTATCAATACCGATGGCGCCCGGGAAGGCGAGACCGAGATCGTCAACGAAGCAGCACTCCACGATGATGGTACCGATGCTGCCGGAGCGAGCCCGGTAGTACTCCACCAGCTCACTGGTGACAGTACCGTCATAGTAGCCGGTACAGGTGGTCATCGGGGCCATTAACAAACGGTTTTTCAGTTCGGTGCCATTCGGTAATGTGAAGGGGCTAAGAATGCGTTCGTTAGTGCTCATAATAGAAACTCCAAACTTTTAAAATTAAGAATTCGTTATCGGGTTTAATTTTTAAATTGGTTGTTATTTGCCGATGTCATGATACCAATATAATGATTTTTTTAGTTTCTAAAGCCATTACGTTAGTTAAAAAACTATTTAATCCCTGAGATAACAGAAATAACACAATGGTGTTAGTGATAATAATTTACCCGTTTACAATAATTTAAAATAAGTTAAATAAATATTGGTCATACCAATTTCCTTTAACCGTAAAAAATTCAATAAAATCAAACAATAAAAAGAATACCAGATTTTGAATTGTTACAAGAATGATAAAGAAAACGATAAAAATAAATAATAACCCCATACGCCAGAGTGGTTATTAATAAAAGCACGAAAATAACGCCGCACTTCTGTTTTTTTGATCCTGATCAATAGTTGCAGCATCCAAAAGCGCAATATAAAAACATCATCAATTTTTAATTTAACGCACACAGAAAGGCGTTAAATCGTTATTAATGAAAAAATCAAACCGCACCTTTAATAACTAAAAAAAGCAAAGAAACTTAAAAAAACGCATTTGGTTTTTTCTGCACCACCGAATTTTTGACAACTTAAGACGTGAAACTATGAATACAAAAACTGCTGTAACGCCCCAAGTGGCGAACCAGGCATCAAATGGAAAAGCGAAACGACTGCTCATGATGGCGTTGCCCGTCATCGTCGCCGTACTGCTGCTGTTTGTTCCGGTACCGGAAGGTTTACCGCCTTACGCGTGGCACTACTTCGCTATCTTCGTTGGCGTGATCGTCGGGTTGATCTTCGAACCACTGCCTGGCGCGGTGATTGGCCTGACCGGCGTGGTCGCCATTGCGCTGTGTAGCCAGTGGGTGCTCTTCAGCCCGGACCAGCTGGCAGATCCAAAATTCAAGCTGGCAGGCGCCTCCTTCAAATGGGCGGTGAGCGGGTTCGGTAACTCAACGGTCTGGTTGATTTTCGGTGCCTTTATGTTTGCCGCAGGCTATGACAAAACCCGCTTCGGCCGCCGTCTGGCGCTGATTCTGGTAAAATATCTCGGCCGTCGCAGCCTGACGCTCGGGTATGCTATTACCTTTGCAGACCTGCTGCTGGCACCGTTTACCCCGTCCAACACGGCACGCAGCGGCGGGACCATCTACCCGATTATCGCTAACCTGCCGCCGCTGTACGGCTCAAAACCCAACGACCCAAGCGCGCGCAAAATTGGTTCTTATCTGATGTGGGTGGCTATCACCGCGGCCTGTATCACCAGCTCTATGTTCCTCTCCGCTCTGGCGCCGAACCTGCTGGCGCTGGCGCTGGTGAAAAGCACCGTTGGGATTGATATCTCCTGGGGTACCTGGTTCCTCGCGTTCCTGCCGCTGGGCATCCTGTTGATTCTGACCATGCCGCTGCTGGCCTACTGGTTCTACCCGCCTGAAGTGAAAGTGAATAACGAAGTACCGCTGTGGGCGACCCGCGAGCTGGAAAAACTTGGCAAACTGTCGCGCAATGAGATCCTGCTGCTGGTCTTCGTGTGCTGTGCGTTACTGATGTGGATCTTCGCCGCGGCGTGGATTGAACCGGCCATGGCTGCCCTGTTAATTGTCGGTCTGATGCTGTGGACCGGTGTGCTGGAGTGGAACGATATCACCGGTAACAAAGCCGCATGGAACACCTTCGTCTGGTTCGCCACCCTGGTGGCGCTGGCGGATGGCCTCTCCTCTACCGGCTTTATCAGCTGGTTAGGTAAAGAAGGCGGTCTGCTGATGAGCGGTATCTCTCCGGGCGTGGCGACTATCGTCCTGCTGCTGGCGTTCTACCTGCTGCACTACCTGTTTGCCAGCACCACCGCACACACCACCGCGCTGCTGCCCGCGATGCTGACCATCGCCTCCACCATTCCGGGCATGAATATGGAAGTGTTCGTCCTGCTGATGGTGACCTCGCTGGGTGTAATGGGGATCATCACCCCATACGGTACCGGCCCAAGCCCGATTTACTACGGTAGCGGCTACCTGCCAACCAAAGACTACTGGCGCCTGGGCACTATCTTCGGTGCCATCTTCCTGGCGGCCCTGCTGCTGATTGGTTATCCGTGGATGTCGATGATGTTCTGATTTCTGACCGCCGGGGTCTTCCTCCGGCGGTTTTATTTTTGTGGAGCAAGCTATGTCAAACAAACCGTTTATCTACCAGAACCCCTTCCCTCTTTCCCATGACGACACAGAATATTATCTGCTCACCAAAGAGCACGTTTCCGTTGCCGAGTTCGAGGGGCAGGAAATCCTGAAAGTCGAGCCGCAAGCCCTGACGCTGCTGGCGCAGCAGGCCTTCCACGATGCCGCCTTTATGCTGCGTCCTTCTCATCAGAAACAGGTTGCCGCCATTCTTAACGACCCGGAAGCCAGCCAGAACGATAAGTACGTCGCCCTGCAGTTCCTGCGCAACTCTGAAATTGCCGCAAAAGGCGTCCTGCCGACCTGTCAGGATACCGGCACCGCGATCATCATGGGCAAGAAAGGCCAGCGCGTCTGGACCGGCGGCGGTGACGAAGCCGCCCTGAGCCAGGGCGTGTATAACACCTACATTGAAGACAACCTGCGTTATTCCCAGAACGCCGCGCTGGATATGTATAAAGAGGTGAATACCGGCACCAACCTGCCCGCGCAGATTGACCTCTACAGCGTGGACGGTGATGAGTACAAATTCCTGTGCATGGCAAAAGGCGGCGGTTCCGCGAATAAAACCTATCTCTATCAGGAAACCAAAGCGCTGATCGTCCCGGCGAAGCTGAAAAACTATCTCGTTGAGAAGATGCGCACGCTCGGCACCGCCGCCTGCCCGCCTTACCATATCGCGTTTGTGATCGGCGGTACCTCCGCAGAAGCCACGCTGAAAACCGTGAAGCTGGCCTCTACCCGCTACTATGACGCGCTGCCAACCGAAGGCAACGAACATGGCCAGGCGTTCCGCGACGTTAAGCTGGAACAGGAACTGCTCGAGGAAGCGCAGAACCTCGGCCTGGGCGCACAGTTTGGCGGTAAATATTTTGCCCACGACATCCGCGTTATTCGCCTGCCGCGCCACGGCGCGTCCTGCCCGATCGGCATGGGGGTTTCCTGCTCCGCAGACCGCAACATCAAAGCGAAAATCAACCGCGACGGGATCTGGATTGAAAAACTGGAACACAACCCGGGCCAGTATATTCCTGAATCACTGCGTCAGCAGGGTGAAGGCGACGTGGTGAGCATCAACCTGAACAAGCCGATGAATGAAATCCTGGCCCAGCTCTCCGCGCACCCGGTCTCTACCCGACTGTCGCTGAACGGGACCATCATCGTGGCACGCGATATTGCCCATGCGAAGCTGAAAGAGCTGCTGGATAACGGCGAGGAACTGCCGCAGTACGTTAAAGATCATCCGATTTACTACGCAGGTCCGGCAAAAACGCCGGAAGGTTACGCCTCTGGCTCACTCGGCCCGACCACCGCGGGACGTATGGACTCGTACGTAGACTTACTGCAATCCCACGGTGCGAGCATGATCATGCTGGCGAAGGGCAACCGCAGCCAGCAGGTGACCGACGCCTGCCATAAGCACGGCGGCTTCTACCTCGGCAGCATTGGCGGTCCGGCGGCGGTACTGGCGCAAAACAGCATTAAGAGCCTGGAGTGCGTGGCGTATCCTGAACTGGGTATGGAAGCCATCTGGAAAATTGAAGTGGAAAATTTCCCGGCGTTTATCCTGGTGGATGACAAAGGTAACGATTTCTTCCAGCAGATCCAGAATCAACAGTGCAAAGGCTGCTCACAGCGCTGAGGACTTCCACAACGCCGGTAACAGCGACAGCGTTTCGTTGATAAGCCCGCGCTTGTCGCTGCCCGGTTTCCAGATGGTCACCATCGTCTGAGCTATACCCTGGCTGCCCACCTCGGTGGGCAGCCTTTTTACATCCTTCCACTGCGCCGCATGAAGATGCGTCGGCAAAAATCCCCAGCCGCACCCCTTTTCCAGCAGACCGCGCAGCATCTCAAGTTCATTGGTAAAAAGGGTATGTCCGGAGATTTGCAGACGGCGCGCGACCGGCTCGTCAGACGCCGCATGCATAATGACCTGCGGCACCAGAGAGAGATCGAGTAGCGAAACCGGAGAGCCGTTATTCCGGAACAGCGCTTTCGAGGCGTAAAAATCCATCTCAATGGACCCTAACGCCCGCCATTCCATCTCATTGCCTACGCTGCGATTACGTGCCTGACAGATCCCCACATCGGCCTCACCGCTGGCGAGCATCGCTTCTGCTTCATCACGCGAGGTGCTGGTCAGGCTCAGCCGAATATTCTGGCTCGCCATTTTTGCTATCAGCGCCTGCAAAAAAGCGCGCGGGGTGAACGGATCGTAGACGAGCGCAATATCCTGCGTCGCGCTTTGCGGAACGGCTCTGGCGAACGCCTCAAAGGCTTTTACCTGACGCATCAACAGATGCGCCTGCCGCTGTAACTGCTCCCCCTCCAGCGTTAACCGCAGGGTCCGCCCCTCGCGCAGGAACAACGCGTAACCCAGACCATCTTCCAGAAAATCAATCAGATCGCGCAGGGTCGTGCGGTCTTTACCCAGTTTAGTGGCCGCCTTCACCAGGCTGCCATGTTCAGCCACGGCGGTGAACGCCTCAAGCTGGGCAAACGAATAGATCAATGACGCCACGCCATCCTCCACAGTATCTTTTCGGGGGATTTTCCCCCATAACGCGTTTTTTATTATAGGCCGCGGGTTCGTAAACTGAAGTCCTTCCTGAGCCATACGAGAAAAACATGAAAAACAAAACACACCGCACTCTGCTCGCGGCGCTGATTGTCAGCAGCCTTCTCTCTCCTGCCGCCATGGCTGCCTGCAACGGTACCGTTCTCGACACCTGTCCCGCCCCTTTTGATACAAAACTGCCGGACGCACATACGATGCTCACCTGGAGCCAGGCCGACCGCGTCGTGGGTTTCCGCAATGACTACCGCAACTATGCGGGCGACGTATTCCATCACGGCAACGCCTCGCCGTTGCTGGCCGCAGAAAAACCGCTGACCGATGCCCGCTATCAGGTGAATGGCAAGACCTACGATCTCCATGATTACCTGAAACGCCAGAACGTCAGCGGCATGCTGGTATTAAAAAACGGCCACGTTGCCTATAAGTATCTGGGTGAAGGAAATACCGACAGCACGCTCTGGACCTCACGCTCTGTCGGTAAATCGGTGGTCTCTGCGCTGGTTGGGGTAGCGATTAAAGAGGGAAAAATCCACTCCCTCGACGATCTTATTACCCAATATGAACCTGATTTGAAAGGCACCGCCTGGGACGGTGTGACGCTGAGACAGCTTATTACCCACACCTCCGGCGTGGCGTGGAATGAGGACTACACGAATCCGGGATCCGATTTCGCAAAGCTGACAGAGTGCGAAGCCAAACCGGGCACCTATGACTGCGTGCGGACATTAGTAAAAGGGTTACACCGCGCACACCCTGCGGGCGAAAACTGGTCCTATTCCTCGGGCGGCGCGTGGCTGCTGGGTGACGTGCTTGAACGCGCAACCGGCATGACGCTCGCGGCGTATCTGGAGAAACGCATCTGGCAACCCTACGGCATGGCCAGCGACGGCGTATGGCATGCCTACAGCAAAGGCCAGCATGATGTCGGCGCCCACGGCTTTAACGCCACGCTGGAAGACTGGGGCCGCTTCGGTCAGTTCATCCTTCATAACGGCACATTGCCCGGCGGGAAGCAGATCCTGCCCGAAGGCTGGGTAAAACAGTCCTCAGACTGGACGCAGGCAAAAGGTTCGGTGTCCGCCGCGCATCCGAACGGGTTGTATGGCTATCAGTGGTGGAACAACGAAGTGCCGGTTAATGCCACCCACGTCGCGCCAAAGGTCGACAATTCACTTAAAGGGTCGCTCTGGGCGCTGGGGATCTTTGGACAGATGATTATGGTGAATCAGAAAGAGAACCTGGTTATCGTCCAGTGGTCCACCTGGCCGCAGGCGGAACCGTCCTTCAGCGCTCAGCCGCTGGAAGCATCGTTAATGTTTAGCGCAATCGCGAACGCGCTGCGCTGATTTTTAGAGCCAGGCGCTGCCTGGCGTCTCCTCTGCGCGATGTCACAAAACAGCGATATCAGCAACTTAGCGAATTAGCGTGAATAAAAAATCACACGATTGTTAAGTTATTGTTAGGTATGTGAATCCTGGTCAACATCCTGTCATTGATGCACAACGCGCATCAGTTCATTCACTCTTTGCGCTTATTAATTTCCGTTTCCTGATCCAGTTTTCAAAAACAGACGAGCATAACGTCACGATAAAAACTGGAGATAATCATGGTTTCCTCAACCTCACCTGCAACGGTCCGTGCGAAAGCGGGCGCGATTTTTCGCGTCACCTCGGGCAACTTTCTCGAGCAATTCGACTTCTTTCTGTTCGGCTTTTATGCCACCTATATCGCCCACACCTTCTTCCCGGCAAGCAGTGAATTTGCCTCGCTGATGATGACCTTTGCCGTCTTTGGCGCGGGCTTTTTGATGCGTCCGATCGGCGCTATTGTGCTCGGCGCTTACATCGATAAAGTGGGTCGTCGTAAAGGGCTGATTGTCACCTTGTCGATCATGGCTGCCGGAACATTCCTGATTGTGCTTATTCCGTCGTATCAGAGCATTGGGCTGTGGGCACCGCTGCTGGTGCTGACGGGCCGTTTGCTGCAGGGCTTTTCCGCCGGTGCGGAGCTTGGCGGCGTCTCGGTCTATCTGGCAGAAATCGCCACGCCGGGCCGCAAAGGTTTTTACACCAGCTGGCAGTCCGGCAGCCAGCAGGTTGCCATTATGGTCGCCGCGGCGATGGGCTTTGCCCTGAATGCCCTGATGGAGGAGAGCGCCATTCGCGAGTGGGGCTGGCGCATCCCGTTTCTGTTTGGCTGTTTAATCGTGCCGTTCATCTTTTTCCTGCGTCGTAAGCTGGAGGAGACCGAAGCGTTCAACGCACGGCGCAATCATCTGGCGATGCGCCAGGTTTTCAAAACGCTGCTGACAAACTGGCAGGTTGTGGTCGCGGGCATGCTGATGGTGGCAATGACCACCACCGCGTTCTACCTGATCACCGTTTACGCACCAACCTTCGGCAAAAAAGTGCTGATGCTGAGCGCGTCGGACAGCCTGCTGGTCACGCTGCTGGTGGCCGTCTCCAACTTCATCTGGCTGCCAGTGGGCGGTGCCCTCTCGGACCGCTTCGGTCGTAAACCGGTGCTGGTTGTCATGACGCTGCTGGCGCTCGCCACCAGCTACCCGGCACTGACGATGCTGGCGGCAGCCCCCAGCTTCTCCATGATGCTGAGCGTCCTGCTGTGGCTCTCTTTCCTCTACGGCCTGTATAACGGCGCGATGATCCCGGCGCTGACGGAAATCATGCCTGCTGAAGTCCGCGTGGCGGGGTTCTCGCTGGCTTATAGCCTGGCTACCGCCGTCTTTGGCGGTTTCACCCCCGTGATGTCAACCGCGCTGATTGAATACACGGGTGACAAAGCCTCGCCGGGATACTGGATGAGCTTTGCGGCGGTCTGCGCGTTGCTGGCAACGCTCTACCTCTATCGTCGCCGCGCGGCATCGCTGCAAAACACCGTTAAGTCACAGGGGGCCGCATGAAACGTACGTCTCGCTCTACCGCCATCGCGCTAATGACGATGTTCCTGAGCGTCAATGCCTGCGCAGAGGACGTGAAGGTCATGATTTCGGGCGGATTCAAGGCCGCCCTGGAAAAGCTGGCTCCGGAGTATGAACGCCGGACCGGGGATAACATTGTGATCATCCCCGGTCCCTCAATGGGCACTACGCCGCAGGCAATCCCAAACCGGCTCGCGCGCGGAGAGAAAGCCGACGTGGTGATTATGGTGGGCAATGCACTGGCGAAGCTTGAACAGGCCCGTCTGACCTGGCCGGGTACGCGGACTGAACTCGCGGACTCTCCCATCGGCATGGTCGTGAAAAAAGGTGCGGATATCCCTGATATCAGCAGCGAGACGACGCTGCGTAATACCCTGCTGCAGGCTCGCTCCATCGCCTACTCAGACAGCGCCAGCGGCAGGTATGTCAGTGAAGAATTGTTCAAAAAGCTGGGGATTGAAAAGGAGGTGACGGGCAAAGCGACAAAAGTCGAGCGCATTCCGGTCGCATCAGAAGTGGCGAAAGGAAAATACGCCGTCGGGTTCCAGCAGGTCAGCGAGCTGCTGCCGATTCAGGGCGTCACCTTTATCGGTAAAATCCCGGATAATTTGCAATACATCACGCGCTTCGCTGGCGCGGTCACCCGTGACGCGGAACATCCCGCGGAGGGAAAAGCGCTGCTGAACTATCTCGCCTCACCGCCCTCAAGGGAAGTCATCCGCGTAACGGGGATGATCCCCGTTACGTCCGGCGATACTGTTCGGTGATCTGTTTTTCAAGCTCAGCCGCAATATAGGACTGGATGCGCCCCCGGCGCCGGATAAGCCCCACGGTACGCTTCACCTCCGGCGCCACCAGCGGCAAATGGGTCAGCAGCGTGTGCTCTGACGTCGGCATCGACATGGCGGGAACGGCAGCAATGCCGATCCCCGCCTCTACCATACCGAGCATCGTGGTGACATGACGCGTTTCGCAGACGCTGGGACGCTCGGGAATGATATCCCCCAGCAGGCGATCGAGCAGGTTGCGATTGCCGGACGTTTTATCGAGAGAGATGTAATCCTGCTGAAAAAATGCCTGCCACGTCAGCTGGCTCTTCTGCGCCAGCGGGTGATCCTTTCTGCATGCTGCAACATACACATCCTCCACCAGCGGGAAAAATTCGATTTCAGACGACAAGTTTCCTGCGAAGCAAATACCAAAATCCGCCTGGCTTCGGGCCACGGCGTCCATCACGTTGCCCGCGCTGCTGTCGATGAGCTTAATGCGAACGCGCGGATAGCGAGACTGAAAGCGACGGATCACATCGGGCATAAAGTAACAGGCTGCGGAAGGTACCGTGGCCACCGTGATCAGCCCCGTCCGCTCTTCGCTGGCTTTATCGACATCCGCCAGCATTGACTCTACGTTATCGAGCAGCTGCGTGGAGCGTTCAGCAAAGTTTTGCCCGTATAACGTCAGGGAGACGCGGCGGGTGGTTCGGTCAAAGAGTCGGTTCCCCAGCGCGGCTTCCAGCTTTTCAATCCTGCGGCTCAGCGCCGACTGGGACAGACAGATAGATTCAGCGGCGACACGGAAGTTACCGTATTCCACTAACGCTCTGAAGGCATAGAGATCGTTGAGGTCAAAATTCACGGGCATAGTATCTGGCGGTCCTGTCAGGGAATACGTTACAAAGTCCAAAATAATAACGGCTTATTAACCTGCCGCAACCGGCGCGGTGTCGGAATGCCGTTCAAAGGTCGTTGAGATTGAGACGAATGTGTCCGGCGCGCTCAGCAATAGCGTGCCGTTCCTCTTCCGTCATATCCGCGAGTTGTTTAAAGACAATGCCCAGCCGGGGATTGTGACCGAGACGTGCCTGGTTACGCTCAAAGAAATCCCAGTAAAGCGCATTGAAGGGACACGCCAGCTCGCCGGTGCGTTGATTGTGTTGATACCGACATCCCTGACAGTAGTTACTCATCTTATGGATGTAAGACGCGCTTGAAACATAAGGCTTACTGGCCAGTAAACCGCCATCGCCAAACTGGCTCATGCCGAGAGTATTGGGCAATTCTACCCACTCAAACGCATCAATATAAACGCCCAGATACCATTCATGTACCGCCTGCGGCGAGAGACCGCCGAGCAGGCTAAAATTCCCGATAATCATCAGGCGCTGGATATGGTGGGCGTAAGCCTCAGTGAGCGACTGTCCAATGGCGTGCGCCAGGCAGCGCATTTGCGTCTTGCCCGTCCAGAACCACTCCGGCAGCGGGGTGTGCTGCTCTAACGCATTCATCTCCCGATAACCCGGCATTTGCGACCAGTAGATCCCGCGCACATACTCCCGCCAGCCAAGAATTTGCCGGATGAACCCTTCGACAGCAGGCAACGGCGCATCACCCGAGCGCCATGCCTGCTCGGCGGCGGCAACCACTTCCCGGGGATTGAGCATTTTAGTGTTCAGCGCAAATGAAATTAAAGAGTGGAAAAGAAAAGGTTCTTCCGTGTGCATTGCATCCTGCCAGTTACCAAACTGGGGCAGGACGTGCGAAATAAACGCATCCAGCCGGGCTTTAGCTTCAGCGCGGTCGACTGGCCAGCGAAAAGTGTTGGCCCGCGGTTCGCCAAAGGTGCGTACGCCGCAGCGTTGGATCTCTTCCCATAATGCTGAGCGATCGTGGCAGATGCGAGAGTCATCCGGAGCAGGCGGTTCACCGGACCAGCGCTTGCGGTTTTCAGCATCGAAATTCCATTTCCCCCCTTCTGGCTCGCCTTCCGGAGTCAACAGCACGCCATGCTGACGACGCATTTCCCGGTAAAAATATTCCATTCGCCAGCTTTTACGCGATGCAAAGAACGCGCTCACCTGCTCCCGGGAGGTGAAAAAATGCTCGCTGCTGACGCAGGTCGTTTCGACGGTCGCCGTTTTCGCCCACGCCTGCAACTGCGCATCAAGGCGCCATTCATCGGGCTCCTGCCACATCACCCTGCCAGCATGGTAATGTGCGATAAGCGCGTTGAGATTATCTTCCAGCGCGCCGCGATTTGAACCCTCAGAGAGCCGGACATACCTTACCCGATGCCCCTTCTCTTTTAACTCAGCGGCAAACGCGCGCATGGCTGCGAAGATAGCGATGATTTTCTGAGCATGATGAAGGACATACGCGGTTTCTGCCCGCAGTTCCAGCATCACGTAAATGACATTCGCGCTGCAGGTATCAAACCAGCTGTGATGTGGATTGAGCTGATCGCCCAGAATCAGGCGTAGTTCGGTCAACGGTGGCTCCTGCGACAGCGCTCAGAACAGAATTTGACCTCATCCCAGCATTTCGCCCACTTCTTGCGCCACGTCATGGGCCGCTGGCAGTGCAAACACGCTCGACTGGGCAGGTTCTGCTTGTTACCTTTGAAATCACTCATCTTTTCAATACCGGACTGATTTATTCACTCGGGCTGCGGATAAAGGCTACGACAGACATCACAAAATGAAGGTGATGCCTGCAAAGCGCTACCTACTGCTCTGTACGAAATGATAGTTTATTCAGGCTGGAAGTGTAGAAATAAGCCATTTTCTGGCATCTTAACTGAACCTGACTTTCCCATTTTTGTTCAAGTGACGAGTTTGCGAGCAAAGCGATGATTAAGTGGCCCTGGAAAACGAATGAGGCTGGCCGGGATATGGCGCTGCCGTGGGATGACGCGCTGGCGATCCCTGTTCTGGCGAATCTCCAGCCGGACGAACAGTCAAAACTGGTTCAGCTGGCGGATCGTTTTTTGCAGCAAAAACGCCTGGTTCCTCTGCAGGGCTTCGAGCTGGATCCCCTGAAAAACGCGCGTATCGCCCTGCTTTTCTGCCTGCCGGTGCTTGAACTGGGTATCGAGTGGCTGGACGGCTTCCACGAAGTGCTGATCTACCCGGCGCCCTTCATCGTCGACGATGAGTGGGAGGATGACATCGGCCTGGTACACAACCAGCGGGTGGTACAGTCCGGACAAAGCTGGCAGCAAGGGCCGATTATCCTGAACTGGCTCGACATTCAGGACTCGTTCGACGCGTCAGGCTTTAATCTGATTATTCATGAAGTCGCGCATAAGCTGGATACCCGCAACGGCGACCGCGCCAGCGGCGTTCCGCTGATCCCGCTGCGTGAAGTCGCAGGATGGGAGCACGATCTGCATGCGGCGATGGATAACATCCAGGACGAGATCGATCTCGTGGGCGAAAGTGCCGCCAGCATTGATGCCTACGCGGCGACCGATCCCGCAGAGTGCTTCGCGGTGCTTTCAGAGTACTTCTTCAGCGCCCCCGAACTCTTCGCCCCGCGTTTCCCGGCGCTATGGCAGCGTTTTACCCAGTTTTATCAGCAGGATCCGCTTAAGCGTCTGCGTCAAAATGAGGCGGTCGGCCCTTCCCCTCACCAGGTACATTAATTTTTTTCGACAGGGGTGCGCCCGGTTAACCGTACCCCGATGCTCAGTACGAGAAACAGCACCGCCATTCCCCCTGCCGCCATCGTTAAATACTGCTCACCGAAAAAGCGCGTGACGACGGGCACCAGCAGCGCGCTGATGCCGTAGCCTAACGTATGGCTGGTGGCGATCGCGCCCGCGCCTTTCCCCGTGGTCAGCCGATCGTTCAACAGTAGCTGATAGCCCGGTGTAGCCATCGCCGCGCCGAGCGAGGTGACAGCAATTCCCACGTAGAACAGCGCCAGCCCGGCAATACACATCAACCCAAGTCCTGCCACCATCAATACCGCCGCCATACAGAGCAACGTCAGCGGGCTGAAGTGCTGCGGGCGAACAATCAAAAATTGCGCCGCGAGCGTGGCCAGCGCGGCCAGGCTCAGCAGGAGCGCAACATGGTGGCTGATCTCACGGGCGTTGCCCTCCAGCAAGGGGCTGAGATGCGGCGTGAGGCCAAGCTGCATCAGGCTCACCAGCGCCGCCAGCAGCATCGCCAGCAGCAGGAACGGCAGCATAGAGACCTGCAGACGGGTCGCCTGATGCGCCACCGGCGGCAGCGGAGGGTCGGCCACTTCTCGCAGCACCAGCAGCAGAGCGATAAACGGCGCAATCGCCATGAGCCAGAGCGGTGCCACCGGGTTAATGCTGAGCATCATTGCTGCCAGCGGTGGTCCAAGCAGACGGCCGCAGCTCAGGCCGGAGCTGATGGTGGCCAGCGCCGCCATGCGTTTGTCCAGCCCCGCACGCTGAATAGCCCAGGTCTGGGCGGCAGGCACCATCCCCGACACGGTTAAACCGTAGAGCAGGCGCGAAAAGATCAACCCCGCCAGCCCCCAGGTGCTCTGGAGCAACCCGGCCGCCATTGCCCAGACCACCACGGCCATCACGGCGAAGCTGGCAAGATAGCCGCTGAGCGAGGCCACCATCACGACCTTACAGCCGCGTCGCTCGCTCTGACGCCCCCACCAGGGCGATGCCGGTAAAAAAAGCATGGAGCCGAACATTAACAGCCCGGCCCAGACCGAGAGCGACAGCCCGGTCAGGTTCACCAGCTGCGGGAGCATGACCAGTAAACCGTTCTGCCCGATGCCCAATAAACCTGCACAGAGTGCCAGCGGCCAGTTGGCTTTAGAGGTGACGTTTTCAGTCAGCGTTTCTGAATTAGCGCGCATGAGAATGTGAACATAGTGTCAATAAATGTGTGGAAATTATGAAGTTTATGAAAACAAATATTGCAAAAATGGTTGCGAGTGTAAATAGAATGAATATCATAACGAGAATTATTATCAATCATGGAATGAGGTACATCTATGCGTACTCTGCCCCGCTCCGCCGGTACAGACGTTGCGGCCCAGTGTTTTTTAAACGCCCTGCTGCGCGAAACGACGGACTGGCGCTATCTCCCCGCAGCCGCTGCGGATGAGCTGGCGCATATTCATATCCCGCTTTCTCCCGCTCAGGCCCTGCGGGTTCCGGTACGCTATTTCTCCCCCACCCAGCACCATCAGTACTGTTTCCCGGCAACGCTTATCCAGAGCGATAGCGACTGCGGTGACGCCGTCACATATACCCAACTTGTTGATTTACTTCTTGAAAAACCATCAGTAAAAGGCGTTCTTGATGCCGATACGCTGGCGCGTTTTAAGCAACGCGTGCTGGAAAGTCATGCGCATACCTGGCAGGCGATCGACCTGCGCCACAGCTGGTCCACGCTGCGTGATAAACCGCTGACGTTTGCTGAAGCGGAACAGGCGCTGCTGGTCGGCCACGCATTTCACCCGGCACCGAAGTCGCACGAGCCATTCAACGAAACCGAAGCGCGACGCTATCTGCCTGATTTTGCCTCCCGTTTCCCGCTGCGCTGGTTTGCCGTTGAGAGCACGCGCATTGCCGGTGACAGCCTGAACGTCTCCCTGCGCGAACGTCTGCTGCGCTTCGCCGCCCAGAGCGCGCCTGAGCTGCTCGGCCACTTCACCGACACGCGCTGGCTGTTGCCTATGCACCCATGGCAGGCAGAGCATCTGCTGGGTCAGGCCTGGTGCCAGCGTCTGGTGGAAAACGGTTCATTGCAGGATCTGGGCGAAGCGGGCCCACAGTGGCTGCCCACCAGCTCGTCCCGCTCGCTGTACAGCGAAACCAACAGCGACATGATTAAATTCTCCCTCAGCGTGCGCCTGACCAATTCCGTGCGCACGCTGTCGGTGAAAGAAGTTAAGCGCGGGATGCGCCTGGCGCGCCTGGCGAAAACGGAACGCTGGCAAACGCTTCAGGCACGCTACCCGACGATGCGCGTGATGCAGGAAGACGGCTGGGCGGGGCTGCGTGACGAAAACGGCGTGGTGCAGGAAGAGAGCCTGATGGCCCTGCGCGTCAATCTGCTGTTTGACACGCCGGACACGCAGACCAACGTGCTGGTCAGCCTGACCCAGGCCGCCCCGGATGGCGGTGACAGCCTGCTGGCTGCGGCAGTGCGTCGTCTGAGCCAGCGTCTGGATTTACCCCTCGCTCAGGCCGCACGCTGCTGGCTGGACGCCTATTGCGACCGCGTGTTACTCCCCCTGTTCAGCGCCGAGGCGGACTACGGCCTGGTGCTGCTCGCCCACCAGCAAAATATCCTCGTTGAGATGCAACAGGATTTCCCCGTCGGGCTTATCTACCGTGACTGCCAGGGCAGCGCCTGGACCGAAGGAGCCGACGGGTGGCTGAAAGAGGCGGGTGAAACTGACGTGGAAAACCGCTTCGGTGAGAGCCAGCTGCTGCGCTACTTCCCTTACTACCTGCTGCTGAACTCCACCCTTGCGGTGACTGCCGCCCTTGCCGCCGCCGGTTTCGACAGTGAAGAGCGCCTGATGGCGCGCGTACGTGACGCGCTGGTCGCGCTGCGCCGTACGGCGAAGCAGACCCGCTGCCTTGACTACGTGCTGGACAGCCCGACCTGGAACTGCAAAGGCAACTTCTTCTGTTATCTGCACGATCGCAACGAAAACACCATCGCCGATCCGGCGGTGATCTATTTCGACTTTAGCAACCCGTTCTACAAGGAGAAGGCGTAATGGCCATCGCGAATATCGTCCATTCTGGCTTCGGCTTTCGCTGCACCGCAACGGATACCGCGCTGCCGCTGACGTTAGGTCTCGACGGCAGCGCGGTGCTGGAGCGTCTCGGGGCTATCCCGGCGGGCTGGCTGGTGGAAGCGCTGGATCAGCTGTTTGTCGCCGCACCCGCG
This sequence comes from Enterobacter cloacae complex sp. SHL012, assembly GCF_049237505.1. Lineage (NCBI taxonomy): Bacteria > Pseudomonadati > Pseudomonadota > Gammaproteobacteria > Enterobacterales > Enterobacteriaceae > Enterobacter > Enterobacter cloacae complex sp. SHL012. Next base: position 1,051,663 of record NZ_JBMKIZ010000001.1, read on the forward strand.
CTGACCGGCATTACGCTGCCGTGGGCAACCTGGCAGGATGAACCTCAGGCAAAGGCGCTGTTTAGCCTGGTCCACGGGGATTACCTGGCGCGTGAAACCTTCTGGCAATTGCCGCTCTGGCTGAAAGGCGAACGACCGCAGACGAGCAACGGTATGCAGTTTGATGAGAGCCGTCAGCTGTACTTCCCGCAGCGCCCTCGCCGCCCGCAGGGTGAGGTGTATCGCCGTTACGATCCGCAAATTAAACGCACGCTGAGCTTCCGCGTGGCCGACGTGGCGCTGGATGGCGAACGATTCACGCAATGGATGAACAACCCGCGCGTGAACGCCTTCTGGGAGATGGCCGGCTCGCAGGCCGAACAGGAAAACTACCTGCGCCGTCAGCTTGACTCGACCTACTGCTACCCGGTTATCGGCTGCTTCGACGACCAGCCGTTCGGCTACTTTGAACTCTACTGGGCACCTGAAGACCGCATTGGCCGCCACTACCGCTGGCAGCCGTTCGACCGCGGGCTGCATATGCTGGTGGGCGAAGAGCGCTGGCGCGGCGCGCAGTACATCCGCAGCTGGCTGCGCGGTCTGAGCCACTACCTGTATCTGGATGAACCGCGCACGACGCGCATTGTGGCCGAGCCGCGCTTCGACAACCAACGCCTGTTCCGCCACCTGGCGTCCGCCGGTTTCGACACCGCAAAAGAGTTCGACTTCCCGCACAAGCGCTCGCGCCTGATCGTGAGCGAGCGTCACCGCTTCTTCCATGAGGTGGAACTGTGAACGCGCTCTGGCAGAAAGTAAACCGCGAGATGGTGGCGAAGATCCTCGCCGAACTGGAATACGAACGTACCCTGCGCGCTGAGCCGGTTTCATCGGACGGCTGGCGCATCACCATGGGCATGGAGTCCTGGCAGTTTCGCGCCACGCGCGGGATCTGGGGCTGGCTGCATATCGATCCTGATACCCTGACCACCGCCAGCGGCGCCGCCGTGGAAGCGGAAAGCGCGCTGCTGCAGCTGGCGACCGTGCTGGAGATGAGCGACGCGCAAACGGCGGAGCATATGGAAGATCTTTACGCCACGCTGCGCGGTGATATTCAGCTGCTCCAGGCGCGTGAAGCGCTGGATGCCGACGCACTGATCCACCTCGACCCGGATGAATTACAGTGTCTGATGAGCGGTCATCCTAAGTTTATTTTCAACAAAGGCCGCCGCGGATGGGGGCTGGATGCCCTGCATCAGTACGCGCCTGAGTATCGCGGACGTTTTCGTCTGCACTGGGTTGCCGTTCAGCGTGAACACCTGGTCTGGAGCAGCGACGCCGATTGCGACATTCAGAATCTGCTTGCCAGTACCATGGACAACGCCGAGCACGTCCGGTTTGAGCATCGCTGGCAGGCGCTGGGGCTCGACGAAAGCTGGCTGCCCGTGCCGCTACACCCGTGGCAGTGGCAGCAGAAAATTGCCATTCACTTCCTGGCGCAGCTGGCGCGCGGTGAGATGGTGGAGCTGGGCGAATTTGGCGATGAGTATCTGGCGCAGCAGTCCCTGCGCACGCTCACCAACGCCAGCCGTCGCGCGCCGTTTGACATCAAGCTGCCGCTGACCATCTACAACACCTCCTGCTATCGCGGCATTCCGGGCAAATACATTGCCGCCGGGCCGCTGGCCTCGCGCTGGCTGCAGCAGCAGTTCGCCTCTGACGCCACGCTGATTCGCTGCGGCGCGCAGGTACTGGGTGAACCCGCCGCCGGATATCTGTCGCATCCGGGCTATGCCGCATTACCGAAAGCGCCCTACCGCTATCAGGAGATGCTGGGGGTGATCTGGCGCGAGAATCCGTCCTGTTATTTAGAAGACGGTGAACAGGCGGTGCTGATGGCGGCGCTGATGGAAACCGATAACGCCGGGCGTCCGCTGATCGACGCGTGGATTAAGCGCTCGGGGCTAAGCGCCGACGCCTGGCTTGAAAAGCTGTTCGACGCGACGGTGATCCCGTTCTATCACCTGCTCTGCCGCTACGGCGTGGCGCTGATCGCCCACGGCCAGAACGTGACGCTGGTGATGAAAAACTACGTGCCGCAGCGCATCCTGCTGAAGGATTTCCAGGGTGATATGCGTCTGGTGGACGAAGATTTCCCGCAGGCGCAGAGCCTGCCGGCGCAGGTGAAGGACGTTACGGCACGTCTGAGCGCGGATTACATCATCCACGACCTGCAAACCGGCAACTTTGTAACGGTGCTGCGCTTTATCTCGCGTCTCACCCTGCAATGCGGCGTGAGCGAAATCCGTTTCTATCAAATCCTGGCGGGGGTATTGCGCCGGTATATGGCTGCGCACCCCGAGCTTGCGGAACGTTTCGCGATGTTCGACCTGTTTAAGCCGCAAATTATTCGCGTGATCCTTAACCCGGTCAAACTGACCTTCTCCGAGCATGACGGCGGCAGCCGCATGCTGCCGAACTACGTTACCGACCTTGATAACCCTCTTTTTCTGGCCTCCCGGGAGTCAGCGCAATGAAAACCTATGATTTCATCGGCATTGGTATTGGCCCGTTTAACCTCAGCATCGCCGCCCTGGCCGAAGGGCTGGACGGTTTTAGCTCGCTGTTCCTTGAGCGCAAGCCGCACTTCTCCTGGCACCCGGGGATGATGGTGCCGGACTGCCACATGCAGACCAGCTTCCTGAAGGATCTGGTCAGCGCCGTGGAGCCGACCAACCGCCACAGCTTCCTGAACTACCTGGTGCAGCGTAAAAAGTTCTACCGCTTCCTGACCACCGAACAGCGCACGGTGTCTCGCGAAGAGTTTGCCGATTACCTGTGCTGGGCGGCAGAAAACCTCACCAACCTCGCCTTCAGCCAGCAGGTGCAGCAGGTGAGCTTTGATGAGACAAGCGGTCTGTTTGAGGTCGTGACCCAGCGGGATCGGTTCTTTGCCCGCCACGTCTGCGTGGGGATTGGCAAACAGATTAACCTCCCGGATTGCGTGACGGTGCAGGACGACACCTGTTTCCACGCCAGCGAGATGATGCTGCGCACGCCAAATTTAGCGGGCAAGCGCGTGACCGTCGTCGGTGGCGGCCAGAGCGGTGCCGACCTGTTCTTAAATATCTTCCGCGGGGAATGGGGCCAGCCGCTAAGCCTGAACTGGGTGTCGCGCCGTAACAATTATAACGCGCTGGATGAAGCCGCCTTCGCCAACGAGTACTTCACGCCGGAGTATGTGGACAGCTTCTCCACGCTCGGCGAAGAGGCCCGTCGTCAGATGCTGCACGAGCAGAAGATGACCTCTGACGGCATTACCACCGAGTCCCTGCTGGCAATTTACCGCGCCATGTATCACCGCTTTGAGGTGCTGCGTGAAAAACCGTGGGCGCACCTTTTGCCGTCCCGCTCGGTGACGTCACTGGCGCGTCAGGAAAACGGTCAGCGTCTGAGCATACAGCATCATCTCGACGGCGGTCGCGAACAGCTGGATACCGACGTGGTGATCTTTGCCACCGGTTACCGCGCCGTGCAGCCTGCGTTCCTTGCCCCGCTGTCTCACCGCCTGCATCTGGATACGGACGAAGCCTTCTGCATCAACAACGATTTCACCCTCGAATGGGACGGCCCGCAGAGCAACCGCCTGTTTGCCGTCAATGCCGGGATGCACCGTCTCGGCATTGCTGAACCCCAGCTCAGCCTGATGGCCTGGCGTGCCGCACGCATTCTTAACCGCGCGCATCCTGACGAGCCATTTGAGCTGGCTACCACACCCGGCGTTATCCACTGGCGCACCACCGCCAGCCAGGACAGCAGCCCGGTTTTTAACGCGTTAGAGAAAACGACCGAGTACTGACACACACAATCAGGATCAACATAACAATGAAACGTTCTCATCTTTGGGTTTTAAATCCTTGCTTGCTTGCAATGCTTTCTACCTCTGCGTGGGCGGAAGAACAAAAGGAAGAAAATATCGTGGTCTCCGCCAGCCGTGCACACCGCAGCGTGGCCGAGATGGCGCAGACCACGTGGGTTATTGAACGGTCTGAAATTGAGCAGCAGGTTCAGGGCGGAAAGGAGATTAAAGAAGTCCTGGCGCAGCTGATCCCGGGCATGGACGTCAGCAGCCAGGGGCGTACCAACTACGGTATGAACCTGCGCGGCCGCTCGATGATGGTGATGGTGGACGGCGTGCGCCTGAACTCCTCCCGCAGCGACAGCCGCCAGCTCGACTCCATCGATCCGTTCAACATTGACCGTATCGAAGTGATCTCCGGCGCCACGTCCCTCTACGGCGGCGGCAGCACCGGCGGCCTGGTGAACATCGTCACCAAAAAAGGCCAGCCGGAGACCGAAGTTGAGTTCCAGACCGGAGCAAAAAGCGGCTTTAACAGCCACAACGACCACGATGAGAACGTGTCGGCGGCGGTCAGCGGCGGCAACGACAACGCCTCGGGTCGTCTGTCGGTGTCGTATCAGCGTTACGGCGGCTGGTATGACGGCAACGGCGACGAGGTGATCATTGATAACACCCAGACCGGCTTACAGTATTCCGACCGTATTGATGTGATGGGGACCGGCACCCTCAACATTGATGAACACCAGCAGCTTCAGCTCACGACGCAGTACTATAAGAGCGAGTCCGACGGCAAGCATGGCCTGTACCTCGGGAAAAACTTCTCGGCGGTCACGGGCGATGCGACTGCCTATAACAAAGGTAATCTCGATTCTGACCGTATACCGGGTACCGAGCGTCATCTGATTAACCTGCAATACTCCAATACCGACTTCTGGGGCCAGGATCTGGTTGCGCAGATTTACTATCGTGACGAAATCCTGACCTACTACCCCTTCCCGACCCTGACCAAAGGCGTCGTGAGCAGCATCGGTGCGTCGCAGCAGAAAACCGATTTTTACGGCGGCAAGCTGACGCTGAACAGCAAACCGATGGATGATTTAACCCTGACCTGGGGTGTGGATGCCGACCATGAAACCTTCGATGCCAATCAGCAGTTCTTTGATCTGAGCAAAGCAGCGGCGAGCGGCGGCATGGAGCTTGATAACGCCTATAACGTGGGCCGCTACCCGGGTTACAGCATTACCAACCTCGCCCCGTTCCTGCAGGCCAGCTACGACATTGACGCCATCACCCTGAGCGGCGGCGTGCGCTACCAGTACACCGAAAACAAGGTGGACGATTTTGTGGGTTACGCCCAGCAGCAGGCCATTGCAACCGGGAAAGCCACCTCCGCAGACGCGGTGCCGGGCGGGAAAACCGATTACAATAACTTCCTGTTCAACGCCGGGATCCTCGGTCGTCTGACCGAACAGCAGCAGCTGTGGTTTAACTTCTCCCAGGGCTTTGAAATTCCGGATCTGGCGAAGTACTACGGTTCCGGGACTTATCAGCTCAGCAACGGTCACTATCGCCTGCTGAACAGCGTGAACGTGAACGACTCGACGCTTGACGGCATCAAGGTCAACGCTTACGAGCTGGGCTGGCGCTACACCGGCGATAACCTGCGTACCCAGGTCGCGGCGTACTACTCGCTCTCGGACAAAACGATCACCATCAACAAGACGGACATGACCATCAACCTCGAAGACGACAAGCGTCGTATCTACGGGATTGAAGGCCAGGTGGACTATTTCTTCACCGACAGCGACTGGAGCACGGGCGCGAACTTTAACGCCATTAAGTCTGAAACCCGCGAAAACGGCAAATGGGAGAAGCTGACGGTAGACAGCGCCAGCCCGTCAAAAGCCAGCGCATGGGTCAACTGGGCACCGGGCGACTGGACCCTGCGCGTGCAGAGCTCGCAGACCTTTGACGTGTCAGATGCGGACGGCAAGAAGATCGATGGCTATAACACGGTCGACTTCCTGGGTAGCTACGCCCTGCCGGTGGGTAAAGTGAGCTTCAGCGTGGAAAACGTGCTGGACAAAGACTACACCACCGCCTGGGGTCAGCGCGCGCCGGGGCTGTATAGCCCAACCTACGGTGCACCAGGTCTGTATACCTATAAAGGCCGTGGCCGTACGTTTGGTCTGAACTACTCCGTACTGTTCTGATCCTGTGCGCCGCCTGCGGGCGGCGCAATTTGCTGCGTAATTTCAGCGCGAATTTGCTATAAAATCAGCGATTTGCTGAAATTGTCGGCAAACGAACGAAAAGTACGTTTTCCCCCTTTGACAAGACGAACTGAGGTCGCTACTATGCGCCTCGTTCACACGATTCCTCTGTAGTTCAGTCGGTAGAACGGCGGACTGTTAATCCGTATGTCACTGGTTCGAGTCCAGTCAGAGGAGCCAAATTTGAAAAGCCTGCTTTTAGAGCAGGCTTTTTGCTTTTCTGCATCTCTGATGTTAATTCAGAATCGCATCCAGCCTGGCAAGCACCTTATTTACAACGTCGTCAGGGCATTCTAGCCCCTCCGTAATTTAAGCTACTGCATCTAATATTTCTGATAGAAAATCTGTAAAGTTCGAAAATGAACCAAAGACATTTTCAGTACCTACATTATCTCTAATTTCAAACAGATTTTTTTTACTGTCGTAGGTAAATATAGAAATGCTGTCATTGCCAATAACTATTCTCTCACTTAAATCAGGATTGATGTAATCATCATTATTCCTGTAAAAATCATTCATTACAAACAAGTTTCTTACTAATGGCTCAGGTATGGATAGGCTAAACAAAATCAGCCCATCAAATTCAAATCCATCCATTATTTCTAAGAAAGTAACATAATCAGGCTGATTTACGAATAATAGACAAACTTCATCACCTAGCTTTTCCAGCATTGGGCTTAAGCCAGAAGGTGATTTTCGCTTAGTTATACTCTCCAGGTATTGTTCTGTGATAGGCTCTTCTATTGGATAATTCCAATTGGTCATTTTGCTTTTTAAATCACTCAGAATTTTACTAATATTATTACGCATTTTAATTCCTGATAATTAATTTAGCGGATAAATTGAACCAGTTGGCACAGCCCACGGTGTTACTTTGCTCTCACCTGCTATCATACCTCTTGTTACGGATGATTGCATATTGGTAAGCACTTTATGGAATGGTTCATTTTCAATCAATGACAGGTTATCAAAAGCGTTAGTACCACCATCATCTAACGGTAACTTGTGGTGAACGCTCCAACCGCCAGGAACACCACCTTCTGACATACGCAATAAATCGGACAGATTAAACTTGCTTGCAGCTTCCGGTGTACCGGCTATATCTTTAAGGAAGCTCTTCCTGACAGAAATATTAAACTCGCGTCTTAAAGCTGCTGCTTCAGCAGGATTGCGCTTCATGTAGTTAATTTGCTTAATTTCTAACCCATCAAGCAAATTAGTTTCACCTCTTAACTTTCCTAAGTAACTATTCATCTCTTCATATAGTTTAGCATTAGGTCTTTTAGCTAAAAGTATTGAAGCCGCTGCTATCGCTGAACCTGCTGTTTTTTCATTTAATACCTGGTCATAACCTTGAACAGCGTCACCGCCTAATTGCTCTGCCGTTTTCCTGAATCCTTCAATGTTTCCATTATAAATGCCGCCAGCAGCTAACAAACGTCCTGCTGCTTTACTGTTAATCGTTTTGGCGGCTTGAGCGTGTTGTATAGGAGCATCTGAATAATGAATCTTTTGTGTTGGTGCTGGTTTCCTTCCCTGATAGCTATCTAAGCACTTTCGGTAAGCATCTCTAACTTCCATCTCAAACCATTCATGCCAATGACTCATAAAGCAATCATAGATAAGATCACCTTTCTCATCAAAATAGAATGGATGATTAAAGTAATCCCATTGTTCAGATTCATCTATTCCAATAAACCAGCCAATATCTATATTATGCTGTGTATGATCATAAGCACCGTCATACATACCATTACGTTTGCGGTCATACTTAGTTGAAAAGGGGGTGATAAATCCGCTCTTCCGCTTTGGCATTTGTTGGAGGCCAAAGTGAGAGTAGTTGTCAGAATCAAGATCGTAGTAAATTCTTGCTCTTTCAAAAGCTACTTCTGGCCTCAGTATGTATTGGAAATCTTCCGGGCTAAGCTCTCTTGCTGCATCCCATACCATCATTAATCTGAAATCGTGCATGTAGATCCCTCACAATGTTAAGGGGTTATACTAGCATTGCTCGCTATGCGATCAATTATTTAGATTGTGAATATACGCAAACAATACATTTATTATCTGAACATGTAATGTCGCCACAAGCTGGAAGTAACAATAGTTGGAAAGGCATAATAACTTACTTTCAATTCTTCTCTTATGCGGGTTTAGATATTTTCTTTATTCTGTCGGTGCTATTGGTTTTATCTATTGGGTGCTGAAAAACGTGCTTATCTGCTATGAAAAATGTTCAGGGCAATATTTATCTTCATTTGGAACCAAAAACATGTTTTCTGCCATATAATGCCAGGAGCCTCTCTATGGAAGCTTGCTTGTAGCGCAATGCTGATTGTCATATTTACCTGCGGTCAGAATAGCAATCTATAATGTGAGACATCACATTTAAAAACAGCAACAACATTTGGGGCCTTATTAAGAGCCTCATTTCGATTTTAAAAATTTAATTTATTTTAATTCAATAAGGTATGTGCAAAAACGCATACAGTTAGAGGATCCAAATTTAAAAAGCCTGCTTTTAAAGCAGGCTTTTTGCTTTTCTGTTAGCCGTTACTTTCCACCGCCCCTGTCAACTGACGCCAGGCCGCCACTTCCTCATCCAGCCACTCACTAAAGAGAGCCACCTCCGGTTTCGCTTCCGTTAACTGCGATGTCACCAGCCAGTAAGGCCAGGGATAAGGTGCAGTGAAAGGGGTAAGCTGGACCAGTTCGCCCCGGGTGATGGCATCCTGTACCAGAGAGCGACGTTCCAGCGCGATACCTTTACCGAGTCTGACAGCCTCAAGGACTAAATTTGAGTCGTTAATGCATAACCCGCCGGGCACAATATCTTTTTCCAGTCCCGCATTGAAACACCAGGTTTTCCACGACTCCATGGAGAATATGATTTTACTCTTTGCCACCTCTGCTGGCGTTGCCGGGAGGATGCCGCCGTTATAACCGGGTGCTGCAACCACAATCAGTTCATCTGAAAACAGATAATGGCAGTCGCTTCCTTCCCAGTTACCTTTCCCCATGCGTATCGCCACATCTATCCCTTCCTGCTGCATGCTGGTGATCGTCAGACTGGCCTGGATCCGCAGCGTGATGTGTGGATATTTTTCCCGAAACCGCTCCAGACGCGGCAACAACCAGTGACAACCAAAAGACGGCACCATCGCCAGCGTCAGTTCCAGTATTCTCGGTTTCACCTGCACTAACCGGGTAGCATCTGCGATATGATTCAGCGCTTCGCGCACCTGTAACGCGTAGAGACGCCCCTCTTCGTTGATCTGCACCCCTCGCCCATGACGGATAAACAGCTTCACCCCCACCATTTCCTCCAGCACTTTAATCTGCTGGCTGATGGCGGAATGGGTAACGTGAAGCTCTTTCGCCGCAAGCGTTACGCTGCCAAGGCGAGCCACAGCTTCAAAACTACGCAAACTTGCGATAGGTGGAAAATCCGACATGAAACCACTCCCTCATAGACTGAATCTGATAAACGCTAACCGGCCAATCTGTCAGTAATACTAACTCAGGCCGTAAGATACTGATGATATTCGCCATAACGAATTTATTGTAATGTCTGTTTATCATCTTCAATGAAGCGTTTTTTCACACAGACAGGAAAACTGGAATCATGATAAAGCTGATTGGCATGATGGATTCTCCTTATGTACGCCGCGTGGCGGTCTCCCTGGAACTTTATGGCGTTGCGTTTGAAAGCCAGCCGTTGTCCGTATTCAGCACATTTGAGGAATTTTCCCGGATTAACCCTGCGGTAAAAGCGCCAACGCTGGTTCTGGAGAATGGAACACGTCTGATGGACTCGTCTCTCATACTGAATTATTTTGAGGCTCAGGCCGCGCCTGAACGGAGACTCCTGCCCGTGACGCCGGATGCACTGGCGAACGATCTCCAGACGCTGGGCTTTATCCTCGCCGCCGCGGAGAAAGCTGTGCAAAATGTGTACGAACACAACCTGCGCCCGGCGGAGAAACAACATAATCCGTGGATAGAACGTATCACCGTCCAGCTGCTGGCTGCCTGTCGGGAATGGAACGCGCTACTGGAAGCCCGTCCGGAAAATGCGGTGGCCGATCAGGTTGCTGTCACCAGTACGGTTATCTGGACATTTATTCAGTCAATGATCCCTCACGTCGTTAACGCCGGGGATTTTAAAAAGATTCAGGCGGTTGCCGACGTTTTCGAAAACCAGGCGGCATTTAAAAAATACCCTTTTAGTTAACGCTTCGCTCGGCGTGTTATGGGGCTTTTCAGCCCCTTTTTTTTAGGCAGGAATCGACAGACCCGCGGTGGTGGCATAGCGACCGTTGAAAAAGATGAGCGGTTCACCTTCAGTATGTAACGAATCCACCACCTCACCGATGAATATCCAGTGATCGCCACCGTCTACCTGACGCCACATTTTACATTCAAGATGCGCGAGTGCCCCGTCAATCAAAGGCAGTTTAAAGCCGCTGACCCGGTGGTCTACGCGATGAAATTTGTCGCTCCCCGCGCTGGCAAAAATATCGCTAACCTGATGCTGATGGCCCGACAGGACATTTATCGCAAAGGCGTCCGCCTCCAGAAAATGCTGAGCGTACCAGGATTGCTTGCGCAGGCTCCAGAGCACCAGCGGGGGTTCCAGGGAGACGGTGTTAAAGCTGCTGATGGTTAGCCCATGGAAATTGTTATCTTTATCCATCATGGTCACGACACACACGCCAGTTGCGAATTGACCAAATACATTCCGTAATGTTCGGCTATCAAACTGCGCCATATTATTTCACCTCTGCTAAGCCTGAAGACGCGACCTGCTGCTGCAGCGCGCCGGCAAAAATTGTCAGCCCTTCATCCAGAACGCTGTCTTCAATCGTTAGCGGCATTAAAAAGCGGATAGCATTTGCCTGTTTGCCGCATTTAAGAAGAATAAGCCCCTCACGGGCACAGCTTTTGACTAACCGATCGATAAGCCCGGTCGCCGGCGTTCGCTCTCCATGCTCCAGAGAAAAAAGCTCCAGCGCAATCATGGCGCCAGTCCCGCGTATCTCATAGCCAATCGACAGAGGGCTGACAATGGACACTAAGGCGGAGCGCAGACGTTGACCCAGACGCCGGGCTGCGCCCAGCAGGTCAGTCTCTTCAAAGAGCTTAAGTACCGCCAGCGCCGCCGCGCAGGAAAGCGGGTTGCCTGCCCAGGTTCCACCAAGACCGCCCGGTGCCACCTGGTTGATAAGCGACTCACGGCCCACCACGCCAGACAGCGGAAGCCCGCCGGCAACGGATTTACCGAACACAATTAAATCGGCGTCAACACCGGTTTGTTCCATAGCAAAGAACGTCCCCGTGCGCCCCGCGCCAGACTGAACTTCATCCGCGATTAACACGATGCCTTCCCGGTCACAGAGTTCACGCAGAGCACGCATAAACGCAGGCGGCACGACGTAAAACCCGCCTTCTCCCTGAACGGGCTCAATGACGATGGCGGCCACATCCTGGGGGGCAATGTCGCTCGTTAATATCGTCTTGAGGCCCGCCAGCGCCTGAGCAATATCACGCTCCGTCTCTCCCTGCGGGAAGGGTGCCCGGAAGACCGGGCCGGGCATGATCCCCATCCCCTGGCTGTAGGGCGCAATTTTGCCGTTCATCGCGAGGGTCATAAACGTACGCCCGTGATAGGCACCGCTGAAAACAATCACACCGCTTCGCCGCGTGGCCGCGCGGGCAACCTTAAGCGCGCTTTCCACCGCTTCGGACCCCGTCGTCAGGAGAAAACTCCGTCGGTCAAAATCTCCCGGCATTAAGGCGTTAATACGTTCACACACCGCAATATACGATTCATAAGGGGTGGCGGCAAAACAGCTGTGGGTAAACTGGTGCAGCTGGCGCTCAACGGCCGCGATGACGTTGGGATGAAGATGGCCGGTATTGAGCGCGGCAATGCCGCCGGAAAAATCAATGTAGCGACGGTTGTTGACGTCATACATCACCGCATTTTCCGCTCGTTGAATATAAACCGGATGCATCTGGTTAATACCACGGGCGACGGCACCCTCCCGTCGCTGCAAAAGCTGCTCGACTACAGTATCCATAACGCTCTCCTCAGTGGGCGGTCGGAACAACCGCCCGTCAGGTTATTGATGACGCGCCTGTTGCAACATGGCATCTGCATGCTGGTTTAACTGCTGACGATCGCCATAGCGGTAAGGATCGAGGAAATCGAAACGGACCGGTTTATCTCCGCGGTCGAACAAGTGCCCGATTCCGCCAGGCGCGTTATGAGCCCAGTAGAACAGAGAATCGGCAAATTCCTCCGTTGCCCGGGACAGGTAACGATTGGTGAAATCAGAGAAATCGATGGGGAAATGCTCGCGGTTGTCAGCAAAAAGCGAATGAAGCGTAGCAATCACCTCTTTTTCTGGAAGATTACCGGCGCGATAGGCTTCCATTGTTTCGCAGGCCTTATCGAAAATAGCCTCATAGTAAGGGCTCTCAATGGAAAGATGTCCCGGATAGGTTGCGCTTTCAAATTCCTTCTCAAGCCGCTCGTCATCACCGTGCTGCTGATAGTCGCTGAGGATTTTGCGCAGACGCAACACGCCGATGTAACTGCCGCTAATCCAGATACGGAACCACGCATTCCACAGTGGGAAGCTATCAAATGCGGTGAATGAATTTGCCACCAGCCTGTCGTTTACCTTCACCACTTCCAGGCTGTAATCCTGATAGCTGGCGAAATTCGCTGCTGACCAGTCATCCTGTCTGACGGCACGAACAATTTTAGGCGCGACGCGCAGAATCGATTCGAACGTATTCACCAACCCGCGCGAGAACAGCGGATCGACAAAGCCCACTGCATGGCCTAAAAGGCAATAACGCTCCCCTACGCTTTCGCGGCTGGTGTAATTCAGACGAGGTGCAACGGTCCATTCGCGTACCCGTGCCGCGCTCTCAAAGTGACGGGCAACGGAGGGGTGCTCATCGAGAAAACGGGTAAACTCTTCTTCCGGATCGCCTGCGGGACCATGTTTATCAATATCGAACTGCAGGCCGACGCTGCATAAGGTATTGGTCGAATAGGGGTGGTTGTTGAACGGAATAATCCACAGCCATCCGCCTTCAAACATGTGGTGCAGCGTGCTCTGTGAGAGCGGGGTCGGCGAACCGGTCACGTCCGTTGAGGCGATGACGTCTTCATACAGTTTGACCCCTGTCATATGGGTGAACAACGAACGCGTACGGCTCTGCATCTCACGTGCACCCTCGCGCAGGCCAAACTTATCGGCAACCGGTGAACGATAGCCTGCTGCATCCACGACGTACCTGGCTTTTATCTGCTCTTTTCCCAGATCCAGCAGCATCCCGTCGCCGGTTTCTTCAATCGACTGGATGCGGGTTTGCTGGCGAATATCGGCCCCCAGACGTGCGGCCAGCGCCAGATAATAGGCATCAATATCCTGACGGAACAGATGCGCTTCCGGCGACAATACCGGTGTCGAGACAACGTCCTGGGGATTATGCGCTTTATTCTTACCGTTCCATGCAAAGCTGAACGCCAGTTTAATACCGGCGCTCGACGTACCAATATTTTCCATCAGCGCGTGAATTTCCCCCGGCCACGCCAGCTCAGGAATATTGTACTGACGCGCCAGAATTTTCAACAGTACAGCACTTTCCGGCACCATCGATTCCCCGACGGCAAAGCGAGGATGGGTACCGGCATCAATAATTACCACGTTTAATTTCTGTTTTGCCAGAATAGCGCCGAGCATGGTTCCTGCAATACCGCTCCCGATGATGGCCACATCATAATGACTTTGTTTCATTGCTTTACCCTTAATAATATTACTGAGTGACTAACTGAGTTGTTATTTCGATTTCATGTTCACGCGTGTGATCTGCCTGAATCAGAAAAAGATATGTTGCCTGTTGTGTTAACCATTCTCTCGCCAGAGACAGGGCAATTTCTTTGCCAGTGCGCTGCGGCATTGTCAGTACCATGGTGGGTCCCTGAAAGCGATAGCGCGTACAGCAAATGGAAATAGGTGCCCCAACATTGGCATTAATAAAATCGACCGGAGAGACGCGCGATTTTATTGCCATGTCATGAATAATTTTCTCACTGGTATTCACCGGGAATGCCGTGCCAAACTGAATAATCCCGACGCTTTCAAGATGATTATCCAGCAATGCCTGGTGCTGTTGATAAAGTTCATCGACAGTAAACAGCACATTTAAAGACAATGGGTCGGCTGTTTTTAGCCCCCGGCGCAAGGTCTCATCTAAATCAGACCAGATTAATGAGCGTGCGGTACTCGTAGAAACGATCTTCATTAGCTGCCCCACCTTTTACATTACGGTAAATATCAGGCAGGTGTTAAAACCACCAAACCCAATCGTCATGCTTAACCCGGTCTTTCCCGTTAAGGGCTGAGGCTGCGCGGCAGGTAAATTAAAACGCAGGCCATCAATCGGCTTTTTCAGTTCATACACCGGGGGGATCGTGCCCGCATTGAGGCTATGAATGAGCGCGATGGCTTCCAGCGCCCCTGTCGCCCCCAGCGTATGGCCAAAATTGCCCTTCGTCGCGAAGACCCAGGGACGATGTGTGAAAAACTGGTTATAGGCATTGCTTTCAACCCGATCGTTGGTCAGGGTACCCGAACCGTGCGCATTAATAAGCGCAATATCGCCAGGTTCAAGTCCCGCCTGCGTCAGGGCACGCTGCAATGCCAGGCGGATGCCATTGCCTTGCTCATCCGGCGCGGTCAAGCCTGCCGCATCGTTAGACGCCCCAGCACCGACAAGCCTTGCCAGCACGCGTGGTGCAGAGCCGCCTTCTCGTTGCAGCACCAGAAAACCGGCCCCTTCTCCGAGAATGGTTCCTTCGTGTGTAGCATCGAACGATTTCAGGGTAGAAAGTGAGAGCGTGCCTAATGCGCTATGGGCCAGACGTTTTGAATCAGTAAGAATATCGGCGCCGCCGCACACGCACAGATCGGCTTGCCCCGTTGCAATTAAATGCGCCCCCAGAAGAAGAGCATCCGAGCCCGAGGAGCAGGCGGTAGAAAGGGCTATCCCTTCCATTCCCAGCGACTCCGCTACCTCGTTGACCCAGCCGTCGAGCGGCTCCCGGCAAAACGCCTCGCTGTCGAGGCGGAATCCCAGACTGGTTCCGACAATCAAAAAGCGTCGCTCCTCCGGCACAGGTTCTGCTGCACCCGAATCCTCTAGCGCCTGGCGGGCCGTGCGTTTCGTCAGAGCGATCAATTTTTCGCGCATTTCGGCAGGCCATTCACCCGGCAGCATGGCGGCCAGATCGGTACGCAAGCTTCGATCCGATGGCGCAGGCGCAATACCGGTTTGTTTTTCCAGTAATGTCTGGAAAACATCCTCGATACGATCGCCAGACGCAGTTGTCCATCCCATGCCGACAACATTGGCGACATACGTTGTAGTAGTCATCATTTTTTCCTTTACCGCAAAATAGTACGGTAAGCTGGTTAAAGTGAATTAACGATATATCAGTGGAACGCGCGCAAAAATTCGTTTGAAGGTTTATCTTCAAGCGGAGAAGGAGAAAAATTATCTTTAATCTCGCCTGCAGTTAATTCTATCTTTCGTTGATAAGGTTCTTTTTGTAGCCAGCGTGGACTTTCAATAAAATCAAATGCGATGTCTGTCGCATCAAATCCTTCGAGCTCGGCAGGCTTAACCACTTTCCTTCTTTTACGGTCCAGAACCTGTGCATAAGCAGAAATATCAAAATATCGAATGCGATCATCTTCCACCACTGCATTAATACAATGCCAGGGGCGGGGCAAATAAAGATAATTCACAAAAATATTCCGAAGAGAATACACTGGCTTGTTGATTATCTGGCTATACAGTATTGCCGAGACATCGGCCATTTCCGAACAGAAGCAGGGCAAGCGCTGTGTTTGACCCAGCATTTCACGAAGATAATCCTGAGGTGTCAGGTTACGTATGACCTCGTCGCGAAAATGCTCGTAACGTGAAATATAATAATCCCAATGCTCCTCAGGAAATTTGAGGCGAACGATGTCTGCCGGCCATGTTTCAAACACATCTGATTCCTGAAGGACATGGCACATTGTTTTTGGAACTTCACGTAGAATATCATCAAGGCTCGCCAGGTGATATTTTTCAATGACTGCCCGTGCCAGTTCCCGAAGTTCATCATTCATAACATCACCTTACTTATATTGTGTTAAAGAGGCCGCGCCACAATAAACAAAGTTTATATTACGTGGCCGTTCGTGGCGTTTGAGCTTTTTCAGCAGGCTGGCACTGTGCTGCTGGCAATTAGTTTCATTGATCACTGATTCATCGCAGGTCAAAACAATATCGAATCCCGCAATTTGATCCCCTTCATTGACAATTTGGGTCTTGCAGGTCATCACCCCTTTAATTTCCCGGCACAGCTGCTTAACGGCGCCGATATTGACTTTCTCATCCCTGATAACAATAAAATCACTGATTCTGCCTTTGAAAAACAGGAACCCATCAGCGTCCTGGAAGAAGATGTCTCCGGTGCGAAGCCAGCGTTTGCCATCAAGCTCAATGAACGTTTGTCGGTTACCGCGCCCAATGCGCTTGACGAGCAACGTATCAGAACTAATTAGCAACTCCCCCTGCCCGTCCTGGCCGTCTGCACCGGGCAGGATACGGACGTCCGTCTGGTCAATAGGACGTCCGGCTGACGCATAATATCCTCTCCCCAGCAGATGAGCCGGGCATGTCGACACCCGCGGTCCGGCCTCACTGATGCCATAAGTCAGATATAACTCAAGCCATGGCTGTCGGAGTAAAAAGGCTTCCACCTCATTCGGCGCAGCCAAATCGCCCCCAATCGTCAGTTTGTTTAACCCCGGCGGAAGCGTTGTTTCCCAGGCGTTCAACTGTCGCAGCAATACGGGCGTGAGCGAACTGAGGGTCACGCCGTATCGCTGTAAATCATCCAGATAATGGGGTACAGAAAACGGAGGTCCACTGATAACAATTTCGCAGCCCGTCTCCAGGGCAGCAATCATCTGGGCAACCAGCGCGGTGGAATAGCACATCGGCAAACTGATCAATACCCTGTCGCTGGCGCTCATGCCGATACTTTTGGCATGACGCAGCGCGTTACGCCGCAGCGAATCAAAATGATGGACACAGCCGCTGCTGAACGACGACGACGTGCCGGACGTGGCTATCACGACCTGCCCCGGCTGTGTCTGTACGGGTCCGCCATCACGGCATTTTCCCACCTGCCAGCGCCCGAGGGGTTCAGCTGCGCTTACGCCCAGCTCCTGCCATCGTCCTGGCTGAACCGGCGTACGCACCAGCGCCCCCGCCGCAAAGTCCTCAAGCATCTGCAGGATGCGTTCTGCTGGCGTGAGCGGCGGGATCAGCGCAGGCACAAAGCCACTGTTGAGGACAGCAAAGAACATATACATCAAGTCCGGGCAGTTCGGCATCGCTATCAGCACCACCCGACCGGGTTCCAGACTCTGCCGCTGCCAGTAATCGACATAGTATTGATAACTCTCTCCTTCAGTGCCGCTGGTCCCCACCGCAGACGTTGCCTGCACCGGAGAAAATAAACCGGCAGGCTCATAGGGAACAAATGCGGCACATTCTTCTGCTCGCGTTAACATTCTCAGGCTCCGAGCTTATTCATAATGAAACGCGAAAGGGTTTGGCACGAATAAAAATTCGCGGGCGAAAACTCTTTATCTTCAACTTTAATATTAAACTCTTCCTCACACTGGAAGCGTAATTCTACAAATCCAATAGAATCCATTCCTACCATTGAGGCGAGACCGGTCTCGTCAGCAATATCTTCGCGCTCGACATCCAGACCAATACGTTCAGCGATGATTTCTTTAATACGATCGACAATTACAGGCATATCCAGTTTCATAATTTTACCCTTTAATGTTTTCAAGTGTTTTATTTACTACAGCGGAAGATGATTCTTTATTTAACCAACGTAATATTGGCGGTGTGGTTGCCGTTACCACGAGCGCCACGATGACCATAATGGAGTAGACGCGTTGTGAAATAAGATGCAATTCGAGCCCGATAGACAGCACAACCAGCTCCATCAGACCACGCGTATTCATGAGCGCGCCAATCATGGAGGCTTCACGAAGGGAATATCCTGAAATACGCGCCCCGAGCAGAGCACCACTGAATTTGGTTATAAATGCCAGTAAGGTGAACCCAATTATCCAGGCAATGTCCTGCGTTGCCATACTGAAGTCGAAATGCGTTTTCAGGCCGGCGCTGACAAACAATACGGGAAGTAAAAGATAGTGCATGAAACCGTTCATACTCGCATGCCATTGCTTCGCTAACCCGGGGATCCGCGCGAACATGCTGCCCGCCAGCAAGGCACCGAAACCACTGTGCAGGTGAAGATACTCCGCTCCCCACGCGCTGACCAAAATCCAAAAAATGATCGCCGGAAATCTCATCTCCGGCCTGTGCGCATACCGTATAAGCAGGGGGACCACGACTTTGCCGGTCACCAACCCATAAAGTACCAGGGCTGCCGTCACGACCGCCAAATACGACCACAGCGAATCAGATTTTCCTTCAACCGCGGCAAATACGCTGTCCAAAGCCAAAATCCCCCAGCCTGTCACATCGGTAAGAATGGCAGCGGTAATGACGGGAGGAATGATGGCCAGGTGAAGCATTTTTAAATCTTCAATGATTCGCACAATGACCGGCAGAGCGGATACCGCCAGCGCCGTCCCCATAAAGATATTAAATAAAAGACGATCGGTTTGTGGCGCCAGTTCGGCATGTACCGAATTTCCCGCTAACATGCCACCGATAAACGGCAGCAGCATGCCCAGGAACGCTATTTTCAATGCAGCGATAGTCTGCTTTCGACGGCCATGATTATGACCATGAAAATGCGACAACCCAATATCGAACATGAGCAGAATCATGCCCAGATTCGCCAGCTTATCTATGGTGGTCAGCGACTCCTGGCTAAATAAAGACGTTTGAAATGAGAACAGAGACATTATTCCGGGAAAGAAAGTCGGTCCCAATAAAACGCCTGCAGCAATATGGCCAATAACCTGTGTTTGACCTATTTGCTCCATAAGTTTGCCGACGACATAGCAGGCAAAAACAATGACCGAAAGCTGAATAATAAACATGGGTATCCCCGCCAATGCTAGCGTTGAGTTTATTGATATTAAAAGTGTTTAGTTCGAAACGTGGGCGACGCTGTTCTCGTTAAAATACCCCATCGCGGTGGTTATCATCGCTACCATCACCATAACGAGGCTCAGCAAACAGATGCCCTGCCAGTCCCACCTTTCATAAACCCACGGACCGGTAACGGATCCGGCTGCGCCCAATGCATAATAAAAGAACATATAAAGCGCATAGAGGCTGCTTCTTTTATCCGGATGTAATCCGAGAACACGCGTCTGGTTAGCCACCTGCGCGGCAAAACACCCTAAATCGAATAATATAATGCCCAGCGTAATTCCCGGTAAGGACGCAGGAAAAAGAAACAGTATGGATATTCCCGCAACCACAAATACCATTCCGCCAAAAATCACGCTACGACACCCGAAGCGGTCAGCCAGTTTCCCCGCATAGTTGGCCAGTACAAGACCGACGATACCCGCCAGGCCAAATAATCCGGCTGTTCCCGCTGGCAGATGGAGTGGCGGTCTTTGCAGATGAAGCATGATGGTCACCCATAACAGGCTAAAGACGAAAAACCATGCCCCTCCGGTGACGGCAGATTCAATAAGCCGCACGTTACGCAGCAAGCCCGGCAATTGCGCCATGACGCTCAGATACCCCGTCTCCCTTGCGGGTTTAACATCAGGCAGGCATCTGATGGCCAGTAGCGCCATGGAGGCCATCACGGCTGCGACGATGGCCAGCATCCCTCGCCAGCCAAGCGCATCGGCCAGACTGCCGCCCACGAGCCTCGCGAGCAAAATTCCTGCCGAAATGCCCATGGTGATCAGTCCGACCGTAGCGCCTTTTGGCGTAATGTGAAATCCAAGCGCATTCAGTTGCACTGCGCTTGTCGCCATGGCGCCTGTCACTATTCCCGCGCTAAAAAGGAGCAACGGCTGACGGGTCAGGGAAGCGGCGAAGAGCGCAAGTGAGAGGAGAATAAACTGAGAAATAATCAGTTTCTTACGGTTAACGCTGTCTCCAAGCGGAACAAGAAACAGTATTCCCAGCATATAACCTATTTGCATGCTCGCCGCAATGAAGCCGGTATAAAACAGAGGCAACTGCAAAGATGCCGCGATAGCGGGCAATACGGGCTGAAGAATATAGTTATTTGCCATAGCCGTACCCGCCGCGATACTGGCGAACCAGATAAATAACGGCGAAACCGGATTTTCTTGCGCGATATCACTCATTAATCGCCCCCTGTCTTTTTTTTGCCACAATATCAATTGCTACTTTCATTTTTTTCTCGGGAAACGGTAAGACATGCAATAACGTAAATGCAGGTCGGGAATCACGGAAATAGTGCCCATGGATACGCGCTACCTGCTGCCATTCTTCAATTTCAGTCAGATACAGCCTGCTTTGTATTACATCGTCTATTGCATAACCACTGGATTCAAGTATCCCCTTGATCTTATTCAGAACGCATTCCGTTTGCAGTGAGATGTCATCAGATTCAATCTCACCACAAGAATTAAGAGGTCCCGTTTTCGAAATATATAGCCAACCGTCTGCTTCTACCGCTCGCGAGAAACCGAAAGCCTCCTCCCAGCTGCTGCCAGAAGTAATAAGTCTTTTTGATTCCACAATGTCATGCCTTTCATCACAGGGTGAAACAAACATATTACAACCCAATCAAATTTGTCCAGAAAAAATAACAAAAAATTGACCTGAAATTTAGCAGGTAATTAAGTAAGCATTTCCTGGATAAGCTGTAAGCTCAGCTAACCAATCAATATCTAAATTAATAAAATTAAATGATAAATAAAGCAGAAAATTTCCCGCAGATAACGACAATTAAATGAGTTGAGTATTAAAATAATGACTCTTTTATTTAACCGGGAGTTTTTACCGCACACAAATATTACCCGAATCATATTTCTTTATTTATTCTTATATGTAACCCAATGGAAAATATGAGAAATATTTAAATATAAGACAACCTTATGACGTCACAGGGTATCGTTGTTAATCAGGGTATTCTTAAGAATAAGTGGTCAGGAAATTAAACGGTTTCAATAAAAAAGCCTGCTTTAATTGCAGGCCTTTGCTTCTTGTCGACGGAGACGGATGCTATAAAGGGCTTAAATCTGATAATCAATCGCCACTTCTTCTGGCTCCATCACCTGACGTTTAATCTCATCAACGGACAGCCCGGCGTTGCAAAGTTCGATAAAACGCCACACATAGTTGCGCTGCAGCTGTCCACGCTTCAGGCCGAGCCATACGGTATTAGCATCAAACAGATGACGTGTATCAAGACGCACCAGATCTCCCCCCTCGCGTTCGCCACTGGACTGTTCTGCCACCAGACCTATGCCCAGCCCGAGCTCGACGTAGGTTTTGATTACATCAGAGTCCTGTGCGCTCAGCACCACGTCCGGCGTGAGCCCTTTGCGGTTGAAGGCTTCATCAATGCGCGAGCGTCCGGTAATGCCCTGGCGATAGGTAATCAGCGGCCATTTGGCAATGTCTTCCAGCGTCAGGGGCGAAACCTGATTCAACGGATGATCGGCGGGGAGCAACAAACTGTGATACCAGCGGAACCAGGGAAAAGCCACCAGCAGCGGGTCGTTGCTCAGGCGTTCACTGGCAATGCCGATATCTGCCCCACCGTTTTGCAGCAGCACTTCAATTTCCTGCGGCGTCCCCTGGATAAGCTCCAGGCGGACGTCAGGAAAAAGTTCACGGAAGGCTTTAATCACCGGCGGCAGGCTGTAACGCGCCTGGGTGTGGGTGGTGGCGATGGTGAGGACGCCCGAGGCGTCATTCGTGAAGAGATCCGCCAGGCGGCGCACATTGCTGGCTTCGTTGAGGATCCGCTCCGCAATGGTCAGCAAGGCTTTGCCCGGCTCCGTCATGCCAAGCAGACGTTTGCCGCGACGGATAAAAATCTCTATCCCCAGTTCTTCTTCCAGCTCGCGGATATGGCGACTGACGCCGGACTGAGAGGTATAAAGCATATTGGCGACCTCGGTCAGGTTGTAATCCCGCCTGGCCGCCTCACGGATAATTTTAAGTTGCTGGAAATTCACGATTCACTCCGGCGCATCTGACATAACGCTATTGTTAGAGTCAGCCGCACTGCAGAACAAATAATAAAAACCCGCAACTTATGCTTTTATGGAATATCAGCTCACGAGCTGGAGTTCACGGTTCTCAAGCGATGGCTTGCTGACCAGCGACATCAAAATCTCTTTTACCGCCTGCGCCTGTGGCGTCAGCGAGCCGCGTGCGGACATGTTGAGCGACAGCGGCAGGCTCATCGAAGGCGTAGTGATCCGTGCCATCCAGCCATTTGCCGCACTGCAGAGCGAGCGCGCTGCGGATTCTGGCAACACGGTGACGCCCATTCCGCTGGCAATGGCCGCGGTCAGCGTGGAGAGTGAGTCGATCTCGCCGATGATTTTGGCCGTCAGGCGACGCAGGGAGAATGCTTCATCCACGCGCACACGCACGGCGCTGTAATCACGCGGCAGATAGAGGTTCATTTCTGCCACGGCGGTAAGATCGACGCTCTGCCCCGGACAGTCGCGGGTGCCCACGAGGTAGAGATCTTCTTTCAGCAGCGGCTGGCTGGTGATCCCGGCGACCGGAGAACGATCGTAAAGGACCGCCATATCCAGCTGGCCATTGAGCAGTTTGTCATTGAGTACCGAACCGCTGTTCTCGTGCAGATAGACCAGCACTTCCGGCAGCTCAGCACGAACGGCCTGCAGCAGCGGCATGGTGATAGAAGACGCCGCAGTGCCCGGCGCAAGACCAATGGAAACGTGCCCGCTGAGGGTCTGGCCGACGTTGTTGACCGCCAGTTGCGCCTGTTCGCACTGGCGCAGAATAGTGCGGGCATGGGTATAAAGAATTTTTCCGGCTTCCGTTGGCGTGACGCCGCGTTTGGTACGAATCAATAATTGCTGATCCATCTCGCCTTCCAGAGTAGCCACCTGCTGGCTCAGCGCAGGCTGCGCGATATGCAGCACTTCTGCCGCTTGAGTCAGGCTGCCGATATCGACGATTTTTACGAAGTATTTCAGTCGTCTTAAGTTCATTTTGCCCCCTGTTCGAAATGCTTTGCCGGTACTGGCTATCGTTGTTGAACAGGTTTTGCAATATGAATGCCACTTTTACCGGGCGGTCTGAATTCCTCGCTAAGCGCCTGAAAATAAGGAAACCTAATCATGGAGGGGGGTTTTATTACTGAAACAGCAGTTTATGATCTGCCCCATTAGAGGTATATACGCACCAAAGCGGTGCATTACGCTGTCAAAAACATCACATTGCCGATTTTGTCAGCAAACGATCAAAAGGCGTTGATCCACCCTTTGACAAGCGCGGCTGACGTCGATAATATGCGCCCCGTTCACACGATTCCTCTGTAGTTCAGTCGGTAGAACGGCGGACTGTTAATCCGTATGTCACTGGTTCGAGTCCAGTCAGAGGAGCCAAATTTGAAAAGCCTGCTTACGAGCGGGCTTTTTGCTTTTCTGCATCTGGTAAAATTGTCGGGTGGCGGCTGCGCCTTACCCGACGGAAAGGGCTTCACATCCCTATCTTAACCGGCAACCCCGACCGACGTTCCAGCTCCGCTCCCGCGCCCTCGTTAATCAACTGCGTCCGCTGCGCGGCCGAAATGGGCAGAGGCACTTTCCGGGTTGACTCGAATTCCGCCCGATTGCGTGATAGCGGTTCGTGAACCTCCACCCACCGGCTACCGTCCGGCTCTGTCGTCACTTTAACGGGGCGATCGATAATCTGCACACGGGTGCCCACGGGAACATTATCGAAAAGATATTTGATATCGGCGTTACGCAGACGAATACATCCCTGGCTAACCCGTAGCCCGATACCGAAATTCGAGTTGGTGCCGTGAATCGCATACAGCCTGCCGATATATATCGCATACAGGCCCATCGGGTTATCCGGCCCGGCGGGCACGAAGGCCGGAAGCGTTTTCCCCTCTGCCGCATAGGCGCGCCGCGTATTCGGCGTCGGAGACCAGGTGGGGCCTTCCTGCTTACGCTCAACGGCCGTTACCCAGTTTCGCGGAGTTTCACGCCCGGCCTGACCGATGCCGATGGGCAATACGTCAACGGTATGACTGCCCGGTGGATAATAGTAGAGACGCATTTCCGCCACGTTAACGACAATCCCCTCGCGGACGGTGTCGGGCAAAATCAGTTGCTGGGGGATCACCAGCCGGGTGCCGGACTTAGGCAGAAAAGGATCCACGCCCGGGTTTGCTTCCAGCATATTGCTTAGGCCCTGTCCGTGCTGCGCGGCGAAAGCCTCCAGAGGCAGCGTGTTGCCCTGCGGAACGGTGACGATAATCGGCGTTCCCACCAGACGACTGCCTTCCGGCGGTAGGGTATAGGTTACGGCAAACGCACCGGGAACAGCGGCACACAGCGTAAGGACGAACCAGATAAATCGAATCATAGTTTCCTGCGCTCAAAAAAGAGAAAGCCCGATCTCCGTCAGGCTTTCTCAGCATATACTATCTCACCTCGGTTTTGCGCCACCTGCGTGTCAGCACCTTTTCCGCCTCGACAATCAGGAACATCACAAAACCAATCAGGAAGGTAATGACCCAGTAGCGGAACGGCAGCGCTTCGGTGCCAAACAGCATCTGCATGAACGGCGCGTAAATAATAAGAAGTTGTAGCGCCAGCAGTACGCCGCTCACGATCCAAATCCCTTTATTCTCCAGCAGGCCTTTGCTCAGTGAGAAGCCGTCATTAACGCGGCAGTTAAGCATGTAGAACCACTGCGCGGTCACCAGGGTTTGCAACAGCACGGTGCGGATAAATTCCGCCGAGTAACCGCGCGGCTGTAGCCAGGCTTCCAGCACGAAGGCGCTGATGGCAATCATCAGGCCGACAAACACTACGCGCCAGATGGCATAGCCGTCCATCACATGCAAATTCGCCTTGCGCGGCGGCCGGTTCATGATGTCCTTCTCACCCGCTTCAAACGCCAGGCCAAACGACAGCGTTGCCGATGTTGCCATGTTCATCCACAGGATCAGAACCGGCGTCAGCGGGATGAGGTTCCCCGCCAGCAGCGCAATGATGATCAGCAGGGCCTGGGCGATGTTGCTGGGGATAACGAACAGGATGGTCTTTTTCAGGTTATCGTAAACCCGACGACCCTCGTGCACCGCGCTGGCAATGGTGGCAAAGTTGTCATCCGTTAACACCATGTCCGCGGCTTCCTTGGTGACTTCAGTCCCCTTAATCCCCATGGCGATCCCCACATCCGCCCGCTTGAGCGCCGGAGCGTCATTCACGCCATCCCCGGTCATCCCTACCACTTCCTGTTTACTTTGCAGGGCCTGCACGAGGCGGAATTTATCCTCCGGGCTGGTGCGGGCGAAAATATCGTACTGTTGCGCGGCGTCGCTCAGCTGACGATCGTCCATCGCCTCCAGCTCACGTCCGGTAATAGCGCTTGCGGCGTTACCAATCCCCAACATTTGCCCAATGCTCATCGCCGTTTGCGGGTGGTCGCCGGTGATCATTTTCACGCGGATCCCGGCCTGCAGGCAGTCGGCAATCGCGGTAATGGCCTCCGGACGCGGGGGATCCATCATCCCGGCGATACCGAGCAGAATAATGCCATCCTGCAGGTCAGGGTGATCCAGCTCACGCTGTCCCTCGCGGGCGGGTTTCCAGGCCGCAGCCACCATGCGCAGCCCCTCGCGGGCATACTCTTCAATCTTCCCTTCCCAGTATGGCTGATCGAACGGCTGCAGTCCGTCATTCGTCTGCTGGTACTGGCAGAGACGGAACAGGACGTCCGGCGCGCCGGTGAGTAAAATCACCTCTTCTTCGCCCAGACGGTACAGCGTGGACATGTATTTATACTGCGAATCAAACGGGATTTTACTGCGCATTTCGGTATCCAGCGCGGGAAGCGGGATTTTCGCCGCCAGCACCTTCAGCGCGCCTTCGGTCGGGCCGCCGGTTATTTTCCACAGTCCCTGTTCGTCTTTGATCAGCTGACTGTCGTTACAGAGGTCGATGGTCCGCAGGTAGCGTTCCAGCACGGAACCCTGCGTCACGCTGACGGGCGTCGGATCATCTACGGGGTGAATATTGCCGACCGGCTCGTAGCTTTCTCCCTCCACGCGATAGATCGTATCAGCGGTAATCACCGCCTTGACCGTCATTTCGTTCATGGTCAGGGTGCCGGTTTTATCCGAGCAGATGACCGTCATTGCGCCCAGGGTTTCCACCGTAGGCAACTTACGAATGATGGCCTTACGGCGCGCCATGGCCTGCACGCCAAGCGAAAGGATAATGGAGATGATGGCGGGCAGGCCTTCCGGCACGGCAGCAACGGCTAAGCTGATAAGCGACAGCACCAGTTCAGAAACGGGCATATCCCGGAACAGAAGGCTAAAAACAAACAGCGCCACCATCATCACCAGAATGGTAATGAAGATGGTTTTTCCAAGCTTATCCATCTGCACCATCAGCGGCGTGCGGTGCTTTTCAATGTCGGACATCATCTGATTGATGTGGCCCAGCTCGGTCTCGCCCCCGGTCGCCACCACCACGCCTTTACCGCCGCCAGAGCTGACGGTTGTCCCTGAATAGAGCAAATTGTAGCGATCGCCCAGAGGCAGTTCCCCGCTTAACGCATCGCTGTTTTTCTCAACAACGGTGGATTCACCGGTGAGGATGGCCTCCTCCACGCGAAGGTTATGCGCTTCAATCACGCGCAGGTCCGCAGGGATGCGATCCCCGGCGCGGATCACCACGATATCACCCGGTACCAACGCCGTGGTGGGGATTGTTTCATGATTCCCCTGTCTTACCACCACGGCTTCGCTGGAGAGCATATTACGAATACTCTGCAACGATTTTTCAGCATTGCTCTCCTGAATATGGCCAATCAGCGCGTTGACGATCGCAACCCCAAGGATCACCAGCATGTCTACCCAGTGGCCCATAAAGAGCTTAAGCAACGCGGCCACCAGCAGAACGTAAATCAACACATCGTTAAAATGTGCCAGGAAGCGCAGCCAGGCAGGCTTGCCCTCTTTTTGCGGTAACGCATTCTCTCCATGCTGCTGAAGTCGGACGGATGCCTCAGTGCCGCTAAGCCCTTCCAGGGTGGAGTGAATATTCGACAGGGTTTCGTCAACGGTTTGTTGATAATACGGACGGTCAGGTTTTCCTGTTTTCATCGTTCCTTCCTCAGGTTCTATTCAGAAATCACCTTGCTTTCATGTAATTAACGAATAACGAAAACAGGAACATGGGCGTAACGAACAATACTTGCCGCCTCTGAGCCTAACAAATGGGTTTGAATATTGGGGTTTCGAGAGCCGACAATAATCGCGCCGACGGCAAGTTCATCCGCCAGCTTAATCACCTCATCACGAACATTCCCGCTCCGGACATGGAGGTGAACGCGTTCTTCTGGCAAATTCAATTTTTTGATCAGGTCAGACAGTTTTTCCTTCGAATTATTAATCATATATTCATCCATCTTACGCGCATCTGAAATAAAACCACGCGTCAGTTCGGCTGAAAATTTTGGCATAACGTGCAGCAAATGAATGTCACCCGATGCGCTTTGCGCCAGAAAATGGGCATGCTGCAACGCTTTATCCGCCAGGCTTGTCTCGTAGACATCCACCGGAACGAGAATGTTTTTGTACATATCGAGCATCCTTTTTATAACCAACACGAGAGTGAGAGAAGCAAAAAGCGCATTAAATGCAGGGGGTTGCCCTTAATGCCAGTTACGGTAAAAAGAGATGATTGATATTAAACGTAGCACATGAATATCAGGTTTAGCGCCACCCACTGATAATGGTTATTTAACATTTATCTTTTCGCCGACTATGCTCATAGTCAGCCACCGCTTCCGGCTCATGGAGGAATTTATGTATGGTTTAAGCCTGCTCCGCCTCGGTCTGTTTATTGCGCTTGCCATTATCGCCAGTACGGCGATTGGTTTATTTACCTATATGGTCGTCACTGTTCTGGCAGAATAGTGTCACCCCTGCCCAGGTTATGGAATAAATAAAACAGTTATTTATTAGGGGAATACAGTGAACCGCTACCTCTCTCTTTTACCATTCGTTTTGTTAATGCTCACGGCATGTGACCCGAAACCTAAGCAAGCTCCCCCTCTGCCCAGAATGGTAAAAGTGGCGGAGGTGACGGTCCCCGGTCACGCCCAGCAGCGCGTTTTTCCCGCACGCATAGAATCGGGTGATGCCACAGACCTTTCCTTCAAGCGCGCAGGTCAAATTGAGGCACTCGATATACGTCAGGGTGCAGCCATCAAGCAGGGTCAACAGCTTGCGAGATTAAATGCCCGTGAAGCCCAGCAGCGGGTTAACGACAGACAAACAGCGGCGACGCTGGCCCAGCGGCAGTTCGATCGCTTTCAGACGCTGGCGGGCCGCCAGGCTATCTCTAAAGCAGAGATGGACGTACAGCGCGCGAACCGTGATTCGGCGAATGCGGCGCTAAAGATTGCCCGTGAAGAGCTCAATCAGATGACGCTCGTCGCCCCCTTCAGCGGAACGGTGGCCAGCGTGCATGTCCGAAACCATCAGGTGGTGTCTGCGGGTCAGCCGGTTGTGACTTTAACCCGCACAGACCTGCTGGACGTGGTGTTTAGTATTCCTGAGAACCTGTTCAGGACCTTTGATATTCGTAACGCGCAGTATCGCCCCGTGGTGAGAATTAACGCCTTCCCGGATCGGGAGTTTACCGCCGTCTATAAAGAGCACTCGGGCAGCAGCGATAGCAACACCCTGACCTGGCAGGTGATCCTCACCATGCCGCGCCCGGATGATTTTCCCGCCGTGGGCGGCGTCAGCGGTACGGTGACAATCAATTTAACCAATCTCCCGGCAGGTGCGGGCGCTGAGGCACTGGTCGTCCCGGTGGAGGCGGTCTTTAACCCAAACAACAGCCCGCGCAATGAGCCGCACGTCTGGGTCGTCGCGGGAGAAGGCGACGCGCTCCATCTTGAAGACCGCAAGGTCAGCGTGGGGCAAGTCACCACTGAGGGCGTTGTCATAACGCATGGGCTCAAGGCGGGCGAGCGCGTGGTGGCTGCAGGCGTGGGTGAGCTTCATGCTAACCAGCCGGTGCGTATCTGGACGCGTGAACGGGGACTATAATGGATATCTCTCGCCAGTTTATTAATAACCCCATTCGCGTCTGGCTAACGATCCTGCTGCTCGGCGTGGGGGGCATTTTCGCCCTGCTGAACATTGGCAGACTGGAAGATCCGGCCTTTACCATCAAAACGGCCGTGGTCATTACCCACTATCCTGGGGCCTCTGCTCAGCAGGTGGAAGAGGAGGTCACGCTGCCCCTCGAGAATGCCCTTCAGCAGCTGCCCTATCTGGACAATGTCAGCTCTATCTCATCAAACGGCTTGTCGCAAATCACCGTGAACATTGCCTCGCGCTATCATTCGAACGAACTGCCGCAGATTTGGGACGAACTGCGCCGTCGCGTGGGCGATGCCGCGCGCCAGTTCCCACCCGGCGTCGTGACGCCCTTTGTAAATGATGATTTTGGCGATGTCTTCGGCTTTTTCTTCGCGATTTCCGGGGATGAATTCAGCAATCCTGAACTGGTGAGGTATGCCGAGCAGCTGCGTCGTGAACTGATTCTGGTCCCCGGCGTCGGTAAAGTTGCCATCGGCGGGGCCATCAGCCAGCAGGTCAACATCGATATTTCCCTGACCAAAATGGCCGCGCGCGGCATCACGCTGAACCAGCTTTCCGCCCTGCTCGGCAGGCTGAACGTGGTTTCCAGCGCCGGAGAAATCACCTCGGGAACGGAATCTATTCGCCTGCATCCAACCGGTGAGTTTGAAAATCTGGATGAACTGGCCGATCTCATCATCACCCCTCCCGGCACCGGGGCAGCGACGCGTCTACGGGATATCGCCACGCTGTCGCGCGGGCTGAACGAATCGCCCGCCAGTATCTACCATGCTAACGGCAGAAAAGCCGTCACGATGGGCGTCTCGTTTATTCCCGGCGTGAACGTGATCGACGTGGGACACGCGCTGGAGGCGAAGCTAAACCAGATGTCAGCGGAAAAACCGGCGGGGATACACATCGACCTGTTCTACGATCAGGCCGCCGAAGTGGGCCACTCTGTTAACGGTTTTATCATTAACTTTCTGATGGCGCTGGCGATTGTCATCGGCGTGCTGCTGATCTTTATGGGCGTACGCAGCGGGATTATCATCGCGTTTTCCCTCGCGCTTAACGTGCTGGGCACGCTGCTGATCATGTATCTGTGGGGCATTGAGCTGCAGCGTATCTCGCTCGGCGCGCTGATCATCGCCCTCAGCATGCTGGTGGATAACGCCATCGTGATAGTTGAAGGGGTACTGATTGCGCGTCAGCAGGGCTCGCCACTATTGACCGCCATTAGCTGCATCATCCGTCGCTCCGCCCTGCCGCTGCTGGGGGCAACGGTGATCGCCATCCTGGCTTTTGCGCCTATCGGGCTGTCGCAGGATTCTACCGGGGAATATTGTAAATCCCTGTTCCAGGTGCTGCTGATTTCCCTGATGCTGAGCTGGTTCTCTGCGCTTACCATCACGCCGGTGCTGATTAAGTGGTGGTTGTTTAAAAACGACGGCGCGGCTGTGAAACCCGACGAGTCAAATCCTTACGACAAACGCCTCTACCGCCTTTATCAGCGTCTCCTGAACGCGCTGCTGTTCCGGAAAGCGCCGACACTCATCGTTATGGCTGCGCTGCTGGTCGCGTCAGTCTGGGGTTTTGGCGCCGTGCGGCAAAACTTTTTCCCCTCGTCTAATACGCCGATTTTCTTTGTCGACCTGTGGTTACCGTATGGCACCGATATCAAATGGACCGAGAAGATGACCAGTGATATCGAAAAAACCATCAACGGCCAGCCCGGCGTGGAAACCACCGTTTCAACCATCGGTCAGGGCAGCATGCGGTTTATTCTGACCTACAGCGGACAGCGGCAGTACAGCAACTACGCGCAGATCATGGTGCGCATGGATGACCAGCGCAACATCTCCGCATTGACGCGTCACGTCGATGAGTACATTGCGCGAAACTATCCGCAGGTTAACGCCAGCACCAAACGCGTGATGTTTGGCCCCTCCGGGGACAGCGCCATTGAGGTGCGCATCAAGGGTCCCGATCCCGACAGGCTGCGCCTGATTGCCAGCCAGGTGGACGATATTCTGGCGCGCGACCCGGCGACAAGCAGCGTGAGAAACGACTGGCAAAACCGCAGCAAGGTGATCCGTCCGCAGTACGTCGCCGCGCTTGGACGCGAGCTTGGCGTGGACAAGCAGGACGTCGACAACGCGCTGGAGATGAATTTTTCCGGCAGCCGGGCAGGATTATATCGGGAAGGCAGCGACCTGCTCCCTGTCGTGGTGCGCCCGCCGGAGAGCGAACGGCTGGACGCCAATCACCTGAACAACGTGCTGGTCTGGAGCCAGACGCGGCAGCAGTATATCCCGCTAAGTAACGTTGTTAGCCGTTTCTCGCTGGAGTGGGAAGATCCGCTTATTCTGCGCCGCGACCGCTCGCGGGTGCTGACGGTTATGACCGACCCCGATCCCCTCAGCCAGCAAACCTCCGGCGATATTCTCGCCCGGGTGAAGCCGCACATTGACGCCCTCCCTCTGCCCCACGGCTACAGCATCGAGTGGGGAGGCGATGCAGAAAACTCCAGCGAAGCCCAGCAGGGGCTCTTCACCACGCTGCCGATCGGATTCCTGGTCATGTTTGTTATCACAGTATTGATGTTCAGCTCGGTGAAAAACGCCGTCGCCATCTGGCTGACCGTGCCGCTGGCGCTGATTGGCGTTACGCCGGGATTCTTAATTACCGGGATCCCGTTCGGCTTTATGGCGCTGATTGGTCTCCTGAGCCTGAGCGGAATGCTCATTCGCAACGGCATCGTGTTGGTGGAAGAGATCGAGCAGCAGAAGGCGCATAAAGGTCAGCACGAGGCGATCGTTTACGCCGCCACCTCGCGCCTGCGGCCTATCCTGCTTACCGCATTTACGACCGTACTGGGCCTGGCGCCGCTGCTGCTGGATGTTTTCTTCCAGAGCATGGCCGTTGTGATTATGTTTGGACTGGGGTTTGCGACTATCCTGACGCTGCTGGTTCTTCCTGTAATATATGCATGTTTCCATCGTAAGGACGAAGCCAGACAACAATGAATGCGACAGGACTGAACATTATCAAGACGCTGGGCTGTATGACGGCGGTTACCTTCTTCACCATCTACAACACCTGGGATCGTTATGATTATGACTATCACTGGATCCTGGGGTTTTTAACCTTTATCTCGACGATTGCCACACCGTTGTTTTTTGTGGTGTCAGGCTATCTCGACGGACAGTCCCGGCACGGCAGCCACTGGCAGCTGGGCAAAATTAAAAGCCTGGTGACCGTCTTTCTTTTCTGGATAACGATCTACTACCTGTGGGAGCCGTATCAGCGCGGGTATTTAATCCAGCCGTGGTTCGTGTTTGCGTTTGTCGTGATTTACGCCTTCCACCCTGCGGTGGAATGGCTCAGCCAGCGGCGAGCGTTGTTCTGCACCGCGATTGCTGCACTGCTGGTCTTTTCTTACGGATACGACCTATTATCGGCGCTTTATCCTGACGCGCACGTCCTCTCTCTGTCACCGCAGTATCGGCTGTGGACATGGCTGCTGTTTTATCTGACGGGGCAACTCTTCTGCGACCCCAAAATAGCCGAGTGGATAAGCCGCAAATCGGTGGTTCGGGCAGCGGTTATTGCCATCCCGTTCATCTACCTCTTTACCTGGTTTTACGAGCGCCACTTCTTTTTTGCCCTGTTTAAGGCCGACAGAAACGCTTTTATCCTCACCGGCTCTCAAATTTACATTCTGATCGTCGCGCTGGTGATTGCGGCGAACGGCGTACGCTTTCGCCGCAATGCTGAACTGAAGGAGTCCATCCTGGCCGCCATCAGCAAAACGATGACCGGCGTGTACATTGTGCACTACTCGGTATTTCATCTGCTGACGGCGCTAATACCGGTGACGTCTCTCGGCATGAAGCTGACGTTGATTGTGCTCACGTTCGTCAGCTCAGTTCTCTTCTCCATGCTGGTACTGTCTAACGCTGTGGCAAAAAAGGTGATCACCCTTTAAAAGCCTAAGCGCAGCCAGGCAAAAAGCACGTTCCCGTTGTTATAGGTTCCGGGAATATAGGTGAACTGAACGGTAACGCGCTTATAGCTGGCCGAGAACAGCGGGAAGATGAACGGTAGCGGTACATAGTTTGCAAAATCATCTCGCGCCGTGATCCCCGCCGCGGCGCCGAGCCCAAGCCGGAAATCGTTGGCGTCATCCAGATACCAGCCCTTCTCCCAGCCATAGCCCATTGCGGGCTGCCATTCGTTGTGCGAGTCTTTGAACATCATTGCGAAAAGCGCGCTCCAGTTGCCCTCTTCGTTATAGCGGGAGACGCCCAGGCCACCGCCCCACGGCATTTCATTGTAATTGTCGGTTTTTTCTTTGTCGTACATAAAGCGGGCATGCCAGCTCAAAAATGGCAGGTACAGATCGTAACGTTGAGGCTGCTCCCAGGTTTGCGAAATATCATCCGTCAGCGCATTCCACCAGCCGCTGATGCGCTGTTCACCGTAGACGTTGGGCTCCGCGTGAAGCGGTGCGACGAATAAAAACAGGATCATCCAGATTGCCGAAAAGGTGCGTTGCATCGTGATTCCCTCAGCTTAACTCACGCAGCGGTCACTATTACTGTAAACCATTCAGCAGATAACCGCGTCAAGCAGACATAATTATATCGCTGAAGGTGTTGATGAAATTTCTTTATTCAGCGCCTTCCGGAAAGATAAAAACGTTTTCTCAGACGTTCTGTCGCGGTAGTCTCATAGGTTCCGTTTATATGACGGCTGCTATGTGAGTGACCTTTTCTTATACCAATAATTAAAATCAGTATGGACAGGACAACTATGGACTCCACCCTCATCTCCGAACGTCCCGGCGAGGAGACCCCTTCGCTCAATCGTGCCCGTCGTGCCGCCCTCGGCAGCTTCGCGGGCGCCGTCGTCGACTGGTATGATTTTCTGCTCTACGGTATCACCGCCGCGCTGGTGTTTAACCGTGAATTCTTCCCCCAGGTCAGCCCCGCGATGGGCACCCTCGCCGCATTTGCCACCTTCGGCGTCGGGTTCCTGTTTCGTCCGCTTGGTGGGGTGATCTTCGGCCACTTCGGCGACCGGCTGGGCCGCAAACGCATGCTAATGCTTACCGTCTGGATGATGGGGATTGCCACTGCGCTGATTGGCATTCTCCCTTCGTTTTCCGCCATTGGCTGGTGGGCACCGGTATTGCTGGTGATACTGCGCGCCATCCAGGGCTTCGCCGTAGGCGGCGAATGGGGCGGTGCGGCGTTGTTATCCGTTGAGAGCGCACCGAAAAACCGGAAAGCGTTCTACAGCAGCGGCGTACAGGTGGGATATGGCGTGGGGCTGCTGCTGTCGACCGGGCTGGTGTCACTCATCAGCCATTACACCACCGACGAGCAGTTCCTGAGCTGGGGCTGGCGCATTCCGTTTATCTTCAGCATCGTGCTGGTCATTGCCGCGCTGTGGATCCGTAACGGTATGGAGGAGTCGGCAGAATTCGAAAAGCAGCAGGAAAAGCCTTCCGTCAAAAAACGCCTTCCGGTTATGGAAGCCCTCGTCCGGCACCCTGGCGCTTTTCTGAAAATTATCGCCCTGCGCCTGTGTGAGCTGCTGACGATGTACATCGTCACCGCGTTTGCCCTGAACTACTCGACGCAAAATCTCGGTCTGCCGCGTGAGCTATTCCTGAATATTGGTCTGGTGGTCGGCGGGATCAGCTGCCTGACTATCCCCTGTTTCGCCTGGCTGGCGGACAAATTTGGCCGCCGTCGCGTCTATATCACCGGCGCGCTGATTGGTACCCTCAGCGCCTGGCCGTTCTTTATGGCGCTGGAGGCGCAGTCTGTGTTCTGGATTGTCTTCTTCGCCATTATGCTCGCGAACATCGCTCACGATATGGTGGTCTGCGTACAGCAGCCGATGTTTACCGAACTGTTTGGCGCGAGCTATCGCTACAGCGGCGCGGGCGTGGGCTACCAGGTTGCCAGCGTGGTCGGCGGCGGTTTCACGCCGTTTATTGCCGCCGCGCTGGTGACCTTCTCCGGGGGAAACTGGCACAGCGTGGCGATTTATCTGCTGGCTGGATGCCTGCTGTCAGCGGCGACGGCGCTACTGATGAAAGAGACGCGCCACAGCTGATCTCCCTTTTGTTTCACAGGCGTGTGACATACTATCGGGTAGAGTCGCACACCTGTGGAACAAGGAGACAGAGATGAATAATAAGGGCTCCAGCCTGACCCCGGCTCAGGCGCTGGAAAAACTCGACGCACTGTATGAACAGTCCGTCAACGCGCTGCGCAGCGCCATCAGCGAATATATCGAAACAGGGAAACTTCCCGACGAAAAGGCCAGAAGCGAGGGCCTTTTTGTTTATCCATCGCTCTCTGTGACCTGGGACGGCAGCGCCAGCACGACGCCAAAAACCCGCGCCTATGCCCGTTTTACCCACTCCGGCTGCTACAGCACCACCGTCACCCGCCCTGCACTGTTCCGCCCTTATCTTGAAGAGCAACTCACGCTGTTATACCAGGATTACGGCGCACACATTGCCGTAGAACCTTCACAGCATGAGATCCCGTATCCTTACGTGATTGACGGTTCGGCGCTAACCCTTGATCGTTCCATGAGCGCGGGACTGACCCGCCATTTCCCAACCACCGAGCTTTCACAGATTGGCGATGAAACGGCAGACGGGATTTATCACCCGGCAGAATTTTCTCCCCTCTCGCACTTTGATGCCCGCCGGGTGGATTTCTCGCTGGCACGCCTGCGCCACTACACCGGCACGCCCGCCGAGCATTTCCAGCCGTTCGTGCTGTTTACCAACTACACCCGTTACGTCGACGAGTTTGT
Source organism: Enterobacter cloacae complex sp. SHL012 (assembly GCF_049237505.1). Lineage (NCBI taxonomy): Bacteria > Pseudomonadati > Pseudomonadota > Gammaproteobacteria > Enterobacterales > Enterobacteriaceae > Enterobacter > Enterobacter cloacae complex sp. SHL012. Next base: position 1,088,027 of record NZ_JBMKIZ010000001.1, read on the forward strand.
CCGCTGGGGCTGCAGCCAGATCCTTGACCCGGAAAGCCCGTACATCGCGCTCTCCTGTGCGGGCGGGATCTGGATCACCGCAGAGACTGAAGCGCCAGAGCAGGCCATTTCCGATCTAGCATGGAAAAAACACCAGATGCCTGCCTGGCACCTGATCACCGCCGACGGCCAGGGCATCACGCTGATCAACATCGGCGTGGGGCCGTCGAACGCCAAAACCATCTGCGACCATCTGGCGGTACTGCGCCCGGACGTCTGGCTGATGATCGGCCATTGCGGCGGCCTGCGCGAAAGCCAGCTGATTGGTGATTACGTGCTGGCCCACGCCTACTTACGCGACGACCACGTTCTCGACGCCGTGCTGCCGCCAGACATTCCGATTCCGAGCATCGCTGAAGTGCAGCGCGCGCTGTATGACGCCACCAAAGAGGTGAGCGGCATGCCCGGTGAAGAGGTTAAGCAGCGCCTGCGCACCGGTACGGTGGTCACTACCGATGACCGTAACTGGGAGCTGCGTTACTCCGCCTCCGCGCTGCGGTTCAACCTGAGCCGTGCGGTGGCGATTGATATGGAGAGCGCCACCATTGCCGCGCAGGGGTATCGCTTCCGCGTGCCTTACGGCACCTTGCTCTGCGTGTCCGATAAGCCGCTGCATGGCGAAATCAAGCTGCCGGGTCAGGCCAACCGCTTCTATGAAGGGGCGATATCCGAACATCTGCAAATTGGCATTCGCGCCATTGATTTGCTGCGGGCGGAAGGTGACAAACTGCATTCCCGCAAGTTGCGTACCTTCAACGAGCCACCGTTCCGCTGATAACAATTAAGGAAAATGCATGTCCACCTCATCACCCTTAGCGGCCCTGCGCCGGTGGCTTCAGGAAAACCATCTCGACGGGATGATCGTCCCGCGCGCGGATGCCTGGCAGAGTGAATACTGCGCGCCGTATGATGAAAAACTGGCCTGGCTGACGGGCTTTGACGGCTCGGCTGGCCTGGCGCTGGTTCTGAAAGACAAGGCGTTGCTGTTCGTCGACGGGCGCTATCAGGTGCAGGCCCGCGTTCAGGTCAACCTGGATGAGATTGAAATTCATCATCTGCACAATGAACCGCTGGCAGCATGGCTGGCGGCAAACGTTGAGCCCGCCACGCGCATCGGTTTTGATCCACTGCTGATGACAAATACCGAGTTTACGCAACTTTCTGCCACGCCGTGTGAGTTCGTCCCGCTGAATGCCTCACCGTTTGACACGCTCTGGATCGATCGTCCTGCCGCACCGGCGGGGCCGATCAGTGAAATGCCAGTTGCGGTAAGCGGTGAAAGCAGCGAAGACAAACGTCAGCGCGTTGCCGCCGTGCTGGCCGCGAACAATGCTGATTATCTGGCGGTTACGCTGCCGGATAACATTGCCTGGCTGCTCAACGTACGCGGGTCAGATATCCCCACCAGCCCGGTACCGCTCTCTTTTGCCCTGTTGCGTCGCGACGGTCACGTGGAGTGGTTTGTTAACGACACTAAGCTCAGCGCCCTGCCCGAAGCCGTGCGTAACACGCTCGCCACTGCGCCACAGGACACCTTTATCGAACGCTGCCGAGAAATTGCGGAAGGTAAACGAGTGATGGTCGATGCCGATTCCGCACCGGTAGCCCTGCGCTTCGCCATTGAACCCCAGGGGGAGATCGTCTGGCAGACCGATCCGATCACCCTGCTGAAAGCCACCAAAAACCCGGTCGAGCTGGCAGGGTATCGTGAATGTCATCACCAGGACGGCGCCGCGTGGGTCAACTTCCTGGCCTGGCTGAGCCGTGAAGTGCCGCGACGTGAAGCGGCTGGAAATCCCTTAACCGAGCTCGAAGTACAGGCGCAACAGCTCGCGTTCCGTAAACAGCAGCCCGGCTTTATCGAGCAGAGCTTTGCGACCATTTCCGCCTCTTCGAGCAACGCGGCGATGTGCCACTATCACTCCAGCGAGGCCAGCAACAAACCCATCGGCCACGATCATTTTTACCTGAATGATTCTGGCGGTCAGTACACTAACGGCACCACTGACGCCACGCGCACGCTTGCCTGGGGTCATGTTCCCCCGCAGCAGCGTATGCATTATACCGCCGTACTGAGAGGCTTCCTGTCGCTGATAACCCTGCAGTTCCCATCCGGCACACACGGGCATCAGCTGGACGCTTTCGCGCGACGTCCGCTGTGGGAAATGGGGCTGGATTACGATCACGGCACGGGACATGGCGTGGGGCATCAGCTTCTTATCCATGAAAACCCACACCGCATCGCCAAAAAGGTTAACCCCTGGCCACTGGTGGCGGGCAATATCATGACCATTGAACCGGGGTATTATCTGGGCGGCAGCCACGGTATCCGCATTGAAAACCAGGTGGAAATTGTTGAAAGCCGCCCGGGGTTCTGCACGTTTTCTTCGCTAACGCTGATCCCGATTGATTTAAGCCAGGTGGAATTGCAGCTGTTGACCGGGCAGGAAAAGCAGTGGCTGGATGAATATCATCAGCAGGTTCGCGAGGCGCTGTCACCGCTGGTGAATAGCGAAGCGCGTCCGTGGCTGGTTGAGGCGACGGCGCCGATTAGCATGTAACATCGTGCGGGCTGGTGCCCTCACCCCATCCCTCTCCCACGGGAGAGAGTGCAAACACTAAAAACGGCAACAAGGTTGCCGTTTTGCATTTACCTTACGCAGAAAAGCAAAAAGCCTGCTTTAAAAGCAGGCTTTTTAAATTTGGCTCCTCTGACTGGACTCGAACCAGTGACATACGGATTAACAGTCCGCCGTTCTACCGACTGAACTACAGAGGAATCGTGTGAACGGGGCGCATATTATCGATGCTCCCCCGGGATGTCAAAGGCAGAATGCAGATTTCCGATCGTTTGCCGATTTATTCTCCATTTCGCACATTTGTCAGGCATTTTGTCGCGGATATTTCCATAGCCAGCGCCCGCTGACCATACGCCAGTAGAACAGCGCCCCGCGCACGGCCCAGTCAAGGAACATTCCCAGCCAGACACCCACCACGCCCCAGCCAAGCACCACACCTAACGTATAACCCGCCACAACCCGACACCCCCACATGCCGAGCATCGACACCCACATCGCAAAACGAGCATCACGCGCCCCTTTCAGACCCGCGGGTAGCACCCATGAGGCCGCCCAGATGGGCATAAACGCGGCATTGAGCCAGATAAGGATCTTAACAACCTCTTTCACATCCTGTTCATGGGTATAAAACGCGGCCATCAGCCCGGCAAAGGGGGCGGTTCCCCAGGCGATCGCCGTCAGGCCAATCGTTGACAACCAGAACACGTGGCGCAGCTGACGTTCCGCCTGGCCTATCTGCCCTTTCCCGAGCCGTTTGCCCGTGATGATGGTCGAGGCTGAACCCAGCGCGTTACCCGGCAGGTTAATCAGCGAGGCGATGGAGAAGGCGATAAAGTTACCGGCGATAACGTCGGTCCCCATACCGGCGACAAACATCTGCGTCAGCAGCTTACCGCCGTTAAACAGCACTGATTCAATACTGGCGGGAATACCAATCCCCATCACTTCCCAGATAATGGCGAAGTTAAAGGGTCGGAAGTAGCTTTTCAGCGTAAGGCGCAGCGAAGGCGTGATGCCCGTCATCAGCACCCCGATAATCGCCGCAGCACCAATGTAGCGAGAAATGGTTAGCCCCAGACCGGCACCGACGAACCCCAACCCATCCCATGAAAACACGCCGTAGATCAGCACGCTGCTGATGATGATATTCAGGATATTCATCCCGCCGTTGATCAGCAGCGGGATTTTGGTGTTACCTGCCCCGCGCAGCGCACCGCTGCCAATCAGCGCGATGGCCGCGGCCGGATAGCTTATGACGGTCATTTCGAGGTAGGTTAGCGCCAGGTCCTTCACCTCGTTCGTGGCTTCCCCGGCGACAACGTCGATAATCTCTTTACCGAAATAGTGGATCACTGCCGCCAGAACGATCGAAAAAATGGTCATGATCATCAGCGACTGGCGAGCCGCCTCGCGGGCCCGTTTGGGGTCAAGCTTGCCAAGGCTGAAGGCCACCACGACGGTTGTCCCAAGGTCGATAGCCGCGAAGAAGGACATCACCACCATGTTGAAGCTGTCCGCCAGCCCAACCCCCGCCATCGCCTCTTTCCCCAGCCAGCTGACAAGGAAGGTGCTCAACACCCCCATCAGCAGTACGCAGGTATTCTCCAGAAAGATAGGCACCGCAAGGGGGGTGATTTCACGCCAGAAGAGGACACGATAGCTTTTACGTTTTGCATACCAGGGCGTGCGCATGATCGCCTGGCGCAGAGGAGCAGTGACGTTCAAAATGGACCTTAGCGAGAAAAGTTGAAACTCCATTTCAAATGATGGGGGAGAAATGCTCATCCTGCAAAGTATTTTCCTGAAAAAGATGTGTGGATTTACAACAAACTGACGACAGATTCAGCAGTCGGTCGATTTTCTCTAAGATCAGGTTTGACAAAAGTTTTTTCGCCGCTAAGATAAGCCTCCACAACGATTCCTCTGTAGTTCAGTCGGTAGAACGGCGGACTGTTAATCCGTATGTCACTGGTTCGAGTCCAGTCAGAGGAGCCAAATTTAAAAAGCCTGCTTTTAAAGCAGGCTTTTTGCTTTTCTGTGCCTGATAAAATTGTCAGGTGGCGGCTTGCGCCTTACCCGACCTACTAAAATAAAAAAGGCTCTCTGTCACCAGAGAGCCTTTTTCACCATTCATTGCGATTACTCGCTTTTTGCTTCGCCGTTTTTGATTTCGCCCATCACTTTCAGCTTTTTAGAGATATCGCGACGCTCTTTGGACAGCTCAGCATTTTTGATGATGTAGTCATCCACGCGGTCTTCATAGTCGCTCTTCATGCTGGCGATGATGCCCTGAATAGCTTCAACGCTCATGCCTGGCTTGATGTAGTCGCTCAGGTTGTCGAGCAGCAGGACACGTTTCTGGTTGTCACGGATCTTCTTCTCAACGTCCTGGATTTCACGCTGCAGTTTGTTTTTGCGACGGAACAGGCGGACGAATTCCAGAACATCCTGGAACGAAGGCTTGGTAGTTTCCATTTTTACACCCCTGATAATGTGAGATTCGGATTCGTTAAAGCAACCGTTGTATCAATAACCTTACTGACAGCGGCTGCGAATGACAATGACTATATCGTTTAACGCTATCATAACCCCAATTGCTGCTGAATCGAAGCAGCAGGCGTCACATCCGCGTTTTATTTGCGCAGCGCCCGGCAAATGAGGTGCGATAACAGTTCAAGCTGCCGGGCCAGTTCCAGGCTCAACCAGACATAGCCATGAATGGGCGTTTCCGCCACGTTATCACCCTGCCGCTCGCTAATAAGCGTTTTCAGCTCCGCCACAATGTCATTCAGACGCTCGCTGTTCGCCAGTATCGGCTGCGGGTTGCCTTCATAGAGCGCATGAGCGATGGTCAACAGGGTTTGCTGCGTCATCTGCTGTGTCTCTTTCAGCGTATGTGCGTTGAGCATCAACAGATGGCTTGGGCGAGAAGCCCAGTGCGCGTTAATCTGCAGCTCAAGCATGCAGACCAGATTGCGGCTTACGGTCTGAATAGCCTCGAAAATCGCTTTCTGAATATGGGTCTCTTTGCTGGCGGGGGTAATCAGGCCGCGCATTTTGACCACGTCATTAAGGATGGTTTGCAGATGCTTTTCCAGCCGGGGGCGCTCAACCAGATTGGGGGAGAAACCGGCCTGGTAAACGCGGTTAAACGCGGTGACATAGCTGGCCATCTGGATACGCCAGTGCAAAAAAGCACGCTGCGGCCAGATGCCGGTAAACAGCATGGCAAGCAGCGAGCCCAGGATGACATCCCCGCTTCGCCAGAGCGCCGTGGTCATATCCCCGGCCGGTGCGCCAACCACCACCGCAAGCGTGATACCAATCAGCAGCGCCTGATAGGGGCGTTTGCCCAACGCCAGCCAACCGCAGAGGAACATGGCCGCACCGCACCATGCCAGCATGACCGGAAATGAGATAAGCTCCAGCTTCAGGGCAATAAGCCCCAGCGCAGAGCCAAGAACGGTACCGCCGATCCGCTCGAAGGCGCGAGGAACAACGTTCCCCCAAAATGAGATAGGCCCCATCACCACCACCAGCGTGATCAGCGGCCACGTCCCCTCCGGAACATCCAGCAGTCGGACCAGTATAAAGGTCAATACGAACGCCAGCGCAATGCGGCACCCATGCACCACGCGGTAATGTTTGTATAGACGAATTTCAAACGGCGTTAATGATTTGTCGGGACGCACACCCGCTCTCCAGCTACACGGCAAATCACAATTGTACTGTGTTTTCAGCCGGGCGGATCACACCCGGCTGAAAAACCCTTCATTTAGCAGGCTTAAGCCGTTTTGTGCTCTACCGCGATAAACATTTCGATATCCCAGTAACCGTCCGCGTTGCCATCATTGAGATAGCGTTCGAAGCAGGGTTTGAGCGCCATCTGGTATTTATTGTCCTGCAACAGGGAATTGAAGAACTGATACCACGGTGTTGCAAAGTCGTAGTTTTCCACACGCGCCGTGGCCACGGCATAATCACCCGCCGCGATTTCCGTCATCATGACGCCTTCGCTGTTATCCGGGATAACAAAATCCTCCGGTACCGTAACGGCCGTATCACAGCGCAGTTTTTCCGCCGGGACCTCATCAGGATTATCGTAGTAGACCGCCACCCACTCCAGCGGCTCAATGTGACGTCCGTCCACCCACATGACCAGCTGTTCAAATCCCTGCTTAACCGTTTTTTCCCACGGCCCAACAAGATGAAAACCCGCAATCTTACGCTTCTGTTGCTGCTTGATGCTGTAGTCCATACTGCCTCCGCTTATTACTGTATATTTATACACTATAAAACAGGAACAATATTATCGGCAAACGAGGAGTGTTTATTATGTGAGCAGACTCGCAACCCTGCCAGTCTGCTCAGAAAGGTTAGATTTTTTGGTGCAGGTAATCACTGAGGCGAGAGAAAATCCCACCCTTATCAACACGTTCCAGCGTGACCAGCGGCCAGTGTGCCACCACTTTTTCGCGGTCATAGAGCTGGATCTCCCCAACCCGCTGATGTGCGGCAATCGGCGCTTCCAGCTCTTTTTTATCCAGAACGTATTTCGCCTTAATGTTCGCCACTTCCGCTTTCGGTAAAGCCAGCCAGAAGTCCTGATCCGTACCCAGATTTACCTGTTCTTTATCACCGTACCAGATACGTTCTGTCCCTACTTTTTTACCGCTGTGCAGAATCTGCACCGTATCGAAATTCTGCTGACCCCAGTGCAGCAGTTTCCGGGCCTGGTCTTCGCGCCCTTTCGGGCTGTCCGCCCCCATCACCACCGCGATTAAACGGCGCTGACCGTCAATGGCGGAAGCAATCAGGTTAAAGCCCGCGCCAGAAGTGTGCCCCGTTTTGAGGCCATCCACGTTCATGGTTTTATCCCACAGCAGGCCGTTACGGTTTTGCTGGGTGATCCCGTTCCAGGTGAGACTCTTTTCGCTGTACATATGGTAAAACTCAGGCTCACCGTGAATGATAGCCCGGGAGAGAACGGCCAGGTCATAGGCCGAGCTGTGTTGACCCGGCGCATCAAGCCCATGGACGGTTTCAAAGTGCGTATCGCGCAGGTTCAGCTTCTGCACATAGTCGTTCATCATCTTCACAAACTGCGGCTGCCCACCCGCTACGTGATCGGCCAGCGCCACGCAGGCGTCGTTGCCGGAATCCACAATCAGCCCGCGGCTTAAGTCCCGCACGGAGACGCGATCGCCCTCTTTCAGGAACATCAGGGATGATCCGTCAAAAACCGGGTTCCCTTTGGCCCATGCATCACGGCCTACGGTGACAATGTCATCCGGCGTAATGCGATGGCTATCAATGGCCCGATCAACCACATAACCCGTCATCAGCTTAGTAAGGCTCGCCGGATTACGTTGTTGATGTTCGTTGCCCGCCGTTAAGATCTGACCAGTCGTGTAATCCATCAGCACCCACGAGCCCGCCTGAATGGCCGGAGGCTGCGGGGAAAAATCCAGCGGTTCGGCCGCAAAAGCAGATGAGATACTCGAAGCGAGTAAAGAAACAGCAATAAACAGACGGCGTTTCAACGGTATATCCTCAGGTCATTAAAAATCGATGACCTTTTTACGGGAGTTCTGATGTCGTTACCTGGCTTAATTGCAAAAAAATGTGACAGAACGCAGGTTTCACGCTGAATCTGTCTCGCAAATTTGCACCACGGCGGCGCTTTTTATTCGGTCTGACCCGCACGATCGTTTACCATAGTGGCGTCATTTTTTAACAGGATGGTATTACTGGTGTCTGACTCTGCCGCACGCCCCACTTTTTTATTCCACGACTATGAAACCTTTGGCACGCACCCGGCGCTGGACCGACCGGCGCAGTTTGCCGCCATCCGTACCGACGACGAATTCAACATCATTGGCGAGCCTGAGGTCTTTTACTGCAAACCTGCTGATGATTACCTGCCGCAGCCAGGCGCGGTCATGGTCACCGGGATCACCCCTCAGGAAGCGCGGGAGAAAGGGGTGAACGAGGCGGAATTCGCCCGCCGCATCCACGATCTGTTTACCGTCCCCAATACCTGCGTGGTCGGTTACAACAACATCCGTTTCGATGACGAAGTGACCCGCAACGTTTTCTATCGCAACTTCTACGATCCGTACGCCTGGAGCTGGCAGAACCGCAACTCGCGCTGGGATCTGCTGGATATCATGCGCGCCTGTTATGCCCTGCGTCCTGAAGGCATCAACTGGCCGGAAAATGAGGAAGGTCTGACGAGCTTCCGCCTGGAACACCTGACGCGCGCTAATGGCATTGAGCACAGCAATGCCCACGACGCAATGGCGGACGTCTATGCCACTATTGCCATGGCGAAGCTGGTGAAAGCCGCGCAGCCCCGGCTGTTTGAGTATTTGCTGAGCCATCGCAGCAAGCAGAAGCTCATGACCCTTATCGACGTGCCGCAGATGAAACCCCTGGTGCATATCTCCGGTATGTTCGGTGCCTGGCGCGGCAATACAAGCTGGGTGGCACCGCTGGCGTGGCATCCGGACAACCGTAACGCCGTTATCATGGTGGATTTAGCGGGCGATATTTCGCCGCTGCTGGAACTTGACAGCGATACCCTGCGCGAGCGGCTCTACACCACGAAAAATGAGCTTGGTGACCTGCCCGCGGTGCCGGTCAAACTGGTGCATATCAATAAATGTCCGGTACTGGCGCAGGCGAATACGCTGCGCCCGGAGGATGCTGACAGGCTGGGCATTAACCGTCAGCACTGCCTGGATAACCTGAAAGTGCTGCGCGAAAATCCGCAGGTACGCGAGAAAGTGGTCGCGATCTTCGCCGAAGCGGAGCCGTTTGTGCCGTCGGAAAACGTCGATGCACAGCTCTACAACGGCTTCTTCAGCGATGCCGACCGTGCAGCGATGAATATTGTCCTGCAAACCGAGCCGCGGAACCTGCCGGCGCTGGACATCACTTTCGCCGATAAACGCATCGAAAAGCTGATGTTTAATTACCGCGCACGTAACTACCCCGGTACGCTGGATGAAACAGAGCAGGAGCGCTGGCTGCAGCATCGTCGTAACGTGTTTACGCCAGAGTATCTGCACAACTACGCCCAGGAGCTGGAGATGCTTTACGGTCAGTACGAAGGGAATGCAGAGAAACAGGCGCTGCTGAAAGCGCTGTTTCAGTACGCGCAAGAGATAGTCTGAAAATCAGACATAAAAAAGCGGAGACGATGGTCTCCGCTTTTTTTTGCCCGGTGGCGCTTCGCTTACGCGGGCCTACAGGAGTGTTGTTTTGTAGGCCGGGTAAGCGCTAGCGCCACCCGGCGAGTCATCACGCAACGTCTTCGTACTGAGGAACCGGGTTACGGAAGCTCTTCGTTACGCAGGCCAGGTAAACCAGGCCGATACCGCCCCAGATCAGCCCCAGAATCATAGAGCTCTCTTCCAGGTTAATCCACAGCGCCCCCACCGTCAGCGCACCACACACTGGCAGCACCAGATAGTTGAAGTGGTCTTTCAGCGTTTTGTTGCGCTTCTCACGGATCCAGAACTGCGAAATCACGGAGAGGTTAACGAAGGTGAACGCCACCAGCGCACCGAAGTTAATCAGCGCAGTTGCAGTCACCAGGTCGAATTTAATCGCCAGCAGGGCAATCGCGCCAACCAAGAGCACGTTCCACGCCGGAGTACGCCATTTTGGATGCACATAACCGAAGAAGCGAGTCGGGAACACGCCGTCACGGCCCATAACATACATCAGACGAGAAACGCCTGCGTGTGCTGCCATACCGGATGCCAGTACGGTCACGCTGGAGAAAATCAGCACGCCCCACTGGAACGTTTTACCCGCAACATAAAGCATGATTTCAGGCTGCGACGCATCCGGATCTTTAAAGCGAGAGATATCCGGGAAGTACAGCTGCAGGAAGTAGGAGGCACCGATGAAGATCAGGCCGCCAATCAGCGCCGTCAGGAAAATCGCTTTTGGGATCACGCGCTCAGCATCTTTGGTCTCTTCTGACAGAGAAGAGATACCGTCAAAGCCCAGGAACGAGAAGCACAGAATTGTCGCACCGGTAATCATCGGCACAACATGTGCGCCTTCAGACCAGAATGGACGCGTGCTGGTCAGCGTGCCCGCACCTTCACCGTGAGAAACACCGTAGATGATCAGGCCGACGATAACTGCCACGATGCCCATCTGCAGAATAACAATCAGGGTGTTGAAGTTTGCCACGGTCTTGATGCTGCGCAGGTTAGAAATGGTCATAAAGGCCACCAGCGCGACAACAAAGATCCACGACGGCACGGAAGGCACCAGCGCTTCAAAGTAAATTTTTGCCAGCAGAATGTTGATCATCGGCATGAACAGGTAGTCCAGCAGAGATGACCAGCCCACCATAAAGCCAACTGCCGGGCTAATGGATTTCTGAGCATAGGTGTACGCAGAGCCTGCTGACGGGAAACGGCGGACGAGTTTTCCGTAGCTCAGCGCGGTAAAGAGGATCGCGACCAGTGCGAAGGCGTACGCCGTCGCAACGTGACCGTTGGTGAGGCCCGATACGATACCGAATGTATCGAACAGCGTCATCGGTTGCATATAGGCAAGGCCCATCATAACAACCGGAATCAACGTAAGCGTTTTACGTAATTCCACGCGAGAGGTGTTTGGAGTTGCGTTATGCGACATAGTTATTCTCCTTTACGGTGATAACCGCCACGTAAGCGAAAAATTGCCCCATTTCTTTCTTCCTCAGCGACAACAACTGTCGGATTTTAGTAAATATCTATCCGGTACGAAGCCCGGCCTCTTGGTTTTTAGTTTCGTTTCGTACATGCAAAAAAAAATAACCGACGCCTTTTATATCGTCGATTATTCATTTGGTTGCAGCGGCGGCATTTTGCCCCACATCGGATACAAAAGGCAATACTTTGCAACGCACCGGGCCGTTTTCTTTCTGCTAACTGGCTGATTTCTGGACGCCGGGCTGAGAGTAAATTGCCGCGATAGCACTATTTGCTAAAATTTCATCCCGCCACCAGGCGCTCGCAAGCCCGGCGGTTTGTTCATTCCAGCCCATCCATACCGATTCGTTACTGCTTTGAGCAAGTACCTGTTTTTCAACAAGCGCACCGCTATCAATAAACCGCTGCGCCAGATAGCGCGGTAAGTAGCCGCAGCCGAGTCCACTAATTTGCAGTTCCAGCTTAGTTTTAAAATCAAAAACCGTGATGGCTTCCTGCTCATCAAGCAGTTGCGAGGAAACCGAACATTCCGGGCGAGCGCTATCCCCCACCACGATGGCGCGATAGCCTTTAATCACGCGACGGTTAAGGGGCTCTGGCTCCTGAGCCAGCGGATGATGAGGCGCTACGGCGAACACCTGCTCCAGCACGCCAAGTCGGGCAAAGCCAAATTCACTCAGCTGGGGAGGCTCATGCAATGCCCCGACAAAAATATCTGCCCTGCCCTGCGTTAAGGCATCCCAGGAGCCGCCAAGCACACCATTGATGAAGATAAGCCGGGTGACGCTGTGATGTTGATAAAACGCTTCGATCAGCGGGGTCAAAAGAGAGAACGGGAAGGTATCATCCACGCCAATGACCAGCTCGTTCTCCCATCCCTGGTGGAGCTTGACGGCCTGTTTTTCCAGTTCACGAACGGTGTGCAGGACTTCGCGGCCTTTTTCCAGCAGCATCTGTCCGGTACGGGTAAAACGCGCGCGATGTCCGGTGCGATCGAGGATTTGGATATTAAGATCGCTTTCCAGTTTTTGAACGGTGTAACTCAATGCCGAAGGGGTTTTATAGAGCTTTGCTGAAGCAGCCGCAAAGCTCCCCTCTTTTTCCAGTGCATCCAGAATAATAAGAACATCCAGCAGCGGTTTCATGCTCGCCCCCTTCCGGTGTGCGATCGTTTCCGCTGCGGGACTTATTCCATGGGCATCACCAGCGGATCGGGATATTGATACTCAAACCCCAGCTCATGACAAATGCGATTGCCATCAACAATTTTGCCTTTGCTTTCGTCCTTTGCCTCAGCAAAAACCGGCGGAGCCAGGCCAAGCTGACGCGCCATCAGCGGGTAAAACGTGCTGCGCGAAGGATGAGAAGGTGCACATATATTATAGATGTGTCCACCTTTTGGAGCTTTTAAGAGTAGCTCAATCGCGCCAATAACATCCTCAAGATGAACAAGATTGACGACATGCTGCCCGTCCGGCGCCGATTTCCCGGCAAAAAAGCGTCCCGGATGCCGCCCGGGGCCGACCAGCCCCGCCAGACGGACGATATCCACCTGCGTGCCGGGCAAATTATGCAGCCAGTCTTCCAGCTCTTTAAGGACCTTGCCACTCGCGGTCACCGGACGGCGCTCAGTTCCTTCTTTCATTACGCCCGGAGCATCGCCATAGACCGACGTCGAACTGGTAAAAATGATACGCGGAACATGGTGCGCAAGGGCGCTGTCGACAATCTCCTGCATCGCCTGCAGATAGAATGATTCACCCGGGCCGCTGCGCCGCGCGGGTAGCGTAATCACCAGCGCATCGACGTTCATCAGCGTGTCCAGATCGTCCGCATCACACACCAGCTCCGGTTCCAGACGCAGTTCAACGCCATCAATACCGCACATGCGTGCCGCTTCGACCCCATCCCTCGTCGTTTTGCTCCCGGTCACCTGCCAGCCTTTCGCGGCTAATGACATCGCCAGCGGCATTCCCAGCCAGCCCAAACCGACAATCGCGACCTTTTTCATGCGAATTCTCCTGACTCTCACTCGTCTTTCATAAGGCTACGCCAGCCTGGCAGAACACACAATTCATAGCATCAATATGAAATGAATTAATGATCAAAAAAAGCCCTTGCAATCTGTCACACAACTGGTTTAGGTTAAAAGACATCAAATGAATAAGCATTCATCGAGAATTTATATGACACGCGTTCAATTTAAACACCACCATCATCACCATCATCCTGACTAGTCTTTCAGGCGATGTGTGCTGGAAGACGTTTGGATCTTCCAGTGGTGCATGAACGCATGATAAAGCCCCCGGAAGATCTTCTTCCGGGGGCTTTTTTTTGGACCAAATTCAGACAGGTTAAAACAGGTTAACGAGGAATAAAGAATGTTAGATAACTCACGCTTACGCATAGCTATTCAAAAATCAGGTCGTTTGAGTGATGATTCACGCGAACTGCTGGCCCGCTGCGGGATTAAAATCAACCTGCACACCCAGCGCCTGATTGCTCTGGCTGAAAACATGCCGATCGACATTCTGCGCGTGCGTGATGACGATATTCCAGGCCTGGTCATGGATGGCGTCGTTGATCTCGGGATTATCGGTGAAAACGTGCTGGAAGAAGAATTGCTGACCCGCCGTGCGCAGGGCGAAGACCCGCGTTACTTCACCCTGCGTCGTCTGGATTTTGGCGGCTGCCGCCTGTCGCTGGCAACGCCGGTTGATGAACCCTGGGACGGTCCGGCCGCGCTGAATGGCAAACGTATCGCCACCTCCTACCCTCACCTGTTAAAGCGTTATCTGGATCAGAAAGGCGTGCAGTTTAAATCCTGCCTGCTGAACGGCTCGGTTGAAGTGGCACCGCGTGCGGGTCTGGCGGACGCTATCTGTGACCTCGTCTCTACCGGCGCGACGCTGGAAGCGAACGGCCTGCGCGAGGTCGAAGTGATTTACCGCTCCAAAGCGTGTCTGATCCAGCGTGATGGCGATATGGCCGATGCCAAGCAGCAGCTCATCGACAAACTGCTGACCCGTATTCAGGGCGTGATTCAGGCACGTGAATCAAAATACATCATGATGCATGCGCCGACCGAGCGTCTGGATGAAGTGATTGCCCTGCTGCCGGGCGCAGAACGTCCAACCATTCTGCCGCTGGCGGGCGATCAGCAGCGCGTGGCAATGCACATGGTCAGTAGCGAAACCCTCTTCTGGGAAACCATGGAAAAACTGAAGGCGCTGGGCGCAAGCTCCATTCTGGTGCTGCCAATTGAGAAGATGATGGAGTAACGGCCATGCGTTTTAACACAATCATCGACTGGAATACCTGTAGCGACGCACAGCAGCGCGAGCTGCTGATGCGCCCGGCGATTTCCGCCTCCGAAAGCATCTCCCGCACCGTGGCGGAGATCCTTGATAGCGTCAAAACGCGTGGCGATGACGCGCTGCGTGAATACAGTGCAAAGTTTGATAAAACCGAAGTTGACGCGCTACAGGTCACCGGGCAAGAAATCGCGGAGGCGGAAAGCCGCCTCGGTGACGACATCAAACAGGCGATGGCCGTCGCGGTGAAAAACATTGAGACCTTTCACGTCGCGCAGAAACTGCCGACCGTGGACGTGGAAACCCTGCCCGGCGTGCGTTGTCAGCAGGTGACTCGCCCGGTGGCGTCAGTCGGGCTTTATATCCCTGGCGGTTCAGCGCCGCTGTTTTCAACCGTATTAATGCTCGCAACCCCGGCGCGTATCGCCGGATGCCAGAAAGTGGTGCTGTGCTCTCCGCCACCGATTGCCGATGAGATCCTTTATGCGGCAAAGCTGTGCGGCGTACAGGCAGTCTATAAAGTGGGCGGTGCCCAGGCCATTTCGGCCCTGGCGTTCGGGACTGAATCCATTCCGAAGGTCGACAAAATCTTTGGACCGGGCAACGCGTATGTAACCGAAGCCAAGCGCCAGGTCAGCCAGCGTCTGGACGGTGCGGCAATTGATATGCCAGCCGGCCCTTCTGAGGTACTGGTGATTGCCGACAGCGGCGCAACGCCGGATTTCGTGGCGTCTGACCTGCTTTCACAGGCAGAACACGGCCCGGACTCCCAGGTCATTTTGCTGACACCGGACGCCGATATGGCTAAACGTGTGGGTGAGGCCGTTGAGCGTCAGCTTGCCGACCTGCCCCGTGCCGACACGGCACGCCAGGCATTATCCGCCAGCCGCCTGATTGTGGCGCGTGACATGGAGCAGTGCATTGCTATTTCCAACCAGTACGGCCCGGAGCATCTGATTATTCAGACCCGCAACGCCCGCGATCTGGTCGACAGCATTACCAGCGCTGGCTCGGTGTTCCTCGGCGACTGGTCACCGGAATCCGCGGGCGACTACGCTTCTGGTACCAACCACGTTCTGCCGACGTATGGCTATACCTCAACCTGTTCCAGCCTGGGCCTGGCGGATTTCCAGAAACGGATGACCGTGCAGGAACTTTCCCGAGAAGGGTTTGCCTCGCTGGCTTCAACTATTGAGACGCTGGCCGCCGCCGAACGTCTGACTGCCCATAAAAATGCCGTTACGCTGCGCGTTGCTGCGCTGAAGGAGCAAGCATGAACATTGAAGAATTAGCCCGCGAAAATGTCCGTCGCCTGACGCCTTATCAGTCCGCGCGCCGCCTGGGTGGCAAAGGCGATGTCTGGCTGAACGCCAACGAATTCCCGACGGCGGTGCAGTTTGAGCTGTCGCAGCAAACGTTGAACCGTTATCCGGAGTGTCAGCCGAAAGCGGTAATCGAAAACTACGCCCAGTACGCAGGCGTGAAACCGGAGCAGGTGCTGGTCAGCCGTGGGGCAGACGAAGGCATTGAACTGCTGATCCGCGCGTTCTGCGAGCCGGGAAAAGACGCAGTAATGTACTGCCAGCCGACCTACGGCATGTACAGCGTCAGCGCCGAAACCTTCGGCGTGGCGTGCCGCAACGTGCAGGCGCTGGAGAACTGGCAGCTGGATCTGCAGGGGATTGCCGACAATCTTGACGGCGTAAAAGTCGTGTTTGTCTGTAGCCCGAACAATCCAACCGGGCAGATTATCACGCCACAGGATATCCGTACCCTGCTGGAAATGACGCGCGGTAAAGCGCTGGTGGTCGCGGACGAAGCATATATTGAGTTCTGCCCACAGGCGACGCTGACAGGCTGGCTTGAGGAGTATCCGCATCTTGTTGTCCTGCGCACACTGTCGAAGGCTTTCGCCCTCGCGGGCTTGCGCTGCGGATTCACCCTGGCGAATAAAGCGGTCATCGACCTGCTTTTGAAAGTCATCGCCCCGTATCCACTCTCCACACCGGTTGCGGATATTGCGGCCCAGGCGTTGACGCCTCAGGGCATTAATGCGATGCGCGAACGCGTGGCGCAGATCCTGGAAGAACGCCAGTACCTGGTCACCGCCCTGAAGGATATTGCGTGCGTGGAGCAGGTGTTTGACTCGGAAACCAATTACATCCTGGTGCGTTTTACCGCCTCGAGTGCCGTATTTAAATCTTTGTGGGATCAGGGCATTATCTTACGAGACCAGAATAAACAACCTTCCCTGAGCGGCTGCCTGCGCATTACCGTAGGCACCCGCGCAGAGAGCCAGCGCGTGATTGACGCCCTGAAAGCGGAGAAAGTATGACCCAGAAGATCCTTTTCATCGATCGTGACGGCACCCTTATTTCGGAGCCACCAGCCGATTTTCAGGTTGATCGTTTCGACAAACTGGCTTTTGAACCGGACGTGATACCGGTGCTGCTTACGCTGCAAAAAGCCGGTTATAAGCTGGTGATGATCACCAACCAGGACGGTCTGGGTACCGACAGCTTCCCGCAGGCAGACTTTGACGGCCCCCATAATTTAATGATGCAGGTGTTGACCTCTCAGGGCGTAGTGTTCGATGAGGTACTGATTTGCCCGCACATGCCAGCCGATGAGTGCGACTGCCGTAAGCCAAAAGTGAAGCTGGTTGAGCGCTATCTGGCTGAGGATATGCTGGATAAAACCAACAGCTATGTCATCGGGGATCGCATCACTGATATTACGCTGGCGGAAAATATGGGCATTGCGGGGCTTCGCTACGACCGCAACAATCTTAGCTGGGCAAAGATTGGCGAACAGCTGACAAAACGTGACCGCTACTCGCACGTTGAACGCAACACCAAAGAGACACAGATTGATGTGAAGGTCTGGCTGGACCGTGAAGGCGGCAGCAAGATCCACACCGGTGTCGGTTTCTTTGACCATATGCTGGACCAGATTGCCACCCACGGCGGTTTCCGCATGGAAATCTCGGTGAAGGGTGACCTTTACATTGACGATCACCACACCGTAGAAGATACCGGTCTGGCGCTGGGTGAAGCCCTGAAGCTGGCGCTCGGCAACAAACGCGGCATCAACCGTTTTGGCTTTGTTCTTCCGATGGACGAATGTCTGGCGCGCTGCGCGATGGACATCTCCGGTCGTCCGCACCTGGAATACAAAGCCGACTTCACCTATCAGCGCGTGGGCGATCTCAGCACCGAAATGGTGGAGCATTTCTTCCGTTCCTTGTCCTACACCATGGGCCTGACGTTGCATCTGAAAACGAAAGGCAAAAACGATCACCACCGCGTGGAAAGTCTGTTTAAAGCCTTTGGCCGTACGCTGCGTCAGGCGATCCGCGTGGAAGGTGACGCCCTTCCCTCGTCGAAAGGAGTGCTGTGATGAACGTGGTGATTCTGGACACCGGATGCGCCAACCTGAACTCCGTCAAATCGGCCATTGCGCGCCACGGCTACGAGCCGGTGGTGAGCCGTGATCCGGACGTGGTATTGCGCGCCGACAAGCTTTTCCTGCCCGGCGTAGGCACCGCCCAGGCGGCGATGGATCAGATCCACGAGCGCGAGCTGGTCGATTTGATCAAAGCCTGTACCCAACCGGTACTGGGGATTTGCTTAGGCATGCAGCTTCTGGGTCGCCGCAGCGAAGAGAGCAACGGCGTTGACCTGCTGGGCATTATTGACGAAGACGTACCGAAAATGACCGACCACGGCCTGCCGCTACCGCATATGGGGTGGAACCGCGTTTACGCGAAAGCAGGTGACCGTCTGTTTCGCGGCATCGAAGACGGTGCGTATTTTTACTTCGTGCACAGCTACGCCATGCCGGTGAACGCCCATACCATCGCCCAGTGCAACTACGGCGAGGCATTTACTGCCGCGGTGCAGAAAGACAATTTCTTCGGCGTGCAGTTTCACCCGGAACGTTCGGGCGCCGCGGGCGCGCAGTTGCTGAAAAACTTCCTGGAGATGTGATGATCATTCCCGCTTTAGATTTAATTGACGGCACGGTTGTCCGTCTGCATCAGGGCGATTACGGCCAGCAGCGTGACTACGGGAACGACCCGCTGCCGCGTCTGCAGGATTATGCGGCTCAGGGCGCGCAGGTATTGCATCTGGTGGATTTGACGGGCGCGAAAGATCCGGCGAAACGCCAGATCCCGCTGCTGAAAAACCTGGTTGCTGGCGTTAATGTGCCCGTACAGGTCGGCGGCGGCGTGCGTACGGAAGAGGACGTTGCGGCACTCCTGGATGCAGGCGTGGCGCGCGTGGTGGTAGGCTCAACCGCGGTCAACGATCCTGAGACCGTGAAAGGCTGGTTCCGCCGCTTCGGCGCCGATGCGCTGGTGCTGGCGCTGGACGTTCGCATTGACGAACAAGGTAATAAGCAGGTGGCGATCAGCGGCTGGCAGGAAAACTCCGGGGTAACGCTGGAAGAACTGGTCGAGATGTATCTGCCCGTTGGCCTCAAGCACGTGCTGTGCACCGATATCTCTCGCGACGGTACGCTGGCAGGCTCTAATGTCTCGCTGTATGAAGAGGTTTGTGCACGTTATCCGCAGGTGGCGTTCCAGTCTTCAGGCGGCATCGGCGATATAGACGACGTGGCTGCGCTGCGCGGTACCGGTGTAAAGGGTGTGATTGTAGGCCGTGCCCTGCTGGAAGGTAAATTTACTGTAACGGAGGCGATTCAATGCTGGCAAAACGGATAATCCCTTGTCTTGACGTACGCGACGGTCAGGTTGTGAAAGGCGTACAGTTCCGCAACCACGAGATTATTGGCGACATCGTTCCGCTGGCAAAACGTTATGCCGATGAAGGCGCAGACGAGCTGGTCTTTTACGATATCACCGCCTCAAGCGATGGTCGCGTGGTCGACAAAAGCTGGGTCGCGCGCGTGGCGGAAGTGATTGATATTCCGTTCTGTGTCGCGGGCGGGATTAAGTCCGCTGACGACGCGGCCAAAATTCTCTCTTTTGGTGCCGACAAGATTTCCATCAACTCCCCTGCCCTGGCCGACCCGGAGCTGATTACCCGTCTGGCCGATCGCTTTGGCGTGCAGTGCATTGTGGTTGGGATCGACACCTGGTATGACGCTGCAACCGGTAAATATCACGTCAACCAGTATACCGGTGATGAGAGCCGGACGCGTGTCACCCAATGGGAAACGCTGGACTGGGTGCAGGAAGTGCAGAAGCGCGGCGCGGGTGAGATTGTGCTGAACATGATGAACCAGGACGGCGTGCGTAACGGGTATGACCTCGAGCAGCTGAAAAAAGTCCGTGCGGTCTGCCACGTGCCGCTGATTGCCTCCGGCGGTGCGGGCACCATGGAGCACTTCCTGGAAGCTTTCCGTGATGCGAACGTAGACGGTGCGCTGGCGGCGTCCGTGTTCCACAAACAGATTATTAATATTGGTGAGTTAAAGACGTACCTGGCCGACCAGGGCGTGGAGATCAGGGTATGTTAACAGAGCAACAACAGGCGCAGCTGGACTGGGAAAAAACTGACGGATTACTGCCGGTGGTTGTACAGCATGCCGTCTCAGGCGAAGTGCTGATGCTGGGGTATATGAACCAGGACGCGCTGGCGAAAACGATCGACAGCGGCAAGGTGACGTTTTTCTCACGCACGAAACAGCGTCTGTGGACCAAAGGTGAAACCTCAGGTCATTTCCTGAATGTGGTCAGCATGGCGCCAGACTGCGATAACGACACCCTGCTGGTGCTGGCCAATCCGATCGGGCCGACCTGCCACAAGGGCACCAGCAGCTGCTTCGGTGAGGCGAGCCACCAGTGGCTGTTCCTGTATCAACTGGAACAGCTGCTGGCAGAGCGTAAAACGGCGGATCCTGAAAGCTCTTACACTGCGAAGTTGTACGCCAGCGGAACCAAGCGTATTGCGCAAAAGGTAGGGGAAGAAGGCGTTGAGACCGCGCTGGCTGCGACGGTGCATGACCGCGAGGAGCTGACCAACGAGGCGTCGGATTTGATGTATCACCTTCTGGTACTGCTGCAGGATCAGGAGCTGGATTTGACGGCGGTGATCGAGAATCTTCGTAAGCGCCACAAATAAAAAAACCGGGGAATTTCCCCGGTTTTTTTATATCCAATGTGGTTCAGGATTTGGGTTTGTAGTTACGCAGTGCATTGCGGCCCAGTACCACACCAGAACCAATAATCCCGCCCAGCAGAACCGCCAGAATTAAGGTGATCGCCTTTTTCGGGCTATCACGACGGACAGGGAGATCCGGCTTCATGACGTAACGATAGACGTGAATCGTGTCTGGATTCACATTCAACTTCTCGATATCCAGTAAGTTTTGTTTCGTCTGATAGTAAGCAGGAGAGAACACTAACGGGCGAGACGCTTCGTTATCAATCATCGATTTCAGCGCTTCACTACCCAGCAGAAACATAGTTTCCTGGGTCACATCCTGAGTTTGCTGGATCTGTGGGGTCGCGATTTTTGCAGCTTCCGCATTTTTAAGCGCCTCAGTGATCTGTTTGATTCGCAGATCTTTCTGCTCCTGAGCAACCTTTTCCTGGTTTTCCAGAGAGTCATTTAGCGTGGTAATTTGCTGCTTGATATTATCTTTGAGGTCGAGAGAAAGTTCTTTCGCTGTTTGCTGATCAACCTGCTGTATGTATTGCGCCAGCTGTTTTTGAGCCGCTTCTGCAGACTCCCCCTGATAGGAGACGCTTAACGGCAGCGGTTGCCCCTTAACGGTGGTGTCGATAGTCAGCTTTTCTGGAATGTCCTGGTTGTCGAGAGCCTGAGCTAAAGCAGAAAACGAGGAATTGAAACGATTAATAGCACGGTTCTGGATATCCAGCATTGAAGGTGCAGCGCTACCGTAAAGGATATTCAGTGCATTGGCGTAAGTGGCGATCTGCGCCGCATCTGGCTGAGCAATAATGGCGGAGGAGGTCCATTTCTCTTTCGCGACTGTAATGTATACGCCTGCTAATACGATAAAAACCGCAATAAATGCCCCAATTACCCACTTTCCGCGCCAAAGTTGCAGCACTAAATCAAGTAAATCAATTTGCTCCGGGTCAGTACTGCGCGTGACCAGGCTATTGTTGTTTTGCGTCATACAATCCCTAACAGATGAAAAAGGGCAAAAAAAAATTATGTTTACGTAGTTTATCTGTTGCTGAGGATTTTTCTATAGGAATTCGATGAGTTATATCGGAAAGATGGGTTATGTATCGGGTGTGCTACGCGCTATCATAGACAAATTCGGATGCCTTATGCATCACAAGAACGAAGCGTTAACGAGGAAAGATATGAAATTTTTGGTAACGGGCGCAGCAGGTTTTATCGGTTCACATGTCAGCAAGCGACTGCTGGACGCAGGCCATCAGGTTGTCGGTATTGATAATCTGAATGACTACTATGACGTCAATCTTAAGCTGGCACGTCTGGACTTGCTCAAATCTGACAATTTCTCTTTCCATAAACTTGATTTAGCCGACCGTGAAGGGATGTCTGCGCTCTTCGCCGATGAGCAGTTTGATCGGGTGATTCATCTGGCCGCGCAGGCTGGGGTTCGCTACTCGCTGGATAATCCACATGCTTATGCAGAAGCTAACCTGGTGGGTCATCTCAACGTGCTGGAAGGCTGTCGCCATAATAAGGTTCAACACCTGCTTTACGCCTCATCCAGCTCCGTTTATGGGCTCAACCGTAAGATGCCTTTCTCTACGGACGATTCAGTGGATCACCCTGTTTCGCTGTATGCGGCAACTAAAAAGGCCAATGAGCTGATGTCGCATACCTATTCTCATTTGTACAACCTGCCAACGACCGGCCTGCGCTTCTTTACTGTGTACGGCCCGTGGGGGCGACCGGACATGGCCTTGTTCAAATTTACCAAAGCAATGATCGAAGATAAGCCGATTGATGTTTACAACTACGGTAAGATGAAACGAGACTTCACCTACATCGACGATATCGCCGAAGCCATTATTCGTCTGCAGGATGTCATTCCTCAGGCCGATGCAGACTGGACCGTCGAGACCGGTTCCCCGGCGACCAGCTCCGCGCCTTATCGCGTTTACAACATTGGTAACAGCTCTCCGGTCGAGCTTATGGATTACATCACGGCGCTGGAAGAAGCTCTCGGCAAAGAAGCAGAGAAAAACATGATGCCGATTCAACCGGGTGACGTGCTGGAGACCAGCGCGGATACGAAAGCGTTGTATGACGATATTGGCTTTAAACCGCAGACGTCGGTCAAAGACGGAGTGAAGAACTTTGTCGACTGGTATCGCGCTTTCTACAAGGTCTGAAAATAAAAAACCCGGCTACATGGCCGGGTTTTTTACGTGCGTTAAGAGTAATCAATCGCTTCCGAACAGATCGCGGGTATAGACTTTATCCGCCACGTCCGCCAGCTCTTCCGCCATGCGGTTAGAGATGATCACGTCCGCTTCCTGCTTGAATGCATCCAGATCGCGAATCACGCGGGAGTGGAAGAACTCATCTTCCTGCATCGCGGGTTCATAAATAATAACCTGCACTCCTTTAGCCTTAATGCGCTTCATGATGCCCTGAATGGAAGAGGCACGGAAGTTATCTGAACCGCTCTTCATGATCAGACGATACACGCCCACAACTTTAGGCTGACGCGCAAGGATAGAGTCAGAGATGAAATCTTTACGCGTGCGGTTGGCATCTACAATGGCTGAAATCAGGTTATTCGGTACAGCCTGATAGTTGGCCAGCAACTGTTTGGTATCTTTTGGCAGGCAGTAGCCGCCGTAACCGAATGACGGGTTGTTATAGTGGTTGCCGATGCGAGGGTCGAGGCACACGCCTTCTATGATCTGACGGGTATTCAGGCCCAAACTCTCTGCGTAGCTGTCCAGCTCGTTGAAGTACGCTACACGCATCGCCAGATAAGTATTGGCGAACAGCTTGATGGCTTCGGCTTCCGTGGAGTCGGTAAACAGAACCGGAATGTCTTTCTTGATTGCGCCTTCCTGGAGCAGCGCGGCAAAACGCTCCGCCCGCTCAGAGCGCTCACCGATCACGATACGCGAGGGGTGCAGGTTGTCGTATAGCGCCCTGCCCTCGCGCAGAAACTCTGGCGAGAAGAAGACATTATCAATACCCAACTCTTCTTTAATCGATTTGGTGAAGCCTACCGGAATGGTCGATTTGATGATCATTACCGCTTTTGGATTAATTGCGATAACGTCTTTGATCACGGCTTCAACAGTAGAGGTGTTGAAGTAGTTGGTTTTGGGATCGTAATCTGTTGGTGTCGCGATGATGACGAAATCTGCGTCGCGGTAGGCGTCTTCTTTGTCCGTCGTGGCACGGAAATTCAGCGACTTATTTGAGAGATAATCCTGTATTTCCTTATCAACAATCGGGGACTTCTTCTGGTTGAGCATATCAACTTTGGCCTGCACGATGTCCAGTGCAACCACTTCATGATTCTGAGCAATTAGAATGCCGTTTGAAAGACCAACATAGCCTGTTCCGGAAATAGTTATTTTCATTCGCTAATGACTTCTGTGAGTTAACTGTATTGATGGCCACCTGACCATCGCGATGAACCTGACTGTTGGGCTTTGTACCTCCTTGCCAACAGAACTGTCAAGGCAAACCAGGAGTAATCCCTACGAGTGGGCTGACATTCAGACTTCTTCGAAAAAAATCGGCATTTTCAGGATAAAAAAAACCCGGAGAATTCTCCGGGTTATGTTCACAGCCAGTTGATTAAATTATTCCATCCATTCGGTATGGAATACACCGTCTTTATCGGTACGTTTATACGTATGTGCACCGAAGTAATCACGCTGCGCCTGAATCAGGTTCGCTGGCAGTACGGCAGCACGGTAGCTGTCATAGTACGCCACGGCAGCGGAGAACGTCGGAACCGGAATACCGTTTTGAACAGCGTAAGCAACCACATCACGCAGTGCCTGCTGGTATTCGTCGGCAATCTTCTTGAAATACGGTGCCAGCAGCAGGTTCGCGATACCGGCATTTTCAGCATAAGCATCAGTAATTTTCTGCAGGAACTGAGCGCGAATAATGCAACCAGCACGGAAGATCTTCGCGATTTCGCCGTAGTTCAGATCCCAGTTGTTCTCGTCAGACGCTGCACGCAGCTGTGAGAAGCCCTGCGCGTAGGAAACGATTTTACCCAGGTACAGAGCGCGACGAACTTTCTCAACGAATTCCGCTTTGTCACCCGCTGGCTTAGCCTGCGGACCAGAGAGCACTTTAGATGCCGCAACGCGCTGCTCTTTCAGAGAGGAAATGTAACGTGCAAACACAGATTCGGTGATCAGGGACAGAGGTTCGCCCAGATCCAGAGAGCTCTGGCTGGTCCATTTACCAGTACCTTTGTTCGCTGCTTCATCGAGAATCACATCGACCAGGTATTTACCCTCTTCATCTTTCTTCGTGAAGATATCTTTAGTGATGTCGATAAGGTAGCTGTTCAGCTCACCTTTGTTCCACTCGGTGAAGGTTTCAGCCAGCTCTTCGTTAGAAAGGTTCAGACCGCCTTTCAACAGGGAGTAGGCTTCTGCAATCAGCTGCATATCACCGTATTCGATGCCGTTGTGAACCATCTTAACGTAGTGGCCCGCACCGTCCGGACCGATATAGGTCACGCACGGTTCGCCATCTTCGGCAACCGCTGCGATTTTGGTCAGGATAGGTGCAACCAGTTCGTAGGCTTCTTTCTGACCGCCAGGCATGATAGATGGGCCTTTCAGGGCGCCCTCTTCACCACCGGAGACACCGGTACCGATGAAGTTAAAGCCTTCAGCAGACAGTTCACGGTTACGACGGATGGTGTCGTGGAAGAAGGTGTTGCCGCCATCAATGATGATGTCGCCTTTATCCAGATACGGTTTCAGGGAATCGATAGCAGCATCGGTACCCGCGCCCGCTTTCACCATTAACAGGATACGACGAGGCGTTTCCAGAGACTCAACGAACTCTTTAACCGTATAGAAAGGAACCAGTTTCTTGCCTGGATTCTCAGCGATGACTTCTTCAGTCTTATCACGGGAGCGGTTGAAAACGGAGACGGTATAACCACGGCTTTCGATGTTGAGCGCCAGGTTGCGCCCCATCACTGCCATACCGACAACGCCGATCTGTTGCTTGGACATTACATACTCCTGTCAGGTGTGGTCACCACGAAAAATACGTGGCTTGAATGTATCTATGATGTTAACTCAGGATACGAGGTGAAAGGTAGTGGAAGATGCTCTTTAAATAATTTTCATTTTTATCAATGCGTTATGAAACACTGAACATCTTAATACAAACTTTCATACTGCCTGGAGATAATCTTCCAGGTATACCTGCGTTCTGCAATTTCCTGCATTGCAGCTGCATTCTCTGAAATATTAAGCTTTTGATCATTCAAAAGTTGTACAAGGTTATCGCTGTCAGTAAAATAGAAAGCTTGTCCTTCCGTTGTGAAACGGTTGAAGCTGCAATCATATGCATATATAGGTTTGCCAAAGTGCATTGCTTCAACCAGGGAAGGATTAGTACCTCCAGCGGAATGCCCGTGAAGATAGCCAGCACAAGCCATTCGAATGTGATAGAGAAGATTTATATCATAAATTGGATTGATTAGCTCAATGTTGGAAAAGTGGCTATATTTCTTTACGAGCTCACGCCCATATTCGCTGGAATTCCAATTACCAATGAATTTAATTTTCTTTTGACTTTTCGTAAACGAATCAAGAATAAGGTGTATATTATTCTCTGGTTCTATCCGGCAGATGCTGAGAAAAAACTTTTCATCATCCTGGAGGAATGTATCAACTCCACTGGAGGTTGAAATTTCACAAACATTTACTGCGTGATCACCGCCATATGCAATAACTTCACTTTGCAGCTTATATTTTCTATAAACATAATCCGACAAAGCTTGATTATCAGTAATAATTACATCAGAAAATTTAATAGCTATATATTCAGAAAATTTCAAAAACAAACGTGCGAACCGACCCCATTTTTCTCTTCTCCACTCCAACCCATCAATATTTGTAATAACCTTACTGCGGCTAAAGAGTTTAAAAAAAGGGAAAATAACAGCGCCAGAAACGCCGAGCACAAGTATCACATCTGGCTTGGTTTTCAGAGTTTGCATTATTGAAACCATATCATATGCAATACTTTGAATTCCATTCGCTTTTAATGGTATATACTTTAATTTAGCGCCATTGTGGTGTTCTAAACGTGTCGAAAGTTGTTTTGATGAACAAAAGACTTCGTAGTTAATATCTTCACTAGAAAACCTTGTCAGGTTTTCAACAAGCGACTCAAATCCACCATAGGAAGCAGGAATACCAACAATACCAATTATAGATATTTTTTTCATTTATAACCTTCATTCTTCGAATCAATTGAATTAATTGATCGCTCTCCATTCATTAACAGCATAATAGGGAACATATAAAAAACATCTAACAAATTAAAAAATAAAACACTGTCCGTCATTGCTTTAATTGGTATTATTGCGAACAATAAAGAGCATATAAAGCCATAGCGTAAAAACGTTTTAAAAGTCACGACTATAAATAGAATTAACAGCATTAATACCGGTAGCAATCCAAATAATGAGTGTATTAAGACAAAAGAATTATGTGGGTTGTTATTTAGAATATTAATTATCTCCATTCCATTGAATGATCGGCCCAGGACAAGATCAGTCAGACCGAAATTGGAAAAATACTCATCATATATAACACTTCTTGTGGTTTTTAACCCTTCGGAAAAATTTGTATTATCAGCAATTCTTTCATTCAGAGAACTGAAATCAACATACATTATAAAAGGTGAGCAAATCAAAACTACAATCAGCATTCCTTTCAAGCCAAAGGTCTTATACAGCGCAACACACAATATCACTGCGGAAATTAATAAAGCTGTTCTTCCCTTTAATAAAAAGCACATTAATAACGTAACAATTGCGACGGGGAGTAAGTTTCTATTTCGTAGAGTAAACAAAAAACTACAAGCAACGGGAAAAATTACAAAGGTGGCTACAATATTTCTGCTAGCCTCAAAGAAAATTAGATTTTCATCATGAACAATTAAAAGGCGTATTATAATCAGTGCACACGCCAAAAGAAGAAAGTGAAAAAAATAACGCTTATAATCCAAAATATACAATGCATATGAAAAAGCTAAAAATGCCACCCCAGAGAATATAAAGTAGATCTTCAGTTTCCAGTCATCGTTTGGTGATAATAAAGCTGAAACAGAAAATATAATCAAAATAATTGCAAGCCCAAAAATGACGTTTTGGGAGAAATAAGTCTTGTTAAAGATGAATAACATTAGAGAAGATGCTAAAAAAAGGACTGTTACCATTTGTCGTATTAGCACACCATCGAATGTCATTGAAAAGAGATAAATTGCAGTCAATAATAAGAATACTGCTTTAAATATGCTTTTCATCGATATGATCTTTTATAAAATTTTGAATATGACTAAGAATATTCTTTTCGAAAATATCTTTAGTTAGGTTGGTAGCATAAAACTCTCTAGCTCGGGAAGCTAAAAGCTCAGTATCTATTTTTTGTTGGCAGATATTTTTTAACACTTCGGCGAA
The DNA here is from genome assembly GCF_049237505.1 of Enterobacter cloacae complex sp. SHL012. Classification (NCBI taxonomy): domain Bacteria; kingdom Pseudomonadati; phylum Pseudomonadota; class Gammaproteobacteria; order Enterobacterales; family Enterobacteriaceae; genus Enterobacter; species Enterobacter cloacae complex sp. SHL012. The sequence goes on from NZ_JBMKIZ010000001.1 coordinate 1,116,302, forward strand.
AGCGTCAATATCATCTTTATTAATGAGTATCCCATTATTATTATTGCTAACTATCTCTGCAGCTCCACCATGTGAAGTTGTAATTATTACACATTTTGCTCGCATTGCCTCCAAGACTGTAGTTGGAAAAGGATCACTCATAACAGATGGAACCAGAACCACGTCATAGTTGAACATTTGACGATCAGCACAGTCACTGAAACCAAGTAATCGAACATTATTCTCTATATTATTTTCTTTAAGATAATGTCGAAAATCGTCGAGTAATGAAGGTCTATTTGGTGGTGCATCTCCGTATGCATCAATTAAGATACTTTGGTTTTCATTATTAGTGAGTTTCTTTACAGCATCAGCTAAAAACCAATATCCCTTTTCAGGCATTATTCTACCTACCATAAGGAATTTTGGGTTGGAAAGATTAATTTTCTTTTGGGAAATGGAGGCTTCAAAAATATCTGGAACACCATTTTTTATTACGGTAGCACATATATTCTCGTCTCCATTCGTTACATAATCTTTAACTACATTGGATACGCAAAAAATTTGATTCGCACTCTTCTTTATTAAAAAAGCCAATGCCCTACCAGAGAATTTTTGTTTCTGATTTTCATGGCAATGGACTATATTTTTAACAAGAAATAATTTACAACCAAAAGAAACCAAACCTGCAGCATAAGTGTTAATGTAAAAAAAATCATAGTTATTTTTATTTTTGAACAAATAAAAACTGAATTTTATGAAATCTTTAACAAGAGAAGATATGCCTTTCGCAGTGAAAATTTTACTATGTACAACTGGAATAGTATCGACTTTATTATATTTTATATTCTCAATTTTGCATGATTGTTTTGACAGAAATTCTTCAAGACACTTTTTATCATTTTTAAACCAGACTTCAATCAAAAAATAATTTGATAAAATAGATATCACATAAGATAAAATCTTCGTTGCGCCATAGCTGTCATCTAAAGGATGAATTATAACAATCTTTCTCATTTCATTCAAATCCATTATAGTTTCCTTCGAAGTAACCAGCTTTCTTCAAAAGAGATTCATTAAAAGACGTTCCCCATACGTGGGTCTGGGCATTACCTTTTACAAAACCCACGCTCGAATAAATTGTTGCTAATACCTCAGGCTGATCTATTAATATCATGATCTGACCAGGGATTTTTGATTGAATAAATGTACAGTCAAAATATCGAGAATAATCCGTATTTTCTCGCGGGTGGGATTTTATGCAAATTTCATTTTTATCATAGATGCTGCAATAATGCTCATAAAGAACTTTGTAAATCGCGATTTTTTCTGTCTCGGACATCATTCCATCTTCTGAAAATGGTTGGGTAAAAATAACAACTTTTGAAAGTGGTACATAAGGCTCATTAGAAAAGAGATCTAGAAAATAGTTTTTCTGAATAGATGAGAGGTTATTCCAAGTTTTAGTAATATCGATCTGCGTTACTTTGTTGCTAATTTCTTCTGGTATATTAACAATACCAGAGAGAATAACCTCATTTATATCATCGCCCCATCCAAAGAAAGGACCACTTGAACCGAATAGATATTTTCTGAATAAAGATTTTCGATTTTGCTTTGTAGATGCATAATTAGCCAATCCATCTTCAATTAAGACAAAACCAAGACTGCGCTTAATGTAAAGCTGCGAAAAATATAGATGATCATGCCCATACACTTTACTCTTTTTCATTTTAAGATGAAGGCAAATGTTTTTATAACGATAATAAACTGCCCTTAGCAACAGGCTTATTAATTTAGGATGATTATTGAATGAAGGAAATAACACTGAAGAAGGCAGTTTTCTCTGGACATCTTGTGAAATGCCATCGGAAACAATAAAGGTTGTCTTTTTAAAATCTTCTGGTCTTATAAGATAATACATGAAAAGACCATGTATATTATTAACAACACAAATTATTGGTAATTGCAATTCTCGACTATTTATCATCTAACATTCCCTAAAGCCCACGGTACAAGTTTTGTTTTATAAGCAAGAATCCAGGTACCTAAAAAACGTAGAAACATCGAAATAGCAAATGAAATCGCGACGCCTTTTATACCAAATGGAGTAATCAATAACATAAGAAGGATGACATTAAATATTCCGCAGGCTATCGTTAAAACTGATAATTGTCCTGTTTTTTTGGCGTAAAACAAATAATTAGTTACCATTAAATACATGCCAAGACAAACCTGCCCTATGCACAACCAGCCTATAACAGATTTTCCTGCTTCATATTTTTCGCCTGCAACCAAGGTTAAAATATAAGGTGAAATGAAGAAAGATAACACACCAATACATACTAATAGAATAAAATAATAATACGTTTTACTAACGATATGCTTCCTCTCAATAAACGCACTATTACTCAATTCCTTGAAAAGCCATGGCATAAATGCTTTATTAACTGCATCGAAAACGATCACCATTCCCATACTTAATTGCATTGCCACCATGTATATACCAGCCTGATCAGAACCCATTTTAGCATTTATAAAAAAACGGTCGACTGAACTAATAAGATACATGCCAAAAACATGAGGTATTAGAGGAACGCTAAAACTTAACGCATCCAGAAACATACCTCTATGTATTTTCTTAAAGCTTAATAATTTATCTTTTTGGATGAGATAAATAACAATGACTAAAATAATAATCATGGTATATATTTGTGCTTCAATTCGTCCCTCGGCATGACGTCCAAGAACCACAACGAAAGCCAATGTGAAAATAAAAAGAAGAAGGCTTTGTCCGATTTGCAACATTCCAAATGATACCGCTTTCTCAGTAACTTGCCATTGGTTAAGCCGAAATTGGACAATGAAATTTATACCACTTATGAATATAGCAGCGAGAATCCAGTTTTTATTTATCCCAGTAAAATATTCCAAGTGTGATGAAAACATTAAAGTTAAAGTAATAATGATTGCTAGACTTAGAATCAAAAGATAAAAACAAGCACCGTTGTAATTCCTTAAATAATCTTTGTCTTTTTTATCGAAAAAAACCCGCGCAGTTGCACCTAGAGTATTAAATGCAATAACTGACACTAATCCTGTAATAATTGTTTGGAAAATAGCGATTTTTCCATACTCAGATGTCGTAAGATATCGGGTTAGTATTGGTAAAAGAACAAAAGGTATAGATGCATTTAATATGTTTGAAATCAAATATACTGATGATTTCTTTAGAAAAGACATAGGATACCTGTTTTAATTAATTCTTTTAGACAGTAGTATTTCAGCCAATTCAAAATCTATTTCCTCATCAATATCAATAGAATTAAACCTGTTCATTATATAAGCAAAAGTCCCTTTACTATAAATAGTATTTATGTTTGAGACATAATCCCTATTAAATAAATAGATTGAGCCATTTAATCTATAATATGTAGGAAGATCTTGAGTCCGTTTAATACTGGCTTCTGGAATAAAATTATCCATCGATAAATCATCTTCCAAAACGTTACAATATTGAATAGGATGCTCAATCTCGCATACTGAGACTATCGCCTTTGCTTTTTTTTCTACCATCAAGTCAAATGCATTAATGATGTCAGTCTCGGTTCGCAGAGGTGAAGTTGGTTGTAATATCATAATAGTAGAAACTACGACACCAGTTCCCTCTAACCAATTTACTATATCTGTAACAACATCATTGGTAGTTGCCGTATCAGATGAGAGTTCAGGCGAACGAAGGTAAGGAACCTCTGCTCCGGCGCGTATAGAAATTTCACGGATCTCATCAGAATCCGTGCTAACTATAATCCTATCGAATAGCTTAGATTTTAAGGCTGCTTCTATCGTCCATTCAATCAGAGGTCTCCCACAAATTTTTTTAATATTCTTACCTGGGAGTCTTTTACTACCGCCTCTGGCAGGAATTATCGCTATTTTCTTCATTATAAGTACAACCCCTGGATATCTTGTTGAGCTTTATTAAAATCATCCATACGACCAATATCCAACCAGTATTCATGGATTGGGAACATTGTTACTTGTTTATCCATTTTTATTTGTTGCTCTAATAATGTTGGCATGTCAACTTTAGTATTTGCTCCAACATTTTTATATATTTCTGGATTAACAACATAAATGCCTGCATTCACAAAAAATTTTTGAATTGGCTTTTCGACCATATCCGTAATGACATTCCCTTTGCCACGAACAACTCCATATGGGATTTGATACTCATATTCCCGCACACACATAGTCGCAATTGATTTTGATTCAATATGAAATTGCAAAAGCTTCTCAACATTAAGCGTCGTAAGTACGTCACCATTAATCATGATCAATGGTAAATTACCGATATCATTCGGTAAAAGCCCAAGGGCACCGCCAGTCCCTAAAGGCTCAGCCTCATAAACATAGGTTATATTAACACCCCATTTAGAACCGTCGCCAAAATAGTCTGAAATATAATCTGGCATATAATGCGTTGAAATATATATATTCTCAAACCCAGAGGAAATAAACTGAGTTAAAAGTGTTTCCAAAATTGGTTTATCACCAACCTTAAGCATTGGTTTTGGGCAATTATCGGTTAAGGGTTTTAGCCTGGTCCCAAACCCACCCGCCATTATAAAAATAGGATTTTGGTAGCTAGGCTTCTCCATACTTGTTTCATAAGTTTCCAAACCAACTACTTTCCTAGTCAGAGAATCAATAATTGGTATTGCTAGTATAGATCGATTTGACATTAATTGGACTAACTGCGATTTTGATGTTTCAACAGTTGCTGTGATGGGTGATTTATTCATCACGCAGCTGACATTTTCGTCAAGATCAATATTATTTATTATACCACGCCGTATATCACCATCGGTAAGTACTCCAAGCAACCGGCCTTCAGCATCGATAACAAGGGCTATACGTAAGGCTTCGTCATTGATTATTTTGAGTGCACTACGAATACTTTCATTTGGTGATATAAGAACTTTTTGCCATTTTTTTTTCATCGTATCCCCCTGACTAGCGAGCAATCATGATATTTAGTAAAAGGTAGAGTTAGGTAGAATATTTTTCCGGACAAGTGCAGCAGAACCGATAATGCTTTCATCTCCGATAGTGATGTTTTGAATAACAGTCGCATTCGCGCCTACAAAAACATTATCGCCACAAGTAACACCACCGCACAGCACCCCGCCAGGTGAAATATGGCAGTTATTACCAACAATTGAGTCATGCTCAATGATAACGCCTGTATTGATAATTGTATTTTCACCAAGTCTTACGCCGGGTTGAATTATTGCACCAGGTAAAACCTGTACACCTTCGCCTAATTCTGAGTACGAAGAAACTATAGCGTCTTTAGATACAACTGTTTCAAATACAAACCCGATAGTTTTTAATTTCTCAAATATCGCTTTTCTGATATGAGACCCAGGCACAAAGCCTAAGCCATTTACTACCTTTATTGCCTCGGGTGAGTATTTGCTAATAAAAACATCATCGGGAATAACGGGTATACCATTAAATACTTCACGATTTAGAGATAACTGTTTATCAACTATAACTTCTATTTTATACCCAAGCTTGAGTAACATATCAGCAATAACAGAGGCATGGCCCCCACCACCAAATAAAGCAATCGTTTTAGTCATTGCTGATTCTATCACCTTCACGATAATCTTTTTTTGCTGTTTTCCCTTGCATACTCCAATATTCATACGGTGAAATACCATCACCGGGACGTTTGATAGCAATATTATCGCTACTAAAATTAGAACCCGAACTAATATCTTTTGCAGCAACAATGCTTCGACGTGCTATCGATTTATTCTTTTGCTCTGAAGCCGTTGGTCTTTTAACTCCATCACCTAAAGCTAATTCAACGTTTCTAATTGCTTTAACCATTTCTGCAAGCTCGTTTGGTTCAAGAGATGCTTTATGATCAGGCCCTTCCATATTTTTATCGAGAGTGAAATGTTTTTCTATTATAACAGCTCCTCTTGCAACAGCGGCAACTGGAATAGTAATGCCCTGACTATGATCTGAATATCCTGTCGGTAAGCCAAAGGCTAAAGCCATAGAATCCATCGCCCTCAGATTTATTTCATTCATTGGTGCAGGATATTCAGTAGTGCAATGTAATATACGTACCTTTTCTTTCAGTGCGCGCTGCCCAGCATCCGATGAATATGCTTTCTGAAATTCTGAGCGTGACGGTTCCACATCACCATCAGAAGTAAATCCAAATGCAAGCACACCCAGAGCATCTTCAATTTCGGATAATGTAGCCATTCCTGTTGACAAGATAATATTGCAGCCTGTCAATGCATGCGATAATACGAATGGAGCGTTCGTTATCTCTCCTGAGGGTATTTTCAACGTTTTCAAGTTTAAGTCATTTACCAAAAAATTTAAGCTTTCTTCATCAAATGCAGTAGATAAAAACTCAATGCCTAACTGGTTGCAATAGTCAATTAGTTCCTTATGAACTTCATAAGATAATTCTAACCGACTTAACATGGCTAGCTGCGATTCGGTTTTATTAGTATTAGCAACTTGATATTCAGCCTGAACTGCACTAGATGTAACGAGACTTTGCGATTTGAAGGTTTGAAACTTTACTATATCAGCTCCAGCGTCGTGTGCCGCATCGACCAAACGAAAAGCCAGGTCACGCTGGCCATTGTGATTTACACCGGCCTCTGCAATGATAAGAGTCATAATGTTATCCTAAATCGTGAAATTTTTTCATGGGATTAAAATCGAGTGTTTTAACTGCATTAATAATTTTTTTGCTCGAATCACCTTCCCCATAAGGATTATCAATTTTTACAGCATTAAGTTTAACTTTCATCTGGCAGGCTGCTTTTATAGTCTCAACAATAGCATTCTTATTTGGGAGGCAGTTAAAAACAGAGTCAGCAGCCAATCTACCATTTTGACGAGAGCCAATATTTATAGTTGGGACACCAAATGATGGTGCTTCAATGATTCCACTTGAAGAGTTCCCAATTACCATAGTGCTATGCTTCAATGCAGAAAGGTAGCGAAGTTGTCCTAAGGAGGGTATAGCAAAAACTCTACCCGCCTGATTCTTCGCATATTGCTCAAGGATTGGAATTATTTGCCGCCCACCATCGTCTGAATTTGGATAAGTTATAATGATTTTGTATTCTTTAAATTCATCAAGTGCATCCAATAATGCCTCAAAAGAGGACTTTGGTGATTCGAATGCAAGAGTCACAGGGTGATATGTAACTAGAAAATAAGGACAATCTAACGCAAAATTTAATGATTTACTTAATTCAGCTAATCCTAGTAGATTAGTACGATGAAGGTGTTCGAGGCCTAACGCACCGACATTGTAAACTCTGTTAGGTTCCTCACCTAATTGAATGACTCTTGTACGATATTCTTCTGTTGAAACTCCATGCAGATAACTAAGCTTAGTTATAGCATGACGAATCGCATCGTCGTATGCACCTTCAGTAATTTCACCGCCATGTAAATGAAAGATAGGTATTCTTAAGAACATTGCTGCCTGGGCTGCTGCAAAAGCTTCATATCGATCCCCCAGAATGATAATCAGGTCAGGTTTCATTCTGGCTAGTGCATCGGCAAATCCAATTAAACCAAGCCCTATACTCTTCACCACTCCAATAGCACTGTCCGAAGATAGCAGGATTTCAACTTTTTCATCAATCTTAAAGCCATCTTCTTCTATCTGCTGCCATGTTAGGCCAAATTCAGGGGACAAATGCATCCCGCTAACCAAAACCTGGAGCTCAAGAGTAGGATCATTTTTTATGTCCTGCATTAACCAATATAGCAGACCATATTCAGCTCTTGTACCAGTAAAGACAGCAATTTTTTTTGGCATACCAAATTTTCCTACAAAGTATTGATAGGGGTACTTGGAAGATTAATTAATCTCTCTTCAATAATTTCCGATTGTGTCAATTCATCACGAATGCATCCGCTATACATTGGTAAACGATGCATTAATTTCCAGACAGGCCTGGTCATTATCCCCTTCTGATTCAAATCGTTAAGTAACCGTTCTCTCGTTTCTTTTGTGTCACATATAACCGCATTTAACCAGTAATTAGAACGTGCATATTCAGGCTCAGATACAAATCTCAGTTCACTTTTAGCAAAAAACTCTTGATATTTTTTAGCAAGCTCTCTTTTTTGAGAGAGGAAAAGATTAATATTTTCTATTTGTGCACAACCAAGAGCGGCATTAATATTTGGCATCCGATAATTAAATCCTGGTTCATCATGATTAAACTCGTAAGGATGAGGAATTTTCGCCGTCGTTGTTACATGCTTAGTTCTTTTACCTTCCTCCTCTGAATGACATAAAATCATTCCACCACCGCCAGTGGTGATTATTTTGTTACCATTAAAACTTAAACATCCATATTTTCCGATTGTGCCAGTATGTCTACCTTTATAATAAGACCCCAGGCTCTCTGCAGCATCTTCTACTAATGTGATGCCCCACTTAAGACATACTTTAAGTAATTCATCTAACTCAACTGGATGACCAAAAGTATGCATCGGAACTGCCGCTCGAATATTTTTACCCGTTTTCCGATGAATTGCACCAGATTCAGTGAGCTCAGCATTTTCATTAAGCCAATTACTCATCGCTACTGGACATAGGCCCATGCTAATAGGTGATATATCGATGAAGACAGGCTCTGCACCTAAATGATATATGGCATTGCATGTTGCGACAAATGTTAATGCTTGTGTAATGACCAAGTCACCACGTTGCACTCCAGAAAGATAGAGTGCTGCGTGTAGCGCAGCGGTACCATTTACTGTCGCCACTGCCCTTGGGCTTTTTGTATAAGATTCGATTTTCCTCTCGAATTCATCCACATACTTCCCAACACTAGAGACAAAACTTGATTCAATTGTATCAGCAACATATGCCTTTTCATTTCCAATGAATGTTGGCACATGGAGAGGAATGAAATCATCCGTTTTATACAGTTCTCTAATAAAATCCACCAAGATATCAGCGTTCATCTTTCAACCTTTACATTTTGCCATCTAAATATTTGCCTTTTTCTTGATGTCCGAAACCACCAATAGTTTCGTGAAATAAAGAAACGATTTCATCTTTGTTCCATGATAAATCTTTCTTCATACTCTGAATTTTATCACGGAAATTCTGTATTTTTTCAGAATCAGGCGAAGATGTATTTTTAACTATTCCAATGTTATCGTATTTATACATATCAACAATTTCATTTGCCATGAAAAACTCTTCGAAATCCTTTTCACCTGTAGTATCACTCGGTGTAAACAAGCAAGGCCATAAATCTTTGTTTAGATTACTTTTGGCAAATTCTCGCGCTTCTTCTTCTGAATTACATAAATATGGCTTTAGTCCTAGCTGTTGTAAATACAGCACAGCTATTTCCGAAAAAGTTATTAAATCCAACTCTTCGCTTAGTTTAGGGAAAAATATATCACCACGTTCTCCGAAGATACATGACATCAAACATAACTCACCGGACTCTTGTGGAGTAACAAAATAGCGTTTGATATCATTAGGAGCAACAATCGGTTGTCTTTTCTGTATTCTTTGGTTAAAACCATGTAATAACGAACCATCAGAGAAAGCAACATTTGCAAATCTTGCTGTTGAGATATTTATGTTCTGGCTTTGTTCCATTAAAAACATTTCCATGATACGTTTAGAGCCACCCATCATATTAACGGGATTGGCGGCCTTGTCCGTTGACACACAGAAATATTTTTTTGCGCCGTGCAAATGAGATTGAATGATTGTTTTTTCCGTATTAAACACATTAACATCTATCATACGCATTAATGTGTAAGGGTCTTTTTCACTACGAACGTGCTTTAGAGCAGATAAATTCAATACATAATCATATTCGCCATCAGCTTTTATGAATGCATCATATACGATAGAGCCTATATCTAAAGCGAAAGTTTTAAAATCCCCATTAATATAACCAAAAGAACTTCGGATATCACGAACGAGCTCAACTAAATTGTTTTCACTGATATCAACCACATGTAACTTTTTAGGATTTCTTTTGAATATTTCTTTAGTTACAGCCTGACCTATCGAACCAGCGCCACCAAGAACTAGAAATTTCGAATCTGAAACAATCTCTTTTAATTCATTCTCATGGTGGATGATATCCGATTCGAACAATGCTTTATTTCTTCCAATTAACTTTAAAATATCAATCATTTTTATCTTACTCCAAAAGATTTATTGAATCGTGGGTTTTGTTTATCTTTTTCTGATAAAACCACTTCAATTGAAGGCCATTCAATATTTATGGTTTCATCATTCCAAATTATTCCAGCCTCATGCTGGGGTGCATAATAATTTGTCGTTTTATAAACAAACTCAGCAGATTCACTTAATACTAAAAATCCATGCGCAAATCCTTCAGGGATCCACAATTGTTTTTTATTTTCAGCAGAGATATTTACACCAACCCATTTACCAAAAGTTGGAGAAGATTCGCGAATATCCACGGCGACATCAAATACTTCGCCCGCAACGCAGCGTACTAATTTACCCTGCGCGTAGGGATCTAACTGATAGTGCAATCCGCGTAAAACGCCTTTACACGATTTCGAATGGTTATCTTGTACAAATTCAATTTTTCGCCCAACTGCTTCTTCAAAAACTTTATGGCTAAAGCTTTCAAAGAAAAAACCGCGTTCGTCACCAAATACTTTCGGCTCAAAAATGAGTACATCTGGAATATCAGTTTTTACAACTTTCATCGATTAGTAACCTTTTATCATTTTAAGCAGATATTGACCGTAGGCATTCTTTTTCAGGGGTTCTGCCAGTATCTTGACCTGCTCCGCATCGATGAAACCTTTTCGAAAAGCAATCTCTTCAGGACAGGAAACCTTTAGCCCCTGACGCTCTTCAATTGTCGCAATAAAGTTACTCGCTTCAATCAGGCTCTGGTGTGTACCGGTATCCAGCCAGGCATATCCGCGTCCCATCATCGCTACAGACAAACGGCCCTGCTCCAGGTAGATACGGTTAATATCGGTAATTTCCAACTCACCACGCGCAGAAGGCTTTAGGTTCTTCGCCATTTCCACTACATCATTGTCGTAGAAATAAAGACCCGTTACGGCATAGTTGCTTTTAGGTTCCAGCGGCTTCTCTTCCAGACTGATAGCCGTACCATTTTTATCGAACTCCACCACGCCATAACGTTCAGGATCGTTGACGTGGTAGGCGAATACCGTTGCACCTTCGCCTTTACTCACTGCGGCTTCCAGCTGTTTAGGCAAATCATGACCGTAGAAAATATTATCGCCCAGCACCAGCGCACAGCTATCGTCACCAATGAACTCTTCACCAATGATAAAAGCCTGTGCCAGTCCATCAGGACTTGGCTGTACTTTATACTGAAGGTTTAACCCCCACTGACTGCCGTCGCCCAGAAGCTGTTCAAAGCGTGGGGTATCCTGTGGCGTACTGATGATCAAAATGTCTTTAATCCCCGCCAGCATCAGTGTAGACAGCGGATAGTAAATCATTGGTTTGTCGTAAATGGGCAGCAGTTGTTTACTCACCGCCATGGTCACAGGGTAGAGACGAGTACCGGATCCACCAGCAAGAATAATACCTTTACGCGTAGCCATTTTAATTTCTCTATAAATGCAAATTGCCCGAATCCGGGCAATTATTTAATGATTAGATTGATTCAGCGGTAAAAAGCTCGGCGAGCATTCGCTTAACGCCCACATCCCATGCCGGTAATACCAGGCCAAAGTTGCGCTGGAATTTCTCTGTATTTAAACGCGAATTATGTGGCCGACGTGCAGGCGTAGGATATGCGGTGGTTGGAACGGCATTGAGTTTTTCAATTTCCAGTTCAATCCCCGCCTTTCTGGCTTCATCGAATACTAACGCGGCATAGTCATACCAGGTGGTCGTGTCTGATGCAACAAGATGATACAGGCCAGCCACTTCCGGTTTTACCATCGCTACACGGATAGCATGCGCAGTACAGTCAGCCAGTAACTCAGCGCCTGTCGGTGCGCCAACCTGATCGTTGATGACGGAGAGCTCTTTACGCGCTTTCGCCAGGCGAAGCATTGTTTTTGCAAAGTTATTGCCTTTGCCGGCGTAAACCCAACTTGTGCGGAAAATCAGGTGCTTAGCACAATGAGACTGGAGCGCTTTTTCACCCTCGAGCTTGGTCTGCCCATATACATTAAGAGGTGCGGTAGCATCCGTTTCGCACCATGGCGTTTCGCCATCCCCTGGAAACACGTAATCAGTAGAATAGTGTACAACCCAGGCACCGATTTTAGCCGCTTCTTTCGCAATTGCCTCGACGCTGGTTGCGTTGAGCAGCTGAGCGAATTCCTGCTCTGATTCAGCTTTATCGACTGCGGTATGCGCCGCAGCATTGACGATGACGTCGGGCTTAATTGTACGAACGGTTTCAGCGATACCTTCAGGGTTGCTAAAATCACCACAATATTCTTTCGACTGCACATCGAGTGCAATCACGTTCCCTAATGGTGCGAGTGCACGCTGGAGTTCCCAACCCACCTGCCCTGTCTTGCCGAACAGAAGAATGTTCATTATTGACGTTCTCCGTAATTCTGTTCGATCCAGGTCTTGTAGGCACCGCTTTTAACATTGTTAACCCAGTCCTGGTTGCTCAAATACCATTCCACGGTCTTGCGGATACCGCTTTCGAATGTCTCTTCGGGTTTCCAGCCCAGCTCAACGCCAATTTTATGTGCATCAATTGCGTAGCGCCGATCATGCCCTGGACGGTCAGCGACGTAAGTAATCTGATCGCGATAGGAGCCTTCTTTCGGCACGATTTCATCCAGCAGATCGCAGATGGTGTGTACCACATCCAGATTCTGCTTTTCGTTATGCCCACCAATGTTATATGTTTCACCCGGCTTACCTTGGGTTACAACGGTATACAGCGCACGCGCATGGTCTTCAACATACAGCCAGTCACGTATCTGGTCACCTTTGCCGTAAATTGGCAGCGCTTTACCGTCCAGAGCATTCAAAATCACCAACGGGATCAGCTTTTCAGGGAAATGATACGGACCGTAGTTATTGGAGCAGTTAGTCACAATCGTAGGGAAACCGTAGGTACGCAGCCACGCGCGTACAAGATGATCGCTGGAGGCTTTAGAGGCGGAATACGGGCTGCTTGGCGCATAGGCTGTAGTTTCGGTAAACAGCGGCAACTCAGCAGACGCAGGATGTTCATCAGGGTGAGGCAAATCACCGTAAACTTCATCAGTTGAGATGTGGTGGAAACGAAACGCCGCTTTAGCCGCATCATCTAACGTCAACCAGTAGGCACGGGCGGCCTCCAGAAGGACATAGGTACCCACAATGTTAGTTTCAATAAACGCAGCTGGGCCGGTAATAGAACGGTCAACGTGACTCTCTGCCGCAAGGTGCATCACCGCATCCGGTTTGTGCTCGGCAAAAATGCGATCCATAGCGGCTTTATCGCAAATATCCGCATGTTCGAAGACATAACGATCGCTTTCATTGACGTCGGTCAGTGACTCCAGGTTACCGGCGTAAGTCAGTTTATCCACATTGACGACCGCATCCTGGGTATTCTTAATAATATGACGCACCACTGCTGAGCCGATAAAACCGGCACCGCCCGTAACAAGAATCTTCACGTTAGCTATTCCATCTATTGGGTATATCGAGATATTGATGCTCTGGAACCCGATTAATAATAACGGTTTCAGAAATTTTGCACGCTACCGCCCCTGGCTTAACAGCTACCAGTGCACTGAGCGAATGTTGAATAAAGGATTTTGAAGTCTGATTACAGACAAAAAACTGGCATTAATTGTCGTCCTAAATGGCCCTGGAAACAAGCACAAATCGTTACAAATCAGCCCACAATTGAATCAGATAACTGCATGTTATTGCTAGAATTAATAATAAAAAACGGCAGTTACCATTTTGGTTATGTTTGACATAGCCAAATGATAACTGCCGCTTATTCAAAAAGACAAAAAGGAATATCAGTCGTTAGCCAGCAGCTTCTCAATCCGGCTTCTGAACTTCGCCCCTTCCTTCAGGTTACGCAGCCCATAGTTCACAAACGCCTGCATATACCCCATTTTCTTACCGCAGTCATAGCTGTCACCCGTCATCAGCATGGCATCCACAGACTGCTTCTTCGCCAGTTCGGCAATCGCGTCAGTCAGCTGAATACGGTCCCAGGCGCCTGGCTCGGTTTTCTCCAGCTCCGCCCAGATATCGGCATTCAGAACATAACGGCCCACCGCCATCAGGTCGGAGTCCAGCGTCTGCGGCTGATCCGGCTTTTCGATGAACTCAACGATGCGGCTCACCTGCCCTTCCGTCTCCAGCGCTTCTTTCGTCTGAATCACAGAGTACTCAGAGAGATCGCCCTTCATGCGTTTTGCCAGTACCTGGCTGCGACCGGTTTCGTTGAAACGCGCCACCATGGCCGCCAGGTTGTAGCGCAGCGGATCGGCAGACGCGGTATCAATGATGATGTCCGGAAGAACAACGATGAACGGGTTATCACCGACAACCGGACGGGCACACAGGATGGAGTGGCCCAGCCCCAGCGGCTGCGCCTGGCGCACGTTCATGATGGTCACGCCAGGTGGACAAATAGATTGCACTTCCGCCAGCAGCTGGCGTTTCACGCGTTGCTCAAGCAACGCTTCGAGTTCGTAAGAGGTGTCGAAGTGGTTTTCAACCGCATTCTTGGACGAGTGCGTAACCAGGACGATTTCTTTGATCCCTGCAGCAACAATCTCGTCGACGATGTATTGAATCATCGGTTTGTCGACGATCGGCAGCATTTCTTTAGGAATGGCTTTTGTGGCTGGCAACATATGCATGCCCAGGCCTGCTACCGGAATGACTGCTTTCAAATTAATCATTATTTCTTCCACCTTAAAATGGTTGACGAATTATAGCTCTTAAACCTGTTTTCGCCAGCATGATTTGCCGTAATCCTGAGGTAATGTTACGCCTCAGCATCACAAATTTCTGTAGTTGTAATCTGATTCGATCGCGCTTTTGTGCCAGGAATAGTCTCAAAACAGACGATCGTCGATTATTTGCGCGGAAGTGCAAAGTTCAGCCTTTCCACATTCACTACCTGCTGGTCCACCCGGTCAATATCCACCGAGCTCTGCCCCTTCTCATTCACCGCTTTTATGTTCGCCAGTGACAGCAGGGTCTCATCTTTGGCCATAAATTTGCCCCGCACATCCTTACGTAAGTCAAAGTTTATCTTCAGCGCAGGACCGATAGCAGCCTCCTGCATCACGTTGATATTACGTAAGAACAGATGCTGCGGCTTATTGTGCAGCTCAAGCGTCGCGCGCTTCATCTCGACGTTGGTGATCGCCACAAAGGAGGTGGCATTGCCGGATGATATTTGGATTCCGCGCAGCTTATACGCAAGCTGGCGATTATCCAGATGAATATTGTTTAGCTTGAAGTTCTGGGGAATGGACAAATAATCGCCTTTAATGACCCCATAGCCAATTAGCATTCCGGCACTATTGACCATATCGACATTATCAATAATGAAATTATCACAGCCATAAATAGCTACCGTGGCGTTATCTATTCCCGCCTTTTTACTGAAGTCGGGGGTAATATTTTCGGCCTTTATATTGCGGATAACAAAGTGTTTACCGTTTTCAACATGTACCAGCTGGCGACAGTTGCTGCCGGTGATGTTGGCCACCACGAAGTTCTTAACGGTCTGTTTTTCAGGATAGTCGTTGTCGTAGGTGCTCCCGGCGAGGCCAATACCGATACCCCAGTTGATCTTGCCGTTGGTGCAGTTGATGTTGTCGATGACGTGATCGGAGATCAGGATATTGCGGTCATTGATCGCCACATTCCACTCAATCGCATCGCCCTGCAGGTGGCTGAATTTGCTGTTGGTAATACGGGCCCCATCGATCTGGTTATGAAAACCCTGACGCAGGATAGCGTAGTTAGCCTGGCTCACGCTGATATTATCAATCAGCAAATTGCGCATCACTTTGGGTTTCTTACCGCCAATGTAGATCTGCGTTACCGGGCCAAATCCACTCATTGCCAGCCCTTTAATCACACAATCTGAGCCACGAACGTCGAGCGTAATGTTCTCCGTGCGCCCTGCCCCTTCGCCAATGACCTTGCAGCCTTCCTGCAGAACAAAGCGGCCGCGCCCGTTGCCGGTTAACGCCCCGCGGATCAGCAGCGTTTTACCGTCAGGAATGAAAATGCCCGTATTGATGTTCTCGCAGGTGAGTCCCGCCGGGACAACGACGATGTCACCTTCTTTAAACGCCTGCTTAAAGGCAGCGATCCAGTCGTTGTTATTGTACTGATTAACTGAGACCGTCTTTCCGCCTGCCGCCCGCGCGAGGCGGGACGACAGCAGCGGCGTGGCCGCCAGAACGGACAGAGAAGAGACAAAAGTGCGTCGGGTAATCTTTTTCAGCATACAACCTCGGCGTTACAGCGTTTGCAGCAGGCTCGCTAACTGGCGATTAATCACCTGCTGGTTAAAATCGGTTTCTACTTTTTGTCTGGCATTGTGAATCACGGGCTCCAGCGCCTGCTGGTCGATGTCGCTGAAGGCCGCTAACCGGTCAGCAAGGGCCATCGCGTTATTCTCCGGCACCAGCCAGCCGGAATGGTCAGATTTAATCAGCTCCGGGATCCCGCTGTGCAGGGTCGATACCACCGGAATACCCACGGCCATCGCCTCCATCAGCGCCACCGGAATGCCTTCCATGTCACCATCGGCGCCCGTCACGGAGGGCAGCAGGAACACGTCCGCCTCATCGAGCATGGCCTTAACTTCATGGCTCGGCTTAAAGCCCGGCATCTCCACGACATCGTCCAGCTGATACTGTTCGATAAGCGTGCGCAGACGACGTTCCCACGGCCCAATGCCGAGAATGCGATAGTGGAACGCCACCCCGCGTGCTTTTAGCTGACGGCAGGCCTCAATGGCCACATGCAGACCTTTCTTTTCGGTCAGACGCGCCACAGAGATGATCTGTAGCGGTTTTCCCGGCACCTTCACCGGACGACGCGTAAAGCGTGTTAAATCGACGCCCATGCGCGAAACGGCAATCTTCTCACCCGGGCAGCCCATACTTTTCAGGCGTCCGGCCCACAGGTCGCTGATGGGCAGCATCATGTCACCACGGCGGAAAAGCTGCTGATACTCTGGCGTATAGTGGTTCAACACTTCACGGCTTGAGATGTCGATTCCGTGGAAAATAGTCGCAATCTTGCCGTCTATTACCCCCAGTTCGCGCAGCTTCGCGGCAGTGACACCCGCCGGGCCGAAGTGGGCGATAAACACATCGGCACGATACGGCTGCGCCGTTTGCCCGCAGATGGCCGACAGGATCAGATTGCGAGATTCGGCCCCATAGCGGGAAACATTCAGCGCCCGCCAGGTCTGCGGCCGATGGATCCCGCGTAAGGTCTGGCTGGCCCGGTGGCGCAGCTTGCTCAACTTCCCGGAAGGCTCATCCTGAAGCCAGCGGGTTTTCGCCTCCAGCCCATACTGGGTATAGGCCGCATGGGTGTTTTGGGTATCGCCCTTTTGCAGGGCGATAATCTCCACGTCATATCCCATATCGATAAACGCGGTAATTTGGTTCAGCACAAAGGTCTCGGACGACAGCGGAAATTTCAGTAAGAAGAAACCAACCTTCATTTCCCCTCCCGTACGCGGTCGAGTACCGATTTCACCATGCCAATGCCCTTCTCGCGCTCGGCTTTCACCGCCACGGCCAGCCGTTCGTTGATGGCGGGCAGTTGACCCAGCGTGTCCCCCACCATCGCACCAAGCGAACCATCCAGCAGATGACGAATATCCACGGCCATTTCCGGCATGCCAAGCTGCTGCATAATCCCGGCGGATTTGTGTTCGTAGTTAATGGCGATGGCCGGCGTACCGAAGTTCATGGAGATAATGGCCGAATGCAGGCGGGTGCCGACGGTCAGGTCACAGGCGCCGAGCAGCTTGCCCATTTCAAGGTCGTTCAGCTCATCCATCACAACGTGATAACGGGACGGATCGTTAACCAGGTTGCGCAGGTTCAGCGCCACCATGCGGTCATCTTTGTTGTAGCTGTCGATGCCGGTACAGGTGGAAAGCGCCAGTACCTGATAACCGCTGTCCAGCACGCGGTTCACCACGTCGGCAAAGGCTTTCTCATACGCCGCCTGGGTGGTGCCTAGCCGTTTATCAAAGGGAGCCAGTTCACGCAGCGTGATGGCGACCGTTTTTTGTTTTGCCGCCACGTCCAGCCAGTGCTGTACCGCGTAGCTTGCCTGGAAGCTGTCGTCCTGATGATCCACCAGCCAGGCGGTGTCCACGCCGTGTTCTACTTTAGACGTGTCAATTTCGCTGCGCTTCATCATATCCAGACTCACCGACTCACGCAGGATCAGCGCGTCGCAGTGCCCAAAGACATAGTTCGCCAGCTGGTTGAACTGCGGATCCTGGAAAGGTCCGACGCTGTGGCCAATCATAAACAACGGCTTTTTGGCCATAAACGTGCAGAGCGCATGTTCAAACTGCGGTACGCCGTAGAGATCGACGAAGAACGAACCGCCAACCTGAATAATCGCGTCGTAGCCGGACAGCAGCCGCACGAAATCGGTAAAGCCCTGCGCAATCGCAATGTTGCGCAGCTTGCCGGTATCCGTCACGCGGGAAAGCAGCACCTGGTGCTGGTAGCGACGACGCAGGACTTTCTTCACCCGCCCCATCACGCCTGCGGCGTTGTTATGCTGTTTCATCTGGCTGTAGAGCGGGTCGCCCATTACCGGGCGGTTCAGTAACCAGGATGAGCTGACCGGATAACGGCTCATCACGTCCACTTCGGTCTCAGGCTTAAGGGTGTTAATTGCATCCAGTAAACCGCGCAGGATGGCGCTGTCGCCACGGTTGCCGCAGGTATGGTTGCCAAGAATTAATAATTTCATAATGGCCTCTTAAATAACTAGCCTGCGCGAAGCAGCGTTTTCATTTTTTCGTTACGGCAAAACTGGCGCTTCATTTCGACCACCAGCGCATTGCGTGACAGCACAATCATCACGCCAAATGCCAGCGCGCCGGCGGCCACCTGCACCGCCAGCAGTGCGGCCAGCGGCAGATGGCCGCGAAGGATAATGCCCAGACCGTAGCTCACAGCCAGGGTTGGCAGTGAGAGGTAAAAAGGCAGCCACAGACTCAAAATGTACTGACGGTAGCTGGAGCCCAGCACCGGCTTAATCATGATGAAGTAGCTCAGAACGGTATTGACTACCTGCACCAGCAGGAAGCCCAGCGTGACGCCGATGGCGCCCGCCATATGGCCACCGACGATAATTGCCGGAATAAACAGGAAGGTTTTGAACACGTTGAACTTGAAGCTGATATCCACCCGTGCCTTCGCCATCAGCAGCGAACCAATCGGATTCCCCACGGAGCGCAGCAGTCCCACCACGCAGAGCAATTGCAGGATCGGGATAATGCCGTTCCACTTCTCGCCAAACACCAGCGGTACGAAGTTGCTCGAGACCACCATTAACCCCAGCAGCACCGGGAAGTTGATGATCCCTACCACGGACAGCAGCTTGTAAAAATTAACGCGCAGCTTTTCGGTATCGTCCTGAATCTTGGCAAACGCCGGGAACAGGACGCGGGTGATAATCGGGTTCAGCTTCATCGGCGGTACAACCGCAACGTTATAGGCCAGGTTGTAGCCCCCCGCGACGCTCGCCCCAAGAATACGTGCCAGCACCAGCGTTGAGAGGTTGGTATTCACGTAGTTAATGATGCTGTCCGCCGTCAGCCACGCGCCAAAGCGCAGGTTAGACGAGACGGACGCGAGAGAGAAATGCAGCCCCGGGCGATAAATTTTGCGGCCAAAATAGCCAAACAGCAGCGTACGCACGGCGGAGTTGACCAGGTAACCGAGGATGGCCGTCATCGCCAGCGGCCAGAAATGGGCGCTGACCACGGTGAAGGTAAAGCCCGCCAGCACGGCGCTGGTTTCGATCATGCCGATTTTGTTGAACTCCAGCTCTTTCTGCATCAGCGCGCGGAACTGCTGCCCGTGTGGGATCACCACGAAGGCAAAGGACAATGTGCGCATCAGCGGGGCGAGATCCGGGTTGTGCAGCACGCTGGCGATAGTACCGCTCAGCAGAAAGACCAGCACAAACACGAAAATACCCAGCCCCACATTCAGCCAGTAGAGCGTGGTCAGCTCCAGATGGCTGATCTCTTTACGCTGGATAATCGAGTTGGCGATACCAAAGTCCGACAGCGTGTCGGCCAGCGCAATAATCACCAGCGAGACGGTCAGCAGGCCGAACTGGTGATTATCAATAATGCGCGCCAGCACCGTCATCTGCACCAGGCCGAGGCCAATGATGACGATGGTCGCCATCGCTGACCACTTGGCGCCGCTGATGGTTTTTTCACGTAAGCTCATCTTAGTACGCCGCTTTGTTCACGAAGCCTTTGAAAATGGTCAGAAAAACAATCTTGATATCGAACCAGAGGCTCCACTCGCGGATGTACTCCAGATCGAACTCGATGCGTTTTTCCATTTTTTCCAGCGTGTCGGTTTCACCGCGCCAGCCGTTGATCTGTGCCCAGCCGGTGATGCCCGGCTTCACCTTATGGCGCAGCATGTAGCCTTCAATCAGCGAGCGGTACTGCTCGTTGTGCGCCACGGCGTGCGGACGGGGGCCAACAATCGACATGCCGCCGGTAAAGACATTGATAAACTGCGGCAGCTCGTCCAGCGAGGTGCGACGCAGGAAGTTACCTACACGGGTGACGCGCGGATCGTTCTGCGTCGCCTGGGTGACCACCTTGTCGTTCTCCATCACCTTCATAGAGCGGAATTTCCAGACCATGATCGGCTTACCGTCCATGCCGTAGCGGGTCTGACGGAAAATGACCGGGCCGGGGGAGCTCAGCTTCACCGCCAGAGCGATGCAGCACAGTACCGGGGAGATGAGGAGTAAAATCAGCGAAGAGAGCACGATATCTTCCACACGCTTGAGCACGCGGTTAATGCCCGACAACGGCGTATCGTACAGCGGTACCACCGGCACGCCGTTCACCTCTTCAATACGGGAATGCAGAATGTTGAAGGTAAACACATCCGGAATGAGGATCACCGAGCAGGTGGTATCCGCCAGCTCGCGCATCAGCTGCTTAATGCGGGATTCGTCTTTCATCTGCATGGCGATATAAACGTTGTGAATTTTTCCGGCTTTCGCGTCTTCAATCAGCTGGACGTAATTCCCCGCCCAGTCCGAAGGCACGCCGCCCGGTTTCGCGTCGTGATAAATGCCCACCACTTCAAACCCTAACCACGGCTCTTTGCGGAAGCTCTCGAGCAGAACCCTTCCAACCGGTAAATCCCCTGCCACCGCCACAAAGCGACGGTTATAACCGCGGTTACGCAGCCAGCCCGCGCCAAAGCGGATCAGGGAGCGGCACACCACCATGCCGACGCTGGTCAGCAGATACCAGCTGAGATAGGTCACGAGGCGATTATCGAAATCATGGCTGAACGCCACCAGGCCCGCGCTGAAGATCAGACTCAGGGTCCAGTTCTGCAGCAACAGCATCAGTTCGGTAGTCATTTTCACGCCGCGCCACGAGCGGTAGAAATCGGTCATCCCGCCGATCATCTGAAACACGACCAACGCAATCAGCGCCATCAGCAGATGCATATATAAAAACGGCAGCCCGCCGATCCGACACACCGCCCACAGTCCGCCGACCATGATGGTGATATCAGAAAAACGCTGCACCATAGAGATTAACGATGCATTCGTTCTCGCTCGTTCGCGTTTTTTTAGATTCGTCATCGTTGTTCCTGTATTCGGTTTCCCCTCCCGCCGGGAGGGGCAATTGTTACTGATTCAACAGCGCCAGAATGTCCTTCGTTCGAGCTTCCATCAGCGCCGTATCCGCGCGGGATTCCACGTTCAGGCGCACCACCGGCTCGGTATTGGAGGAGCGCAGGTTAAAGCGCCACTGTGGAAACGCCATGCTGATGCCGTCGGTGCGGTCAACTTCCAGCGCGTGAATGGCAAAGTGTTGCTCCACGCGGGCAATCGCCTCGGCGGGCTGCGCCAGCTTGCTGTTGATCTCCCCGCTCGCCGGGAACGCCGCCATGCGGTCGCGCACCAGCTCACCCAGCGTTTTCCCTTTCAGACACAGGAGTTCAGTCACCAGCAGCCACGGGATCATCCCGCTGTCGCAGTAGGCAAAATCACGGAAGTAGTGGTGGGCGCTCATCTCGCCGCCGTAGATAGCGTCTTCTTCACGCATGCGCTCTTTGATAAAGGCGTGACCGGTTTTGGACATCACCGGCGTGCCGCCTGCCGCTGACACCACATCGACGGTGTTCCAGGAAAGACGCGGGTCATGAATGATTTTCGCACCCGGGTTTTTCTCAAGGAACGCTTCCGCCAGCAGGCCGACAATGTAGTAGCCCTCGATGAACTGCCCTTTCTCGTCGAACAGGAAGCAGCGGTCGAAATCGCCGTCAAAGGCAATGCCCATATCCGCGCCGTGCTCAATCACCGCGTTACGGGTGTCGTCGCGGCACTCCGGCAGCAGCGGGTTAGGAATACCGTTCGGGAAGTTGCCGTCCGGGGTGTTGTGCACTTTGACGAAGGTCACCGGCACGTTCAGCGCTTTAAAGCGGGCTTCCAGGGCATCCACCACCGGGCCGGCCGCGCCGTTACCGGAGTTGATGACCAGCTTCAGCGGCTTGAGGTTCGCCACGTTGATGTAGCCCAGCAGGTGATCGATATACTCTTTTTGCAGGTTGATTTGCTTATAGCTGCCGCGTTTCGCGTCGTTCACCGGCGGGAAATCGTTGGCTTCCGCCAGACGCTGCACGTCGCGCAGGCCGGTGTCGCCGCTGATAGGACGCGCACCTTTGCGCACCAGCTTCATGCCGTTGTAGTCCATCGGGTTGTGGCTGGCGGTCACTTCAATACCGCCGTCCACGCCCAGGTGGAAGGTGGCAAAGTAAATCTCTTCGGTCCCGGAAAGTCCGATATCCAGCACGTCCACGCCCGCGTCCTGCAAGCCTTTCGCCAGCGCCAGCTTCAGGGATTCACTGGTCAGACGCACGTCGCCGCCCAGCACGATGGTCTGCGGCTTCAGGTATTCGCCATAGGCGCGGCCAATGCGCCACGCGATATCTTCATTCAGCTCTTCGCCCAGCTTGCCGCGAATATCGTAGGCTTTAAAACAGGTTAATTTTTCCATGATGACCCCTTTTTCAGGCAACAGTCGGCCCTGACCACTAAATGGCCAAATTGATTTTTTTGTCATTCGTAGGCCCGGCAAGCGCAGCGCCACCGGGCGTATTGCAGCGTGCTACACTCGACCGTAGCGGTCCTGGAAGCGCACGATATCGTCCTCTTCCAGATACGAGCCGGAGCGCACCTCAATTAAATCGAGAGGAATTTTCCCCGGGTTCTCCAGACAGTGCGTGGCCCCCAGCGGAATATAGATGGACTCGTTTTCACCCAGCAGTTTGACTTCGCCGTCGATGGTGACTTTAGCCGTGCCCGCCACCACGACCCAGTGCTCGGCGCGGTGATGGTGCATCTGCACCGACAGCCCTTCGCCCGGCTTCACGGTGATGCGTTTCACCTGATAACGCTCACCTGCATCGATGGAGTCATATTTGCCCCACGGACGGTACACTTCGCGGTGAATGTGGTGTTCGTGTCGGCCATCGGCCTTGATTTGCTCGACCACTTTTTTAACGTCCTGCACGGCGTTACGGTCGGCAATCAGCACGGCGTCTTTGGTCTGGACAACCACCAGATCTTTCACCCCGACCGTGGTCACCAGGCCGGACTCGGCATAGACGTAGCTGTTTTCCGTTTTGTGGCTAATGACATCGCCGTGATGGACGTTACCCTCCGGGGTATGGGCGCTGATCTCCCACAGTGAGGACCAGGAGCCCACATCACTCCAGCCCGCATCCATCGGAACCACAACGGCGTCGGCCGTGCGTTCCATCACCGCATAGTCAATGGACTCTTCCGGGCAGGCGAGGAACGCCTCCTCATCCACGCGGATGAAGTCGAGATCCGGGTCCACCACTGCCATCGCCTTCTCACAGGCATTCAGAATATCCGGACGGTATTTGCGCAGCTCTTCCAGATAGCGCCCGGCACGGAACAGGAACATCCCACTGTTCCAGTAGTACTCACCGCTGGCGACGTAGGCCTGAGCGGTTTCCAGATTCGGTTTTTCGACAAACTGCGCCACATCAAACGCCACGCTGTCGCCTTCGCCAGGCGTAACATTACCGCGGCGAATATAGCCATAGCCGGTTTCTGGCAGATCCGGCACGATGCCGAAGGTCACCAGTTTGCCGCTTTCGGCGTAAGGGATCGCTGCACGCACCGCCTCGCGGAACGCCTCTTCCTGCTGGATAACGTGGTCTGCCGCCAGCACCAGCATCAGCGGGTCACAGTCAGGACTGCTGCGTTTTGCCGCCAGCGCCGCGAGGGCGATAGCAGGCGCGGTGTTACGTCCGGCAGGCTCCAGAATGATGTTTTCTGTGAGTTTATTCAGCTGGCGCAGCTGCTCGGCAACAATAAAGCGGTGCTGTTCGTTACAAATCACCACCGGGCTTTCACACTCCACACCGTGCAGACGGTTTACCGTCGTCTGCAGCATGGTGAGGTCACCCTTCAGGCACAGAAATTGTTTTGGATAAAGCACGCGGGACAGTGGCCACAACCGGCTCCCGGATCCACCCGCCATTACGACCGGATACAAAGTGGTTTGACTCATGATTTATCCCCGTATATCTGCAATAAATTGACTCAGCACGTTCTCTTTCTCGAGCGTGCGTTCGGCATATTCACGTGCCACCGTGTTCACTTTTGGCATGGCAAGTGCCTGTTCAATGCCGGAGACCAGTGCCGGGACCGATTCCGGTTCGACGCACACGGCAATCCCCGGATAGCTGTCACACAGCTGGCCTAATTCAGTTTCGGCTTCTGCCGTGATCACCGCGTTGCCGCCCACCGCCAGAATGTTTGTCAGCTTGGAAGGCAATACCGCATCCGCCGCGCCACGTTTTTGTACCACCAGATGGCAGTCGCCCATCTTCAGCAGCGCAGGTAACGCCTCGTAAGACTGAAGCGGGAAGAATTTCACGTTGCTCAGGCCGCGTTCGCTGACCATCTTTTCCAGCCGCGCTTTCCCGCCGCCCTGCCCGACAATCACAAACATCCACGGATGCTCGTTAAGCTGCTGAGCCGCTTCAATCACGCTTTCCAGCCCTTGCTTTTCGCCGATGTTGCCTGAGTAAAGAATGATTTTTTGGTCTTCAGGCAAACCGAGTTGGGCGCGTAGCGTGTGAGCGTCCTGCTCCGTCACGTCGCGAAAACGCGCCACTTCGGACCAGTTCGGGAAGAAGATCACCTTCCGGGCAGGTACGCCCTTCTCCTGGGCCTTGTTCATCATCGAGCGTGAGATGGTCGAAACGTAATCCACGTTATGCAGACCGCTACGCTCAAAGGCGCTGGCGAGCTTCGCCACTTTTCCACCCTTGCCTTTGCCTGCCATCCCCAGGCCCAGCATGGCGTCCACTTCATAATCCTGTATGTGCAGCAGGGTGCGTGCGCCGGAGAGTTTGCCCAGCAGGCGCATGCCCGGCGTGCAAAACAG
Source organism: Enterobacter cloacae complex sp. SHL012 (assembly GCF_049237505.1). Lineage (NCBI taxonomy): Bacteria > Pseudomonadati > Pseudomonadota > Gammaproteobacteria > Enterobacterales > Enterobacteriaceae > Enterobacter > Enterobacter cloacae complex sp. SHL012. The sequence continues at coordinate 1,142,053 of NZ_JBMKIZ010000001.1, forward strand.
CGTCGGCACCACACCAATGATGCGATCCGGCTTCCAGCGACGCTGCGCCATCAGCGGGAAAAAACTGCTCAGGGCAAAGCTGCCGAGATGCAGTAGCCGTTTCAGCGTCGAGGGCTGCTTAGGTACATAAAGCGGGCAGCGCCAGACGGTTGCCGCCCCCTCTTCACGACGGTAGCGCCAGCTTGAGTAGCGCTCACCGACTTTCCATTCCGGGTAGTACGGCGGCGCGGTAATGACCCGCACGTCATGTCCCTGGCTCGCCATCCACTCGACCATCTCGCCGGTATATTTCCCGATACCGGTTAATTCCGGCGAGTAGTTAATTCCGTATACGAGGATTTTCATATGCCTGGCACCTCGGCCTGACGATCCGCCAGGAAATACGCCCGACTGTTGTCATGGACGTTCTCGCTTGCCAGAAGCGGCTCCGGTGCCAGCCAGCGGTAGTCGTCATGCTGAGCATCAGGCAGACGCAGGTCTGCCTGAGTCACCTTCAGGCGGAACCCCAGCACGATGTAGTGCGTGGTGAACCCGGTGCCTGAAAAGTTATCGTCATAGAAGTGCTGCCAGACCCCGTAAAACTGGCCCGCCGCCATCGGCAGCTGGAGGCCCAGTTCCGCCAGAGTGAGACGCTCAAACGCATCATGAAGCGTCTCATCCTTCTGCACGCGCCCGCCGGGCACGAACCAGAAGCCCTGTGCAGGACGGTTGGTTCGTTTCCCCAGCAAGAACTCGCCGCGTTCGTTCTCCACGATCAAATCAATCGAGATGAGCGGAGTGGAACGCACCACCGTGGCAAAATCTTCCTGACTTAAAAACATCGTTACCCCCGGAAGCGGTGCTGGTTTTCCAGGAACCACTGGTAGGTGCTGGCCAGCCCCAGCTCCAGTGATACCTCGTGATACCAGCCCAGCTGATGCAGACGGGTCACGTCCAGCAGTTTGCGCGGCGTGCCGTCCGGTTTCGTCGCGTCAAACACCACGCGGCCTTTGTAGCCCACCACCTGCGCGATGGTTTGCGCCAGCTCGCGAATGGTGCAGTCCACGCCGGTTCCCACGTTGATGTGCGACAGCATCGGCTCGGTGTTCTCCTGCCACACTTCGCGATCCAGCTCCATCACGTGAATGCTGGCGGCAGCCATGTCGTCCACGTGCAGGAATTCGCGCATCGGCGTGCCGCTGCCCCACACCACCACATCCGGTGCGTTCTCGGCGGTCGCCTCGTGGAAGCGACGCAGCAGCGCCGGGATCACGTGCGAGTTGCTCGGGTGGAAGTTGTCGTGCGGTCCGTACAGGTTGGTCGGCATCACCGAGCGATAGTCGCGGTTGTACTGACGGTTGTAAGATTCGCAGAGCTTAATCCCGGCAATCTTGGCAATCGCGTAAGGCTCGTTGGTTGCCTCCAGCGTGCCCTGCAGCAGTTCGCTTTCCGCGATCGGCTGTTTTGCCATTTTCGGGTAGATGCAGGATGAACCGAGGAACAGCAGCTTATTCACGTTGTGCAGGTGCGCCGCGTGAATGATGTTGCTCTCAATCATCATGTTCTCGTAGATGAAATCCGCCGGGTAAGTGTTGTTGGCGACAATGCCGCCCACTTTCGCCGCCGCCAGATACACCTGGTCAATGTGTTCGTTAGCAAAGAAGTCCTGCACCGCACGGCTATCGAGCAGGTTCAGCTCGTCGCGCGTGCGGACAACCACTTCTACGTCACCGCGCTGTTCCAGCTGGCGAACAATCGCGGAACCCACCATTCCGCGATGACCGGCGACAAAAATACGTTGTTTTGTCATTCTCAGGACTCCAGCGCGATGGCAACCTCGTAGCCATGAGACTTGAGCAGGGAGTGTTTTTTCGCTGCTTCAAGATCTTTGGCGACCATCTCGGAAACCATCTCCTGCAGAGTGATTTCTGGTTTCCAGCCCAGTTTCTCGTGCGCTTTGGTTGGGTCGCCCAGCAGGGTTTCCACTTCAGCAGGACGGAAGTAACGTGGGTCAACCTGAACAATGACGTCGCCTGGTTTCACGCCTGGCGCATCATGGCCGGTTACGGAAACAACGATACCTTTCTCTTCCACGCCGGTACCTTCGAAGCGCAGCTTGATGCCCAGCTGTGCAGCGGCCATCTCAACGAACTGACGTACGGAGTATTGAACGCCGGTTGCGATCACGAAGTCTTCTGGCTGTTCCTGCTGCAGCATCATCCACTGCATTTTCACGTAGTCTTTCGCATGGCCCCAGTCACGCAGGGAGTCCATGTTGCCGAGGTGCAGGCACGATTCCAGACCCTGGGCGATGTTCGCAATAGCGCGGGTGATTTTACGGGTAACGAACGTTTCACCGCGACGTGGGGATTCGTGGTTGAACAGAATACCGTTACAGGCATACATGCCGTAGGATTCACGGTAGTTCACGGTGATCCAGTAGGCGTACAGTTTTGCGACCGCATACGGAGAACGTGGGTAGAACGGCGTGGTCTCTTTCTGTGGGATTTCCTGCACCAGACCGTAAAGCTCAGAGGTAGAGGCCTGATAGAAACGGGTTTTCTTCTCCAGACCCAGGAAGCGAATCGCTTCCAGCAGACGCAGAGTACCCATGGCGTCAACGTCAGCGGTGTATTCCGGGGATTCGAAGGAGACCGCCACGTGGCTCATCGCGCCCAGGTTGTACACTTCATCCGGCTGCACTTCCTGCAGGATACGGGTCAGGTTGGAGGTATCGGTCAGGTCGCCGTAGTGCAGGTGGAATTTCGGGTTTGCCGCGTGAGGATCCTGATAAATATGATCGACACGTTCGGTGTTGAACGAAGAGGCACGACGTTTAATACCGTGTACTTCATACCCTTTTTCCAGCAGGAACTCTGCCAGATAAGAACCATCCTGCCCGGTAACGCCGGTGATGAGAGCGACTTTAGACATGTTTATATTCCTCTACTTATGAATTTAATCAGTTTCAACGCGTTCGCGTATCACCACTGCGGGGTTGCCACGGCAAACTTTATTTGCCGGTAGCGATTTAAAAACGCTGCTGCGGGCACCCACTACCGTGCCATCGCCAACAGAAACACCTGGTGCAACAAAAACATCCGTTGCCAGCCAGCATTTTTCACCAATCACAATAGGCGAAGCGGTAATATCAAAATGCTGACTCATAAAATCGTGGCTGCCGGTGCACAAATAACACTTCTGTGACACCACCGAATTTGCGCCAATCGTAATTTCGCCAAGGGTATATAACACCGCGTCATCCCCTACCCAGGCGTAATCCCCAAGCGTTAATTTCCAGGGGTAGGTAATTTTTACCGAAGGTCGAATGACTACGTTTTTTCCGATTTTTGCGCCAAACAGACGCAATAAGAATGCTCGCCAGCGGTACAATATTTGTGGTGACCAGGCAAATAACGTTGCCTGAACGGCCCACCACAGCTGCACTTTAATACCGTTGCCGCCCCGAAAGCCTTTCGGCACGGAGAAACCCTTCAAATCCTGCATTGCGTTTCCTTATATTCAGGCTTTGTTATATAAGGTTTTCGTTTTACCTGTCGTCCGCAGGCGTAATAAATAAGACAATTCCGCCCAGAACCCCGGCACGCGTAATATTTTGCGCTGCACGTTTTTGGCATCCTGGCACAATTCCAGATTATTCGATGTTGACACGCCACCCATTGAGAATTCAGAGACCAGTCCTTTAATTCGGCGGAACGGATAGCCCGACTTATACAGACTGGCGGCCAGGGCATAATCCGATGACACTTTATACTGCAAATCGTATGGCTGTTTTTTCAGACCGTTTACCGGGAAGAAAATGGCCTGATGGCTGGCGGGCAAACTGTGGTAGATATACCAGCCTGGCTTTGCGCTGCGGCACACTTTATGCCCATCACCAAAATCAAGCAGTGCATCGCCAATATACATGGCCTCCTCTTTCTGACGCGCCAGCTGACGGGCAAACAGCGCCACGTCATCATGGAAAACATCGCCAGAATTGAGGAAGATGGCATAACGACCCTGGGCCATGTTAATGCCCTTGTTCATCGCATCGTAAATGCCTTTATCTTTCTCGCTGATGTAACGTAAGTTGAACTCACCGTTGAGTTTTTCCAGAAACTCCGCCGTGCCATCGTTCGAGCCGCCGTCGACCACAATCCACTCAAAAGTGAGGCTTGGATCGCGCGCCAGGTTGCGCAGCGAGCGCCAGGTTTTTACCACCCCTTCGTAATTACGAAAAGCGACAGTAATGACGCTAAGAAACATAAATCACCTCATTTCGTCATACGTTCGTAATATTAAGCGCTTTGCGCAAAATAAACGGACAGACAATCAAGAAAGCATATTCCGGGCTAAATATTGACCCGGTAAAAAACAGCGACACCGGTGTAAACAGATAAAGTTGCACGCGAAAGTTCTGGTTATCACCAAACGCGTTAATCATCATTTTGAAAACTTTAAACAGATACCACAGCGTCAACAGTACGGCGAACCACGAAAAATAAATAATTAACAGATACAGACCATTGTCTATGGTTTTACCGACATCCGCACCGTTAAAGATTCCGAATGATGCAACATATTCGTAAAGTGAGCCGAATCTTACTACACCATCAATATGGGTTAAGGAATAACCCACCATCACCAGCGGACCAATGATGCGATAATAGGACGATGAGCCTTCTGTTCCCAAATCTCCCAGACGTTCTGAGATGTACGGGAACGCAAATATCACGCCGACCAAAAATACCGTCAGGGAGATAATCGCCAGCGGCAGTTTTTTCTTAATCGCATCTTTGTTCAGGTACTGGAACGCCCACTCCAGCAGGTAAAACAGGATAAATGTCATTACCCCTGAGAACGATCCAGACAGAACAATTCCTGCAAGAATCATAGCATCGGTCTTAGGTGTTTTGATACCAAACTGTTTGATGCTGAGCCAAATTGAGATTAACGCCAGAGCGAAGAACGCCGGTTCAAAATAGAGGGCCGTGGTACGTTTTCCGCCAAACTTAATGAAGTTCAATACATAGCTGTTGCTGTAAATGAGATATTTCGAAATTATCTCCATCAGGCTGCTGCCACCGGTGAGAATAATTTGCGCCATTTCCAGTGCAGCAAGCATAACAATTAACGCAACGGCAATATAAAAGAACCTGAGGATTTTCCGATAATTGTGCGGAGAAATCGTTTTAAACCGAATACTCCAGACCATGCCGATAATAATGACAATATAGACAAACAGCATGGTGGAGGTGACGTATTTACTGGCATCCAGTGACTGGCCAAAGATGTAGTTAAACAGCGTCAGGCCCGTGCCCAACCCCAGGGCAATCATCAGCTTCTTCAGGTTGATTTTATCGACATACAGCAGAAGCAGAACGGGCAAGAAGGTGACGATGGTTATCGGGAAGCTTTCGCCAAGCTGGGCAATTTTGACGTTGACCAGCAGGTAGATCAGCGGCAGCAGCAGATAACTACAGATTCTGATAGAACGAGACATACTCCTCCAGCATCTGTTGTCCACTGTAGGCCTTGCGGCTGCGGTTGCGGAACGATTCCAGGTCAGTGCCAAAAACAGTCTCAGCGATCTGCGCTTTCGGCATCTGCACCAGCGGCAGCACTTCCCCTTCCGAGAACGTTTTACCGCCCGACTTTTCCAGCACTTCACGCGCGGCATCGCTGTGGGTGGCAATCACCGGCACGCCGATGGAAAGCGCTTCGCAGAGGATCAGCGGGTAGTTATCCACGCGGGAGCTGAACACCAGCGCATCCATGCCGTTCAGCGCGCTCATCAGTTTGCGCTTGTCGGTTTCAAACCCGTGGTTCACGACGTTCGCCCCTTCGAACGGGGAAAACTTGCCGAAGGTATGCAGTTCAATCTTGTCACCGAGCGCCATCATGTCGCGCACCAGCTGCTGGTTGGTTTTGCCGTCGTAACGCAGGTCATGCGCAACGATGGCGATTTTCGGTTTACCCGCGGTGTCCGCCACCGGCGTCAGCTCCGCCAGAATGGCTTCCGTCGCCACGTCGATACCGTTGTTGATAATCTGGCAGCGCCCTGCCCCGTAAAGGCTGTTGAAGGCATCGGCCACGTGCTGGCTCGGGGAGATAAACGTGCAGCCGAGCGAGAGCATGTCGCGGAACAGTTTGCGCTTGCCGGTTACCAGCTGGTGAGCACGATCCACTTTCACCGGCGGGTAGTTGCTTAACGTCGGGCATTTCTGGCAGTTATCCTTCCAGCCTTCGCAGCCGTCGGTAAATGCGCAGCGTCCGGTCACGCTCCAGTGATCGTGCAGCGTCCAGACGAAGCGTGTATCAGGCTTGTGCGCCTGCACCTTCTGACAAAACGCCACCACCTCTTCCAGATTCAGCCAATAGCTGTGCAGGACGTGGAAATGCAGCACAACCGGACCCGTGGTTCGGGTTACAGTGCGATAAAGATTATTCAGGTTACCAAACAGATCGCGGTTAAACAGGCGGAACAAGGCAATGTTGGCCATCGAGGTCAGACGCGGCGTGTGCTTTTGCACCTGCGGGTAGTTATCGTGACTGACGCTTTTCTTGCCGCCTTTGCCGTAGCCATAAATAAAACGAGACTGAAGTCCTTTTTGCAGTGCGCGCTGGTGCAGATCCAGGGCCACGCCTGCCGCTCCGCCTTCAGCGAGGCGGACGTTAAATTGCAGAATGTTCATTTAATCACCTTCACGCGGGCCTTTTCTCCCACCACCAGCGCGTTGTCCGGAATGCTGTCCAGCACCACGCTGCCCGCACCAATCGTCACGTTGTTACCGATGGTAATGTCACCAATGATCACCACGTTCGCGCCCAGCTCGACGTTATTGCCGATAACCGGGCAGGCCAGGCTGTCTGGCCCTCGGTTGCCAATGGTGACCGCATGACGAATGGTGAAATCATCCCCGGCGACCACGAACTTATTGATCACCACCGCATAGCCGTGGTGAATGGTAAAGCGGCGGCCAATGGTGGCAGCGGCCTGAATTTCATAACCAAAAAAGCATTCAGTAATAATGCGGTACAGCACCAGAACCGGCGCTGCCCAGAGGTTGTTCAGCACGTTTTTCTTGCGCCACACCGAACAAAAATGCGCGATACGGTACGCCAGGACCATGCAGCATGGGCGCAGGCTCCAGCTGTTTGCGCGGCAATCTTCAAGAAACATTATTTCCCCCGAAGTCCATCAGCCAGACGTTTGCCGTTACGGACGGACAGCAGCGTCAGCAGCGTGCGCCAGTTCATGCGCTTATTGCGGATCTGATAGAGGGTAAAGAGCTGATACTTCCGGCTGGCACGGTCGAACTTGTCCTTGTGCTTGCGGTAAAAATGGAAGTAGCCCGAGAACTTCTTCGGCGAGGAGGTAATTTGCATCTCCCCGTGATTGATGTGCAGGATCTGCGTGGCCTCTTCCACTTTCCACGGTTCGCCATACTCAACCACCATCCGCAAGAAGATGTCGTAATCCTGCGCGGCTTTCAGTTCGGTATCGAACAGGCACTCCTTAAAGCGCCATGCCCAGGTGAAAACCTGATTGCCGATAATATTGCGCTTGTAGAACAGGCGGCGAGAATAGGGTGATTTCGGGTACAGCGGCAGGCTGGCAGGCTGCGAATAAACTTCACCCTGACAGACATAGTCGTTGGCATACAGGAACGCGTGCGTCACCAGCTGTGCTTTATGTGAAAGGAAGACAGACAGTCGGTTCGGGGTCCATTCGTCATCGTCGTCGATGCCGGTCAGATACTGCCCTTTGGCCTGCATAATCGCCTGGTTACGCACCGCGCATGCCCCGGAGTTAATCGGGTTATGGGTGTACATCACGCGCGGGTCGTTGAGATCGGTGACAAATTTTTGCAGCTGTTCATACGAAGAAGAACAGTCATCCACGATGATCAGTTCCCAGTTGTCATAATCCTGACGTAACACCGACTTGATTGCGCGGATCGCCAGCTGCTGACGATTCCATGTCGGCATATAGATAGAAATCAAAGGGCGTTGTGTGGTCATTTCTTTCTCCTACCCCTCACCCCGGCCCTCTCCCCTGAGGGGATAGGGTGAAAGCGGCACCGAACAATCCCCTCTCCCCTCAGGGGAGAGGGTTAGGGTGAGGGGTGTAAGGGTATGTTTTGGCTGTTATTTACTGTCAGACTTATATTCGTACTCGTAATAACCGTAATCCTGATACCCGGTCGCGCGGCGGAAGATGGAGTTCAGGATCACCCCTTTCACCTCAATCCCGTTCTGCTCGAAGCGGCTCAGGCTGGTTTCCACTTCTTTCAGGGTGTTCACCGCGTAACGTGCCACCATCAGGGTGGTACCCGCATGGCGACCTACCACGGCGGCATCGGTCACGGCCAGAATTGGCGGCGTATCGATCAGCACCAGGTCATAGTGTTTGCTCGCCCACTCAATCAGCTGGGTGAAGCGTTCGCTCATCAGCAGTTCCGACGGGTTAGGCGGTATCTGACCACGTGGGATCAGATCGAATCTCGGAATCGAGGTCGGCTTGGCGCTCTGGCTAATCTCCCCCTGCCCCAGCAGGATTTCCGACAGACCGTTAACGTTGTTGGTGCCCAGCAGCTCGTGGGTATAACCCTTGCGCATATCGCAGTCGATCAGCAGCACGCGTTTGTTGGTCTGGCTGACGACGGCCGCCAGGTTGGCGCAGACAAAGGTCTTACCGATTGACGGACTGACACCGGTTAACATCAGGACGTTGTTTTTGGCCTGCATCATGGCGAAGTGCAGGCTGGTACGCAGGCTACGTATCGCTTCAATCGCCAGGTCCGTCGGGTTACCCACGGCCAGCAACTGGCTCTGTTTGTATCGCTTAACGCCTTTAATGGTTTTGACGCTGTCACGGGATTTTTGCCACTCGGAAAGCGGGATGCTGGCATAGACGTTGATACCACTCTCTTCCAGCGCCTGCGGGCTTTCGATTCCGCGGTTGAACAGCGAGCGCAGCAGCACACCGACAATGGAGAGCATCAGGCCGAGAATAATGCTGCCGAGAACGATCAGCGCTTTCTTCGGCTTCAGCACGCCGGGCTGGGTAATCGCCGGGTCGACGATGCGCACATCACCCACGGTACTGGCTTCGGTGATTTTCAGCTCCTGCTGTTTGTTCAGCAGCTGCATGTACACCTGCTGACCAGATTCCACGTCGCGGGTCAGACGTACAATTTCCTGCTGCGTTTTCGGCATCGCGGTTACGCGGTCGTTCAGCTTCGCCTTCTCTTCTTCCAGCGTGCGACGTTTTTCCAGCAGCGTGCGGTAGGCCGGGTGACGTTTGGTGTACAGCTTGGAAATCTCCGCCTCTTTGAAGGTCAGCTCGTTGAGCTGGGCGTCGATGTTAACCATTGAATCAAGAACAGACTTCGCCTCCAGCGGCAGGTCGACAGAGTCTTTATCCTGACGGTAAGCGTTCAGTTTATTCTCGGCATCATCCAGACGGGCCCGCACTTCCGGAAGCTGTTTAGCAAGGAAAGCCAGGCTTTTCGCCGCTTCCGCCGACTTACGCTCAACGTTCTGCTCAAGATAGTTGCGGGTGATGCTGTTCAGGATGTCGCGGATTTGATCTTTATCTTCACCGGTAAAGGTCATGCTCAGCACGCCGGTGTCCTTACCGTTTTCAGTCACGGTGAGGTTGTTTTGCAGATTGTTGATCATTCCCAGCGTGGAGAATTTGGTCACGGTGAACTCGCCGCCCTCCTGGGCATGAATGGCGCTCACCATCATGCTGACGCCATCTTTCGTCAGCATCTGGCCCACTTCGCCGCGCGCGCTGAATCCCGCATCGCTGGTCAACTGGTACTGTTTCGGACCCAGCACCGTCAGGGTAAAGGTTTGATCGCCCGCCCCTTTCGGCAGCACAAAGTCAGTCACCTTTACCGTATCGTTGCTTCGTCCCATAAGGCGATCCCAGCCGGCACCAAAGATCGGGAAGGTATTTTTGGTGACGGAGATATCGAGACCGAGGTCGTGAACCGTTTTCCCCAGTACCAGACGTGACTGAATCAGCTGAATTTCAGCGTCGGATGCCGGTGGTTTGTTCGCCAGCGCAGAGCCAATATCCTGCACCAGCGAGTTGCCGGTATTTTGCTCAATCTGCACCAGCGCGTCGGCGCTGTAGATAGGCGTGGCGAACAGCGTGTAGACGACGGCTGCCGCGGCAAACACAGCGGTAATGCCAAGCACCCACCACTTTGCCTCGATAACCGTGCCGACCAGGCGACCAATATCAATTTCATCACTGCCCGAAGTCGGGGCGGCAGAAGGTCTTGTTTTTTCTGTCATTGTTATCCCTGCTGAGCTTTCAGTGCCTGCGCCCACTGTTGGGCAGACTGGTCAAGTAAGGTGTAAACCGCCTCGAAGGCCTCATGGCTTTTGCGATACGGATCGGGGATTTCGCGTTCATTGTCCCAGTGACCAAACAGCATCACCTTGCCGCGCATCTCCGGTGCGATATCGCATAGCGCATGAATATGGCGTTTTTCCATTGCCAGGATCAGGTCATATTCCCGGCACATGCGGCCGGTGACCTGGCGGGCAATATGCCCGTCAAGGGAGAGGTTATGATCGCGGGCCACGCTCGTTGCGCGCTCATCGGCCGCTTTACCGACCAGTGCGCCAAGGCCTGCGGACTCGACGGTCAGTTCAGGCTGGTAGTGTTTCAACAACCGCTCTGCCGTCGGGGAACGGCAAATGTTCCCCACGCATACCACCAGAATTTTGTTAAACATCGCGGATTACCAAGTATGAATGTCGCGCGCCGTATCCGTCATGTAGCGAACGCCACTGATGGTTGGCAGCAACTGGTTGATCAGACGGTTCCAGCGGGCAACCGGCGCGGTAGTGACATACACCACATCGTATGGCTGGAGGCGGAACGACGTTGCCATCACCAGCGAGGTGGCGTCGGACATATCGAGCTGGTAAATGTTGGCAATCTTGCCTTTGTTGCTGGCGTCGTCCTTAAGTGGGCGAATCACGAAGATGCCGCTGGCGTTGGAGGAGGTCAGATCGATGCCTTCCGCATTGCCCAGCGCTTCGGTCAGCGTCATGCCGCTGAAGTCCATTTTGAGGGTGCTCTGTTTCTTCACTTCACCCATCACGAAGACTTTCAGATCGTCATTACGCGGTACGTAGAGAATATCGCCCGGATAGAGCAGGCGGTTCTGGGTCAGATCGCCGTTTTGCATCAGCGCCTGCAGTGAGATGCGCTGCTCTTTGCCGTTGTGGGTCAGGACCACGTTGCGCCAGTCGGCACCGTCGGTTAACCCGCCTGCGGCGTTAATGGCATCCAGAACGGTTAACGGTACGTTGGTGATGGCCTGCTGGCCGGATTTATTGACCTGGCCGGAAATGTAGGCTTTTTGCGAGCGGAATGCGGCAATATTAACGTCCACCTGCGGATCGGCGATGTACTGCGCTAAGCGGCCGGTAATATCACTCCGGATCTCGGCAAGGGTTTTCCCGGCAACATGGACTTTACCAATGTAGGGGTAGAACATCGTGCCATCTGACTGTACCCAGTTCCCGGTGTCGCTTGAGCTACGATACTGGCCCGCTGGCGTGGTCAGTTCGGGGTGGTCCCAGACGGTCACGTTGATCACGTCGCCCGGCCCCACGCGATACTGATAAGCGGCGATTTCCTGGTCCAGAGACATATTCGGCTGAGCAACATTCGGACGTGGGCGTAATTGTTCGACCAGACGTGGCGTAAGTGGATAAACATTCACCATTTTGTCGAGATCAAAATCGGCATCCTGTTGCTTGATCACATCCTTACCCATTGTTGACATATTGCTGCCGGGAAAGACCGTGCAACCACTCATCAAGGTCACAGACACCAATAATGGCATCAATTTCATTTTGGATTTCATCATTGATTATTTATCACTTTGGCAGAGTAATTATCCTGTGCAATTTAAATAAGCTTGGGTCGTATTGGGTTTCAGCATGCAGTTAATCAAATAGAAATATAACTGGCATCAGTCCTAAAAAAAGCTTATTCATCCATTGGCTATTGACAGAATAACCGAGGCTGATTCACACGCTTTCAGGCACGCTACCGCCCTTGGCTTTCAGTTACCAATCCACTGACTAAACAATGTGTTATGGATAGACACCCTCTTGAGCAAGGCCTTCTGGAAATATATCAGCCGGGTGAGACACCCAACGGATAATGAATAACCATCCCGGAAGACCAAAACAAAAATAGCAACAACAAGATTTAACATTTGATGCTGGGAGAATTGTTGCAGCTAACCTAATAGCAGGCAAGGAGACAACTGTCCTAATATCTGTTTTTAAGATTAATATTAAGAGCAAAGTTTTAACCTTTTAGGATTTTCTTTATATTGACAAAGCGGGAGTGAAAACCATTATCTGCGATATATCCTAAAATGTTCTCTTTATAATTAAATATACGTAATTTGCTTATTTACACCCCGATGAGTTTGCTCTCTTTTAAGCGTTTCGTATTAAGAGAAATCTCAGCCCGGCATTGCAATTTTCCCCGGCTTTATCCATGATCGAAGTGTGACAATCGTCATATAACAGAAGGTATTGCTATTACTATGGAATGGATTGCCGATCCATCAATCTGGGCCGGGCTCGTGACGCTGGTCGTCATCGAATTAGTGCTCGGGATTGATAATCTGGTCTTTATTGCCATCCTCGCTGAAAAACTGCCCCCTTCCCAGCGCGATCGCGCGCGCGTAACGGGCCTGCTGCTGGCGATGGTGATGCGTTTACTGTTGCTGGCCTCTATCTCCTGGATGGTCACACTCACGCAACCGCTGTTCTCCGTTCACGGCCTCAGCTTTAGCGCCCGCGATCTGATCATGCTCTTCGGCGGGTTGTTCCTGCTGTTCAAAGCCACGGTAGAGCTCAATGAACGGCTCGAAGGTAAAGACAGCGAGAACCCGACCCAGCGACGTGGCGCGAGATTCTGGCCGGTGGTAGCGCAAATCGTGGTGCTGGATGCCGTCTTCTCCCTGGATTCGGTGATCACCGCCGTCGGGATGGTGGACCATCTGGCCGTTATGATGGCAGCGGTGATTATCGCCATCACGCTGATGGTGATGGCGAGCAAGGCACTCACCCGCTTTGTGAACAGCCACCCGACCATCGTGATCCTCTGCCTGAGCTTCCTGCTGATGATTGGCTTTAGCCTGGTGGCCGACGGTTTTGGCTTCCACATTCCGAAAGGCTATTTGTACGCCGCCATTGGTTTCTCCGTCATGATTGAAGCGCTTAACCAGCTGGCGATATTTAACCGCCGCCGCTTCCTTTCCGCTAATCAGACCCTGCGTCAGCGCACGGCCGACACCGTTATGCGCCTGCTGAGCGGTAAAAAAGAGGATGCAGAGCTGGACGCCGAATCTGCTGCCATGCTGGCCGATCACAGCGACGGGCAGATCTTTAACCCGCAGGAGCGCCTGATGATTGAGCGAGTGCTTAACCTTAATGAGCGCACGGTCAGCAGCATCATGACTTCCCGGCATGACATTGAGCATATCGATCTGACGGCACCCGAAGAGCACATCCGCGCCCTGCTGGATAAAAACCAGCACACGCGCGTGGTGGTAACCGGCGGTGAAGAGGAAGAAGAATTACTGGGCGTCGTGCACGTTATCGACCTGCTCCAGCAGCAGCTGCACGGGGAGGCGCTCAATCTGCGCGCCCTGGTACGCCAGCCCCTGGTCTTCCCGGAAGGATTGCAATTGCTCTCTGCCCTTGAGCAATTCCGAAATGCACGAACGCACTTTGCCTTTGTGGTGGATGAGTTTGGTTCGGTTGAAGGGCTGGTCACGCTCAGCGACGTGATGGAAACCATTGCCGGTAATTTGCCAAACGAAGTGGATGAGATTGATGCCCGCCATGATATTCAGAAAAACGCCGACGGCTCGTGGACGGCCAACGGCCATATGCCGCTGGAAGACCTGGTGCAGTATGTGCCGCTGCCGCTGGATGAAAAGCGGGAGTACCACACCATTGCGGGCCTGCTGATGGAATACTTACAGCGTATCCCGCAGCCAGGTGAAGAGGTTCAGGTGGGTGACTATCGGCTTAAAACGCTGCAGATTGAAAACCATCGCGTGCAGAAAGTGCAGCTCATTCCACTGCGGGATGAGGAAGAACTGGATTTTGAGGTGTAGGTAAAAGCAAAACGGCAACCCCGTTGCCGTTTTTTGTGTTTGCACCCGGCAAAACCAGCATCAAAGCTTATCCAGCAGTTTCTTCACATCCTTGCCGTTCTGGGAATCTTTATTACGATCTGCCCAGCTATTAAGCCGACGTTTCGCTTCATCCTGCAGATGCTTACGCAGGATCTGATCCACCTGAAGGCTGTAATTCAGCGCCTGCCATTTACCATAGACGCTAAGCGGCACTGGCGTCTCTTTCAGGAAATCAATCAGCTTACTTTCGCCCTGCCAGCCGGAAAGTACCCGGACGTTAAAGCGCGTGTCCGCCGTCTCTTTGACCAGATCCAGCGAGCCTTCTCCGGTCAACGACAGCATAGAAGAGGTTCCCTGCATCGCTGCCAGCGTCAGTTGCCCGTTATCCAGCGTCAGATCCGTGGAGAAACTGTCGAGGCGCGTGACGCTATCGTAGTTGTCCTGCGCTTTGACGTCACTGCTGCGCTCCACTGCCTGCTGTACCAGCTGCTGGAAGTTAAGACCTTCCATACGGGAGTCTTTCAGGTCCACGTGCGCCTCGCCCTGCCATTCACGGCGGAAAGCTTCGGCATCAATTTTTGTGCCTGAGAAATCCCCCGCCAGCGTCAACTGCCCTGTCAGGGATATCGGATAGTTAAAGGCTTTAAGGATGGTACCAATCTCAACGTTGTCGAGACGCGGCTGGAATTGCGCGCGGGTTTCGTCCTTACGCACGTCCAGCGTGCCAGGCAGTGAAAGATGCCCTGCCCCCATTTTGCCGCTCAGCTCGGAGATCACCAGCAACCCGTTGTGGTTAAACATCTGGCCACTCACGTCGGTGAAGTCCATACCGCGCCAGCGCAGGCTGTTGGCTTTCAACAGGATATCGGCCGTGAATCCGCGCAGGGCGTTATAGTCAGGTTGATCAAGATTCGACGAGATAACCGGACGCGACACCGGCGGCTGGCTTTGTCCTGTCTGCACAGCATCGCTGTCCGTTGTGCCAGCCGGTAGCGGCGGCAGGATGTTTTCCAGGTTGAGCTTGTCAAACTGCAGGTTCAGCACCCACTTCGGCTTCTCTTCGAGCGTGACGCTCGCCTGCCCCTTCAGGCTGCTGTCATTGGCCTGCAGGTTGAGGTTATCCAGCTCCAGCTGTTTTTGTTCTTCGCGCCAGACGGCCTGCATCGTCCCCTGCCCGGTAATCCCCTGGGTCGGAAGATCTGCGCCCGTGAGCTGCCAGTTGAGCTGCTGAATATCGGCCGTCAGCTGATGGGGATAATCTGACGCATTGACCCTGGCATTTAGCGAGAGAGTCAGATCGCGCTGGTCGCGATTCATTCGCCCGCTGAATTCCAGCGACGCAAGATGATGCGCATCCTGTTCCATCTGCAGATTAATATTGCGAACCGTAACCTGCTCTTGATCCTCATGCTGGAATACCAGCACGCTATCGGCAACTTTCAGTTTGGCAATATCAAAGGACCAGCCCGTATCGGACGGCTCATCCGGTAAGGTATTCTCACGCGGTGCAACCGGCGCATTCGCGTTGCGCACGGCTTCAGTCTGCTGGGTAAGCTGAATGACCGCCCCTTTGAGCATCACCTGGTTTACCTGCAACTGGTGAGAAATGAGGGGGATGAGCGCCACATCGAGACGCATGTTGTCCGCAGACACGATCGGCTGGGCAGCGCCCGGTGCCGTTAACGACATGCGGCCAGAGAGAATGCTGAGCTGCGGCCAGACGTGCCAGCGTAGCGGTCCGTCGAGCTTCAGTTGGTAACCACTGCGCGCCTCGACCTGCCGCACCATGTAAGCGCGGAAATCGTTAGGGTTAACCAGCAGAACCAACGCCGAAAGGCCAGCAACCAGCACGACCAGCAAAATCATCAGCGTTGTCAGAACTCTTCTCATGGCATCCTCAATGGACTAACGATCAGTCTTTATCAATACGGCTGGCAACCGCACCCTGCTGGTCGCGGTATTTTGCGTCCTGCCGGCGGTTATAAGGCCTGTCTGCCGGGCCGGTTAGCGGCTCAAAGCTTAACGCACCAATCATCATGCCGGGACGCAGCGCCAGCGGCAGTTTGCCGGCATTGAAGAACTCCAGCACGATACGGCCCGACCAGCCGGGATCGATACGGTGCGCGGTCACGTGCACCATCAGCCCCAGACGGGCCAGAGAAGAACGGCCATCCAGCCAGCCGACGAGGTCAGCAGGCAGGGTCACGGATTCGAACGTCACCGCCAGCGCCAGTTCACCTGGATGCAAATAAAAAGCGTCACCTTCGTCAATGACGATTTCGTCACTCATCACGCGATCGAGCGCGGCGCTGACTTCATCCTTCGGCCCGCTGAGGTCGATGAACGGTGCAGTATGGCCACTAAAGGTGCGGAATTTATTCCCCAACCGTACATCAACGGTCACCCCATTGATACGCTCTACAGGAGGACGTGGGGTAATAGACAAACGGCCTTCATCCAGCCAGGCTTCAATATCGCGATCACAAAGACGCATGGCACTTTCTCCTTTCATGCATCGACCCCTGAGACCTTAACATCTCAGGGTAAAACCAGGTTATCTCTGAACGGTACACAATTCGCGCGGCTTATTCAAAAAACTGGCTGATTTTCGCTTTTAAGATATCAATGGCAATGCGGTTTTTGCCTCCGCGCGGCACGATGATATCGGCGTATTGTTTGGAGGGCTCAATAAACTGCAGGAACATCGGACGGACCGTTTTCTGGTATTGCGCCATGACGGAATCCATCGAACGGCCGCGCTCGTTAACGTCTCGCTTGATGCGGCGCATCAGGCAAATATCCAGCGGGGTATCGACGAAAATCGAGAAGTTCATCGATTCACGCAGGCGAGCATCGGTCAGGAGCAGGATACCTTCAAGGATAATCACCTTTTTCGGCTCGATGCGGATCGTCTCCTGGGTGCGGGTGTGTTCTACGTAACTGTAAACGGGCAGCTCAATTGCCTGGCCGCTTTTTAGGGCTTCTAAATGCTGGAACAGTAAACTGTGATCCATTGCATTCGGGTGGTCATAGTTGGTTTTTACGCGCTCTTCCATCGACAGATGGGATTGATCTTTGTAATAGCTGTCTTCGGGAATGACGCCGATGTGCTCATCACCTACTTGTTCACGCAGTTCGCGATAAAGCGTACTGGCAATTAGACTTTTACCTGAAGCCGATGCGCCGGCGATGCCTATAATGACGCACTGATGAGACTTATCAGTCATAAATTTAGCGACCTGATTAACCTGGATGTTAAGGAAGGACGACGCCGGAGCGTCAAACGCGGCAATTATAGGGATTTCGCAGGCGTGATACCAGTCGAAAGCGCAGGTAATGCGAGACAGCCTGTAAAGTTGTGAATTGTTCCCTGAGTGAAATTTTAATGCGCGTTTTTTCAGCGTTTCACAGCGATTTTTTAACCTGTAACTATTTAATAAGTCTATGATGTCAAATTATGAGCAGTCGCCATATGAATTGTAAATTGTTTGTACTAGCATAAACCAAATTATCAAATTCACTCGTACGGACTTCTCTCCTGACGGCACGGCGTCTCTGGATAAAGCGGTAATGAATAAACAATACCAGCGGGTTTTGGTTACCACCCCACATCCTTTATTACGACTTGTCTGTCTGGGCCTGGTCACCTTTATCTTTACCTTATTTTCGCTGGAGCTTACCCGCTTCGGCACCCTGCTGGCGCCGCTCTGGTTCCCCACCGCCATCATGATGGTGGCGTTTTACCGCCACGCGGGAAAAATGTGGCCGGGCATTGCCCTGGCCTGTTCGTTCGGCAATATTCTGGCCTCGTGGATGTTGTTCTCGTGGGGGGCGATTAACCTCACCTACACCGCCATAAATGTGATTGAGGCCGTCGTCGGTGCATTACTACTGCGCAAACTGCTCCCGTGGTATAACCCGCTGCAAAATTTAAGTGACTGGATCCGTCTGGCGATGGGCAGCGCGCTGGTGCCGCCGCTGGTGGGCGGTATTCTGGTGATTTTTCTGGTTCCCGGTCCTGAGCCACTGCGCGATTTCATTGTCTGGGTGTTATCTGAATCCATTGGCGCGCTGGCACTGGTGCCGCTGGGATTACTGTTTAAACCCCACTACCTGCTGCGCCACCGTGATCCGCGACTGCTGCTGGAAACGCTGCTCACAATGGCCGTGACGTTGGCCCTGAGTTGGGCAGCCATCACCTGGCTTCCATGGCCATTTACCTGCGTGATCGTCCTGCTTATGTGGAGCGCCGTGCGCTTACCGCGAATGGAAGCGTTCCTGGTGTTTCTGGTCACCGTGATGGTCGTGTCCCTGATGATTGCCCATAACCCTGAGGCGCTGACCACCCAACACGAAGGGCCGATGATCAACGCGCCCTGGCTGCCGTTCCTGATGCTGCTTCTCCCGGCGAACGTGATGACCATGGTGATGTATGCCTTCCGTGCCGAACGCAAACACATCACTGAAAGCGAAGCGCGTTTTCGTAATGCGATGGAGTATTCCGCCATCGGGATGGCGTTAGTCAGCATTGAGGGGCAGTGGCTACAGGCCAACAAAGCGCTGTGCAATTTCCTCGGTTACAGCCAGTCCGAACTACAGTCACTCACTTTCCAGCAGCTCACCTGGCCGGAAGATTTGCACACCGACCTCGAACAGCTGGAGCAGCTGGTCAACGGCGACATCAACACCTATACCCTTGAAAAGCGCTATTACACGCGCAACGGTGAAGTGGTCTGGGCGCTGCTTGCCGTCTCCGTTGTGCGCCATACCGACGGCTCGCCGCTCTATTTTATCGCCCAGATTGAAGACATTAACGACCTGAAGCAGACCGAGTGGGTCAACAAACGCCTGATGGAGCGCATTACGCTGGCCAACGAAGCGGGCGGCATCGGCATCTGGGAGTGGGATCTGGAGCCTGACATCATCAGCTGGGATAAGCGGATGTTCGAACTGTATGAAATCCCACCGCACATCAAGCCCACCTGGCAGCTCTGGCACGACACGATGCTGCCGGAAGACCGCGCCCATGCAGAACAGGTGCTGCGGGATTCACTGATCTCACGTCTGCCGTTTAAGCTGGAATTCCGTATCCGCGTGAAGGAAGGCGTGCGCCATATTCGCTCCCTGGCAAACCGGGTGTTGAATAAAGAGGGTGAAGTCGAGCGTTTGCTTGGCATCAACATGGACATGACCGAGGTTAAGCAGCTTAACGAGGCGCTGTTCCAGGAAAAAGAGCGTCTGCATATCACGCTCGACTCCATCGGCGAAGCCGTGCTCTGTACCGATATCGACATGAACGTCACCTTTATGAACCCGGTCGCCGAGAAGATGAGCGGCTGGCTACAAACCGAGGCTATCGGCCAGCCGGTTCTCAAGGTATTACACATCACGTTTGGGGAGCGGGGGCCGCTGATGGAGAACATCCACAGCGGGGATATGTCACGCTCAGATATCGACCAGGACGTGGTGCTGAACTGCCGCACGGGTGGATCGTTTGACATCCATTACAGCATTACGCCACTCAGCACGCTGGATGGACAAAGTATCGGCTCGGTTATCGTTATTCAGGATGTCACCGAGTCGCGCAAAATGCTGCGTCAGCTGAGTTACAGCGCGTCGCACGATGCCCTGACCCACCTGGCAAACCGGGTCAGCTTTGAAAACCACCTCAAACGACTCCTGCAAACGGTTCGTGAGACGCGGCAGCGTCATGCGCTGGTCTTTATCGATCTGGACCGCTTCAAAGCCGTCAATGATACCGCAGGCCATGCGGCGGGCGATGCCCTGCTGCGGGAACTCTCTTCCATGATGTTAACCATGCTGCGCTCCAGCGATGTGCTGGCGCGTCTGGGGGGTGATGAGTTTGGGCTGTTGCTCCCGGACTGCAATATTGAGAGCGCACGCTATATCACCGGTCGTCTGGTCCATAGCATCAACGACTATCACTTTATGTGGGAAGGCCGCCTGCATCGAATTGGCGCCAGCGCCGGGATCACGCTGATCGATGAACATAACCACCTGGCGTCAGAAGTGATGTCACAGGCAGATATTGCCTGTTATGCCTCGAAAAACAGCGGGCGCGGCATCGTGACGGTTTACGAACCGCAGCAGGAGCGGGATCACAGCACGCGCAGCATGATGTCGCTGGACGAACAATGGCACATGATCAAAGACAATCACCTGATGATGATAGCCCGTAGCGTCGCCTCCCCTCGCATACCGGAGAGCTGTAATTTCTGGCTGATTTCGCTGCGCCTGTGGACCAGCCAGGGCGAAGTTCTGGAGGAACACGCCTTCCGTTCTGGCCTGGCAGAGCCGGAACTGCTGCACGCCCTCGACAGACGCATCTTTAGCGACTTCTTCCGGACATCTGCCGCCAGGATCGCCAGTAAAGGCATGGGGATCGCATTGCCGCTTTCGGCAGCCGGTTTAGCCAGCGTGACGCTGGTCGACGAACTCCTCGATCTTCTTGATAAAAGCCCAATGCCGGGCCGTCTGCTGCATCTGGTGATCCCTGCCGGCGTGGTGTGTGATTCGGATGAGAATCTGCAGCGGGGTTTACAAAAGCTTCGCCAGGCGGGCTGCCGCGTGATCCTCAGCCAGATAGGCCGCGACATGGACATTTTCACCCACCTGAGTCCGAACATGGCCGATTACCTGATGCTGGATGCCGAAGTCGTGAGCAACGTCTATGGCAACCTGATGGATGAGATGATGGTGACCATCGTTCAGGGCCATGCCCAGCGTCTGGGGATGAGAACCATCGCAGGCCCCTGCAACCAGCCCATCATGATGGATACGCTTTCTGGCATTGGCATTGATTTTATCTATGGTGACACCATCGCCGAGCCGCAGCCGCTGGATCTACTGCTCAACACCAGTTATTTCGCCATCAACTGACGGCGCCCAGCCGTCGGTATACCAGATGTGCAGCAGCGCGTAGGAGCGCCATGGCTGCCAGCGCTCGGCATAGCGACGAATTTGCGCAGGCGTCATCCCGGCGAAACGTTGCTTAATCAGATAATCATCAGGAAGAAACACATCTTTCGCCTGCCAGCCGCGAAGGGCGAGGTAATTTGCCGTCCAGCGGCCAATACCCGGCCGTTGTTGTAACGCCTTCATGCCTGCCTCAACGTCCTCAGGCGGCGTGAGCGGAAACGTCCCGTCGACGACCGACTGTGCCAGATGAATCAGCGATTCCGCGCGTTTGACCGGCATCCCGAGCGCTTTGAGCGCCAGCGGGTCGGCAGCCGCCAGGGCTTGTGGGGAGGGAAAGCAGACATAGCCCGGCGCATCCTTGACCGGCTCACCGCACAGGGCGACAACGCGTGAAGCCAGTTTAGCCGCCATCGCCACGCTGACCAGTTGACCCAGAATGGCCCGCACGCCCTGTTCGTAGGCATCCATCGCCCCGGGCAAACGCAGGCCTGGTCGCGCGGCGCCGAGATCGCCCAAAGTCCGGTGGACGTCCTGCGGATCGCAGGCAAGATCGAACAGACGCCCGATACGCTCAAGGCAAAGTCCGGCCACCGGCGTTAACCCCGGGCTGAGCGTGACCTGTAGCGTATGGGTTTGCGTGTCCGGCGTAACGCGGAAGATCCCCTGATGCCCTTCACAGGCAAAACTGCGCTCGTAATAGCTTTCCGTGACCGTCTCAACCCCCGCCACCGCACGGGCGCCAAGAAAGCCAAACATCCATTGCCAGTCGTAAGGGGGGTGCCAGGTCAGGGTATGCATTGTCGCTCCTTTTTTGTTCCCCTCAGGATAAACTGAAAAAGCGTGTTACGCCTTGCTTTCATATTCCTGTTGTCGCCGGACAGGCATTCCGCTAAAGTCTCGCCCCTTCTCACTGGCATGGGGATTTATTGTGTTTATCGGATTCGACTACGGTACGGCAAACTGCTCGGTTGCAATTATGCAAAACGGGCAACCACAGCTCCTGAAAATGGAAAAAGAGAGCACGCTGCTGCCGTCAATGCTCTGCGCGCCGACGCGTGAAGCGGTGAGCGAGTGGCTGTTCCGCCACCATCAGGTTCCGGCGACTGCGGCAGAAACCCAGGCGCTGCTGCGCCGGGCAGTGAGCTTTAACCGCGAGGAAGATATCGACGTTACGCCTTCCAGCGTGCAGTTCGGCCTCTCTTCACTCGGGCATTACATTGAAGACCCGGAAGAGGTCTACTTTGTTAAATCGCCAAAATCTTTCCTCGGGGCCAGCGGCCTCAAGCCGCAGCAGGTGGCGGTGTTTGAAGACCTGGTATGCGCCATGATGCTGCATATCCGTCATCAGGCGCAGACGCAGGTCCCCGAGACGATTACCCAGGCCGTGATTGGCCGCCCGATCAACTTCCAGGGGCTGGGCGGCGATGAGGCCAACCAGCAGGCGCAGGGGATCCTTGAGCGCGCGGCGCACCGGGCAGGCTTTCGCGACGTGGTGTTCCAGTATGAGCCGGTTGCGGCGGGGCTGGACTTTGAGGCCACGTTGACGGAAGAAAAACGGGTGCTGGTCGTGGATATCGGCGGGGGTACAACGGACTGCTCGCTGCTGCTGATGGGGCCGCAGTGGCATCACCGCCGCGACCGTGAAAATAGCCTGCTGGGGCACAGCGGCTGCCGCGTGGGCGGTAACGATCTGGATATCGCCCTGGCATTCAAGAGCCTGATGCCGCTGCTCGGCATGGGCGGGCAAACGGAAAAAGGCATCGCCCTGCCGATCCTGCCGTGGTGGAACGCGATTGCCATCAACGACGTCCCGGCGCAGAGTGATTTTTACAGTACCGCCAACGGCCGCTTCCTGAATGACCTGATGCGTGATGCGCAGGACGCCGATAAAGTCGCCCTGCTGTATAAAGTGTGGCGTCAGCGCCTGAGCTACCGCGTGGTACGCACCGCCGAAGAGAGCAAAATTGCCCTTTCAAACCGCGCTGAACATGCGGTGTCCTTGCCATTTATCAGCGACGATCTGGCCACGGCGATTTCACAGGAGGGGCTGGAGACCGCGCTCGCGCAGCCGCTACAGCGCATACTGGAACAGGTGCAACTCGCGCTGGAGAACGGCAAAGAGAAGCCGGACGTCATCTACCTCACCGGCGGAAGCGCCCGTTCACCGCTGATCAAAAAAGCGCTGGCGGAACAGCTGCCGGGTATTCCTATTGCCGGTGGAGATGACTTTGGTTCCGTTACCGCGGGGCTGGCGCGCTGGGCGCAGGTGATGTTTAGCTAGTGCCGCTGTGCCGGGTGGCGGCTTCGCCTTACCCGGCCCACAAAACCCTCGCACCGTAGGCCGGGTAAGCGAAGCGCCACCCGGCGAAAAAAAGCACCACACTCAGACAATTCCAGACAGTCTTCCATATTTCCTCCATCTTTCCGCTGTGTTGCCTGACTAAACTAGTATCATTCCCCGAAGTATTCAGGATGAGAACGTATAACGATGAAAGGCCGTAATAAATCCCGCTGGGCAATCGCCGCTGGCATCATTGTGGTGGCACTTGCCGCCGCCTGGTACTGGCACAGCCAATCCGCAAACTCTGGCGCCCCCGCCGGTGCCAACAGCGCATCACAGCGCCCGGCAGGTGGCGGCCGTCACGGTATGCGAGGCGGTGCGCTGGCGCCGGTTCAGGCAGCTACGGCGGTGAGTAAAGCCGTTCCGCGTTATCTGACGGGGCTCGGAACCATTACCGCCGCTAACACCGCCACGGTGCGTAGCCGCGTCGATGGTCAGCTCATTGCGATCCACTTCCAGGAAGGTCAGCAGGTTAAGGCCGGTGACTTACTGGCGGCGATCGACCCAAGCCAGTTTAAGGTGGCCCTCGCCCAGGCGCAGGGACAGCTCGCGAAAGACAAAGCCACCCTTGCCAACGCCCGGCGTGATTTAGCGCGCTATCAGCAGCTGGTAAAAACCAATCTGGTCTCCCGCCAGGAGCTGGACACACAGCAGTCGCTGGTCAGCGAAACGCAGGGCACCATCAAAGCCGACGAAGCCGCCGTGGCCAGCGCCAAGTTACAACTCGACTGGAGCCGCATCACCGCACCGATTGACGGGCGGGTTGGTCTGAAGCAGGTCGATATCGGCAACCAAATCTCCAGCGGAGATACCACGGGCATCGTGGTGATCACCCAGACTCACCCGATTGATTTAGTCTTTACCCTGCCGGAAAGCGACATTGCGACGGTCATTCAGGCGCAAAAAGCCGGGAAAGGCCTGGTGGTGGAAGCCTGGGACCGCACCAATAAACAGAAGCTCAGCGAAGGTAGCCTGCTCAGCCTGGATAACCAGATCGACACCACGACCGGTACCATTAAGCTGAAGGCCCGCTTTAACAACCAGGACGATGCCCTCTTCCCGAACCAGTTCGTCAACGCGCGAATGCTGGTCGCGACCGAAGAGAACGCGGTGGTGATCCCCAGCGCCGCGCTGCAGATGGGTAACGAAGGCAACTTTGTCTGGGTACTGAACAGTGAAAACAAAGTCAGTAAGCATCTGGTGAAAACCGGGATTCAGGACAGTCAGACGGTCGTAATCAGCGCCGGGCTTTCCGCTGGCGACCGCGTGGTCACCGACGGTATCGACCGTCTGACCGAAGGGGCGAAAGTGGAAGTGGTTGAACCTGCGAAACAGGGAGCGGCCTCCTGATGCAGGTTATGCCTCCCGTCGCTACAGGTGGGCCGTCACGCCTGTTTATCCTCCGTCCTGTCGCCACCACGCTGCTGATGGTGGCGATCCTGCTGGCCGGGATTATCGGCTACCGCTTCCTGCCCGTCTCGGCGCTGCCGGAAGTGGATTACCCCACCATTCAGGTGGTGACGCTTTATCCCGGCGCCAGCCCTGACGTGGTGACGTCCGCCATTACCGCCCCGCTGGAGCGCCAGTTTGGGCAGATGTCGGGCCTGAAGCAGATGTCCTCCCAAAGCTCCGGCGGGGCCTCTGTCGTGACGCTACAGTTCCAGCTGACGCTGTCGCTGGATGTCGCCGAGCAGGAAGTTCAGGCCGCCATCAATGCGGCCACCAACCTGCTGCCGTCGGACCTGCCTAACCCGCCGGTCTACAGCAAAGTAAACCCGGCGGATCCGCCGATCATGACGCTTGCCGTCACCTCCTCCGCCATGCCAATGACGCAGGTGGAAGACATGGTCGAGACCCGCGTGGCGCAAAAGATTTCTCAGGTCTCCGGCGTCGGTCTCGTCACGCTGGCGGGCGGGCAGCGCCCGGCGGTGCGCGTTAAGCTTAATGCGCAGGCGATTGCCGCACTGGGGCTGACCAGTGAAACCATCCGCACCGCCATCAGCAGCGCCAACGTTAATTCGGCAAAAGGCTCGCTGGACGGCCCAACCCGCGCCGTCACGCTCTCTGCCAACGATCAGATGCAGTCCGCGGATGAATACCGTCAGCTGATTATTGCTTACCAGAACGGCGCCCCGGTGCGTCTGGGCGATGTGGCGACGGTGGAGCAAGGGGCGGAGAATAGCTGGCTTGGCGCATGGGCGAACAAGCAGCAGGCGATCGTAATGAACGTCCAGCGCCAGCCGGGCGCCAACATCATCGAAACCGCCGACAGCATTCGCACCATGCTGCCGCAGCTGATCGAAAGCCTGCCGAAGTCGGTCAGCGTGAAGGTGCTTTCCGACCGCACCACGAACATTCGCGCGTCGGTCACCGACACTCAGTTCGAACTGATGCTGGCGATTGCCCTGGTCGTGATGATTATCTACCTGTTCCTGCGCAACGTCCCGGCAACCATTATTCCCGCCGTCGCCGTGCCGCTCTCGCTGGTTGGCACGTTTGCGGTGATGGTGTTCCTCGATTTTTCAATCAACAACCTGACGCTAATGGCGCTCACCATCGCCACCGGCTTCGTGGTGGACGACGCCATCGTGGTTATCGAGAACATCTCGCGCTATATCGAGAAAGGCGAAAAACCGCTGGCGGCGGCGCTGAAAGGGGCGGGTGAGATCGGCTTTACCATTATCTCGCTGACCTTCTCGCTGATTGCCGTGCTGATCCCGCTGCTGTTTATGGGCGATATCGTCGGGCGACTGTTCCGCGAATTTGCCGTCACGCTGGCGGTGGCCATTTTGATCTCCGCCGTGGTGTCATTGACCCTGACGCCGATGATGTGCGCCCGGATGCTGAGCCACGCGTCCCTGCGCAAGCAAAACCGCTTCTCGCTCGCCTCCGAGCGGATGTTCGAACGGATCATTGCGGCGTATGGTCGCGTGCTGGCCAACGTGCTGAACCATCCATGGGCCACGCTCGGCGTGGCGCTTGGCACGCTGGCGCTCAGCGTGATGCTGTGGATTTTTATCCCGAAAGGCTTCTTCCCGATTCAGGACAACGGCATTATTCAGGGAACCCTGCAGGCGCCGCAGTCGGTCTCCTTCGCCAATATGGCGCAGCGTCAGCAGCAGGTGTCTGAGATCGTCATGAAAGACCCGGCGGTAGAGAGCCTGACGTCCTACGTTGGCGTCGACGGCACCAACCCGTCGCTGAACAGCGCCCGTCTGCAGATCAACCTCAAACCGCTGGATGAGCGTGACGATCGCGTCAATGCCGTTATTGAACGGCTGCAAAGCGCCGTCGCTCGCGTCCCGGGCGTGGAGCTTTATCTGCAACCGATACAGGATTTGACCATTGATACCCAGGTCAGCCGCACGCAGTACCAGTTTACGCTGCAGGCCACCACGCTGGATGCCCTCAGCACCTGGGTGCCGCAGCTGGTCGATAAGCTAAAAACCCTGCCGCAACTTAACGATGTAAGCAGCGACTGGCAGGACAAAGGGCTGGCCGCGTATGTGAACGTCAACCGCGACACGGCAAGCCGTCTCGGCATTACCATGGCGGACGTGGATAACGCCCTGTATAACGCGTTTGGGCAGCGACTGATCTCCACCATCTACACCCAGGCGAATCAATACCGCGTGGTACTGGAGCACAACACGGAAAATACACCCGGTCTGGCCGGGCTGGATTCGGTGCGCCTGACCAGCAAAGACGGTGGGATTGTGCCGTTAAGCGCTATCGCCACGGTGGAAGAGCGCTATACCCCGCTGTCGATTAACCACCTGGATCAGTTCCCGTCCACCACGATTTCCTTCAACGTGTCGGACAATTATTCGCTCGGCGAAGCGGTGGAGGCGATCCAGGCGGCTGAAAAAGCGCTCAGCTTCCCGTCCGATATTCAGACCCAGTTCCAGGGCAGCACGCTGGCGTTCCAGGCCGCACTGGGCAACACCATCTGGCTGATTGTCGCCGCCGTCGTGGCAATGTACATCGTGCTCGGCGTGCTGTATGAAAGCTTTATCCACCCGATCACCATCCTCTCTACCCTGCCGACGGCAGGCGTGGGGGCGCTGCTGGCATTAATGCTGGCGGGAAGCGAGCTGGACGTGATTGCCATTATCGGCATCATCCTGTTAATTGGGATCGTGAAGAAAAACGCCATCATGATGATCGACTTTGCGCTGGCCGCCGAACGCGAGCAAGGCATGTCGCCGCGTGAGGCCATCTTCCAGGCCTGTCTGCTGCGTTTTCGTCCGATCCTGATGACCACGCTGGCGGCCCTGCTTGGCGCGCTGCCGCTGATGCTCAGCACCGGCGTCGGGGCGGAGCTACGCCGTCCGCTGGGGATAGGCATGGTCGGCGGTCTGCTGGTGAGCCAGGTATTGACCCTGTTCACCACGCCGGTGATCTACCTGCTGTTTGACCGCCTGGCGCTGTGGACCAAAAGCCGCTTCCCGAAACGTGAAGAGGAGGCATAAGTGAAGTTTTTCGCCCTCTTCATTTATCGCCCGGTGGCGACGATATTAATCTCGCTCGCCATCACCCTCTGCGGCGTGCTCGGTTTCCGGCTACTGCCGGTGGCCCCCCTGCCGCAGGTGGATTTCCCGGTGATCATGGTCAGCGCCTCGCTGCCGGGCGCCTCACCGGAAACCATGGCGTCATCCGTCGCCACGCCGCTGGAGCGCTCGCTCGGGCGGATTGCCGGGGTTAACGAGATGACCTCCAGCAGTTCGCTCGGCAGTACGCGCATCATTCTGGAGTTCAGCTTCGACCGGGATATTAACGGCGCAGCGCGCGACGTG
Source organism: Enterobacter cloacae complex sp. SHL012 (assembly GCF_049237505.1). Taxonomy (NCBI): domain Bacteria; kingdom Pseudomonadati; phylum Pseudomonadota; class Gammaproteobacteria; order Enterobacterales; family Enterobacteriaceae; genus Enterobacter; species Enterobacter cloacae complex sp. SHL012. The sequence continues at coordinate 1,170,315 of NZ_JBMKIZ010000001.1, forward strand.
CAGGCCGCCATCAACGCCGCGCAAAGCCTGCTGCCGAGCGGGATGCCGAGCCGCCCGACCTACCGCAAGGCCAACCCGTCCGATGCGCCGATCATGATCCTGACGCTGACCTCCGATACCTATTCTCAGGGGCAGCTTTACGACTTTGCGTCCACCCAACTGGCGCAGACGATCTCACAGATTAACGGCGTCGGTGACGTGAGCGTCGGCGGCAGCTCCCTGCCCGCCGTGCGCGTGGGATTAAACCCACAGGCGCTGTTCAACCAGGGCGTGTCGCTGGACGATGTGCGATCCGCCATCAGCAACGCCAACGTGCGCAAACCGCAAGGGGCGGTTGAGGACAGCAGCCACCGCTGGCAGATCCACACCAACGACGAGCTGAAAACTGCAGCTGAATATCAGCCGTTGATTATTCACTACAACAACGGCGCGGCGGTACGCTTAAGCGATGTCGCCAGCGTGACAGACTCCGTGCAGGACGTACGCAACGCCGGGATGACCAACGCCAAACCGGCCATTCTGCTGATGATCCGCAAGCTGCCGGAAGCGAACATTATTGAGACGGTGAACAGCATTCGCGCCCGCCTCCCGGAGCTGCAGGAGACTATCCCGGCCGCGATCGATCTGCAAATTGCCCAGGATCGTTCCCCGACCATTCGCGCCTCGCTTGAGGAGGTGGAGCAGACGCTGGTGATCTCCGTCGCGCTGGTGATCCTGGTGGTATTCCTGTTCCTGCGCTCCGGTCGGGCGACGCTGATCCCGGCGGTGGCCGTGCCGGTGTCGCTTATTGGCACCTTTGCCGCCATGTACCTGTGCGGGTTTAGCCTCAATAACCTGTCGCTGATGGCCCTGACCATTGCGACGGGTTTTGTGGTGGATGACGCTATCGTGGTGCTGGAGAACATTTCCCGCCATCTGGAAGCGGGCGTGAAGCCGCTTCAGGCCGCGCTGCAGGGGACGCGCGAGGTGGGCTTTACGGTGCTCTCCATGAGCCTGTCCCTGGTGGCGGTGTTCCTGCCGCTGCTGCTGATGGGCGGCCTGCCGGGTCGGCTGTTGCGGGAGTTTGCCGTCACGCTTTCGGTCGCCATCGGCATCTCGCTGCTGATTTCGCTGACGCTCACGCCGATGATGTGCGGGTGGATGCTCAAGCGCAGCAAGCCGCACTCCCAGCCGCGTCGCAAAGGCTTTGGCCGTTTCCTGATGGCGATGCAGGAAGGCTATGGCAAATCGCTGAAGTGGGTGCTCAACCATACCCGGCTTGTCGGCCTGGTGCTCATCGGCACCATTGTGCTCAACGTCTGGATGTATATCACCATCCCGAAAACCTTCTTCCCGGAGCAAGATACCGGCGTGCTGATGGGCGGCATTCAGGCGGACCAGAGCATTTCGTTCCAGGCGATGCGCGGCAAGCTGCAGGACTTTATGAAGATCATTCGTGAAGACAACGCCGTGGATAACGTCACCGGCTTTACCGGCGGATCGCGCGTCAACAGCGGGATGATGTTTATCACCCTCAAACCGCGCAGCGAGCGCAATGAAACCGCCCAGCAGGTGATCGACCGCCTGCGGGTCAAGCTCGCCAAAGAGCCGGGGGCCAACCTGTTTTTGATGGCCGTTCAGGATATCCGCGTCGGCGGGCGTCAGGCTAACGCCAGCTATCAGTACACGCTGCTCTCGGATGATTTGGCCGCCCTGCGCGAGTGGGAGCCGAAGATCCGCAAGGCGCTGGCCGCCCTGCCCCAGCTGGCGGACGTGAACTCCGACCAGCAGGACAACGGCGCCGAGATGGCCCTGACCTACGACCGCGAAACCATGTCGCGGCTGGGCATCAACGTTGAGGCCGCCAACAGCCTGCTGAACAACGCCTTCGGCCAGCGTGAGATCTCGACCATCTACCAGCCGATGAACCAGTACAAGGTGGTGATGGAGGTGGATCCGCGTTATACCCAGGACATCAGCGCCCTGGACAAAATGTTTGTGATTAACAACGACGGCAAGGCGATACCGCTCTCCTACTTTGCCAGCTGGCAGCCAGCCAACGCGCCGCTGTCGGTAAACCACCAGGGGCTGTCAGCGGCGTCGACCATCTCCTTCAACCTGCCCGCCGGTTCGTCGCTTTCCGAAGCCAGCGATGCGATCAACCGTGCGATGACGCAGCTCGGCGTGCCGTCCACCGTGCGCGGCAGTTTTGCCGGCACTGCGCAGGTGTTCCAGGAGACGATGAACTCGCAGGTGATTTTGATTCTGGCCGCCATCGCCACGGTCTACATTGTGCTGGGTATCCTGTATGAGAGCTACGTTCACCCGCTGACTATTCTCTCGACGCTACCCTCCGCAGGCGTGGGGGCACTGCTGGCGCTTGAGCTGTTTGGTGCGCCATTCAGCCTTATCGCGCTCATCGGGATCATGCTATTGATCGGTATCGTGAAGAAAAACGCGATTATGATGGTCGACTTCGCGCTGGACGCCCAGCGTAATGGCAATCTCTCCCCGGAAGAGGCGATCTTCCAGGCGTGCCTGCTGCGTTTTCGTCCGATCATGATGACCACCCTGGCGGCACTGTTTGGTGCGTTGCCGCTGGTTGTCTCGGGCGGCGACGGGTCTGAACTGCGCCAGCCGCTGGGGATCACCATTGTCGGCGGCCTGGTGATGAGTCAGCTGCTGACGCTGTACACCACGCCGGTGGTCTATCTGTTCTTCGACCGCCTGCGGCTGCGTTTTTCGCGTAAAAACAGATCCACGGTGACCGAGTAAATGACCGACCTCCCCGCTAACGTTCGCTGGCAGTTATGGATAGTCGCCTTCGGCTTCTTTATGCAGTCGCTGGACACGACCATCGTCAACACCGCCCTCCCCTCCATGGCGAAAAGCCTGGGGGAGAGCCCGCTGCATATGCATATGGTGATTGTCGCCTACGTGCTGACGGTTGCCGTCATGCTGCCTGCCAGCGGCTGGCTGGCGGACAAAGTGGGCGTGAGAAATATCTTCTTTACCGCCATCGTGCTGTTCACCACCGGCTCGCTGTTTTGCGCTCAGGCCAGCACCCTCGACCAGCTGGTCATGGCGCGCGTGCTGCAGGGCGTTGGCGGGGCGATGATGGTGCCCGTCGGGCGGTTAACGGTGATGAAGATTGTCCCGCGCGAGCAGTACATGGCGGCGATGACCTTTGTCACCCTGCCCGGCCAGGTGGGGCCGCTGCTGGGCCCGGCGCTGGGCGGGATGCTGGTGGAGTACGCCTCGTGGCACTGGATTTTCTTAATCAACCTGCCGGTGGGCATCATCGGCGCGATTGCCACCCTGGCGCTGATGCCGAACTACACAATGCAGACGCGTCGCTTCGATTTCTTCGGTTTTATTCTGCTGGCAGCGGGCATGGCCACGCTCACCCTGGCGCTCGACGGACAAAAGGGGCTGGGGATCTCTTCCCTCATGCTCGGTGTTCTGGTCGCCCTCGGCATCACCGCGATTCTGTGGTACCTGTGGCATGCCAGAGGAAACGATCGGGCCTTGTTCAGCCTGAATTTGTTTAAAAACCCGACCTACCGTCTGGGACTGCTGGGAAGTTTTGCCGGACGTATTGGCAGCGGCATGTTGCCGTTCATGACCCCCGTTTTTCTGCAAATCGGGATGGGATTTTCACCGTTTCACGCGGGCCTGATGATGATCCCGATGGTGCTCGGCAGCATGGGCATGAAGCGCATCGTAGTGCAGGTGGTGAACCGCTTTGGCTACCGTCACGTGCTGGTGGCCGCCACGCTGGGGCTGGCGCTGGTCAGCCTGCTGTTCATGGCCGTGGCGTTAATGGGCTGGTTCTACGTTCTGCCGCTGGTCCTGTTCTGCCAGGGGATCATCAACTCCATGCGTTTCTCGTCGATGAATACCCTGACGCTGAAAGATCTGCCGGACGAACTGGCGAGCAGCGGCAACAGCCTGCTGTCGATGATCATGCAGCTCTCCATGAGCGTGGGGGTGACGATCGCCGGACTGCTGCTCGGCATGTACGGCCAGCACCATCTCAGCGTCGATACGCCGGTGGCGCATCAGATCTTTTTATATACGTATCTCAGCATGGCGGTCATCATCGCCCTGCCCGCATTCATCTTCGCCAGAGTGCCGGATGATACCAGCAAGAACGTCGTGATTAGGCGCGGCAAAAGGAGTGGCTCATGAAATTCTGGCGACCGGGGATCACCGGCAAGCTCTTTGTGGCGATCTTCGCCACCTGTATCGTCCTGCTGATCACCATGCACTGGGCCGTGCGGGTCAGCTTTGAGCGGGGTTTTATTGATTACATTAAGCACGGCAACGAGCAGCGTCTGCAGGGCTTAAGCGATGCGCTGGGCGAGCAGTACGCCCAGCACGGCAACTGGCGTTTTCTGCGCAACAATGACCGCTTTATTTTCCAGATCCTGCGCTCGCTGGAGCACGATACCGGGGACGATCGTCCCGGCCCGGGCATGCCGCCGCACGGCTGGCGCACCCAGTTTTGGGTCATTGACCAGGAGATGCGCACGCTGGTTGGCCCGCGCGCACCGATTCCGCCGGACGGCACCCGGCGGGCGATTAAGGTCAATAACGCCACCGTCGGCTGGGTTATCGCCTCCCCGGTGGAGCGCCTGACGCGCAACACCGACATCAACTTTGATCGCCAGCAGCGCCGGACCAGTTGGCTGATTGTCGCTCTCTCCACCCTGCTCGCCGCGCTCGCCACCTTCCCGCTGGCGCGCGGTCTGCTCGCCCCGGTAAAGCGGCTGGTGGAAGGTACGCACAAGCTGGCCGCCGGGGATTTCACCACCCGCGTCGATACCCGTAGCCAGGATGAACTCGGCCGGCTGGCGCAGGACTTTAACCAGCTCGCCAGCACGCTGGAGAAAAACCAGCAGATGCGACGCGACTTTATGGCCGATATTTCTCATGAACTGCGCACGCCGCTGGCGGTCCTGCGCGGCGAGCTGGAAGCCATTCAGGACGGCGTGCGTCAGTTTACGCCTGAATCGGTGGCCTCTCTGCAGGCGGAGGTGGGCACACTCACCAAACTGGTGGATGACCTCCACCAGCTCTCTATGTCCGACGAAGGGGCTCTGGCTTACCAGAAGGCGCCGGTTGATGTGATTAACGTGCTTGAAGTTGCCAGCGGCGCCTTCCGGGAACGGTTTGCAAGCCGCAACCTGAAGATCGATCTCTCCCTGCCGGACAGCGCGGTGGTGTTTGGCGACAAAGATCGTCTGATGCAGCTCTTCAATAATCTGCTGGAAAACAGCCTGCGCTATACCGACAGCGGCGGCGGGCTGCATATCTCCGGCAGACAGGAAAACGGGCGCTTTGCCCTCACCTTCGCCGATTCCGCTCCAGGGGTGCAGGATGCACAGCTGGACAAACTATTCGAACGTTTTTACCGGACCGAAGGCTCCCGCAACCGCGCCAGCGGCGGATCCGGCCTGGGGCTGGCGATTTGCGTTAACATCGTCGAGGCGCATAATGGGACGATCCGCGCCGCCCATTCGCCTTTTGGCGGGGTTAGCATTACAGTAGAGTTACCTCTGGAACGGGATTTATCGAGAGAAGCATGACCGAGTTACCGATTGACGAAAACACGCCACGTATTTTGATTGTCGAAGACGAACCCAAGCTGGGGCAACTGCTGATCGACTATTTACGCGCGGCCAGCTATGCCCCGTCACTGATAAGCCACGGCGACCAGGTATTGGCGTACGTGCGCCAGACGCCACAGGACCTGATCCTGCTGGACCTGATGCTACCGGGTACCGATGGCCTGACCCTGTGCCGGGAAATTCGTCGCTTCTCCGACGTGCCGATCGTCATGGTCACCGCCAAAATTGAAGAGATTGACCGCCTGCTGGGCCTCGAAATCGGCGCGGACGATTACATCTGTAAACCCTACAGCCCGCGTGAAGTGGTCGCCCGGGTGAAAACCATTCTGCGCCGCTGCAAACCGCAGCGCGAACTGCAGGTGCTGGATGCACAAAGCCCGCTGATTGTCGACGAAAGCCGTTTCCAGGCAAGCTGGCGCAGTAAGCTGCTGGACCTGACGCCTGCCGAATTCCGCCTGCTGAAAACCCTCTCTCATGAGCCCGGGAAGGTATTTTCCCGAGAACAGCTGCTGAACCATCTGTACGATGATTACCGCGTGGTGACTGACCGCACCATCGACAGCCACATCAAAAACCTGCGCCGCAAGCTGGAGGCGCTGGACGCCGAGCAGTCGTTTATCCGCGCGGTGTACGGCGTGGGGTATCGCTGGGAAGCGGATGCGTGCAGGATTGCGTGATTTTGCAATGGGTATCGGTGGAAAACAATCCACACGATACTCATTTCTTAGAGACTTAGTACAATAATTTGCTTAAATATTTTTTGGGTAAAAATATTCATTAAAATAATATTTTCATATTGAACTTAACGTAATGACTTCAAAATTGTGTTTTGTTCAGTTACCATACTATCATAATCAGTTTCAATTATTTTATTAATAAATACTCTTTCCCTATCAACTTGAAGCGGGTATACATTAACTTTCTCGTGTTTTTTGAAATCATTTACTTGTATAGGTTCTTCAAAAGATCTAATTATATCCATTGCAGATAAGACCTCCCCTTCCCATTGATTTATTATTGCTCTCGACTCCGACATCTTAAACCCTTCCTCATGTGAAATCATTGTTGCATTTATATACTTTGACTTTATTAACCGGCTAAATGAAGATGAATCGGTCACATAAACATCATTAATTTTCCCTGGAATTGAATGGGGAAGATTATTCATAATAACAGGGATTATTTCATAATTACCCAGCTCAAAACCAAAGTATTCTTTGAATATTTCTGGATATATCTTAAGACCTTTAACAAGCCTCTTGACTTGATAAGTGGTTTCAAAAAGAAATTTTTTCCTCTGATAGGCTCTAGTAACGGATCCAGAAGATAAATTAGTATTCTTGCATTCTAGAACAAATAACTTATCATCTAATAAAAATACAGCGTCATATTCATACTCTTCTTTATCTCGAGTAAATTTAAATTTTTTAAAATTTAAGCCATGCTCTTCAAGAGTACTTATTATATCCTTTTCAAATCCATATCCTTTTGCCGTAAGATCTGCTTCTTCAGAGGCAAATTTTGATAGTATGATGTTACTAATTAAAGGGGATGTATAAGCAGGAGTGAATAATACATATGTATCATCCTCAACTTTAATTAATGGCGAGTCATAAATATCTCGACTTTTCATACTAAATGTAAGCTTATCAATAAATGTTTTCGCACTACTCTCTGACAAACCTCCAAGACGCAGAATGCCTACAAGAGCACTGTGACTATAATGTATTTTTTTCTTTTTATTTTTGGCAATATAAGTAATAACAGAATATCCCCTAACCCACTCACGGATGGTGAGCCCTAGAACTACAGTATTAACATCATTACTCGAAATTACATCAAAGAGAGAAACCAAGGCAGGTAATTCTTCAAGGATTACCATCCTATGGTCAATTTTTCCAGGCCACTCTGTAATATCTTTAAGTAAATTTCCCTCAAGATTATGCTTAGCGACTCCTTCCCAAAAATTCTGGCTAATTTTTCTTGAAAGTCTTTCATTGGAGATCACATCATACCTCTCAAGACTATCAATTGTTCTATCAAAAACTACAACTGATTCAATCCCCTCTCTCTTGTAATCTTCTGGAATTTCCTTTGACTCCATCATTAATAATTCATTATCAAAATAGATACAGCTTTTTGTACATGTGAGAAGTTCATTCCAAATGAGAGCATAGTAAAAAACAGGGATTGCTTTTTTTATATCCTCTTCAACCATTACAATATTTTCCGGCAAGACAATTACGTCCCCTTTGCAGAGTTTATTCTCATAGGAAAACATTTTTAACGTAAGAGTCAAATAGTTCACTATTTTATCTAATGCTGAATCAGGAGAGAACGACTTTCCTTCATCATTTTTAATATTCCGAGCATTTATAGTAAGCATTGAATCTTTGAAATCAAAGCTTTGTATATTTTTATCTATCAAATCCTGGAGAAAATACCCCTCATCCAGAGCATGGCTAATTACGGACCAACATTGTTCCCGTACCGATTTTTTCATGATCTCTAAATTATGTAACCCATCCTTGATGCCATCAAGTAGATTTTCAGAAATTTGACATATTGTTAATACTTTTTTCGTCAAATCTATTATTTCCTGACTACTACAATTTTTAATAATTGATTCTAAAAAACCATTTCTTTTCTCTCTTTTATCAAAATCATGCATTTGGAAATTTTTAAAATTTTTAACTTGATACTCAAGAAAGCTATGTAACCCTCCTTCATTTTCAGTCGAGCTTAATGCACTGACTAATCGTTTGGTTTTGTAATTAACGCAATCCTTAGCTAATTCTTTAAAATTTATATTTGACATTGAAAAGGTTCCTTTTAAATTGAATCCACCATATTTAAAACTGTCAGACTTCATAAAAAATGACAGCAAGTAAAAAAACACGCATAAAACAAACGGCTTATGCGATATTAAAATTAATAACATAGCAAATCAATAAAAGATAAAACTACTGTTATTTTGCATTTAGATAAATTATTTTAAATCGCATTATTGATTTATAAAATATGAAATAAATTTCAACTACCATAAAGAGTAGTAAATTACTTTTTTAAGAGTCCCGCGCTTTACCTCCCTGACCCTCAGCGCTACAATGCCCGCCCTTAAAGTGGGGGATCTCCCCTTACCGCTGCACCTGGTGCATGCGGATCTGACCTGTCATCAGAACGAGAACAAACATGTTTAAACCGGAACTCCTTTCCCCGGCGGGAACGCTGCAAAATATGCGTTACGCTTTCGCCTATGGTGCCGACGCCGTTTACGCGGGCCAGCCTCGCTACTCGCTGCGCGTGCGTAACAACGAATTCAACCACGAGAACCTGCAGCTCGGCATCAACGAAGCGCATGCCCTTGGCAAAAAATTCTACGTGGTGGTCAACATCGCGCCGCACAACGCCAAGCTGAAGACGTTCATCCGTGACCTGAAGCCGGTGGTGGATATGGGTCCGGACGCGCTGATCATGTCGGACCCGGGTTTAATCATGCTGGTTCGGGAGAACTTCCCGGAGATGGATATTCACCTCTCGGTACAGGCTAACGCCGTCAACTGGGCGACGGTGAAGTTCTGGAAGCAGATGGGGCTGACCCGCGTTATCCTGTCTCGCGAATTGTCCCTTGAAGAGATCGAAGAGATCCGCACTCAGGTGCCGGATATGGAGATCGAAATCTTCGTTCACGGCGCGCTGTGCATGGCCTACTCCGGCCGCTGCCTGCTTTCCGGCTATATCAACAAGCGCGACCCGAACCAGGGTACCTGCACCAACGCCTGCCGCTGGGAATACAACGTCCAGGAAGGCAAAGAGGATGACATCGGCAACATTGTCCACAAACATGAGCCGATCCCGGTGACCAACGTTGAGCCGACGCTGGGCATCGGCGCACCAACCGACAGCGTGTTTATGATTGAAGAAGCCAAACGTCCGGGCGAGTACATGACCGCCTTTGAAGACGAACACGGCACCTACATCATGAACTCGAAAGATCTGCGCGCTATCGCCCACGTTGAACGCCTGACCCAGATGGGTGTGCACTCCCTCAAGATCGAAGGCCGCACCAAATCCTACTACTACTGCGCGCGTACCGCGCAGGTCTACCGCAAGGCCATCGACGATGCGGCAGCCGGTAAACCGTTCGATACCAGCCTGCTGGAAACCCTGGAGGGTCTGGCGCACCGCGGCTATACCGAAGGCTTCCTGCGTCGTCACACTCACGATGACTACCAGAACTATGAGCACGGCTACTCCGTTTCCGAGCGTCAGCAGTTTGTCGGTGACTTCACCGGCGAGCGTAAGGGCGCACTGGCGGCCGTGGCGGTGAAAAATAAGTTCACCAAAGGCGACAGCCTGGAGCTGATGACCCCGCAGGGCAATATGAACTTCACGCTGGAGCATCTGGAAAACGGTAAAGGCGAAGCGATTGAGGTTGCCCCGGGTGACGGTCATACCGTCTGGCTGCCGGTTCCGGAAGAGGTGGAGCTGAAATTCGCGCTGCTGATGCGTAATTTCAACGGTGAAAGCACCCGAAACCCACACGGTAAATAGTTAATCAGGGGAATTTTTTCACGGTGGGATAATTCTTAGAATCGGATCACATACCGCTTCGTTCAATACGGGTATTATCCCCCCGCTGAAAAACATAACCCATAAATGCTAGCTGTACCAGGAACCACCTCCTTAGCCTGCGTAATCTCCCTTACGCGGGCTTATTTTTTGCCTTTCATCCTGTTCTTACCCGCTTTTTGCCGCTCTGCTATACACTCTTACTAACGCTAAAAAAGGGAGCAGCGCGGATGGCAACCTATCCAGACAGTTTATTGATTCTCAATGGCAAAAGTGCAGGCAACGATCTGTTGCGTCAGGCAATTCAGGGGTTGCGTGACGATGGCGCACGTATCCACGTGCGGGTAACCTGGGAAAAGGGCGACGCGGCACGCTATATCCATGAAGGCTTAACGTTAGGCGTCAGCACTATTATTTCCGGCGGCGGCGACGGCACCATCAATGAGATCGCCTCTGCGCTTATCGACCTTCCCCCGGCTGACCGCCCGGTGATGGGCATCTTACCGCTCGGCACCGCCAATGATTTCGCCACCAGCGCCGGGATCCCGGAAGATTTAGAGAAAGCACTCCAGCTGGCCATCCTTGGCAAAGCCACCGCGGTGGATATTGCCCAGGTGAATGACAAAACCTGCTTTATTAATATGGCGACGGGCGGATTTGGCACGCGCATCACCAGCGAAACGCCGGAAAAGCTGAAGGCGGCGCTGGGCGGCGTGTCTTATCTGATCCACGGTCTGATGCGCATGGATACCCTTAAGCCAGACCGCTGCGAAATTCATGGCGAGGATTTTCACTGGCAGGGAGATGCGCTGGTGATTGGGATTGGCAATGGCCGTCAGGCAGGCGGCGGACAGCAGCTCTGCCCAGAGGCGCTGATCAATGACGGTCAGCTCCAGCTACGTATTTTCACAGGTGACGGCCTGCTGCCCGCGCTGTTTACCACGCTGACGCAGCCCGAAGAGAGCCCGAATATTATTGCCGGGAAATCGGCATGGTTTGAGGTGAATGCCCCGCACGGGATGACCTTTAATCTCGACGGCGAACCGCTGAGCGGGACGCAGTTCCGCATTGAGGTATTGCCCGGCGCGCTGCAGTGCAGATTGCCGCCGGACTGTGTGCTTTTGCGCTGATTGTATTGCCGGGTGGCGGCTACGCCTTACCCGGCCTACGTTTCGTCCTCAGATCAGGCAATCGTTACTTTGCTGTCCAGATAGACGTCCTGAACCGCATTGATCAGCTTCACGCCGTCGGCCATCGATTTCTTAAACGCCTTACGGCCCAGGATCAGCCCCATGCCGCCCGCGCGTTTGTTAATAACCGCTGTACGCACCGCATCTGACAGGTCAGTGTCGCCCCCTGCAGCCCCGCCGGAGTTGATCAGCCCCGCGCGGCCCATATAGCAGTTCGCCAGCTGGTAGCGCACCAGGTCGATTGGGTTTTCGCTGGTCAGCTTGCTGTAGACGCGATCGTCGGTATAGCCGAAGTTGACCGCTTTATAGCCACCGTTATTCTCGGCCATTTTCTGCTTCACAATATCCGCGCCGATGGTCGCGGCCAGATGGTTCGCCTGCCCGGTCAGGTCAGCGGAGACGTGGTAATCTACCCCGTCTTTTTTGAACGCTGAGTTACGCAGGTACGCCCACAGCACGGTGACCATACCCAGCTCGTGCGCACGCTCAAACGCCGCAGAGATCTCTTCAATCTGACGGCGGGACTGTTCAGAGCCAAAGTAAATCGTCGCGCCAACGGCCACCGCCCCCATATTGAACGCCTGCTCGACGCTGGCGTAGAGGGTCTGGTCATATTCGGTTGGGTAGCTGAGGGTTTCGTTGTGGTTCAACTTCACGAGGAACGGAATGCGGTGGGCATAGCGACGCGAGACGGAGGCCAGCACGCCGTAGGTGGACGCCACGCAGTTACAGCCCGCTTCTATCGCCAGTTCAACGATGTTCTTCGGATCGAAATAGAGCGGATTCGCGGCAAAGGAGGCACCCGCCGAGTGTTCAACGCCCTGGTCTACCGGCAGAATAGAGAGATAGCCGGTGCCACCCAGTCGTCCGGTATTATAGAGCGTTTGCATATTTCGCAGAACCGCTGGCGGACGGTTGTTATCCACCATCACCCGGTCAACATAGTCATGACCAGGCAGGTAAAGCTGGTCGGCTGGAATGGTCATACAACGATGCTGTAAAAGGCTGTCGGCGTCTTTGCCAAGCAACTGCGCAATATCAGTCATGTGATACTCCCGTAAATCCGACATCGTGTCGGTGTGTGTTTATCCCGTCCCATTTTTTATGGGCAGACTAAGCCTGGTACCGACTTAACCGATTTTCCACCCTTTGCATTTTTTTTCAGCACAATCTGCTGGCTCGATTCGTGTACAACAAAACTGTTACATTGATCAAACAATCGCCACAAAGGTATTTAAAAGGTATTATTGAGTGGTATGTTAAAGGCGTACCCTCACTGACATGCAGGATTAAAAAATGAAAACGAAAGTCCAACTGTCATTCATGATGTTCGTTGAATGGTTTATCTGGGGCGCCTGGTTTGTGCCATTGTGGCTGTGGCTGAGTAAAAGCGGGTTTACCGCCGGGGAAATCGGCTGGTCTTATGCCTGTACCGCCATTGCCGCTATCCTCTCGCCTATTCTGGTCGGCTCGCTGACGGACCGCTTCTTCGCCGCCCAGAAAGTGCTGGCGGTACTGATGTTTGCCGGTGCCATTCTGATGTACTTCGCCGCGCAGCAAACCCAGTTCAGCACCTTCTTCCCGCTGCTGCTGGCTTACTCCCTGACCTATATGCCCACCATCGCACTGACCAACAGTATCGCCTTCGCCAACGTGGGCGATGTCGAGGCCGATTTCCCGCGCATCCGCGTGATGGGAACGATCGGCTGGATCGCCTCCGGGCTGGCGTGCGGATTCCTGCCGCAAATGCTGGGCTATAGCGACATCTCGGATACCAATATTCCGCTGCTGATGACGGCAGCCAGCTCCGCCCTGCTCGGTGTCTTTGCCCTGTTCCTGCCAGACACGCCGCCGAAGAGTACCGGCAAGCTGGATTTCAAAGTGATGCTGGGTCTGGATGCCCTTATCCTGCTGCGTGATAAAAACTTTCTGGTGTTCTTCTTCTGCTCATTTTTATTCGCCATGCCGCTGGCCTTCTATTACATCTTCGCCAACGGCTATCTCACCGAAGTGGGAATGAAAAACGCCACCGGCTGGATGACGCTCGGTCAGTTCTCCGAAATCTTCTTTATGCTGGCCCTGCCGTTCTTCACCAAACGCTTTGGTATTAAGAAGGTCTTACTGCTGGGCCTGATTACGGCCGCCATTCGCTATGGATTCTTCGTTTACGGCGGCGCGGAACAGTACTTCACCTATGCCCTGCTGTTCCTCGGTATTCTGCTGCATGGCGTGAGCTACGACTTCTACTACGTCACCGCGTATATCTACGTGGATAAAAAAGCGCCGGCGCATATGCGCACCGCCGCGCAAGGCCTGATTACGCTGTGCTGTCAGGGTTTTGGTAGCCTGCTGGGTTACCGCCTGGGCGGCGTGATGATGGAAAAAATGTTCGCCTACAAAGAGCCGGTGAATGGGCTGACCTTCAACTGGGCCGGAATGTGGACATTTGGTGGGATCATGATTGCCGTGATCGCCGTGCTGTTTATGCTGTTTTTCCGCGAATCGGACAAAGAGATCACTGCAATTGAGGTGGTTGATGGCGATGCCGCGCTGACACAAGGGGAAGTTAAATGAAGCAAAACCGTATTCTCGGTGCCCTTTACGGGCAGGCATTAGGCGATGCGATGGGCATGCCGTCAGAGCTGTGGCCGAGAAAGCGCGTTAAGGCGCACTTCGGCTGGATCGACCGCTTTTTACCCGGCCCGGCAGAGAATAATGCAGCCTGTTATTTCAGGCAGGCCGAGTTCACCGATGATACCTCGATGGCGCTGTGTCTGGCGGATGCGATTATCGAATGCGACGGACACATTGATGCGGATGTTATCGGCAAACATATCCTGAACTGGGCGCTCGATTTCGACGCGTTTAATAAGAACGTACTCGGCCCGACATCGAAAATCGCGCTAAACGCGATCCGTGACGGGAAACCGGTCAGTGAACTGGAAAACAACGGCGTGACCAACGGGGCGGCGATGCGAGCCTCCCCGTTGGGCTGCCTGCTCCCGGCCACGCGTCTGGAACATTTTGTGGAGCAGGTGGCACTGGCCTCCAGCCCGACCCATAAATCGGATCTTGCCATCGCCGGTGCGGTGGTGATTGCCTGGGCGGTTTCCCGCGCCATCGACGGGGAACGCTGGCAGAACATCGTCGATGCCCTGCCGGGTATCGCCCGCTATGCGCAGGAGGCGAAAACGACCACCTTCAGTGCATCGCTGGCAGCGCGTATTGAGCTGGCGCTTAAGACAGTGCGGGAAGCTAACGGCATCGACTCCGCCAGCGAGCAGATTTATCAGCTCACGGGCGCGGGAACCAGCACCATTGAATCCGTTCCGGCGGCCATTGCGATGGTGGAACTGGCGGGAACCGACCCGAACCGCTGCGCGGTCCTGTGCGCCAACCTGGGCGGCGACACCGACACCATTGGCGCGATGGCAACGGCCATCTGCGGGGCGTTGCATGGCGTGCAGGCGATTGATCCGGCGCTTAAGGCCGAGCTCGACGCCGTCAACCAGCTCGATTTCGGCCACTATTGCGAAAAACTGCTGCACTACCGGGAGCAAAGGGAGGGCGTATGAACTCGTTTGCCCGACGTCTCGAAACCTTGCATGCCACACGCCCGGTGACGGTGCTGGGCGCGGCGGTGATTGACGTCATCGCCGACGCCTACGCCCTGCCCTGGCGCGGGTGCGATATCGAGCTTAAACAGCAGGGTGTGAATATCGGCGGCTGCGCGCTGAACATTGCCATCGCCCTGAAACGACTCGGCATTGCGGCACAAAACGCCCTTCCCGTCGGCCACGGCGTGTGGGCGGATATTATCCGCAACGCGATGGCAAAACAGGATCTGCACAGCGCCGTGGAGGCCGAAACCGGCGACAACGGCTGGTGCCTGGCGCTGGTAGAGCCTGACGGCGAGCGCACCTTTATGTCGTTTAGCGGGGTGGAGAACCAGTGGCAGCCGGGCTGGCTTGATACGCTGTCTGTACCATCACACAGCCTGGTTTATTTGTCCGGATATCAGCTGGCCTCACCGTGCGGTGAGCTGCTGACGAGCTGGCTGGAAGGGTTACATGAGGTGACGGCATTGATCGATTTCGGCCCGCGCATCGGGGATATTCCAGACCCCCTTATGGCGCGGATTATGGCCTGCAGGCCGATCGTGTCGCTTAATCGTCAGGAGGCAGAAATTGCGGCAGAAAGACTGGGGGTGAAGCCTGAAAACCTCGGCGTGGAATGGCAGCGGCGTTTCGGCGCCGCGCTGATTGTCCGTCATGATAAAGACGGCGCAGCCTGGTATGACGGCGATGCTTCAGGCGTTGTTCCGGCGTTTCCGGCCACAGTCGTGGATACCATTGGCGCAGGCGACAGCCATGCGGGCGGCACGCTCGCCGGGCTGGCGGCAGGATGGTCACTGGCAGATGCCATTCTGTTGGGGAATGCCGTGGCGTCCTGGGTGGTCAGCCACCGCGGCGGTGATTGCGCTCCCACTCGCGAGGAACTACTCCTCGCACACAAAGACGTATAGATCGCTACGACAGTAGCTGATGCTGTACTCAATCGGCCGGTGTTGCTGGTCAAGCGCAACCTGCTTGATCACCAGCACCGGTATTTTTTCGTCCATCTTGATGTGCGCCTGAAACTCGCTGTCCGGCATACGGGCGCTCACCCGTGAACGGGTACGCTGCGGGAAAATATTCTGACTGCGGAAGTAATCGTACAGCGAAATACCAATCGCATCCGGATCGGGAATTAACCCGACCGGCACCCAGGACTCTTCAATCGACACCGCGTCGTCGTCAACATAGCGAATGCGTTTCAGCATGAACACCTCGCTTTCAGGCTCAAGCGACAGCTGGCTGGCCACCTCTTCCGGGCATTTTACCACCCGTTTATTGACCCACAGCGTGTTGGGCGTTTTACCGCGCAGCACCACCTGCTGAGAAAAACCGCGCGCCTCTTTCAGCGAATATTCGAAGATGTTGTGGATTTGCGTTCCGTAACCCCGGGCACGCGTTACAACCCCCTCGGCTTCCAGCGCCTGCATCGCTTTGCGCACGGTGATGCGCGACACGCCGGTTAACTGGCTCAGATCGCGTTCGCCGGGCAGAATATTCCCGTGCTCCAGCACCCCGCTGCGCACCGCGTTTTTTACCGTTTCGGCAAATTTCAGGTACAGCGGTGTGTTATCGGCCGCGGCGATCCGTTCATTCAGTTGAGCGATTAATCGGGTATGCGCTTGTTCCATCTCTGTTTTCTCAGACGTGGTGTTTCCTGCCAGTATACTGGCTTACCACCATGCATGAAAATGATGAACCGGCCCAATACCGTGACCGACTTCCAGAGTATCGGCTTTTGCCAGCGCCGCCGAGAGCCAGGTCTTCGCTTCGCGTACCGTATCGGCCCAGTTGTCATGCCGTGGACGCAGCGCCGCCAGCGCGGCAGAGAGCGTACAGCCCGTGCCGTGGGTATTTTTTGTCTGTACGCGCGGGGCGGTAAAACGCACTTCTCCGTCGCGGGTAAAGAGCCAGTCAGGGCTTTCAGCATCATCCAGGTGCCCACCTTTCATCAGCACCGCGCCACACCCCATCGCCAGCAGCGCGTTTCCCTGCGCTTTCATTTCACGTTCAGTTTGCGCATGCGATGTGCCTAACAGCGCGGCGGCCTCCGGCAGATTAGGGGTAATGAGCGCCACCTGCGGCAGCAATTTCCAGCGCAACGTCTCAACCGCGGAAGCGGAAAGCAGCGGATCGCCACTTTTTGCCAGCATCACGGTGTCCAGCACCACGTTTTGCACCTGATAACGCTTCAGTCGTTCTGCCACCGCTTCAACAATGTCCGTTTCGGCCAGCATGCCGATTTTGGTGGTATCAATGCGCACGTCGCTGAACACCGAATCAAGCTGCGCGGCAACAAAATCCGGTTCGATTCGGTAAACCGACTGCACGCCGCGCGTATTTTGCGCCACCAGCGCGGTAATCACTGAACAGCCGTACGCGCCGAGGGCCGAGAAGGTTTTCAGGTCAGCCTGGATACCCGCGCCGCCGCTGGGGTCGGTACCGGCAATGGTCAGGGCGTTAATCCGTTTCATGCCTGGTCCTCCAGCGTATAGAGCGCATCAAGGAACGCGCTGGCAAAACTGCCTGGCTCGCGAGCGTGCGCAACGCCAACCGTTCCGGCACGCTTCATCCATCCGCAGGCGGCGGCAACGTTATCCAGCCTGTCGCCCGGCAGCGAACAGCAGGCCGCGACGACGGCGGAGAGCGCACAGCCCGTACCCACCACGCGGGTCATCAGCGGGTCGCCGCCCGCAACCGTTCGGGTGCGCTGTCCGTCAGTGATGTAATCTATTTCCCCCGTCACCGCCACAATGGTATTAGTCTGACGGGCCAGCGCCTGTGCAGCTGGCACCGCGCTGACCGCGGTATCGGTGGTATCAACGCCGCGCCCACCGGCGCTCATTCCGGCAAGGGCAAGGATTTCGGAGGCATTGCCGCGAATGGCGGCCGGTTTAAGGGCAAGAATTTGGTGGCAAAAGCGGGTGCGGAACGTCAGCGCGCCCACGGCCACCGGGTCCAGCGTCCAGGGCTTTCCTGCCGCCACCGCGCTTTCAATCGCCCGCCGCATCGACTGGGCGCGCGGCGAGGTCAACGTGCCGACGTTAATCAGCAGGGCATCGGCAATCCCGGCAAACTGCTCAGCTTCTTCGGCCTCAATCACCATCGCAGGGGATGCGCCAAGCGCCAGCAACACGTTAGCCGTGAAGGTCTGTACGACATCGTTGGTCATGCAATGGGTAAGCGGAGAACGGGTACGGAAATGATGTAAAACGTGTAAATCGAGCAGGTCAGGCTGCATGGGTTCGCTCCTGCCTTGCGTGAAGAAGCGATGACCGGTGAGGCATCTGACTTCCCTACGCTGGCATTATCCAGATCAGGTAATACGGGTATTTCTCAGCCTTCACAATGAAGGGCACCCCGAGTCAAAATACTTTTAAAACAATGAGTTAATTAACGCTTATTGCTGTTGTTTAGTGTAACCGCGGCGGCGTGCCAGGCGCAAGGGGTTTCGATTTATCGCGGTACTCATCACAACAGAGACCGGGAAAGGAATCACCTGTTCATCTTCGTTTATTACTCTGTCAGAGCAGATCGGCGGTGAGTAAAGAAGCAACGTAAAACAAAGGCGTCGCCTGTCGCCTTTTTATTTGCAGACCATACGGATTATGACGTCAGGAAATTCAGGACGTTATTCCTGACGTCATTCGTTTACCCTAATTGCCATGCTCCGGCATCGATAAGCGAAGCGGCCCCGGTCCACGCGAACAACGCCAGTTCGCGACACTCTGCATCAGGGTAAATACGGCTGCTCAGGCACGCCTCCCCTTCATTGACAAACACTTCTACGGATGAATTGTCAAAGAACAAGCGCAGGTTTAGCGTGTCGTTCATATCAAGCGCAACGCTTCGGGTACCACAGAGGCCATACTGCGGATAGTGACGCTCCAGCACCAGGCGCTGCATCTGCGCATCAACATAGACGCGTAAGCCATCTCCAAAACGAATGCCGTATTGCTCTGCACCGCTGTTGGCGCAATCCCACTTCAGCATGACCTCCATCGCGTCGCAGTGTTCCACCAGAGTAATCTGCTGGTTTTTAAGAGTACTTACTGGCCAGGGGAACCACTCTCCCCGGAGGCCTTCGACCTCTCTGGCCGGTCGCATCTGCAGGCGGTTATCCGCACTCAGCGTCAGTTCGCGCGGTAAAGAGAGCATGCCAGCCCATCCATCTTCCTGCTCCGGCAGTGGGGATTCCCACATGTCCAGCCAGCCGATAACGATGCGGCGGCCATCAGGGGTCAGGAAACTTTGTGGCGCATAGAAATCATGTCCGCGATCCATCTCCACAAACTCACCTTCTCGCACAAAAGGCTGACCAGGCTGCCACTCGCCCAACAGATAGCCACTCTGAAATAGATTACGATTTTTGTATCCTTCAGCCACCACTCCCTGAGGTGAAAACATCAGTACGCGCTTGCCATTGAGAGTGAAAAAGTCAGGGCATTCCCACATATACCCCATCTCTTTTTCTGCCACCGCAAGCACGCCCATATCCTGCCACGCGTGCAGATCTTCAGAGCGATACACGCGCACCTGACCCGTTTCGCCGTCCCGCGCACCGACGACCATGTACCAGCTCTCCCCCTCACGCCACACTTTCGGGTCACGGAAGTGATGCAGGCCAGGCGGCGTGTCAACAACCATGCCTTCCCGGCTAAAATGAATACCATCACGGCTGGTCGCCAGACACTGCACCTGGTAGAGATTTGCCTCATCACTAGGATCGCCGTGGAATTTATGTCCGGTGTAAATCAGCGCAAGCGTATCGCCATCCACCACTGCCGATCCGGAAAAACAGCCATCCTTGTCTTCTGCTCCTTCTGGCGCCAGTGCAACCGGGAGATGTTCCCAGTGAACTAAATCCTTGCTGCGCGCATGGCCCCAGTGCATCGGGCCCCACTGGGTCGAATACGGATGATGTTGATAAAAGGCGTGATACCAGCCATCAAACCAGACCAGGCCATTAGGGTCGTTCATCCAGCCAGCGCGTGCAGCGAGGTGGTAACGCGGATACCAGCGCAGGTTAAGCCCCTCGCGTCTGGACTGAAGTTCCTGCTCTGCTTTCGTAATGGAATACGTCATTGCTCTACTCTTTCGATCAGATAGTGGAAGGTTGCGGCATGAGCGGGTCAGAAGAGGACTTACCCGAGCGCAAAAGGAAGATGGAGATAAACGTGGTGCTGAACACTAACAGCCCCATAATCAGATAAGACTGGGCAAAACCGTATTTCTCATAGCTGTAACCTGCCAGCGGCGACAGGACTGAGGCAATTACCGAGCTTGTACAGGCGAAGCCCACCAGATAAAGGGTGGAAGAGAGCCGCTTATCAAAATGTAAACTGTTGTATTTAAAGATTGAGACCAGCAAAACAGGCAGTTCTACTGCGTGCAATAGTTTGGTTATGGAGATCAATACCGGCCCCTCAACCAGACCCGATGCCACCATACGCATCGCCATCACCATTCCCGCGAAAATCAGGCCATTCTTCGCGCCGAGGCGATTCACCAGCCAGGGGGCGCAGAACATCCCCGCCGCTTCAAGGAAAACCTGGAAGGAGTTGAGGTAGCCGTACATGGCGTTCCCTTCCTGCAACGTCGGGAACTGGGAGGAGAAATAGACCGGAAACTGCTGGTCGTAAACGCCGTAAATACAGGTCCCGATTACGAAAAACACCAGCGCCCAGAAGCGTGGCAGCGTCAGCAGGCGCAGCGCGTCTTCCAGCGTGACCTTGCCGCCGGAGACCGCTTCCTGCATGGCGTGCGGTGCGGAAGAGACCCTGAGACGCGCCAGCAAAATAAAAAACACCAGTCCTGCGCAGCTCGCGACAGCGAAATTCAGCTTCGGATCGATGTTAAACAAGAGTCCCGCAAAAAAGGTCGCCACTGCCCAGCCAAGCGATCCCCACATCCTCGCTTTGCCGAATTCAAACTGGCTTTGGCGTGCCACGCGCTCGGTATAGGATTCCAGTACCCCTATCCCGCCGTTAAACGTCAAACCGATAAAAACCCCGCCGAAAATACTGCCGAGTAAAACGTTAATCTGCAGCAGATAACCAAACAGCAAAAACGCCGGACCCGAAAGAATGAGCAGACTGGTCAAAAACCAGAGCAGGTTTTTTCGCAGACCGAGCTTGTCCTGAATGAATCCATAGCAGATTTGAGCAAACAGCGCAGAGACTGAAAGCACGGCATAGATAATGCCGGTATCCCCTGCCTTTAAGCCCACTTCCTGGTGGAGCCAGATAGAAAGCAACGAGCCGGAAGACGACCAGGTCACAAAAAAGAAAAACAGTAATGCGCTCAATAAAGGGTAGCTGTGAGAGTGATGCGTTTTCATCATGACATTCTCATGTTGGAGTAATGGCGCAATGGTAACGTTAACATAATTTTATTCTCATGCTGTTTGACTAAGATTTATGATGTTAATCACGAAAGTTAACGTTAACATTGAAGGAGTGCGATCGCGATCAAATATTCATCTGTGATCGCTGCACGACACTACCCCAGAACAGGATTTCCTTTTACATCATTTACTTAGTTGTATATTCTCTCTTACAGATCATTGACGGAGTAAGAAAATGGCTTCCCTGAAGGACGTCGCAAAGCTGGCGAACGTGTCTCTGATGACTGTATCACGTGCGCTTAACAGCCCGGAGCGCCTAAAACCGGAAACGCTGGCGCGCGTACATCGGGCCATCGAGCAGACCAACTATGTGCCCGATCTGTCCGCCAAGAAGATACGTGGTGCACATGCCTCACCTAAAACCATCGGCGTGCTGGCCCTTGATACGGTGACGACACCTTTCTCGGTGGAGATTACGCTGTCCATTGAAGAGACCGCCAGGATGCACGGCTGGAACAGCTTCGTGATGAATATGTTTAGCGATGATAACCCGGACGCCATTGTCGACCTTCTCCTGTCTCATCGGCCTGACGGGATTATTTACACCACCATGGGGCTACGTCAGGTTCCTCTCCCGGCTAAGTTGCTTACCCTACCCTGTGTGTTGGCCAACTGCGAAAGTGACGGTGAACGGGTAGCCAGCTATATTCCAGATGACGAACTGGGGCAGTACACCGCCGTGCGCGCGTTGCTTGCGGAGGGCTATCAACAACCACTCTGCCTGCATTTGCCTGCGGGCCACCTGGCCACAACCCGACGCCGTCAGGGGCTGGAACGCGCATGCCTTGAAGCGGGAATCGACCCGGATAGCCTGGAGCACAACTATATGGCGCCCGGCGATGAGCACTATCGTGACATTCCCTCAGTGTTGCTGGCGCGCATCCAGAATGGTGTCCCACGGTTCGACGCCGTGATCTGCGGCAACGACCGCATCGCGTTGATGGTCTATCAGACGCTACTGGCGCAAGGGCTTCGCATTCCCGAGGATGTCGCGGTTATCGGCTACGACAATATGGTCGGCATTGGGGAACTCTTCCTCCCTCCGCTCTCTACGGTTCAGTTGCCGCATTATGAAATTGGTCGCCTGAGCGCCCTGCATATTATTAACGGTGAGCAACACCTGGAAACCACACGTGTTGAAAGTCCATATTTAAAGCGTGATTCCGTTGCGCATGCATCCTGACCGCAGCTTTTTGCACAGGTCGCAGAAATAAGCTTGCAAAGGAGGCGGCTTACCTCCTTTTCATCAAGCGAATCGCACAATTTGCCACACTCTTTTTTATGATTTTACAATCAGGGCGTAAAGTACGTAACAGGCTGTTTTTATTTACCATAAAGTGTAATTTCCTCTCCTTAAACGGGGATAAACCCGCCCCTGTAACCCATGTCACAAAACAGTAAACAAATTAACCATTGAGCCCCGTGGCAAAAGGCTCTATATTGGCGGCGTTTTTTTCAGGCCCCATCTGTTTTTTAACTTTTTATTCAATCGTGGCTCATAACGAAGCGGCGGTTGTAGGAGTGATATGATGACGGATAAAGTCCGTATTGACACTGTAGATGCCCACAAAAGCAACGAAACCTATCTGGCCCGTCAGGCCGAGTTTGAATCTAACGTCAGGAGTTATCCGCGCAAACTGCCTTTAGCGATCACTAAAGCAGAAGGCGTGTGGATCACCGATGCAGATAATAAAGAATACCTTGACTGTTTAGCAGGTGCAGGGACCCTTGCGCTTGGACATAACCATCCTGATGTGCTGAAAAGCATCCAAAATGTCATTACCAGCGGCTTGCCGTTACATACACTGGATCTGACGACGCCTCTGAAAGACGCGTTTTCTGAATACCTTCTCTCTCTGCTGCCGGGTCAGGGCAAAGAGTACTGCCTGCAGTTCACCGGTCCATCCGGTGCTGACGCCGTTGAAGCGGCGCTGAAGCTGGCGAAAAAAGTGACCGGCCGTAGCGGTATCATCAGCTTCTCAGGTGGTTACCACGGGATGACCCACGGCGCACTGTCCGTGACGGGTAACCTGTCTCCGAAAGAAGCGGTTGACGGTATGATGCCAGAAGTGCAGTTCATGCCTTATCCGCACGAATACCGCTGCCCACTGGGTATCGGTGGTGAAGCGGGTGTTAAAGCGCTGACCTACTACTTCGACAACCTGATTAACGACGTTGAAAGCGGCGTGCGTAAACCTGCAGCGGTGATCCTCGAAGCCGTTCAGGGTGAAGGCGGCGTGAACCCGGCTCCGGCTGAGTGGCTGCAGCGCATCCGTAAAGTGACGCAGGAACATGGCATTCTGCTGATCCTCGACGAAGTTCAGGCAGGCTTTGCCCGTACCGGTAAATTCTTCGCCTTCGAACACGCGGGCATTGAGCCAGACATTATCGTGATGTCTAAAGCCGTTGGCGGCGGTCTGCCGCTGGCCGTGCTCGGTATCAAAAAGCAGTTCGACGCATGGGCACCGGGTCACCACACCGGCACCTTCCGCGGCAACCAGCTGGCGATGGCAACCGGTCTGACGACGCTGAAAATCCTGAAAGACCAGAACATCGCAGGCAAAGTGGCTGCACAGGGCGAATGGCTGAAAGGCCAGCTGAAAGAGATGGCGAAACGTTATCCGGTCATCGGCCACGTTCGCGGTCTGGGCATGATGATCGGTATTGAGATCGTTAAGCCACACGAAGCGGCTGACCACATGGGTTGCTTCCCGGGCGACGGCGAGCTGTCTGCACTGATTCAGAAGAAATGCTTCGAAGCCGGTCTGATTCTGGAACGTGGTGGTCGCAACGGTATCGTTCTGCGTCTGCTGCCTTCTCTGCTGATCAGCGATGAAGAGCTGAAAATCTTCCTGGATAAATTCGAGCAGGCACTGCTTGCTGCGGGCGTTCGCCCGGCGTAACCGGAGTAGTTGATTACGATGTCAGATTCAAACCCAATTTTGTTCTCCTCTGCGCAGAGTATTGACGCTTATCAGCAGGCGATTGAACAAAGCACTCAGGCTGTGATGCAGTGGCTGAAACAGCCTGAGATGTACCAGGGCAAAACGGTCGCGGAACTGCGCGACCGTATTAAGCTGGATTTCAACCCGAAAGGGCTGGGCAACGAAGCGGCGATTGAACGCGCCGTGGAGTTCTTCCTGAAAGACAGCTTGTCCGTTCATCACCCACAGTGCGTGGCGCACTTGCACTGCCCAAGTCTGGTCGTAAGCCAGGCGGCAGAAGTGCTGATTAACGCCACTAACCAGAGTATGGACTCCTGGGATCAAAGCCCGTCCGCAACCATCATTGAGATCAAACTGATCGAATGGCTGCGTACCCGCGTGGGTTATCAGGCTGGCGACGCAGGTGTTTTCACCAGCGGCGGCACTCAGAGCAACCTGATGGGTCTGATGCTGGCCCGTGATGCGTTCTTCGCGCGTCAGGGTCACTCCGTTCAGCAGGACGGTCTGGTGGGCGATCTGCGTAAGATCCGCGTACTGTGCTCCGAAAACGCGCACTTCTCCGTGCAGAAAAACATGGCGCTGATGGGTCTGGGCTACCAGTCCGTGGTGCAGGTGAAAACGGATGAATTCTCCCGTATGGATCTGTCCGATCTGGCGGCGAAAATTGCGCAGTGCAACGCGAACGGCGAGCAGATTCTGGCGATCGTCGCGACAGCCGGTACCACCGATGCCGGTGCTATCGACCCGCTGCGTGCGATTGCTGAACTGGCGGCGAAGCAGAACATCTGGGTACACGTTGATGCGGCCTGGGGCGGCGCGCTGCTGATGTCTGAGCAGTATCGTCATTACCTGGACGGTATTGAGCTGGTGGATTCCGTCACGCTGGACTTCCACAAGCAGTTCTTCCAGACCATCAGCTGCGGCGCGTTCCTGCTGAAAGAAGCACGTCACTATGAACTGATGCGCTATCAGGCAGCCTATCTGAACTCTGAGTTCGATGAAGAGGCGGGCGTGCCAAACCTGGTGTCCAAATCTCTGCAGACGACCCGTCGTTTCGACGCGCTGAAGCTGTGGATGAGCCTGGAAGCACTGGGTCAGGAGCAATACGCCGCGATCATCGATCACGGCGTGACGCTGGCGCAGCAGGTTGCCGCCTACGTGCAAGAGCAGCCTGCTCTGGAACTGGTTATGCAGCCACAGCTGGCAAGCGTGCTGTTCCGCTTCCGTGGCCAGGTGCAGATGGACGATGCGGGTATCGCCCTGCTGAACCAGAAAATTGGTGATGCGCTGCTGGAGTCTGGTCGCGCGAACGTCGGTGTGACCGAGCATAACGGCGTTACCTGCCTGAAGCTGACGCTGCTGAACCCAACCGTGACGCTGGAGGATATTAAAACCCTGCTGTCTTTGGTTGAGCGCACCGCGCAGGAAGTTCTGGCTAAGTAATATACAACCCCTCTTCCACCGGGAGAGGGGTTATTTTTACAGACCTGCCCACCACATCCTGACTTTTAATCCCCAGTAGCTCGTCCAGCCCGTTGTGGTACTGACCACATTCCCCTTCGATACAATCACCAGCGTCGGCGTTACGCTCACCTGCCACTGTTGTGACACCGCACCGTTTGCATCGTTAATCACCGGCATACTCAGGCTTTTCTTCTCGTCCCAGCGAGCCAGCTTCGCATCATCACCGGAACGCATGGCAATACTGATGACGTTACCGCCCTCTTCTGCCAGCTTATCCACCGCCGGTGTCGTATAACGGCAGATGCTACACCAGGTGGCCCAGACGTAGATCAGCAGTGGCCGCTCCTGGCTGAGCGCTTCGATATCGTGGCGCTTTCCGTCAATGCTTTGCATTGGGGTGGCGCTAAAACTGGCGGGGAGTGTGGGCTTGCGGTATTGATCCACGCCCCACATCACGGCCAGCGCGAGCAGGAAAAAAATGATCCCTTCCCGCGCCCAACGGCGCAGTCGACTCAATTTACGGTTATCCATTATGACCTCTCGTTGTAACGGAGGTCATCTTAACGGGCTGTTCGGCGCGGTGCTGTAAAGAAGTGTCGCGCCACGCTTATTCCTGAGTGTAACCGTAGTCGTAGTGGCTATAGCCCGAGTTGTAATAGAGCGCAGCGGATTTCACGATATCGTTGAGGATAGCGCCATTCACCTGCACGCCCGTTTGCCGCAGACGCTTCAGTGAGTGCTCGACCTCTTTACCGCTGGTTTTTCCAAAACGGGCAACCAGTAGCGTGGTGGCCGCGGCTCTGGTGATCAGCAATGCATCCGTCACGGCAAGTACGGGTGGGGTGTCGATAATGACGATGTCATAAAGTGTGTCGATCCGTGACATTACCGCCTGGAAGCGTTCACTCATGAGCAAATCAACGGGATGTGAAGGCCGGGGTCCGCAGGTCAGGACATCAAAACCGCCTTTCTCAAAGCGTTGAACCGCGTCCTGCCATTCTACGTTTCCTCCGAGCACGCTGGACAATCCAAGATGATTGTTCAGTTTGAAAATATTGTGGACATACCCCTTGCGCATATCCGCATCAATAAACAAGACTCGCTGTCCCGCCTGAGCCGCAATCGACGCCAGTGAGGTACTGACCAGGGTCTTTCCGCAGTCCTGCGTAGGGCCTGACACCACTACGATCCGGTTTGTTGCATCCATCATTGTAAAATGCAGACTGGTACGGAGTCCGCGCACCGCTTCGATAAACATATCGGTCGGCCGGTCAACTGGCAGGAAAGGTACGTTTGATGTTCTGTGTTTCCAGTGGGAAGCAAACAGGTTCCGCCTGCGCAGATGCGTCTTTTTCCAGAGCCAAACTGAACGCGGGAGCGTCGCCAGAAGCGGTATTCCCTGCATTTCAAGTTGCTCAGATGACGTAATGCCCCGCTTAAAGGCCGAACGCACGAAAACCGTTCCGGTCGAGAGCATCAACCCCATCAACATGCCCAGCACAATAATAAGCGCTTTACGCGGTTTAATCGGAATGGGCTGCGTCACGGCCGGGTCAATGATCCGCACGTTTCCAATCGCGCTGGAGCGGGAGATATTCAGCTCCTGCTGCCGCGTCAGAAGCTGCAGGTAGATGGTACGCCCGGATTCCACGTCACGACTCAGGCGTAATATTTCCTGCTGCGTGGAGGGCATGGCTGAAACGCGTTTGTTGAGGCGCGTACGTTCCTGCTCGAGCGTTTGTTTCTTTTCCCGTAACGCGCGGTAAGTGGGGTGATCCTTCTTGAAAAGCTGAGAAACCTCTGCTTCACGGAATGTCAGCTCGTTAAGCTGGTTTTCCACATTAACAACCTGATCAAGAACCGACTTTGCCTCCAGAGACAAGTCGACAGAATCACGCTTCTCTCTGTAGGCATTCAGTCGTGCTTCGGCTTCATCCAGCTCCCGACTGATCTTCGGTAATTGAGTCTGTAAAAACGTCAGGCTCCGGGTATCTTGAGCTTCCTGACGCGCAATATTCTGGCTGAGATAATTTTCAGCAATCGTATTGAGCACTCTGGCGATCTTACCGGGGTCTTCACCCGCTATGGTTAACGCGATCATACCGCTCTGTTTCGCCGATTCAGCAACCGTAAGCCTCTTTTGAATGGCGTTGATCGCTTCAAGTTTCGTGACGGTTTTGAGGATAAATTGGGTACCCGGAACCGAATCGAGGGATGTCACCAGCAGAGATACCCCATCTTTAACCAGCGCTTTTCCCACAACGCCGTCTACAGCCAGCGTCTTTCCCTCAAGATGAAATCGCCCCTGGTCCTGTACGGTGAGTAAAAGCGTTTGTGGCTCACCTTCCAGAAGCGGAATAGTCAGTGCGCCAATCGTTATTTCATCAGATTTTCGTCCCCGAATCTGTTCCCACACAGGACCGATAACAGGGAGTACGCGCCGCTTAACGTGGTATGTTAGCCCGAGTTGATCAACGGTCTCTCCCAGAATCATCCTTGATTTAAGGAGCAGAAGTTCTGGGGCGACATCGGGGGAGAGATCGGACCCGAACTGGCTTAAGCTTTTAAGTAGCGAGTTATCCTGCTTCGCCTCGACCTGCACCAGGGCATCAGCCTGATAAACTGGCGTGGCGCTAAATGCATAAATCCCCGCACATACCGTGAACAGGAGTGTGATACACGCAATCATGATCCGGTGATCAAACATCTCAGCAAGCAACTGAATGAGATCGATTTCATTATTCTGCGGTGTCGCGGCACCAAATTTGTCTGATTTAGAAGACGACATTACTGCTTCATTCCTTGTTGACGCAAACGACGAGCCCATTCCTGACTGGCTTTTCCCAATTGGTTGAAAACATATTCGAAGGCTTCACGACTTTTGTGATACGGGTCGGGAATGTCCTTGGTTTCCAGCCATTGTCCAAATAGCAGCGATTTTCCCCGGTTCTCCGGGGCCATAGTGGCGATAAAACGAAGGTGTTTCGGCTCCATCACCAGAATCAAATCGGATTTTTGTAACAGGCTACGCGTCACCTTGCGGGCAACATGCCCCTCCAGCGAAATACCATGACGCCAGGCCACGGCCTGCGCAGCGGCATCCGCCGGGCATCCTTCGAGACCGAAAATACCTGCCGAGGTCACCTGCCTGCCGGGTAACTGCTGGCGCAACAGCCGTTCACCCATTGGCGAACGGCAAATATTGCCTGTGCAAACCACTAAGATTGAATTGAACATTATTGCGGCCACGATCTGATATAACGGACGGTTTCGGTCAGATCGTGAACACCTGTGATAGTCGGCACCAGTTGGGTAATGACGCGATTCCAGCGTGAAAGCGGTGCGGTGGTCACATAGACAATGTCATACGGCTCCAGCTGAAATTCCGTGCTTAGTACCATGGCTGACGCATCTTCTGCATTCAGTTGATAGATGTTGGCAATTTTGTCCGCGTCGCCTTTTTTCGCTACCTGTCGAATAACAAAAATGCCGGTGGCATCGGCCATGTTCTGGTTTAAGCCGCCAGCATTTCCCAGCGCTTCGGCCAGCGTCATGCCGCTACGATCCATTTTAAGGGTGCTCTGTTTAACCACCTCCCCCATCACGAACACTTTCAGCGCGTCGTTTCGGGGAACAAACAAGATATCGCCAGGATAAAGCAGCTTGTTTTGCGTTAAATCGCCGTGCTGCATCAGGGCATAGAGGGAAAGACGTGAGTCCTGACCATTATGCGTGAGTACCACATTCCGCCAGTCGGCATCCGCAGATAGCCCACCAGCAGCGTTGACTGCATCCATCACCGTCAGTGGAATATTGGTAATGGGCTGCTGGCCCGATTTCTCTACCTCACCAGTGATATAGGCTTTTTGCGAACGGAAGGAGGCTATGCTGACATCCACCTGAGGGCTCTCAATGACCTTATCCAGCCGCGCGGTAATCTCTTCACGTATCTGTGAAACTGTTTTGCCCGCTACGTGCAGCTTACCGACATAGGGGTAAAAAAGCGTACCGTCGGCGTTGACCCAGTTGCCCGCATCGCTCGCGCTACGATACTGCCCGGCAGGCGTCGTTAATTCAGGGTGATCCCAGACGGTGACCGTCAGGATGTCGCCTGTGCCAATACGGTATTCCCAGTTTTTGAGCTGCTCATCCAGATTAGGATTCGCCTGAGATTTCGACACGGGCGGACGCAGTTTTTCAATCAACCCAGGGGTCACTGGAAAAATTTCTACACGTTTATCCAGTTGATGATTAATTCCTTCACTCGGCGTAACTTTTTTTCCAGACAGACTTAAGTGCTGACCCGGTGAAAATACACACCCTGTTAACTGGCTAAGAAAAAGAAAGAGTAGTGATAATGCAGTTGTGTTTTTCATTTATATAAAATGTTGGTTTATCGTTGCGCCAGGCGTTACATCTGCAAAAAGAATGCAACTAACACCATGAAATATAATTAGTTATTATTTTAATGGCATTACCATGAAATTCTAAAAAACGAATACATCCGCTATAAAAAACTGAGCCGATGCACAATCGCCTAATAAAATCAAAAGTAATATCACTTCATCCGAAGGATGATACTAAAGGGTATTCCTCAGTAAAGCATTCGCTTAACCGCGCAATTTTGATGCTAAAAGTTATTTTCAGAATAGATTAATAAAAATAACAAATATTAGTAATGGTAAATATCGACCACACAAATAAGACCCACACGGTTCGACTACACAAAACTGTCCATTTTTGTTACATTTTTTTCATACACGGCTTGCGTTGATCCTTAAAATGGACTGTCTGCCTTGCTTCATACGCGCGCCCGCAGACAAAACATCTGTAACGATATCACTGGAGAAAAAATGGCTAAGCGTAAATTGCTGCTTCTGGGTGTATTACTGTCTCTGGCGGGATCCGCATTTTCTGCCCCGCAAACCGCCGCTGCGCCATCAGGCATCAAAGCCTATGAGGAACAAGAGTTCATCGCTGATTTCACTAAGTTCAAAATCGGCGATACCGCACCGGCGCAGTATCAAACGCCCGAATACACCATCAAACAGTATCAGTTGCGTAACCTGCCGGCACCGGATGCAGGGACCCACTGGACCTACATGGGCGAAAACTACGTCCTGATTGGCGATGCAGATGGCAAAATCTACAAAGCCTATAATGGGGATATCTTCTATCATCGCTGATACGATCGTCATCCGTCCGTGGCAGGAGAGCGATCGGCCTTTCCTGCGCACGCTCTATCTCCACGCCCGACGCGATGCCTGGCCCTGGCTTGATGACTCTGGCTGGCATCTGGAAGATTTCGACGCCGCTACCCGGGACGAAGCCATCTGGGTTGCGGAGCAGGACGGCCATCGCCTGGGGTTTGCTTCCGTCTGGACCAACGATAATTTTCTGCACAACCTGTTTGTTGATCCGCAGTATCAGAGCCTGGGTGTCGGACATCTGTTACTTGAGCACGTACAGAAAACGTTTACCAGCACGGGTGCACTGAAGTGTCTGGTGAAGAACAGGCGGGCTATTGCGTTTTACCAGCGACATGGCTGGCACATTGAGGCAACGGGTGATTCTCCGGACGGAGAGTACTATCTGATGCATTATCGGCTGAGTTAACGTCGGGTGGCGGCTTCGCCTTACCCGACCTACGTGATGGTGCCATTTGTAGGCCGAGTAAGCGAAGCGCCACCCGGCATTAAAGCGCAGAGGAATTACACCGCGCGGAACGCGATTTCGCTCGGAATGACTTCGCCCTGCCAGTAAAGCTGCGCCGCAACGCGCCCCGCCAGCTGACGATACATATCCGCAAATTCGCTGTCCGGACGGCTAACAACCGTCGGTTTTCCACTGTCCAGATCTTCGCGCAGGGTGATATGCAGCGGCATCTGACCCAGCAGTTGGGTATGATACTGTTCGGCCAGCTTTTCTGCGCCACCAGTACCAAAGATTGGCTCGTGGTGCCCACAGTTGCTGCAGATGTGCATGCTCATGTTCTCAACGATACCAAGTACCGGCACCTCCACTTTTTCGAACATGACGATGCCTTTTTTGGCGTCGATCAGCGCGATGTCCTGCGGTGTGGTCACCACCACAGCGCCCGTTACCGGAATGTTCTGCGCCAGCGTCAGCTGGATATCACCGGTACCCGGCGGCATATCCAGCACCAGATAATCGAGATCCGGCCACATGGTTTCCTGCAGCATCTGCATCAGCGCTTTGCTGGCCATCGGGCCGCGCCAGACCATGGCGTTATCGTCAGTCACCAGGTAACCGATTGAGTTGGTCGCCAGCCCATGCGCCACGATCGGCGCCATATGCGTACCGTCCGGCGAGGTTGGACGCTGGTTTTCCGCACCCAGCATGTTTGGAATGGACGGACCATAGATATCGGCATCGAGAATACCCACCTTCGCCCCTTCCGCCGCCAGCGCAAGCGCCAGGTTTACTGCGGTAGACGATTTGCCCACCCCGCCTTTACCTGAGCTCACGGCGATGATGTTTTTCACACCGTTCACGCCAGGCTGATTCTTCACACGCTTCAGCGTGGCGATGCTGTGGCTCAGCTTCCAGTCGATCGCTTTCGCTCCGGTAATGCGCAGCAGCTCAGAGCTGGTCTGCTCTTTCAGCGCATCAAAGGCGGTGCTCCAGACGAAGGGCATCTGCAGCTCAATGTGCAGCGTATCGTCCAGCCACGCAACGTGGTGTAACGCTTTCAGCGTCGTGAGATTATGTTTCAGGGTTGGATGCTGAAAGTTAGCCAGCGTCCCGGCGACCATTGCTCGTAAGGCTTCCGGTGATTTGGCCTGGGATTGAGAACTCATCCCGACTCCTTTGTTCTTGTGAATAAGACCTTAGACAACAAGTTTACCTGAAAGGCCGCGGTTTGTGCTTACTTAATAATGCCCCTTTTGGTAATATCGAAAACCCTTTTCACAGTTAAAAGAAGTAATGCCTACTATGACTCAAGTCGCGAAAAAAATTCTGGTAACGTGCGCCCTGCCGTACGCCAACGGCTCAATCCACCTCGGCCACATGCTGGAGCATATCCAGGCTGATGTCTGGGTCCGTTACCAGCGAATGCGCGGCCACGAGGTAAACTTCATCTGTGCAGACGATGCTCACGGTACGCCGATCATGCTGAAAGCGCAGCAGCTGGGTATCTCCCCGGAGCAGATGATTGCCGAAATGAGTCAGGAGCATCAGACCGATTTTGCTGGCTTTGACATCAGCTATGACAACTATCACTCCACCCACAGCGACGAGAACCGTGAGCTGTCGGAGCTAATCTACACGCGTCTGAAAGAGAACGGTTTTATCAAAAACCGCACCATCTCTCAGCTGTACGATCCGGAAAAAGGCATGTTCCTGCCGGACCGTTTCGTCAAAGGCACCTGCCCGAAATGCAAATCACCGGATCAGTACGGCGATAACTGCGAAGTGTGTGGCGCAACTTACAGCCCGACTGAGCTTATCGAGCCGAAATCCGTGGTGTCCGGCGCTACGCCTGTGATGCGTGATTCCGAGCACTTCTTCTTTGACCTGCCATCCTTCAGCGAAATGCTGCAGGCGTGGACCCGCAGCGGCGCGCTGCAGGAGCAGGTGGCGAACAAGATGCAGGAGTGGTTCGAATCCGGTCTGCAACAGTGGGATATCTCCCGCGATGCGCCGTACTTCGGCTTCGAAATCCCGAACGCACCGGGCAAATACTTCTACGTCTGGCTGGACGCACCCATCGGCTACATGGGCTCCTTCAAGAACCTGTGCGACAAGCGTGGCGACACCGTCAGCTTCGACGAATACTGGAAGAAAGATTCCACTGCCGAGCTGTATCACTTCATCGGTAAAGACATCGTTTACTTCCACAGTCTGTTCTGGCCGGCAATGCTGGAAGGCAGCAACTTCCGCAAGCCGACCAACCTGTTCGTGCACGGCTACGTGACGGTTAACGGCGCGAAGATGTCTAAATCTCGCGGGACGTTCATTAAAGCCAGCACCTGGCTGAACCACTTCGACGCGGATAGCCTGCGCTACTACTACACGGCGAAGCTCTCCTCTCGCATCGACGACATTGACCTGAACCTGGAAGATTTCGTCCAGCGCGTGAACGCGGACATCGTCAACAAGGTGGTGAACCTGGCGTCCCGTAACGCAGGCTTTATCGCCAAACGCTTTGACGGCGTGCTCTCCGCAGAGCTGGCCGATCCTGAGCTGTATAAAACCTTCACTGACGCCGCCGCTGCGGTTGGCGAAGCGTGGGAAAGCCGTGAATTCGGTAAAGCCATTCGTGAAATCATGGCGCTGGCAGATGTTGCCAACCGCTATGTAGACGAGCAGGCGCCATGGGTGGTTGCCAAACAGGAAGGCCGCGACGCCGATCTGCAGGCGATCTGCACCATGGGTCTGAACATGTTCCGCGTGCTGATGACCTGGCTGAAACCGGTTCTGCCGCAGCTGGCCGCGCGTGCTGAAGCCTTCCTGAACACCGAACTGACCTGGGATGCTATCCAGCAGCCGCTGCTCAGCCACAAGGTGAACACCTTCAAAGCGCTGTATAACCGCATTGAGATGAAGCAGGTTGAAGCCCTGGTCGAAGCCTCTAAAGAAGAGGTGAAGGCCGCTACAGCACCGGTGACCGGCCCGCTGGCGGACGATCCGATTCAGGAAACCATCACCTTTGACGATTTCGCCAAAGTTGACCTGCGCGTAGCGCTGATTGAAAACGCGGAATTCGTGGAAGGCTCTGACAAGCTGCTGCGCCTGACGCTGGATCTGGGCGGCGAGAAGCGCAACGTCTTCTCCGGCATCCGTTCAGCCTACCCGGATCCACAGGTGTTGATTGGCCGTCAGACCGTGATGGTGGCGAACCTGGCACCGCGTAAAATGCGCTTCGGCATCTCTGAGGGAATGGTGATGGCCGCAGGCCCCGGCGGGAAAGACATTTTCCTGTTAAGCCCTGACGAAGGCGCGAAGCCGGGTCAGCAGGTGAAATAACAAAAAAGCCGGAGATTATCTCCGGCTTTTTTGTTCTCCCTCTCCCTGTGGGAGAGGGTCGGGGTGAGGGCATCAGGCCGCACCCATGCCGCCTTTACGCTTTAGGGTGATGCACCCGGTGGGTCAGCCCGCGCAGAAAATTACGCAGAAACTGATCGCCGCACTCGCGGTAGTTTTTGTGGTCCGGCGCGCGCATCATGGCAGTCACTTCCGGCACGGATACGCGGTATTTTTGCTCCGTCATGATCGCCACAATATCGTCCGTTTTCAGCGAGAACGCGATGCGCAGCTTTTTCAGTACCGTGTTGTTGTTCACGCGACGCTCCAGCGCCAGCTCCGGGGCGGACTCATCTTTGCCACGCTTGTCATAAATCAGACCGTTCAGGAAACCCGACAAAATGATGTCGGGGCAGCGCACGAAGCCCTCTTCATCCTCTTTGGTCATCCAGGTGTCAAAGCCTGCAGACGTGGATTCCATGTCGGACAGTGCAAGAATGCGCACCATGTCGTTGTTGTTTGCTTTCAGGGTGTAGCGCAGGCTACGGAGAATATCGTTACTGAGCATAGAGCCTTCGAATGTCGATGATGCAATGGCGCGCAGTGTACCAGCTTTACAGGCCAATCGCCTCTTTCAAACTTTTCAGATAGCGGCGGCTGACGGGAACAGTCTGCCCGGCGCGCAGGACCAGCTCGGCCTGGCCGTTGTCTTCCAGGCGGATCTCTTTCAGATGCGCCATGTTCACCAGATACTGACGATGACAGCGGATCAGCGGCGTGCGGCTCTCCAGCGTGCGCAGAGTCAGTTCGGTAAATCCTTCGTTTCCCTCTGCACTGGTGACAAACACGCCGCTCAGTCGGCTACTCACGAAGGCCACATCATCCATCTGCAAAAGATAGATTCGGCTGTGCCCGGTGCACGGGATAAATTTCAGCGGCTGCTGGTTCTCTGGCAGCAGCGTGACATCCTGGACGGTTCGCTCCTGGCGTAACCGGTTCAGGGTCTTTTCCAGCCGCTTCTCTTCAATCGGCTTGAGTAAATAATCAAACGCGTGCTCCTCAAAAGCCTTAACGGCATACTCGTCGAAGGCCGTCAGAAACACGATGTAGGGACGATGCGCCGGGTCGAGCATACCTACCATCTCCAGCCCGCTGATACGCGGCATTTGAATGTCGAGGAACAGCACGTCAGGGCGCAACTTATGCACGGCACCAATGGCCTCAATGGCGTTCGCACACTCTCCCACAACCTCAATATCTGGCTGCTCCTGCAGCAGAACGCGCAGGTTTTCCCGTGCCAGCGGCTCATCATCCACAATCAGCACTCTTAACATGCGTTTTCCTCCAGCGGCAGTCGAACGGTAATACGGGTAAATCGGTCCGGCTCACAGGCCACGGTAATACCGCAGTCGTCGCCAAAGTGGGCACGCAGACGTTTATCCACCAGGCTCATCCCTAGCCCGCCCGACGTGGAAGGCTGATAAAGCCCGGCATTATCTTCAATATCCAGCACCAGATGATGGTTAAAACGGCTGGCAGCAATCGTGATCTCTCCGATCCCGAGCAGCTGCGAAGTTCCATGTTTGATGGCATTTTCCACGATAGGCTGCAGGGTAAAGGCCGGAAGATGCTGATACGCCAGGTCATCCGGGACGGAAAGCGACACCTGCAGGCGAGACTGGAAACGCGCCTGCTCAATCTGCAGATAGGCGTTCACGTGCTCAATTTCATCGGACAGGGTCACTATCTCTGACGGACGTTTCAGGTTCTTGCGGAAAAAGGTCGACAGAAACTGCACCAGCTGCGCGGCCTGATCGCTATCACGGCGGATCACCGCTTTAAGCGTATTCAGGGCATTAAACAGGAAATGCGGATTAACCTGCGCATGCAGGAGCTTAATCTCAGACTGCGTTAACAGGGCTTTCTGCCGTTCATACTGCCCGGCGAGGATTTGCGCTGACAGCAGCTGAGCGATCCCCTCCCCCAGCGTGCGGTTGATGGAGCTGAACAGGCGGTTTTTCGCCTCATACAGCTTGATGGTGCCCATCACCCGCTGATTTTCACCGCGCAGCGGAATGACGAGCGTGGAGCCCAGCTTACACTGCGGATGCAGCGAGCAGCGATAAGGCACTTCGTTACCATCGGCATACACTACTTCGCCGGTTTCAATGGCCCGCAGCGTATAGGTTGAGGAGATAGGTTTGCCCGGCAGATGGTGATCGTCTCCGGTGCCGGTAAACGCCAGCAGCTTTTCGCGATCGGTGATGGCGACCGCGCCGATATCGAGCTCTTTGTAGAGCACCTGCGCCACCTTCATGCTGTTCTCCTCGTTAAAGCCCTGGCGCAGGATCCCTTCGGTCGAGGCGGCAACCTTCAACGCCGTGGCAGAAAAGGCCGAGGTGTACTTCTCAAACATGGCGCGTTTATCAAGCAGAATGCGCATAAACAGCGCCGCGCCGACGGTGTTAGTCACCATCATCGGGGCCGCAATACTGCTGACCAGGTGCAGCGCATCGTCAAAGGGACGGGCAATCAGCAGGATGATCGCCATCTGCGCCATTTCGGCCACAAAGGTGATCGCCCCGGCAGTGAGCGGGCTAAAAACTTTATCCGGGCGGCCCCGCTTGATCATGTAGCTGTGTACCAGGCCGCCAAGCAGCCCTTCCACGATCGTAGAGATCATACAGCTGAGCGCCGTCATCCCGCCCATGGAATAACGATGCAGCCCGCCGGTTAACCCCACAAGGCCACCGACGACGGGGCCGCCAAGCAGCCCGCCCATCACCGCGCCGATCGCGCGCGTATTGGCGATAGAATCTTCGATATGAAGACCAAAATAAGTCCCCATTATGCAAAAAATAGAGAAGGTGACGTAGCAGAGCAGCTTATGCGGCAGACGTACGGTAACCTGCATCAGCGGGATAAAAAGACGCGTTTTGCTCATCAGCCAGGCGATGACCAGAAACACGCACATCTGCTGAAGCAACAGCAGCACTAGATTAAACTCGTACATACTCAAAACCGCACACGCTAAAAACGCGTAACATACACTGTTGCAGGTTTGCTTTCTTTGAAGCATCCCAAAAAAGCGCAAAATCGTGTCCGTTATCACACCTTTTTCCGATCATCGCGCATCCTTCGCATTATTTGTTCAAAAATCAATCAATCCTTCCTGGTTCGGCAAAGTGGGTCTACAGTTAAGCTGGGAACGCGTAAGCCAGGGGGCAAATATGGCGCTTTACACGATAGGTGAAGTGGCACTCCTTTGTGATATCAATCCCGTTACCCTACGGGCGTGGCAGCGACGGTATGGATTGCTTAAACCGCAGAGAACGGACGGCGGACATCGCCTGTTCAACGATGCCGATATTGACCGGATCCGCGAAATTAAAAGCTGGATAGACAACGGCGTGCAGGTCGGTAAAGTGAAGTCCTTGCTGAGCCACGACGACCCGGACACGCAGCACCTCTGGCGCGAACAGCAGGAAACCCTGCTGCGGCTCCTGCAGGCGGGTAATGTGCAGCGCCTGCGCGCATGGATCAAAGAGCAGGGCCGCGATTATCCGGCACAGACGCTCATCGCCCATCTTTTCATTCCGCTCCGTCGACGCCTGCAATGCCAGCAGTCCACCCTGCAGGCGCTGCTCAGCATGCTCGACGGCGTGCTGATTAACTACATTGCCGTCTGCCTCGCCTCGGCGAAGAACAAGGCCGGAAAAGATGCGCTGGTGGTCGGCTGGAACGTGCACGACACCACCCGCCTGTGGCTGGAAGCGTGGATTGCCACCCAACAGGGCTGGCGCGTGGATGTCCTTGCGCACTCGCTGGCGCAGCTTAAGCCTGAGTTTTTCGACGGCCAGACTCTGCTGGTCTGGTGTGGCGAAGTGCCGTCCGCCACGCAGCAACAGCTGCTGACGGAATGGCGTGAGAATGGGTATCCGGTTTATTCCCTTGGCCCGGATGAGCCATAACGGCATTTAATGGTTCATTAACAGCTGCGCTTCACCGTATAATTGTTCCGTTAACAACAGGAGCACATGATGAAGGCAACCAAACTGGCCGTGATTACCCTTTTTGTCCTGATGGCCGTAAGCGGTATCGGCGGCGTAATGCTGGCAGGGTACTCGTTTATTGTTCGTGGCGGTGTCGGCTGAGGTACATCGCCAGCCGCTCAAAAAGGCGGTCGACGACGATAGCCGCCAGCGCGACCAGCACCGCCCCCTGCACAATATAAGCCGTGTTAAACCCGCTTAAGCCGATAATGATCGGCGTTCCTAGCGTATTGGCCCCCACCGTAGACGCAATGGTCGCCGTCCCGATGTTAATAATCACCGACGTGCGGATCCCGGCAATGATAACCGGTGCTGCAAGCGGCAGTTCCACCTTGCGCAGCCGCTGCCAGCGACTCATCCCCATCCCTTCTGCCACGCTTAACACCGATGCCGGGACAGCCGCAATACCCGCCAGCGTGCCCTGCAGAATGGGCAACACCCCGTATAAAATCAGCGCGATAAGCGCAGGCTGCTGACCAAATCCCATGACCGGCACCGCAATGGCCAGCACCGCCACCGGCGGAAAGGTCTGTCCAATAGCCGCGATGGTTTCCACCAGTGGACGAAACTCCCGCCCGGCAGGCCGGGTCACCGCGATACCCGCACCTGTGCCCAGCACAATCGCGACAGTGCTGGAGAGCGCCACCAGCCAGAGATGCGCCACGGCGAGATTAATAAAGCTCTCCTGCTGGTACACCGGGCGCGGCAGCCCAGGGAAAAGTGCGCTGAACAGTACCGCGCTGTGAGGCATCAAAAACAGTAAGGCGACAAACAGCGCTACCAGCCAGAGGAGCGGATCACGCAGAGCCTTCACGCGTCACCTCCCCGGCCAGCAGATCGCGAAAATGTAAGCTTCCGCACGGTGCCCCCCGGGCATCCGAAACGGGTAGCACTTCACACTGGCGCGCCACAAACGCGGAGAGAGCATCCCGCAGGGTCATTTGCGCCTGTAGCGGTTCACCGGCGAGCGACGTATCCTGTCGACGCATATAGTCACCGACCGTGCGCAGGGAGAGCAACCTGACGCCCAGCTCGCTGCGGCCAAAAAACTCACGCACAAAGTCGTTCTTCGGGCTGGTCAGCAGCGCGAGCGGCGCGCCCTGCTGCACCACTTCGCCGTGATCCATCAGGACCAGATGGTCAGCCAGACGCAGAGCTTCATCAATATCGTGCGTCACGAGGACAATCGTCCTTCCGAGAATGCGGTGAATACGGGTCATTTCCGTCTGCAGCGCCCCGCGCGTTACCGGATCCAGCGCACCAAAGGGTTCGTCCATCAGCAACACCTGCGGATTGGCCGCCAGCGCGCGCGCCACGCCCACGCGCTGCTGCTGCCCACCGGAAAGCTGGTGCGGATAGCGGTCGCGCAAGGCAGTCTCTAACCCCAGCAGAGACATCAGTTCCTCCACCCGGTCAGCCGTTTTAGCCCGCGACCATTTCTCCAGCTGCAGCACAGTGGCAATGTTTTGCGCCACCGTCCAGTGGGGAAACAGTCCGATGGACTGAATGGCATAGCCCATCCGACGGCGCAACTCCAGCACCGGCAGACTGCGGATCTCTTCCCCGGCAAAGCGGATCAGCCCACTGTCATGCTCGACCAGACGGTTGATCATCTTCAGCGTGGTGGATTTTCCCGACCCTGACGTACCAATCAGCACGGAAAACGCGCCCTCGGCAAAGTTCAGGTTGAGATGGCTCGCCGCCGGGCGACCCGCAAAGGTTTTACTGACATCATGAAATTCAATCATTGGCGCTTCTCCTGAGCAGCGCGAGCCATAAGGCAAACAGCGCGTCGACAACCACCGCCAGCGCAATCGTGGGCACCACGCCCAGCAACACCAAATCGAGAGCACTGCTCAGCAGCCCCTGGAACACCAGCGCACCAAAGCCACCCGCGCCAATCAGCGCGGCGATCACCGCCATGCCCACGGTCTGAACGGCAACTACCCGCAGGCTGCGCAGCAGCAGGGGTAGCGCCAGCGGGAGCTGTATCTTCCAGAAACACTGCCGCGCGCTCATCCCCATGGCATGGGCGCTTTCCAGCACATCCGGCGCGACCTGGCTTAACCCCGCGACCACGCCGCGCACCAGCGGCAACAGTGCATAGAGCACCAGCGCGATAAGCGCCGGGGTTAATCCCGTTCCGGCGATGCCTGCCGCGCCCAGCACCGGAAACGACTTCACCAGCCCGGCCAGCGGGGCTATCAGCAGGCCAAACAGCGCAACGGAAGGAATCGTCTGGATGACGTTGAGCACGGCAAAAATGCTGCCCTGGCGGGAAGGATGGCGGTAACACCACATGCCCAGCGAAATCCCGAGCAGAAGCGCCGGAAGGAGCGTGCCGAAGAGGATCGTCAGGTGTTGCGCCAGGGCATCATCAAATACCTCCTGGCGGTTGGCGTACTCTTTTAACAGCGAGAGATTGTTCAGCTCCCCGCTGAACAGCAGGAACAATGGTATACACCAAATCTGCGCATTCAGTACCCAGCGCCAGACGGCACTGGAGATGAGTCGACGAATCGCATCGCTGCAGGCCAGCAAACAGAGCGCCAGCCACAGCCAGAGGCCGCTGCCTATAGAGGTCCTCGCCAGTGGACTTTCCGCCGACGCCATATGCGTCGCCGCCAGTCCGGCGCTCCAGAACAGGAGAATAAACAGCCCTTCGGAGAGGAGCAGCGTCAGCCACTGCGCCTGGCGTCCCTGCCAGAGCGACAGGATCACCCACGCGCCCAGCGACGCCGCCAGCCACCCCGGCGTAAACGACCAGACCTGCCAGAGCGCTTTTCCCTCCCCCGACATCAGGCGGTTAGGGGCGACATTCACAAACGGTAACGCGACCGCCGCGATGGCCGTGCAGGCCAACAGCAGCAGTACGCGGTTATGACATTTTATTGGCACAGCCCTTTCCCGTTACTTCACAAGCCCTTGTTGTTTCAGGAAGTCGGCGGCCACTTTTTTGGCATCCAGTCCCTCGACGGCAATGCTGGCATTCAGCTGCTGCAGCGTTTTTTCATCCAGCTTTTCGAAGACCGGCTTGAGCCAGTCGGCAATCTCCGGATGGGCTTTCAGCACCGCCTCACGCACGACCGGGGTCGGGGCGTAAATCGGCTGAACGCCTTTAGGATCGGTCAGGGTCTGCAGGCCGAGCGCCGCCACCGGGCCATCGGTACCGTAGGCCATGGCCGCATTAACACCCGAGGTTTGCTGCGCTGCGGCTTTGATGGTCACCGCAGTATCCCCGCCCGCCAGAGAGAGCAGCTGCGCCTGGTCGAGTTTGAAACCGTAGGCTTTTTCGAACGCGGGCAGCGCGTCAGGACGCTCGATAAACTCTGCGGACGCCGCAAGCTTAAAATCACCCTTCTCTTTCAGGTAGCGGCTAAGATCCGTCAGTGAGGTCAGCTTACCTTTCTCCGCCACATCTTTGCGCACAGCGATGGTCCAGGTATTGTTGGCCGGAGCCGGGGTCAGCCAGACCAGTTTGTTCTGTTCCGCGTCGAGTTTTTTGACTTTCTCATACCCGGCTTTGGCGTTTTTCCATGCCGGATCGTTTTCATCTTTAAAGAAGAATGCCCCGTTGCCGGTGTATTCCGGGTAGATATCCAGTTCGCCGGAGGTAATCGCCCCGCGCACCACGGGCGTGGTGCCGAGCTGGACTTTATTGACGGTTTTCAGACCGTGGCTTTCCAGCACCTGCAAAATAATATTCCCGAGCAGCGCGCCTTCGGTATCGATCTTGGAACCCACTTTTACCGGCTCCGCCGCCTGTAACGGCACACTCAGCGCCGCCAGTAATGCCGCCGATCCCAACATCCCCTTAATAATCGTCATTCCGCTATCCTCATTTTTTTGCTGCCTTTTTCAGAGGCTTGAGAGAAAAGCGTAGCTTAAAACGGCAGAATTAACCGTCAAAATGCCTTTTTAGCATAAGGTAAGATGCATCCCCCGCAGGACGGGGGGATGCAAAGGCAGGAAAGGTTACAGCAGTTCGAACTCGCCTTTATTCACGCGAGCGGAGTCCACCCCGATAAAGACGTTAAATTTGCCGGGTTCCGCATCGTATTTCATCTGCTGGTTCCAGAACTTCAGCGCATCCACGTCAATCGGGAAGCTGATGGTTTTGGTTTCACCCGGTTTCAGGTCAACCTTTTCGAAACCACGCAGCTGCTTCACGGGACGACTCATCGACGCAGTGACATCCTGCACGTACATCTGAATCACCGTTGCCCCTTCGCGCTTGCCGGTGTTGGTCACCTCGACGCTGGCGGTCACTTTGCCATCACGCTTCAGGGTCGGGGCCGACATTTTCACCTCGGAGACCTTGAAGGTGGTGTAGCTCAGACCATAACCAAACGGATACAGCGGGCCGTTGGCTTCATCGAAGTAACGTGACGTGTACTTGTTCGGCTTGTCGGCGTTGTACGGGCGACCGGTGTTCAGGTGGCTGTAATAAACCGGGATCTGCCCGACAGAGCGCGGGAAGGACATCGGCAGCTTGCCGGACGGGTTGTAATCGCCAAACAGCACGTCGGCGATAGCGTTACCGCCTTCGGTACCGGCGAACCAGGTTTCCAGAATGGCATCTGCCTGCTGGTCTTCTTTCACCAGCGCCAGCGGACGACCGTTCATCAGCACCAGCACCAGCGGCTT
Organism: Enterobacter cloacae complex sp. SHL012; assembly: GCF_049237505.1. Taxonomy (NCBI): domain Bacteria; kingdom Pseudomonadati; phylum Pseudomonadota; class Gammaproteobacteria; order Enterobacterales; family Enterobacteriaceae; genus Enterobacter; species Enterobacter cloacae complex sp. SHL012. The sequence goes on from NZ_JBMKIZ010000001.1 coordinate 1,213,805, forward strand.
GCCGGTGGCTTTCAGGGCGGCAATCAGATCGCGCTGACTCTGCGGAATAGTGATATCGGTACGGCTGGAAGCTTCATGCGCCATCCCCTGCGCTTCGCCCACGACCGCGACAACAACGTCCGACTGCTTAGCCGCGTTTACCGCTTCGTCGATCATCTCTTTCGGCGTGCGCGGATCGACCTTCACCGCTTCCTCGTACTGGTTGAGGAAGGTGACGATGTCTTTATCATTGGTGACGTTTGCCCCTTTGGCGTACACCACTTTGGCGTTTTCACCGACGGCGCTCTTGATACCGGTCAGCACGGTCACGGACTGATCGGCGACGCCTGCCGCAGACCAGCTGCCCATCACGTCGCGTTTGCTGTCAGCCAGTGGGCCCACCACGGCAATGGTGCCGGATTTTTTCAGCGGCAGCGTGTCGAGGCGGTTCTTCAGCAGCACCAGGCTTTCGCGCGCCACATCACGCGCTTCTTTGCGGTGCAGGCGGCTTTCAGCATTGGTGTCCGCCGGGTCTGAATCTTTTGGCCCCAGGTGGCTGTACGGATCGTTAAACAACCCCATGTCATATTTCACGTTCAGCACGTGGCGCGTGGCATCGTCCAGCTCCGCCATCGTCACCTTGCCGCTCTTCACCAGCCCCGGCAGGTATTTGCTGTAGTATTCATCGCTCATGCTCATGTTAATGCCAGACTTCAGCGCCACGCGCACGGCGTCTTCCGGGTCGGATGCAGTGCCGTGTTTGATCAGCTCTTTAATCGCGCCGTGGTCAGACACGGTGATGCCCTTAAAGCCCCACTGGTCACGCAGCACGTCTTTCAGCAGCCACGAATCGGAGGTCGCCGGCGTGCCGTTCAGCGAGTTAAGCGCCACCATCACCGCGCCGCTGCCTGCATCCAGCCCTGCCTTGTACGGCGGCATATAGTCGTTGAACAGGCGCTGCGGGCTCATGTCGACAGTGTTGTACTCTTTACCGCCCTCCACTGCGCCATAGGCCGCGAAGTGTTTGACGCTGGTCATCACCGAATAGCGGTCTGCTGGGCTTTTGCCCTGCATCGCTTCCACCATGGTTTTGCCCATCGTGGCGGTTAAATACGTATCTTCACCGAAGCCTTCCGATGCGCGGCCCCAGCGCGGATCGCGCGAGACATCGACCATCGGAGCCCAGGTCATGTTCAGGCCGTCATCCGCCGCTTCATAAGCCGACACGCGACCGACGGTTTTCACCGCATCGAGGTTAAAGGAGGAGGCCAGGCCGAGACTGATAGGGAAGACGGTGCGCTGGCCGTGTACCACGTCATAGGCGAAGAAGAGAGGGATCTTCAGGCGGCTAAGCGCCATCACCTGATCCTGCATTTTGCGGATATCCTGGCGGGTGACGGTGTTAAAGATGGCGCCCACCTGGCTTTCTTTGATCATCTCCCGGATGGCCTCTTTCGGGTTATCCGGGCCGACGCTTATCAGACGCAGCTGGCCGATCTTCTCATCAACCGTCATCTTTTTAAGCAGTTCCGTGACAAATGCGTCCCGGGCTTCAGGCGTAAGCGGGTGATTGCCAAACAATTCATCTGCCAGCGCAGGCTGCAGCGCCAGGCTGACGGCGACACCTAAAGAACATATCCATCTCATGTCGTTACTCTCTCATCATTAACCGCCGGAAGAAGGCCACCGGTCCGGGCGAAAAGCGCAGTGTGCCATAAACCCTCTTTTGCTTGCAGGGTTATTCTCTGATTTTTCTCATGAATAGTAGACCGCGAAACTGTTAATCGCGCTATGCTTTACAGCGAGAAATTTGCCCCACCACAAGGAGTGGAAGATGTCTTCTGTTCGAACTGACGATAACAAAACATTCATTAACGAACTGTCGCGCCTGGTTGGCTCCTCTCACCTGCTTACCGACCCGGCTAAAACCGCCCGCTACCGTAAGGGTTTCCGCTCCGGTCAGGGCGAGGCGCTGGCGGTGGTCTTTCCGGGCACGCTGCTGGAACTGTGGCGCGTGCTGAGCGCCTGCGTTGCCGCCGACAAGATTATATTAATGCAGGCGGCCAACACCGGCCTGACCGAAGGTTCTACGCCGAACGGCAACGATTACGATCGTGACATCGTGATTATCAGCACTCTGCGCCTCGACAAGCTGCATCTGCTGGATAAAGGCGAGCAGGTACTCGCCTTCCCAGGTACCACTCTTTACTCGCTGGAAAAAGCGCTTAAGCCGCTGGGACGCGAACCGCATTCGGTGATCGGCTCCTCCTGCATTGGCGCCTCGGTCGTCGGTGGGATCTGCAATAACTCCGGCGGCTCGCTGGTGCAGCGCGGCCCGGCCTACACCGAGATGTCGCTGTTTGCCCGTATCGATGAAAACGGCAAGCTGACGCTAGTGAACCACCTGGGAATCGATCTCGGCGTAACGCCAGAGCAGATCCTCAGCAAGCTCGACGACGATCGCGTGAAGGACGAAGACGTGCAGCACGACGGCCGCCACGCGCACGATCACGACTACGTGACCCGCGTGCGGGATATCGACGCCGATACGCCGGCGCGCTATAACGCCGACCCGGACCGTCTGTTTGAGTCCTCCGGCTGTGCGGGCAAGCTTGCCGTTTTCGCGGTGCGTCTCGACACCTTCCCGGCAGAGAAAAAGCAGCAGGTGTTTTATATCGGCACCAACCAGCCTGAAGTGTTAACCGAAATCCGTCGTCATATTTTGGGCGAATTCACCCACCTGCCGGTGGCGGGCGAATATATGCATCGGGACATTTACGACATTGCCGAGCGTTACGGCAAAGATACGTTCCTGATGATCGACAAGCTCGGCACCGACAAAATGCCGTTCTTCTTCACCATGAAGGGCCGCACCGATGCGATGCTGGAGAAAGTGTCGCTGTTCAAACCTCACTTCACCGACCGCTTTATGCAGAAACTGGGCAACGTTTTCCCGGCGCATTTGCCGGAGCGAATGAAAACCTGGCGTGATAAGTACGAACATCATCTGCTGCTGAAAATGGCCGGGGACGGGATTGCCGAAGCGCAGGCCTGGCTGACCGACTTCTTCAAAACCGCCGAAGGGGATTTCTTCGCCTGTACCCCTGAAGAGGGCAGCAAAGCCTTCCTGCACCGTTTTGCCGCGGCGGGAGCCGCTATCCGTTACCAGGCAGTACACTCCGACGAGGTGGAAGATATCCTGGCGCTGGATATTGCCCTGCGCCGTAACGACACCGAGTGGTTTGAGCATTTGCCGCCGGAAATCGACAGCAAGCTGGTGCATAAGCTCTATTACGGCCATTTTATGTGCTATGTCTTCCATCAGGATTACATTGTCAAAAAAGGAGTTGATGCCCACGAACTGAAAGAGCAGATGCTCGCCCTTCTTCACGAGCGTGGCGCACAATATCCTGCGGAACACAACGTCGGGCATCTTTATAAAGCTCCTGACGCACTTAAGCAGTTTTATCGCGAGAATGACCCTACAAACAGCATGAACCCCGGCATTGGTAAAACAACGCGGAAGAAATACTGGAAAGAGAGCCCAGACGCGGAGCAGCACTTAACGCAAGCGTCTGATTAATTCCTACAGCCAAATTTGAGAGATTGTTTAGCACTTGTTAATCGTAATAGAGTAACGGTCTGTCGCCGGAGAAACGTTTCTCCGGCATGCCATCACGAGGAGCAGGCACATCATGTCGGCTGTTGACGTTTTATCCGAAACCGAACTGGAAGTGCGCGACGCCCTTCCCGATGATGTGCATGCCATCACCGCAATTTATGCCTGGCATGTGCTTCACGGACGCGCGTCATTTGAAGAAGTCCCCCCGACTATCGACGAAATGCGCCAGCGTATGAAAAGCGTGGCTGAGAACGGTTTACCGTGGCTCATCGCGCTGTATCGCGGCATCGTGGTGGGTTACTGCTATGCCAGTCCTTACCGACCGCGACACGCCTACCGCTATACCCTGGAAGAGTCGATTTACGTGGACGCCAGCACCACCGGCCGCGGTTTTGGCACAGCATTAATGGATGCGCTTATCGCACGCTGCGAACAAGGCCCGTGGCGGCAGATGATTGCCGTAGTGGGAGATGGCAATAACAACGCCGGTTCGTTGCGGCTGCATAAAAAGCATGGCTTCGAGATTGTCGGTCAGCTGCGCAGCGTGGGATACAAGAAAGGCGACTGGCGGGATACGGTGATTATGCAGCGCCCGCTCAACGACGGGGACTGGACGCTGCCGGAATAAAAGCAAAACGGTAACCTGGGTTACCGTTTTTAGTGTGTTCTCCCTCTCCCTGTGGGAGAGGGTTGGGGTGAGGGCATCAGCACGCAGAGGTACCTAATCGTTCTGCGCCGTCGCCATCTGCTCCGCTTTCTGCTTTTTATACGTCAAAGCCGCGGCCGGTACAGGCTGCACTTTCCCGGTCTCAATCCAGGTCCGCAGGCGGCTCGCATCCGCAAAGTGAGTATATTTCCCGAAGGCATCCATCACCACCAGCGCCACCGGCTTACCGTTAAACACGGTACGCATCACCAGACAGTGTCCTGCCGCGTTGGTGAATCCGGTTTTCGTTAGCTGAATGTTCCAGTTATCCCGGTAAACCAGATGGTTAGTGTTGCGGAACGGCAGCGTATAGGCCGGGTTGGCAAAGGTCGCCATCTCTTCACGGGTCGTGCTGAGCTGGCCAATCAGCGGATACTGCTTGCTGGCAATCAGCAGTTTCGTCAGATCGCGGGCCGTCGAGACGTTGTTAATCGACAGACCCGTCGGTTCAACATAGTGCGTATTGTTCATCCCCAGCGCTTTGGCTTTGGCGTTCATCGCGCGAATAAACGCGTCGTAACCGCCAGGATAGTGGTGTGCCAGGCTCGCGGCCGCACGGTTTTCGGATGACATCAGCGCCAGCAGCAGCATGTTTTTACGGCTGATTTCGCTGTTCAGGCGCACGCGAGAGTAGATCCCTTTCATCTCTGGCGTGTGGCTGATATCCACTTTCAGTTTTTCGTCCAGCGGCAGATGGGCATCAAGCACCACCATCGCGGTCATTAATTTGGTTATTGAAGCGATCGGGCGCACCAGGTCCGGATGGCTGGCGTAAATCACCTTATTGGTGTTGAGGTCGACAATCATCGCGCTGCCGGATGCAATTTGCGGCTGGGCAGCAGCAGTGGTCACCGCGGGCGTTTTAGCGACGGCTGGCACAGCAGCGGACGCCCCCAGCAACAGCGCCAGGCTAAGTAAAGAGACTCGGAATTTCAGCATGGTGAGACTTCTGATAATTATTCACGCACGTAATGACGTACACCGCCTGCGTCGACGGATAAACGCAGGCTGGCTTCGGCATCATAGCCGTCACAGTGCTTTGTCGCCAGCGGATAATCGTGAACAGATGCTGCATTGCTGGCATTTACGCCAGCAATGCAGTGAGCTTAGAAGAGACGGTATCCATAACCCCAAAGAATAACCGTCAGTGCCAGTAACGCCTCCAGCACCAGCACACCGATAGCCAGTGTGGAGCTGGAGAAGCTCAGCCCCTCTTCTTTGTTGATATTCAGGAAGGTTGGAACCCCCAGATACAGCAGATAACCTGTGTAACAGAGAGCAATCGTACCGATCAGTGCGCACAACCAGACCAGTGGATACAGTGCAACAATACCGCTTAAGAACAGCGGGGTCGCGACGTATCCAGCGAAGACCATACAGCGCGCCAGCGATGGACGTTGCGGATAGTTACGTGCCATCCAGTGAATGACACGCCCCATGACCGCCACGCCCGCCAGCATCAGGCCATAAAAGAGAATGGCAAGATAAAGCCCGGTAAACCAGGAAAGCTGAACCACGGTGCCGTCACCGAAATTCCAGCCGATTTGTGTTGTGCCAATAAACGCGCATATTACCGGCACCGCGGCCATCAGCAGCACATGGTGGGTGTAATGATGCGAGACCGTTTCGTTCTCACTTTTGATGACATGCATTTCACGATCGGGATGGGAGAAAAGTCCCCAGACATGGTTCATAGCGCCCCCTTGTTGTCGGCCCGTCAGCGATACCTTAAGTATAATGCAGGCTTTAGATTATTTTATGTACAGTGGGAAATTTCCGTTGATTTCCCCGCTGTTGATTCATGGGGTATATGATTAAACGAGGTACGCTGAGGGAGATAACATTTACGTAATGGATATTAACGCACTCATTGAACAATATGGCTATGCCGCGCTGGTCATTGGTAGCGTGGCAGAAGGTGAAACCATCACGCTGTTAGGCGGCGTCGCCGCGCATCAGGGCTTACTGAAATTTCCGCTGGTCGTCGCTGCGGTCGCGCTGGGCGGCATGATTGGCGATCAGCTACTCTACTTTCTGGGTCTGCGCTTTGGTCCGACGCTTCTCAAGCGTTTCGCTAAACACAAAAAGAAAATTAACCGCGCGCAGCGCCTGATCCAGCGCCACCCTTACCTGTTCGTTATAGGCACCCGTTTTATGTACGGCTTCAGGATAATCGGGCCGATACTGATTGGCGCCAGCCGTCTGCCCCCGAAAATTTTCCTGCCGCTGAATATTCTTGGCGCCGTTGCCTGGGCGCTGATCTTTACGACGCTCGGTTACGTGGGAGGCGAGGTGATAGGTCCGTGGCTGCATAATCTCGACCAGCATCTGAAGCACTGGGCATGGTTGCTTGTCGTGGTTGTGGCGGTGATTGGCGTCAGGCTGTGGCTGAAACATCGGGAAAAGGCGCGGGATGAGGCGTAGCCGGATGCGGCCTGATGCCCTGCCCCTCACCCTCTCCCACAGGGAGAGGGCAAAAAGTAGCTATCCCTCCGGCTTAAACTGCGGATTCGCCAGCATAAAACCCCCGTCAACGATAAACGATTGCCCGGTGGTATAGCTGGCGTCGCTGTCGCACAGCCACGCCACCAGGCTGGCGATTTCTCTCGTATGTCCGGGACGCGCCAGTGGGATTTCCGGCATTGAGCCTTCTTTCACTTCGCTGTCGTCCATATCGTTCATGGGTGTGGCAATGGCACCCGGCGCGACGGCGTTCACCAGAATGTTGTGCTTAACCAGTTCTATCGCCATGGATTTGGTCAGGCCGCCGAGCGCATGTTTCGCAGCGGTGTAGGCGCTGGCCTCCGGCAGCGGCGTGTGCTCATGCACCGAGGTAATGTTGACAATTCGCCCTCCTTCCCCCTGCTTCACCATCTGCCGTGCCGCAATCTGCGAACAGAGAAACGCACCGTCCACGTCGACGGTGAAGATGTTCCGCCAGTCGTCAAACGGCATCTCCAGGAAGGGCGCTTTGGTCATCGCCCCGGCATTGTTAACCAGCACGTCCAGCCGACCGAAACGCGCAATCAGCACGTCAATGGCTTCAGCACCTTCCGGGAGCGTGCTTAAATCGAGATGGACAGCCTCTGCTCGCTGCCCCTTCGCTTCCACTTCACGGCAGGTTTCCAGCGCACCTTTTTCATCAGAGTGCCAGGTAATGCCAATATCAAACCCGCGCTCTGCCAGCATCAGGGCCGTGGTTTTACCAATCCCGGAATCCGATGCGGTAACAATCGCTACTCTGGTCATACTCACCTCCTGAAAAACACCAAAGAGATAAGTATAGATAACGCCTCTTTTTAGCCGTGATGATAGCCGCCCCCCAGCGCCGACGTCAGTTGCAGCGTGGCGTCGATATACTGTCCTTTCAGCATGACCGTCTCAAGGTGTTCTTTAAGCGCCGGGATTCTGGCTTCGCTGACCCGCGCCCCTGCAAGGATACCTGCCCTAAAACGAGCCTGCGCCAGCGCCACTACACGTGCCGCGTCTTTTTCGACCTGCTGCTGGTGACGGTTTTTTGCCGACAGGGTTTCGACTTCGCTGGCCGTACGCGCCACCTGATTCACCGCCTCCACCACCGCTTTGTTGTAGTTCGCGACAGAGAGGTTATTCTGCGCCTGGGCACTATCCAGATTGGCGTTCAGCCTGCCGCTGTCGAAAATCGGCAGGGTCAAACCGGCGGTCACGCCCATCTGCTGAGCGGAAGAGCGGAACAGATCGCTGAGGTGCAGGGCATCCTGCTGTAAGAAGGCCATCAGATTCACGTCAGGATAGAATGCTGCTCTGGCGGCCTCCACCTCGCTCAGGGAGGCTTCGATATACCAGTGCGCCTCCTGAAGATCCGGGCGGCGCGCCAGCAGTTCATATCCCAGCGTTGAAGGGAGCGAGGCTTCTGTCGCAGGCAACGCATGGCGCGTAAGCGCTATGGCCGATGTACCGGTCAACGCAGTCAGTCGCGCCTCAATGGCCTTCATTTTGCCCTTCACGTCCGCTAACTTTTCATCCGTTTTGCTGGCATAAATATCGGTTTCGACGCCCTCCACCGAGGAGGTAATACCGTGCTGATACAGTTCACGATCGGCATCGATAATATTTTTCTGCTCCTGCTTAATTTGGGAAAGGACATCCCCGGCAGCGGCCTGGGTCTGCCACGCCCAGTAAAGGCGCGCAACGCTGCTGGCAAGCAGCTGGCGAGTCTGCTCCAGCTCCGCTTTTTGCGCATTCACTTTACCGATACGCGCGGCAATCCGGGCGCGATTTTTCCCCCACAGATCCAGATCCCACCCCGCCGTGAGGCCGAAGGTGCCATTGGTGTACCATGGGCCGGTCGTTCCCGCTGCCGGATCGGTCAGCGCGAACGGGCCCATCAGGCCTTCTGCCGACATTTTCTGCCGTTCAACATCCGCAGAAAAATCCAGTTGTGGGCCATCGGCAGCAATAGCGGCCTTCGCCTGTGCTTCCGCGAGCGTAATACGTTGCCGGGCAATTTGCATATCCGGGGCATCCGCTATCGCTTTCGCAATAAGCGCATTTAGCTGCGGGTCGTTATACTCTTTCCACCATTCGTTTTTCGGCCAGTCCGCATGGTTAAGTCGGGTATTTATAGATGCAGCTGTCGCCTGCGTTTTTATTGGCGCTACCGTGGAATGTTCCGGTGCGCACGCAGCCAGCATAAAAACAAGGGGAGCACTCAGAGATAAAATAAGAAAACGTTTCATTACGCCATGCACTCAAAAAATAAAGGCGCAACTTACGCTTGATGACTTTCCGTTTTTTAGTAACGCGTGGCAATCCGCAAATTGTTATACATTTACATAATTAGCAAAATATTCACCTAGTGAATTATTTAAATTTAAATATTACCGCTAGTTATTTTGACTGAATGACCCGCGCAATTTCAGCCGACGTCTGGAGCGTGCGGATCGCCTGAAATAACCCCAGCGCTTCGCTGTATTCTTTACGTAAATAGCTCAGCCACTGCTTGATGCGCGCGACGTGATACAAACCGGTATCACCCTGCTTTTCCAGACGGCTGTATTTTTGCAGCAGCGTCACCACGTCAGCCCATGGCATACGCGGTTCGTTATATTTCACGACGCGACTGAGGTTGGGCACGTTCAGCGCACCGCGGCCAATCATCACCGCATTGCAGCCCGTCTCTTTCAGGCATGCCTGCGCGCTTTCGTAATCCCAGATTTCGCCGTTAGCGATCACCGGAATAGTGAGCCGTTTGCGGATCTCGCCAATCGCCTGCCAGTTAATCCGCTCAGCTTTATAACCATCTTCCTTGGTGCGGCCATGCACCACCAGCTCGGTGGCCCCAGCCTGCTGCACCGCATCGGCAATTTCAAACTGCTTATCTCCGCTGTCCCAGCCCAGACGAACTTTCACGGTGACCGGCAGATGCGAGGGTACCGCCTCGCGCATGGCTTTTGCGCCGCGATAAATCAGCTCAGGATCCTTGAGTAGCGTTGCCCCGCCGCCGCTGCCGTTGACCAGCTTTGACGGACAGCCGCAGTTGAGATCGACGCCATAAGAACCCAGCGCCACGGCCCTGGCGGCGTTTTCCGCCAGCCATTCAGGATACTGGCCTAACAGCTGGATCCGCACCAGCGTACCGGAAGGCGTCCGGCTCTGGCGGTGCAGTTCAGGACAGAGACGGTAGAATGACTTTTCTGGCAGCAACATATCGACCACGCGCAAAAACTCCGTCACGCAGAGATCGTAATCGTTCACCTCGGTAAGCAGCTCGCGCACAAGAGAGTCGAGCACGCCTTCCATCGGGGCCAGTAAAACACGCATTCTGAGTACCTGTGAAAAAAGACGCGCTATAGTAGCTGCTCTGTATGTATGTGGAAAGCCCGGCGTTCCATTCCGGAATGTCTGGTATGCTCAAAATTCATGATGTGATCCGTGGCACATTTTCAGGTTTAATTGTATGATGAATGCGTTTCATCAAGGACTATCACCATGAGCAAATCATTGAACATTATCTGGCAATATCTGCGCGCATTCGTCCTGATTTACGCCTGCCTGTATGCCGGGATTTTTATCGCGTCGCTGCTGCCTATCACCATTCCTGGCAGCATTATCGGCATGCTGATCCTCTTTGTTTTACTGGCGCTGCAAATTCTGCCCGCAAAGTGGGTTAACCCCGGCTGTTTCGTCCTCATCCGCTATATGGCGCTGCTTTTCGTGCCCATCGGCGTCGGGGTCATGCAGTATTTTGATTTGCTCAAAGCCCAGTTCGGCCCGATTGTGGTCTCCTGCGCAGTTAGCACGCTGGTGGTTTTCCTTGTTGTGAGCTGGAGTTCACATCTGGTACATGGCGAACGTAACGTCATCGGGGAGAAAACAAAAAAATGATGGCTAATATCTGGTGGTCTCTGCCGTTAACCCTGCTGGTCTTCTTCGCCGCGCGTAAACTTGCCGCACGCTTCAAAATGCCGCTGCTCAACCCCCTGCTGGTGGCGATGGTGGTAATTATTCCTTTCCTGCTGCTCACCGGCATCCCTTACGAACGTTACTTTGCCGGCAGCAAAATTTTAAACGACCTGTTGCAACCCGCCGTTGTGGCCCTCGCCTTTCCTTTATATGAGCAGCTGCACCAGATCCGCGCCCGCTGGAAATCCATCATTACTATCTGTTTTGTGGGCAGCCTGGTGGCGATGATCACCGGCACGTCGGTGGCGCTATTGATGGGCGCTTCGCCACAAATTGCGGCCTCTATTCTGCCTAAATCGGTGACCACACCTATCGCAATGGCGGTAGGCGGCAGCCTCGGCGGGATCCCGGCCATCAGCGCGATGTGCGTCATTTTCGTCGGTATTCTCGGCGCGGTGTTTGGTCACACCCTCCTGAACGCGATGCGGATCCATACTAAAGCGGCGCGGGGATTGTCGATGGGTACCGCCTCGCACGCCCTGGGTACCGCCCGCTGCGCGGAGCTGGACTATCAGGAAGGGGCTTTTAGCTCCCTGGCGCTGGTGATATGCGGGATTATCACCTCCCTGCTCGCCCCGTTCATTTTCCCGTTGATACTGGCGGTGATGGGCTAAAATTTGCGATGCGTCGCGCAAATTTCATTTTGATTTCATAAGTTGCATACATAATGAGAAGTGGATCACATATAAAGCCCCAGCGGCTCCGTAAACTACCGATCCATTAACCTTTATGAGGCAAACGCCATGCACCCACGTTTTCAAGCTGCCTTCGCTCAGCTTGCAGAGAATTTGCAATCAGCCCTTGCTCCCGTCCTGGCAGATGCACATTTCCCCGCCCTGCTGACGGCAGAGCAGGTCACCATGCTGAAACAAGCAGCGGGACTGGACGAAGACGCGCTGGCTTTCGCACTGCTGCCCCTGGCTGCCGCCTGCGCGCGTGCCGATCTCTCCCACTTCAACGTCGGCGCTATTGCGCGCGGCGTCAGCGGAACCTGGTACTTCGGTGGAAACATGGAGTTCCTGGGCGCAACCATGCAGCAAACCGTTCATGCGGAGCAGAGCGCTATCAGTCACGCCTGGTTGCGCGGTGAAAAGGCCTTGAGCGCCATCACCGTGAACTACACGCCGTGCGGCCACTGCCGTCAGTTTATGAACGAGCTGAACAGCGGGCTGCAACTGCGCATCAACCTGCCGGGACGTGCGCCACATACGCTGGGCGATTACCTGCCGGATGCCTTCGGCCCGAAAGATCTGGACATTAAAACGCTGCTGATGGACGAGCAGGATCATGGTTTCGCCCTGTCCGGCGATGACCTGAGCGAAGCGGCCATTCGTGCGGCTAACAAGAGCCACACTCCGTACAGTAACGCCCCAAGCGGCGTGGCGCTGCAGTGCCGCGATGGCCGTATCTTCACCGGCAGCTATGCGGAAAACGCCGCGTTTAACCCAACGCTGCCGCCGCTGCAGGGTGCGCTCAACCTGCTGAGCCTGAACGGCTACGACTACCCCGACATTCAGCGCGCAATTCTGGCCGAAAAGGCCGATGCGCCACTGATTCAGTGGGATGCCACCGCTGCGACGCTCAAGGCGTTAGGCTGCACGACGATCGACCGCGTACTGCTGGCATAAATCCTTCCGGCGGACTGAAATGTCCGCCACATTGCTGAAAAACCCCTCAGTTGAGTCGCTGTTTCTTGCGCTAACCAGACGGGTAAAGTAGCCTGAGTGAACTTTCATCCACGAACGAGCCATCTCCATGTTAAAGCGCGTTTTTTACAGCCTGTCTGTCCTGGTCGGCATACTGCTGTTGATCGTGCTGGGTCTCGACCGCTGGATGAGCTGGAAAACCGCCCCTTACATCTTTGATGACCTGCAGGACCTGCCCTATCGCCAGGTGGGCGTGGTACTCGGCACCGCCAAGTATTACCGCACCGGGGTGATCAACCAGTATTATCGTTACCGAATTCAGGGCGCGCTGAACGCTTACAACAGCGGCAAGGTGAACTATCTGCTGTTAAGCGGTGATAACGCGCTGCAAAGCTATAACGAACCGGTGACGATGCGTAAGGACCTGATTGCCGCAGGCGTGGATCCTGCCGACATCGTGCTCGACTACGCAGGCTTCCGCACCCTCGACTCCATCGTGCGCACCCGCAAAGTGTTCGACACCAACGACTTCATCATCATCACCCAGCGTTTCCACTGCGAGCGCGCGCTGTTTATTGCGCTGCATATGGGTATTCAGGCGCAGTGCTACGCGGTGCCGTCGCCTAAAGATATGCTGAGCGTGCGCGTGCGCGAATTTGGCGCGCGCTTTGGCGCGCTGGCGGACCTCTACATTTTCAAACGTGAACCGCGCTTTTTAGGCCCGCTGGTGCCGATTCCGGCGATGCATGAAGTACCGGAAGACGCGCAGGGTTACCCGGCTGTGACGCCGGAGCAACTGCTTGATCTGCAGAAGAAAAAATAAATTTGCACAATGAGTAATATATTACTCATTAACCTCTCAAAAAATGGATAATGTGAGATATAAGTGGCATTACTTGCCTTAATCACCCCGTATCACTTTTTTTTAATGACCACGGAAATCCAGGCTGGCTGCGATTCATCGACGATATCATTCCCGCCGGCGCCAGTCGTCGCTACTGGATAAATGCGCTTGGTATCAGTGAATTACCACTCAGCCAGCAAAATTTTTTATTGCTAAAATTTGGCACAATGTCCCCTGTTGGGAATTTACGCATTAAAGAATCCGTACCGGAATGGAATGAATTCGCAAGCGCTAAAACGTTTACGGTTACGGACGTCATCGAGCGGGCAGCCGACTTTCTGGATTATGCCCAGGAAAGAGGCGCCGCGGCAGGTGGCGCAACCGGAGCTGGCGGAGTGGATTCCCCCTTCGACGTTGCTTAACGCCCTGCATGAGACAGCCGTTCAACTCGTCGACCTACCGGAAAGATTGGCGGCGCGCGGTGTTCCAAAACAGATACTGGAAATGCCTGCAATCGGTTTTCGCTTTATTCCAGACAAACTTTCCCGCTGGGGCTTATTATGAAAACACCCGATAAGACAGAGTCAGAGTTTCTGCAAACATTAGCCCGTATACGCAGCGCAAATGGAAGGAGACATCATGACGACGCAGAGGATCCTGACAAGTTAACGCAGGTAAACAGGCAACGCGTTTCACCAGGCTTAACACGCGTCGATACACGCGATCGTCAGGATCTCTTGCACGCAGCCATTCGGGACATATTGTTGGGTAAAATCACGCAAGGAGAAGCACTGAGGAAACTCAGGGTCGAGGTGTTGGGGCTAAAACAGGATGAATATGCAAAATTAGTCAGCGTATCCCGAAAAACATTGTCAGATGTAGAAAATAACAGAGGCAACTATTCCGCTGACATCATTAACAAAATCTTTAAACCCTTCGGGCTTCAAACCGGGCTGGTGCCCATTTCAAAATCGCTGATAGCCTCACTTTTCTCATAAAAAAACCCGCATCGCTGCGGGTTTTTCATTGTTGAGCTTACTTCTTACGTGCGTACTTCAGTGAATCCAGCGCAACAGCGAAGATAATAATCGCGCCTTTAATGATGTACTGCCAGTACGGGTTCACGCCGATGTAGGTCAGGCCGTAGTTGATCACGGTGAAGATGATCACACCGGTGACCACACCGAGTACGGTACCCACGCCGCCGCTGAAGGAGACGCCGCCGACCACACAGGCTGCAATCGCATCCAGTTCGTACATAAAGCCGAGGTTGTTGGTTGCAGAACCGATACGACCCGCTTCCAGCATCCCACCGAAGGCGTAGAACACCCCGGACAGGGCATAGATCATCAGCAGGTTCAGGGCCACGTTGACGCCGGAGACTTTCGCCGCTTCCGGGTTACCGCCGATAGCAAAGATGTTTTTACCAAAGCGCGTTTTGTTCCACAGGATCCAGACGAACGCCACCGCGATCAGCGCATAGAAGGTGATATACGACAGGCGGAAACTGCCCAGCGCGATAAACCCTTGCGTGAAGGTTGAGAAGCCGCTGTCAAAGCCCGAGATAGGAGACGCGCCCACGAAGTCGTAGTAGAGGGAGTTGATACCGTAAACGATGATCATCGTACCCAGCGTGGTGATAAATGGCGTCACGTTCAGGTAAGCGATGATGATACCGTTGATCAGGCCAATCACCGCGCCGATGGCGCAGACAATCAGGATCACCACGAAAATCGGCATGGTCGCCATTTCCGGGAAGACCTTGTTGGCGTTTTCCATCGACTGCAGCAGGGTTGCAGCAATAACCGCCGCCAGGCCGACCTGACGACCGGCAGAAAGGTCAGTACCCTGGGTGACGATAAGTCCCGCCACGCCCAGCGCAATGATAATACGCACGGAAGACTGGGTCAGAATGTTACTCAGGTTCAGCAGACTTAAGAACGTAGGGTCCTGGAAAATGATAATGGCCAGCAGGACTAAAAGAACAACGTAAATTCCGCCTTCTTTCAGGTAAGTGAGAAAACTTTTTTTATTTAACGCACTCATGAGGAGCCCCTGATCTTAAAGGTGCAAAGACGCAAGACGCAAAATTTCGTTTTGCGTTGTCGTTTTGGTGTCAACAATACCGGCAACGAGACCATTGCTCATAACCAGAATACGGTCTGTGATCCCTAACAGTTCCGGCATTTCGGAAGAAATAATAATGATCCCTTTATTCTTTTTCGCCAGCTCGGCAATCAGCTGATAAATTTCAAACTTTGCGCCGACGTCAATGCCACGGGTAGGTTCATCCAGCATCAGAATTTCTGGCTGGGTTAATAACCAACGTCCGATAATGACTTTTTGCTGGTTACCCCCCGAAAGCGAACCAATTTGCGTGCGGTGGCCAGGCGTTTTCACGCGCATGGAGTCAATCACCCACTGGGTATCGCTCTTCATGCGGGAGTTATCCAGCAGTCCGACTTTATTTTTGTAATTACGAATATTAGAAATTAACGAGTTAAAGTTAATATCCAGATAAGCATAAATACCCGTCGAACGACGTTCTTCCGTTACCAGCGCAAAACCGTTATTAATGGCTTCGTTGGCATTGTGGTTGTTAATTTTCTTTCCGTGCAGCGTAATGGTGCCCTGGGCCTTCTCACGGATACCAAACAAGGTTTCCACAATGTCGGTACGCTTTGCCCCCACCAGACCGGCAATCCCCAGGATTTCGCCTTTGTGCAGGTCGAAGGAGACATCGCGGATGGACGGCTGACGCAGCGAGGTGAGATTGCGCACTTCAAGAATCACTTCACCCGGCTTGTTCTCTTTGTCCGGGAAGCGCTGGTTAAGGGAGCGGCCAACCATCATGGCGATGATCTTGTCCATATCCAGCCCTTCCAGCGGCTGCGTGGCAATCCACTGGCCGTCGCGCAGGATGGTAATCTCATCGCACAGCTGGAAGATCTCTTCCATTTTGTGAGAGATGTAGACAATGCCGCAGCCGCGTTCTTTCAGCTTACGAATAATGGTAAAAAGGTGATTAACCTCTTTTTCCGTTAATGACGATGTCGGTTCGTCCATGATGACGATTTTCGCATCATAGGAGAACGCTTTGGCAATTTCGATCATCTGCATTTGTGAGACGGATAAGGTTCCCACGCGAGCGCGCGGATCGATATCAATATCCAGCTCATCAAAAATCGCTTTGGTGTCACGATACATTTTGTCCTGATCGACAAAGACACCTTTGGTTGGATAACGCCCCAACCACATGTTATCCATAACGGAACGTTGCAGTACCAGGTTTAATTCCTGGTGAACCATCGAGATACCGTTTTCCAGTGCTTCTTTCGCTGAATGGAAATCGATCTCTTTCCCCTGAAAAAGAATGCTGCCAGAATCTTTTTGATAGATCCCAAAAAGACATTTTAATAATGTTGATTTACCCGCACCGTTCTCCCCCATTAATGCATGAATAGAGTGAGGACGGACTTTTAAATTAACATTATCGAGTGCCTTAACACCGGGAAATGACTTGTTAATACCGTTCATTTCCAACAAGTATTCACCGGTTGACTGAGTAGTTGTGCTGACCATAATTATACCTTGTTGGCCTCGCATATCGCGTTATAAAAGGGCGCAACGAATTGCGCCCAGTGGAGACAGGTTAACTCACTTATTTACCGATAAACTCAGCCAGGTTGGACTGGTCTACGCCCACGTAAGGTACGCGAACGATTTTGTTGTCAATTTTCCAGCTGGTGCCATCTGCCGCGCCTTTACCGTCAGCGAGGTTTTTCGCCAGATCGAAGGTGGCTTTCGCCTGGTTATTGGCATCGTTCAGAACGGTACCGGCCATCGCGCCAGATTTAACCAGCGCCAGCGCTTCTGGCAGGGCATCCACACCGAATACCGGAATGGACGATTTATTGTGGGCTTTCAGCGCTTCTACCGCACCCATTGCCATCGCATCGTTGTTGGCGATAACCACTTCGATTTTGTTCGCGTTAGGGCCGGACAGCCAGGCATCCATCTTATCTTTCGCCTGGGCGGTATCCCACATCGCGGTATCTAATGCCAGCTGCTGGGTTTTCAGGCCCTTATCATTCAGCTCTTTGATAACGTAAGTCGTACGCGCTTCAGCATCCGGGTGACCAGGTTCGCCTTTCAGCAGAACGAACTGGATCTGACCGTCTTTGTTCAGGTCCCAGTTCGGGTTCGCTGCCCAGTGTTTCGCGATCAGATCGCCCTGAATAATGCCGGACTCTTTGGAGTCAGTACCGACGTAATACGCTTTGTCATAGCTATCCAGCGCTTTACGGGAAGGTTCTTTGTTGAAGAAGACGATTGGCACATTCTGGCCGCGCGCTTTTTCAATCACCGTGCCTGCTGCAGCCGGGTCAACCAGGTTGATCGCCAGGGCTTTCACGCCTTTCGCCAGCAGAACGTCGATCTGGTCGTTCTGTTTGGACTGGTCATTCTGGGAGTCATTCATCAGCAGCTGTACGTCTGGCGCTGCTTTCGCATCTTTCTCGATAGCTTTACGTACAACAGACATGAAGTTGTCGTCGTATTTATAAATCGTCACACCAATACGGGTATCTGCAGCGTGCGCTGCTGCACCAAAAAGCATGCTTGCCATTACAGCAGACAGGGTCAACACCTTCTTATTCATGGTATCTCCGGTTTTTTTTTATGCAGGGTAGTTCTGGTGAATAACGAGCGGCAGGCAGATGTTAATAAAACGTTACTGACAGCCGACGTTCACTTATAAAATTTCTCTCTTCCGTGGTCGGTAACGCTCCAGAAATGCGTTTTATTCGTTGTTTGCGGCACATTGGCTACTGTTAAAGTGAATAATCACCGTTACATAGCGTTTCAGCTGCTAAAACGCTGACATCATAGTCAGCGCCTTGTTAAGATACTGTGAATTTACTCACAGATTGAAAACGGTTACATCACCTCATGTAATCAGTTAGTGATCGGAGCCACAATTTGCCGCGACGCGACGGAATGTCGACGCACCAGGGTTGGCATGAAGCAATGCGTCGCCCCAGGATCCAGCAGCCCTGCGGCTCCCTGTAAAGCCAGTTCAGTAGCCAGTTTTGCCATAGAAGCAATGGGATAGCGCACCGTGGTCAGTTGCGGGTCGGTGTAACGGGCGATCGGAATGTCGTCAAAGCCAATCAACGACAAATGCTGCGGCACCGCAATGCCGTTATCTTTCAGTGCCGTCAGCGCGCCCGCTGCCATGCTGTCGTTATACGCAAACACCGCAGAAAGCTGCAGATTGCGGCCCAGCAACTCCACCATTGCCGCCTCACCGCCCTGCATGTCAGGCGTACCGGTGCCGATCCAGCTCTCTGATGCGGTAATGCCGTGTTCTTTCAGGGCGTTTTGCCAGCCCTCACGCCGGTACGCGTCATCTTCAATTTGATGGCTGGAGGCAAGATAACCGATCCGCTGATGGCCGTTATTGATAAGCATTTTGGTGGCCATCATGGCGCCGCTGACGTTATCCAGCCCAACACAGCGGTGGGCATAGCCCGGCACAATCCGGTTAATCAGCACCATGCCCGGTATCTGTCCCATAAACCCGGCAAGCTCTTCATCACTTAAGGCTTTGGAGTGAACAATCAGGGCGTTACAGCGCTGGCGAATCAGTACTTCGATGGCATGACGCTCTTTCTCCGCCTCATGATAGCTGTTGCCAATCAGCACATATTTTTGATGCTGCTGGGCAACCACATCGACCGCTTTCACCAGCGCACCGAAAAAGGCGTCTGAGACATCCATCACCACCACGCCGATGGTATCGCTGACCTGCGTGGCAAGCGCCTGCGCGTTGGCATTTGGCCGGTATCCGAGCTGGGTCACGGCTTTCATTACGGTTTCACGGGTTTCAGGGCTCACCAGCGCACTGTTGTTCAGCACGCGGGAGACGGTAGCCACAGAAACGCCCGCCAGACGGGCGACATCACGAATGGTGATCATATTCACCATCCTTCAAAGGATTGCAGCAACTCACAGACACCCCCTGTGTTTAGCAAGGTGGCTATTTTGGCAGCGAGAGAAAAGGGACTACGTGAAGAAGCTCACAGTCATGAAAACGCTTACATCCGTTTTGTTAATGATTGTGATCCAGATCGTTATCTGGATGTATTACTCAATGATACCCCTGAAGCATGTGCGGTTAACTGACGCCACACCCACTCCAGCGGCCCCTGACGGAAATAACGCAGCCAGATAACGGAAAACGCCAGATTAACCGCCCAGATCGGAATAACAAACGCCAGCAGCCCGAGGCGGTCGAATTTCATAAACAGGCCAAAGCGATAGAAAATCGTGGTGCATATCAACGTTTGCAGGAGGTAATTGCTTAACGCCATGCGCCCGACGCAGGCGACTGCGCTGACAAGCCACAGGCGAGAAAGCTGCGGCCAGAAGCCATATATTAGCGCCGCGTAGCCGATGGTCTGGAATGGCGCGCTCAGTTCACGCGGTACCTGGAGCAGGAAAGCGCACCAGCGATAATCCCAGTGAATGTGCCACTGTGTCATCACCGCCGGGAGGTTTATCAGCACGCCGAGCAGAACCAGCCCCGCCCCGGTGCGACGATAATGACGCAGGCTGAACTCCCCTTTCAGCCACCCGGTGCGCATCAATGACGCCCCCATCAGCATCATCCCTGCCAGCTGCCAGCCGTATTGCGCCCCCAGCGCAAGAAGGTTATCCCCCAGCATATCCGCCCGGTTGCTAATGGCTTCCGTACCGCCTTTTAGCTTCCAGAACTGCTCGTACTGGAGGTTTGCAGCATCCGGGATCCAGGAACGGTTGGTCGCTTCGCCAGAGATCATCCCCAGCAGCAGCAGCACCCCAAGCCCCATGAGGTAAAGCATCACGCCGGTGTTAAACAGGCTTTTCACGCTGTGCGCATCACGAATGAGACGCCAGCAGATAAGCCCGACTAACCCATACGCGAGAAGAATATCGCCGTCCCAGAAGAACAGACCGTGGATAAAACCGAGGATCACCAGCAGGGTTAAGCGCGACTGGATCCAGCGGGTGCCGCGTTTAAGCAGAAGCTGTAGTCCTGCGCCAAACAGCAGGGCAAAGAGCGTGAGGAATTTAACCTGGGCAAACAGATCAAGGATTGCCCAGGTCCAGGCATCGCTTCGGGTGATGTCGCCGTACCAGGCGGGATTGAGATAAGCTGCCTTCGGCAGACCGAAGGCGCTAATATTCAGCAGCAGGATACCCAGTATGGCGACGCCGCGAACAAAATCGAGCGTGACGTTTCGCTCCATGGTCCCTGCCCTGTGAGATTAGTTGTGGTGACGCACGGCGCGCAGGAACTCCTGGCGGGTGTTCTGGCTCGATTTAAACAGACCGCCCAGCGAAGTGGTGGTGGTTGCACTGGTCGCATCACGTACGCCGCGGGCTTTCACGCAGTAGTGAACGGCATCAATAGAGACCGCCACGTTATTGGTGCCCAGCAGCGTTTGCAGGGCAATCAGGATCTGCTGCGTCAGACGCTCCTGAACCTGAGGACGCTGCGCGAAGAACTGCACAATACGGTTGATCTTCGACAGACCAATCACCGTATCTTTCGGAATGTAAGCCACGGTCGCTTTACCGTCGATAGTGACGAAGTGATGTTCGCAGGTGCTGGTCAGCGTGATATCACGTACCGTGACCATCTCGTCCACCTTCATCTTATTTTCAATGACGGTAATTTTCGGGAAGTTGGCGTAATCCAGGCCAGAGAAAATTTCGTCGACGTACATTTTCGCGATGCGCTTAGGCGTCTCCATCAGACTGTCATCGCTCAGATCGAGATTCAGCAGTTGCATGATCTCGGTCATATGCCCGGAAATCAGACTTTTACGGGTTTCATTGTCCATATCCTCAACGGGCGGACGCAATGGCGTTTCGAGACCGCGCGCAAGCAGGGCTTCATGGACCAGGGCAGCTTCTTTACTGAGTGATGACATTTTCTTCTCCTGCAGGTGTGGCGTCTTTCGCCCTCGTTGTGGCAAAAGTATGCGCTCATTGTGCGTGAGGCGACGCACATAATCCAGTATTCACGACGATAATTATTGCAATTGCTGTTGCCTTTCAGCGTGACGATTCCAGACCAGCGCGCCGCCGATGAACAACGCGACGCCCGCCAGCCCCAGCGCAGGCTCCAGCCGGTGGGTTAGCCAGGTCGATAATGCCGACGTCACCGGGCCAATCAACTGCCCGATGGCATACCCGGTGGTGAGCAGTCCCGCCATATAACGCGTGTGGTTCGGTGCCAGCTCTCGGCCGTATAAAAGAGAGAGCTGCACGGCGCAAAGGAACCCGCCACCTACCAGCAGCCCGCCCGTCAGCAAACCGCCGATGCCCGGCAGCAGCCAGGCCGCCAGGACACCCGCGCCCTGAAGCCACAGCACGATAGCCAGCCTGCGGTTAGCCGTGGAGATATGTCGCAAGGCAATGCTGAGCGCAATCCCCACCACAGCGGCGAGACCAAAAATCGGCCAGACAAACTGGGCAAACAGGCTGCCGGGAAAGCGCACGGCGGCCATTTGCGATAAAAAGGTCGCCGGAAGGATATAGCCAAATCCCGCCAGGCTGTAGCTCCAGACCAGGCGCTTTAAATCCGCGGTCAGCCGCAGCGGCTCAGGCGCAGTCCCCGGGCGATGAAGCTGACCCGCACGCGGCAGATAGCGTGCCACCAGCGCAATCAACACGAGCGCCAGCACGCCGTAGATCTGCCACGCCGCACCGGCCGAAAGGGATTTCGCCTGAATATAGACCGCGAGCAGGCCGCTCAGGGCGATACCCGCGCCGGGGCCGGCAAACACCGCAGCACTGAGCCCCGGTTTACCCAGTTGCCCCAGCCGCTCGTTGGTCCAGGCGGCAATGAGTACCATTGACCAGCCACTCATGCAGCCGATCGCAAAGCGCAGCAGGCCATGTACGACGGCGTTATCCGCCGCCGCGGAGAGCAGCGTCAATGCAACCGCACCCGTAATGCCGAGCCAGAGCCGCGTTTCAACAAAGCGGTGCGCGCGCATGGCATCCCATGCTCCCACCAGATAGCCAAGATAATTCATCGCCGCCACCAGGCCTGCGCTGGTGAGCGTAAGTTGCCCGGCGGCAATCATCAGCGGTACCTGAGGCGTAAAGGCAAAGCGCCCTATCCCCATCGCCACCACCAGAACGACAAACCCACTAAGCGCGATACGCAGCGCCATGACCGCTCCAATTGTTAAAGAAAAGTAAATTTATGATGCAACATCTTGCCGTTCCGCGAAAGTGAAAGTTGCTCACAGGTAAATGAAAACGCTGTATTATGATGCTAATGAATAGCTATTCTCATTAAGGAGCCTTGCATGGAACTGCTCGAAGAGCACCGTTGTTTTGAAGGTCGACAGCAGCGCTGGCGGCACGACTCCACCACGCTGAACTGCGCCATGACGTTCAGTATTTTCCTGCCTCCGGCAGAGAATCCGCCTGTTCTGTTCTGGCTTTCTGGCCTGACCTGCAACGACGAAAACTTCACAACCAAAGCCGGTGCGCAGCGTATTGCGGCCGAGCTGGGTATCGCGCTGGTGATGCCCGATACCAGCCCCCGTGGGGACGATGTGGCGGATGATGCAGGATACGACCTGGGTAAAGGCGCCGGGTTTTACCTGAATGCGACCGAGCAGCCGTGGGCGAGTCATTATCGTATGTATGACTACATCCGTGACGAGCTACCTGCGCTGATTCAGGCCGAATTCGCGGTAAACGATCGCTGCGCCATCAGCGGACATTCCATGGGCGGACACGGGGCGCTAATCATGGCGCTGAAAAACCCCGGGAAATATACCAGCGTCTCTGCGTTCGCGCCGATTGTTAACCCAACGCAGGTACCGTGGGGACAAAAAGCCTTCACCCACTATCTGGGCAAAGATGAAACGAAATGGCAGGAATGGGACAGCTGTACGCTGATGCTGGCGAGCGACTCAGCGAATGCGATCCCGATGCTTATCGATCAGGGCGATGCGGATCAGTTCCTCGCCGGGCAACTCCAGCCCGCCGTTTTAGCTGAAGCGGCACGCCAGAAGGACTGGCCGCTCACGCTGCGCATTCAGCCAGGATATGACCACAGCTATTACTTTATGGCCTCCTTTATTGAGGATCATCTCCGCTTCCACGCGGCGCATTTGTTCGCGTAATTTTCGCTATTTGCCCGATAGCCTCTCGCCTGTCGGGCTTTTCCCCTTATTGACATAATCCTATCCGCTTGAATCCAGGCTATTTTCTTGCCAACACATCAAACGCAAATGATTTCAATTATCATTTGTGTTTACAATTATACATTCTTTTGTACAATTCCAGACTCTTCTCCATCACAAAGAGTTCTTACAAGACAAATACATACAGTTCTCAGGGTTATCCCGATGGAGTTTTTTTCTTTTTATATGGAATGTACAAATGACAATACCACGCGTTAAATTGCTGGCCGCTGCCATTGGCGCCGCCACACTTTCCTCCTTCGTTCACGCAGCCGATCAGGACACCGTTGTCGTCACTGCGACGGGTTTTGAACAAAAAATCCAGAATGCCCCCGCCTCCATCTCGGTGATTTCAAAACAGCAGATTGAAGATAAAGCCTACCGTGATGTCACCGATGCCCTGAAAGACGTCCCGGGCGTCGTCGTTACTGGCGGCGGGAGCAGCAGTGATATCAGTATTCGCGGCATGGCGTCGCAGTACACGCTGTTCCTGGTGAACGGCAAACGCGTGAGTACGCGCAGTACCCGCCCAAACAGCGACAACTCGGGCATTGAACAAGGCTGGCTGCCGCCGCTGGAGTCCATTGAGCGTATCGAGGTTATCCGTGGCCCGATGTCCTCACTTTACGGCTCTGATGCTATGGGTGGAGTCATCAACGTCATTACCAAAAAAGTGTCGAACACCAAAGCCTGGACAGGTTCGTTGCATGGCGATGCAACCTTCCAGGAAAACAATGATTCCGGTGATATCTTTCAGACCAACGCCTACGCTTCAGGTCCCCTGATTGACGGGCTGCTTGGCGCAAAAGTGACGGGGCTTTTGTCACGCCGCGCAGAAGATAAGATTGTGAACGGGTATAACGAGCAGAAAATGCGTAACGGCGGTATTACGTTGAATTTCACGCCGGACGAGCAAAATGATTTCGACCTCGACTTTGCCCGTGAACTTCAGGACAGAAACAGCACGCCGGGGATGTCGAAAGCGACGGAAACCTGCCGTGGAACGACCTGTACACCAAATACCAAAAGCGAAACCCGCTATGAACATACCACCTACTCATTAACCCACAGCGGTTATTACGACGACTTCAATACCACCAGCTATATCCAACAGGAAGAGACGAATAATCCGGATCGAGAAATGCGCTCGTACAACACCACCTTCAACAACCAGAACCAGATCTTCCTCGCCGATCATACCCTGACTCTCGGCGGGCAATATCGCTATGAGAAACTGCGCGACAACGGCAATCAGCTGGAGGCTGCCGATGGCCTGAACAAACTGACACGCTGGAGTTGGGCACTGTTTGCCGAAGATGAATGGGCAATGACGGAAAGCTTTACGTTAACCGGCGGCCTGCGCATGGACAAAGACCAAAACTATGGTACTAACTGGACGCCACGTGGTTACGGTGTATGGCACCTCGCCGATCAGTGGACATTGAAAGGCGGGGTTTCTGCGGGCTACCGTGCACCGGACCTGCGTCAGTCGTCTGCCAGCTGGGGGCAGGTAACGGGTGGTGGCCGTCTTGACGGTATCATCGTTGGCAACCCGGACCTGAAACCAGAGAAGAGTCTGAGTGAAGAGATCGCCCTGCTCTGGGATAATAACGACAATCTTAATGCCGGTGTGACGCTGTTCAATACCGACTTCAAAGACAAAATTACTGAAGTTCGCCGCTGTAACAGCAGTTCCGATCCCGCCTGTACGATTGGCGATCACAGCTATGATTTCGTGAGCGACCGCGTCAACGTGGACAAAGCCAACATGCGCGGCGTGGAGTCTACCTTCGGCTGGAAAATCACGCGCGATGTGAACTGGACTGCCAACTACACTTATACGGAATCCGAGCAGAAGAGCGGCCAGTTCTCCGGTAAGCCGTTGAACAAAATGCCAAAACATATGTTCAATACCACCCTGGACTGGCAGGCGACACCAGACGTCGGCTTCTGGAGTCGTCTGAACCTACGCGGTAAAACGTCTGAGTATCTGAGCCGTACATCAATGTCCCAGGGTACACCGTCCTATACCCAGGTGGATGTGGGTCTGCGCTACAACGCGAACAAAAACCTGCTTGTGACTGCCGGTGTGTATAACGTGCTCGATAAGCAAATTGATTACGATACGTATGACACCGTGCTTGATGGACGTCGTTATACCGTGGGCATGACTTACAGCTTCTAACCGCCCCATAAAAAAGCCCGCTCGAATGAGCGGGCTGAAAGAGAGGAATTGCGGTTATTGTTTAAATCGTTCCGGGAATTCCATTTCACTGTAGCGAACGAAGTGTGTTCCTTTCGTCAGTTTGTAACCAAACCAGATGATCAGGAACAGCGGAATACCAATGTAGGTTGCCGTGACGGCGCCCCAGTCGATAGTATCCGCGAGGAACGCTTCATAGTTCTGACCCAGCGTAATAATCAGACACAGAATGAAGGCGAAAATTGGCCCCAGCGGGAAGAACCCTGAGCGATACGGCAGGTCGTTCAGATCATGACCTTGCATTACGTAACCGCGACGGAAGCGATAGTGGCTGATGGCAATGCCCAGCCAGGCGATAAAGCCCGTCATCCCGGAAGTGTTAAGCAGCCACAGGTAAACCGTCTGGTTGCCGAACATGGAGGTCAGGAAGCACAGACCGGCAATCACCGTGGTGGCGTACAGAGCGTTACGTGGCACACCACCGCGAGACAGTTTAGCGAAGATGCGCGGCGCTTTACCGTCGCAGGCCAGGGTGTAAAGCATACGGGTGGACGCGTACATACCGGAGTTACCCGCTGACAGCACTGCCGTCAGGATCACCGCATTCATTACCGCCGCCGCAGAGAGCAGTCCCGCGTGCTGGAAGACCAGAGTGAACGGGCTGACGCTGATGTCTTTCACATCGTTACGCAGCAGGCTTGGATCGGTATACGGAATGATCAGGCTGATAATCAGGATCGCGAACACGTAGAACAGCAGGATACGCCAGAAGACCTGACGCACCGCGCGAGGAATGTTCTTCTCCGGGTTTTCAGATTCACCGGCCGCAATACCAATCAGCTCAGTGCCCTGGAAAGAGAAGCCGACAATCATCGCCACGCCAATCATGGCCGAGAACCCACCGGCAAACGGCGCATCGCCTATTGTCCAGTTGCTCCAGCCCGCAGGCTCTGCCCCTTTGAAAATACCAACGATCATCGCCACACCGACGACGATAAAGATGATGACGGTTGCCACTTTGATCAAAGAGAACCAGTATTCCGCTTCACCAAACCCGCGTACGGAGATGTAGTTCAGCAGGAAAATGACGACCAGGAACAACGCGCTCCAGATCCAGCCCGGCGTGTCCGGGAACCACCAGGTCATCACCAGCTGTGCGGCGACGAGGTCAACGGCGATGGTAACAGCCCAGTTGTACCAATAGTTCCAGCCCAGCGCGAAGCCGAAGCCTTCTTCCACGTATTTTTGTCCGTAGGTCGAAAACGAACCGGATACCGGCATGTATGCCGCCAGTTCACCCAGGCTGGTCATCAGGAAGTAGACCATCAGGCCAATCAGGATATAAGAGAATAATGCCCCACCCGGGCCAGCTGCCGAAATCGTTGCGCCAGAGGCAACGAAAAGACCTGTACCGATGGAGCCGCCAATGGCGATCATCGTCAGGTGACGCGCCTTGAGTTCACGACGTAGCGTGGGCGCTTCTGTGGTTTTAGTTTCTGAAACCATGTGAAAATGCTGTCCATTCAATAAATGAGGCGCGATTGTAGCAGACGATCGGCGTTCCTTCCGGCAGAAATACTCAGTTATAAGAGAGCTTCATGACGCGGCCAGGATTATAAGTAAAGCATCATTTTTCCCTCCCCCTTTTGGGGAGAGGGCCAGGATGAGGGGCAATTTCACATCTCGCAATAGCGCAGAAAACGCTGCAGCGAACTGGAAAGGTGTTTCTGACGATGATGGATGCACCACAGCGTGCGCACCAGTTTCGGCAATGGAACAGGAATTTCCACCAGCGATCCCGTCTCAAGCTGTTCGGCAATCACGCGTCGGGAAAGGCAGCTGATACCCAGTCCATGACGCACCGCATGCTTAATCGCCTCCGAGTTCCCCAGCTCCATTCCCAGCTGGAAATGCGGCAAATGAGACAGCAGCAGGTAATCGACAATTTCACGCGTGCCGGAACCCTGCTCGCGCAGGATCCA
Source organism: Enterobacter cloacae complex sp. SHL012 (assembly GCF_049237505.1). Taxonomy (NCBI): domain Bacteria; kingdom Pseudomonadati; phylum Pseudomonadota; class Gammaproteobacteria; order Enterobacterales; family Enterobacteriaceae; genus Enterobacter; species Enterobacter cloacae complex sp. SHL012. The sequence continues at coordinate 1,241,487 of NZ_JBMKIZ010000001.1, forward strand.
CTGAGCCTGCGCCAGGCGCTCCAGCGTCACCTCGCCCTGTAATAAAGAAGAGGCCGGGGAGGCAAACACCACCAGCTCGTCTTCCAGCCAGGGCTCGGCGATGATATCGACGTTGTGGCACGGACCTTCAATGAGACCGATATCCACGCGAAAATCGATCACCGCGTTGATGACGTCCTGGCTGTTACCCACGCTCATCTCCAGCGGCAACGAGGGAAAATCCCGGCGATAGCGGGCAATCACTTCCGGCAGGATGTAGTTACCGATGGTACTGCTGGCAAAAACGCGGATCGCGCCGTTGTCTTCGCGGAACAGCTGTTCAATTTCGATAGCCTGCTCCAGCAGAGCCAGCGCGCGCGGGTAAAGCAGGCGGCCATGCTCATTGACCACCAGACGCTTCCCTACCCTGTCGAAAAGCTGAACGCCTAACTGTCCTTCGAGATCGGTCAACGCCGCGCTAACGGCAGACTGAGAGAGCGCCAGCATTTGTGACGCCTGAGTCGTAGAGCCGCTCTTCAGCACTTCGGCAAACACTTCCAGCTGACGCAATGTAATGTGCATGGTCACTTACCACTTATATAGATTGATTATAAGTATATAATCAATTTTATTTTTAAGCCAGATCGCCGTAACCTTTAGCCAGACAAAGGAGAAGGTTATGTCAGAACTCACCTTACAACATCATCGTACAGTGTGGCACTTCGTGCCGGGTCTCGCGCTCAGCGCCGTCGTCACCGGTGTGGCCTTATGGGGCGGCAGTATACCGGCAGTAGCCGGTGCCGGGTTTAGTGCCTTAACGCTGGCTATTTTGCTCGGCATGGTGGTCGGGAATACCGTCTACCCGCACATCTGGAAATCCTGCGACGGGGGCGTCATTTTCGCCAAACAACATTTATTACGTCTGGGCATTATTCTTTACGGCTTCCGCCTGACCTTTTCGCAGATTGCGGATGTCGGCGTGAGCGGGATTGCCATTGATGTCCTGACCCTTTCGAGCACCTTTATGCTGGCGTGCTTTATCGGCCAGAAGGTGTTTGGCCTGGACAAGCAGACCAGTTGGTTAATTGGCGCAGGCAGCAGCATTTGCGGTGCGGCAGCGGTACTGGCAACGGAACCGGTCGTTAAAGCTGAAGCCAGTAAAGTGACGGTGGCCGTCGCGACGGTGGTTATCTTCGGTACGCTGGCAATCTTCCTTTATCCGGCTATGTATCCGCTGGTGGCGCACTGGTTTAGCCCGGAAACCTACGGCATCTATATCGGTTCGACGATGCACGAGGTGGCGCAGGTGGTCGCGGCAGGTCACGCCATCAATCCGGAAGCGGAAAATGCCGCGGTCATCGCCAAAATGCTGCGCGTCATGATGCTGGCCCCGTTCCTGATTTTCCTGGCCGCGCGGGTTAAGCAACTGGCTCCGGCAGGTGGCAGCGAGAAAAGCAAAATCACCATTCCGTGGTTTGCGATCCTGTTCATCGTGGTCGCTATCTTTAACTCGTTCCACCTGCTGCCAAAAGCGGTCGTGGATATGCTGGTGACGCTGGATACGGTGCTGCTGGCCATGGCGATGGCGGCTCTGGGTGTGACCACGCACGTCAGCGCCCTGAAAAAAGCCGGCGCAAAACCGCTGCTGATGGCGCTGGTGCTCTTTATCTGGCTGATTGTGGGCGGCGGCGCGATTAACCTCGCCGTACACAGCCTGATGGCATAAACCCTCTCGTCGTTCTCCTGTTAACCCGTTATGATAAGCGTTTCGGGTTAACAGGAGTCTTTTTATGAAATATGTTGGAGCGCACGTCAGCGCTGCAGGTGGCCTTGCAAACGCCGCCATTCGCGCCGCCGAAATCGAGGCAACCGCTTTCGCCCTGTTCACCAAAAATCAGCGCCAGTGGCGCGCCGCACCGCTCACCACCGACGTGATTGATGATTTCAAAGCCGCCTGTGAAAAATACCACTACGGGCCGGGCCAGATCCTTCCCCACGACAGCTATCTGATTAACCTCGGTCATCCGGTTCAGGAAGCGCTGGATAAATCCCGCGAGGCGTTCCTTGATGAAGTGCAGCGCTGTGAACAGCTGGGGCTGACGCTGCTGAACTTCCATCCGGGTAGCCATCTGATGCAGATCGACGAAGACGCCTGTCTGGCGCGTATTGCTGAGTCCATCAACATCACCCTGGAGAAAACCAACGGCGTGACCGCGGTGATCGAAAACACCGCCGGTCAGGGCAGCAATCTCGGCTTTAAGTTCGAACATCTGGCGGCGATCATCGACGGCGTGGAAGATAAATCCCGCGTGGGCGTGTGCATTGATACCTGTCACGCGTTTGCGGCCGGTTACGATCTGCGTACAACCGAGGCAACGAAAAACACGTTCGATGAGTTTGAGCGCATCGTTGGCTTCAAGTACCTGCGCGGTATGCACCTCAACGATGCGAAAAGCGCCTTTGGTAGCCGGGTTGACCGCCACCATAGCCTGGGCGAAGGCAATATCGGTCACGATGCATTTCGCTTTATTATGCAGGATGCCCGTTTCGACGGTATCCCCATGGTGCTGGAAACCATTAATCCGGATATCTGGGCGGAAGAGATCGCCTGGCTCAAGGCACAGCAGACCGCTGAACAGGCGGCATAAAAAAAGCCGGGTTGCTTCGCACCCGGCTTTTTTGTTGCTTATCGCTTACGCTGCTTTTGCAACCACTTCCGCTTCCGGACGTTTCAGCACCGCGTAAGAGAGTCCCGCCACCAGCGTACCGGCAATGATTGCCAGCAGGTAACCCAGTACCGGGGTGATTGCGCCTGGGATCAGCAGGACGAACAGACCACCATGTGGTGCCATCAGCTTCGCGCCAATCGCCATGGAGATGGCCCCCGTCACCGCACCGCCCACGATACAGCATGGCAGCACACGCATTGGATCACGCGCCGCGAACGGGATTGCACCTTCGGTAATGAAGCACAGACCCAGCACCAGCGCCGCTTTACCGCCTTCCTGCTGCGCTTTGTCGAACTTACGACGGGCGATAATGGTCGCCAGGCCGAGCGCCAGAGGTGGCACCATACCGGCCGCCATGATCGCCGCCATCGGCGCGTAGGTCTGGGTACTCAGCAGGCCAACGCCAAACGCGTATGCCGCTTTGTTCACCGGACCGCCCATATCGGTACACATCATACCGCCGAGGATTGCGCCCAGCAGAACCGCGTTCGCCGTACCCATGGTTTGCAGCCAGTGGGTCAGACCCGTCAGGATGCCCGCTACCGGTTTACCGATGAGGTAAATCATCGCCAGACCCACCACCAGGCTGGAAATCAGCGGGATGATGAGAATCGGTTTCAGCGCTTCCATACTCTGCGGCAGCTTCAGCTTCGAGCTGATCAGCTTCGCGACGTAACCGGCCAGGAAGCCAGCAATGATACCGCCGATAAAGCCGGAACCGGTGCTGACGGCCAGCATACCGCCAATAAGACCCGGCGTCAGACCAGGACGATCAGCGATGGAGAAAGCGATAAAGCCTGCCAGAACCGGCACCATCAGCGCGAACGCTGACCCCCCGCCGATCTGCATCAGCGCAGCCGCAAGCGTACCTTCTTCTTTAAATGCTGTAATACCAAACGCAAACGACAGCGCGATACACAGACCACCCGCCACCACCATCGGCAGCATGTAAGACACACCCGTCAGCAGGTGACGGTAGGCCCCCGCAGACTCTTTCTTCCCTTCGGTGGCGGTTTTAGCCGCACCGGTAGCCTGGTAAGGTTTGGCTTCCGCCAGCGCTTTATCAAATTCCTGAGCGGTCTTTTTCAGCGCCAGGCCGGTTGAGGTGCGGTACATCGGCTTACCGGCAAACTTCGCCAGATCGACTTCGATATCGGCCGCCACAATCACCAGATCGGCTTCCGCCACTTCTTCCGGGGTGATGGCGTTACCGGCACCCACGGAGCCACGGGTTTCGACTTTTACCCACCAGCCGCGTTTTTTCGCTTCGGTTTCAATGGCTTCAGCCGCCATAAAGGTATGCGCTACCCCAGTTGGACACGCCGTTACCGCCACAATGCGTTTCGGCCCGGTGGCCGCAGCCGCGGTCGGTGCTGTCGCGACAGGTGCGCTGTAAACCGACGCGTGGCCTTTCGCTTCACTCAGGAACAGGTCTGGATGTGCCACCGCGCGATTAATATCGCCCAGCCACACTTTTTTACCGTTCAGCGCACTGTCCGCAGGGATTTTATCACCCAGAACAATCGCCAGTTCAGCATCACCCGGGTTATCAATGATGTCCAGGTGTGCTTTTTGTGCCGCCGCGCCCAGCAGGGTCTTCGCCATATAGGCGCGAGCCTGTCCGAGACCGGAGTCAATGATCAGCAGCGTTTTCATTATTCCTCTCCTGCTGTTAGTTAAAAGGTTTTAAGTCAACGCGCGCCATCATCGCGGCTAACTGGGTACGATCGGTAATACCGACATTGCTCTGGCTCACGGCCAGGGCTGCAACGGCGGTGGCAAGACGTAACGTATGTTCACTGGATTCACGCATCAGCAGGCCGTAAATCAGGCCGCCAACCATCGAATCCCCAGCGCCAACGGTACTCACAACTTCCATTGACGGCGGTTTGGCAATCCATTCGCCAGAAGCGTTAACCCACAACGCGCCTTCTGCACCCAGCGAGATCACGACGTGAGCGATACCCTGCTCACGCAGCGCATGGGCTGCATCAATCACATCTTTTAATTCTGGCAGCTTACGGCCAGCCCAAATCTCCAGTTCGCGGCGATTCGGCTTCACCAGCCATGGAGACGCTTTCAGACCCGCAACCAGTGCGTCACGGCTGCTGTCGAAAATAATGCATGGGCACTGGCTACGCAGGCGCGTCATCCAGTCGGTAAACGCTTCCGGGCTCACGCCAGACGGCAGGCTGCCGCTGACGCACACCATGTCGAACTGACCGAGCCAGGTGAGAGAGTCGTTAACAAAGCGCTCCCAGTCTGACGGGGTGACTTCGAAGCCAGAGAAGTTCAGGTCAGTCACTTCACCGTCTTTCTCCGTCAGCTTGACGTTGATACGGGTACGGCCCTGAACGACCTGGAAGCGGTTAGCAATGCCCAGCTCGCTGAACAGCTGCTGGAAACCGTCCTGGTTATCTTTACCGAGGAATCCACCCACGGTGACATCGATACCGAGATCCTTGAGCACTTTCGCGACGTTAATCCCTTTGCCCGCAGCATGCAGGCCAGTGGTACGCACGAGGTTTACTTCGCCGCGCTCAATCTCCGGGCAAAACCCCACCAGGTCATATGCCGGGTTCAGCGTAATAGTCGCAACACGTCTGCTCATTATGCGCCCTCCCCCAGACCTGCCGCGATGGCGTCGCCAATCGCTTTCAGCGCCTGTTCAGCATCAGCACCCTGCGCGGTGAAACGCAGACGGTGACCTTTCTTCACGCCCAGCGCGACCACTTTCATCAGACTACGGCCGTTGGCCGGTTTGCCCGTGCCATCAAGGTTAGCCACGGTGATCTCACTTTCGAATTGTTTAATGGTATTCACCAGCATGGTGCCTGGACGGGCGTGCAGGCCGTGTTCGTTACGTACCACGAACTCAGCGGTCAGCAGGTCATCCGTCAGCGCGTCATCACTGGTCAGCAGAGCCAGCACGGTGGCAGCATCCGCGTTCAGCAGTTTTTCAGCTTTGTTATTCAGCAGCAGATCGCCCAGACGCTTCAGCACCGACACTGGCTGCTCATCGTTCATCGCCACGGTGACCAGCATGGCGGCAGGCTCACCCTCAACGTCAAACGCTGTGGCTGCACGGCTCACCGCGATAGCACTGCGCAGGTTGCCTTCAGCACTGTCGTTCAGCCAGATACCCTGGCCAAGATTCAACGGTTTGTCGTTAATCACGCGCGTCACAAAGGTGGCATCAGCCGCCCCGGCTTCTTTAAGACGACCCGCGTTCAGCGCCTGCAGCGTGACCAGATCCGAAGCCACAACATCCAGCGTCAGCGTGTCATTATCCAGTTTCAGCGCTTCACTCTGTTTTTCACCCATCAGCAAGGCACGCAGCTCTTCAGCGGTTGTCGCTGACTTCAGCTGTTCTGCCACGGCGTCATCGCTCAGGACATGCGTTAGCTGACGCAGCAGGCCCAAATGTTCGTCGCTGCTGGCCGCAATGCCGATAGCCACATACGCTACCTGACCTTCGCCCCAGAGCACGCCCTGCGGGAACTGATAAACCTTCACGCCGGTTTTCAGCACCTGGTCGCGGGTGTCTGTTGTACCGTGCGGAATGGCAATCCCATTACCGAGGAAGGTGGAGGTCTGCTGCTCGCGCGCCAGCATACCGTTTACGTAGCCGTCCGCGACGTTGCCTGCCTGCACAAGGGCAGCGGCAACCTGACGAATAGCCTCTTCTTTATCCCCGGCCTGAGCGCCCGGGTGAATATCCTGAACAGATAACTGGAACATGGTTCTCCTCTCCTGCTGAAAGTGAATCGTTTCAGCTTACATGAGAAAAAATACGCTAGCCTGCTCCGTTTGCTAAAACAAGATAGCGCTGAAACGTTTCAAAAAGTCTTGCGCTTTCTGCAATGTCTTGCAAGAAAAGTCGTATTTCCGATCTCAGAATTTAGAGATGCAGCACATTTCTTCCGCATTCAGCTGAATTTTGCTGAAGTTCAGCAAATCAGTTTCAGCTAAGTTCAGCCAGCAGGATGAGAAGTTGAAATGCCATTTTGATTTTTCGTGGCATCATTGACCTCGTCCACTGTTTATTTTTTAGCTAACGGCGTAAACTCCGCCCCTCTCTGTTACTCGCTAATTATAAAACATGCATAACACCCCTGCGGCCACCTCGCCGAAGCCCTTCGATTTGACGTCAACGGCGTTCCTGATTGTTGCCTTCTTCACGGGCATTGCTGGCGCGTTGCAAACCCCAACACTGAGCTTATTCCTGACCAACGAGGTTCACGCCCGTCCTGCGATGGTTGGCTTCTTTTTTACCGGGAGCGCCATTATCGGCATCCTGGTAAGCCAGTTCCTGGCGGGCCGTTCCGACCGAAAAGGCGATCGTAAAAGCCTGATCGTTTTCTGCTGCCTGATGGGCGTCCTGGCCTGCGTTTTGTTTGCCTGGAACCGTAGCTACTTCATTTTGTTGTTCGTGGGGGTTTTTCTGAGCAGCTTTGGCTCAACCGCCAACCCGCAGCTGTTTGCCCTCGCCCGCGAGCATGCCGACCATACCGGGCGTGAAGCGGTGATGTTCAGCTCGGTCCTACGTGCTCAGGTGTCGCTGGCGTGGGTGATTGGCCCGCCGCTGGCTTACGCGCTGGCGATGGGGTTTGGCTTTACGATGATGTACCTGAGCGCGGCGGTCGCGTTTGTGGCGTGCGGTGCGATGGTGTGGTGCTTCCTGCCGTCAATGCGCAAAGAGCCCAAAGTGGCGACAGGCGTCCTGGAGGCCCCGCGCCGTAATCGTCGCGATGCCCTGCTGCTGTTTATTATCTGCACGCTGATGTGGGGCACCAACAGCCTGTATATCATTAACATGCCGCTGTTTATTATTGATGAACTGCATCTGCCGGAGAAACTGGCCGGCATAATGATGGGCACCGCTGCCGGTCTGGAGATCCCGACCATGCTGATAGCGGGCTATTACGCGAAGCGTTTCGGAAAACGTTTTTTGATGCGCATCGCGGCCGTCGCCGGGCTGCTGTTCTACGTTGGTATGCTGACGGTCCATACGCCGGGGCTGCTGCTGGCTTTACAGCTGCTGAACGCCATCTATATCGGGATTCTGGCGGGGATTGGCATGCTCTACTTCCAGGATCTGATGCCGGGCCAGGCAGGCTCAGCGACCACCCTTTATACTAATACCACGCGCGTGGGCTGGATTATAGCAGGCTCCATGGCCGGGGTCGTTGCTGAGATCTGGAACTACCACACGGTGTTCTGGATTGCGCTGGTGATGTGTACGCTGACCATTGGCTGTCTGGCGAGAATCAAAGACGTTTAAGGCGCGGTGAGCGCTTCCAGCTCAAGCAGGTAGATCATCGCCTGCGCGCGCGAACTGCCGCACATCTCGACCCCAGGCTGTAGCCCGGAGCAGACCTTCGGGCGCAGGGGCGAACCAAAGATCATACACAGGTTGGATTCAGAGAGCTGAACACAGCGGGTATTGGCGGGCTTGCCCTCCGGCATTCCGGGTATCGGGCTTGAAATGGACGGAGCGGTACAGCACGCGCCGCAATCTGGACGACAATCCATACATGCTCTCTCAGTGACGAAGCCCGTGCAGTCGGGCATCGGGCGCACAGTAACACCTTTTGTGCGTTGATAGCAAAAGCCACGAATTCCGCTTGCCTGAAAGGCCGCGCACGAGTAATTTGGCGCGATATTTTTTACCTCCCGTAAACAGGATTATTGCAATGCCAAGAGCGAACGAAATTAAGAAAGGTATGGTACTGAATTACAACGGCAAACTGCTGATTGTGAAAGACATCGACATTCAGGCCCCTAGCGCCCGTGGTGCTGCCACGCTGTACAAAATGCGTTTTGCCGATGTGCGTACCGGCCTGAAAGTGGAAGAGCGCTTTAAAGGTGACGATATTGTCGATACCGTGACCCTGACCCGTCGCTATGTTGATTTCTCTTACGTCGACGGCAACGAGTACGTGTTCATGGATAAAGAAGATTACACCCCGTATATCTTCACCAAAGATCAGATTGAAGAAGAGCTGCTGTTCATCCCTGAAGGCGGTATGCCTGACATGCAGGTTCTGACCTGGGATGGCGTGCTGCTGGCGCTGGAACTGCCTCAGACCGTCGATCTGGAAATCGTTGAGACGGCACCTGGCATCAAGGGCGCATCCGCAAGTGCCCGCAACAAACCTGCCACTCTGACCACCGGTCTGGTTGTGCAGGTACCGGAATACCTCTCCGCAGGCGAGAAGATCCGCATCCATATCGAAGAAAAACGCTATATGGGTCGCGCTGACTGATAGCGTATCGTGCTTTTCGCCCGGTGGCGCTACGCTTACCGGGCCTACGAAACCAGCTCTGAAGCTGGTTTTTTGTTTCTGTAGGCCGGGTAAGGCGAAGCCGCCACCCGGCAATTCCGGTTACAGAAGCTCCGGATACTTCGTCATCTTCAGCGCCAGCTCAACGCCGCGCACTTCCGCCATCCCTTTAAGTCGGCCTATCGCCGAATAGCCTGGGTTGGTTTTCTTGCGCAGATCGTCCAGCATCTGGTGCCCGTGGTCCGGGCGGAACGGAATAGGACGGACATCGCCAGCCTGCTTACGACGCGCCTCTTCTGCCAGGATGGCATCGACCACCGCGACCATATTGACGTCTCCGCCCAGGTGCGCGGCTTCGTGGAAGGTCTTAGGATTATCCTCCCGGCAGGTTGCGCGCAAATGCGTGAAGTGAATGCGATCGCCAAAGGCTTCAATCATCTGCACCAGGTCGTTATCCGCGCGAACACCGTAGGAACCCGTACACATGGTAAAGCCGTTATAGATGCTGTTGACCGTCTCTTTCAGCCACTGCATATCTTCGATAGTGGAAACGATGCGCGGCAGACCGAGGATAGGACGCGGTGGATCGTCCGGATGCACGGCCAGACGCACGCCGACTTCTTCCGCAACCGGTACGATAGCGCGCAGGAAATAAGCCATGTTTTCACGCAGCTGGTTCTTATCAATATCGCCGTATTCCGCCAGACGCGCGCGGAACTGGTCCAGCGTGTACCCCTCTTCTGCGCCCGGCAGGCCCGCAATGATGTTGCGGGTCAGCTTTTCAATATCCGCTGCACTCGCGTCATTAAACCATTGAAGCGCCTGCTGCTGCTCTTCAGCGGTGTAATCCGCGTCGGCGCCAGGGCGTTTCAGGATGTGCAGCTCAAATGCCGCAAAGGCAATCTGGTCGAAACGCAGCGCTTTTGAGCCGTCCGGCATCGGGTATTCCAGATCGGTCCGCGTCCAGTCCAGAATAGGCATGAAGTTATAGCAAACCGTATCAACGCCGCAGGCCGCCAGGTTGCGAATGCTCTGCTGGTAGTTCGCAATCCAGGTCTGGTAATCCCCGGAATGGGTTTTGATATCTTCGTGGACCGGAATGCTCTCCACGACAGACCAGGTTAATCCCTTCTCCGCCAGCAGCGCCTGGCGCTGTTGAATTTCCTCAACCGGCCAGACCTGGCCGTTAGGAATGTGATGCAGCGCCGTCACGACACCCGTTGCGCCAGCCTGACGCACATCATCAAGAGAAACCGGATCGTTCGGCCCGTACCAACGCCAGGTTTGTTCCATTGCCTCACCCTCTAAAGTTGTTATACCAATATGCGTTACTGCAATGACGACTACCATACATGTTTAGCGTACAGGGTCAACATACCGCCACACGTTGATTGATCTAACTCACAGAACGGGGATATTTACGGCTCACCAATTTTATTTGCTGTCATATAACTTTACACTGGCATTGTTAATTAATGGTTAATCAGGTGTGTATTTCATGAAGACAATTGCCTCCACCTCGCTTCCTGCCCATGTTCAGCAACCTCGCTACGATCGCAAGCAATTACGCTCCCGGATCGTCCATTTTGGCTTTGGCGCATTTCACCGCGCGCACCAGGCGCTGTTAACAAACCGGGTGCTGAATGAAAAAGGCGGCGACTGGGGGATTTGTGAGATTAGCCTCTTTAGCGGCGATGTGCTGATGGGCCAGCTGCGCACGCAGGATCATCTGTTTACCGTGCTGGAGAAAGGTGCTGAAGGAAATCAGCCAATCATTGTCGGCGCCGTTCATGAATGCCTGAATGCAAAGCTTGATTCCCTGTCCGCCATTATTGAGAAATTTTGTGAGCCCCAGGTGGCGATTGTATCGCTCACCATCACCGAGAAAGGCTACTGCATCGATCCCGCGACCGGTAAGCTGGATCGACAAAACGCGCGGATCCAGCACGACCTGGACAACCCCGCCGAACCGCATTCTGCGCCTGGGATCCTGGTCGAGGCGCTACATCGCCGCCGCGAGCGAGGTTTGCCAGCGTTTACCGTGCTTTCCTGTGACAATATTCCTGACAATGGCCACGTGGTGAAAAATGCCGTGCTTGGCATGGCGCAGAAACGTTCCCCGGCGCTGGCGGAGTGGATCGAAGGCCACGTGAGTTTTCCGGGCACGATGGTCGACAGAATTGTTCCCGCGGCGACGGAGGCCTCGCTTGCAGAAATCGCCGATGCGCTCGGCGTCGACGATCCGTGTGCCATCAGCTGCGAGCCGTTTATTCAGTGGGTGGTGGAAGATAATTTTGTTGCCGGGCGTCCGGAGTGGGAAGTGGCAGGTGTCCAGATGGTGCAGGACGTTCTGCCGTGGGAACAGATGAAATTACGCATGCTCAACGGCAGCCACTCTTTCCTGGCGTATCTGGGATACCTCGCCGGGTACGCGCATATTAATGAATGTATGGAGGATGCCGCCTTCCGTGAAGCCGCCCGGCGGTTAATGCTGGAGGAGCAGGCGCCTACGCTGCGTATAAAGGATGTGGACCTGACCGCCTATGCCGACAGCCTGATTGCGCGCTTCGCCAACCCGGCGCTGCAACACCGGACCTGGCAGATTGCGATGGACGGTAGCCAGAAACTGCCGCAACGGATGCTGGATGGCATCCGCATCCACCTTGAGCGAAATACCGACTGGCCTCTTCTGGCACTGGGCGTTGCCGGCTGGATACGGTACGTCAGCGGTACCGACGAACGCGGCAACGCGATTGATGTTCGCGATCCCCTCAGCGATAAAATTCGCGCGATTGTCGGGGCCAGCCGCGACGCTGACCGCGTTAACGCGCTGCTGGGGCTGAGCGAAGTCTTTGGCCACGATCTCCCCCAGAATAGCGTATTTGTTGAGGCGGTAAGCGAGGCATACGCGCGCATCACCCGCCGCGGCGCCCGTCAGGCTGTTATAGAAACGTTAAATATTTAACGATTATTGCGCTTAACGCGAACGGACGTCGCCTCCGTTCGCCCTTCCCCTTCTCATTGGGTACGTTTTTCGCCAGGATAAGAGAATAGTGTTATAGCATCACAATTCTCGACTGGAGTGCATGTGACCAAAACGAACCTCATCACCGGTTTTCTCGGCAGCGGTAAAACCACCTCAATTCTCCATCTGCTGGCGAATAAAGATCCTGCAGAAAAATGGGCCGTACTGGTCAATGAATTTGGCGAAGTGGGCATTGATGGTGCGCTGCTGTCAGAGAGTGGCGCAATGATTAAAGAGATCCCCGGCGGGTGCATGTGCTGCGTCAATGGCCTGCCGATGCAGGTCGGGCTCAATACGCTGCTGCGTCAGGGTAAACCGGACCGCCTGCTGATTGAGCCTACCGGTCTGGGCCATCCGAAGCAGATCCTCGATTTGCTGACCGCACCGGTCTACGAGCCGTGGATCGATCTGCGCGCCACCCTGTGCCTGCTCGACCCGCGTCTGCTGCTTGATGAAAAAGCGGTGGCCAATGAGAACTTCCGCGATCAGCTCGCCTCGGCGGACGTTATTGTCGCTAATAAAGAAGATCGCGCCACGGCGGAAAGCCAGGCCGCGCTGGAGGCGTGGTGGCAACACTTCGGCGGCAATCGTACCCGCGTGCAGACCACCCAGGGAAAAATCGATAGCGCCCTGCTCGACCTTCCTCGCCAGAATCTGGCGGAACTCCCGGCCAGCGCGGAGCATGCTCATCACCATCCCGTTAAACAGGGACTGGCGGCGCTTAGCCTGCCAGAGCACCAGCGCTGGCGACGTAATCTGAACAGCGGCCAGGGATATCAGGCCTGCGGATGGATTTTCGATGCCGATACGGTTTTCGACACCATAGGCACCCTTGAGTGGGCCAGACTTGCGCCGGTTGATCGCGTAAAAGGCATTATGCGCACGCCAGACGGGATGGTGCGGATCAACCGCCAGGGCGAGGATTTCTTTATCGAAACGCAAAACGTCGCGCCGCCGGATAGCCGAATAGAGTTAATTAGTGCGGTTAACGCCGACTGGAATGCCCTGCAGTCCAGCCTGTTGAAGCTTCGTTTAAGTTCAGGCGGCTAACGTTGCCCCAGTTTTCACTCTATGCTGAACGTTATGACAACTCGATTTCCCCTGATATTACTGCTTAATGTCGCCGGTCTGGCGCTCTTTTTCTCCTGGTATATCCCGGCGAATCACGGTTTCTGGTTCCCGCTGGATTCAGGCCTGTTTCATTTCTTCAACCAGGCGCTGGTGAAGAGCGATGCGTTTCTGTGGCTGGTGGCGATCACCAACAACCGCGCCTTCGACGGCATTTCCTTGCTGGCGATGGGCGGTCTGATGCTCTCTTTCTGGCTCAAAGAGGATGGCACAGGGCGTCGCCGTATCCTGATCATCGGTCTGGTGATGCTTCTGGCTGCGGTGGTTATTAATCAGCTGGCGCAACATCTGATGCCGGTAAAACGCGCCAGCCCGTCGCTCTCTTTCCCGAATATTTACCGCGTCAGCGAATTGCTGCATATTCCAACGAAAGATGCGTCGAAAGACAGTTTTCCGGGCGATCACGGCATGATGCTGCTTATTTTTTCGGGTTTCATGCTGCGCTATTTCGGCAAGAAGGCATTCACTATTGCCCTGCTTATTGTGGTGATATTTGCCTTCCCGCGCGTGATGATTGGCGCTCACTGGCTGACGGATATTGTCGTGGGTTCTCTTTCAGCAGTGCTGATTGGTCTGCCGTGGGTGCTGATGACCCCCTTGAGCGATCGCCTGATTGCCGTTTTTGATCGCTATCTCCCGCGCAGAAAGCAACAAGTATTAAACAAATAACTACCGTTTTTTAACGTTAATCGTCAGGGATCATTGCGATCCCTGATAGATCACGTCCCCCGATCCTTTCACGCTGTCATATTCTCGTCATCGTATTCATGATAAAAATGAAGCAATTGCGCGATAACGCTGCGGATCTGCCGCTATTTTGAGCAATTGCCCATTTTTACTTTCCGTATCACAATTTCTTATAAAAAAAACGGTTTTTTTACTCGCAATACCCCAGGCAATCGGTTAATCTCGAACTCGTTTTGCCCCATAGGGATAATTATTTCGATGGTGAATAATTTTGTGCGCTGTGCCACAAATGTCATCAGAAACAATTGTCTCATTGTGTACAGATAATTAGTCTCGTCACGTTTGGCATTTTTATAACGATATTTGTCGTTAAGGACTTCAAGGGAAAATAAACAAAATGGTCAAATCTCAACCGTTTCTGAGATATATCTTACGGGGGATCCCGGCGATAGCAGTCGCGGTACTGTTATCTGCATGTAGTACATCGAACACCGCAAAGAATATGCATCCTGAGACGCGTGTTGTGGGAACGGAAGATTCCTCTTCACTGCAAGCTTCTCAGGATGAATTTGAAAATATGGTACGTAATCTGGACGTGAAGTCCCGTATTATGGACCAGTATGCTGACTGGAAAGGCGTGCGTTATCGTCTTGGCGGCAATACTAAAAAAGGTATTGACTGTTCCAGTTTTGTACAACGTACGTTCCGTGAGCAATTTGGATTAGATCTTCCGCGTTCGACCTACGAACAGCAGGAGATGGGCAAGTCAATTTCCCGCACCAAACTGCGCACCGGTGACTTAGTTCTGTTCCGTGCTGGTTCAACAGGTCGACACGTTGGCATCTACATTGGTAATGACCAGTTTGTACATGCCTCCACCAGCAGCGGCGTCACCATCTCCAGCATGAACGAACCGTACTGGAAGAAGCGCTACAACGAAGCGCGCCGCGTACTGACACGCAGTTAATATCATGATTGTATCGCTGGTTATCCCTTGGCTGGCGATATAATAAAAAAAAGCACTGCTTAGGCGGTGCTTTTTTTTGCCCGTTACACTGAATATAATCAGCGGCAATTCAGGAATCACGACGTTTATGCTCACCCGCTACTTCGCCAGTCATCGCAAGATACTGTTCATCAGCATTATTACCGGCCTGATCGCGGCTATCCTCCTGGGCTCATTGCAATTTTTCTGGAGCTACCATAAGCGGGAAATCCGATTCGATACGCTAATTAAGGATGTGAGCATCTACATGGAGAACTATTTCGAGGAGCTGAAAACCTCGATCGACGTACTCCAGCCGCTCACGCTGAATAATTGCCAGGACGTTAACGCGGAGCTTACCTCGCGCGCGGCCTTCAGCATCAACGTGCGCGCCTTTCTGCTGGTCAGAAACAAAATGGCGTTCTGCTCGTCAGCCACAGGGCCGATGAATACGCCGATGGAGGAGCTGATACCCGAACTGCACATCAACAAGCAGATTGATATCGCACTGCTGCCCGGCACGCCCATGCTGCCCAACAGACCCGCCATTGCCATCTGGTATCGTAATCCGTTAGTGAAGGACGGCGGTGTATTCACCTCGGTGAATCTCAACCTGACGCCGTACCTGCTTTATACCGCGCGCCAGGAAGAGTTTGCCGGCATCGCGATTATCATCGGCGACAATGCATTATCCACCGCCTCAAGCACCCTCGTCAGGGCGCGTGATTTACATCAAACGCCTGCGCGCACCGCGACGCTCACAGAGGTCCCTCTGACCATCAAACTGTACGCCAGGGAGTGGACGAGCGACGAGATCCTCTTCGCCCTGTTCTTCGGACTGTTATGCGGGATTGCGGCAGGGTCGCTTAACTTCTACATCCTCACCCTGCGTCTCAACCCGGGCAAAGAAATTCTGAGCGCCATCAAGCGCGGTCAGTTTTATGTGGTTTATCAGCCAGTGGTGGATACGGATGCACTTCAGATGCGGGGCGTTGAAGTGCTGATGCGCTGGAAACACCCGACCATGGGTGAGATCCCACCGGACGCCTTTATCAATTTTGCCGAAGCGCAAAAACTGATTGTCCCGCTGACGCTGCATCTGTTTGACCTCATCATTCGCGATGCGCCGGTGTTACAAACCGTGCTGCCGCCGGGCGCAAAACTGGGGATCAATATCGCGCCGGGGCATCTGCATGCGGAAAGCTTCAAAGATGATATGCGCACCTTCAAAAGCTTACTGCCGCCAGATTACTTCCAGATCGTGCTGGAGATCACCGAGCGCGACATGCTTAACCATCGGGAAGCCAGCAGCCTCTTCGAATGGCTACATAACGAAGGATTCGAAATCGCCATTGATGATTTCGGTACCGGCCACAGTGCGCTGATCTATCTTGAACATTTCACCATGGACTACCTGAAAATCGACCGTGGGTTTGTCAACGCAATTGGCACCGAAACCGTCACCTCTCCGGTGCTGGATGCTGTGCTGACGCTGGCAAGAAAGCTGAATATGTTAACCGTTGCGGAAGGGGTGGAAACGCCGGAACAGGCTGCCTGGCTGCGTGAGCATGGCGTCCACTTCCTGCAGGGATACTGGATTAGCCGTCCTATGCCGCTGGAACAGTTCCGCACCTGGCAAAATAAGGTGTCGTCTCAGGCCGAATAATTTCACATTGCCTGTGACGTCACTTATTATTCAGCTTAACTGAGCCGGTCTGTAAAAAAGGGAGCCGCCGCGAGATGTTTATGCGCTTCATGTTGCTTTTGTTGGTATTAGCAAGCCTGTCGAGCCAGGCGCAAACCATCAAAGAAAACATCGCGTTCGCCGTGATTGGCGAGCCAAAGTACGCGGTCAATTTTACGCACTTCGATTACGTCAATCCTGCCGCCCCCAAAGGCGGAAAGGTCACGCTCTCCGCCACGGGAACATTTGACAACTTTAACCGCTTCGCCCTGCGTGGCGTCGCGGCGGCGCGAACGGAATCCCTTTACGATACGCTTTTTGTGACCTCCGATGATGAACCCGGCAGCTACTATCCGCTGATTGCTGATAATGTCCGCTATGCGGATAACTTCGCCTGGGCCGAAATTTCGCTCAACCCTCGGGCCCGTTTTCACGATGGCTCGCCGGTTAAGGCCAGCGACGTGGCCTTTACGTTTCATAAATTTATGACCGAAGGCGTACCCCAGTTCCGCATTGTGTATAAAGGCGCAACGGTGCGCGCCATTGCCCCCCTGACCGTGCGCATTGAGCTGAGTGAGCCGAATAAAGAGAATATGCTCAGCCTGTTTTCGCTGCCGGTTATGCCTGAATCGTTCTGGAAAAATCATAAGCTCAGCGACCCGCTCTCCACGCCGCCGCTGGCCGGCGGCCCCTACCGCATCACCGACTGGCGCATGGGGCAGTACGTGGTCTATTCCCGGGTGAAAGATTACTGGGCGGCAAACCTGCCGGTAAACCGTGGGCGCTGGAATTTCGACACCCTTCGCTATGATTACTACCTTGACGATAATGTCGCATTTGAAGCGTTCAAAGCGGGCGCCTTCGATTTACGCGTGGAGAGCAGCGCGAAAAACTGGGCGACCCGTTATATCGGCAAGAATTTCGCGAAAGGCTATATCGTTAAAGACGAGCATAAAAACGAATCCGCCCAGGACACGCGCTGGCTGGCGTTTAATATTCAGCGTCCGGTATTCGCTGACCGCCGCGTTCGGGAAGCGATTTCCCTGGCCTTTGATTTTGAATGGATGAACAAAGCGCTGTTTTACGGGGCTTACAGCCGTGCGAACAGCTATTTCCAGAATACGGAATATGCCGCGCGTGATTATCCGAAAGCCGACGAACTGGTTCTGCTGGCCCCGCTGAAGGCGGAAGTGCCGCCGGAGGTGTTTACCACGGTCTTTCAGCCCCCGGCCTCAAACGGTGACGGCTACGACCGCGACAACCTGCTTAAGGCCAGCAAGCTGCTGGATGAGGCGGGCTGGCACCTTAAAAATCAAAAGCGCGTGGATGCCAAAACGGGTAAGCCTCTCAGCTTTGAGCTGCTGCTCTCATCCGGGGGCAACGATCAGTGGGTACTGCCGTTTAAGCACAACCTGGAGCGACTGGGGATTACCATGAACATTCGCCAGGTCGATAACGCGCAGATCACCAACCGCATGCGCAACCGTGATTACGACATGATGCAGCGTCTGTGGCCGGCTCAGCCGTGGCCGAGCTCGGACCTGCAAATTTCCTGGGCTTCCAGCTACATCGACTCATCATACAATGCGCCAGGGGTAAAAAGCCCGGCGATTGATGCGCTGATTGCGAAAATAGTGGCGGCGCAGGGCGATAAAGCAAAACTCCTGCCGCTCGGCCGTGCCCTCGACAGGGTCTTAACCTGGAACTACTACATGCTGCCCATGTGGTATATGGGCGAAGACCGTCTGGCACGCTGGGATAAATTCTCCGTACCTGCCGTGCGCCCTGTCTACTCGCTGGGCTTTGACACCTGGTGGTATGACGTCAATAAAGCCGCCAGACTGCCCGCTGAGCGGCGATAAGGAATCATCATGGGTGCCTATCTGATTCGCCGTCTGCTGCTGGTCATTCCCACGCTGTGGGCCATCATCACCATTAACTTTTTTATCGTGCAAATCGCCCCCGGCGGCCCGGTCGATCAGGCGATTGCTGCTATTGAGTTTGGTAACAACGGCGGCATGCCCGGCGGCGGCGGAGAAGGCATGGGCGCGAGCCATGCGCGTACCGGCGTGGGGAATATCAGTGAAAGCCACTATCGCGGCGGGCGCGGGCTTGATCCTGAGGTGATCGCCGAGATCACCCACCGCTACGGCTTCGATAAGCCCATTCACGAGCGCTATTTCAAGATGCTCTGGGATTATATCCGCTTTGATTTTGGCGATAGCCTGTTTCGCAGTGCGTCAGTGTTAACGTTGATAAAGCAAAGCCTGCCGGTTTCGGTCACGCTGGGGCTGTGGGGAACGCTGATTATCTACCTGGTCTCTATCCCGCTCGGGATCCGTAAAGCGGTTTACAGCGGCAGCCGCTTCGATATCTGGAGCAGCACCTTCATCATCATCGGCTATGCCATCCCGGCGTTCCTGTTTGCCGTCCTGCTGATCGTCTTCTTTGCCGGGGGCAGCTATTTCGACATCTTCCCGCTACGAGGTTTAGTCTCCGCCGATTTCAGCACGCTGCCGTGGTATCAGAAAATCACCGACTATCTCTGGCATATCACGCTGCCGGTTCTGGCAACGGTGATCGGTGGGTTTGCCGCTCTGACCATGCTGACCAAAAACGCGTTTCTCGATGAAATCCGCAAGCAGTATGTTGTCACGGCCCGCGCCAAAGGGGTCAGCGAAAAGCAGATTATGTGGAAACACGTCTTCCGCAACGCCATGCTGCTGGTGATTGCCGGATTTCCCGCCACGTTCATCAGTATGTTTTTTACCGGCTCACTGTTGATAGAGGTGATGTTCTCGCTCAACGGTCTGGGGCTGCTGGGCTATGAGGCCACCGTGTCGCGTGATTATCCGGTGATGTTTGGCACACTCTATATTTTCACCCTGATTGGCCTGCTGCTGAATATCGTCAGCGATATCAGCTATACGCTGGTCGATCCCCGAATTGATTTTGAGGGCCGCTGATGCCGCGTTTAAGCCCCGTCAACCAGGCCCGCTGGGCCCGTTTTCGCCACAACCGTCGCGGCTACTGGTCGCTGTGGATTTTTGCCGTCCTGTTTGTCCTGAGCATGTGTTCGGAGCTTATCGCCAACGACAAACCGCTGCTGGTGCATTTTAACGACCGCTGGTATGTGCCGGTGCTGGCTAACTACAGTGAAAGCGACTTTGGTGGCCCGTTTGCAACACCGGCGGAGTATCAGGATCCGTGGCTGCGCCAGCAGATTGAGCAGCACGGCTGGGCCCTCTGGGCGCCGGTGCGTTTTGGTGCGAACAGCATAAACTTTGCCACCACGACCCCCTTCCCTTCCCCACCCTCGACGCAAAACTGGCTGGGGACGGACGCTAACGGTGGTGATGTGCTGGCACGCATTCTCTATGGCACAAGGATTTCAATTCTCTTTGGGCTGATGCTGACACTCTTCTCCAGCGTGATGGGCGTGGTGGCGGGTGCCGTTCAGGGCTACTACGGCGGGAAAATTGACCTGTGGGGCCAGCGTATCATCGAAGTCTGGTCCGGTATGCCAACGCTATTTTTGATCATCCTGCTGTCCAGCGTGGTACAGCCGAACTTCTGGTGGCTGCTCGGCATCACCGTTCTGTTCGGCTGGATGGCGCTGGTGGGTGTCGTGCGAGCGGAGTTCCTGCGCACCCGCAATTTCGACTATATTCGCGCCGCGCAGGCGCTTGGGGTGAGCGACCGGGGGATCATCTTCCGCCATATGCTGCCTAATGCCGTCGTGGCCACGCTCACCTTCCTGCCGTTTATTCTGTGCAGCTCCATTACCACCCTCACCTCGCTGGATTTTCTGGGCTTTGGCCTGCCGTTGGGCTCACCGTCGCTCGGCGAACTGCTGCTGCAGGGCAAGAATAACCTTCAGGCACCGTGGTTAGGCATCACCGCCTTTCTTTCCGTGGCCGTGCTGCTTTCGCTGCTGATTTTTATTGGCGAAGCCGTGCGCGATGCCTTTGACCCCAATAAGGCGGTATAAGATGACCCAGCCTCTTCTCAGTATTGATAACCTGTCGATTGCTTTCTCGAAACAGGGTGAGACGCGCACCGTGGTCACCGATTTGTCGCTGCAGATCCAGCGCGGTGAAACGCTGGCCCTGGTGGGGGAATCCGGTTCAGGTAAGAGTGTTTCAGCGCTCTCTATCCTGCGGCTGCTGCCTTCACCACCGGCGAGCTATCCGCAGGGGGATATTCTTTTTCACGGCAGTTCACTGCTTCATGCCGACGAACATACCCTGCGCGGTATTCGCGGCAATAAAATTGCCATGATCTTCCAGGAGCCCATGGTCTCTCTCAACCCCCTGCATACCCTGGAGAAACAGCTCTATGAAGTCTTGTCTCTGCACCGGGGCATGCGCAAAGAGGCTGCGCGGGGGGAAATACTGGATTGTCTTGAACGGACGGGCATACGCAATGCGGCCAAACGGCTGAATGATTTTCCGCATCAGCTCTCCGGCGGTGAACGCCAGCGAGTGATGATTGCTATGGCTCTGCTCACCCGGCCCGAACTGTTAATTGCCGACGAGCCGACGACGGCGCTGGACGTGACGGTGCAGGGGCAAATATTGACGCTGCTGCGGGAGCTGCGCGACGAGCTGAACATGAGCCTGCTGTTTATCACGCACAACCTGAGTATTGTGAAAAAGCTGGCGGACAGCGTCGCGGTCATGCAAAACGGCCGATGCGTTGAACAGAATAGCGCATCCACGCTGCTGAGCGCGCCACAGCACCCTTATACGCAACGTCTGCTCAACAGCGAACCTTCCGGCGACCCGGTTCCGCTCACAGCGGACAGCACTCCGCTGCTGCGCGTTGAGGATTTGTCCGTCTCCTTCCCGATACGCAAAGGCATTCTGCGGCGTATCGTCGACCCAAACCCGGTCCTGAAAAATATCCGCTTCTCGCTGCGTCCCGGTGAATCCCTGGGGCTGGTGGGCGAATCCGGTTCGGGTAAAAGCACCACCGGTCTGGCACTGCTGCGCTTAATTGCCTCTCAGGGCGAGATCCTTTTTGACGACATGCCGGTGCACCGCTGGAACCGCCGCCAGATGTTGCCGGTGCGCCCGCGTATGCAGGTGGTGTTTCAGGATCCCAACTCCTCACTTAACCCGCGGCTCAGCGTATTGCAGATTGTCGAAGAGGGTTTGCGCGTTCACCAGCCCGGCCTGAACGCGCAGCAGCGTGAGCAGGAGGTCATACTGGCGATGGCCGAAGTGGGCTTAGATCCCGATACCCGTCACCGTTATCCGGCGGAATTTTCCGGCGGGCAGCGCCAGCGTATCGCCATCGCCCGTGCGCTGATCCTGAAACCGGAGCTGATTATTCTGGATGAACCCACCTCCTCTCTGGACAGAACCGTCCAGGCGCAGATTCTGGCATTGCTGAAAGGGCTACAGGAAAAGCATCGGCTGGCCTATATCTTCATCAGCCACGATCTGCAGGTGGTACGGGCGCTATGCCATCAGGTGATTGTTTTGCGACAGGGTGAGGTGGTCGAACAGGGGGAATGCCAGCGCGTATTTACTGCGCCAACGCAGAGCTACAAGCGCCAGCTGCTGGCAGCAGACTAGCGCTCAGAACGGGTACTGGCCGGAAAAAGGCTCAGCAATCGCAACACCAAAGTTTTTCAGACGGCAGGTGGCGGCAAATTCATCCTGGCTTTTAACAAACAGGCACGGCTCGCCTTCGCACTCCAGTACGGAGCTGTCCACTTCGATATCCGTCAGGGCCTGACTGAGACGCTCCATCACCCGCCACGCATTTTCGTCGCTTGGGCTCAACAGTTTGAGCGCCACGAGGCAATTGTCACTGCCCGCGCCGTTTTGCGGAATCGGTTCAACTTTCGAACCTGCAAAACCCGCCGACCAGCGATAGCTCTGGGGCAAGCGATGGACAATGGAGAGTTGTAATGTATTCACGTTCGTTCCCCGGAAGCAAAATTTACTTCACAATTTATTTACATTTATAGTAACACATCATCGCTAACCTGCACTATTCAGCGCTTTTTTATCGGTATAGAGGTTCACGTCGGCGCTATATGTACCCGTTTCTGCGATCTAACTCAACCTTTTTGAATACAATGATGTGACTTTTTACATAAATAGATTTTACATAAAATAAACAAACACGGGATAAACGAACGCGGGTTTGGTTGATATGTATCAACAAAAAAGGCCCTGTCGGGCCTTATCTGCTCATCAATGAGCCACTTTCCGTGGTCGGCTGGCATAAAGACAGAAGAGGACGGAGCT
Source organism: Enterobacter cloacae complex sp. SHL012 (assembly GCF_049237505.1). Classification (NCBI taxonomy): domain Bacteria; kingdom Pseudomonadati; phylum Pseudomonadota; class Gammaproteobacteria; order Enterobacterales; family Enterobacteriaceae; genus Enterobacter; species Enterobacter cloacae complex sp. SHL012. The sequence continues at coordinate 1,264,254 of NZ_JBMKIZ010000001.1, forward strand.
GGTTGCGCAAAACGCCATCGCCCATAGCATAGGCCAGGCCGTGGTGAAGGTCGCCATAGACAGTAATGCCCCGACGATGGCGCCAATGCCGAAGCGGAACGTCCCCGCCAGTGACGATGCAGTTCCCGCCATATGCGGGAATTCATCGAGGATCACCGCCATCGCATTTGAGGATATCATCGACACGCAGCCCACAAAGGCCGCCACGCCAATCACCAGCGCCCAGAAGCCCACGCCCAGGAATGCACTGACCACCAGCCAGACAGCCATCACAAACTGGATCCACAGCCCGGCGCGGAACATGTTCAGCGCGCCGACCCGCCGGACAAAGCGGCTGTTAATAATAGTCAGTACAAACAGGAAGACGATATTGAGCGCAAAATAATAGCCGAAGTGCTGCGGAGAAACATGGTTCAGCTCGATATAAACAAACGGCCCGGCGCTCAGGAAGGAGAACATCCCGGCGAAGCTGAACCCGCTTGCCAGCATATAGCTCAGCACGCGCTTGTGGCGAAACAGCGAGGCAAAGTTACCTATTGTGGTGCGAATGTGGAATTTCTGGCGGTGCTCGGCAGGAAGCGTTTCATCAATAAAGAAGAAAATCATTGCCGAGGCCAGCAGTGCAGCCAGCGCCAGGATCCAGAAAATCGCATGCCAGCTAAACCACACCAGAACCGCCCCACCGGCCATCGGAGCCACCAGCGGCGCAATCGTCGTCACCAGCATGACAAACGACATCATGCGGGAGAACTCTTCTTTCGGGTAGATATCACGCATCAGGGCGTTGATCACCACACTCGCTGCAGCAGCGGCCAGACCGTGCAAAAATCGCATGAAAATCAGATGATCGATGGTTTGCGCCAGCGCGCAGGCCACCGCCGCCCCGGCAAAGACCAGCGTTCCGCCCAGAATAACCGGTTTGCGCCCCAGGCTGTCGGCCATCGGGCCGTACAATAACTGGCCGAGAGCAAAGCCGAGAATATAGGTGCTGAGCGTCATCTGTGCGCTGCCAGCAGGTACCCCAAACTGCGCGGAAATGACCGGCAGCGCGGGCAGATACATATCTATAGACAGCGGCATCAACATGGCCAGCAGGCCAAGAATGAAGACAATTTTGAACGACGAGTGTGGCCTGGTGGTCACAGAAATCTCCTGAAATTAGTGCGAAGGCAGACCGACGCTGGCGATCTCTTCTTCCGTCAGCGGGCGATATTCGCCAGGCGCCAGGTCGGGATCGAGCGCGATTGCGCCAATACGTTCGCGATGCAGACCGACAACGCGGTTACCCACTGCGGCAAACATGCGTTTAACCTGATGGTAACGCCCTTCGCTGATGGTAAGACGGACTTCCGTCGGCGTGATCACGTCCAGCACCGCCGGTTTAGTCAGGTCTTTTTCATTATGCAGCTGAACGCCTTTCGCGAATTGCTCTGCAGTGTCATCCGCAACCGGCGACTCCAGCGTGACCAGATAGGTTTTCTCGCAGTGGTGACGTGGGGAAGTAATACGGTGTGACCACTGCCCGTCGTCGGTCATCAGCACCAGCCCGGTGGTGTCGATGTCGAGGCGGCCCGCGGCATGCAGCTTATGCGCCACCGGTTCGTCGAGGAAATAGAGTACCGTCGGGTGATCGGGATCGTCCGTTGAGCAGACGTAGCCTTCCGGCTTGTGGAGCATGAAGTAGCGCGGGCCGTTCTGCTGGGTCAGCGGATTGCCGTCGTATTCAACCTGATGCTCAGGTTGAAGTTTGAAAGCGCTGTCTCTCACAATGTCGCCATCCACGGTAACGCGGCTGGCGCGAATTTCGCGCCCGGCAATAGCGCGGCTTACGCCGAGTTGCTGAGCGATAAACTTATCAAGTCGCATGAAATCTTTTTAGCCTTAATGGTGCTGGAAGTCGGACCGTGCGTCCGAAAAAGAAGCAGTCAGGAACGGTTCAGTATAATGGTCTGGTTGCGCCACTCAAGGGAAAAAGTTTCGTGGCATACTATCTATACCCTAAATAATTCGAGTTGCATGAAGGCGGCAAAGGAGTGAATCCCCGGGAGCTTACATAAGTAAGTGACCGGGGTGAACGAGTGCAGCCAACGCACAGGCAACTTGAAGTATGACGGGTATATATGCGGATTAACGAAACTGAGACACCATGACTTTTACACTTCGTCCCTATCAGCAGGAAGCCGTTGACGCCACCCTCGCCTGGTTTCGCAAACACCGGGAACCGGCAGCGATTGTCCTCCCGACCGGCGCAGGCAAAAGCCTGGTCATTGCCGAACTGGCCCGCCTGGCGCGTGGCCGCGTGCTGGTGCTGGCGCACGTCAAAGAGCTGGTCGCGCAGAACCACGCCAAGTATTGCGCGCTGGGGCTGGAGGCCGATATTTTCGCCGCCGGGCTCAAGCGTAAAGAGAGCCACGGTAAGGTTGTCTTTGGCAGCGTGCAGTCGGTCGCCCGCAACCTGGATCTGTTTCGCAGCGAATTTTCGCTGCTGATTGTCGACGAGTGTCACCGCATCAGCGATGACGACGACAGCCAGTATCAGCAAATCCTCACGCACCTGAAAGAGGTGAACCCTCACTTACGCCTGCTGGGCCTGACGGCAACCCCGTTTCGCCTGGGCAAAGGCTGGATTTACCGCTTTCATTATCACGGCATGGTGCGTGGCGATGAAAAAGCGCTGTTCAGCGACTGTATCTACGAACTTCCGCTGCGCTACATGATTAAACACGGCTACCTGACGCCGCCCGAGCGGCTGGATATGCCGGTGGTACAGTACGACTTCAGCCGGTTACAGGCGCAGAGCAACGGCTTATTCAGCGAAGCGGATCTCAACCAGGAGTTGAATAAGCAAAAGCGCATAACGCCGCATATCATCAGCCAGATTGAGGAGTTTGCCGCGACGCGCAAAGGGGTGATGATCTTTGCCGCGACAGTCGAGCACGCGCGAGAAATTACCGGACTGCTCCCCGCTGACGATGCCGCGTTAATTACCGGCGAAACGCCCGGCCCTGAGCGTGACAGGCTGATTGAGGCGTTTAAAGCCCAGCAGTTCCGCTATCTGGTGAATGTTTCCGTGTTAACCACCGGTTTTGACGCCCCGCACGTCGACCTGATTGCGATTTTGCGCCCGACGGAATCCGTCAGCCTGTATCAGCAGATTGTCGGTCGTGGTCTGCGCCTGGCACCGGGCAAAACTGACTGTCTGATCCTCGATTACGCCGGTAACCCGCACGATCTTTACTCTCCCGAAGTGGGCACGCCAAAAGGCAAAAGTGACAACGTGCCGGTACAGGTGTTTTGTCCAGCCTGCGGGTTTGCCAACACCTTCTGGGGGAAAACCACCGCCGACGGCACGCTGATTGAACACTTTGGCCGCCGCTGTCAGGGCTGGTTTGAAGATGATGACGGGCATCGCGAGCAGTGCGATTTCCGTTTTCGTTTCAAAAACTGTCCACAGTGCAACGCCGAAAATGACATTGCCGCCCGCCGCTGCCGTGAGTGCGACACGGTGCTGGTCGACCCGGACGACATGCTGAAAGCGGCGCTGAAGCTGAAAGATGCGCTGGTGCTGCGCTGTTCCGGCATGGCCTTACAGCCGGGCGCGGATGAAAAAGGCGAGTGGCTAAAAATTACCTATTACGACGAGGACGGCGCTGACGTCAGCGAGCGGTTCCGGGTACAGACGCCAGCCCAGCGCACGGCATTTGAGCAACTGTTTATCCGCCCGCATACCCGCACGCCTGGCGTGCCGCTGCGCTGGATCACCGTGGCGGATATCGTGCATCAGCAGGCGCTGCTGCGCCATCCGGATTTTGTTGTCGCCCGCAAAAAAGGCCAGTTCTGGCAGGTACGTGAGAAGGTCTTTGACTATGAAGGTCGCTATCGTCGGGCAAACGAATTGCGTGGTTAGCAGGACTTTTCATTGATGTGAGCGGCGTTTGAGTATAAAATGCCGCCCGCTTCACATCCGTGGGGCAGAACACTCACCTGCTGCTGGGTCGCCTGTAGTAGGGTTTTAAATACAGAGAGAAATCAATGTTCACTATCGAAGCAGAAGTACGTAACGTGCAGGGTAAGGGTGCGAGCCGCCGCCTGCGTACCGCTAACAAGTTCCCGGCTATCGTTTACGGTGGCGAAGCTGCTCCAGTTGCAATCGAACTGGATCACGACAAAGTATGGAACCTGCAGACCAAAGCTGAATTCTACAGCGAAGTTCTGACCATCGTTGTTGGCGGTAAAGAAGAAAAAGTGAAAGTTCAGGCTGTTCAGCGTCACGCGTTCAAGCCAAAACTGACTCACATCGACTTCGTTCGCGCGTAATCGCAAGCCTGTCGAGAAAAACCCCGCTTCGGCGGGGTTTTTTATGGCGGTTATTTACCGCCCGAGGTGCGACGCTGAAGCTGATCGCGCAGGTTTGGCGGCGTGCCTTTGATGGTCAGCGTATCGGTGGCAGGATCCCAGAAGATACGTTCCCCCAGCAGCATGGCATCGAAGTTGATGGTTAACCCACCGCCGCTCCCGGCAAATTTGGTTAACTGACGCAGCGTACTGCGATCCGCTGGGAAGCTCTCTTCAAGCTCATAGCCTTTCTCTGCGGTGAACGCCTGGAAGCTGACTTCGCTGACGCCCGCCAGCTCTTTTGACAGCGACTCCAGCTCAATCTCTTCCCCCGCCTGCAGCTGTTCGTTGCAGTAGCTGTAAACCTGCTGACGCACGTTCTGGCGTTCAGATTTATCGAGCTGCGCCTCAGCCGTAAAGTCATCTACCGCCTGCAACAGCCCTTTGTTCTGCGCTTTGGCGTTAAGTCCTTCGCTGGCGCCGAGGAAATCCATAAAGAAATCGGCCACTTTGCGGCCCACACGCCCTTTCAGGAAGGTCAGGTAGCGGGTCGATTCCGGGTTGGTTTCCCACTCGGTCAAATCAATCCGCGCCACAATATCCGCATGGTTGATATCCAGATAATGCGTCGAGCTGATATCCAGTTGCTCATTCACGCGCATGCTGCTCAAGTTATTCAGCACGGTAACCAGCAGATACTCTACCGCCAGGTAGCGATAGTGGCAGAACAGGACGATGCCGCCGTCAGCGAACGGATATTTTGCCAGCTCGTCGCGCAGACGCCCGGTGGCCGCGCGGCTAAACGCCAGGAAATCCTCTTCCCCCTGACGCTGCAGGCGCAGGCTATCAGCCAGTTCACTCTCTTCGCTGAACAGACCATAGGCTTTATTTTTGGCGCTGTAGACGCGATGCAACTCAGCCATCATTTCCACAACGGTCGCCGTGGGTTCCAGTAACGAATCGCGTAGCACCACTTCAAGGGTTTGCTCATCACGCTTGATAAGCTGGTGCAAGGCAATCTGGTTGATTTCCAGACTCATGATAAACTCTCCTTTTAGACCGGGCGGTATTCAACCACCACCAGGACATGTGTGCAACAACAGATAAAAAAGGGGAAAAAAAGCTGTTGCTACGGTAATATGTTGCCCTTTCATCAACAAACTGATTTTGATTTATGCCACAACATTCCCGCTACAGTGATGAACACGTTGAACAACTGCTCAGTGAGCTGGTCAACGTACTGGAAAAACATAAAACGCCGACCGATCTCTCCCTGATGGTTTTGGGAAATATGGTCACCAACCTTATCAACACCAGCGTTGCTCCGGCTCAGCGTCAGGCGATCGCAAAATCTTTCGCCCAGGCGTTACAGTCATCCGTCAGCAACGACCAGGCCCATTAAGGGAAACGAACAACAGTTTATGGTGACGAATCGTCAGCGCTACCGTGAAAAAGTCTCCCAGATGGTCAGCTGGGGACACTGGTTTGCCCTGTTTAACATTCTGTTAGCGGCGGTGATTGGCTGTCGTTATCTGTTTGTCGCAGACTGGCCAACCACGCTAACCGGGCGTATCTACTCCTGGATAAGCGTTGTCGGTCATTTTAGCTTTTTGGTATTCGCCACCTATCTGCTGATCCTGTTTCCTCTGACGTTTATCGTCATGTCGCAGCGTCTGATGCGGTTCTTATCCGCAATCCTTGCCACAGCAGGGATGACGCTACTGCTTATCGACAGTGAAGTGTTCACCCGTTTCCACCTGCATCTTAACCCTATCGTCTGGGAACTGGTGATCAACCCTGACCAGAACGAAACGGCTCGTGACTGGCAGCTGATGTTTATCAGCGTCCCGGTGATCCTGCTGATTGAGATGTTGTTCGCCACCTGGAGCTGGCAAAAGCTCCGCAGCCTGACCCGACGCCGCCACTACGCCAAGCCCGTCGCCGCACTCTTTTTCATCTCATTTATCAGTTCGCACATCATGTACATCTGGGCGGATGCGAACTTCTATCGCCCCATTACGATGCAGCGTGCCAACCTGCCGCTCTCGTACCCAATGACGGCCCGTCGCTTCCTTGAGAAACACGGCCTGTTAGATGCCCAGGAGTATCAGCGTCGTCTGGTCGAACAGGGTAATCCGGAAGCGGTCAGCGTTCAGTATCCGCTGAGTGAACTGCGCTATCGCGATATGGGCCGCGGACAAAACGTCCTGCTGATTACCGTCGATGGTCTGAACTATTCCCGTTACGAGAAGCAGATGCCTGCGCTGGCCGATTTCGCGAGTCAAAACGTCTCGTTCACCCAGCATATGAGTTCCGGGAACACTACCGATGCGGGCATCTTTGGCCTGTTCTATGGCATTTCTGCCGGATACATGGATGGCGTACTGGCTGCGCGCATTCCTGCGGCGCTTATTACCGGACTGAATCAGCAAGGCTATCAGTTAGGGTTGTTCTCATCCGATGGCTTTAACAGCCCACTCTACCGCCAGGCGCTGTTGTCTGATTTCTCGCTGCCTGCTGCGCAGAGCCAGTCTGATACCCAGACCGCAAACCAGTGGATAAACTGGCTGCAGCGCTACGCCCAGGAAGATAACCGCTGGTTCTCGTGGGTGGCCTTTAACGGCACCACGCTTGACGACAGCAACCAGACTGGCTTTGCCCGCCGATACAGCCGTGCGGCCAGCAATGTTGACGCGCAGATCGGCCGCGTTCTTGACGCGCTACGCGAATCAGGCAAGCTCGATAATACTGTCGTGATTGTGACCGCAGGTCATGGTGTACCGCTCGGCGACGAAACGAAGAGCATGAGCTGGTCACGCCCGAACCTGCATGTACCGCTGGTGATCCACTGGCCGGGAACGCCGGCGCAGCGCATCAATATGCTCACTGAACATAAAGATGTTATGACGACCCTGATGCAACGCCTGCTGCACGTCAGTACGCCAGCAAACGAGTATTCGCAGGGGCAGGATCTCTTCAGCGCCGCGCGTCGCCATAATTGGGTGACATCAGCAGACGGTAACACGCTGGCGGTGACCACACCGACGCTGACGCTGGTGCTGAACAGTAACGGAAATTACCAGACGTATAATCTGCAGGGTGAACGGTTGAAGGACCAGAAACCGCAGCTGAGCCTGTTGCTGCAGGTCCTGACGGATGAGAAGCGCTTTATCGCTAACTGATTAATTATAAACCAGTTAGCGACAGATTCTCTTGCATTCGAAACGGAATCGAGTAGTATCTTTTTATGCGTCGGCACGTAGCGCAGCCTGGTAGCGCACCGTCATGGGGTGTCGGGGGTCGGAGGTTCAAATCCTCTCGTGCCGACCAAAAACACTCTTTAAAACCAGCCTGTTATGGCTGGTTTTTTTATTGCTGTGAAATCTCAATGGTGAAACTATGGTGAAATGATGGTTGAACACCATATTAAATTGGCACGTAATCGGTATTCCCAACCCGGTTAAGACTATGGGTTAGCACGCCAAAAACCTCTACGTCATCCAGAGCGTCACCCTCTATAGCTTCACCATCCTCAGTAATTAATGCCTCACCATAAAGCTTTGCAAACTCATTTCTGTTATCCATTCTTACCAGTAGCGTGTCTCCCTGCTCTGGCCTTAACACAATATTAATTACTGCCCATCCACATGAAGTTTCTATTACCCTGCAGTTCCCATCAATTCCACACAGCAGATCAATGGTCAACCGCTGTTCCTGGTAATCCATTGCCGGTGAAGCAAAGCCCATTAGAAAACCCTCCCCATGTTGCGCAGGATCCAGTAACGGTTATCGCTTCCGTCTGTCGTCTTGTCAGCGAAATCTGGCTGGTAGCGTTCAATCCAGGAGTTCGCGTCTTCCCGACTTAAGTGCCAGTTCATCTCTCGCAACTTCGCTATGAAGTTGTCTGTGCTCAGGTAACGGTAACCCTTCTCGTTGAGCTGTATTGCTGCACTGAAGGCGGTGTTTTTGTCTGCTGTACGTGGCATGTTCACCTCAAAAATAACTGTATGTATATACAGAATTATCCATCGACTATATCGATCAAGTGTCGATAAGGTGATAAACTAAAAAAAATGAGTTTAATGGTTAACATAATGCAAAAATTCTCTAGTTCTGAATCACTTACTCTTGATTACGCAAAGGCGATTGGGATTTTTTTTGTCGTGCTTGGGCACTACGATGCAAGTGTGATGAACCTCTTTAAACCTTATACCTTCCACATGCCGTTATTCTTTTTTATAGGTGGGATGACATTAAATTACAGAAAAAAAACATCTCACTTTCTTAAGTCTATTTCAAAGTCCATTGTACTTTACGCTGCTTTAACTTACTTAATAACTGGTTTTATTTCTGAGCTTATATCAAAGCATTACTCCATCCCTGTGTTAGGAAATGCATTCATTTCCAACCCAATAACAACTATAACCACCGCATTTCAGTATAACTTTGCTAATAACAGGCTGTTTGTTGTGGCGTGGTTTTTGGTAGCCTACACAATTGCATCTACAGCCTGCTTCTTTATATGTAAGATAACATATAACAAAGGAATTGAAGGGGCTGCGGCTATATTATTTTGTGCCGGTATACTGTTAGGGGTATTTGCCATAGATGTAATAAGTCCAGCCAAGACGTCTCAGGCAGCAAACCTTGTTGTGCAGTCACTGGTTGCATTAATGTTCTTTATGATAGGGAATTCATTACGTCAATTCATAAATGTTTTCACTAGCCCGTTCATTGCTCTGATGTGCTGTGTAATTATCTATCTTTTGCGTAGTTATGGTGTGACAAGTGATTTCATTATGTCAATATCATCATATCCTTACGGCTCTGTGATAACCATAGCGCAGGCAGCCTGCGGTATTTATATCGTTATGTTTATGTCTATCGCTGTTTCAGGAAATAGTTGTCAGTGGCTCCTATTTATTGGTAAGAGGACTAAATCAATAATGTCCTATCACATACTTTCATTTATATTATTGGACATAGTATTTTACAAGGCTGGCATGTACAGCATTCAAAAGACAGACGCATTTACCCACTATAAATCATGGTTTAGCATGCCTCTTTATGTCTCCTTTGCCATAGCATTGCCAGCCATTGCAAATCACCTGTACTTTTCAGTTAAAAACTTCTTGAAACCTCAATCCTTATTGAACCAGAAGAGGACATGAATACCATTATCGATCCGGCAGCAGGGGTAACATTTGTTGCCCCTTTAAGCCGTAACGTCCCTCCCCCGGCATGCTGAACGGTTACATTTCCATTGAATCTCACTGTAACTTTTTTACCGACATATGGATTGCTCATTGTGGTCATTGTGAAGGTGGTAGCAGAAGGAGGAAGGAAAGGCTCAGTGACTGCAACAAGGCGGTAGGTATGTCTGCTGTGCGTGGCATATTCACCTCACGATAAATACTGTATATACACATACAGAATCGCTAAATGTGAGGGTCGATCAAGTGGATGTCTGGTGTTAAACTCTATGTATACGAAAACATTGAAATTTTACTTACTGGATGATGAGCGACTTAAAAAATGGATAAAAATAGTCCAAATATAAATTTACTAAAAATAGTTGCAAGTTTTATGGTGATACTTATCCATGTATCTGCCGTCAACTTCCCAAAAATTGGAAAGGCAGAGTGGGATGTATCTAATTTTTATAATTCATTCTCACGCGTTTGCGTCCCAATTTTCTTTATGATCTCTGGTTATTTTCTTATCACAAGAGACGAATCTGCTACAACCTTCTACAAAAAGAGATTTACAAAAATAATACCTCCTCTTGTTTTCTGGAGTGGTGTTTTTTATTTATATAATTACATATATATTGGCGCTCCTCTTTACAACGCTACAGAGCTATTTAACCGCCCAGCGTCTGCACACCTTTGGTTTCTATATGCAATGTTCGGGCTTTATTTGTTTACCCCTTTCATTTCCAAAATATACAAAAACAGTAGTGCGAAAGAGAGATTAATTTTTATCGGCATTTGGTTTTTGACCTCATCAGTAATCCCTGTATTGAACTCAACTTTTGGAATGACTATTAGCACAGGGTTATTTCAGCTAACCACCATATATGGTTATATAGGTTTCTTTTTTGTTGGGGCGTGGATAAAAGACAATCAATCGGAAAGGGATAGTTTCGCAGCAGTTGCTTCACTGTTTTTATACATACTATTAAGTTTGCTTACCATGTATCTTACAAAACATTTTAGCTATAACTCAGGTAAGCCTAACGGAACATTCTATAGTTATTTATCACCTTTTGTAATTATAGGTGCAATAGCATTATTTTATTTCTTCATCTCCATGAAAATCGAAAATGCTATAATAGTTAATATTGCCAACATGTTTTCTTCTTTTGCGCTAGGGGTTTACTGCATACACACCTTGTTTATATGGCCTCTGGCAAAAGAATTTCATATAGGTGGTGATGTTAACCCTACTGAATACTACATACTAATAACCACACTAATTGTGTTTTTCACATCCTGTATATTTTCTTATTTCGGTTCAAAAATTCCATTTATGAAAAGAATGTTCTAATAGGCGCCCCACTGGGGCGCTTTCTTCATTAGGAATTACGGGAAACTTCTCGCCAAAGTCCCTCAGATGTATACGAAAACATCATCACACTGCCAGCTGCCGGGGTCACGTTGGCTGAACCTTTCAAACGTATTGTTCCTGGTGTTGTACCATGCGCAACGGTAACACTCCTGTTAAACTGCACAGTAACAAACTTCCCAGGTAACGCCCCGTTCATTGTTGTCATTGTAAATGATGACGCAGGAGAGAGCAGGAAGCTTTCATAGCTTATTACGTTAGGGTTAGCCGTTTCTGTAAATGTTGGCATGCTTGGCGCATCGACCTTAACTGTTGCAACTGTACCAGCAAACAATCCAGCCGTCCCTGGCGGCATGTAATCATGTGAAGGGAAAGTAATCACATGTCCATTTAATGAACTGGCGTTATTGAAAAGATAGCGATGCGATATGCCGTATACTATTGCTTTAATAAAATTCGGTGATAATGGGGCATTAATATAGATGGCATCGTTAATACCTGCACCAGAAAGACCGGCATTTTTAATGCGGGCATAAAATGCGAATCTATTGCAGCTAACCGGAACAAGTGCAGAGGACTGGGTGTTGAGTATTTGAGCACCACCAGACACCTCAAGACATGATGCAAAAGAAATGCCATAACCACCACAATTGTTTACTCTTGTATCAGGCTCGATATAAACATTATCACATTGAGTAAATGTCATTCCATTTCTTGTTGCACTGTTCACCCTGATATTTTTCAATATGATTTGGTCAGTATGATCAGTATCGGAATCACCTGAGCAATTAACTCCATCTCTTCCGGCAGACTCTATGGTAATATCTTCAATGACAAAGTTTCTGGATCTGATCGCATGGTTAAGAGTGTCACCCTCTATGGACACTGCGTCATAACCGGTAGTGCCAATCCTTATGTTTTTAAACTTGCCATTAACTACGTTTACCTGTGCCGTAACTGCTTTTCTATCAGCATTAGGGATAGATATATCTTCAGCGTAGAAATCTTCACAACCTGCGAATCCAATGGCATTGTCAAGATTACCAGAGCCATTAGCGGAAACGGAACCACCGCTAATTCCAACTCCCTTTATCCTGCCACTCTCTGCAGTTAGTGAACCACCAAAACCAATACAATATCCTTTATTTGGAGTAGCCGTTTCTGTGTGTACATGCACTCCATCACCAAGCTTAATTTCTACACCAGAGAATGTTATTGTTAAAGAATCACCCAGCTCTACATCATTGAATCCATTGAGAGACTCAACATACAAGACCCCTCCGCCATTTTGCCCAACAAAATCAGCCCCAAGTTGAATAGCCGCCAGGTCATCGACGCCATTACCCAAAACTCCGAAGGCACGGGCGCTTTGCACAGGCTGTTTAACCATTTTCCAGCCAATACCATCTGCGTCATACACCAACGCCTCGTTGTTGATGAATCATTAATGATGGATAACCCGGCAGCACGTAAAAAAATGCGCCGCGTTGAAGAGAAGAAACGTAAACGTCTTCCTTTGGACGTCTTCATTGCCATGAGAAACGCGGCGGAACCATGGTTAAGGACAGCAATGGATTTGGCACTTCAGACAACACACGCGCGGCTCGAAGTTTCGCGAATAAAATATTCGATTAAGGAACCGAAAAATGGTATTTGTGGATGTGTATGGCTAGACGAACCTGATAACGGAATCTACGGTACTTTGTACATCCATCGTCAGAAGGTTCAAAAGAAAGAGGCATCACACGTAGCGATCCCAATTGGAGGGGAACTGAAGAGGATTATTGACGATAGCCGGGATAGTGTTGCCAGTCCTTATGCCGTACACCGAATACCAGAAAGAAATAATAAACGTAGTAAAGAGGTTTCGCACCCTACTCAGGTAGCACCTGATTATCTAAGCCGTTCCTTCTCTGCACTACGTGACAAGCTTAGATTATGTGATCATCTTCCGATGGATGAGCGCCCAACATTTCACGAGATAAGGGCACTGGCTGCGCATTTGTTTGATAGCCAGGGTATCGATCCTCAAGGAAGGATGGCCCATAGTGACGCTAAATCAACAAAGATTTATACCAGCAATCATATCGACTGGGTTATGGTCCCACACGGTGAGATTAAGGCAAGCTAGGTCATGGCGAAACTACCCCCTAACCCATTGATGTATATAGTGCATATAATGCGTAAAAATCACTGTTTGTTTACACAGACAAACGACCTGCAAGCCAGTAGTGGCGCGGCTTAGAAGCTATATATGCGGGTGTCATGGGGTGTCGGGGGTCGGAGGTTCAAATCCTCTCGTGCCGACCAAAAATACATTGAAAACCAGCCTCTTATGGCTGGTTTTTTTTATGCATAAAAAAGCCACCCCGCAGGATGGCTTCCTTATCGCACGTCGGCGCTTAGTGCTTCTCACGTCCACCCAGGAAGAAAATACCCAGCGGGATGGCAAGCAGAACGGTGAAGACAAGGCTGTAAACGAAGATCATCGCCGATTGCAGAACATACATGCTGGTGGTCCAGGCGGAGAGGGGAATGTTGTACTGTTCGATAACGCCAACAATGGTTGCCCGCCCTACGCACGCGGCCGCAATCATAAACACAACCAGTAGCGCCAGGAGGAACTTGCGGCCTTCAGGTGTTTTCAGTTTTGCACGAACCATCTCTCTTCCCTTTACAGATGAATAACATTATGTGGCGTTCAAAATAACACGATCTGCCGCCAGATACCATTTCAGCACAAAAAACTGGATTTATAGTGTAAGTAAGGTTTATTACACCACTTATATTGAAAATGTAAGTAAATGACGCTAATCATTCATAAGTGTTATGCTAATCTGATTCTGCTCGTTTTGACATAAAGGAATGACAATGAAAAACGCACCTAAATTTGCCATCGCCCTGATTGCCGCGTGCATCAGCACCGGCGCTTTCGCCAGCGAAACCCAAAAAGAGCAGCCGCTGGAAAAAGTTGCCCCCTATCCGAAAGCGGACAAAGGGATGAAACGTCAGGTGATTCAGCTACCGGTTCTGCAGGACGAAGCGAACTACAAAGTGGAGCTGTTGATTGGTAAAACGCTGGAAGTGGATTGTAACCAGCACCGACTGGGCGGCCAGCTGGAGAGCAAAACGCTGGAAGGTTGGGGCTACGATTACTACGTCTTCGACAAAGTGACCTCCCCCGTCTCCACCATGATGGCGTGCCCGGACGGCAAGAAAGAGAAGAAATTTGTAACGGCATATTTGGGTGATAACAGTCTGCTGCGCTATAACAGCAAGTTGCCTGTCGTGGTGTATACGCCTGAAAACGTAGAAGTGAAATACCGCGTATGGAAAGCGGATGAGAATGTCGGACAAGCGGTAGTACGTTGAAATTAAGTCGGGTGGCGGCTTCGCCTTACCCGACCTACAACACTAAAAACGGTAACGAATGTTACCGTTTTGCTTTTACCTTACAGGGCGATATCCGCAACCGGTTTGTTTTCCGCCTGCGGCTTCAGTTCCGCCTTTGGCGCAGCATCCGCTGCCTGCGGCTTCACATATTGCAACTGCAATACGCGGCTGGTGTATTCCAGCTCCTGCTCCGTCGCGTCGACATTCCCGTTCAGCTTCGTACCGTAGGATGGAATAATCGTTTTCAGCTTCGCCTGCCATTCCGGGCTGGCAACTTTATCTTTAAACACTTTTTCCATCAGGTGCAGCATGATTGGCGCAGCAGTAGATGCACCCGGTGACGCGCCCAGCAGCGCGGCAATCGTGCCATCCTTATCGCTCACCACTTCCGTACCCAGACGCAGCACGCCGCCCTCTTTCGGGTCACGCTTGATGATCTGAACGCGCTGTCCCGCCTGCCACAGACGCCAGTCTTCTTTCTTCGCCTGCGGATAGTACTCTTTCAGCGCCTCGAAGCGTTCCTCGTCAGAGAGCATCACCTGGCTGATGAGATATTTCACCAGATCGAAGTTATCCAGACCCACGTCCATCATCGGCTTGACGTTAGAGGTGGTCGTGGCGCTGAGCAGATCCCACAGGGAGCCATTTTTCAGGAACTTGGTGGAGAAGGTCGCGAACGGTCCGAACAGCACCACGCGCTTACCGTCAAGCATACGGGTGTCGATGTGCGGAACAGACATCGGCGGTGCACCGACGGAAGCCTGACCGTACACTTTTGCCAGATGACGATTCACCACTTCCGGGTTCTCGGATACCAGGAACTGACCGCCAACCGGGAAGCCCGCATAGTCGTCAGCTTCAGGAATACCGGACTCCTGCAGCAGTTTCAGCGCCGCCCCACCGGCACCAATAAAGACAAACTTCGCCTTGATGACGTGCTCGGCTTCGTTGTTTTTCAGATCGGCAACGGTCACGCTCCAGCTGTTATCCGCGTTGCGCTTAAAACCACGCACTTCGGTGCTGAGCTGCAGGTTGAAGTTCTCTTTCTTCTTCAGAGACGTCACCAGCTGACGGGTAATTTCGCCATAGTTAACGTCGGTACCAATTTCGGTCCGGGTCGCGGCCACTTTCTGGTTCGGGTCACGACCTTCCATCACCAGCGGCGCCCACTCTTTGATCTGAGCGTGGTCTTCAGAGTATTTCATCCCACGGAAGAGCGTGCTCTGCTGCAGCGCAGCGTAACGCGCGCGCAGGAAGTTGACGTTCTGCTCGCCCCACACAAAGCTCATGTGCGGTACGGTGTTAATGAAGGAGTGCGGGTCATGCATCACGCCGCTGTTGACCTGGTGAGACCAGAACTGGCGTGAGATCTGAAACGCTTCGTTGATCTCTACCGCCTTCTCGATACTAATGGAACCGTCCTTTTTCTGCGGCGTATAGTTCAGTTCCATGAGTGCCGAATGTCCGGTACCGGCGTTGTTCCAGCCGTTCGAACTTTCCTGCGCCACGCCATCAAGGCGCTCGACCATGGTCATGGACCAGTCCGGCTGAAGTTCTTGCAGATAGGTTCCCAGCGTGGCGCTCATGATACCGCCACCAATTAAAAGGACGTCCGTTTCCTGCTCTTTAGGGGTGTCAGCTTTCGCCGCCATAGAGACGGTGTTAAGCCCCACGGCCAGAGAAAAGAGCATGGCAGTCATTTTTTTCATAATTTATGCCTTAGTGTAAAAGTGCTTGATGCGTGGAAATTGCAGGTGAAAAAAGCTGCGGAGGCACGGTAACAACTTTTAAATATTGTTTAAAGGTTACGAAATTATTGTAATTGTGAAATTTAATGGTGGGTTGTTTGTAAGGAATTATCGATGTGGCTGGTAAATCGTGGGTTTACTGGCTAGTATGTGGCGTTTTGTGATCGCGCGCACGGAAGCCTGCCCTAATCTGCGAAGAGTTATGTCCTTACCCCATTCTGCTGTACCCGGCGAAGACCGCGTCACCACGGTCCTTAGCTCGCCAAAACTTCTGATGCGTGAAACGCTGGCGGGCGTCATTACCGCCCTGGCCCTGGTCCCTGAAGTGATCTCATTTTCGGTGGTTGCAGGCGTTGATCCCAAAGTCAGCCTGATCGCCTCCGTGGTGTTGTGTTTTGCTTTGTCTGTGCTGGGCGGTCGTCCGGCGATGGTCACGGCGGCGGCCGGTTCCGTGGCGCTGGTTATTGGCCCGATGGTGCACCAGCACGGCGTGCAGTACATTCTTCCGGCAGTTCTCATGGCGGGGGTGATCCAAATACTGTTTGGCGCACTGGGCATGGCAAGGCTGATGCGCTTTATCCCTCAGTCGGTGATGACCGGGTTTGTTAACGCCCTCGGCATCTTAATTTTCTTTGCTCAGGTTCCGCACTTCTGGAGCCGAAGCCCGTTAATCGTCGGCCTGTTCGTGCTCACGCTGCTTATCGTGCTGTGGGTGCCGCGCTATATCAAAAGCATCCCTTCCCCGCTGATTGCGATAGTGGTGCTCACGGTGTTCACCGTTACCAGCGGACAAATTCTGCCGACGGTGGGTGATGAAGGCTCGATGAGTGGCGGGTTACCGGGACTGACGGAACTGCTGGTCCCCCTGAACATAGAAACGTTAAGCATTATCTGGCCGTGCGCGTTAAGCATTGCGTTCGTCGGGCTGCTGGAGTCACTGCTGACGGCGAAGCTGGTGGATGAACTGACCGTCACCCCGTCCAGTAAACGCCGTGAAAGCATCGGGTTGGGCGTGGGCAATATCCTGGCCGGGCTCTATGGCGGGATCGCAGGCTGCGCGATGATTGGACAAACCATCGTCAACGTGGAGATGGGGAAAGGCCGAAGCCGTATTTCAACGTTAGCGGCTGGCATCGTTTTACTGGTGCTGGTGACGGCGCTGAGCGACGTGATGGCTAAAATTCCGATGGCGGTGCTGGCAGGCATTATGGCGATAGTCGCCATCAAAACCTTCAGCTGGCACAGCATTCAGCCCGCAACGGTAAAAAATGCACCGGTTGCGGAAACCGTCGTGATGCTGGTGACGGTCGCCGCAACGGTATCAACCGGTAACCTGGCTATTGGGGTGCTGGGGGGGATTATCCTCATGGCACTGCTTCCCGCCCGCATTAAACGTCGTCTTAAAGCAGAAAAAGCGTTGCAAGCCCAAGAAAAATAAAGAAACCACCGGTATCGGTGATGGCAGTGATCATCACGCTCGACCCCACCGCGGGGTCGCGCCCCAGTTTGGTCATGGTCAGTGGAATAATGACCCCCATCATCGATGCCACCAGTAAATTCAGCACCATCGCCAGCATCATCACCCCACCTAAGGCCATATCGTCATACAGCCACCAGGTGATGCCCCCCATAATGCCGCCCCACACCAGGCCGTTGATCAGCGCCACCCCCATCTCCCTGAAGATCAGAAAGGCGAAATTGCCGGGCTGAATATTTTCCAGCGCCAGCGCGCGGACGATCATCGTGATGGTCTGGTTTCCGGTGTTGCCGCCAATCCCGGCCACAATCGGCATCAATGACGCCAGGGCCACCAGCTGTGAAATGGTGTGTTCAAAGCCATCGATTACGCGGGAGGCGATAAAGGCGGTACACAAATTAATGGCAAGCCACGCCCAGCGCGTTTTCACCGCCTTACCGACGGAGGCGTGGACGTCATCTTCGGCGCTGATCCCCCCGAGCGCGCGCAGGTCGTTATCGGTCTCTTCGTAGACCACGTCAACGATCTCATCAACCGTCAGACGGCCCATCAGCTTGCCGACGGAATCCACGACGGCCGCACTCACGAGATCGTCACGTTCGAAGGTACGTGCCGCTTTTTCAGCATCGTCTTCCGGAGAGAAGACCATCGGCTCGTTTTCCATCACCTCACTGACTCGCCGCTGGGTGCTGTTAAGCAGGATCGTTTTCAGCTCCAGCTCGCCCAGCAGGGTTTTATCCCGCGAGGTAACGAACAGTTTATCGGTGTTATCCGGCATCTTGCCCAGGCGACGCAGGTAGCGCTGCACGGTACCGAGCGTGACGTCCGGACGCACCGTGATAACGCCAAACTCCATGATCGCGCCGACGCTATTTTTCTCGTAGTGCATCACCTGACGGACACGCGCGCGCTCATCGGCAGGCAGGGAGGCCAGCAGGCGACCGGTCAGGTTACGCGGCAGGTGTTGTACAAGGTAAATCTGTTCGTCGATATCCAGCGTTTGCAGCGCATCGAGGATGTCCCGGTCGCTCATCTCGTCGATCAGGTCATCCCAGACGTTTTCCGAAGCTTCAAGCAGTACCTGCCCGCGCTCGTGATCCTGCACCAGACGCCACAGGGCGTGACGCTCTTCGGAGGGAAGTGCTTCGAGCGTATCCGCCAGATCCGGCGGGGGTAAATGAGCAACCAGCGCACCTACCTCAGCAATATCGTCGGCTAAAGTGCCGACATCATATTGCTCAGCCAGGGTCAGTTTGCCTAATAACGTAGAAGTGACCGCTTTATCGGTCGTGAGAAGCCAGATGAGTCGCGCACGCTCCTGATCGCGCTGCCTGGCGCTGTTTTTCTTTAATACCGACATCAATCATAAATCCATTAAATGAGTTGGCGTTAAGCATAGCGCGAGGATATGTAAATAAGAATAAACAACGGGACGGGATGAAGAA
The DNA here is from genome assembly GCF_049237505.1 of Enterobacter cloacae complex sp. SHL012. Taxonomy (NCBI): domain Bacteria; kingdom Pseudomonadati; phylum Pseudomonadota; class Gammaproteobacteria; order Enterobacterales; family Enterobacteriaceae; genus Enterobacter; species Enterobacter cloacae complex sp. SHL012. The sequence continues at coordinate 1,283,219 of NZ_JBMKIZ010000001.1, forward strand.
AAAAACGGCATTACGGCCACGATCTATCCCCTCTCCCTGTGGGAGAGGGTTAGGGTGAGGGCATCAGGCCGTGCGCGCCACCGCATCACGCGAGGCCGCCTCACGCTCGTCACCGGTCAACTCGCTCAGCTTGCCATCGCGCATCTCCAGCAGACGGTCAGCGTGAATGAAGTAGTGATCGTCGTGGCTAATGGCGAAAATGGTTTTGCCCATCTCCTGCATCAGCGGCAGCAGCACCTGATAGAACTCACGGCGGAAGTGAGGATCCTGATCCGCCGCCCATTCGTCCAGCAGAATGATATCGCGCTCTTCCGCCAGCGCCAGCAGCAGCGCCACGCGCTTCTTCTGCCCTTTAGAGAGCTTCAGGTTAAGAATTTTACCGTCCTGCAGCTCCAGCTTGTGCGACATCTGCAGCTGTGCCAGCCATTTTTCCACCAGCACAGGATTGGCCTGCTGCCCTTCAGGACCGAGCAGCCGATCGAACAGCCAGACGTCGGTAAATACCGCCGAAAAGAGCTTGCGGTAGTCCTCAGGTTTCCCGGCACTCAGCGCCTTACCGTCCAGCAAAATCTCGCCCGACTGCGGCTGGTAGAGTCCGGTGAGCAGCATCGCCAGCGTGGATTTACCGCTGCCATTACCGCCGATGAGGAACAGCAGTTCGCCGCGGTGAATCGTCAGGTTGACCGGCCCCACGGAGAAGGCGTTGTCCTGATAGCGGAACATCACGTCGCGCAGCTCCAGCGTATGCCAGTCCGGGAAGGCTTGCGGGCGAGGGAATTCCGCCTTAAATGGCGCGAGGTCGAATTTTTTGAGCTTGTTAAACGCCACCTGCGCACTCAGCAAGGTGGGCAATGCGCCGACCGCCGAGAGCAGCGGCGTGCGTAAAAACAGCAGCGTCAGTGAGTAGGTTGCCGCCACGTTGGTGTCCGCCCAGCCCAGGCTGTTCGCCATCCAGAATACCAGGCCAATGGCACCCAGCATCATGATATTTGACCAGTTCACCGCGCTCAGGTGGAAAGTATCGGCGCGGATGATGTGATGCCGATATTCGCGCGCGTCCGGGATATAGAGATGATTGAAGATATACTCGGCGCGCTCGCGGTTCAGGGTCAGCTCCTTGCGCCCTTCCAGCACCGTCTGGTAATCGTTATACAGTTTATCTTCCGTTTCGCGCAGCACCGCCATATGTTTATAGACGCGTGACACCAGCACAAAGCCGCCCCAGATGGTAATGGCAATCCACAGAGCGGTCACCGCCAGCATTTTACTGGAGAGCCAGGCAAGATAAGCCGCCGAGCCAAAGGTCAGAATGATCCCCTGCACCAGCTCCGGCAGACGAACAAACGCGATGGTGATAGCCCGCACGTCGCTGGTCAGCCCCGCCAGCAGGGAGGCGCTGCCAAGTTGCTCCACCCGTTCAACCTGAGTGTCCAGGATCCGCTTGATAAATTCGCTGCGCAAACGGAAAACGAAATGGTGGCCGAGCGCGGTTAGCGCCAGCTGAGAGCCAAGCGTAACCGCCATCAACAGCAGCAGCAGGCCGAGAAACTCTGGCAAAAAAGAGAGTGAGGTATCGACCATTTCAATCAACCGCACGTTAATAAACGCGATCAGGCCAATACCCAATGCGGCGCTGGCAAGGCTTAACGCCATGACGGCAATGAAGGGCCAGCGATACTGACGCCAGACAAGGTGAAGTAGTTGCATGCAGGCAATCCGGACAATAAAAATCAGCCAGCAGTGTAAACTGCCCGGCGTGTACATCAAGAATAATTCTTATTTTTGTTTACTAAACCCTGCCTGGCGAAACGTCAGGTTAAAACGGTACTCGCCCGTGAGGGGATGCACCCCGGGTTTCAGAGGCTGAATGCCGTGATAATACAGCCGCGATTCCCTGCCCCACACCACCACGTCGCCATGCTCCAGCATAATGCGTTTGAGCGGATCGTTTCGGTGTAATCCGCCAAACTGGAAGACGGCAGAAAGCCCTAACGATACCGAGACGATGGGTGCCCGGAGATCGGGTTCATCTTTATCCTGATGCAGGGAGAGTTTCGCGCCGACGGCGTAGCGGTTAATCAGGCAGGCATCCGGTCGGAAGTCAGGATAATCAGCGGCAACGGCAGCCTCGTGGCAGAGAGCCTGAAAAACCGCAGGCATCGGGGGCCACGGCTGGCCGGTCGCGGGATCGTTCGGCGCATACAGGTAGCCTCGTTCATTCGTCGCCCACCCTAATTCGCCGCAGTTCGCCATGGCCACCGACATCGTGTAACCGCCCGGCGTGACCATATGGCGAAACGGGGAAACCGCCGTCACCTCTTCTATACCCGCAAGCAGCGCCGCCGCACGGGAGAGCGCGAAGCGACGCAAAATAACCGCCCCCGGTGCCAGTGGTTCCTGCCAGGGTTCCGCATCCGCAAAAAGATCGAGCATTATCCCTCCAGGCGTTTCGCCTCACGTTTTAGCAATAGCGCTTTTCGCGCCGTCCCCCATCGGTAACCCGACAGTGCGCCATCGTTACGGACAACGCGGTGACAGGGGATCACAATCGCCAGCCTGTTTGCCGCACAGGCTCCCGCGACGGCACGTACCGCGTTGGGTTGTCCAATCGCCTGCGCCACCTGCTGATAACTTGCCGTTTCACCGCAGGGAATTTCACGAAGGGCCTGCCAGACTCGCTGCTGGAACGCGGTTCCGCGTATATCCAGCGGCAGTTCAAGCGGCGCTGCGCGGTTATCAATACTGGCAATCACCTGGCGGATACGCTGCGCGAAGGCATCTTCCTGCGGCGCGGGCTCTGCTTTTGGAAACAGCGTCGCCAGCTCCCTGGCTAATTCGGCATCGTCGTCACCGAGCAGTATTGCGCAAATCCCCCGCTCGCTTTCAGCAACCAGACAGCGTCCTAATGAGCAGTCGTCGATGGCGTATTGCACCGCCACGTCGCCTTTGCGGTACTGTTTCGCCGTCATACCCAGCGCATCCGTGGCTTTACGATAATAGCTGCTGCTGTCGGGAAAGCCTGCGGCCAGCACGGCATCGGTAACGGTATCCCCCTGGGCAAGCGCCGTGCGCAGACGTTGACCGCGCGCCGCCTGCTGCCAGGCTTTTGGCGTCATCCCGGTGACGGACTTAAACAGCCGGTGGAAGTGAAAAGGACTCATGGCCACCTGCTGCGCCAGACCGTCCAGCGTTAACGCAGGATCCTGCTCCAGAAGGCGACAGGCGTGCTCCACTTTCGCCAGCTTCTGCTGCTGCGGATCGCGTTTATCCGGCATACAGCGCTTGCACGGGCGAAACCCTGCCTCAATGGCATGGTGAACATCAGGATAAAAGTGGACGTTTTTACGCAGGGCGTGACGTGCCCGGCAGGACGGACGACAGACAATCCCCGTCGTTTGCACGGCAAAGACAAACTGATCGTCAGCACGCGGATCGCGAGCCAGTACAGCCTGCCAGCGATCCTCATCGGTCATATAGGTTGGATTTTTCATCATCAGCTCCTCTTACAAGCATACCTGTAGCGTGCCTGAGTGCCACTGATAAAAAACCCGCAACCTTGCTTTTTAATTTTTGTCGCTCACCAGGAAACTGTTGAACTGCGGCGAGCTCCAGGTTTTAAACTCGTCGCCCTCTTTGGTGATCATATACACCGCCAGCCCTTCCTGACGAACCACCTCTTTCGCTTTTTCCGGGCCGAGGACCATTAAGCCGGTATCCCAGGCATCGGCTTCCAGCGCCGTCGGCGCAATCACCGTCACCGAGACCAGATTATGCGCGATCGGCCGCCCGGTCTGCGGATCAATAACATGCGAGATGCGCTTCCCGTCAAGCTCGTAATAGTTACGGTAACTCCCGGAGGTGCTGATGCCATGTCCGTTGATATCGACTATCGCCTGCACGGCATTTTGCCGATCGGTCGGTTTTTGAATCGCTACGCGCCACGGTTTATCGCTGGCGTTCATGCCCCGGCTGACTAACGCGCCGCCCACGGAGACCAGATAGCGCGAAATGCCTTCCTGCGTCATCAGCGCGGCAAGGTGATCCGCCGCGTAGCCTTCCCCTACCGTCGACAGATCGACAAACAGATCGGGGATATCTTTTTGCAGGTACTGTTGGCCGTACTGATTGATCACCGTCAGATGCTGCAGCCCTGTCCGGGCACGGGCATCATCAATAGCCGCCTGATCGGGCGTCACCACCGGCTGTTTATTCGGGCCAAATCCCCAGAGGTTCACCAGCGGCCCGACGGTCACGTCCATCGCACCGTTGGTTTTATATCCCACGCGAATGGACTCGGTGACGATATCAGCCATCGCTTCACTCACCGGCCACAGAGACGTACTGGTGGAGAGGTTAAAGCGCATCAGCGCCGAGTCATTTTTGTAGGTCGACAGCAGCTGATCGTCGGCGTCCAGCTGAGCCTGGATTTTGCCGCGAAGTTCTTCCGTGCGCGTTTTATCGAGGTTCATCACGCTGACGCGCCAGAAGGTGCCCATCGTTTTGCCTTCGAGCACCGTGGCAGCGGGTGCGTCGGTTTTCGCCACGGGGGCGGGATCGTTACATGCGGTCAGGAAAAAAAGCATAGCCAGAAAGCTGGCGCGTAAAAAAGTCATATCCATTCATTATTATCCTCATGCCAGGGCGGCAAGAGTACACCAAAACGGGTCAATTGTGAGATCCAAAAACACGCACAAAAAAGGGGCCACCAGGCCCCTAAGTCATACTACGACGCGATTAGAACTGGTAAACCAGACCCAGCGCGACGATATCATCAGTACCGATACCGGCCTGACGGGTGAACTCATTTTCATCAACCAGGTTGATTTTGTAATCCACGTAGGTAGACATGTTTTTGTTGAAGTAGTAAGTCGCACCCACATCAACATATTTCAGCAGATCCTGGTCGCCATACCCTTCGATGTCCTTACCTTTAGACTGCAGGTAAGCCACGGATGGACGCAGGCCGAAGTCGAACTGGTACTGAGCAACCACTTCGAAGTTCTGCGCTTTGTTAGCGAAACCGTAGATATCGCTGCTGCTCTGAGAGTTGCCGAAACGTGTTGCGTTATAAGTCTGAGAGTACTGCGCGGCCAGATAGATGTTGTTGGCATCGTATTTCAGGCCACCCGTATAGACTTCGGCATGATCGCCTTCGCCTTTCAGAGCTGGGTTAGCCGTGTTGTTCTGATCGGCGGTACGTTTGGAAGAAGACATTGCACCACCGATGCTGAAGCCTTCGCCCAGGTTATAGGTCAGGGACGCACCGTAACCGTCACCGTTCTGTTTCAGGGTGCTACGACCGGTGTCGTTTTCACCGCTTACGCTACCGTTTTTACCCTGATACTGCAGAGCAAAGTTCAGGCCATCCACCAGACCAAAGAAGTCCTGGTTACGGTAGGTTGCCACGCCGTTAGCACGAGATTGCAGGAAGTTGTCTGCACCGTAGGTATCACCACCAAATTCTGGCAGCACGTCAGTCCAGGATGTTACGTCGTAGATCACACCGTAGTTACGACCGTAATCGAAAGAACCCGCTTCAGCGAATTTCAGACCAGCAAACGCCACACGGGTCCAGGCCTGGTTGTCGCTTTCTGTTGTGTTGCCCTGGATCTGGTATTCCCACTGGCCGTAACCGGTCAGCTGATCGTTAACCTGAGTTTCACCTTTGAAGCCAAGACGCATGTAGGTCTGGTCACCGTCAGCACTCTTGTCGTCAGAGAAATAGTGCAGACCATCAACTTTGCCGTACAGATCTAATTTGTTGCCATCTTTGTTATAAATTTCAGCCGCATTTGCTGCGCCTGCTACCAGCAGTGCTGGTACCAGGAGGGACAGTACTTTAACTTTCATTTTATTAACCCTCTGTTATATGCCTTATAATTGCCACTGCTTACTGGCTAACCCTCATTAACCAGTCGGCAATTTCATTCTCCGCAAAATTACAGAATAATCCAATGCGAATATGATACGAAAACTTTGAAGATGTTTCATTCATCTATCAACATGTTTCAGAATGTTAATATCAAGGAACTTTTACAAAGCACAAATAGCTTAGAAAATTAGCATTTATTATCAAAATTAATATTATTCCATTAAATTTCAATGAGTTGGGATATAAATCGTTACAGCACTGAATGACAAAACAAGATCGCTCCTAATCTCTAAAATAGCTCTCGCTATCATCATTAACTTTATTTATTACCGTCATTCAGTTTTGAATGTCTGTTTATCCCTAATTGAGCCGAATGCATCGCATTCGGTTTTTTTTTACCCTTCTTTACGTAACTTTTCTTTTTATGTGCTACCAGCACGAAATTGTAACGACTATTAACTAATCCCGTTACGAGGGTCAACCAACGTGCAAAAATTCAGCAGAAACTTAATTTCTTGTTAATTCGTGCTATTTACTGGCGAGAAGTTTCTTTTATTTGTACACGCATCGTGAACTTGTACACTTTTAACGCACATCGCCTCTTCCTCAGTGTTCCCTGAAAAAGTCGCCTGTTCCAGGCCAGTGGCGCTGGAAATTCAGGTATTACCCTTTATACTGCCCTATCGCCACAGAGCACGACCATTACGGGTTAAAGATATCAATGAGTCAGACTGAAACTACCGCCCCGAGCAAATTCTCCCTTCTTCCCGGGAGCATCACCCGTTTCTTTCTTCTTTTGATCGTTGTGTTATTAGTCACCCTGGGCGTGATGGTGCAGAGCGCGGTAAACGCCTGGCTGAAGGACAAGAGCTACCAGGTGGTTGATATCACTCATGCCGTCCACAAGCGCATTGATACCTGGCGCTACGCCACCTGGCAGATTTACGACAATATTGCCGCAGCGCCTGCAAGCGCATCGGGGGATGGGCTTCAGGAGACCCGGCTTAAGCAGGATGTCTACTATCTCGAAAAACCGCAGCGTAAGACTGAGGCGCTTATCTTTGGCTCTCACGACAGCGCAACGCTTGAGATGACGCAGCGTATTTCAACCTATCTGGATACCCTCTGGGGTGCCGAGACGGTGCCGTGGTCGATGTACTATCTGAATGGTCAGGACAACAGCATGATCCTGATCTCGACGCTGCCATTGAAAGATCTCTCTTCTGGTTTTAAAGAGACGACCGTTGGCGGCATCGTCGATTCCCGCCGTGCAGAAATGCTGCAGCAGGCGAATGCCCTTGATGAGCGTGAAAGTTTCTCATCGCTGCGCCGCCTGGCCTGGCAAAATGGTCACTATTTTACCCTGCGTACCACGTTCAACCAGCCGGGACATCTGGCGACGGTCGTGGCGTTTGATTTGCCTATTAATGATTTGATCCCGCCGGATATGCCACTCGACAGCTTCCGTATGGAGCCAGACAGCAGTACCCAGAACATGCGCGCGGCGTCGGACAAAGAGGCCGCAGAGAGCGTCACCATCTCCTTTAACGGCTCGAAAATTGAAATTGCCTCGTCACTGAACTCAACCGGCATGCGCCTGGTGTGGCAGGTACCGTTTGGCACCCTGCTGCTCGATACCCTGCAAAATATTTTGCTGCCGTTGCTGCTGAATATCGGCCTGCTGGCGCTGGCCCTGTTTGGCTACAGCACCTTCCGCTTCCAGCCAGGACGTCAGAGCGACGCCTCTGCGGTCACCGCGGGCAACACGAATGAACTTCACGTGTTACGCGCGCTCAATGAAGAGATTGTTTCCGTGCTGCCGCTGGGCGTATTAGTCCACGATCAGGAAGCGAACCGCACGGTGATGAGCAATAAAATTGCAGACCATCTGCTGCCGCATCTTAACCTGCAGAACATCACCACCATGGCGGATCAGCACCAGGGGGTTATTCAGGCCACCATCAATAATGAACTGTACGAGATCCGTCAGTTCCGCAGTCAGGTGGCCCCACGCACGCAAATCTTCATTATCCGCGACCAGGATCGCGAAGTGCTGGTGAATAAGAAACTCAAGCAGGCGCAAAGGCTGTATGAGAAGAACCAGCAGGGGCGCGCCGCCTTTATGCAGAATATTGGCGACGCCTTCAAACAGCCATTAAAAACGCTGGCAACCCAGGCGGCGGCGTTAAACACCTCTGAAAGCCACCAGCTTGCCTGCCAGGCCGACTCGCTGGTTCGTATGGTGGATGAGATCCAGTTAGCGAACATGCTGGAGAATGATTTCTGGAAAGGTACGCCTTCCCTCTTCTCCATTCAGGATCTGATCGATGAAGTGGTTCCGGAAGTCCTGCCGGTGATCAAGCGTAAAGGTCTGCAGCTGCTGATCAACAACCATTTACCGGCGAATGACGAACGCCATGGCGATCGCGAAGCGCTACGTCGCATTCTGCTGATGATTATTCAGTATGCCGTGACCACCACGCAGATCGGCAAGATCACCCTCGAAGTGAGCACCGACGAGTCGGCAGAAGATCGCCTGACGTTCCGCATTCTGGACACCGGGGAAGGCGTCACGACGAGTGAAATTGATAATCTGCACTTCCCGTTCCTGAATGACACACAAAGCGATCATTACGGTAAGGCTAACGCCCTGACCTTCTGGCTGTGCGATCAGCTGGCGCGTAAGCTCGGCGGCCACCTGAATATCAAAGCACGTGAATCGCTCGGCACTCGCTACTCTCTGCACGTGAAAATGGCCGTCAATCCGCAGGAAGAAGATGAAGAGCGCCTGCTGGATGACGTGGTGGCGATGGTGGATGTGACCTCAAACGAGATTCGCAACATCGTGGTGCGTCAGTTAGAAAACTGGGGCGCGGCCTGCATCACGCCGGATGAACGACTGGCAAGTCAAGAATTTGATCTGTTTTTAACGGATAATCCGTCTAATCTTACTGCCTCGGGCTTGCTTTTAAGCGATGATGAGTCAGGCGTGCGGAAAATCGGCCCTGGCCAGCTGCGCGTCAACTTTAATATAAGCAATGCGATGCAGGAAGCTGTACTACAACTAATAGAAGAGCAGCTGGCGCAGGATGAGATAACGGAATCTCCGTTAGGCGGCAATGAAAACGCCGAGCTTCACGCCAGCGGATACTATTCACTCTTTGTTGATACAGTACCAGATGATGTTAAGCGGTTGTATACTGAGTCCGCTGCGAATGATTTTGCAGCGCTGGCGCAGACAGCACACCGGCTTAAAGGGGTATTTGCCATGCTTAATCTGGTTCCCGGCAAGCAGTTATGTGAAACGCTGGAACATCTAATTCGTGAGAAAGATGCCTCTGGCATTGAAAAATACATCAGCGACATTGACGACTACGTCAAAAGCTTGCTGTAGCAAGGTAGCCTTATACATGAACAATATGAACGTAATTATTGCCGATGACCATCCGATTGTACTGTTCGGTATTCGCAAATCGCTTGAACAGATCGAGTGGGTGAATGTAGTCGGTGAATTTGAAGACTCTACAGCACTGATCAATAACCTCCCAAAGCTTGATGCACACGTGCTCATTACCGATCTCTCCATGCCTGGAGATAAGTACGGTGATGGGATTACGCTCATCAAATATATCAAACGTCACTTCCCGGACATCTCGATCATTGTTCTGACCATGAACAACAACCCGGCGATCCTGAGCGCCGTGCTGGATCTGGACATCGAAGGGATTGTGCTGAAACAAGGCGCACCGACCGATCTGCCAAAAGCGCTCGCTGCGCTGCAGAAAGGCAAGAAGTTCACGCCTGAGAGCGTCTCTCGTCTGCTGGAAAAAATCAGCGCGGGTGGCTACGGTGACAAACGTCTGTCACCGAAAGAGAGCGAAGTTCTGCGCCTGTTCGCTGAAGGTTTCCTGGTGACCGAGATTGCCAAGAAGCTGAACCGCAGTATTAAAACCATCAGCAGCCAGAAGAAATCCGCAATGATGAAGCTGGGTGTGGACAACGATATTGCCCTGCTGAACTATCTCTCCTCCGTGACGCTGAGCGCGACGGACAAGGATTGATCACCGCAGTAAATGCCGGGTGGTGTTCGCGCAAGCGAAGCGCCGCCGGGCAAATAAAAAAGGCCCGAAAGGGCCTTTTTTATATCCTCGTTTTCCTGACGCGTTCCGCATAGACCGACAAGGTCTGCTTCAGCACGTCCAGCGTGACCGGTTTCGACAGACAGCTGTCCATGCCTGACTCCAGGCATCGCTGTTTCTCTTCCGCCAGCGCGTTCGCCGTGACGCCCACCACCGGCAACGTCAGGCCAAGCTGGCGGATACGTTGCGTCAGACGGTAGCCGTCCATGTTAGGCATGTTGACGTCACTGAGAACGATATCAATATGATTTTTACTCAGCACATTCAGCGCGTCCACACCGTCATTGGCCGTTTTGCACTGGTAGCCAAGCGACCCGAGCTGGTCTGCCAGCAGTCGGCGGTTAATCGGATGGTCATCCACGACCAGAATCATCATATCGTCATTCACTGACGCCAGACCTTCCGGTGACGGCAATTCACCGGCTCCGTCGTTCTCTTCCAGCTGCACTTTGTAGATGCGTGCCAGCAGGCTCAACAGCTCATGCGGCGTGGCGACACTGTGTACCCACTCTCCCGGCGCACGTTCAACCGGTATGCCAATGTGGCGACGACAGAAGAGTACCGTTCCTCTCCCCTGCCACGCCTGTTCCGGCATCTCGTCGGCGATCAGCACGTCATCCGCGTCCGGCGTCTGGTCTTCATAGCGGCACACCCTCACGCCGCTATGGGTAAGCAGCGCCGTCAGGTAATCATTTAGCGAAGCGTTATTCACCGCCAGCCAGCAGCGCTTATCGCTCAGCCCGTCAACCGTCGCTTTTGCCGGATACTGAGCCGAATAGAGCGGAATACGGATGGTGAACTGGCTGCCCATGCCGGGCTCGGTATCCACCGAGATATCACCGTCCATCATGCTGACGAGCTTCTCACAAATCGCCAGCCCCAGACCGGTGCCCTGGAAGTTACGCTGCACGCCGGTACCGACCTGGAAGAACGGGTCGAACAGGCGAACCACTTCTTTCGCCGGGATGCCTACACCCGTGTCACGGACGCGAATGCTCAGGTAATCCCCCGCCCGGCAGACGTGTAACACGATACAGCCAATATCGGTGAATTTGATGGCGTTGCTAAGCAGGTTAGAGATGACCTGCTGCAGGCGCATCGGATCGCCGTGCAGCGTCAGCGGCACATCCGGTTCAATAAAGCAGTAGAGACCCAGCTGTTTACGCACCACCAGCGGCAGATAGTTGGCGCTGATGTGGTTCATCACTTCACGCGGCGAAAACTCCCGCGGTTCGATTTTCAACTGCTCAGACTCAATTTTAGAGAAATCGAGAATATCGCTGATGATTTTCAGCAGCAGACTGGAGGAGTTGTTCATTGCCGTCACCAGCCTGTCGACCCCTTTCGGCAGCTCTTTCGTCTGCAACAGGTCGAGGTTACCGATAATCCCGTACAGTGGCGTACGCAGCTCGTGGCTGACGGTGGCAAGGAACATAGATTTCGACTGGCTGGCCTGCTCCGCCGCCTGCGCCATCTCCTGCAGCGACTCCTCCATCTTCACGCGTGCGGAGACATCCACCAGCACGCAAATCGCCACGTTTTCATTACGATAGCGGGAGTGAACAAAGCTGATCTGCAGGTTGGTATGGGTGCTGGTGAGTACGTCGACAAAGTTTACCTGCTGACCGCAGATGATTTGCGTCAGCCTTTGACGATCCTCATGCGTCAGCATGTTCAGATAGTTGTGCGCCAGCTCGTTACTCAGGATGTTGGTCCCGTCCTGAGTACGCAGAATACAGATCCCCACCGGTGCCGAGGCGACTATCTTACGGTTAAACTGCTCGTGCTCTTCCAGACGCTGGGCGTCGCTTTCGGCGGGAATAAAGATTCTTCGCTCATACATGCGCGCCAGCGTAAACAGCGCCCCTCCCACCAGCAGGTTGAGCAGAATTGCATTCATAATCAGAATGCGTATCCGCTCCAGCACCATATCGACCGGCAGCGAGTAGACGATACTCAGCGACGACGGTGGCAGGCTTTTTTTCAGCACCAGCTCACGAAAGCCGGAGGTGTAACCAAACCACGAGCGTTCCTGCATCCAGTGCGGATCGACGTTCAAACGGTTATCCGGCCCGGCAAGCGAGATCAGCTGATGTCCGTTTTCATCCAGAATGGTCACACCCATCGGCAGGCTGCCTGGCGTGAAGAAGTTTTCCATGCGGATAGTCTGCTCAATGCCCAGCAGCGCCTGCAGGCGGTTACCGAGGTAAACCGGCGTCAGCGCGTAGAAATAGCCCACGCCCATGCGCGGCCCCTGGCTAATCCAGAAGATGTTATTCCCGCGCTCGTCCTGCGGCGCATTGCGATATTTCACAATACGCTCATGCAGGCTTTTCAGCGCATCATCACGCTCGACGGGCACGTCGCGCAGGCCGAAGTCAGCCATGCAGAGATTTTCGCTGCCAATCAGGAAGACGCGATTGAGATCGTAGGCGGCGGAAAAATTGTCGCGCCAGTAGCGCATAAACCAGGCGAGGGATTCCAGCGACCCGCGCCAGGTGTTGCTCATGGTGGAGCAGTCGGAGTCCGGGAACAGCGGCTGGAAGTCCGGCACTTCGGTTTTGTCATTACGCCCGCGAAGCGCCAGGATGCCGTTTTCCGCCGTCAGTCGGTTTTCGGCAATATACTTCAGCTCCTTCATTACATCAGATGTTCGCTGAATGTAACGCTGGGCCTGATCGGAGCTTAAATTAAACTCCTGGCGGATCTCCGCTTCTTTCTTGTGCAGCGCGTTGACGATGTAGAACACCGACAGCAGGACCACCAGCAACCAAAGCAGGAGCGCCAGCGCCCGGAACAGATAGCGAGAAACTTTCAGCGTGGTACGAAAGGAGACGAGGTATTTCAAAGGGGCGAGGCTCCGCCGTCGGGGTCAAAAGAATGTGGTTAAGGTAGCGGTAAACGCGGCTTGCCGCAACGTTCACTTGTCTGCTTACGTAAAAGAAAAGGGCCGGAATCCGGCCCTTTTTGCGTCAGGAGACATTACTCGTCAGCGTCATCCGCTGCATCATCGTCGGTGTCCGCTTCCGGCGCGATTTCATCGTCACCTTCCGCAACGCTACCGTCGATGGAATCGAGCTCTTCGTCATCCACCGGCTCAGCCACGCGCTGCAGACCCACCACGTTTTCATCTTCCGCAGTACGGATGAGGATAACGCCCTGGGTGTTACGACCCACCACGCTGATCTCAGATACGCGTGTACGCACCAGCGTACCGGCATCAGTGATCATCATGATCTGGTCGGCATCATCGACCTGTACCGCACCCACAACGGAACCGTTGCGCTCGGTAACCTTAATAGAGATAACGCCCTGCGTGCCACGTGATTTGGTCGGGTATTCGCTTTCCGCGGTACGTTTACCGTAACCGTTCTGGGTGACGGTCAGGATTGCACCTTCGCCGCGAGGAACGATCAGGGAAACAACGGAATCTTCACCCGCCAGTTTGATACCGCGTACACCGGTCGCTGTACGACCCATTGCGCGCACGGCGTTCTCTTTGAAGCGCACCACTTTACCGGCCGCAGAGAACAGCATGACTTCATCAGAACCGGAGGTCAGATCCACACCGATCAGCTCGTCGCCTTCGTTCAGGTTCACCGCGATGATCCCGGCGGAACGTGGACGGCTGAACTCGGTCAGCGCGGTTTTCTTCACGGTACCGCTGGCGGTCGCCATAAAGACGTTCACGCCCTCTTCGTACTCGCGTACCGGCAGAATGGCGGTGATACGTTCGTTCGCTTCCAGCGGCAGCAGGTTGACGATTGGACGACCACGCGCGCCACGGCTCGCTTCAGGCAGCTGATAGACTTTCATCCAGTACAGACGGCCACGGCTGGAGAAGCAGAGGATCGTGTCGTGGGTGTTGGCCACCAGCAGACGGTCAATAAAGTCTTCTTCTTTAATACGTGCCGCAGACTTGCCCTTGCCGCCACGACGCTGTGCTTCATAGTCGGTCAACGGCTGATACTTCACATAGCCCTGGTGAGACAGCGTGACCACCACATCTTCGCGGTTGATCAGATCTTCAATGTTGATATCAGAGCTGTTCGCGGTGATTTCGGTGCGGCGATCGTCGCCAAACTGGTCGCGGACCAGCTCCAGCTCTTCGCGGATCACTTCCATCAGGCGCTCTGCGCTGCCCAGAATGTGCAGCAGCTCGGCAATCTGCTCCAGCAGCTCTTTGTATTCGTCGAGCAGTTTTTCATGCTCAAGGCCGGTCAGTTTCTGCAGACGCAGATCCAGAATCGCCTGGGCCTGCTGTTCAGTCAGGTAGTACTGACCGTCACGTACGCCGAACTCAGGTTCCAGCCACTCAGGACGCGCCGCGTCATCACCCGCACGCTCCAGCATCGCCGCCACGTTACCCAGATCCCACGGACGGGATACCAGTCCGGCTTTTGCTTCTGCCGGGGTTGGCGCGCGACGGATCAGTTCAATGATCGGGTCGATGTTGGCCAGCGCAACCGCCAGCGCTTCAAGGATGTGCGCACGGTCGCGCGCTTTGCGCAGTTCAAAGATGGTACGGCGGGTCACCACTTCGCGGCGGTGACGCACGAACGCGCTCAGGATCTCTTTCAGGTTCATGATCTTCGGCTGACCATGGTGCAGTGCCACCATGTTGATACCGAAGGAGACCTGAAGCTGAGTCTGGGAGTACAGATTGTTCAGTACAACCTCACCCACCGCGTCGCGTTTGATCTCAATCACGATGCGCATACCGTCTTTGTCAGACTCGTCACGCAGCGCGCTGATGCCTTCAACACGTTTTTCTTTTACCAGCTCGGCGATTTTTTCAATCAGACGGGCTTTGTTCACCTGATACGGGATCTCGTGAACAATAATGGTTTCACGGCCGGTTTTAGCGTCCGCTTCCACTTCGGCGCGGGCACGGATGTAAATCTTGCCGCGACCGGTGCGGTACGCTTCTTCAATACCGCGACGACCGTTGATGATCGCCGCCGTCGGGAAGTCCGGGCCCGGGATGTGCTCCATCAGCCCTTCAATGCTGATGTCTTCATCTTCGATATAGGCCAGGCAGCCGTTGATCACTTCCGTGATGTTGTGCGGCGGAATGTTAGTTGCCATACCCACGGCGATACCGGACGAGCCGTTCACCAGCAGGTTAGGGATTTTCGTCGGCATGACGTCAGGGATTTTTTCCGTGCCGTCGTAGTTATCAACGAAATCAACCGTCTCTTTTTCCAGGTCGGCCATCAGCTCATGGGCAATCTTCGCCAGACGGATTTCCGTATAACGCATTGCCGCGGCGGAGTCGCCGTCGATAGAACCAAAGTTACCCTGACCATCTACCAGCATGTAACGCAGCGAGAATGGCTGCGCCATACGGACGATAGTGTCGTACACCGCGGAATCACCATGGGGATGGTATTTACCGATTACGTCACCAACGACACGGGCAGATTTTTTGTAGGCTTTATTCCAGTCATTGCCCAATACGTTCATGGCGTATAGTACGCGACGGTGTACCGGCTTCAGGCCATCGCGGACGTCCGGCAGCGCACGGCCAACAATGACCGACATCGCATAGTCCAGATAGGAGCTCTTCAGCTCTTCCTCGATGTTAACCGGTGTAATTTCTCTCGCAAGGTCGCTCATCTAACCGCTATCCCTCTACTGTATCCCGGATTCAAAGGTCGCAAATTATAACACAGCCGCGGTGATTGAGGTAAACCTATACGCTTTATTCATGGGGATTGCCTGATATACTCCTTTGTCTTGCTAAATAAGGAGTAAAAGCGCCCATGAATGCCGAAAAATCCCCGGTGGCTCACAACGTTGACCACGAAGAGATTGCCAAATTTGAAGCGGTGGCGTCCCGCTGGTGGGATCTCGAAGGTGAGTTCAAACCGCTGCATCGCATTAACCCGCTGCGTCTGGGCTATATCGCGGAGCGTTCCGGCGGCCTGTTCGGTAAGAAGGTGCTTGATGTCGGCTGCGGCGGCGGCATCCTGGCGGAGAGCATGGCGCGCGAAGGCGCGACGGTCACCGGTCTGGATATGGGCTTTGAACCCTTGCAGGTGGCCCGTCTCCATGCGCTGGAGTCAGGGATCCAGGTTGAATACGTGCAGGAAACCGTGGAAGAACACGCGGCAAAACATGCCCACCAGTATGATGTGGTGACCTGCATGGAGATGCTGGAACACGTTCCCGATCCGCAATCCGTGGTGAACGCCTGCGCAAAACTGGTGAAACCGGGCGGTCAGGTCTTCTTCTCAACCATCAACCGTAACGGTAAAGCCTGGCTGATGGCCGTCGTCGGCGCGGAATATGTGCTGCGCATGGTGCCAAAAGGCACGCACGACGTGAA
Organism: Enterobacter cloacae complex sp. SHL012; assembly: GCF_049237505.1. Classification (NCBI taxonomy): domain Bacteria; kingdom Pseudomonadati; phylum Pseudomonadota; class Gammaproteobacteria; order Enterobacterales; family Enterobacteriaceae; genus Enterobacter; species Enterobacter cloacae complex sp. SHL012. The sequence goes on from NZ_JBMKIZ010000001.1 coordinate 1,299,561, forward strand.
GAAATTCATTAAGCCTGCTGAATTACTGAGCTGGGTTGATCGGACGTGGCTTAAAGAGCAGCACATTACCGGCCTGCACTACAATCCGCTGACCGATAAATTCAAACTCGCCCCGGGCGTGGATGTTAACTATATGTTGCATACAACCGCCAAAAACGACTAACGTCATTCGTTATTCTTATAAAGATTGCGCGACATCATGTTGCGCAATTCTGCCCTCCCGTTGAAGAAATCAGCACTCGATCAAATTTTGAATTTTTTTTCTTAATTATTGACATGTCGTCCAGGCCTTACGGTACGAGGACTTAGCCTTTTTTACCCTTTCACAACCTCAATTTAACGTCAAAATCAACCCTTGTGCTGAAAAGATTCGATACTAGAATACTCACCATATAGCGTTTTTCTTATCGCAAACCCCCTATATGTAGTATTTATCCACAGAGTTAGTCACAAGACGATTCTGTGGATAAGCGGGGGATATTTTTTATTTCACGGACAGGTAAAACCCACATGAATCAGAGTCTGCTGGTGACAAAGCGCGACGGGACGACCGAGCGTATCAATCTGGACAAAATCCATCGAGTTCTCGACTGGGCAGCAGAAGGACTGAACAACGTATCTATCTCCCAGGTTGAACTGCGTTCCCACATTCAGTTCTACGACGGCATCAAAACGTCTGATATCCACGAAACGATTATCAAAGCAGCGGCAGATCTGATCTCCCGCGACGCACCGGATTATCAGTACCTTGCTGCACGTCTGGCGATTTTCCACCTGCGTAAAAAAGCCTACGGCCAGTTTGAGCCGCCTGCGCTTTACGATCACGTGGTGAAAATGGTTGAGCTGGGCAAATACGACACGCATCTGCTGGAAGACTATACGGAAGAAGAGTTCGAGCAGATGAACGGGTTTATCGATCACTGGCGCGATATGAATTTCTCCTATGCGGCGGTGAAGCAGCTCGAAGGCAAATACCTGGTTCAGAACCGCGTTACCGGTGAGATCTACGAAAGCGCCCAGTTCCTCTATATTCTGGTGGCCGCCTGCCTGTTCTCAAACTACCCGCGTGACACCCGTCTGGATTACGTGAAGCGTTTCTACGATGCGGTATCGACGTTCAAGATTTCTCTGCCAACGCCAATCATGTCTGGCGTGCGTACCCCTACCCGTCAGTTCAGCTCCTGCGTACTGATCGAGTGTGGCGACAGCCTGGATTCCATCAATGCGACCTCCAGCGCCATTGTGAAATACGTCTCCCAGCGCGCCGGTATCGGCATCAACGCCGGTCGTATCCGTGCACTGGGCAGCCCGATTCGCGGCGGTGAAGCGTTCCACACCGGCTGTATCCCGTTCTACAAGCACTTCCAGACGGCAGTGAAATCCTGCTCTCAGGGCGGCGTGCGCGGCGGTGCTGCGACCCTGTTCTACCCAATGTGGCACCTGGAAGTGGAAAGCCTGCTGGTGCTGAAAAACAACCGTGGCGTGGAAGGCAACCGCGTGCGTCACATGGACTACGGCGTACAGATCAACAAACTGATGTACACCCGTCTGCTGAAAGGGGAAGACATTACCCTGTTCAGCCCGTCCGACGTCCCGGGCCTGTACGACGCGTTCTTCGCCGATCAGGACGAGTTCGAGCGTCTGTACACCAAATATGAAAAAGACGACAGCATCCGCAAGCAGCGCGTGAAGGCGGTCGACCTGTTCTCCCTGATGATGCAGGAGCGTGCCTCTACCGGCCGTATCTACATCCAGAACGTTGACCACTGCAACACCCATAGCCCGTTTGATCCGGTGGTTGCGCCAGTACGCCAGTCTAACCTGTGCCTTGAGATCGCCCTGCCGACCAAGCCGCTGGAAGACGTGAACGACGAAAATGGCGAAATTGCACTGTGTACGCTGTCTGCGTTCAACCTGGGTGCAATTAAAAGCCTGGACGAGCTGGAAGAGCTGGCCGTGCTGGCGGTTCGCGCGCTCGACGCCCTGCTGGACTACCAGGATTACCCAATTCCGGCCGCTAAACGTGGCGCGATGGGTCGTCGTACCCTGGGTATCGGCGTGATTAACTTCGCCTACTGGCTGGCGAAAAACGGTAAGCGTTACTCCGACGGCAGCGCCAATAACCTGACGCACCAGACGTTCGAAGCCATTCAGTATTACCTGATGAAAGCGTCTAACGAACTGGCGAAAGAGCAAGGCGCATGCCCGTGGTTCAACGAAACCACCTATGCAAAAGGCATTCTGCCGATCGACACCTACAAGAAAGACCTGGATGCGATCGTCAGCGAGCCGCTGCACCTTGACTGGGAAGGCCTGCGCGAGTCCATCAAGACTCACGGTCTGCGCAACTCCACGCTCTCTGCCCTGATGCCGTCTGAGACCTCTTCGCAGATCTCCAACGCCACTAACGGTATTGAGCCGCCGCGCGGCCACGTCAGCATTAAAGCGTCGAAAGACGGCGTGCTGCGTCAGGTGGTACCGGACTACGAAACACTCGGGAACAACTACGAGCTGCTGTGGGAAATGCCAAACAACGACGGCTACCTGCAGCTGGTGGGTATCATGCAGAAGTTTATCGACCAGTCGATCTCTGCCAATACCAACTATGACCCGACGCGTTTCCCGTCTGGCAAGGTACCGATGCAGCAGCTGTTGAAAGACCTGCTGACCGCCTACAAATTTGGCGTGAAAACGCTGTACTATCACAACACCCGTGACGGTGCAGAAGACGCGCAGGACGACATGGTACCGTCAATTCAGGACGATGGCTGCGAAAGCGGCGCATGTAAGATCTAAGCACTTCGCCGGGTGGCACTACGCATACCCGGCCTACGGTTTTGTAGGCCCGGCAAACGCAGTGTTGCCGGGCAATAAAATCTCAACAGGACTCACCGCAATGGCATACACCACATTTTCACAGACGAAAAACGACCAGCTCAAAGAGCCGATGTTCTTTGGCCAGCCGGTCAACGTGGCACGCTACGATCAGCAAAAATATGACATCTTCGAAAAGCTGATTGAAAAGCAACTCTCCTTCTTCTGGCGTCCGGAAGAAGTAGACGTCTCCCGCGATCGCATTGATTACCAGTCGCTGCCGGATCACGAAAAGCATATCTTCATCAGCAACCTGAAGTACCAGACGCTGCTGGATTCCATTCAGGGCCGTAGCCCGAACGTAGCGCTGCTGCCGCTGATTTCCATTCCCGAGCTGGAAACCTGGGTGGAAACCTGGGCGTTCTCCGAGACGATTCACTCCCGCTCTTATACGCATATCATCCGCAACATCGTGAACGATCCGGCGGTGGTGTTTGACGATATCGTCACCAACGAGCAGATCCAGAAGCGTGCGGAAGGCATTGCGCACTATTACGACGAACTGATCGAGATGACCAGCTACTGGCACCTGCTGGGCGAAGGTACCCATAACGTGAACGGTAAAACCGTTACCGTGAACCTGCGCGCGCTGAAAAAACAGCTGTACCTGTGCCTGATGAGCGTCAACGCGCTGGAAGCGATCCGCTTCTACGTGAGCTTCGCCTGCTCCTTCGCCTTTGCCGAGCGTAAGCTGATGGAAGGCAACGCCAAAATCATCCGTCTGATCGCCCGCGACGAGGCCCTGCACCTGACCGGCACCCAGCACATGCTGAACCTGCTGCGCAGCGGCACGGATGACCCGGAGATGGCGGAAATCGCCGAAGAGTGCAAGCAGGAGTGCTATGACCTGTTCGTGCTGGCAGCTCAGCAGGAGAAAGAGTGGGCAGACTACCTGTTCCGCGACGGTTCCATGATTGGCCTGAACAAAGACATTCTCTGCCAGTACGTTGAGTACATCACCAACATCCGTATGCAGGCTGTCGGTCTCGACCTGCCGTTCCAGACGCGTTCTAACCCAATCCCGTGGATCAACACCTGGCTGGTGTCCGATAACGTGCAGGTTGCGCCTCAGGAAGTGGAGGTGAGTTCTTACCTGGTCGGTCAGATTGATTCTGAAGTCAACACTGACGACCTGAGCGACTTCCAGCTCTGATGTCACGCGTTACGTTAAGTCTTTCCGGCACTGAGGTGCTGTGTCGGGAGGAGCATCCTTCTCTGCTGGTGGCGCTTGAGGCGCATCAGGTAGAAGTAGAGTACCAGTGTCGTTCCGGCTATTGCGGCTCCTGCCGCTGCCGTCTGGTCGCCGGCCAGGTGGACTGGCTGACTGAACCGCTGGCCTTTATCAACGAAGGGGAAATTTTGCCCTGCTGCTGCCGGGCAAAAGGCGATATTGAGATCGAGATGTAATTGCCCTGGTTCCCTCTCCCTGTGGGAGAGGGTTAGTTCGTAGGCCGGGTAAGGCGCAGCCGCCACCCGGCAATTCCAGTGTTAATCCTTCAAAAAACTCACCGCTTTATCCGGGAAATCCGTAAACAACCCGTCCACGCCCGCCTGGTTATACAACACCTCATAAAGCTGATTCACGTCCGTGGCATACGGCGGCAGCTGGTCTGCACGCACGGTATACGGATGGACCTGCATCTTGCTGGCATGCGCCTCTTTCACCATCGCCGTCAGCTTCACGTGACCCGGCGTGGAGCCTTCTGCCACCAGCATGTGGTAATCCGGCCCGATGCCGTCAGCGTACTGCGCAATCTGCTTCATCGCGCCTGGCTTAAACATCCAGTCGTAGTTGTAGTTCACCCACTTCCCGTCCGGCTGTTTCTCCTGGGTTTCATTCCAGTCGGTGTAGGCAATCAGCTGCACCAGATTGAGATCCATCCCCATCTTCGGCTCCAGCTCGGTTTTAATGCGCTTCAGCTCGGCGGCGTCAAAACACTGCAGGTAAACTTTGTCCTTCTTGCTGGTGTAGCCGTACTGCTTCAGGACCTCCAGGGTTTTCGCGGCAACATCCTTCCCTTCCTGATGATGGAACCACGGCGCTTTGATTTCCGGGTAGATACCGATATTTTTACCGGTCGAGTGGTTCAGCCCCTGAACAAACTCTATCTCCTCCTGGAAGGTGTGAATACGGAAGTCAGATTTGCCCATCGGGAAACGTCCCGGATAGACCTGTACCTTCTTGCCGTTTTCAATCTCGAACCCTTCGGTAAACTTCAGGGAGCGGATCTCCGCCAGGGTGAAATCAATGGCGTAGAAACGGCCATCTTTACGCGCGCGGTCCGGGAAACGCTCCGCCACGTCCGTTACGCGGTCAAGATAGTGATCATGCAGGACGACCAGCTGGTCGTCCTTCGTCATCACCAGATCCTGCTCCAGATAATCCGCGCCCTGCGCATAGGCCATCGCTTTCGCCGGCAACGTATGCTCCGGCAGATAGCCGCTCGCGCCGCGGTGGGCAATCACGATTTTATCCGCCGCCAGCGCGGAGCCTGTCATCAGGCCCGCCAGCAGCAGACCGGTGGTTAAATGAGATAATTTCATGGTCATGTTCCTTATTGACGACGCGCCAGCACTTCAGCGTGGTGACGTTTCTCACCGATCATTACGACAATCAACAGCAGTACCGCCAGCACGCTACCGCCAATCATCACCATAAAGCCGCCGTCCCAACCGAAGAAGTCCACGGTGTAGCCCACGATGGCGCTCGCCGCGACTGAACCGCCCAGGTAGCCGAACAGACCGGTAAAGCCTGCCGCCGTGCCCGCCGCTTTTTTCGGTGCCAGTTCCAGGGCATGCAGGCCAATCAGCATGACCGGGCCATAAATCAGGAAGCCGATGACGATCATACAGGCCATGTCTACGCCCGGGTTGCCCGGCGGGTTGAGCCAGTACACCACGGTGGCGATGGTCACCAGGGTCATGAAGAACACGCCTGTTGCACCACGGTTACCTTTAAACACTTTGTCCGACATCCAGCCGCAGATCAGCGTGCCCGGGATCCCCGCGTATTCATACAGGAAGTAGGCCCAGGAGGATTTATCCAGCGCAAAGTGTTTCACCTCTTTCAGGTAGGTCGGTGACCAGTCCAGAATGCCGTACCGCAGCAGATAAACGAACACGTTGGCCACCGCGATGTACCACAGCAGTTTGTTAGGCAGCACGTACTTCATGAAGATCTGCTTCGCGGTCAGCTCTTCTTCATGCTTCTCGCTGTAATCATCCGGGTAGTCGTCTTTATACTCTTCAATCGGCGGCAGGCCGCAGGATTGCGGCGTATCGCGCATCAGCGCGAAGGCAATAATCGCCACCAGAATGGCGCCAAACGCAGGCATGTAGAGCGCAGCGTGCCAGTCGTTGAACCAGGCCATCCCCAGCAGGAACAGCAGCGGCGGAATACCGCCACCCACGTTATGCGCGCAGTTCCACACCGACACAATGCCGCCGCGCTCTTTCTGCGACCACCAGTGCACCATGGTACGTCCGCATGGCGGCCATCCCATCCCCTGGAACCAGCCACAGAGGAACAGCAGCACGAACATAACGGCAATGCTGGAGGTTGCCCACGGCACAAAACCCATGAACAACATCACCGCAGCCGCCAGAATCAGACCGGCGGGCAGAAACACGCGCGGATTCGAGCGATCCGACACGGACCCCATAATGAACTTGGAAAAACCATACGCGATAGAGATCCCCGACAGCGCGAACCCCAGATCGCCGCGTGAAAAGCCCTGCTCCACCAGATACGGCATGGCGAGCGCAAAGTTTTTACGCACAAGATAGTACGCCGCGTACCCGAAGAAGATCCCCAGGAAAATTTGCCAACGCAGACGACGGTATAGCGGATCAATCTCTGCCTCTGGCAGACGCGCCCGATGCGGCGCGGGTTTGAAAATACTGAGCATGACAGCCTCCGTGGCCTTGAATTGAATGAGCAGGTGGCTCGCACCTGAATTCCAGAGCCGGGGATGTTAAGAAATCATGGTGATTGTTACTGTGAATCAACGCACAGATTGTTACAGAAATATGACAGAATGCGCAAAAAAGCGCATGAAATCACGTTTCACTTTCGAATTTCGCGCGTTTATGTTCGAAATCAAACAAACCACAGTTTTCATGTGGCTAAATGATAAAAAAACGAACATTGAGGGAAGACAATGACAATTCACGATCCTCGCTACAGCGATGTGATTATCATTGGCGGTGGTGCCACCGGCGCCGGTATCGCTCGCGATTGCGCCCTTCGCGGATTAAGCGTCACGCTTCTGGAACGCCACGATATTGCCACGGGCGCGACCGGGCGAAACCACGGTCTGCTCCACAGCGGCGCGCGATACGCCGTCACTGACGGTGAGTCGGCACGGGAATGTATTGCGGAAAACCAGATCCTCAAGCGTATCGCCCGCCACTGCATTGAACCGACCGATGGCCTCTTTATCACCCTTCCCGAAGATGACCTCGCCTTTCAGGAAACCTTTATCACCGCCTGTAACGCAGCAGGTATTCAGGCGGAGGCCATGGATCCGGCGCGGGCACGGCAGCTGGAACCGTCAGTCAACCCGGCGCTTATTGGCGCAGTGAAAGTCCCGGATGGCACCGTCGATCCGTTCCGCCTGACCGCCGCCAATATGCTGGATGCCCGGGAACATGGAGCGCGCATTCTGACCGGGCATGAAGTGACCGGACTTATCCGCGAAGGCCATCGCGTCTGCGGCGTGCGGGTGTTTGATACGCAATACCACGAACACAGCGAGCTGTTTGCCTCCGTCGTCATTAATGCCGCGGGGATCTGGGGGCAGCGCATTGCAGAATACGCTGACCTGTCGGTGCGCATGTTCCCGGCGAAAGGCTCGCTGCTGATCCTCGACCATCGCATCAATAACCATGTGATCAACCGCTGCCGCAAACCGTCTGATGCCGATATCCTCGTGCCGGGCGATACCATTTCGCTGATTGGTACGACCTCAACCCACGTCGACTACAGCGACATTGACTACAACCGCGTGACCGCCGAAGAGGTGGATATCCTGCTGCGTGAAGGCGAGAAACTGGCCCCGGTGATGGCCCAGACGCGTATTCTGCGTGCCTACGCGGGCGTGCGTCCTCTTGTCGCCAGCGATAACGATCCGAGCGGACGTAACGTTAGCCGGGGCATCGTGCTGCTCGACCACGCCGAACGCGACGGCATGGACGGATTTATCACCATTACAGGCGGCAAATTAATGACCTACCGCCTGATGGCAGAATGGGCCACCGATGCAGTCTGCCGCAAGCTGGGGAATACCGAACCGTGCGTGACGGCAGAACAACCGCTGCCGGGATCGCGTCAGTCCACCGAAAAAACGTTGCAAAAAATCATCTCCCTGCCCGCCCCGCTGCGCGGTTCCGCGATTTACCGCCACGGGGACAGAACGCCGGTCTGGCTCGGCGAAGGTCGGCTGAGCCGCAGCCTGGTGTGCGAGTGCGAAGCCGTCACCGCGGGCGAGGTGCAATACGCGGTGGAGAACCTGACGGTCAAGAGCCTGCTCGATCTCCGCCGTCGCACCCGCGTCGGCATGGGAACCTGCCAGGGTGAACTGTGCGCCTGCCGTGCGGCGGGTCTGCTGCAGCGTTTTCATACCACGACTGCCACCCAGTCGCTCGATCAGCTCAGCGCCTTTTTAAACGAGCGCTGGAAAGGCATTCAGCCTGTCGCCTGGGGCGATGCCCTGCGTGAGAGCGAGTTTACCCGCTGGGTCTACCAGGGGCTTTGCGGTCTTGAGAAGGAGCAACACGATGAAATTTGATACCGTGATTGTCGGCGGCGGGCTGGCGGGCTTGCTCTGTGGCATCAAGCTCACGAAGCAGGGGCTGCGCTGCGCCATTATCACCCGGGGCCAGAGTGCCCTGCACTTCTCTTCGGGATCGCTGGATCTGGTGGACGACACGTACCGCGACAAACTGCCGCCAGAGCACCCGTATCATCGGGTTGGCGCGCAGCATATTGACCGCTTTGCGCTGGAAACCGAAGCGCTGCTGGCTGACTGCGGTGCGCGTCTGAAGGGGAGCGCCAGGCAAAATCATCAACGCATCACGCCGCTTGGCACCCTGCGTTCCGCATGGCTCAGCCCGGAGGAGGTCCCCGTTGCCCCTGTGAGCACAGGACGGGTACGGGTCGTGGGTATTAGCGGCTTTCTTGATTTTCAGCCCCATCTTGCGGCGGCGTCACTGTGTCGCCAGGGCGTGAACGCCGAGACGGCAGAGATAGAACTGCCTGAACTGGATGTCCTGCGCGAAAACCCGAGCGAGTTTCGCGCGGTGAATATCGCCCGCTTTCTGGATAACGAAGACAGATGGCCGCTGCTGTATGAGGCGCTCAGACCGCTCGGTGAAACCTGCGATACGCTGTTGATGCCTGCCTGCTTTGGACTCAGCGATAACCGCCTGTGGCACTGGCTGTCGGACCGTCTGCCCTGCTCGCTCGGCCTGCTGCCAACGCTTCCCCCTTCCGTGCCCGGCATTCGCCTGCATACCCAGCTCCAGCGCCAGTTTGTGGCGCAGGGCGGCGTGTGGATGGCGGGTGACGAGGTGAAAAAAATCACCCTGACGGACGGCGCGGTGAGCGAAATCTGGACCCGCAACCACGGTGATATTCCGCTTCGCGCCCGCTATACGGTGCTGGCAAGCGGCAGTTTCTTCAGCAACGGGCTGCTGAGCAGCCGGGAGGGCATCCGGGAAGCCATTATGGGGCTTGATGTCCGGCAAGGCGCCTCCCGCGCGGACTGGTATCAGAGTGATTTCTTCTCGCCGCAGCCCTGGCAACAGTTCGGCGTGATGGTTGATAACCAGCTGCACCCGCAACTTTCCGGTAAGCCCGTCAGGAATCTCTTTGCCATTGGCTCGCTGTTGGGCGGATACGATCCCATAACTCAGGGGTGCGGTGGCGGGGTCTGCGCCGTCACGGCGCTGTATGTGGCAGAGCAGATTAGCCAGCGCGCGGAGGCGGAACAATGAACGATACCCGTTTTGAAAGCTGCATTAAATGCACGGTCTGCACGACCGTCTGCCCGGTCAGCGGCGTGAACCCGCGCTATCCCGGACCAAAGCAGGCCGGGCCGGACGGCGAGCGTCTGCGCCTGAAGGACGGTAAGCTGTACGACGAGGCGCTGAAATACTGTATCAACTGCAAACGCTGCGAAGTTGCCTGCCCGTCGGATGTGAAAATCGGCGATATCATCCAGCGCGCCCGGGCGCGCTACAGCACGCAAAAGCCGACGCTGCGTGACGCAATTCTGAGCCATACCGATCTGATGGGCAGCGTCTCGACGCCGTTTGCACCGCTGGTGAATGCCGCGACCTCGCTCAAGCCGGTGCGCCAGCTGCTGGATGCCACGCTGAAGATAGACCATCACCGCAGCCTGCCGAAATATTCTCACGGCACCTTCCGCCGCTGGTACAAATCCGTCGCGGCGGAGCAGGCGCAGTACGCCGACCAGGTGGCCTTTTTCCACGGCTGCTATGTGAATTACAACCACCCGCAGCTGGGCAAAGATCTGCTGAAGGTGATGAACGCCATGGGAACGGGCGTTCAGCTACTGAACAAAGAGAAGTGCTGCGGCGTACCGCTGATCGCCAACGGGTTTACCGATAAAGCGCGCAGGCAGGCTCAGAGCAATGTCACGTCACTGCGCGAAGCGATTGTCGATAAAGGTATTCCGGTGCTGGCGACCTCGTCCACCTGTACCTTCACCCTGCGCGATGAGTACCCGCATCTGCTGGACGTGGATAATACCGGCCTGCGCGAGCACATCGAGCTGGCGACACGCTTCCTGTGGCGCAAGCTCGATAGCGGGCAGACGTTGCCGCTGGGGAAATTGCCCCTGAAAGTGGTGTATCACACCCCGTGTCATATGGAGAAAATGGGCTGGTCGCTCTATACGCTTGAGCTGCTGCGGTTAATTCCCGGACTTGAGCTGACGGTGCTGGATTCGCGCTGCTGCGGGATTGCGGGAACCTACGGCTTTAAGCGCGAAAACTACGCAACCTCCCAGGCGATTGGCGCCCCGCTGTTCCGCCAGATTGAAGAGAGCGGCGCGGATATCGTGGTGACCGACTGCGAAACCTGTAAATGGCAGATTGAGATGTCCACCAGCAAGCGCTGTGAGCATCCGATTACCCTGTTGGCGAACGCGCTGGGCTGAACATGGCCGGGGCGAACGCCCCGGCACAAACATTACTCGACGAACAGCGACTCAACAACGTTAATCCAGCCGTGCTCGCTGGCAACCTCTTTGCCATTGAGCCAGCGGCGCAGCATATTCAGCGCCATCATGGCGCAGACTTCCTGACGCACCGCCAGACTGTGGCGAGTGATGCTCATTTTGACCCTCAGAGCCCAGGTCCCCTCCGGCGTCGCCAGCGCGACGTTAAGGTGTTCCTCATCCAGCCCACCCACGAACAGCGCCAGACCGGCAAAATGTTTAACCCGTCGCTCCGAGGCCCAGCGGGCGGTTTGCGCCAGGGTCTCCTGCTGGAACGGCACCACTTCGCTGGCCAGCAGCGGCGCGCTGGCGCGCGACAATTGCAGCGCCAGCAAGCCACCGGTGAACTGCTCGCTTAAGGTCACGCTCAGCTGACGATCCTGCAGGTGCTTCGCAATCTGCGCAGGCAACCCCTCCGTCCCTTCAAAGATCAGGCTCTCGCCCGCCACGCGCTGCACTTCGGGCCACAGGGCCAGCATCGCCGCTTTCTGCGTCGCCGGTCCTGTCAGCTTGAGCTCAATGATCGGCATAGAGGAGCGATAGCCCATGGACACGCCCGGCGGCAATTGCAGGTGGTCAAGACTCTGGGCCAGATCGCTTTCAGAACGGCCAAACGTGGTCAGTCGCAGGCACAGCGGAGGTTCAGGCAGGGTAAAACGGTCGCGAAGGCGCGGCAGGATCTGCTGCTCAACCATCACTTTAAATTCGGAAGGTACGCCGGGCGTGAAGAACATCAGGCAACGGTTCAGCTGCAGGGCAAACCCGCACGCGGTGCCGACCGGGTTATCAACCAGCTCAGCACTGGCGGGGATTTCAGCCTGCTTGCGGTTGCTGGGGGCCATAACGCGGCCACGTTCGGAGAAAAAGCGTTCCATCTGTGAAAGCCATGCCTCATGCAGCACCAGCCCTTCACCTTTTGCGGTTGCGGCGGCCAGCGCGCTGAGATCGTCACTGGTAGGACCGAGTCCGCCATTCACGATCAGCACATCGCAGTGTTCGCTCCGCTCACGCAGAATGCTGACCAGCGACACAAGATTGTCGCCTACCGTATTGCGACGCGTTAACGGTAATCCTTGCTCAAAGAAAAGATCGGCAAGCCAGGCAGCATTGGTATCAATAATTTGTCCATGCAGCACTTCGTCGCCGGTGGATAACATCTCCACGTTAATCATTGTGTTCTCCCGCTTATTTGGTGAAAACACTATAGCGCAAACGCGGGAGGGAGAAGAGAGAAACTGGCGCGACGGAACGCCGCGCCGACAGGATTAGAAGCCTGCGCTTACGCCCACATAGGGACCGTCGGCCAGCGCGTTGTCGCGGTTGCCGTCTTTGCCCGCCAGGTTCAGGTAGCGATAGCCCGCCTCGATGGTAATCGGACGCATGATGGTCCAGCGCGCGCCGGCGTTGGCTTCTTCATAGCTGTCGATACCGCTGGAGAGCGAGTCCGGAGAGTAGTAATACTCGCCAAACAGACCGAAGCTGTCGCCAATTTTCCACTGCAGGCCGCCACCCACCGCTGCCGCATACCCTTCGTCACCGTCGTTCGGGTTGGTATAGATACCTTTACCGCCGACGGTCGCCAGGAATGGACCAAGAGGAATGTTCAGACCCAGACCGAGGCTTGCCGCATCGCCGTCGTCATCGTTATGCGTCCAACCACCGGTCATCGCCAGACCGGAAGTCTCTGTTCCCAGGCCAAAGCCCAGGTGGGTATAGTCCTGACCCGCCGAGCCGTTGAAGCTGATGGCGTTAGCCGCCGCAGATACAACCATCAGGCCGAAGCCCAGTAATGCCACTTTTTTCATTGTCATGATCCCGCGCAATGTTATAGAGAAGTCCCAAAACCGCGAGATTTTAACCTGAGTCTCCCGGGGATCAAGCACTCTGCGTGCGGCGGGGGGGAAGATTGTAACGATTTGAAACTTGCGGCTTTTTTATGCAAGCAACAGAAAGCGCATTTTGACACACAGGCCACCCAGGGATTCACTGCGGTTGAGTTGCAAATGGCTGCGGTGCAGCCGGGCAATGTCACCCGCCAGTGCCAGCCCGATCCCGGAACCGGCAGCGTCCCCGACGTTGTCCAGGCGGTGGAAAGGGAGCATCGCCTGGTGGATCTGATCCTCTTCAATGCCGGGGCCGCTGTCTTCAACGCGCAGCTCAACGGCACCGGCCTCCGCGCGCAGGAAAACGGTCACGGTCCCGCCTGCTGGCGTATATTTAATCGCGTTCTCCAGCAGGTTAGCGCACAGTTCGCCCAGCAGGACGTCATCGCCTTCGATCATGACCGGCTGCTCCACACCGTCGTAACCCAGATCGATCCCTTTGCTCCGCGCCTGCGCCAGTCGGGAGAAGCAGCAGTTCTGCACCACCTGAACCAGATCCACAGGCGAGAACTGACGATCGCCCTGCTCTCTCCCCTTCACCGCCGAAAGCTGCAACAGCCGCTCGGTGAGTACGATAGTCTCATCCAGCGTGGCGTTCATTGCCCGCAGACTCTCCTGCCACAAAGCGGGATCCTGGCGAGTAAGCGCGACAGACACCTGTGTTTTAAGTACCGCCAGTGGCGTTTTGAGCTGGTGCGATGCATCCGCGTTGAAACGTTCCTGACGCGAAAGCACGCCGCGCAGACGGTCGATATAGCGGTTAAAAGCCACAATCAGCAGCCGGGTCTCGGACCAGGGCAGCAGCTCCGGCAGCGGTGCCAGCAGGCCCGGCTCGCGCCGCACCATCAGCGAGGAGAGCTGGCGCATCGGGCGCAACACGCGGCGCAGCATCCAGGCGGTTAGCACCAGCGTCAGCAGCACCAGCAGCCCCTGCGAAACCCAGGATGAAAAGAGCAACTGGCTGGCGAGATAGCGGCGTGACTGGAGCGTCTCCGCAACGTAAATTTCCGCCATGCCAAAAATAGAATCTTGATTCACGGGCTGCAGCAGACGCGCCACCCGAATCGCCTGCCCGCGATATTCGGTATGGTAAAACCACGCCAGCGCGGGGTAGAGCGTGGTACGCGATGTTGCAGGCGGCATCTTCGGCAGATCGTCATAGCCGGAGATCACCCGCCCGTCGGGGTCGACCACCTTGTAATAGAGCCGGTCGTTCATGTTGAGCTCAAAGCTATCAAGCACCACCCAGGGCACGTCCACCGCCAGCTTGCCGTCGCGTACCTCCAGCCGTTCCGAGATGGTGCGGGCAGAGGATAACAGCGTGCGGTCGTAAGCCTGCGTGGCCGCCTGCAACGCGCTGACGTAGCTGTTAAAGGCTGACAATCCCCACAGCAACAGTAGCGGCAGGCCAAGAAAAAGCAGCAGTTGCAGGTAGAGCGACTGCGGCTTAAACCCTCTCATCGCCGCACTCCAGCACGTATCCCAGCCCCCGTAACGTGGTGATCCGCACGCCGCTGCCGGTGAGCTTCTTTCGCAAGCGGTGAATATAAAGATCGATACTTTCAGGGCTGACATCGTCGTTCAGGCTGAACACCTGGTCAAAAAGCTGCTGCCGCGAAACCGGACGGGTGCGGCGGTGCATCAGCACTTTCAGCAGAGAGAGCTCGCGCGGCGTCAGGGAAAGCGGTTCATCGCGGAGCAGGAAAAAGCCCTCGTCGTCATACTCCAGCTCCCCAAGACGCTGGCGTTCCTGCGTGCGCCCCTCGCTTCTGCGCAACAGGGCACGCAGCCGGGCGTCAAGCTCCTCCAGCTCAAACGGTTTTGGCAGATAATCATCCGCCCCGGCGTTCAGGCCCTTTACCCGGTCCGCCACGTTGCTGCGCGCAGTCAGGAACAGGACGGGCAGCGTCTGCCCCCGTTTTCTGAGGCGATGGACCACTTCCAGGCCATCAAAACCGGGCATGCCGATGTCCAGAATAGCAACCGCGTAATGTTCCCCCTGCAGCAGATGGTCGGCGGCACGCCCGTCAGACACGCAATCCACGGCGAAGCCCTCCTGCACCAGCGCTTTCTCCAGCCAGTGAGCCAGCTCACGATTATCTTCTGCGAGTAAGAGACGCATGTCACATCCTGTAAAGTTGGTTCCCCATTGAAAGGGAAATGAAAGGTTATTGTTTTAACAATCACGCAACGGAACCGCTACAAGGCGGTTCACATAATCAGAAAAAAGACCCATACCCGTACCCCGGCGTGAGGATAAACGATGAAAAAACACTTACTTTCTACCCTTGCTGCAAGCGCATTCCTGTTGAGTACCTCTGTCGTTCAGGCGCAGGACGCCCCGTCCCGTACCGAATGTATCGCCCCGGCCAAACCGGGTGGCGGTTTCGATCTCACCTGCAAATTGATTCAGGTCAGCATGCTGGAGACGAAGGCCATCGAGAAACCGATGCGCGTGACCTACATGCCCGGCGGCGTGGGCGCGGTGGCCTATAACGCCATCGTCGCACAACGACCTGCGGAAGCGGGGACGGTGGTGGCCTTCTCCGGTGGTTCACTGCTGAACCTGTCTCAGGGCAAGTTTGGCCGGTATGGCGTGGATGACGTGCGCTGGCTGGCGACCGTCGGTACCGACTACGGGATGATTGCCGTGCGTGCCGACTCACCGTGGAAGTCCCTGAAAGACCTGCTCACCGCCATGGAAAAAGATCCGAACAGCGTGGTGATTGGCGCAGGCGCGTCGATCGGTAGCCAGGACTGGATGAAAGCCGCCCTTCTCGCGCAACAGGCGAAGGTTGACCCACACAAAATGCGCTACGTGGCCTTTGAAGGCGGCGGCGAGCCGGTTACGGCACTGATGGGCAACCACGTTCAGGCCGTTTCCGGCGATCTCAGCGAGATGGTGCCCTACCTGAACGGGGACAAAATCCGCGTGCTGGCGGTCTTCTCGGAAAACCGTCTGCCGGGACAGCTGGCTAACGTGCCGACCGCCAAAGAGCAGGGTTACAACCTGGTCTGGCCGATCATCCGCGGGTTCTTCGTCGGGCCAAAAGTGACCGATGCCGAGTACCAATGGTGGGTCGACGCGTTCAACACACTCCAGCAGACCGAAGAGTTTAAGAAACAGCGCGATTTGCGCGGGCTGTTTGAATTTAACCTGACCGGTAAGCCACTGGATGAGTACGTCAAAAAACAGGTGAATGACTACCGCGAGCAGGCGAAAGCCTTTGGTCTGGCGAAATAACCGGAGGCGCTATGAGCGATCGTATTTTTGCCGGGATATGGCTGCTGCTCTGCGTTGGCGGGATGTTTGTCGCCTGGCAGATCCACAGCGAATACAGCTATGAACCCGTAGGGCCACGCCCCTTCCCGATGGGCATCGTCGGCCTGATGCTGCTCTGCTCGGTGGCGCTGCTGTTGCGCCACCCGGACACCGTCGAGTGGCCACCGCGTCGCATTCTGCAGCGTCTGCTGGTGATGGTCATTGTCCTGCTGATGTACGCCTGGGGCTTTGAATGGCTCGGCTTCCCGGTGGCGACCGCCATCCTGACGATGGTGATCGGCATGCTGTTTAACGCCACCCTGCCTGCGGCAGGGATCTCAGGCGTGGTGATGGGGATTTTACTGTGGTACGCCTTTGACCGCCTGCTGGACGTGACGTTACCGCTCGGCGCCTGGCTTAATTAACGGAGCACGCTATGGATACCTGGATTTACCTCTCACAGGGGTTCGCCGTGGCGATGACCCCGGAAAACCTGGTGATCGCCCTGATCGGCTGTTTCGTGGGCACGATTGTCGGCCTGCTGCCGGGTCTTGGGCCGATCAACGGGGTAGCAATTTTACTTCCGCTGGCCTTTGCCCTGCATCTGCCTGCGGAATCGGCGCTGATCCTGCTGGCAACGGTCTATATCGGCTGTGAATATGGCGGGCGCATCTCGTCGATCCTGCTTAACGTGCCGGGAGATGCGGCGGCGATCATGACCGCGCTGGATGGCTATCCGATGGCGCGACAGGGTCGCGGGGGCGTGGCGCTCTCCATTTCAGCGGTCAGTTCGTTCTTTGGCTCGCTGGTTGCCATTGGCGGCATCATTCTGTTTGCGCCTGCGCTGGCCCAGTGGTCGCTGGCGTTTGGTCCGGCAGAATATTTTGCCCTGATGGTGTTTGCCATTGCCTGTCTCGGCAGCATGATGGCGCAAAATCCGCTCAAGTCGTTTTTGTCCGCGCTGATTGGCTTAGGGTTAGCCACCGTCGGCGTGGATGCCAACACCGGGGTCTATCGCTTTACCTTCGACAGCGTTCACCTGTCCGACGGCGTGCAGTTTATCGTGGTCGTGATTGGTCTGTTCTCTGTCTCTGAAATCTTACTGATGCTGGAACATACCAGCAGCGGGCAGACGCTGGTGCGCAAAACCGGCCGGATGCTCTTTAGCGCTAAAGAGGGCGCGCAGTGCATCGGCACCACGCTGCGCTCATCGGTAATTGGCTTCTTTGTCGGCATCCTGCCGGGCGCCGGGGCCACCATCGCCAGCGCCATTACCTACATGACCGAGAAAAAGCTCAGCGGCAACAGCGACAGCTTTGGTAAAGGCGATATTCGCGGCGTGGCGGCGCCTGAGGCGGCCAATAACGCCTCGGCCTGTGGCTCGTTTATCCCGATGCTGACCCTTGGCGTACCGGGCTCCGGCACCACGGCGGTGATGATGGGCGCCCTGACGCTCTACAACATCACGCCGGGACCGGCAATGTTTACCGAGCAGCCGGATATTGTCTGGGGGCTGATTGCCGCCCTGCTGATCGCTAACGTGATGCTGCTGGTGATGAATATCCCGCTGATTGGGCTGTTCACCCGCATGTTGACCATTCCCCTGTGGTTCCTGGTCCCGGCGATTGCCGCCGTCTCTGCTGTAGGGGTGTACGCGGTGCACAGCACCACGTTTGACCTGGTGCTGATGGTGGTCCTGGGCGTGCTGGGATACATACTCCGTAAGATGCACTTCCCGATGTCACCGCTGATTCTGGGGTTCGTGCTTGGCGAGATGCTGGAGCAGAACCTGCGCCGCGCGCTGTCCATCAGTAACGGCAATATGTCGATCCTGTGGGACAGCAGCGTCGCGAAGGTCCTGTTAGCGCTGGCAATCATGGTGATTGTGGTGCCGCCGATATTACGCCTGCTGCGCCGTCGCCAGCGCAAACCGGAGCCGGATATCGGATAATTACGCCGACAGCTGGGCATTCACCCACTGTTTTAACGCCTGGCGGGAGATCTTAATCCCGCCATTTTTTAGCTCCGCCGGCAGTACCAGCCAGTGGACCGGCTGCTCAAAGCGCGCCAGTCTGCCCTGGATCCAGTCAGGAAATTGCGCGATATCCGTTCCCGGCTCGCACTCCACCACCGCCACCGGACGTTGTCCAAACTCGGCATCGTCCAGCGGGACGATAAACACCTGGTTAATCTGCGGGTGTGCGGCGATAACACGTTCCAGCGATTCCGGCTGGATCCCCTCTCCTCCGCTGAAAAAGAGATTGTCTATGCGGCCTAAAATCGTCAGTCGCCCGTTATGCCATTCCCCACGGTCGCGGGTGGCGAACCATCCCTGCGCATTGGTCAACGGCATCAGCGCATCGTCCCGCCAGTAGCCGGAAGCCATACTTTCAGCCCTGATCCAGACTTCACCGTCAACGACCTGCACCTCTCTGCCCGGCAGCGCATACCCTACGTCCGGCTCTCCGTCTGCCTCTTTCGCACAGACGGTAGAGGCAAACTCGGTGAGGCCGTAACCGCAGAAGGAGTGAATACCCTGTTCGCGCGCCTGCTGTGTTAAATCAACGGGGATTGCAGCCCCGCCCAACAGCACCGCTTTCAGTGCAACAGGCTTGTGACGATTAAGCAGACGCCAGAGCTGGGTCGGCACCAGCGAGGCGTGGGTGCAGCCGCGTAACGCCTGTTCCAGAGGTTGTTTCTCGCGCACCGTTAAGCGTGCCCCGGCCACCAGCCAGCGCCATAAAATTCCCTGACCGGAAACGTGAAACAGCGGCAGCGAAAGGAGCCAGTCGTCGTTGTCCCCATAGGGCATCAGCGACAACACGCCGCGTGCGCTGGCAAGGTGGGCGGCACAGGTATGCACCGCCGCCTTCGGTAGCCCGGTCGAGCCGGAGGTGAGCGTCATCGAGGCCAGCCGCGCCGGTTGCCATGCAACGCGGTACGCGTCGGCTGGCTCACGCATGCTCAGGGCAGGAAGAGCGTCGTAGCTGCCGTCCAGCACCAGCGCAAAGCGCAGGGTCATCTGGGGGAGCAGCACGTCCAGCAGCGGACGCGGCAGCTGTGGATTCACTGGAAGAATACGCGCGCCGCACTGGAGCAGCGCCAGCCATGCCATCAGCGTTTGCGGGTGGTTATAGGCCAGCAGCAGAACACCGTCACCCTCCTCCACCCCCTGCTGATGAAAGCCCGCGGCAAGGCGATCGATACGCGTGCACAGCTGTTGCCAGCTCAGCGCGTCGTCGTTCAGCCTGAGAGCAGGTTTATCGGCAAACTGCGCACACCAGTGCCGCCATGGCCAGTCGGTAAAACTCATAGCAGCGGCTCCAGCGCCTCAACGCTGAGGCACGGCAGCGCGCTGTCCGGCCACTGGCGGAGAAGCTGAGCCTGCATCAGGTTCAGCGTATCGAGGCCGGGGACAGCGTCAGGCGTTAACCAGGCGGCAATACGTGCCAGTTGGGTCAGCCCAAGGCTGGACTCAATCGACGAACTGATCACCGCCGTCAGACCCAGCGCATGCGCCGCGGCAACCTGCTCGCGGACCTTCGCCAGGCTGCCGGTTAACGTCGGTTTAATCACCACTGCGCTGACGCCCGGCTCGGCAATAAATTCAAAATCGTCTTCGCGCAGGCTTTCATCCCAGGCGATAGCAATCCCCGTTTCACGAGCAAACGCGCGCGAATCGTCGCGGGTTTTGCACGGCTCTTCCAGGAAGGCGATGCGGCTGCGGTACGCCGGGTTGACGTATTTCGCAAACTGCTGCGCCTTAAGCGGCGTCCAGGCGCGGTTTGCGTCAAGACGCAGGTGCAAATCGGGAATCGCTTCCAGCAGCAGGTTGGCAACCATTCCGTCGCGCACCGCTTCGTAGAGACCGACCTTAATTTTCGCCACTTTCTCGCCCGGCATGGTGGAGAGCAACGCAAAGAGCTCGTCCGGGTCGCCCGTGCACAGCGGTGCCGCGCGGTAATTGCCCTCTTCCGGCAGGCTGCCCTCCAGTTCTGCCAGCGCACAGCTGATACCAAAGGCCGCAGAAGGCACGTCCGGCAACGCCGGGTTCGCGCCCTCGCGCCACGCACCTGCCCACGCCAGCAGCGCAGCCTGTGCATCATCGAGCGATTCCAGGCTAAAGCCCGGCAGCGGCGAAATCTCGCCCCAGCCTTCTCGCTCACCCTGCTGGAGATGCACAAAGAAGCCATCACGGGTTTTTAACCGCCGTTCACGCAGCACCACGCCCGCGTCCATCGGTATCTGCCAGCGGTAAACCTGCGCGCGACGCATTACGGGTTCCGTTTGTATTTGCTGAAATCAGGCTGGCGTTTTTCGTTAAACGCGTTGCGTCCTTCCTGACCCTCTTCGGTCATGTAGAACAGCATGGTGGCGTTGCCCGCCAGCTCCTGCAGGCCCGCCTGACCGTCACAGTCAGCGTTGAGTGCCGCCTTCAGGCAGCGCAGCGCCATTGGGCTGTTTTGCAGCATTTCACGGCACCAGCGGACGGTCTCTTTTTCGAGATCGGCAATCGGTACCACGGTATTCACCAGGCCCATATCCAGCGCTTCCTGGGCGTTGTACTGACGGCACAGGAACCAGATTTCACGCGCTTTTTTCTGCCCGACGATGCGCGCCATGTAGGAAGCGCCCCAGCCGCCGTCGAAAGAGCCCACTTTCGGACCGGTCTGGCCGAAGATGGCGTTCTCGGCGGCAATGGTCAGGTCACACATCATGTGCAGCACATGACCGCCGCCGATGGAGTAACCCGCCACCATCGCCACCACCGGTTTCGGGCAGGTGCGGATCTGGCGCTGGAAATCGAGCACGTTCAGGTGATGCGTACCCGCATCGTCCTGGTATCCGCCGTAGTCACCGCGCACTTTCTGATCGCCACCGGAGCAGAAGGCTTTCTCACCTTCGCCGGTCAGGACAATCACGCCGATGTTATCGTCATAGCGAGCATCCGCCAGGGCCTGGATCATCTCCTTGACGGTCAGCGGACGGAAGGCGTTACGCACCTGCGGACGGTTGATGGTGATTTTGGCGATGCCGTCAGCGGATTTGTGGTAACGAATGTCGGTGTAGCCTTCGGAGCAGTCTTGCCATTCGACCGGCGCGTAAAGCATGTTTTCATCAGGATAGATCATAGAGTGTCCTTTGTTCGAAGACGCAGTATCTGAGCCAGACTCGCGGCGACCGCAGCGGGGTTTTCCCGGTGGGCGTTGTGTCCGGCGTTTGGAATTTCATGGCGAACGGCGTGCAGTTCAGCGGCAAGGGCCGCGAACTTTTTATCACGTTCGCCATAGAGGTAATCAAAAGAGAAATGGCGGGTGCTGAGCGCGGGACGTAAATCCGGCTGCCCGGCCAGCGAGGTCGCTTCAAGCATTTTCGCCAGCGTTATGCCGTTGTTTTGGCTGCGCAGGGTAATAAGCGCCTTCCGCTCAGCGTCCGGGAGAGAGGCAAACACCGGCTGCTGGTACCAGTCAGCAAAGACCTTATCCAGCGGTTCGGTGCGAAAACGTGTCGCCCAGCGGTGGTCGGATACCCGCCGCGCATGGCGATCGTCGGCGTTCTGCAGGCCCGGATGTCCGCCCTCAACCATCACGCCCAACAGCCCCTTCGGCTGCTGGCAGGCGTGAAACATCGCAATGCGGCCGCCGAGGGAGTACCCCACCATCCAGTAGTTAAGTATGTTGTAACTAATCAGTGTTCGGGTAAGTAACGTACTCATCTCCTCGAACCCCGTCACGGTAATATTCCGGGATTCACCGTGCCCCGGCAGGTCAAGATAGAGCCGGGGATACTCGCTCAGCGTCTCCCCGACAACCTGCCACTCGCGGCAGTCTCCGGAAAAACCGTGCAAAAAGACCAGCCAGGGATAGCCTGGTTCTCCGGTCTGCTGCACGCCTGCGAGGATCACAGCTGACTCACCTGTGCCAGCAGGCTTTGCAGGCTCTGCGCACCGTCGGCATCGTTCACGACCAGCTCAATCAGCGTCGCGCCCGGTTGCTTCCAGGCGCTGCTTAACGCGGCTTCCAGCTGTTGCCAGCTCTCCGGGCGGTGGTATTTCAGGCTGAACATTGCCGCGGCATGTTCAAACTGCACGTTCTGCGGCATCAGATAGAAGCGCTCACGCTCGCTCTGGGGCGTTGGCAACAGAGAGAAAATCTGCCCGCCGTTGTTGTTCACGACGATCAGCACAAACGGTGCGGAAGCCTGACGCAGCAGCGCCAGCGCGTTGAGATCGTAAAGCGCGGAGAGATCGCCCACGATCGCCAGCGTCGATTTCGCGCTGGCGCGCTGCACGCCCGCCGCCGTCGAGATCAGCCCGTCGATGCCGCTGGCGCCGCGGTTGCTGTAAACCGGGTAGCCCGCAGGCAACTTCGAAAAGGCATCAATCAGACGCACCACCAGGCTATTACCGACAAACAGCTGGCCCTGTTCAGGCAGATACTGACGAATACGGTGCGCCAGACCGGCTTCGCTGAATGTCTCACAGTGCGCTTTGGTGATTTCCCACGCCTGACGAGACAATTCGGGGATTGCCACCGCCCAGGGTTGACGTTTTTCCGCCGGATGCAGGTCCAGCCAGCTCTCAATGTTGCTCACCAGACGGCGGCCGCGATGGTGCGCCGGGTCAAGCCGCCCTTCCAGCGGGTCGACCAGCCAGTACTCTTCCGGCGTGCAGGTCGCCTGCCACTGCAGCAGGCGTTTCCCGGTCATGCTGGCGCCGATCTGAACCACAATCTGCGCCTGTGAAAGCTCAGTGACCGCCTTTGCATTCCCGAGCCAGAGATCGGCGCACGGCAGCGGCTGACCGGTCTGGGAAAGCACGTCGCCAATCAGCGGCCAGCCGAGGGTTTGCGCCCATTCGGCGACCCGCCTGCCTTCGGCGGCGCTCATGCGCCCGGCAATAACCACGCCGCGTTTTTGGCGCCAGAAGAACCAGTCGCGCTGTTTCGCGCTCTCAAGATGCGTTTGCCCGCGCAGCCACGGTTTTTCACTCTGCCACCAGTTACCGAGGGAGCGCTGCCAGTCAAGGCCGGTATCGTCCAGTTCGCCATACAGCGGCTCGGCAAATGGACAGTTAATGTGCAACGCCCCGCTGCGCAATGTCTCGATGGCGTGATCGACGGTGGAGACCAGCCAGCTTGCCGGAATATCCTGGGTAGGACGCGGCAGCGAAACCGTCTGCGAAGGATGCGAAGAAAAGAGTCCCGGCTGACGAATGGCCTGATTCGCTCCGCAGTCGATAAGCTCAGGAGGACGGTCGGCCGTCAGCAGGATCAGCTTTTCACCGGTTAGCCCGGCTTCAATCAGGGCCGGGTAGAGGTTCGCCACGGCGGTACCGGAGGTGACAATCACCGCCACAGGTTCTTTGCTGACCTTTGCCAGCCCAAGCGCCAGATGCCCAAGGCCACGCTCATCAAAATGGGTGTGATGAATCAATGCCCGATTTTCGGCGGCCGCCAGCGTCAGCGGCGTTGAGCGAGAACCCGGTGCAATACACACGTGCCTGACGCCATGGCGCGTCAGGGCTTCAAGGATCACCGCCGCCCAGCGTCGGTTAAAAGAACTTACTGACATGAGATTGTCCGGTATCAAGAATGCGACACAGTATAAATAATAGAAAAAATTGGAATTTTGATATGAATCGGGATTGCGCGAATCAGTATTAATCCCTAAGGAGCAGAGAGCGCAAGCCAGCAGCTTTGTTTTCGATCTCCTGCCACTCCTGCTCCGGGTCAGATCCGCTGACGATGCCCGCCCCGGCGTAGAGCCGCAGGGCGTCATCCTGGACGCGCGCCGAGCGCAACGCCACACAGAACTCGCTTTGATCGGGCGATAAATACCCGGCCGAACCGGCGTACCATTCGCGGTTGAAAGGCTCAACGTTGTGGATAAACGCACGCGCGGGCTGTCGCGGAAGCCCGGCAACGGCGGCTGTCGGCTGGAGCACATGCAGACACAATTCGTCATCGGCCTGTTTTAGCTCCGTCCAGATACAGCGTCGTAAATGCTGGACTTTACGCAGCCGGACGACCTGAGCAGGCAATACCTCAAGCGTCTGCGTATGGTGCTGAAGACGCTGGCAGATATCTTCCACGACCAGCATATTTTCACGCTGGTTTTTATCATCATTCAGCAACCACTCGCCCAGGCGCTGCGCCTGTTTATCATCCGTATGGCTGGCGACGGTGCCCGCCAGCGCTTCGGTGCGCAGCAGCTTGCCACGTCGCCGCCAGAGGCGCTCGGGCGTGGAGCCGAGGAACGCGTTGCGGGCGTCGAATACCATGCAGAAATGATAGCAGTTGAGATTCAGGGCGCGGCTGGCGGCCATCAGAGCGACAGGATTAACCCGCTGTTTACACTGCAGATCGGTGGCCCGGGCAAGCACGACCTTTTCGAAATCGCCGCGCGCGATAGTCTCCGTCGCCTTGCCGATCAGGGTCAACCATTCCGGTTTTTGCGGCAGGTGCGTTTCGCGCTCAACCTGGACAGACAGCGGACGAATGGCTCTGGCTGGACGGAGTTGCTGGAGTAATTCCAGGGCAGTGCGCGCGTCGTCCTGAAGCGAGCTCTCACTCCACAGCTGCAGGCGCAAGGTGGCGTTGCCAGCGGTACGTCGCCAGAGCAGGCGCGGCAGAAAAAGACTGCCCTGCTCCGGGCTGAATGCGTTGAGGCCGCAGATGCGAGTCTCTTTTGGCGCATGTTCTGCACTCAAAAACTGTGAGGCCAGCGCCAGAGAGGAAAATTGGGTGACCGCCCCCAGCGCAGCCAGCTCTTCATCACCGTTACGCTGCTGCCAGTAAAATTGCGGATAGCACTGCTGCTCGCCAAGCCAGGCGAGAGGATCGAAGGCGTCGTTTAACGGGAAAGAGACGTCGAAATGACGCAGGCCGGGTGTGGCGGGTAACGCTTGCGAAAGCTGGCTTTGCAGTTGCTCCAGCGCAAGGAAAATCGAATTCACGCGAACCTCTCCCTGTTAAAACCGCATATTATACGGGGTACTGAACATAAATAGCAGTACCCACGTATAGGGAGTGGTTAAGCGGCTTAACGACGGGCCAGCAGCAGACCCAGCACCAGCCCTACGGCAGCACCCACCCCAATGCCCTGCCACGGTTTTTCATGGACATAGTCATCGGCACGATAAACCGCTTTTTTGGCACGGTAGTAGTAAGTGTCAGACGCATGGCTGACGCGGTTTTTCACTTCATGCAGCGCCTGTTCAGCACGGGCTTTTAACTCAATATATTTCTGATCGGCAGGGTCGCCCGAGGAACGTAACACCTCTTCCAGCGTTTCGCTCAGCAAAGCCAGGTCGTCGTCGATACGGGTATCCCAGGATTGAAATGACATATTTTTCTCCATGTTAGTACACCAGTCCGCTAACTATAGACAACGACGTGCCATTACGCCTGTTTCACTTCCCGTGCCATGCCGATGTGCGGGATGCCATCTTCGTCATAAACGTCGGTAACCGGCGTAAAACCAAAATGGCCGTAGAAGGGTTGCAGGTGCGCCTGCGCGCCCAGGTATAACGCCTTGTCCGGCCACTGTTTCCGACACGCATCCAGCGTTTTTTCCATCAGCTGATAGCCGAGTTTTTCGCCCCGTGCTTTGTTGCTGACAATGACGCGACCTATCACGACGGGCTCAAAATCGTCCTCGCTTTTCAGAATCCTCGCATACGCCACCAGCTCGTTATCCTTCCAGCCGAGAATATGACGGTTTTCCCCTGTGAGATCATCACCGTCGATATCCTGATACGGACAGGTTTGTTCAACCACAAACACTTCGCAGCGCAGTTTGAGCAGCGCGTAGAGCGACTGAACGGTGAGCTCACTATGGTGTAAATCTTGCCACTGGATCATCTCTTTCTCCTTCCTGGGGTTCATCACGTTATACTAAACCCCTCCCCGTTCGGCAAAGGGCTGATTGCATTATGGAACTGATTTTTCTGGGGACGTCTGCTGGCGTGCCAACCCGATCACGAAATGTGACCGCGATACTGCTGGATCTTAAACATCCCACCCGTGGCGGACTATGGCTGTTTGACTGTGGTGAAGGGACACAACATCAGCTTTTACATACCGCTTATCACCCCGGCAAGCTGGATAAAATTTTCATCACTCACCTGCATGGCGACCATCTTTTTGGCCTTCCCGGTTTGCTTTGCAGCCGCTCAATGGCCGGTAATGCCAACCCGCTGACGATTTATGGGCCTGTGGGGATCCGGGAATTTGTTGAAACCGCGCTACGCCTCAGCGGCTCCTGGACCGACTATCCGCTTGAGGTCGTTGAGATTACCGAAGGCCTGGTTTTCGACGATGGGGATTATCAGGTCACCGCCCGACCGCTTAATCATCCGGTGGAGTGCTATGGCTACCGCATTGAGGAACACGACAAACCCGGCGCACTGGATGCCGCCGCGCTCATCGCCGATGGCGTAAAGCCTGGACCGCTGTTCCAGCGCCTGAAGCACGGACAGCACGTTACGCTGGAGGACGGGCGCATCATCAACGGCCAGGATTATCTCGCCGCACCTCAGCCGGGCAAAAAACTGGCCATTTTTGGCGACACGGCACCGTGCCCTGCCGCCGTTCAGCTTGCTCAGGGCGTGGACGTGATGGTGCATGAAGCCACGCTGGAGACGGCCATGGAAGAGAAAGCCAACAGTCGGGGCCATAGCTCAACGCGTCAGGCGGCGCTGCTTGCCCGTGACGCAGCTGTCGGCAGGCTCATTATCACCCATGTCAGCTCGCGTTACGACGCGCGGGGGTGCGAAAGCCTGCTGGCAGAGTGTCGGGCGCTGTTCCCGGAATGTGAGCTGGCCGAAGATTTCGCTAAGGTCAGCGTTTAGCCCTTCATTTTTCCCTCAGGATGCCGATAACGATTAAAAGGCCAGCATTTCTCTCGAGGGTAGAATGGATAATTTCCAGAAAGATATTGATGACAGGGCGAATCTGACCCTGTCGAACCGTTTTGAACTGTTGCTGTTCCGTCTTGGCACCTCTCTGAACGACAATAAATCCGAGCTGTTTGGTATTAACGTTTTCAAGCTGCGCGAAATTGTACCGATGCCGGAGTTCACGAAACCTGCCGGGATGAAGTCTCCGCTGATGGGGATGGTGAATATTCGCGATCAGGTGATCCCGGTTATCGATCTGGCCGCCGTGGCGGGCTGTAAACCCACCACCGGGCTGAACATCCTGCTGATTACCGAATATGCCCGCAGCGTGCAGGCGTTTGCCGTGGAGTCGGTTGAGAACATCATGCGTCTGGACTGGAAGCAGGTGCACGCGGCGGAAACTGCCGTCAGCGGGCGCTACATCACCAGTATTGCCTGCCTGGACGAGAAGGCCGATACCAACGAACTGGCGATGGTGCTGGACGTTGAGCAGATCCTGTATGACATCACCCCGGCGAATCACGACCTGCACGCCACGAATCTGAAGACCACTAAATTCAACATCAAGCCGGGTTCCGTGGCGATTGTGGCGGAAGATTCCAAAGTGGCGCGCTCGATGCTGGAGAAAGGTTTGCAGGCGATGGAGATCCCGGCGCAGCTGCATATCACCGGCAAAGATGCGTGGGAAAAAATTAGCCTGCTGGCCGCTCAGGCGCAGGCCGAAGGTGTGCCGATCACCGATAAGATTGCCCTGGTGCTGACCGACCTCGAAATGCCGGAGATGGACGGTTTTACGCTGACGCGCAAAATCAAAACCGACCCGGTACTGAAGGATATTCCGGTGGTGATCCACTCTTCCCTTTCCGGCAACGCCAACGAAGACCATATTCGCAAGGTGAAGGCGGACGGGTACGTGGCGAAGTTTGAGCTGAACGAGCTGTCGTCGGTGATTGAAGAGGTGCTGGATCGCTCGATGAAGAAGATTGATGGGCCGTTGATTAGCCGGAAGCAGCTGGCTTAGGTCTGGTGCGGGCTGGTGCCCTCACCCCGTCCCTCTCCCACAGGGAGAGGGAGAAAACCATAAAAAAACCCGCCGAGGCGGGTTTTACTTTTACATTAATGGCATCGCTCGCTGCACGATATCAATCAGCGGCTGCGGATAGATACCGAAGATCAGCACCAGCAGGGCTGAGATAAGCACTACGATACCACCGGCGCTGTACTGCCAGTTAGATGGCGCATCGCGGTTGAGCTGCTGAGGCGCGCTCAGGTAGAGGCTCACGGCAACGCGCAGGTAGTAATAGAGACCAATCGCGGAACCGATAACCACACCGGCAGTCAGCCACCACAGGTGTGCCTGCACACCGACGGCCAGCACGTAGAATTTACCGATAAAGCCCAGCGTCATCGGGATACCCGCCAGAGAGAGCATCATCACGGTCATCACCGCGGACAGGATCGGACGGTGCCAGAACAGACCACGGTAAGAGAACAGTGAGTCGGCATCCGGGCCACGGTATGGGCTGGACATCAGGCTCACCACGCCGAAGGCGCCGAGGCTGCTGAACAGGTAACCGGCCAGATACACGCCCACGGCTTCCATCGACATTTCACCGCTCTGCAGCGCAATCAGCGCCACCATCAGGTAGCCCAGATGAGAGATGGACGAGTAGCCCAACAGACGCTTGATGTTGGTCTGGCTCAGCGCCATCAGGTTACCAAAGATGATGGAGACGAACGCGATGATGCCCAGCACCACGCGAACCGCTTCACTGTCACCCACCGGCGCGTACAGGAACAGACGCATGACCACACCGAAGATAGCGATTTTGCTCGCTGTCGCCAGGAAGGTCGACACCGGCGCAGGCGCGCCCTGGTATACGTCTGGTGTCCACAGGTGGAACGGAACCAGTGAGAGTTTAAAGCCAAGGCCTACAATCATCATGCCCAGACCCGCCAGCAGCAGCGGCTCGTGGAGCATGCCGTCGCCGAGGCTCTTGCCGAGCGCCATGAAAGAGAGGTTACCGGACTGTGCGTACAGCAGCGCAATACCAAACAGCAGGAACGAGGACGCAGCAGCAGACAGGATGGTGTACTTGATGCTTGCTTCCAGAGAGCGCTTTTGACGGAAGGCGTAACCAATCAGACCGAACAGCGGCAGAGAGATCAGCTCAATACCGAGGAACAGCGCGGCCAGATGGTTAGCATTCGCCAGCAGAATGCCGCCCAGCGCCGCAATCAGAACCAGCAGATAAAACTCTTCTTTGTTGTCGTTGTAGCCTTCGAGCCATGGGTACGCAAAGGTACAGGTCGCCAGGCTCGCCAGCAGCACCAGACCGGTGTAGAGCATGGCATAGCCGTCAACGCGCATCAGCGGCGTGACGTCCATCGCACCGCCCTGGCCAACAAACCAGAGAGAGACTAACGCGGCGTTCAGGCCGATGACCGACAGCGTGGCATTCAGGAAGTGATTGCGTCGCCACGCAATGGAGAGCATCACAACCACCACCGTCAATCCGACGATCAGCAGCGGTAGCAGCGCAATCAGTTGTTGTGGAGTTATTGTCATGGCGATTTACGGCCTTGTAGTAGAAGCAGAATTAACAAACCACTGCTGGATGTTGCCCATCGCACTGTGCGAGGTATCCAGAATCGGCTGCGGGAAGAAGCCCAGCAGCACCAGCAGTACGACCAGCAGCAGGATGATGAACAGCTCACGCAGCGACATCCCCGGCAGTTCTTGTGCAGCAATTTCGCTCTTCGCTTTACCGAAGTAAGCGCGGTGCAGCATCGCCAGCGAGTAGACGGAAGCGAACACCAGACCAAAGGTGGAGATCACGGTGATCACCGGCACCACTTTGAAGCTGCCGAACAGAATCATAAATTCGCCGACGAAGTTACCGGTGCCTGGCATCCCCAGGGTGGCAACCGCGAAGAACATGGAGAGCGCTGGCAGCCATTTAATTTTGCTCCACAGACCGCCCATCATGCGCATGTCACGCGTGTGCAGACGTTCGTACAGCTGACCACACAGGATGAAGAGGCCGGCAGCGGACAGACCGTGCGCAATCATCTGGATCACCGCGCCCTGGTACGCCAGCTGGCTGCCGGTGTAGATGGCAATCAGCACGAAGCCCATGTGGGAAACGGAGGTGTAGGCAATCAGACGCTTGATGTCGTACTGCGTGAAGGCCATCCAGGCACCGTAGAAGATACCGATCACACCGAGCCACATGGCAATCGGGGCAAACTCAGCGGACGCATTCGGGAACAGCGGCAGCGCGAAGCGCAGCAGACCGTAGGCCGCGGTTTTCAGCAAGATGCCCGCCAGGTCAACGGAACCCGCAGTGGGTGCCTGAGAGTGCGCGTCTGGCAGCCAGCCGTGCAGCGGAACCACCGGCATTTTCACCGCGAATGCGATGAAGAAGCCCAGCATCAGCAGGTATTCAACACCGTGCGACATCGGGGTTTTCAGCAGATCTTCGTAGTTGAAGGTCCAGATGCCCGTCGCGTTATGGTGAACAAACACCAGCGCCAGAATGGCAATCAACATCACCAGACCGCTCGCCTGGGTGTAGATGAAGAACTTGGTCGCCGCCGTGATACGCGTTTTACCGTCGGATGCCTTGTGGCCCCAAAGCGCGATCAGGAAGTACATCGGCACCAGCATCATCTCCCAGAAGAAGAAGAACAGGAACATGTCGATGGCAAGGAACACGCCGATCACGCCGCCCAGGATCCACATCAGGTTCAGGTGGAAAAAGCCCTGGTATTTTTCGATTTCTCGCCAGGAGCAGAGTACCGCCAGAACACCGAGCAGACCGGTCAGCACCACCATCAGCAGCGACAGACCGTCAATCGCCAGGTGGATGGTGATACCAAAACGTGGGATCCAGGGCAGGATGAACTCAGACTGCCACTGCGGGATGCCCGCAGACTGGGTCAGTGAGTAACCGCCCTGCAACCACAGTTGCAGGCCAAGCGCGAGCGTCAATCCCATGGTGATCAGCGCGATCCAGCGCGGCATCTTCACGCCAAAGCGTTCAGTCTGCCAGCACAGGAAGCCGCCGATGAAGGGAATTAATATTAGCCAGGGTAGTAACATGGCGATTTACATTCCTTTTTAAGGCCCCCAGCAGGGGCCTGATTTTCAACGAATTCGAATAAAATTCACTTAACGATCAACGCAACACCATCAGCAGCGCCAGCACGACAACCGCACCGATGCTCATGGACGCCACATACCAGCGCAGGTAACCGTTCTCGCTGTACAGCAGGCCTTTACCTGCAAAGCGGGAGAGGATCGCCGGGATATTCATCAGGCTGTTCAGTGGGTCGCGCTTCAGCAGCCACGCGATGCCCAGGAACGGCTTAACGAAGATCATGTCGTACAGCCAGTCGAAGCCCCACGCGTTGTACCACCAGGTGCCCAGCAGACGGCCAGGCGCGCTGTTGGCAACGGCGGTCACCAGCGTGCGTTTGCCCAGCCACAGCCATGCCGCAATCAGGATGCCCGCAATAGCGACCACACCGGAGGTGATTTCAAGCGTCAGAACGCGACCGTGCTCAAGCTCGGTGGTGTCTGGCAGTACGCCCTGCAGCGGCGGCACAATCATTGCGCCAACGAAGGTGGACAGTACCAGCAGCACAATCAGCGGCAGGTGGTGGGTAATCCCCTTCCCTGCGTGAGCGTGAATTTGTTCTTTACCGTGGAATACGATGAAAATCATACGGAAGGTATACAGGGAGGTCATGAATGCACCGACCAGACCCGCAACCATCAGATTGATATGACCATTCGCCATGGCACCCGCAAGGATTTCGTCCTTACTGAAGAAGCCCGCGGTGATCAGCGGCAGTGCCGCCAGCGCCGCGCCGCCCACCAGGAAGCAGACATACACCAGCGGAATGGACTTACGCAGTCCGCCCATCTTGAAGATGTTCTGCTCGTGGTGGCAGGCCAGAATCACCGAACCGGATGAGAGGAACAGCAGCGCTTTAAAGAACGCGTGCGTCATCAGGTGGAAAATGGCCGCGTCCCACGCCTGAACGCCCAGCGCCAGGAACATATAACCAATCTGGCTCATGGTGGAGTACGCGAGAACGCGTTTGATGTCGGTCTGTACCAGCGCAGCAAAGCCTGCCAGCACCAGCGTGACCGCACCGACGATACCCACCAGATGCAGAATTTCCGGGGTCATCAGGAACAGGCCATGGGTACGCGCAATCAGGTAGACACCGGCGGTGACCATGGTCGCGGCGTGGATCAGTGCGGAGACAGGGGTTGGACCCGCCATCGCGTCGGCCAGCCATGTCTGCAACGGCAGCTGTGCGGATTTACCCACAGCGCCACCCAGCAGCATCAGCGTTGCCCACCACAGCATGTTGTTGCCTGCAGCGAAGTGCGCTGGCGCCAGTTCCACCATTTCGCGGAAGTTCAGCGTGCCCAGTTCGTTGTAAAGAATGAACAGCGCGAAAGCGAGGAAGACGTCACCCACGCGGGTCACGACGAACGCTTTCATGGCCGCTGCGCCATTCTTCGGATCGGTGTAGTAGAAGCCAATCAGCAGGTAAGAACACAGACCCACACCTTCCCAGCCCAGATACATCAGCAGCAGGTTATCGGCCAGCACCAGAACCACCATGCTGGCGATAAACAGGTTGGTGTAGGCGAAGAAGCGGGAGTAACCCTCTTCACCGCGCATATACCAGGAGGCGAACATGTGGATCAGGAAGCCAACGCCGGTGACCACGGAGAGCATGGTCAGCGAGAGGCCGTCCAGCACCAGGTTGAAGCCGATGTTGAAATCACCGACCGACATCCAGGTCCACAGCGGCACGCTGAAAGGCTGACGTCCGTTGTTAAAGAAGTCGATCCCCGCATACGCTGTGACCAGCGCAGCCAGACCGATTGAGCCAATGCCCACGGTCGCAGACAGATTCTCAGACCAGCGGCCGCGAGAAAACGCCAGCAGCACGAAGCCAATCAGCGGAAAAATAATGGTTAAGGCAAGCATGTTCATCCACGCAACTCACTTACTGAATCGATGTTCAGATTCTGGCGGCGACGATGGAGCTGCAGCAACAGCGCCAGGCCAATACTCGCTTCGGCAGCCGCGAGGCTGATGGCGAGAATGTACATCACCTGACCATCGGTCTGGCCCCAGTAGCTTCCGGCGACCACGAAGGCCAGCGCGGAGGCGTTAATCATGATTTCCAGACCGATCAGCATAAACAGCAGATTGCGGCGGATAACCAGACCGGTCAGACCCAGAACGAATAAAATCGCAGCGAGGATCAGTCCATGTGTTAAGGGGATCATGCGCGCTCCTCCGTTTTTCTTTTCGCGCGGTCGTCAGTGCGGTTGCTCAGCACCTCGCCAGCACGCTCTTCGCGACCAACGTGGAAAGCAACCACCAGGCCTGCCAGCAGCAGCATAGAGGCCAGTTCCACCGCCAGAACGTATGGGCCAAAGAGCGTGATACCCACCTCTTTAGCGCCGATCGGCGTGCCGTCGATGCCCTGATCGTTCACGCCCAGAATGGCGTAAACAATCACAACCAGCATGATGGCCGACAAAATTGCCGGGCCAATCCACACCTGCGGTTTTAACCACTGACGTTCCTGCTCAATTTCAGAGCCGCCCAGGTTCAGCATCATCACCACGAACACGAACAGCACCATAATGGCCCCGGCGTAGACGATGATTTCCAGCGCACCGGCGAAGTGCGCGCCCAGTGCGAAGAACACCCCGGAGATAGCCAGCAGCGAGATGATTAAGTACAGCAGCGCATGCACCGGATTGGTGTGCGTAATCACTCGCAGCGTAGCCAGGATGGCGATAAGGCCACAGATATAAAAAGCGAATTCCATTGCCCTCTCCTTACGGTAACAGGCTCTTGACGTCGATAGGCTTAGCTTCGTTCTCTGCTTCGCCCTTATCTTTGCCGTCGATTGCCATACCCGCCATCCGGTAGAAGTTATATTCCGGGTATTTGCCCGGACCGGAAATCAGCAGATCCTCTTTCTCGTACACCAGGTCCTGACGCTTGTACTCACCCAGCTCGAAGTCTGGAGTCAGCTGAATCGCCGTGGTTGGGCACGCTTCTTCACACAGACCGCAGAAAATGCAGCGTGAGAAGTTGATGCGGAAGAACTCAGGGTACCAGCGGCCATCTACCGTCTCTGCTTTCTGCAGAGAGATACAGCCGACCGGACACGCTACCGCACACAGGTTACAGGCAACGCAGCGCTCGGAACCGTCCGGGTCGCGCGTCAGCACAATACGGCCACGGTAGCGCGGCGGCAGATATACCGGCTCTTCCGGGTACATCCGGGTTTCGCGTTTGGCAAACGCGTGCAGGCCGATCATCCAGATACTGCGTACCTGGGTACCGAAGCCTACCAGTAATTCTTTTAAGGTCATGGTCTATAGCCCCTTATGGCTGCTGCCAGAGAATGACAGCTGCCGTTACCAACAAGTTGACGAGCGTCAGCGGCAGGCACACTTTCCAGCCGAAGGACATTACCTGGTCATAACGTGGACGCGGTAACGCTGCGCGAATCAAAATGAACATCATCATGAAGAACGCGGTTTTCAGCGCGAACCAGATGAACGGCGGTAAGAACGGGCCATGCCAGCCACCAAAGAACAGCGTTACCATCAACGCGGAAATGGTGACGATACCGATGTACTCGCCCACGAAGAACAGACCGAACTTCATACCGGAATATTCGATGTGGTAACCGTCGGCCAGTTCCTGTTCGGCTTCTGGCTGGTCAAACGGGTGACGGTGACACACTGCCACGCCCGCGATAGCAAAGGTAATAAAACCAAAGAACTGCGGGATAACGTTCCAGATGTCAGCCTGGTTGTTGACGATGTCGGTCATGTTGAATGAACCGGCCTGCGCCACCACGCCCATCAGGGAGAGTCCCAGGAACACTTCGTAGCTCAGCGTCTGCGCGGAAGCACGCATCGCACCCAGCAGCGAGTATTTGTTGTTACTGGACCAGCCTGCGAACAGGACCGCGTAAACCGCGAGGCCTGCCATCATCAGGAAGAACAGAATGCCGATATTCAGGTCAGCGACCACCCAGGTCGGGCTAACGGGAACGATAGCAAATGCCAGCAGCAGCGAGGTGAAGGCGATCATCGGCGCCAGCGTAAAGATCACGCGGTCCGAGAAGCGCGGGATCCAGTCCTCTTTAAAGAACATCTTGATCATGTCCGCGACCAGCTGGAGTGAACCACCCCAGCCCACGCGGTTCGGTCCGTAACGGTTCTGGAACAGACCGAGCAGACGACGTTCACCGAAGCTCATGAACGCGCCGCAGGTGACCACCACCAGCAGGATAACAATCGCTTTCAGAATGCTCAGCAGGATGTCGATAAGATCCGGCGTTAACCAACTCATGCTTTTGCCTCCTGCAGATTATCAAGACGCGCACCCGCCAGAACCGGCGCGATGCCTGGCATACCCATCGGCAGACCCACCTGCCCTGCTGTCAGACTTTCAGAGATAATCAGCGGCAGGCTGATGGTCTGGCCGTCATAGCTAAAGGCAATATTCGCACCCGCGTTAACGCCAAGCTTTGCGGCATCCGCCGGGTTGAGCTTGATATACGGCTGCGGCATACGGGTCTGGAAGACAGGTGAACGCTGGGACAGCTCGTCGCTACCGAACAGATGGTAGTACGGCGCAATACGCCAGCTACCGTCCTGGGCCTGGAAGCTTGCTGGCACGGTCGTGAAGAAATCCAGACCGGTTTCAGACGCTTCAATCAGACGCACGCCCGGATCACCGTGGCGCAGGGAACCGCCCACTTCAGCCTGGAACTTGTTCCACGCCTGCGGGGAGTTCCAGCCCGGAGCCCATGCGAACGGGATTTGCGAACGCGGCGCAGACGGCTGGTTGTTCCCTTCCATTGAGAAGGCGAACATGGTGTCTTTATCCTGCGGCTGACGCGGTTCGTGTACGCTGATGTTGGCACGCATTGCGGTACGGCCACTGTAGCGGTGCGGTTCACGTGCCAGTTTCTGGCCGCGAATACGGAAGCTTGCTTCAGGGGCTGCATCTTTAATGCCCGCCAGCTGAGGCAGTTTTTCCACCACCGCGTCGATAACGTGGTCAAGCTGCGTCCAGTCCACTTCACGGCTCTGTACGGTGCTGTGCAGGGAGTGCAGCCAGCGCCAGCTTTCCAGCATCACGGTGTTGCTGTCGTAGTACGCCGGATCATAGACCTGGAAGAAACGCTGTGCGCGACCTTCGTTGTTGATAACGGTACCGTCACTTTCTGCGAAGCTTGCCGCAGAGAGCACCAGGTGTGCTTTGTCCATGATCGCGGTGCGCTGAT
The DNA here is from genome assembly GCF_049237505.1 of Enterobacter cloacae complex sp. SHL012. Lineage (NCBI taxonomy): Bacteria > Pseudomonadati > Pseudomonadota > Gammaproteobacteria > Enterobacterales > Enterobacteriaceae > Enterobacter > Enterobacter cloacae complex sp. SHL012. The sequence goes on from NZ_JBMKIZ010000001.1 coordinate 1,336,080, forward strand.
GGTCGATGACCATGACCAGCGGCGCTTTGGAGAGCGCGGCGTCAACGCGAGCGGCAGAAGCATGGCGATGCAGGTCATTTTCCAGCACCACAACGGCATCCGCAGAACCAGACTCCACTTCGCTTAACGCCGCTTCCAGCGAGCCGCCGCCAATCATACCCAGACCAATGCTGTTCACCGCACGGGCAATCATGGTCACACCAACATCTGCACCACGGCCTTTCAGCGCTTTCGCCACGTTAGCTGCCGCCTGAATGATCTCCGCGCTACCGGCGTTGGTACCGGAAATAATCAGCGGTTTCTTCGCACCTGCCAAAGCCTGAACAATCACGTCAACCTTGTTTTGCAGATCGCGATCCAGTTCAACGGCGGGAGAGTTGTTGTCCAGCGCGTGGGCGATGGCAAAGCCAAGGCGTGCCTGATCTTCAACCGGCGCGCAGTAGGTCCACGCAGCGATATCGTCCAGACGGGTGTTGTCGACGTTGGTCACAAACAGAGGATGCTTCGCACGCTGACCGATGTTCAGGATCGCCGCAATCTGCCAGTCAGCCACTTTCTGCGCCGCAGCCATTTCACGTGCTTTTCCTTTCACCGCCTGACGAACCGCCAGAGCCGCGCGTGCGCCGGTCTGAGTCAAGTCTTCACCCAGCACCAGAACCGCATCGTAGGATTCAATTTCGCGCAGCGCAGGGGTATGAATACCGCCTTCACGCAGCACTTTCAGAACCAGCTGCAGACGTTCCTGCTCGCCCTCGGCGATGCCGGTATAGAAGTTCTCAGCCCCAACCAGCTCACGCAGCGCGAAGTTGCTTTCGATGCTGGCGCGCGGGGAACCGATACCGATCACTTTCTTAGACTGACGCAGAATATCTGCCGCGCCCTGCATCGCCTGCTCAGCGTTCAGGGTAATGAAGTCGTCACCACGGCGCTGAACCGGCTGACGCGGACGGTCTTTCAGGTTCACATAGCCATAGCCGAAACGACCGCGGTCGCACAGGAAGTAGTGGTTAACGGTACCGTTGTAACGGTTTTCGATACGACGCAGTTCGCCGTAACGCTCACCCGGGCTGGTGTTACAGCCGAGGGAACACTGCTGGCAGATGCTAGGCGCAAACTGCATGTCCCATTTACGGTTGTAACGCTCGGAGTGGGTTTTATCCGTGAATACGCCGGTCGGGCAGATTTCTACCAGGTTACCGGAGAACTCGCTTTCCAGCGTTCCGTCTTCCGGGCGACCGAAGTAGACGTTGTCATGCGCGCCATACACGCCCAGATCCTGACCGTCTGCGTAGTCTTTGTAGTAACGCACGCAGCGGTAGCAGGCGATGCAGCGGTTCATTTCGTGAGAGATGAACGGCCCCAGATCCTGGTTACGGTGGGTACGTTTAGTAAAGCGATAGCGACGGAAGCTGTGACCGGTCATTACGGTCATATCCTGAAGGTGGCAGTTACCGCCCTCTTCACAGACCGGACAGTCGTGCGGGTGGTTGGTCATCAACCACTCCACCACGCTTTCGCGGAACTGTTTGGCTTCTTCGTCATCAATCGAAATAAAGGTGCCTTCGGTGGCTGGCGTCATACAGGACATCACCAGGCGACCACGCGTGTCTTCCGCGTTTTGATATTGCTTCACCGCACACTGGCGGCAAGCACCGACGCTGCCCAGCGCCGGATGCCAGCAAAAGTACGGAATATCGAGGCCAAGAGACAGACAAGCTTCCAGAAGGTTGTCCGCCCCGTTGACTTCGTATTCTTTGCCGTCTACATGAATCGTAGCCATTAGCATGCTTCCAGTTGGCTCGGTCGTAACCGAGCGTTAATCAAAATTCTGTCTTTACCAGCGTGCTTTCAGCAGGTTCGGCTGAATCCCATTGATAGAATGGGTATTGCTGAACGGCTGCTTGATGCCTGCTTCGAATTCGTCGCGGAAATATTTAATCGCGCTCTGCAGCGGCTCGACGGCACCCGGTGCGTGGGCACAGAAGGTTTTACCAGGGCCAAGGAATCGACACAGTTGCTCAAGTGTCTCGATATCGCCCGGCTGACCTTCGCCGCGTTCGATAGCACGCAGGATCTTCACGCTCCACGGCAGTCCGTCACGGCAAGGTGTACACCAGCCGCAGGACTCGCGGGCAAAGAACTCTTCCAGGTTACGCACCAGCGAAACCATGCCGATCTCGTGGTCGACGGCCATCGCCAGCGCCGTACCCAGACGGCTGCCTGCTTTACCAATGCTTTCGAATTCCATCGGCAGGTCAAGGTGGGCTTCGGTCAGGAAGTCTGTCCCTGCCCCACCTGGCTGCCAGGCTTTGAATTTCAGGCCATCACGCATGCCGCCCGCGTAGTCTTCAAGAATTTCGCGTGCGGTGGTACCGAACGGCAGTTCCCAGACACCCGGGTTTTTCACGCGACCGGAGAAGCCCATCAGCTTGGTACCGGCATCCTTACTTGAAGAGATGCCCTGATACCACTCCACGCCGTTGGCGAGGATAGCCGGAACGTTACACAGGGTTTCAACGTTATTGACGCAGGTCGGTTTACCCCATACGCCGGAGCTTGCCGGGAACGGTGGCTTGGAACGCGGGTTCGCGCGGCGGCCTTCCAGGGAGTTAATCAGCGCGGTCTCTTCACCGCAGATATATCGCCCTGCACCGGTGTGCACGAACAGTTCAAAGTCAAAGCCAGTGCCCAGGATGTTTTTACCCAGCAGGCCGGCTTCGGTGGCTTCGGCAATCGCGCGACGCAGGTTTTCCGCCGCTTCGATGTACTCACCGCGCAGGAAGATGTAGCCACGGTAGGCTTTCAGTGCAAACGCGGAGATCAGCATGCCTTCCACCAGCAGGTGCGGCAGCTGTTCCATCAGCAGGCGGTCTTTATAGGTGCCCGGCTCCATTTCATCCGCGTTACACAGCAGGTAACGGATGTTCATGGATTCGTCTTTCGGCATCAGGCTCCACTTCAGACCGGTGGAGAAACCTGCGCCGCCGCGGCCTTTCAGGCCCGACTCTTTCACCGCGTTAACGATGTCGTCCGGCGCCATGCCGCCAAGGGCTTTACGCGCACCGGCATAGCCGTTTTTGCTCTGGTATTCGTCAAGCCATACCGGCTGTTTGTCATCACGCAGACGCCAGGTCAGCGGATGCGTCTCAGCAGTACGAATTACAGTTTTCATTTGTACTGCTCCAGCAGGTCAGGAATCGCTTCCGGCGTCAGATGGCTGTGAGTATCCTCATCAATCATCATGGTCGGCCCCTTGTCGCAGTTACCCAAGCAGCAGGTTGGCAGCAGAGTAAAGCGACCATCGAACGTGGTCTGGCCCGGCTTGATATTGAGTTTCTTCTCAATGGCAGCCTGAATGCCCTGATAACCGGTAATGTGGCAGACCACGCTGTCACAGTAGCGGATCACATGGCGGCCCACCGGCTGACGGAAGATCTGACTGTAGAACGTGGCTACGCCTTCTACGTCACTGGCCGGAATACCCAGCACTTTTGCGATCGCGTAGATCGCCCCATCCGGCACCCAACCACGCTGTTTCTGTACGATTTTCAGCGCTTCAATGGACGCCGCACGCGGGTCTTCGTAGTGGTGCATCTCGTGCTCAATGGCGGCACGCTCTGCGTCACTCAGCTCAAAAGCCTCGGTTTGTGGTTGTTGATTCTCGTGCATAATTAGCGGTCCACATCTGACATAACAAAATCGATACTACCCAGATACACAATCAGGTCGGAGACCAGACTGCCGCGAATGGCGGACGGGATCTGCTGCAGGTGCGCAAAGCTCGGCGTACGCACGCGGGTACGGTAGCTCATGGTGCTGCCGTCGCTGGTCAGGTAGTAACTGTTAATACCCTTGGTCGCTTCAATCATCTGGAAGGATTCTTGCGCCGGCATGACCGGGCCCCAGGAAACCTGCAGGAAGTGAGTGATCAGGGTTTCGATATGTTGCAGCGTGCGCTCTTTCGGTGGCGGCGTGGTCAGCGGGTGATCCGCTTTGAACGGGCCTTCCGGCATATTGTTGAGGCACTGCTCAAGGATGCGCAGACTCTGGCGCAGTTCTTCCACTTTCAGCATCACGCGGGTGTAGCAGTCGGAAACACCGCCGCCCACCGGGACTTCAAAGTCGAAGTTCTCATATCCAGAGTAAGGACGGGCTTTACGCACGTCGAAATCAATACCGGTCGCACGCAGACCTGCACCTGTCGTCCCCCACTCCAGCGCTTCTTTTGCGCCGTAGGCAGCAACGCCCTGGGAACGGCCTTTCAGGATGGTGTTGCGCAGTGCGGCTTTCTCGTAAGAGGCCAGACGTTTTGGCATCCAGTCAAGGAATTCACGCAGCAGACGATCCCAGCCGCGCGGCAGATCGTGTGCCACACCGCCGATACGGAACCAGGCCGGGTGCATACGGAAACCGGTAATCGCTTCCACCAGATCGTAGATTTTCTGACGATCGGTAAAGGCGAAGAAGACCGGGGTCATCGCGCCGACGTCCTGAATGAACGTGGAGATATACAGCAGGTGACTGTTAATACGGAACAGTTCTGACAGCATTACGCGAATCACGTTAACGCGATCCGGCGTAACGATACCCGCCAGTTTCTCAACGGCCAGCACGTAAGGCATTTCGTTGACGCAACCGCCGAGGTACTCGATACGGTCGGTATACGGAATGTAGCTGTGCCAGGACTGACGCTCGCCCATCTTCTCAGCACCACGGTGGTGGTAACCGATGTCAGGAACGCAGTCGACAATCTCTTCGCCATCAAGCTGAAGAATAATACGGAATGCACCGTGCGCAGACGGGTGGTTCGGACCGAGGTTGAGGAACATGAAGTCCTCGTTTTCGGTACCGCGCTTCATGCCCCAGTCTTCCGGCTTGAAGGTCAGTGCTTCCATCTCCAGATCCTGCTTGGCTTTGGTCAGCTCAAACGGGTCGAATTCGGTTGCTCGTGCCGGGTAGTCTTTACGCAGCGGGTGGCCGGTCCAGGTCTGCGGCATCATGATGCGCGTCAGATGTGGGTGACCGTCGAAGGTCATGCCGAACATTTCCCAGGTTTCACGCTCATACCAGTTCGCGTTCGGGAAAAGTTTGGTGATCGTCGGCAGATGCATGTCGTTTTCAGACAATGCCACCTTGAGCATGATATCCGTGTTGCGGTCTATTGAGATCAGGTGGTAGAAAACGGAAAAATCCGCAGCAGGGAGACCCTGGCGGTGAGTACGCAGACGCTCATCCATGCCGTGTAAGTCAAACAGCATGACGTAAGGTTTTGGCAATTTCTTGAGGAAATCGACCACTTCCAGTAATTGTTCACGCTTCACCCAAACAACGGGTACCCCGGTGCGGGTCGCCTGAACGGTAAAGGCATCCGGCCCAAAACGGTTGCGCAGTTCGCCAATGACGGGGTCATCCAGATGATCCCGTGTCTGCCATGCGGCTTCTTGCGCGGTTAAGTCGGTCATATTGTTCACCATTGCAAATGGTCCGTGGTGACTGTTAAGCCTGGCTTCGCGCTATTTGAGTAGTGATATGCGAAGGTGTTCTCCAGGCCCACAGGCGCAAATTAAATTTCGTCAGGCGTACGCAGGTTGGTGACGGCAATACGTTCACCACGTTTACGCTCGCGCTCAGATTGCATGTTCGCGCGGTAGACACCCTGATCGCCAACAACCCATGAAAGCGGACGACGCTCTTTACCGATAGACTCCTGCAGCAGCATCAGCGCCTGCATGTAGGCTTCTGGACGCGGCGGGCAGCCCGGGATGTAAACATCCACCGGAATGAACTTATCAACGCCCTGCACAACGGAATAAATGTCGTACATGCCGCCAGAGTTTGCACATGCGCCCATGGAAATAACCCATTTTGGCTCCAGCATCTGGTCATAAAGACGCTGAATAACAGGTGCCATCTTGGTAAAGCAGGTACCGGCTACCACCATCAGGTCAGCCTGACGCGGGGATGCACGCAGTACCTCGGCGCCAAAACGCGCAACGTCATGCACCGCAGTGAATGACGTCACCATTTCAACGTAGCAGCAAGAAAGGCCAAAGTTGTAGGGCCAGATAGAGTTCTTACGACCCCAGTTGACCATATCGTGCATGGCATGTTCGAGTTTGCCCATGTACACGCTTTTGTTGACTTCTTGCTCCAGGGGGTCGGTTACGATCTCCTGTTTTTGCAGGGGGTAACGGTCATTCTCACCGTTAGGGTCTATGCGGGTGAGCGTATAATCCATCTTATTGCCTCGCTGTTACTGCTGACGATTAGAGATACTGTTTTCCGGGTTGATGTGTTCACGACGTGAACGCGCAGGCGTCCAGTCAAGCGCGCCAATACGCACCAGATAAACCAGACCGGCCAGTAACACTAAAATGAAAATTGCGGCCTCGACAAAGCCCACCCAACCACTTTCGCGGATGGAGGTCGACCATGCGAACAGGTAGAGCGCTTCCACGTCGAAGATGACGAAGAACATCGCTACCAGATAGAACTTGGCAGACAGGCGTAAGCGAGCGGAACCTACTGAATCAATACCTGATTCGAAAGGTGTGTTTTTGTGCCTTGCACGGGCGCGACCGCCCAGGAACCAGCCGCCGACTAACATCAGGCAGCACAGGCCAATGGCTACAATAAGAAAGATTGCGAATGCCCAGTGATGAGCGATGACTTCTGTGGATGTTGACATACTCATTGCTTACTCATCAAAAGTGATACCGACGACACTGCTCTTGCTGGCAGATAGGCATCACATCGATTCATGGGGAGGAACAAATAACCTTACACTAACTGTCTGAAATGAGACGTAGACAGCAAAATGATGGGGTTTTTTACTCCTTTCTATAACCTTTTGTCAACTTTAACAAAGGTTTCTTCACATTAAATTACATCGAGCGATTCTCATTAACATTTGGTGCCCTTTAACCCTGGTGGGTACATGACTTTCCGTCAAATGCAGGTTGTTGAATCGTGTCCGTTTTGGAAGTAAAAAAAATAACCCTCCTATTTTGACAGGATTTGCCAACGATTCCTCCCCCCAAATAGGAGTATTTTCTTGATCTGAGACACGCTTTTGTTAATTCAACCAAAAAACCAGCAACATATTTGCTGTTTTTTTAACATCGTTAGGTTATGGATGAAGTTAGAACTGAAAACGAACAGAATTTAAGCAAAAGCATTTATAACATTGATAAATAGACCCTATTTATGAAGCCCCTTCGTCAAACAGGGATAATATTGACAAAAAAAAGCCACTGCGTGCGAAAACGACACGAGTGGCTTTTTTTTACACTTACATTTTGTTACCAGAATTTTGAGCGTTTGATCACTCAAAGTCACCTTCAACGATCAGGGAATCATCCCCTCCTTCGGAGGTAACATGCTCGTACTGCCACGGGTTATGGTAGTTTTCCATCGCCTCGAACACCACTTTCGCCAGCTCGTTATGACTGGACGCATTATGGCAAAGCAGATACTCAGTATCTGGCAGCGCAGGAAGACCATCAGATTTACCGAGAACGCGCAGGTCAGGGCTCATCATCTCCACCGGACGGGCCGTTACGCCAAGTCCTGCTTTGACGGCGGCACGCACCGCAGGCAGCGTGGACGCTACATACGCCAGACGCCATGGAATATTGGCTTCATTTAATGCCGTCAGCACCATATCGCGGAAAGGGCTCGGATCGTCCAGTAAAACCAGTGGAACGGGCTCCCCTTTTTGCAACACATATTCAGCCGCGCAATACCAGTGCGTTGGCGATCTGCGCAACGTCAGGCAATCAAACTGCCCGGGACGATGCGTGGTGACCACCAGATCGACCTTATTCTCATTTAACATCTCAACCATAAAAGCATTGCGCTTGACGCTCACATCCAGCGCAAGCTTCGGATAAACCGAACTAATTCGGTTGAGAAGAAACGGTAATATCGTATCCGCTGACTCATCAGATGCCCCTAAGGTTAACACCCCCTGAAGGTTGCTAAACATAAGTGACATACATGCTTCATCATTAAAGCGAAGAATTTTCCTGGCATAACCCAGTAGCTGAATACCGTGTTCCGTTAAGAGCTTATTGCGTCCGTGACGGGCAAAAAGCTCTTTACCGACCAGTTGCTCAAGCCGCTGCATTTGCTGGCTAACGGCGGACTGAGTTCGGCAGACGGCGGCAGCAGCTGCTGCAAAAGTGTTGAGATCGGCGACCGCAACAAACGTTCTCAGCAGATCGAGGTCGAGATTCATTATCGGACGATTTGCATTTATCATATCTATTCACTTTCAGGTTGCTCGTGCGGAGCTGCCCGGGTTGAAGCTGTGTGTGTAACAGTTAAGCAATTCCCTCTGAAGATTTTCCCTCGCATCCCGGCCCGGCAGACTGCCTGACAGATAGTTATTGTGCTGCTTTATATCAACAGTCAGAAAGCACGTTTCATGACGATATTTTTATTCTCTTAAACGTTCAGGATATTTAGATGTTCGCAGGTTTATGTAAATTACATTAAAGGCGTGACACCTTTTCTGCCATCTTTATCGCAGCGCTGTCAACGTAGCAGGAGATGTTTTACACATTCCAGCCAGAGATAACTCTAACAATAACAATCAATTAAATCGGAAAACCAGTTTCAGATATACAACATTTGGGTATCTTTCATCTGCTTTACCTAAAGACATCTTAACCCAAATCCACTTTATTTATAAGTCTTATTGCAATATTAAGGAGTAAAGCGCTTTGTTAAGGTTCTCAACTAATTTTATTAAAATTAACTAAAGTTGCATTTTGTTGGTTAATAATAAATAAATTTTAATTTCGATTAAGGTCATTCATTAATAACACTTAACATTATTTTCACATGAGTAACTTTTAGCCGCTGCAGGCTATTACTGCAAGATTTTTTCAACACTCAGGTTTTACGAAAAGTCACGCAGCGTGACTTCTGTCTCTCCTCTACGGGTCATTTATTTTCCACCGGGATAATATCCATTTTTTACAATTATTTTCAGCACAATCACCCTTGACTAGCGCATTTGACCTTACGTTACGACAGTAAAAGCGTCAACAAACAGCAAAAAAGATTCACCAGAATTTCACAACATGCACAAAATCTTCTACTGCACACCCTTCAAAACGAAGCGTGGGGGGAGTACATTATTCCGTGCTGACTTCCACGGCAGGGAGTGGCAATAATAGCGAAAAGGTTAAAGGTTCATGTCCCCTATCGAAAAATCCAGCAAGCTAGATAACGTCTGTTATGACATACGTGGCCCGGTTCTGAAAGAGGCAAAACGCCTTGAGGAAGAAGGCAATAAGGTTCTGAAGCTCAACATTGGTAACCCTGCGCCATTTGGTTTTGAAGCGCCGGATGAGATTCTGGTTGATGTGATCCGCAACCTGCCCACAGCGCAAGGCTATTGCGACTCAAAAGGACTTTATTCCGCACGTAAAGCCATTATGCAGCACTACCAGGCTCGCGGCATGCGTGACGTTACCGTAGAAGATATCTACATTGGCAACGGTGTATCTGAACTGATCGTCCAGGCCATGCAGGCGCTGCTGAACAGCGGTGACGAAATGCTGGTTCCCGCGCCAGACTATCCGCTGTGGACGGCTGCCGTATCACTGTCCAGCGGTAAAGCTGTCCATTATCTTTGCGACGAATCCTCTGACTGGTTCCCGGATCTGGATGATATTCGCGCGAAGATTACCCCTCGCACGCGCGGCATCGTAATTATCAACCCGAACAACCCGACGGGCGCGGTCTACTCAAAAGAGCTGTTGATGGAGATCGTTGAGATCGCCCGCCAGCACAACCTGATCATTTTTGCCGACGAAATTTACGACAAGATCCTCTATGACGCGGCGCAACACCACTCCATTGCCGCGCTGGCCCCGGACCTGTTGACCGTTACCTTTAACGGCCTGTCTAAAACCTACCGCGTGGCCGGTTTCCGCCAGGGCTGGATGGTACTCAACGGCCCGAAAAAGCACGCCAAAGGCTATATTGAAGGGCTGGAAATGCTGGCGTCTATGCGTCTTTGCGCCAACGTGCCGGCACAACATGCAATCCAAACCGCGCTCGGTGGCTATCAGAGCATCAGCGAGTTTATCGTCCCTGGTGGCCGACTGTACGAACAGCGTAACCGCGCGTGGGAGCTGATCAACGATATCCCGGGCGTCTCCTGCGTGAAGCCAAATGGGGCACTCTATATGTTCCCGAAAATCGACGCGAAGCGCTTCAATATTCACGACGATCAGAAGATGGTGCTCGATTTCCTGTTGCAGGAAAAAGTGCTGCTGGTTCAGGGGACGGCATTTAACTGGCCGTGGCCGGACCATGTGCGTATCGTGACGCTGCCGCGCGAGGACGATCTCGAAATGGCTATCAGCCGCTTCGGGCGATTCCTCTCAGGTTATCATCAGTAACGTAGCCATTCTGCCGGGTAGCGCTGCGCTTACCCGGCCTACAAAATCCGCAAATTTGCATCTTGCCTCCCCTCCCCGCACAATGAAGTCCTGTCGCAGTGAAGACAAAAGGTAACCTATGAGTCAGAGTCATTTCTTTGCCCACCTCTCCCGCCTGAAACTTATCAACCGCTGGCCGCTGATGCGCAACGTGCGAACAGAGAACGTATCAGAGCACAGTCTTCAGGTTGCCATGGTCGCGCACGCGCTGGCCGCCATTAAAAACCGCAAATTTAACGGGCAGGTGAATGCCGAGCGCATCGCATTGCTGGCGATGTACCACGACGCGTCAGAAGTGTTAACCGGGGATCTGCCGACGCCGGTGAAATATTTCAACTCGCAGATTGCGCAGGAATATAAGGCCATTGAGAAAATCGCCCAGCAGAAGTTGATCGACATGGTGCCGGAGGAGCTGCGCGATATCTTTGAACCGCTCATCGACGAGCATCAGTATACGGAAGATGAAAAGTCGCTGGTCAAACAGGCCGACGCGCTGTGCGCCTATCTGAAGTGTCTTGAAGAGTTGTCTGCGGGCAATAACGAGTTTTTACTGGCGAAAACGCGTCTGGAAAAAACGCTGGCATCCCGCCGCAGCGAAGAGATGGACTACTTCATGCAGGTGTTTGTGCCGAGCTTCCATTTATCGCTGGATGAGATTAGCCAGGATTCACCGTTGTAATTTTAGCCGGGTGGCGGCTTCGCCTTACCCGGCCTACGTTTCTGCGCTCACGCTAAAACGGGAATAAAACCGGAATTAACACCACGCACACCACCATCACCAGCACGGTGAATGGCACGCCAATCTTTACAAAATCACTGAATTTATAATTTCCTGGCCCCAGAACCAGCGTATTGACCGGGGATGAAACCGGCGTCATAAATGCCGCGGAAGCCGCCATCGCCACCATCATCGCAAACGGGTAGGGTGACACGCCCATGGATTTCGCCATCGCCAGCGCAATGGGTGCCATCAGCACCGCCGTGGCGGTATTGGAGATAAACAACCCGATCGTGGCGCACATAATGAACAGGCACACCATCATCAAATACGGTCCGTACCCGCCGCCCATGTCCATGAGCCCCTTAACGATTAAATCTACCCCGCCGGTTTTTTGCAGCGCGAGGGCAAAAGGCATCATCCCCACGATAAGAATGATGCTCGGCCAGTGAATGGCTTTATAAGCGCTCTCGGCGTCGATACAGCGGAATTTCCCCATCAGCAGACAGGCAATGATGGCGGCTATGGGGTTTGGAATTTCATCGGTCAGCATCAGCGCGACCATCAGCACCAGACAAAAAATCGCGTGCGGCGCCTGGCTGTGCGCCGGAGACGCATCGCTCTCCTCAACCGGCATGTTGAGCACCACAAAATCACGCCCTTTTTGCCCGAGTTGGCTAATCAACTTCCAGTTTCCCACCACAAGGAAGATATCCCCCAGCAGGATCGGTTCATCCACGACGGCCCCTTCCATCGCCACGCCGTCGCGCTTCAGCCCCACGACGTTCAGGCCATACCGGGTGCGGAACCCCATTTCGCGCACGGTTTTGCCCAACAGTTCGGACTCGGGGATCAGCGAGACTTCAGCCATACCGACATCCAGCGCCTGATCGGAGAAATACTCCCCGCGCAGCACCATTGGCTCCAGCAGTTGTTCGCTGCAGAACTCGCGCAAATCCACATCCGCAGTGGACATATCGATCAGCAGGACGTCACGCGCCCGAAATTCCGATACGCCATTGACGTTGACGATCACCCGGCGAAAACGGCGCCAGCGTTCCACGCCGATCACGTTCGCCCCATAGCGCTCGCGCAGTTTCAGGTCGTCAAGACGCTGGCCGACCATCGGCGAGCCGGGGCGAATGGCCAGACGCCGTGCCCGCCCGGTGAGGCGGTACTCTTTGATGAGATCGCGGAAAGTGCGCCGCTTCCACCCGTCTTTGTTTTTGTCCTGGTTCTCGCCTTTCAGGGCAAAACGGGTCAGCAGCATATAGACCACGCCCATCGCCAGAATCACCAGACCCAACGGGGTGACGCTGAAAAAGCTGAAGCCCTGAAAACCTTCCCGGAGCAGCTCACTGTTGACGACCAGGTTCGGCGGCGTCGCCACCAGCGTCATCATACCGCTTATCAAACCGGCAAAACTCAGAGGCATCATCAGTCGCGACGGCGAGCTTTGCATCCGCATGGAGACGCTCAGTACCACCGGGATAAAAATAGCGACCACGCCCGTTGAGCTCATAAACGCCCCCAGCCCGGCAACCGTCAGCATCAGATAGATCAGCATTTTGGTTTCACTGCTGCCGGCCACTTTAACCAGCCACGCGCCCATGATGGTCGCCACACCGGTGCGCACCAGGCCGTCGCCAATAATAAACAGGGCGGCAATCAGGATAACGTTAGGATCGCTGAACCCGGAGAAAGCTTCCGGTAGCGTAAGCGTGCCGCTCAGCACAAACGCGACGATGACAAACAGGGCAACGGCATCCATGCGCACCTTGCCTGTGGCGAAGAGAATAATGGCGATTAAAAGCAGGCTCAGGACCCAAATCAGTTCACCGTTCACAACCTATCCTTGTCAGTGGAAGATGAGGAATTTTGCCATAAAAAAGCCCCAGCAACGTGGGGCTAAATCATGGGATTACATTTTTAGCGAGACGGTTACAACGCCATCGGGCGCCTTAGACACCGCCAGTGCCGTCAGGGAATCCAGCACAAAGTCCGCCTCACTCAGCCGGGGAGACCCCGCCGGAACGTTAACGGCAATGACGTGACTCCCGGCGTTCAGCCCGGCCAGCACGCCGGCCGCCGCGTCTTCCACGACCACGCACTCAGCGGGAGCGAGGCCCAGCAGTTCAGCGCCAAGCAGAAACGCATCCGGCTCTGGCTTGCCGCGTTTAACGCGTTCAGCGGTAATGAACACCTCGGGCTTCGGTAAACCGGCCGCTTTGTGACGGGCATGCGCGACCGGAACAGAGCCGGACGTGACGATAGCCCACGGGATCTGCGCTTCGTTAAGATGTTCAAGCAGTTCGCGTGCGCCAGGCAGTGCAGTGATACCCTCCGTATCGGTGGCCTCAATCTGCTCCAGGTATGTGAACTCCGCCTGAATCTCTTCCTCAGAACGCCCCGCTAAGAAGTGCCGCAATGATGTAATGGCCTGCTTGCCATGGATGAAATTCAGTACGTCCTGATGGTCGATACCATGCCTGCCAGCCCAATGGCACCATGAACGCTCCACAACCGGCAGCGAATCCACCAGCGTACCGTCCAGATCAAACAGAAAACCTCTACACTGCACACGCACCTCCGTCAGGCATTAATGATTTGTTGAATTTCGTTGCTGCTTAAATGGTACTGACGCGGGCAGGCGTGCCACGCGCTCAGCATGCGCTGGTATTTATCCCACATTGGGGTCTGCGCGTTAAAGCCGTGGGTACCCGCATCGAAGTGGGTATAACGCCCTTCGGTATTCACCATAAAGCGGACATAGCTCAGATAACGCGCTTCCGTCGCTGCATCAAAGCCTAAGAAGGTGACACGGCGCTCGTCAATGGACTGCTGATCTTTGAGATTAGTCCAGGAAACATGCAGCGCGTGGTACATCTCCATAATGTCGATCACGATGCGGCAGGTTTCTTCTTTCAACTCACCAAACTCGCGGTCCAGTTCGCGCATTTGCAAACCAAACCCCCGTTCGACGATAGTCTGCAGGCGGCTGTAGCGCGCAGCGTTATCGGGATCAAGCATTGTCATCATTTTGTACTGGTTAGACAAAATCAGACGTTGAGCATGGGTCATTTCCATCTTTCGACTCCTGTAGCGCATTGCACTGTAAAAAAAAGACACGGTAACGGTTTGTTACTGTGCCTTTTTTTGTTGGTCGTTTCGATGATCAATCACAAGTCATCGAGGAATGTTTTATCCAACTGCTTAAAAGCGCGCTTTAACGTGTCCGCCAGCGCCTGGTAATCAGGCTTGCCTTCAACCGGAGCAAGCGCCTGCCCGGCCTCCTCCAGTTTTCCACGGACTTCATAAAACCAGTGTAAAATAGAAGGTGGCAGTGGCGTGATGGACCGTTTTCCTAACCACCACAGCCCCTGCATCGGCAGGCTTAACGCAAAGAGTGCTGTCGCCACGGCCGGGCCAAGCTGTCCGCCTAACGCTATTTGCCAGCACAGGGTAAAAATGGCGACAGGGGGCATAAAGCGAATCGCGTAGCGCGTGGCGCGGATGGTGCGATTCTCAATAAACATTGGCGCAAGGCGCTTTTCCATCGGCCACGTCTTTGCGTAATGCTGTCCCCGACGAAACAGACTGAAGAAATTCACGGTAGGGGTTTCGGGTGTCGACATGGCTTTACCTCAACTTCACGTATAAAAATTAAAATTTTTGTGCAAAACCACAACAGGCTATGACAACGTTCAAAATATTTTGTCATCGCTACCCCGTATCGGGTATCCTGTGCCAGCCTGATTGGGCCATAGACGAGAATCATTCACTCGTCAAATTATCGCACATTATGCCATTGGCTGAAAATTGTGCAAAATGGCATAAAATCATAGTTATTTCTTCCATCATGCCACAATGTTTGTTTGGCATGATGTTAATCATAAATGTCCGAGTCATCATGCGTTACGCTGTTAGACTCACTGACGTTTTTTTAGCCACGTATCAATAATAGGTACTTCCATGTCGAGTAAGTTAGTACTGGTTCTGAACTGCGGTAGCTCCTCACTGAAATTCGCCATCATCGATGCGCTCAACGGTGACGAGTACCTCTCTGGTTTGGCCGAATGTTTCCATCTGCCTGAAGCACGTATCAAGTGGAAGATGGACGGCAGCAAACAAGAAGCGGCTTTAGGTGCAGGCGCCGCTCACAGTGAAGCGCTGAACTTTATCGTTAACACTATTCTGGCACAAAAACCAGAACTGTCTGCTCAGCTGACTGCGATTGGTCACCGTATCGTCCACGGCGGCGAAAAATACACCAGCTCCGTCGTGATCGACGAATCTGTTATCCAGGGCATCAAAGATTCTGCCTCTTTTGCTCCGCTGCACAACCCGGCGCACCTGATCGGTATCGCTGAAGCGCTGAAATCCTTCCCGAATCTGAAAGACAAAAACGTGGCCGTGTTCGACACCGCGTTCCATCAGACCATGCCGGAAGAGTCTTACCTCTATGCCCTGCCATACAGCCTGTACAAAGAGCACGGCGTACGTCGTTACGGCGCGCACGGCACCAGCCACTTCTTTGTGACTCAGGAAGCCGCAAAAATCCTGAACAAACCTGTTGAAGAAGTGAACATCATCACCTGCCATCTGGGCAACGGTGGTTCTGTTTCTGCTATCCGCAACGGTAAATGTGTTGATACCTCCATGGGTCTGACCCCGCTGGAAGGTCTGGTGATGGGTACCCGTTCCGGTGACATCGACCCGGCGATCATCTTCCACCTCCACGACACTCTGGGCATGAGCGTTGACGACATCAACAAAATGCTGACTAAAGAGTCTGGCCTGCTGGGTCTGACCGAAGTCACCAGCGACTGCCGCTATGTTGAAGACAACTACGCAGAGAAAGCAGACGCTAAACGTGCAATGGACGTTTACTGCCACCGTCTGGCGAAATACATCGGTTCTTACACTGCGCTGATGGACGGTCGTCTGGACGCGGTTATCTTCACCGGTGGTATCGGTGAGAACGCGGCTATGGTTCGTGAACTGTCTCTGGGCAAACTCGGCGTTCTGGGCTTCGACGTTGATCACGAGCGTAACCTGGCTGCGCGTTTCGGCAAGTCTGGCTTCATCAACAAAGAAGGCACCCGTCCGGCTATCGTTATCCCAACTAACGAAGAGCTGGTCATCGCGCAAGACGCACACCGCCTGACTGCCTGATTCCACACCGCCAGCAATGCTGGCGGTGCTGTTTTGTAACCCGCCCCGTGTCGGCGGTAACGAAAGAGGATAAACCGTGTCCCGTACTATTATGCTGATCCCTACCGGAACCAGCGTCGGCCTGACCAGCGTCAGCCTTGGCGTAATCCGTGCTATGGAACGCAAAGGCGTTCGTTTGAGCGTCTTTAAGCCAATCGCCCAGCCTCGTGCCGGTGGCGATGCGCCTGACCAGACCACCACCATCGTTCGCAAAAACTCCAATCTGCCTGCGGCTGAACCGCTGAAGATGAGTCACGTTGAGTCGCTGCTCTCCAGCAACCAAAAAGACGTTTTGATGGAAGAGATCATCGCCAACTACCATGCAAATGCGCAGGACGCAGAAGTGGTGCTGGTTGAAGGTCTGGTCCCGACGCGCAAACACCAGTTTGCTCAGTCTCTGAACTTTGAAATCGCGAAAACCCTGAACGCAGAGATCGTTTTCGTCATGTCCCAGGGCACTGATACCCCGGAACAGCTGAACGAGCGTATCGAACTGACACGCAGCAGCTTCGGCGGCACGAAAAACACCAACATCACCGGCGTGATCGTGAACAAACTGAACGCCCCGGTTGACGATCAGGGCCGTACTCGCCCAGACCTGTCTGAGATCTTCGACGACTCTTCCAAAGCGAAAGTCATCAAAGTTGATCCGGCTAAACTGCAGGATTCCAGCCCGCTGCCTGTTCTCGGCGCGGTACCCTGGAGCTTCGATCTGATTGCCACCCGTGCAATCGATATGGCGCGTCACCTGAACGCGACCATCGTCAACGAAGGCGATATCAATACCCGCCGCGTGAAGTCCGTGACCTTCTGTGCGCGTAGCATTCCGCACATGCTGGAACACTTCCGCGCAGGTTCCCTGCTGGTAACGTCTGCCGATCGTCCTGACGTGCTGGTTGCAGCGTGTCTGGCGGCGATGAACGGCGTAGAGATCGGTGCCATCCTGCTGACCGGCGCTTACGAGATGGACCCACGCGTGAGCAAGCTGTGCGAACGCGCGTTTGCCACTGGCCTGCCGGTCTTCATGGTGAATACCAACACCTGGCAGACCTCCCTGAGCCTGCAGAGCTTCAACCTGGAAGTGCCGGTTGATGACCACGAGCGTATCGAGAAAGTTCAGGAATACGTTGCAGGTTACATCAACGCAGACTGGATCGAATCCCTGACCGCGACCTCCGAGCGCAGCCGCCGTCTGTCTCCTCCTGCATTCCGTTACCAGCTGACCGAGCTGGCGCGTAAAGCGGGCAAACGCGTTGTTCTGCCAGAAGGTGACGAGCCACGTACCGTTAAAGCGGCGGCTATCTGTGCAGAGCGCGGCATCGCGACCTGTGTGCTGCTGGGTAACCCGGATGAGATCAACCGCGTTGCGGCGTCTCAGGGCGTTGAGCTGGGTGCGGGCATCGAAATCGTTGACCCTGAAGTGGTTCGTGAAAGCTACGTTGCCCGTCTGGTTGAACTGCGTAAGAGCAAGGGCATGACCGAAGCCGTTGCGCGCGAGCAGCTGGAAGACAACGTGGTGCTGGGTACGCTGATGCTGGAGCAGGACGAAGTTGACGGTCTGGTTTCCGGTGCAGTTCACACCACCGCAAACACCATTCGTCCACCGCTGCAGCTGATCAAAACCGCACCGGGCAGTTCTCTGGTCTCCTCCGTGTTCTTCATGCTGCTGCCTGAACAGGTTTATGTTTACGGCGACTGCGCGATCAACCCGGATCCAACCGCAGAGCAGCTGGCTGAGATCGCTATTCAGTCCGCAGATTCCGCGACTGCCTTCGGCATCGAGCCGCGCGTTGCGATGCTCTCCTACTCCACCGGTACTTCTGGTGCAGGTAGCGACGTAGAGAAAGTGCGTGAAGCGACCCGTATTGCTCAGGAAAAACGTCCGGATCTGATGATCGACGGTCCGCTGCAGTACGACGCCGCCGTGATGGCTGACGTGGCAAAATCCAAAGCGCCGAACTCTCCGGTTGCAGGTCGCGCTACCGTGTTCATCTTCCCGGATCTGAACACCGGTAACACCACCTATAAAGCGGTACAGCGTTCAGCAGACCTGATCTCCATCGGGCCAATGCTGCAGGGTATGCGCAAACCTGTGAACGACCTGTCCCGTGGTGCGCTGGTTGACGATATCGTCTATACCATCGCGCTGACGGCGATCCAGTCTTCACAGCAGCAGTAATTGTAAGGTCTTGCCGGATGGTGCTTCGCTTATCCGGCCTACAGGACCGTAGGCCCGGTAAGCGCTAGCGCCACCGGGCAACAAAAAGGCGACCACAAAGGGTCGCCTTTTTTATTACAGCAGCTCTCGCGCCGCCGACACGATGTCATGTGCCGTCAGGCCGTACACCTTCTGCAGGAAGTCCTGCGTCCCCACCTGACCGTAACGCTCTTTCACCCCCACGCGTCGCATTGGCACCGGGCAGGTTTCCACCAGCACTTCCGCCACCGCCGAGCCAAGGCCGTTGTGAATGCTGTGGTTTTCACAGGTCACGATGCGCCCGGTTTTCTCAGCGTAGTTTTTCACCAGCATACGGTCGATGGGCTTCAGGGTGAACATATCAATAACCGCTGCACTGACCCCCTCCTGCTCCAGCTGACGCGCCGCCTCCAGCGCTTCCGCTACCATAATGCCATTGGCGATAAGCGTAATATCGCTTCCCTCACGCAGCACGTTGCCTTTGCCGATGGTGAAGGTTGAGCCCGGCGCATACACGCTCGGCGCCTGCTTACGGATGGTGCGTACCCAGTAGAAGCCTTCCAGATCGATAAGCTGGCGCAGCACATCGTCAAACATCACCGCGTCGGTCACCTCCAGCACCACCGAGTGCGCCAGACCGCGCACGATGCCCATATCCTCGAACGACATATGCGTCCCGCCGTTGTGACAGGCCGTCACGCCAGCATCCGAGGCTATCACCTTCACGTTGTTACGCTGATAGTCCAGGGACATAAACAGCTGGTCGAAGCAGCGTCGGCTGGCAAACGCGGTGAACGTATGCACGAACGGTTTGCGACCGGTGAGCGACAGCCCGGCAGCTGTACCGATCACGTTGGCCTCCATGATGCCGCAGTTAATCACGTGCTGCGGATAATCACGCGCCACGCCGTCCATCGCCATCGAACTCATCAGGTCCGCTTCCAGGGCGATAATCTCGCTTCCGGCCTCAATCTGCTTTGCCACGAAGCCCGCGTAGACCTTGCGCATCTCAACGGCGTCTTTCTGTCCTGCCGGTGCAACCTTAATCATGTGAAGCCTCCAGTTGGCGAATCGTCTCGTTGAGGGCCGCTTTGCTCTCCGCGGTCAATCGCAGGTGGTGCGAATTGCTGAGCTGTTCGAGATACGGCACCCCCTGCCCTTTAATGCTGTCGAGGATCACCACCTGCGGGCGGGCGTCTTTCGCCGGCACGCGCGACGTCACGTCCAGCAGCGCCGGAATGTCGTCTCCCTTCACGGTCACCACGTCAAAACCAAAGGCACGGAATTTCCCTTCGAGGTCAAACGCGCAAATGATTTCATCCAGTTCGCCATCCAGCTGCTGTTTGTTCCAGTCGACGAATACCGTCAGATTGTTCAGACGATGGTGGGCAATAAACTGGAAGGCTTCCCAGCACTGTCCCTCGTTCAGCTCGCCGTCACCGACAATGCAGAAAACCCGATTCGGTCGCCCCGCGAGCTTGTGCGATAGCGCCATCCCGCCAGCAATGGAAATCCCCTGCCCCAGCGAACCGGTGGTCGCATCCACGCCGCGCGTTTTCAGGCGATCCGGATGGCTCGGCAGACGCGTACCGTTCTGATTCAGGGTGCTCAGCTCCTCCACCGGGAAGTAGCCCTTGATCGCCAGCGTGCTGTACAGCGCCGGGCCCGCATGTCCTTTCGACAGGACAAAGTAGTCACGCTCTGGCCAGTCCGGATCCGCCGGGTCGATTTTCATCACCGCGCCGTACAGCACGGCCAGCGTTTCGACCACCGACATGCTGCCGCCGTAGTGTCCAAATCCGAGCTGCGTCAGCGATTTCAGCGTCTCAAGGCGAATCTGGCGCGCCAGCTCGGTTATCTCATTCTCATTCATGATTTGGCTCCGGTATTTTCCTGCGCGTTACCGCCCGCAGGTTTGTTTTTCGCAAACAGGTTGTAGGCCACCAGCAGCGCGAACAGCGCCACGACCAGCCCGGTGATGGCAAGCGGTGACAGGAAGCGCGCCAGGTTACCGAGCACAATCCCCACCGCGCCGAAATCGGCGTCCGAGAAGGTGGTGTTAGCAAAGCCAATCGCGCCCAGCACCGGCAGCAGCAGAACCGGCAGGAAGGTAATCAGCAGACCATTGGCGAAGGCGCCTATCATCGCCCCGCGACGTCCGCCGGTGGCATTACCGAACACGCCCGCCGTTGCACCGGTAAAGAAGTGCGGCACGACGCCCGGGAGGATCAGCACCCAGCTGAACTGCCCGCAGATGAACAGCCCGACAATCCCCCCGAGGAAGCTGAACAGGAAGCCAATCAGCACGGCATTTGGCGCATACGGGTAGACCACCGGGCAGTCCAGCGCGGGACGTGCGTTCGGCACCAGTTTTTCAGAAAAGCCGGTAAAGGCCGGGACGATTTCCGCCAGAATCAGGCGCACGCCCTGCAGGATGATGAAAACGCCCGCCGCGAAGGTGATCGCCATGATAATGGCATAAACCAGGTAGTTCTGACCGCCGCTGAAGGTGGCTTCGACGTACTCCCGCCCGGCGCTCACCGCCATGATCAGGTAGATAATCATCATCGTCAGGGAGATAGAGATCGAACTGTCGCGCAGGAAGCTCAGGTTCTTCGGCAGGTTCATCTCTTCGGTTGAACGAGAGCCTTTGCCGACTTTGCTGCCAATCCAGCCAGACAGCACGTAGCCAAGGGTGCCAAAGTGGCCGAAGGCGATCTCATCGTTGCCGGTGATGCGCTTCATGTAACGCTGCGCAATGGCCGGGAAGAAAGCCATAATCAGGCCGAGGATCAGCGATCCGGTAAAGACCAGCCCTACCCCCTCAAAGCCCGCCACGGTGAGAATTACGCCAATCATGCACGCCATGTAAAACGTGTGGTGCCCGGTCAGGAAGATGTACTTCAGACGGGTAAAGCGCGCGACGATAATATTCGCCACCATCCCAAACGCCATTATCAGCGCGGTAGAGGCACCGTATTTTTCCAGCGCAATCGAAACAATCGCTTCATTATTGGGAATGATGCCCTGAATATTAAAGGCGTGCTCGAACATACCCCCCAATGGATTTAATGACCCCACCAGCACCGTGGCGCCACCGCCCAGCACAATAAAACCAAGAATCGTTTTAATGGTTCCCTTCACCACATCTGAAAACGCTTTTTTCTGCGCAACCAGACCGATCAAGGCAATTAATCCGACCAACACCGAAGGGACTTTTAAAATATCAACAACGAAATTCAGCGTTTCAAGGATAAACATATCCACCTCGCCTTATCAGGATTATTGTCTTTCGAACCAGGCGCGCAGTTGCGCTTCAAGTTCGTTGATATCAATGATGTTATTGATCACCACCAGTTGGCTTTCCGGTACGCTGGCGCTGGCGGCAATATCTTTTGCCATCACGAACAGGTCAGCCGCGCCCGGCGTGGCGGAGGAGAGATCGGAGTGTTCAACCTCGGCGTCAATTTCCAGCTTTTTGAGCACCTTTTTAATGTTCATTTCGACCATAAAACTGCTGCCCAGGCCAGACCCACAAATAGCCATGATTTTCATTGTTGTCCCCTTTTATGAGTAGAGCACGCCCCATCACGCTGGCGCGTAATGTTGTGAATAATCGGATTAAAGAATTAAATCAGAAGCGGTCAATAATGGTTTTAATGTCCTCCAGGGTATTAGCCTGATGTAATTTTTCCATATCTTCGTCGCTGGAAAATAACTCTGCCAGCGATGAGATCATCTCGATATGGCTATGTTTGTCCGGTGCCGCGAGCATAATAATGACATCGACAGGGTCAAACTCCCCGGCACCAAAAGAGACACCCTGTTTTAGTTTTAGTAATGACAACCCCAGTCCTTTGGCGCCTTCTTCCGGCCGCGCATGCGGCATGGCCAGCCCTGGTGCCAGCACATAATACGGTCCTAAAGCATGGTGCTGCTGAATGATTGCTGTCACGTATTCCGGTTCAATCACCTGCAGCTCCAGTAACGGTTTCGCGCATATCTCCAGCGCCTGAGGCCAGCTTTCAACGCTCTCCTGAAGCGTGATGGTTGTATCATATATCCACTTTTTGAGCACTTTTCACTCCGTCGTCACGCCAAAGATGAGCAAACTTTATTCAACCCATCAATCCTTGACTGCGATCCCGGTCACAAAGATAGCGCTATCAACGATTAACATGCAGAAGTGTGATAGCGCTATCAAAATGCCATCATCGTGTGAAATCACAGCAAAAAAAGGGATTTAAGGCGTATACTGCCTGTCACCTGGAGTGAAGGAAATAAGAACGCGTCTGGTCAGCAGGAAGGTGTATGTCTTTAACCCGAAAACGGCGCAGTACCGGAAAAGTCACGCTCGCGGATGTCGCACAGCTTGCCGGAGTTGGCACGATGACCGTCTCCCGTGCGCTCCGCACGCCGGAACAGGTTTCCGATAAACTGCGTGAAAAAATTGAAGCTGCGGTGCAGGAACTGGGTTATATGCCCAATCTCGCCGCCAGCGCACTGGCATCGGCGTCGTCATGGACGATCGCAATGGTTGTTCCTAATCTTTCCGAAGCTGGGTGTTCAGAGATGTTTGCCGGGCTACAGCAGGTGCTTCAGCCTGCCGGATACCAGATCATGCTGGCCGAGTCTCAGCATCGTCTTGAACAGGAGGAAAAGCTGCTGGAAACGCTGCTGGCGTCAAATATTGCCGCCGCGATCCTGCTCAGCGTGGAGCATACCGACACCGTTCGCCACTGGCTGAAAAATGCCTCCATCCCGGTGATGGAGATGGGTGCTATGCGCGCCGACCCGATTGATATGAATATCGGGATTGATAACGTGGCGGCCATGTATGAGCTAACAGAAATGGTTATTAAGCGCGGCTACCAGAATATCGGCCTGCTGTGCGCCAACCAGGAACAGTGGATTTTTCAACAGCATTTACAGGGCTGGTACAAAGCGATGCTGCGCCATCATCTGTCGCCGAACCGGGTAATTAACGCCGCCATGCCGCCGAGTTTCTCGACCGGTGCGGCGCAGCTGCCTGAGTTTCTGCTGGCGTGGCCGGAGCTGGATGCGCTGGTATGCGTTTCAGACGAACTGGCCTGCGGTGCGCTGTATGAGTGTCAGCGTCGGCGCATCAAAGTGCCGGACGATCTTGCCGTCGTGGGCTTTGGGGATAGCGACGTCAGCCGCGTCTGTCAGCCGCCGCTGACGACCATGGCGGTACCGCATCGAAAGATTGGGATTGAGGCCGGGAAAGCGTTACTGGAACGTCTGAATGATGGAGACTGGCGCGACCATAAACCCATCGCGTCCAGCCTGTGTCTGCGGGAAAGCTGTTAAGGCTTATTCAGCCTCTTCCTCTTTTTCCGCTTTATTTTCCGGCTTAGCGGATTCGTTTTTGGCGTTGCGGGTCATCCACAGCGCCAGTGCTTTTAACGAATCCGGCGTGAACTCGTCGCAACGCGCGGTAATCTCTTCCGGCGTCATCCAGCAGACTTCGCTCACTTCTTCTTCCTGCAGGGCGAAAGGCCCGTGGGAAACGCAGCTAAACAGTCCGCCCCAGACGCGGCAATGTTCGTCTTCGAAATAGAACTGCCCGTGTTCAGCAAATGGCACACCGGCAATCCCTAACTCTTCTTCCGCTTCACGACGCGCGGAATCCAGCAGCACTTCATCGGCCTGCACGACACCACCCGCTGTGGCATCCAGCATACCTGGCAGAAAATCTTTCGTGTCCGTGCGACGCTGAACCAGAATCTTGCCCATGCCGTCATGCACAACAATGTAGGTTGCACGGTGACGCAGACGCTCTGCACGCATTTGTTCGCGGCTGGCCTGCGCGATCACTTCATTTTCTTCGCTGACAATGTCAACCCATTCAGTACTTGCCAAATGATTCTGCTCCACCATCGGGAAACCTTCTCGTCTAAGCGCTCTTTCGGCGCGTTTGCAGTTGAGGTGTAACTTACGGATTAATCGCTACCTGCGCAATAACTTGCTGATCATTAAGTGCGATAACGCTCAGGGTATTTCCATCCAGCATGCCATAGCTCGCAGGATATCCGCCTTTCGGTATGCTGACCGACCCCGGGTTAACGTGATAAATTTCACCGCGTTTTTCAGCCACCGGAATATGAGTATGACCGTAAACCAGGACATCGCCAGCCGCGAGTGCCGGGAGATTATCCGGGCCGAAAAGGTGCCCGTGGGTGAGGAACAGGCGGCTGTTTTCCAGCAGTACCTGTTGCCACGGAGCGGTAAGGGGAAAGTGCAGTAGCATCTGGTCGACTTCGCTGTCGCAGTTACCGCGCACGGCAATGATGCGCGAGGCAAACGGATTGAGCTTCTCCGCGACCTGCGCAGGGGCATAGCCTTCCGGCAGCGCATTGCGCGGGCCATGGTTTAACACATCCCCCAGAATCACCAGCCATTGCGCGCCGCTTTGCGCAAACAGAGAAAGCACGCGCTCGGTCGCGGGCAGCGATCCATGGATATCCGACGCAAACATCAATTTCATTCGTCTCTCCCTCGGAAAACTCACTGCCCTTATCATACCTGAAGCGTCAGGGCTTATCAGCCCGCGCGCTTAGCGGAGAGTGCCACATAGCGCTGCACAGAGGCGCGCTGCCACTGGAACGCTGCATAATCCACCAGCAACTGAGGGACTTCATCGCCGTTGAGGATCAGGCGGTTCAGCATCAGCGCCAGGTCGGTATCGGCAATGCACCATTCACCAAACAGGTTCGGATTGCCATGCGCGAGAAGCGACGTGGCCGTTTCAATCAGTTTTTGGGCGCTGTTCGTGCCTTCCGCGCTCAAAGCTGGCTTTTTCACCCCGGCAAACACGACATCCGTCGAGCGCTCTACACGAATCGGCACCAGGTCGCTACGTAGCCACGCCTGGATCTGCCGCGCACGGGCGCGTTTTTGCAGATCGTGAGGATAGATCCGTTCCCACTCGGGCGGCGCAAAACGATCTTCCAGATATTCATCGATCGCTGATGATTCGCTCAGCGCAAAGCCGTCAACCTCCAGCACCGGCACGCGTCGGGTGAGATCGTAACCCTGCCACTGCGGTTTGAGATGTTCCCCGCCGTCGAGATCAACGGTCTTCAGCGTAAAAGTAAGCCCTTTTTCAGCCAGCGCAACGTACACGCTCATGACATAGGGGGAAAAGAAATTCGCATCGGACCACAACGTGATTAGGGGCTGGTTCATAACATCCTCATCGGCTGATCGGTTTTTTACTCAACATATAATCTCTTTGCCCCGCTGTCACTTGATGAAAACTCACGATTTACAACAATTACCTATACTCAGTTGTCGTGGCACTACTATTCGCATGGACAGGAGTTGAGAATGATTGACCTTTATTACGCCCCTACCCCAAACGGCCATAAGATCACCCTCTTTCTCGAAGAAGCCGAACTGGATTACAGAATCATTCGCGTGGATATCAGCAAAGGTGAACAGTTCAGTCCTCTCTTTCTGGCTATCTCGCCGAACAATAAAATTCCGGCCATTATTGACAATCAGCCGGCCGACGGGGGAAGACCGTTGAGCCTGTTTGAATCCGGCGAAATTTTGCTCTATCTGGCGGAGAAAACCGGCAAACTCCTGAGCGGGGAGCTGCGTGAACGTCACCATACCTTGCAATGGCTCTTCTGGCAGGCGAGCGGACTTGGGCCCATGCTGGGACAGAATCACCATTTTACCGCTTACGCCCCGCAGCCCATCCCTTATGCGATAGAACGCTATCAGGTGGAGACGCAACGTCTGTATGGCGTGCTAAACCAGCGGCTGGAAAAAACGCCGTGGCTTGGGGGAGATCATTACAGCATTGCCGATATCGCCTGCTGGCCGTGGGTGAATACCCATGAAAAACACCGGATTGATCTCGCGTCCTACCCGGCGGTGAACAACTGGTTTGAACGTATCCGTACCCGCCCGGCCACCGAACGCGCACTGCAAAAAATCCAGCAGATTTAACCTTATAGGAGGCTGTGTGCCTGCAAGCCTCTCATGTATTATGGGCGGCAATTACTGACACGGAGAAGACCTGCAATGTCACAGCCAGACGCGATTATTCGTATAAAAAATTTACGCTTGCGTACCTTCATCGGTATCAAAGAGGAAGAGATTGCCAACCGTCAGGATATTGTCATTAATGTGGTTATTCACTATCCCGCCGACAAAGCGCGGGCCAGCGAAGACATCAATGACGCGCTGAACTACCGCACGATAACCAAAAACATCATTCAGTACGTGGAGAACAACCGCTTCTCTCTGCTGGAGAAATTAACTCAGGATGTGCTCGATATCGCACGCGATCATCACTGGGTCACTTATGCTGAAGTAGAGATCGATAAACTTCACGCCCTGCGCTACGCCGACTCCGTCTCTATGACGTTAAGCTGGCGACGCCAGGGATAAACCTGGAGGTTGTATGAAGATTTTGCTGACCGGCGGTACGGGCCTGATTGGTCGCCATCTCATTGCGCGTCTTCAGGCGCTGCATCATGACATCACCGTGGTGACGCGCAGCCCGGAAAAAGCGCGTCAGGTGCTGGGCGCAGGCGTCGACATCTGGAAAGGGCTGGCTGAGCAGCAGAATCTGGACGGCTTTGATGCCGTCATCAACCTCGCGGGTGAACCCATTGCCGATAAGCGCTGGACCGAAGAGCAGAAACAGCGGCTCTGCAGCAGCCGCTGGAACATCACCGAGAAGCTGGTTGAGCTGATTCGCAACAGCCACACGCCGCCGTCGGTGCTGATTTCGGGCTCAGCGACGGGCTATTACGGCGATCTTGGCGAAGTGGTGGTGACCGAGGAAGAGCCGCCCCACAACGAATTTACCCATAAACTCTGTGCCCAGTGGGAACGCATCGCCTGTGCGGCGCAAAGCGATCGTACCCGCGTCTGCCTGCTGCGTACCGGTGTGGTACTGGCGCCGAACGGCGGTATTTTGGGCAAAATGCTCCCGCCTTTTAAGCTGGGACTCGGTGGACCGATTGGCAACGGCCGTCAGTATCTGGCGTGGATCCATATCGACGATATGGTCAACGGCATTCTCTGGCTGCTGGATAACGATCTGCGCGGACCGTTTAATATGGTCGCGCCATATCCGGTGCGTAATGAACAGTTTGCTCACGCTCTGGGGCACGCCCTGCATCGCCCGGCGATATTGCGCGTACCTGCCACGGTAATCCGCCTGATGATGGGTGAAGCGTCCGTGCTGGTATTAGGCGGACAACGGGCGCTACCCAAACGGCTGGAAGCGGCGGGGTTCGCGTTCCGCTGGTATGACTTAGAAGAGGCGCTGGGGGATGTGGTGAGGTGAATATGTTACAGTTGTACGCCATGTTCCGATGAAATGGCGTAACAATGGCAACCATCACCACTCCCCGGCTTCATCTCACCCCTTTCGAACCCACCGACTGGGCCTTCTTCCGCTCGCTGCGTGAAAACCGCGACATCATGCGCTATATGTCCGCCATCGCGCCGGAAAAAGAGACCCGACGCGTGTTTGCCGCGCGCCTGATGGCCGAGCATGTTTTCGTGATCCGTTTTCGGGATGAGGAGACCCCGCTTGGCGATATTGGCCTGCAAATCAGCCCGGCGAATCATGAAGAGGCAGATATCGGCTATACGGTTGTGCCTGCTGCGCAGGGGAAAGGTATTGCCAGCGAGGCGCTGCGCGCGGTGTGTGATTACGCCTTTAACCAGACCGGCGTGAAGGCCATTAACGCGTTTGTGCTGGCGGATAACGGCGGGTCGGTGCGCGTGCTGGAGAAAGCCGGGTTTGTGCGTACGCAGGTCCTGGAAAAGGCATATGAAATTAATGGGGTGCGGTATGACGACTGGGTCTATCGGCTGGAGTGTGGTGCGGTCTGAATGCCGGGCGGCACTGCGGTTTTTGTAGGCCCGGTAAGCGAAGCGCCACCGGGCGATTGGGCTGTACTGCGGTCTGATGCCCTCATCCCAACCCTCTCCCACGGGGAGAGGGAAAACCCCCGTTATTTCAGGGAGCCTTTCAGGAACTGCTGCAGACGCGGGCTTTGCGGATTCGCTAAGACGTCGTCCGGATGGCCCTGCTCTTCAATTTTGCCCTGATGCAGGAAGATGACGTGGTTAGAAACGTTACGGGCAAAGCCCATCTCGTGCGTCACCACCACCATCGTTTTGCCCTCTTCGGCCAGCTTCTGCATGATGCGCAGCACTTCGCCAACGAGTTCAGGATCCAGCGCTGAAGTCGGTTCATCGAACAGCAGCACTTCGGGTTCCATCGCCAGCGCGCGGGCGATGGAGACACGTTGCTGCTGACCGCCGGAGAGGTGCACCGGGTATTTCATCTGCTGACGCTCGTCGATACCCACTTTTGCCAGGTATTTCACCGCGCGCTCGCGGGCTTCCTGTTTGCTCAGGCCCAGCACCTGAATCGGCGCTTCCATCACGTTCTCCAGCACCGTCATATGGCTCCAGAGGTTGAAGTGCTGGAACACCATGGTCAGACGCGTGCGCAGCAGACGCAGCTGATTCTTATCCGCCACCTTCAGCTGGCCGTCTTTATCACGTATCAGATTAATATTCTGCCCGCTCACCACAATCGAGCCTTCACTCGGTTTTTCGAGGAAGTTAATGCAGCGCAGGAAGGTACTTTTACCCGAGCCGGATGAGCCGATGATACTGATTACGTCGCCTGCATTCGCCTGCAGCGACACCCCTTTCAGCACTTCATGTTCGCCGTAGCGTTTGTGCAAATCAATAACGTTTAATTTGTTCTCAGCCATCATCTTTCTCAGTGCGTCGAAGAAGGTTTTATATGCTGCAACCAGCGTTTTTCAGCCTTGCGGAACAGGCTAATCAAGACATAAGAGATAATTAAATAGAGCACCGCCGCAATGCCAAACGCGGTAAACGGCTGATAGGTCGCGGAGTTAATATCGCGCGCGATTTTGAGCAGATCCGGCACCGTCGCGGTAAAGGCAAGCGCAGTGGAGTGCAGCATCAGAATCACTTCGTTGCTGTACGCAGGCAGCGCAATACGCAGCGCCGATGGCAGAATAATGCAGCGGTAAAGTTTTACCGACGAAAAGCCATACGCCCGCGCCGCTTCAATCTCACCATAAGGCACGGAACGAATAGCCCCGGCAAAGATCTCGGTGGTATAGGCACAGGTGTTGAGCGTCAACGCCAGCACCGTACAGTTCAGGCCGCTACGGAAGAACGCATTCAGCATTTCCGTGCCTTTTACGATTTCCAGCGTGTACATGCCTGAATAGAAGACCAGCAGCTGCACGTACAGCGGCGTACCGCGAAAGACATAGGTAAACAGCCAGATGGGGAACTGAATAAATTTATTGTTCGACACGCGGCCAATGGCGAGAAACACCGCCAGAATGCCGCCCATCACCACGGACGAAATCAGCAGCCACAGCGTGATCGCCACGCCGGTAAAGCGATAGCCATCCGTCCACAGCAGGGATTTCCAGTATTCCTGAATAATCTCAATCACAGGTCAGCCCTCTTCACACCCACGGAGTAGCGACGCTCAAGCAGAAGCAGCACACCATTGGAGACGGTCGTAAAGACCAGATAGATCACGCCACAGACCACCGCAAAGTAGAAGGGCTCCCAGGTGCTTTTACCTGCCAGCTGAGTGGCTTTGACCACATCTTCCAGACCGAGCAAAGAGACCAGCGCCGTCGCTTTGAGGATAACCTGCCAGTTGTTACCAATGCCCGGCAGCGCATAGCGCATCATGGCCGGGAACATGATCCGGCGAAACGTTTGTGAAGAGGTAAAACCAAATGCGGTTGCCGCCTCAATGTGACCTTTCGGCACGGCCATATAAGCACCGCGGAAGGTTTCGGTGAAGTAGGCACCGTAGATAAAACCGAGGGTAATAATACCGGCCACCATCGGGTCGATATCAATTTGTCCCAGTCCCATCGCATCCGTTACGCTGTTTAACGCAATCTGCAGACCATAAAAGATGAGCAGCATCAGCACCAGATCGGGTACGCCGCGAATGAGCGTGGTATAGCCTTCAAAAATGAGCGCCAGCGGTTTGTTAGCCGAAAGCTTCGCCCCTGCGCCCGCCAGACCTATCAGCACCGCCAGCACCACGGAGCTGATAGCCAGCTCAAGGGTGACAAGCGCGCCCTGTAAAATGACGCCAGAAAATCCGTACAGCATACCGCGAGCCCTGTCGTATCGTGAGTGGTGAAACCGTGTCTTTTCCCCTCCCGCATCGGGAGGGGCCGCACGTTATTTGACGGAGCGATTAGCCGCCGTACACATTGAAATCAAAGTACTTTTTCGCCAGCTTGTCATAGGTACCGTCAGCGCGCATTTCCGCAAACGCTTTGTTCAGCGCTTCGCGCAGTTCGTTGTCTTCTTTGCGCAGGCCCATACCGGTACCCACACCGAACAACTTCACATCCTTAATGGACGGACCGCCGAACTTGTAATCTTTGCCCATCGGCGTTTTCAGGAAGCCTTCGCTTGCCGCGACTTCATCCTGGAATGCCGCATCAATACGGCCGGCCGTCAGGTCTGCGTAAATATTTTCCTGGCCCTGATAGGAGACAATTTCGATCCCCTTCGGCGCCCAGTGTTCGTTACCGTAGGTTTCCTGGGTGGTGCCCTGCAGCACGCCCACGCGTTTGCCCTTCAGCGACTCAAGCGTTGGCTGAATATCAGAAGACTTCGCCACCACCAGACGTGAATCGGCCGCGTAGAGTTTGTCGGTGAAGGCAATCTCCTGCTGGCGTTTTTCAGTGATGGAGAGCGAGGACATAATTACGTCGATTTTTTTTGCTTTCAAGGATGGGATCAGCGCGTCCAGCGGGTTCTCAACGTAGGTACATTGCGCTTTGATGCGTTTGCACAGCTCATTGGCCAGATCGATGTCAAAACCCACCAGCTCACCCTTTGAATTCTTCGATTCAAACGGCGCATAGGTTGGATCGGTACCAATACGGATTTTCTGCGGAATGGCTGCGAATGCCGCGGTGGCGCTGGAAAAGGCCAGCACCAGAGATAGTGACAACACGAGTTTTTTCATATTTGTCCTCAACAAACTGTCTTCATACGGGATTTTTACGACGACGGGGTGGTGCTAATGTGCCATTAATCCCCACCTTCAGGCAAAGATTAATGCCTTCGGGCCGGGATATTTTGCATTATAAATGCGTAAGTATGCACAAAGCGATCCAATATAGTGCATTTAACGCACCATACTGGATCACCCCTTCGCCTGATGCCTCTTTTCAGTGCATCACCGTCAGGTCTCAGTCACCGTAGACGTTGAAGTCGAAGTATTTCTTCGCCAGTTTGTCGTAAGTACCGTCTTTACGCAGCTCTGTAAACGCTTTGTCAAAGGCGGCTTTTAGCTCGGTATCATCCTTACGCAGGCCAATACCGGTGCCGTCACCAAAGTATTTTTTGTCTTTCACGGACGGGCCTGCAAAAGCGTAGTCTTTCCCGGCTGGCTGCTTCAGGAAGCCTTCGCTCGCGGCGACTTCATCCTGGAATGCGGCATCCAGACGGCCCGCCGACAGGTCAGAGTAAATCAGATCCTGATTCTGATAGGCAACCACGTCGACACCCTTCTCGCGCCAGTTGGCATTGGCATAACCTTCCTGCGTTGACCCCTGGAGCACGCCAACATGCTTGCCTTTCAGCGAGTCGATGGTCGGCTGGATCGGGGAGCCTTTAGCGGCAATCAGACGTGAATCAGCGGCGTAGAGCTTGTCAGAGAAGGCAATCTCCTGCTGACGTTTTTCGGTGATAGAGAGAGAAGAGATAATGGCGTCGATTTTCTTGGCTTTCAGCGACGGAATTAATGCGTCAAAGTCGCTGCCCACCCATGTGCATTTCACCTGCATGCGTTTGCACATTTCATTTCCCAGATCGATATCAAACCCCACGAAATCGCCTTTCGCATCCTTGGAAGAGAATGGCGCGTAGGTTGCGTCTGTACCGATACGAACCGTCTGTGGAAGCGCTGCATAGCTACCTGCCGCCGCACTTAACCCCACCAGCAAAGACAGAGCCAGAACCGTCTTCTTCATACATTTACCCTCAAGTACCGTGATTTTATTATGTATTGTGTTGTGTGTTGTGTTGCAGGCTTCTCTTGCAGGTCTTATGCCACATTGCCGTCTGGTCAAAACTTCGACGTTAAATATGTTAATAAAACGTTGCGATATTGCCTTAATGGTGAAAGATAGCAGGTCTGCCGAACGAACCGGAGAGAGAAAAAGGGAAAAAACGAATTAAATGTCGAGGATATGATCGCCGTTGCATAATTGCCCTGAAACAGGGCAACGTCTCTTTTCATGCACAGCATGTGTGCACAGAATCAGGCTCCCTGCCAGCGGGTGAAGAGATCTTCCGGCAGGTCGATATCAAACTGATCCAGCACGCGGTTGACGGTCTGGTTGATCACATCATCCAGCGACTGCGGGCGATGATAAAACGCCGGTACCGGCGGCATGATCACGGCGCCCAGCTCGGCGGCCTGGGTCATCAGGCGCAAATGCCCCAGATGTAGCGGCGTTTCCCGCACGCAAAGCACCAGCGGGCGACGTTCCTTCAGCACGACATCCGCCGCGCGCGTCACCAGCGTGTCGGTATAGCTGTTCACAATGCCGGAGAGCGTTTTAATTGAACAGGGCAGGATCACCATGCCAGCGGTTTTAAACGAGCCTGAGGAGATGCTGGCGGCGATATCGCGCGCGTCGTGCACGACGTCGGCCAGTGCCTGAACATCACGCAGGGAGAGATCGGTTTCAAGGGAGAGGGTTTGTCGCGCCGCCTGGCTCATCACCAGATGGGTTTCGACTTCCGCTACGTCGCGCAAAACATGCAGCAGACGTACGCCGTAAATGGCGCCACTGGCACCGCTGAGCCCAACAATGAGTCGTTTCATGATTTTCGCCCTTACTGATTTCAGGGCAGACTGTGCAGGATTTCGCGGGGAGTTGCAAGTGAGGGCGAGCGCCCTCACCTGCAGAGAGATCAACCTTCGTTGTGCATCTCTAAACTTTCGAGATCGTTTTGCAGCTGAACGGCTTTCGCATCGTCGTTGCGCAGCGAATCAAGATAGTCAAGGTACTGCTGGTCGACGTCTTTCGTCACATAGACGCCGTTAAACACGGAGCATTCGAACTGCTGAATCTCCGGGTTCTCGGCGCGCACCGCGTCGATAAGATCGTTCAGATCCTGGAAAATCAGGCCATCGGCGCCGATAATCTGACGAATTTCGTCCACTTCGCGACCGTGGGCAATCAGCTCATTGGCGGTTGGCATATCGATACCGTACACGTTCGGGAAGCGAATTTCCGGTGCGGCAGACGCCAGATACACTTTCTTCGCCCCCGCTTCGCGCGCCATCTCGATAATCTGCTCAGAGGTGGTACCACGCACGATGGAGTCATCCACCAGCAGAACGTTCTTATCACGGAATTCGGCGCGGTTGGCGTTCAGTTTACGACGTACAGACTTACGGCGCAGGTGCTGGCCCGGCATGATGAAGGTGCGGCCAACGTAGCGGTTCTTCACGAAGCCCTGACGGTAAGGTTTATCCAGAATACGGGCAATTTCCAGAGCGATATCGCAGGAGGTTTCCGGGATAGGAATAACCACGTCGATGTCGAGATCGTCCCATTCGCGAGCAATCTTCTCGCCGAGCTTCGTGCCCATATTTACGCGCGCGCTGTAGACGGAAATCTTGTCGATGAAGGAGTCCGGGCGGGCGAAATAGACGTATTCAAACAGGCACGGGTTGCTGACCGGGTTGTCGGCACACTGACGGGTAAACAGCTGGCCCTTCTCGGTGATATACACCGCTTCGCCCGGCGCAACGTCACGCAGGAATTCGAAGCCCAGGGTATCCAGCGCCACGCTCTCAGAGGCAACCATATATTCGGTACGGCCATCGCCAAGGTCGCGCTTGCCCAGCACCAGCGGACGAATGCCGTTTGGATCGCGGAAGGCAACCATACCGTGACCGATAATCATCGCCACGCAGGCGTATGCACCGCGGATCTGGCGGTTGGTCGCAGCAATGGCAGCAAAGATATTGTCTGCTTCCAGCGGGTAGTGACGGAAGTTATCCAGCTCGCTGGCGAACACGTTGAGCAGGATTTCAGAATCAGAGGTGGTGTTAATGTGGCGACGTTTCTCTTCGAACAGCTTTTTACGCAGCTCATGGGCGTTGGTCAGGTTACCGTTATGGGCAAGGGTGATGCCATACGGTGAGTTGACGTAGAAAGGCTGTGCCTCAGAGGCGCTGGAACTGCCAGCAGTAGGATAACGAACGTGACCGATCCCCATATTACCTTGCAGACGCTGCATATGGCGGGCTTCAAACACATCGTTTACCAGGCCATTCGCCTTACGTAAACGGAAGCAGTTGTTTGCATCAATGGTGATGATACCCGCAGCATCCTGCCCACGGTGCTGAAGCACCGTTAACGCGTCATAAATCGACTGGTTTACCGGCATGAAACCGGCGATACCGACAATACCGCACATTCGTCTTTTCCTCGTTAAGCCACATCTCAGGGTTTATGCCCTGGGCAAAAAACTCGACGAGCTTTGCAGATAGTCAAAGAACCATCTGATGATGAAGCTGAACTCAGGAATGAGCTGCGATTTCTGCCAATCTTCACTTTTGGAGAACCCGGTGAAGGTATCCAGGAAGAACAGGATGGCGGCCACAATCAGCACACCTCGCAACGCCCCGAAACAGATCCCGAGTACCCTGTCCGTTCCTGACAGACCGGTTTTCTCGACCAGCTGACCTATCACGTAATTGACGATAGCACCAACAATCAGCGTCGCGATAAACAGCACCGCGATGGCGATTCCATTTCGGACCAGTTCATCTTCAAAGCCCGTGAACCAGACAGACAGGTAAGTGTAGTAATGACTGGCAACAAAGAAAGCACAACCCCAAGTCACCAGCGATAACGCTTCACGAACAAAGCCACGGATCAGGCTAACCAGACAGGAAAAACCAATCACCGCAATGATGGCGTAATCAATCCAGACCATATGTGTCCCACGATTTAACGCCCTGTCATCCAGTTCGGGGCGAATTCTAACAGAAAAAGAAAACGTTTGCGTAGGGATTTCCTTCCCGCGCGTAAATAAAAAAGGCGCTGAAAAAATAATCAACGCCACGGTCCTTTTGACATCTCTGTGGACGTCTTCTCCCCCTCACCCCGGCCCTCTCCCTTGGGGGGCGAGGGTTAGGGTGAGGGGGAGATCTTATCAGTTCGCGCTATAGTTCATCACCACACCGCTCAGACCGGAGATCTGCTTCAGCTCACCCAGCGAGCCTTTCAGCTTATCTTTAGACGCTTCCGGCCCCACAAGGATACGGGTAATTTTACCCTGCACCGGCGTGGAAGGTGAAGTGTAAACACGATAGCCCGCGCTGCGCAGTTTACCCACGACCTCGTTAACTTTATCGGCGTTTTTCAACGCGCCCAGTTGCACAACATAGGCTTTGCCGGTCGGGGCTGCGTCTTGCTTCGCTGGCGGAGGGGTTTCTGACGCAGCAGCCAGTTGCTCTGCCGCTTTATCACGCGTTGGCTTCGGCTGCGGTTTCTCTACCGGCTTCGGTTTTTCAACAGGCTTAGGCTTCTCTACCGGTACCGGATCAATCTCGATGTTGTTATTCGCCGCCAGACGCGACGGGTCGAGCGACGGCGCAGCGGCATCGCCCGCGCGAACTTCTTCAGCCGCCCCTTCCGGCGGCTGGGCAGGCAGCGCCTGTGTCGCCGCAGGCAGCATATCCGGTTCATCACGGTCGCCCGGTTTCGGCACCAGCGGAATGGCTGCAAACTCGTCCTGATAATGCTTTTTCTGCCCGTCGAGCAGCCCGGGAAGAATAATCACCCCGAGCGCGACCAGCACAATGGTTCCTGTTAAACGGTTCTGAAACTTACTCGCCACCGGTTCTCCCCGCGTCCATCACTTCCATGACATGTGCCACCGTGTGGAAAGAGCCACACACCAGCACGGTATCTTCTGGTTTAGCATCCGCCATCGCGGCATGCCAGGCCTGAGCCACGCTACTATAGATTGCGCCTTTGCCGAGATGTTCCATCAACTGCTCGGCCGTCGCACCACGCGGCCCCTCAAGAGGAGCACAATACCAGCTATCGACCACACTCTCCATGCAGGCCAGCGTGCCACCGATATCTTTATCATGAAGCATACCGATAACCGCCAGCACGCGCCCGGTTTTTGGTAACGATTTGAGACGTCCTGCGAGGTACGCCGCTGCGTGTGGGTTGTGCGCCACGTCCAGGATCAGGCGCGGTGACTCACTCACAATCTGAAAACGTCCCGGCAGCAGCGCATTCTGAATGCCGTCGCGGATCGCCTGATCGCTGACCGCTAATCCGCTGGCGCGCAATGCCGCCAGCGCGGTTGCCGCGTTAGGCTGTGGCACCTGCGGCAGCGGCAGGTTGTCCAGCATTCCCTGCGCATCGCTAAAGCGCCAGCCGTTATCCTGAACCTCATATTGCCAGTCAACGCCACGGCGCAGCAACAGAGCGCCCTTCTCCTGGGCCACGTCAGCAATAGTGTGCGGCATATCCGGCTCACCGACCACGGCGGGTTTATTCGCCCGGAAAATACCGGCCTTCTCGCGACCAATGCTTTCACGATCCGGCCCTAGCCAGTCGATATGGTCCAGCGCGATACTGGTGACCACCGCCACGTCCGCATCCACCATATTGGTGGCATCAAGCCGCCCGCCAAGACCCACTTCCAGAATCACCACATCCAGCTGCGCCTGTTTGAACAGCCACAATGCCGAAAGCGTGCCGTACTCGAAATAGGTTAACGAGATATCACCTCGCGCGGCTTCGATTTCCGCGAACGACGCCGTATGCGCCGATTCCGGCAGCTCGCTGTTCTGCACGCGAACCCGCTCAGTGTAACGTACCAGGTGTGGTGAGCTGTAAACGCCAACCTTGTAACCCGCCGCCATCAGGACGGATTCCAGCGTACGGCAGGTAGTGCCTTTACCGTTGGTGCCTGCGACGGTGAAAACGAAAGGCGCAGGTTTCAGCACGCCCAGACGCGCGGCAACCTGGCTTACGCGCTCAAGCCCCATATCAATGGTTTTACTGTGCAGGTTTTCCAGATAAGAAAGCCACGCGGCCAGGGGCGACGTGGCTTGAGGAATGCTTTTATTTTCCATGATGCCCGGTTGTCATTAGCAGGTTATAAAGCAAAAGGGCAGCGCCATCTGGCCCTGCCCTTTTCAGTTATCAGGCCTCGGGTTCCTGATCCGGTACCACCACGCCTTCGCGCGGCTCATCCGGGTTTGGCGCGGGCAGATTCATCAGCTTCGCCAGAACGCTTGCCAGTTTGAGGCGCATTTCCGGACGGCGGACGATCATATCGATGGCGCCTTTCTCAATGAGGAACTCACTGCGCTGGAAGCCCGGCGGCAGTTTTTCACGAACGGTTTGCTCAATGACGCGAGGACCAGCGAAACCGATCAATGCTTTTGGCTCAGCAATGTTCAGATCGCCCAGCATCGCGAAGCTTGCAGAGACGCCTCCCATGGTTGGGTCGGTCAGCACGGAAATGTAAGGCAGACCGCGTTCCTGCATTTTCGCCAGCGCCGCAGAGGTTTTCGCCATCTGCATCAGAGACATCAGCGCTTCCTGCATACGTGCTCCGCCAGAGGCAGAGAAGCAGATCAGCGGGCAGTTATCTTCCAGCGCTTGCTCAACGGCACGCACAAAACGTGCGCCCACGACAGAGCCCATTGAGCCCCCCATAAAGGAGAACTCAAACGCCGCGGCGACAACCGGCATTTCATGTAGGGTGCCTTTCATGACGATCAGCGCGTCTTTCTCGCCAGTCTCTTTCTGTGCAGAGGCCAGACGATCTTTGTATTTTTTGGAGTCGCGGAACTTCAGCACATCTTTTGGCTCAAGCTCGCTGCCCAGTTCTACCAGTGAACCTTCGTCCAGCAGGCTATGCAGGCGGTTACGCGCCGACATACGCATATGGTGGTCACACTTCGGACACACTTCAAGATTGCGTTCCAGCTCTGCACGGTACAGAACCTGGCCGCAGCTATCACACTTCGTCCATACCCCTTCAGGAATGCTCGCTTTGCGCGTTGGGGTAATGTTGCTTTTAATTCGTTCAATCCAGCTCATTGATAACCTTTCTGCCTGAACCTGGTCGTATGCCAGTTTTGCTATAAGAGGCGAATAATGCCATTTTTGCCTCCAACAGACCATGAATGTTGCACATTAAAACATAACAGCCCGAAACTTTGGATAAAAAAGTGGTCGAACCGCCAGCGTGCATTTACTTCGCTTGCTTTGCCGCCGCGCGTTTGTGACGAATAATCTCGATAACGCCAGGCAGTACGGAAAGCACAATAATCGCTACAATCAGTAACTTAAGGTTTTCCTGAACCACCGGCAAGTCGCCAAACAGGTAGCCTGCATAGGTAAACAACAGCACCCACAGCAGCGCGCCCACGACGTTATACATCGCAAAATGACGATAGGACATATGCCCCATTCCCGCCACAAACGGTGCAAATGTGCGCACAATAGGCACAAAACGCGCAAGGATAATGGTTTTTCCGCCATGACGTTCATAAAACGCATGGGTTTTATCTAAATAGCTGCGACGGAAAATTTTCGAATCAGGATTGCTGAACAAGCGCTCACCGAACACCCGGCCAATGGTATAGTTGACGGCATCCCCGATAATTGCGGCAATCACCATCAACACCACCATCAGATGCACGTTCAAGTCATTGGTCGGTAGGGCCGATAACGCACCCGCAACAAACAGCAGGGAGTCCCCCGGCAGGAAGGGGGTAACGACCAGACCGGTTTCACAGAACAGAATGAGGAACAGGATGGCATAAACCCAGACGCCATACTGCGCGACCAGTTCCGCCAGGTGAACATCAATATGCAGAATGAAATCAATCAGAAAACGTATTACGTCCATATTGTCTAAGCCTTAATTGCACCTTTGTTTAGTCCGCTAAAAACAGCGGGCCCATTGGCGGTTTTGGCAGGTCAAACCGATCCGGATAGTCTACCGCAACCAGATACAGTCCTTCTGCTTTCGCCGTGGCTGCCGCAAGCGTTCTGTCCTTCGCTGCCAGCAGGTCTGCAATCCAGCTCTCCGGCTGGTGTCCGGCACCCACTTCCATCAGGCTGCCTACAATATTCCGCACCATATGATGTACAAAGGCATTGGCTTTGATATCCACCACCACATACGCGCCAAAACGGCTGACGTTTATGTGCATAACGTTACGCCACGGCGTACGGGACTGACATTGCACCGCACGAAACGACGTAAAGTCATTTTCACCAATCAGACACTGCGCGGCACGATGCATGCGTTCAGCATCGAGCGGTTCATAAAAATGCGTTACGCCCTGGCTTAGCACCGCCGGACGCAGACGCTGGTTGTAGATGACATAGCGGTAGCGACGCGCCGTCGCGCTGAAGCGCGCGTGAAAATCATCCGGCACAGCTTTCACCCAACGCACCGCAATGTCACCAGGTAAATTCGCATTTACACCCAGCGTCCAGGCGGCATCTTTGCGCACGGCAGTGGTTTCAAAGTGGACCACCTGCCCGGTACCGTGAACACCCGCATCCGTACGGCCTGCGCACAGAACGTTAATCGGCTCGTTTGCCACCTGAGAGAGCGCTTTCTCCAGCTTTTCCTGGACGCTTCGCACCTCATTCTGACGCTGCCAGCCATAATATTTACTGCCATCGTACTCGATACCGAGGGCAATTTTATGAACCGGCTTTTGTTCCACTTCTGACATCAGTACAGGTACTCCTGCACCAGTTTCTCAGCAATTTTGACCGCCATCAGCGCGCCGCCAAAACGAACGTTGTCCGCAACGGACCAGAACTGAACCTGCTCCGGCATACCGTAATCGTTCCGCACGCAACCGACTGAAAGATGGGCGCTACCGGTGGCGTCACCCACCTGCGTCGGAAACTCGCTCTCTTCGGAAAGTACGATATCTTCACCGCGGCCAAACGCATCGCGCGCTTCTTCCGCCGCCAGCGGGCGCAGGGCTTCAAAACCTACCATCTGCGCGTGACCGTAGAATACCGGCGACTGCACGACGTTTGCGGAGATCATCAGCCCCTCATCCTGCAGAATTTTGCGCGCTTCGTCGACGATACGGCGCTCTTCGCGCACGGAACCTTCACGATCCGGCAGCAGTGGCAGCATGTTGAACGCCAACTGGCGACCGAAGAAATCATCCTCATCAATCGGGATACCGTTCAGCAGCTTCGCGCTCTGCCCGGCCAGCGCATCGACGGCCTTTTTGCCATTTGCGGAGGCAGACAGCAGGCTGGTGACGGTGATACGCGACAGGCCACCGTCGTCAATCAGCGGTTTCAGCGCGGTCAGCAGCTGGCTGGTCAGACTGTTCGGTACCGCGATGATATTACGGTTACGGTAGTCAGCCAGGACATACGGGTTGACGTCCGGCACCACCAGCGGCACGTCCGGCTCCATGGCGAACAGACCGCTCAGGTCGATCACCAGGCAACCTGAATTGGTCGCCTCTTCGATGTAAGACGCCGTGGCTTCAGCACCTGCGGCGAAAAATGCCAGCTGCGCCTGGGTCCAGTCAAACGCAGCCGCATCCTGGACCATGACGGATTTACCGTTAAAGCGCAGATGCTCACCCGCGCTATCGGTACGCGCCAGCGCATAGATATCGCCCACCGGGAACTGACGCTCAGCAAGGGTTTCGAGCAGGGCTTCGCCCACGGCACCGGTGGCACCTAAAATGGCAATGTTCCAGCCTTCAGACATGGTGGTTTACTCCAGAAATAAAAAAGCGTCCCTGCCGGAGTATCCGACAGGGAGCATTAAGAAGACATTAATGCGCCGGGTGATGAACGGCGTTAAAACCCAGTTTTTTCAGCAGCGTCGCGGCCGTTGCGTCGTCGCACATCACATACAGGGACGACCACTCGCGGCGCTCAACATAGTTCTTACGCAGCTTGTCAAATTCACCCGGGATCCCCGCCACTTTACGCAGCAGCGCATCATCGCGGCGCACATCATACACCAAATGCACCAGCCTTTTCAGCGTTGCCTGATC
Organism: Enterobacter cloacae complex sp. SHL012; assembly: GCF_049237505.1. Taxonomy (NCBI): domain Bacteria; kingdom Pseudomonadati; phylum Pseudomonadota; class Gammaproteobacteria; order Enterobacterales; family Enterobacteriaceae; genus Enterobacter; species Enterobacter cloacae complex sp. SHL012. Next base: position 1,377,824 of record NZ_JBMKIZ010000001.1, read on the forward strand.
GAGCGGGCCGTGCAGGGTAATGCGGCCAAATTCAGGTGCGGGAAGTAAGGTATCCAGCGCCACCTGCTGCGGATGGCCAATAAACGTGCTGTAGGCTTCAAACACCTGCGTTGTGCCGCGGGCTTTGCCTTCAAGCGTATAGCCCGCGATATGCGCAGTGGCTACGTCCACCTTGTTAAGCAGTTCAACGTTAAGATCCGGCTCCGGCTCCCAGACGTCCAGCACAACGCGGAGGTCTTGTCCTTCATTCAGACATTTCAGCAGCGCGGCGTTGTCCACCACCGGGCCACGGCAGGCATTTATCAGAATAGTGCCAGCCTTCAGACGACGGATCAGTGCTTCATCGGCAAGATGCAGGGACGTATAGGGGCCCTCTTTAAACAGCGGCGTGTGGAACGTCAGCACATCACACTGTTCAACCAGCTCATCCAGCGAGCGGAAATCCCCTTCGTCACCGTTGTCTTTACGCGGTGGGTCGCACAGCAGCGTGCGAATACCTAACGCCTCCAGGCGCTTTTGCAGGCGTCCACCCACGTTACCCACCCCGACGATCCCCACGGTGCGGTCTTTCAGCACAAAACCGTCGCGCTCGGCCAGCATCAGCAAAGAGGAGAAGACATATTCCACGACGGCAATAGCATTACAGCCGGGCGCGGCGGAAAAGCCGATCCCCGCCTGCTTCAGCCATTGGTCATCCACATGATCGGTCCCTGCCGTTGCGGTTCCGACAAACTTAATCGCTTTTCCGGCGAGCAACGACGCATTTACTTTGGTCACCGAGCGCACCATCAGCGCGTCTGCGTCATCCAGTTCGTTGACCGGGATCGGGCGACCAGGGACAGCCTTAACGTTACCCAGGCGGCTAAACAGCTCACGGGCATAAGGCATATTTTCATCAACGAGGATTTTCACGTCTGAGTACCTGTTTGAGAGGAAGTAAACCTGCCAAGTGTGCCATAATCTGGCCGCCAGGCATATACGTCTGCCAGGTTTACGCTGAGTTTTGACTTTAAGGATTTTTGACGATGCAGCCCATTTCAGGTACGCCGCCACGCCCTCCGGGTGAAGGCCCTGTCACGCCAAACGTTGCCGGTGAACAACCGCTATCCACGCAACAGCGCACCGTGCTGGAGCGACTGATCACGCGCCTGATTGCGCTGACTTCACAGCAAAACGCGGAAGTCTGGGCCGGGGTAAAGCATGATTTAGGCGTAAGGAACGACGCACCGCTGCAGTCGCGACATTTCCCTGCTGCCGAGCAAAATCTCAACCAGCGTATTACGACCGCACAGCAGAACCACACCACGCGGCAGATTGTCACGCAACTGACCGAGCTGCTCGGCCAGGGAAATAACCGTCAGGCGGTCAGCGACTTTATCCGCCAGCAGTATGGCCAGACGGCCCTGAGCCAGCTGACGCCAGACCAGCTTAAAACCGTGCTGACGCTGTTGCAGAACAATCAGCTGTCGATCCCACAGCCGCAGCTGCGGCCAGCGACCGAGCGTTCGCTGCTGCCTGCTGAGCACAACACGCTGAATCAAATGGTGACCAAACTGGCCGCCGCCACCGGCGAGTCAACAAAGCTTATCTGGCAATCCATGCTCGAACTGTCCGGCGTAAAGGCGGGCGAGTTGATCCCGGCCAAACAGTTTCCCCATCTGGTGACCTGGCTACAGGCGCGCCAGACGCTCAGCACCCAGAGCGCCCCTACCCTGCATACCGTTCAGGCTGCACTTAAACAGCCGCTGGAACCGCACGAGTTCGAGGCGATTCGGGATTACGCCCAGCAGAACTGGCAGGCGACACCGCAAACGGTACTGACCACCGCGCAGGTGCAGGATGTGCTCAATCAAATCTTCGTGCGCCGCGCCGAGCGGGAAGGCGTCGTACCGGAGGCAAGAAACATTCAGCCGATCTACAGCCCGCTTTTTGCGCCCGTTGTGGAGACGTTCAGAACGCTTTCTGCCCGTCCGGGATTGTTGTTTATTGCGTTACTGATTGCGCTGGCGATTTTCTGGCTGGTTGCTTAACACTGCCAGGTGGCGGCTTCGCCTTACCCGGCCTAAGGCCAGTGCGGTTGTAGGCCCGGTAAGCGAAGCGCCACCGGGCAAAAACTACGACCGACGAAACGCCACCAGCGTCACCACGATCCCCACGACCGCAGAAATGGCACCGGCCAGGAAGACGGACGGGTATCCAAACGAGGTGGCCAGCAGTCCGGCCAGCGGTCCTGTTACTCCGTATGAGATATCCTGAAACGCCGCATAGCCGCCGAGTGCTGTACCACGCACCTGCGGGGCCACACGCTTCACGACTTCCACGCCCAGCGCCGGGAAAATCAACGAGCAACCGCAGCCGGTGAGTGCTGCGCCAATCAGCGCGACAGAGGCGACCGGTGCGTGCCACAGCAGCAGCAGGCCAACGGTCTCTATCATCAGCGATGCCACCGCCACCTTCACGCCACCAAAGCGATCCGGCATCCAGCCGAAGAACACGCGCATCAGCACAAACGCCCCGCCAAACGCGGTGAGCGTAAATCCGGCCATCGCCCAGCCGCGGCTCATAAAGTAGAGCGAGACGAACGTGCCAATCACCGCAAAACCTACGCCCTGCAGCGCCAGGCCCAGACCCGGCTGCCAGATTTGGCCGATCACGCTCCACAGGGAAGGACGCTCCCCTTTGTGAGCGGGTACCTTACGTACCGAGCCGTTAAACGCCCACGCCAGCAGCGGCAACACCATGGTGGTGGCTGCCAGCGCCGCAAAGCCAAACTGGCTATTGATCAGCAGTCCCAGCGGTGCACCAGCGGCCAGCGCGCCATAAATAGCCATGCCGTTCCAGGACATCACTTTGCCCGAACGAGCAGGCCCCACCAGGCCCATTCCCCAGGTCAGGGTACCGGTCAGCAGCTGGCTTTCACTAAAGCCAAGGATTAAACGTCCCAGCACCAGCAGCGCAAATTTATACCCTGCGTCTACCGGCAAAAGCGCGGCTAACAGCCATGCCCCGCCCGCCAGACCACAGGCAAACATCCCCTGTAACGCCGAGCGTTTTGCACCATGCTGATCTGCCAGCCGTCCGGCGTACCCGCGGGTTAGCACCGTGGCTAAAAACTGAATGCCCACGGCAATGCCGACCATGGTGTTGCCATAGCCGAGTTCCTGATGAACGAACAGTGGGATCACCGGCAGCGGCAGGCCAACGGTCATGTAGGTCAGAAATACCGCAAAGGCGATTCGGAAAAGGGAAAGGTTACCGGAAGGGGCGCTCTTCTCTGGGATAACAGCCTTCATGCATAACTCCGTGTTGAGGCATAAAAAAAGGGAACCTTCCGGTTCCCTTCTACTATACATTCAAACGCTTATGCTTTGTACTTACGCATTACCAGCGTCGCGTTCGTGCCGCCGAAACCGAAGCTGTTAGACATGACGGTGGTCAGTGTCGCTTCCGTTGGTTTCGTCACGATGTTCAGGCCAGCAGCCTGCTCGTCCATCTCATCAATGTTGATGCTTGGGGCGATAAAGCCGTTTTCCAGCATCAGCAGAGAGTAGATAGCTTCCTGCACGCCCGCAGCACCCAGAGAGTGACCGGTCATTGCTTTGGTGGCAGAAATTGCCGGGCTGTTGTCGCCGAAGACTTCGCGGATTGCACCCAGCTCTTTCACGTCGCCTACCGGAGTAGAGGTACCGTGAGAGTTCAGGTAGTCGATTGGCGTATCAACGCCGTGCATCGCCATCTTCATGCAGCGCACCGCACCTTCACCGGATGGCGCAACCATGTCGGCGCCATCAGACGTTGCGCCGTAGCCCACGATCTCAGCGTAGATATGCGCACCACGTGCCAGCGCGTGCTCCAGCTCTTCAACCACAACCATACCGCCGCCGCCTGCGATGATGAAGCCATCACGGTGCGCGTCGTAAGTACGGGACGCTTTTTCCGGGGTTTCGTTGTACTTGGTGGACAGAGCGCCCATCGCGTCGAACTCACAGGCCATTTCCCAGCCCAGCTCTTCGCCGCCGCCAGCAAAGACGATGTCCTGTTTACCCAGCTGGATCTGCTCAACCGCGTTACCGATGCAGTGTGCGGACGTCGCACACGCGGAACTGATGGAGTAGTTCACACCGTGGATTTTGAACGGAGTGGCCAGGCATGCGGAAACCGCAGAGCCCATGGCTTTGGTGACCACGTACGGACCTACCGCTTTCAGACCACGCGGGCTACGCATTGCGTCAGCACCGAATACCTGCGCTTTAGATGAGCCGCCGGAACCAGCGATAAGACCTACGCGGGGATTGTTCTGGTAAACTTCCGCGCTCAGACCTGCATCTGCAATCGCTTCCTGCATGGAGAGATAAGCATAAATAGAGGCATCGTTCATGAAACGAACCACTTTGCGGTCAATCAAACCGGTGGTGTCCAGTTTGACGTTACCCCATACGTGGCTACGCATACCTGAATCTTTAAACTCTTCAGAGAAAGTGATCCCGGAGCGTCCTTCACGCAGAGATGCCAGGACTTCCTGCTGGTTATTACCGATGCTGGAAACAATGCCCAGGCCAGTAATCACTGCACGTTTCATTCAATACCTCTGTAAGTCGCACTATAGTAAGTTTCGAGTCGCACAATAGCGTACACTTGTACGCCGAACAAGTCCGATCAGACATTTTCTGCGGAAATTTGCACCGATGGACTCACATCGTTAAGATCGTGCCACTGCCTGTCAGACGAGTAACTTACGTGAAACAAAACGCTATACATCCCGCCAACCTCGAATTCAACGCTGAGGGTACACCTGTTTCCCGAGATTTTGATGACGTCTATTTTTCTAATGATAACGGACTCGAAGAAACTCGCTATGTTTTCCTCGACGGAAACCAGCTCAGCACCCGCTTCCCGGAGCATCCGCGGAGCCTGTTTGTGGTCGCGGAAAGCGGATTCGGCACCGGGCTCAATTTTCTGACCCTCTGGCAGGCGTTTGACCAGTTTCACGCTGCCCACCCTGAGGCTACGCTACAAAGATTACATTTCATCAGTTTCGAAAAATTCCCGCTCACCGCGCACGATCTGCGCCTGGCCCATCAACGCTGGCCGGAGCTTGCCACCTGGGCTGAACAGCTTCAGGCGCAGTGGCCGTCTCACATTGGGGGCTGCCACCGTCTGATTCTGGACGGCGGACGCGTGACGCTGGATTTGTGGCTGGGCGACATCAACGACCTTACCGATAAGCTTGATGATGCGATGAATCAGACGGTGGACGCGTGGTTCCTGGACGGTTTTGCGCCTGCCAAAAACCCGGATATGTGGAGCCAGCATCTGTTTAACGCGATGGCGCGACTGGCGCGTCCGGGCGCAACGCTCGCCACCTTCACCTCAGCAGGCTTTGTTCGCCGCGGCTTGCAGGAAGCGGGCTTTACCATGCAGAAAACCAAAGGTTTTGGCCGCAAGCGCGACATGCTGGTCGGCAGGATGGAGCAGACGCTGGACATCCCCGCCAGTGCACCCTGGTTTGCGCGCAGCGCCAGCGCGTCACGGGAAGTGGCGATAGCAGGCGGAGGGATCGCCAGCGCCCTGCTGTCTCTTGCGCTTATCCAACGTGGCTGGCAGGTGACGCTTTATTGTGCTGACGATGCGCCTGCAGGTGGGGCCTCCGGCAACCGCCAGGGGGCGCTCTATCCCCTTTTAAGCGCGCACGATCCGGCACTGTTCCAGTTTTTCCCGGCGGCCTTTACCTTTGCCCGTCGCCTGTATGATGCCCTGCCGGTGACGTTCGATCATGAATGGTGCGGCGTGACGCAGCTCGGCTGGGATGAGAGAAGTCAGCAAAAAATCGCGCAGATGCTGTCCCTGGGACTGCCGGAAGACATTGCGCGGGCGGTAAGCGCGCAAGAGGCCGCCAACACCACCGGCATTGAAACCGGCTGCGAGGGCATTCAGTATCCGCTCGGCGGCTGGCTGTGCCCGGCTGAACTGACCGCTGCGGCGATTGACCTTGCGCAGTCACGCGGGCTGACGGTCTACTATGCCCACAAGGTTGAATCGCTGTCCCGAACAGAACGCTGGAATTTGCGTTTTGCTGATGGCAAAGAGGCAAGCCATGCCAGCGTTGTGCTGGCGAACGGACATAGCATCAACCAGTTTATCCAGACAGAATCCGTGCCGGTTTATCCGGTCGGCGGCCAGGTGAGTCATATCCCTACTACGTCCGAACTGGGCAAACTGCGTCAGGTGCTGTGCTATGACGGCTATCTGACGCCACAAAATCCGTCTAATGGTCATCACTGCATCGGGGCGAGCTATCATCGTGGCGAAGCGGATATGCGCTACAGCGAGGCGGATCAACAGCAAAACCGCCAGCGCCTGATTGACTGCTTCCCGGATGCAGCGTGGGCGAAAGAGGTTGACGTCAGCGAAGGCGCGGCCCGCTGTGGCGTGCGCTGCGCAACGCGCGATCATCTACCGATGATGGGGAATGTGCCGGACTATGAGGCAACGCTTGAAGCCTATCACGACCTTGCAAACCACCAGGAAACGGCGGTAGCTGCACCGGTTTATCCCGAACTGTTTATGCTGGGTGGGCTGGGTTCGCGTGGATTGTGTTCTGCACCGCTACTGGCTGAAGCCTTAGCCGCACAAATGAGCAACGAACCGCTACCGCTGGACAGAACAACGCTTGCGGGGCTGAACCCGAATCGATTGTGGGTGCGAAAACTGCTGAAGGGGAAGAAGGTTAAGTAGGGTGCGGACGGGTGCCCTCACCCTAACCCTCTCCCACAGGGAGAGGGGATATTCGTAGGCCCGGTAAGCGCAGCGCCACCGGGCGAAATACGATGACTTAGCGTTTAGCCTGCTGGAACAACGTGTCCCACATGCCCAGCACCAGAGACTGGTCGCGCGGGGACAGTTCACCCGCCTGAATCGCCTTTTCCAGGCTGCGGGTGACTTCATCATGCACTGCTTCGGCAGAATGATCGTCTCCTGCCTCCAGCTCGGCAACAGCCAGCGTCAGGTGACCACGCAGATAACCGCTGGCGAACAGCTCATCATCACTGGCGTGTTCCACCATGTCATCAATTAACGCCAGAATGCGTGATTCAAATTCTGCGATCATCTTTTTTCCTCAGTTAAAGATCTTCCGGCCAGGGGAAGCATTCCGCCGTGATCACCGGCGTGTGGTAATAATTCTGTAAAGCCTCGATCAGGCGGGCCGGACGTTCCGGGATGCCTTTCTCAAGATATTCCATCACCTGTGCATGCACGCGGCGCTGGAAGACGATACGGTCTGGCTCGAAGTCGCCTTCGAGGTTGTCACAGCTGACGTTGAACGGGAAACCCGCCGCGACACAGAATAGCCATTCCAGCGCCTGCGGTTTCACTTCCACATCTTCAAACTGGCCCTGGGTTGCGGCGTCGCGTCCGTCCGGACAGTACCAGTAGCCGAAGTCCACCAGCTCGCGACGCGCTTTCCCCGCAATACACCAGTGCGAAATTTCATGCAGCGCGCTGGCGTAAAAGCCGTGCGCAAAGACGATCCGGTTGTACGGCACTTCGGCATCAGCAGGAAGATAGATCGGTTCGTCGTCGCCTTTAATCAGACGGGTATTAAAATCATCAGCAAAGCAGCCGTTAAAAATCTCAATCAGCTGTTCGTAGTTATGCGTACTGTTCATTAGTTCATCCCCAACCAGTGGAGGATCTCCTGTCCATGGCTGTCATAAAGAAGCTTTGCGCTCATGACCGCCGAAACGATGACGATCATCGGGCGAATCAGCTTCTGTCCTTTGCTTAATACCAGGCGCGAGCCCGCGCGCGCGCCCAGGAACTGCCCTGCCATCATGACAAAACCGGTTGCCCAGATGACCTTGCCGCCAATGATAAACAGCAACAGGCCACCAAGGTTAGAGGTCGCATTAAGCACTTTGGCATGGGCGGTAGATTTAGCGAGGTTAAAACCGGCCAGCGTCACAAACGCCAGCGCGTAAAACGAGCCTGCGCCCGGGCCAAAGAAGCCGTCGTAAAAACCGACACAGCCCCCGGCTATCAGGGCAAACGGCAAGCCATGCAAGCGACGCTGACGGTCTTCTTCACCGAGCTTTGGCATCAGCAGGAAGTAGAGACCGATGCAGATAACCAGAATCGGCAGGATCTGGCGCAAAATATCGGACTGTACGTGCTGCACCAGCAGCGCGCCCGACGTCGAGCCGATAAAGGTCATCAAAATATTGAGCTTCTGATCGGCGAGGCTCACCACCTTGCGGCGGATAAAATAGAGCGATGCCGAAAGCGAGCCGCCGCAGGCCTGAAGTTTGTTGGTGGCCAGTGCCTGAGCGGGGCTCATGCCCGCCGCCAGCAGCGCGGGTACCGTTAACAACCCGCCGCCGCCAGCAAGCGCATCAATAAACCCGGCTAGCATGGCAACAAAAAACAGCACCACCAGCAGCAGCGGGGACACCATAAACAGATCGACGAAATTATCCATTAAAGTACATGCTCATCCAGTAGCGCCTGGCAGGAAGGCGGCAACGGAGGCGGTGTCTTCTTCTCAGGCTTAGAGGTTCCAGGTTTTGCCGGTTCAAACCAGCTCTGCAGCTCCGCACCGCAGCCATCGCCTGGCGGAGGTAACGGCTGATCTTCACATTCCAGGCTGTTTGCCGGGCAACGCAAACGAACGTGCATGTGCGCACGATGCTGGAACCACGGGCGCACTTTGCGCAGCCAGTCGCGGTCAGTTCCGGCATCCAGGCAGAGCTGTTGTTTGATGGCCGGATTCACAAAGATCCGCGTGACGTCGTTATCTTCTGCTGCCAGCTTGATCATGCTGGACACATCCCGCGTCCACAGGGAGGGCACCACGCGCTTACCGTCACTCGCCACCAGATCCAGCGCCTGCGGTTTCAGCAGTTGCGCGGACGTCCAGCGTGTTTTCGGTAGCTGCAGGAAGATATCGACATCCAGTCCGGTCTGGTGGCTGGCGTGCCCGCCGTTAAAGCGCCCGCCCGCAGGCATGCCCATATCGCCAATCAGCATCGTCCCCAGCCCCAGGTTATGTACCTGGTTTCCCAGTCGCTGAATAAACAGCACCAGGTCAGGGTGACCGAAGTAACGGCGCTGGTCGGTACGCATCACCTGATAAGTATCCGATTGCAGCGGAAGCGCCTGCGCGCCGACGATACAGCCGTTCGAAAAGGCGCCGATAGACTGCGCGCTGCCCGCCACCGGATGGGTGATCTTTTGCCACGGCGTGGCGGCCAGACTGGCTCCACTGGCGAGCAACGCCAGCAGAGCAATTGCGGTTTTTTTCATGGTTACCAGCGTGGAATGGTGGTCGTCACATCCGCATTCTGCGCGCGCTGGCGCAGGAAGTGATCCATCAGCACGATCGCCAGCATCGCTTCTGCGATCGGCACCGCACGGATCCCCACGCAAGGATCGTGACGTCCTTTGGTGATCATCTCAACTTCTTCGCCAGAGCGGTTAATCGTGTGGCCCGGCACGGTAATGCTGGAGGTTGGCTTCAGGGCAATATTCGCAACAATCTGCTGCCCGCTGCTGATCCCGCCGAGGATGCCACCCGCATGGTTGCTCTGGAAGCCCGCTTTCGTGATTTCGTCGCGGTTCTGGCTGCCGCGAAGGTGAACCACGTCAAACCCGTCGCCAATCTCTACGCCCTTCACCGCGTTGATGCTCATCAGCGCGTGCGCAATGTCAGCGTCGAGACGGTCAAACACCGGCTCGCCCCAGCCTGGCGGCACGCCGTCGGCCACCACGGTGACCTTCGCCCCAATGGAGTCACCCTCTTTTTTCAGGCCACGCATCAGCTCGTCCAGCGCATCCAGCTTGTCGGCATCGGCGCAGAAGAACGGGTTTTGCTCAACCTGGTCCCAGTCTTTAATGGCCAGCGGAATATCGCCCATCTGGGTCAGACAGCCGCGAATGACGATGCCAAATTTCTGCTGCAGGTATTTTTTGGCAATGGCACCCGCCGCCACGCGCATCGCGGTTTCACGCGCGGAAGAGCGTCCGCCGCCGCGATAGTCGCGGAAACCGTACTTTTGCTCGTAGGTATAGTCAGCATGGCCCGGACGGAATACGTCTTTAATAGCGCCGTAGTCCTGAGAACGCTGGTCGGTGTTTTCGATCAGCAGACCAATGCTGGTCCCGGTGGTGCGGCCTTCAAAGACGCCAGAGAGAATTTTGACCTGATCCGGCTCGCGACGCTGCGTGGTGTAGCGAGAGGTGCCCGGACGACGGCGGTCAAGGTCGTGCTGCAAATCAGCTTCTGTCAGTTCGATGCCGGGCGGTACGCCGTCAACGATACAACCTAAAGCCAGCCCGTGCGACTCACCAAAGGTGGTCACGCGGAATATCTGTCCAATACTGTTTCCTGCCATCACGGCTCCGATGTTGTTGTTTGTGTTTGAGCGTTGTGAAACGGGCCGAAGCCCGCTGGATTAATCTTTATAGATACTGAAGTATTCGCGCGCGTCGAGCAGCTGCGCTTTGGTCAGCATAAAGACGCCGTCACCGCCGTTATCGAACTCAAGCCAGGTGAACGGCACATCCGGGTACTGCTCTATCAGATGTACCATGCTGTTGCCCACTTCACAAATCAGAACACCGTCGTCGGTCAGGTAATCCGGCGCGCAGGCCAGAATGCGGCGGGTCAGCTTCAGGCCGTCAGTGCCTGACGCCAGACCCAGCTCCGGCTCATGACGGTATTCATTTGGCAGATCGGACATGTCTTCCGCGTCGACGTACGGCGGGTTAGTGACGATCAGGTCGTACTGCAGCGTCGGCAGGTCGCGGAACAGATCCGAGCGGATTGGCGTAACGTGATGGATCAGGCCGTGCTCTTCAATGTTGTGCTCGGTGACGGCCAGCGCGTCGGTAGAGATATCGACGGCGTCCACTTCCGCTTCAGGGAAGGCATAGGCGCAGGCAATCGCGATGCAGCCGCTGCCGGTGCACATATCCAGAATGTGCTGCGGCTGATGGTGGATCAGGCCTTCAAAGTGGTTGTTGATCAGCTCACCAATCGGTGAACGCGGCACCAGCACGCGCTCATCAACATAGAATTCGTGGCCGCAGAACCAGGCTTTGTTGGTCAGGTAGGCGACCGGAATGCGTTCGTTGACGCGGCGGATCACCCGCTCAACAATGCGGTGTTTTTCACTGGAGGTCAGGCGCGCGGTGCGCATGTCTTCCGGAATATCCAGCGGCAGATAAAGAGACGGCAGCACCAGCTGAACGGCCTCATCCCACGGGTTATCGGTACCATGACCGTACCAGATGTTGGCGGCGCTGAAGCGGCTAACCGACCAGCGCAACATGTCCTGTATGGTATGCAGCTCGTTTACTGCTTCATCGACAAATATTTTATCCACTCTTTCCTCCAGGGCATGCTCGCATAATTTTCGGCGGCTAGTTTGCCATGAAGACGGCGATAAATCAGCAATGACGCGTCGCGCTTGAGGTTAAAAAATGCGTTTAGTCGGGTACACTATCGGAAATACGAGATGAGAGTGACGAATGAAAAAGAAAACATCGCTCAGCGAGGAGGATCAGGCTCTCTTCCGCCAGCTGATGACCGGGACGCGTAAAATCACGCAGGACACCATTGTCCATCGCCCGCAGCGTAAAAAAATCAGCGACGTTCCGGTCAAACGACTGCTGCAGGAGCAGGCTGATAACAGCCACTATTTTTCAGATGAGTTTCAACCGCTGCTAAATACGCAGGGCGCGGTGAAATACGTGCGCGAGGACGTCAGCCACTTTGAGCTGAAAAAATTACGTCGGGGTGATTATTCACCGGAGCTGTTTCTCGATCTGCACGGGTTAACGCAGATGCAGGCGAAACAGGAGCTGGGGGCACTGATCGCCGCCTGTCGCCGCGAACACGTGTTTTGCGCCTGCGTGATGCACGGCCATGGGAAACATATTCTTAAGCAGCAAACGCCGCTGTGGCTGGCTCAGCATCCGCATGTGATGGCGTTTCATCAGGCACCCAAAGAGTACGGCGGAGATGCCGCATTGCTGGTGTTGATAGAAGTTGAGGAGTGGCAACCGCCTGAGTTGCCCTGACAGCATGGCGGGAAGCACATTTGCACCCCGCCCTGTCGCACGTCACGTCAGATAGCTTTTGCCATCTTCAGGTTGCATGGACTCATTTGCCAGTTAAAGACCCCTTTGCCGGTTTCGTCGAGGGTGACGTTGGCAATGGCGGATGTGGTGAACATTGGCGGCGTTTCGCCCGGGCACAACTCAGAAACCAGATAGCCAACCAGTGGCAGGTGGGAAATGACCAGTGCGGAAGCGACACCTTCATTGCACAGTGCCTGAAGGTAGGCGCTGACAAGGCCGACATCACCGCATGGCGTCAGTTCAGGAAGAACATCGACACTGGATGGCAGGTTCATACACTCCCCTACCACGTCCAGCGTCTGTTCTGCACGCAGGAACGGACTCACCAGAACGCGTTCGATATCCACTTTTTGGCCTTTAAGCCAGGTGGCCATCAGACGAGATTCGTCGCAACCACAGACTGTTAAAGGACGTACTGAGTCACTGGCGGCATCGAGTGCCGCGTCGCCGTGACGCATGATAAAAACTTGCATATTGCACCGCTTTTGTTAACCAGAATCACCGGCGTTGACTACCCGCGATAAATGCTCTGAGGTAGAAAACCCGATGGCCGGGCATTGTGCCTGATCCATTCGGTGAATGAAACGCTGTTTTTTACCTCAATGGCGTAAGTATAGTCAATCTCTGTTTACAAAATCGCCAGAACAGGTTCATTCACGTCGGGATTTACCCTTCTTTGACCTCAGCTTACGAGGACAGTTTCCCTTGCAGGCCAAAATGTCTGGCCCCGTTCCGCCATCTGCAATAATTCGTCACACGGTGTAAACCGCGGGCCATATTGCGTTGCCAGACGTTGCAAAATAGCCACCACTTCACCCGCGCCGAGTGTATCCATGTAACGGAACGGGCCGCCAAGGAACGGCGGGAAACCAATACCAAATACGGCGCCGATGTCGCCATCCCGTGCGCTCTTGATCACCTGCTCACCAAAGCAGCGTGCCGCTTCATTGAGCATCATCATCACACAACGTTCAGCACACTGAACGGCGGAGAGTCTCCCCTGACCTGAGGTCGGGATAAGCCCATAAACAGAAGGGTCGACCTGTTTCTTGCTTTTACGCCCTTTCGCGCCGTAAAGATAGAAACCGCGTTCATTTTTTCTGCCTTTGCGATCGTCCTTCAAAATTGCAGAAACAATATTTGCAGGCGGCGCAAAACGATCGCCATAAGCGGCTTCCAGTACAGGTATAATTTTAGTGCCGGTGTCTATTCCCACCTCATCCAAAAGTTGGATAGGACCAACGGGGAAGCCAAACTTTACCAGTGCCTCATCGACGTGATCAATCTTCTCCCCTTCCGTCAGCAGCCGCATCGCTTCGTTGATGTACGGCGCCAGAATACGGTTGACGTAGAAGCCGGCTTTGTCCGCAACCACGATGGGGGTTTTGCCCTGTTTTTTCGCCAGCTTCACCACGGTAGCGATGGTTTGCGGGCTGGTTGTAGCGTGAGGGATCACCTCCACCAGCGGCATTTTTTCTACCGGGCTGAAAAAGTGCAGACCAATCACCTGCTCAGGACGTCCGGCTTTCGCTGCGATATCGCCGATGGGTAATGACGACGTATTCGAGGCAAAAATGGTATGCGGCGCGCAATGCTGTTCAACGTCCGCCACCATCTGCTGCTTGAGCGCCAGATCTTCAAATACGGCTTCAATCACCAGATCGCGGTGCGCAAAACCGCTGTAGTCCGTCGTGCCGGAGATCATCGCCAGGGTTTTATCACGCTCGCTTGCCTTGATATGGCGGCGCTTGACCTTTTGATCAAGGTTCTGCCAGCTGTACTGCAGCGCGTGGTTGATTCCCTTAGGGTTAATGTCTTTGATGCGTACCGGCAGTTTCCCTTTACTTGCGGTAACGAAAGAAATGCCGCCGCCCATCAGCCCACCCCCGAGCACGCCAATTGCACGCAGCGGAGCAGGCTCAGCCTCGCTGCCCGGATCTTTTTTCACCTCTGTGCTGGCGAAGAAAATGCTGCGCAGCGCCCGTGACTGCGGCGTCATCGCCAGCTCGCCAAAGGCTTTGGCTTCAGCGGCGTAGCCGCTACTGCTTCCCTGTGACAACCCGGTTTCAATCACCTCCAGGATCCGTTTCGCCGCCGGGTAGTTGCCTTTGGTTTTTTGTTCGGTCTTTTTGCCCACCATGTTGAACAGGATCGTCCTTCCCAGAGGACCCGCCAGCACACGCTCTCGCACCGGAAGAGGACGTTTTGGCTGGCGACCTTTCAGCGCCAGTTCTACAGCAGCTTCCAGTAAAATCGCGTGGGGAACGACATCGTCAACCAGACCGGCTTTCAGCGCCTGACGGGCGCGCAGCTGCTTGCCGGTGAGAATCATTTCCAGCGCGGTGCTAACCCCTACCAGGCGCGGCAGACGCTGCGTGCCACCGGAACCAGGCAGGAGACCTAATTGCACTTCCGGCAGGCCCAGAACGGTTTTCGCATCGTCAGTACAAATGCGGCTGTGGCAGGCCAGCGCCAGCTCCAGTCCACCACCCAAACAAGCACCGTGGATCGCGGCAATCACCGGGATCGGCAGCGCGTTGATCTCGGCCATCACCTGCTGCCCCTGACGCGCAAGATCTTCCGCTTCCTGCGCGCTTTGCGCCCGGGCGATCATGTTAATGTCGGCCCCGGCAATAAAGTTATCCGGCTTGGCCGAGATAAACACCAGACCGCGAATGGCCTTGTTTTCGCGGATCTGCCTGAGCATTGCGCGAACCTGAGTGCCAAACTCCGCCTTCAGGGTATTCATTTTTTCGTCAGGCACATCAATGGCGATCACGGCGACGTTATCGAGGCGAACCGTCAGGTTAAATGCAGATGTCATTTCCATTATTCAGCCTCCAGAACCATTGCAGCACCCAGGCCACCCGCCGCACAGGCGGTCACCAGGCCAAACCCGCCACCGCGGCGACGTAGCTCGTGTAATGTCTGAGTAATCATCCTCGCCCCTGTCGCCGCAAACGGATGACCATAGGCAATCGAACCACCCAGCACGTTGAATTTGCTTTGATCCACTTCACCCGTGGCATGGGCGCGCCCCAGCACATCACGTGCAAAACGCTCGCTTGCCAGCAGCTGTACGTTTGCCAGGGTTTGTGCGGCGAAGGCTTCGTGCATATCAATCAGGGTTAAATCAGCCAGCGTCAGCCCTGCGCGATCCAGCGCCAGCGGCGTGGACCAGGCCGGACCTAACAACATGTCCTGCCAGACATCAATGGCGGTGAAGGCATAGCTGCGCAAATAGCCCAGAGGGGTGATGCCCAGCTCTTTCGCGCGGGATTCGGTCATCAGGATCACGGCGGCTGCCCCATCCGTCAACGGTGTACTGTTGGCCGCAGTCACGGTGCCATGTTTACGGTCGAACGCCGGACGCAGTTTGGCGTAATCCGCCAGCGTCGAGGTACCGCGGATATTGTTGTCTTCAACCAGTGGTTCCCGATAAGGAGGCGTATAGGCGGTCATCACCTCGTCGGTGAGCTTGCCCTCTGACCAGGCTTTCGCCGCCAGCTGATGTGAACGATGCGCCAGCGCGTCCTGCTGCTCACGGGTAATGCCGTAGGTTTTCGCCATCTGTTCCGCGGTATCGCCCATGCGCAGGCCGGTAGAATATTCAGCGACAGCAGGGGGTACAGGCATCAGGTCGCGCAGACGTAAACGCGAGAAGAGTTTGAGCTTCTGACCGGTCGTGCGGGCTTTGTTTGCATCCACCAGAATACGGGCCAGCTTTTTACTGACGCCAATAGGCAGTACCGAAGAGGAATCAGCGCCTCCGGCGATCCCGGCGCGAATGGTGCCCGCCATGAGGCTTTCCGCCACGTTAGCCACCGCCTGAAAACTGGTCGCGCAGGCGCGGCTGACGCTATAGGCATCCGTATGAACGCTCATCCCGGTGCCGAGGACAATTTCTCGCGCAATATTGGGAGCTTCAGGCATCTGAACCACCTGGCCGAAAACCAGCTGTTCAATGACCTCAGGCGGAATTTCGCTGCGAGCCAGCATCTCCCCCACCACCATTTTCCCCAGATCGACAGCCGGTATGCCATGAAACGCCGTTGCCTGACGCGCAAACGGCGTACGCAAACCACTGACAATGGCAATGCGATCGCCCTGACGGGTAATAAGCGGTAATGCCTGACTCATAACACTCCCCTGTAAAAAATTGACGCAAACGTTAAGTGGTCTGACCTGATAATAGTCTTAACCATTTTTTTACATTCAGCCAATTGGGGAAACGAAAAAGTGCGAGGTAAGACACAGAGAAGAAAAAGAAAATGCCCCGAGGTAAAAGCAAAACGGTAACCCGTAGGTTACCGTTTTTAGTGTTTGCACCCTCTCCCGTGGGAGAGGGTCGGGGTGAGGGCACCAGCCCGCAGGAATTAACGCAGGCCCAGCTGGAAAATCAGCGTTTCTGCTTCGCAGGCAAACACGAAGTCAATATCCAGCTTCACGCCGCCGTCCACCTCGGTGAAGGTAGATTTGATTTCGCACGGATCGGATTCAACATCACGCGCACGCTTGCTCAGCGCGGACAGGGTTTCTTCCGCTTCAGCGCGGTTGGTGAACACACGGCTGTAAGACGCTGTGCAATCGGAGTTGTCCATGATGGTGCCAACATCCATACAGCAGCAAACCGGGGTTTCATCAGCACTGCATTTACTCATAGCTCAATTTCCTCTGTATTCGCGCAGCGCGCGAGATAAACACGATGCTGCTATTTTACGCCCCGGCGCAGGCTCTCTCCAGCCGTTAATGGCGCAAAATCGGATAAGTGACCAATATCACACTAAAAAATGATCTAAAACAAAAACCACCCTTTTGACTGAGTCGCGATGGTCACATTTTTGCCAACCAGATCTCGTTTCATGAAACATGTTTGAAAATATTAATAAACAAACTTGCAACATCCCAGCTGGTCAGACCTATACTCTGGCCACTGGTCTGATTTGTCTGTCAAACCTCAGACCCTACACTTCGCGCTCCTGTTACGGTATGTAACAATTATTGAATAAAAATAACTCAATGAGGTTATGGTCATGAGCCAGAAAACCCTGTTCAACAAGACTGCGCTGGCAGTCGCAGTGGCAATCGTCTCCACTTCCGCCTGGTCAGCGGGCTTTCAGTTAAACGAATTTTCTTCCTCTGGCCTTGGCCGCGCGTATTCTGGGGAAGGTGCAATTGCTGATGATGCAGGTAACGCCAGCCGTAACCCTGCACTGATCATGATGTTCGATCGCCCGACCTTCTCTGCGGGTGCGGTATATATCGATCCTGATGTCAACATTTCTGGCAAGTCGCCTTACACAGGTGCGAGCCTGAAAGCGGACAATATTGCCCCGACCGCATGGGTACCCAACCTGCACTTCGTTGCACCTATTAATGAGCAATTTGGCTGGGGGGCGTCCGTCACGTCCAACTACGGCCTTGCAACTGAATTCAATAACAACTATCCGGCAGGTGAATACGGCGGTAAAACCGATCTTACGACGCTGAACCTGAACCTGAGCGGTGCTTATCGTCTGAACGACAGCTGGAGCTTTGGTCTGGGCTTTGATGCCGTCTACGCTGATGCAAAAATTGAGCGTTACTCCGGCGAGCAGACTGCCAGCCTGCCGAAAAACAGCAATAAAATTGCCAGCCTGAAAGGTGATGAGTGGGGCTATGGCTGGAACGCCGGTATCCTGTATGAGCTGGACAAAAACAACCGTTGGGGCCTGACCTATCGTTCCGAAGTGAAAATTGACTTCGACGGCGATTACAAGAGCGGCATCCTGGCACCAGTCAACAACCTGGTTCCAGGCGCGGGTACCACCATTCCATGGGGTACTTCAAACCAGACAGTTCCAGGTTCACTGTCGCTGCATTTACCAGAAATGTGGGAAGTCTCCGGTTACAACCGCGTGGCACCACAATGGGCTATTCACTATAGCCTGGCCTACACCAGCTGGAGCCAGTTCCAGGAGCTGAAAGCAACCGGCAACAATGGTCAAACGCTGTTCTATAAGGATGAAAGCTTCCACGACGCCTATCGTATTGCGTTGGGTACCACCTACTACTACGATAAAAACTGGACTTTCCGCTCCGGTATCGCATTTGACGACAGCCCGGTTCCGGCAGACAAACGTTCCATTTCCATTCCGGATCAGGACCGCTTCTGGTTAAGTGCTGGTGCGACATATGCGTTCAACGAGAATGCGTCCATCGATGCGGGCGTATCTTATATGCACGGTCAGAAAGTGACGTTCCAGGAAGGTCCGTACGAGTTTACCTCTGAAGGTAAAGCCTGGCTGTTCGGTACGAACTTTAACTACGCGTTCTAAGCGCACTGAAATCGAAAAAGGTGAGCATCGCTCACCTTTTTTATTTATTCCGAATCGATATCTTTGAGTTCGTTTTCGATAGCCTTCGCGTTTGGATTCTCCTCCGGCTTCAGCTTGCCACCGTTGGCAATAAAATCGTGATTCTGGAAGTATGCTTCGCGCACCATAATGTAAGGATCGGAAGACTGGCGCAGCAGACCGTCTGAGTCGAGCAATTGCGCACGGGTTTCAATCCCTTCCACCGTCCATTTACCAATCGACAGCGGCCAGGTCAGCCACGACAGGACCGGATACAGCGTATCGACCATATCGCCGCCATCATCACGCACGGTGAAGCTGCCATAGAACGGCAGGTGGACATACGGACCATAACCTACGCCATAATGCCCCAGGGTGCTGCCGAAGCGGTGCGGTTGTTCACGCTGCAGTTTCGGGTTCGCCATGCCAGCGACATCAATAAAGCCGCCCATCCCCAGAATGGAGTTCAGGAAAAAGCGGGTAAAGTGCACCATCCCCTGATACGGGTCGCCCTGCAGGAAGTAGTTCACCATAACCGCGGGCTCTTCGAGGTTGCTGGTAAAGTTGCTTAGCCCGTTACGCGCAGGCTGTGGAACATAATCGCGCCATGCCACTGCCACCGGCCGAACCACATACGGATCCAGCACGTTGTAGTTGAAGCTATACATGGAGCGGTTAAATCCTTCGAGAGGATCGGAGCGTCCCGTTTGCTCCCCGGAGCTGGCGCAGCCCACAAGCATCGTCATGCCCAGCGCAAGCGCCGACAGCCGAAGTTTCATAAATATCTCCCTGTTCAGTATGGCTATCGTTGATTGCCATCCGTAACGAAGCATCTGGCGCTCCGTCTGTAAACGTGCAAGTGATTGTAACAGCACGTTTACCGATGTCTATGAGCACAAGCACGGGCAATAAACACCGTGGCTCTGATCTCAGCATAGCCTGGCTTTTGGAATTCGTTTCGCTGGCAATTTTATAATGCCTTTGAAAGAGATGTCTCACCTTTGTTGTCATTGCCGCCAATTTAAGAGCATCCCCACAGGCATCCTGATAAAAGCCGCTACGCTTAAAAGAAAGATCAACCTCCGGGAGCCGTTATGAAAGAAGTGGGTGAAGACAAAATTGCAGAGAGTAAAGAGGATATTGAAATTGAGAGCGAGGAGAAAGCGCGCGGCGAGAAGATAGAAGTTGATGAAGATCGCCTCCCCTCCCGCGCGATGGCAATTCACGAACATATACGCCAGGATGGCGAAAAGGAGATGGAGCGCGATGCCATGGCCCTCTTCTGGTCAGCCATCGCTGCGGGACTGTCAATGGGCGCGTCACTGCTCGCAAAAGGGATATTTCATGTTCAACTTGAGGGTGTCCCCGGCGGTTTTTTACTGGAGAACCTCGGCTATACCTTCGGCTTTATTATTGTCATCATGGCCCGCCAGCAGCTGTTTACTGAAAACACGGTGACTGCCGTTCTGCCAGTGATGCAAAATCCTACCCTCGGCAATTTCGGTTTATTGTTGCGTTTGTGGGGCGTGGTCCTGCTGGGTAACATTATCGGCACGGGTATCGCCGCCTGGGCGTTTGAGTATATGCCGATCTTTGATGAACCTACCCGGGATGCGTTTGTGAAAATTGGCATGGACGTGATGAAAAACACGCCGGCCGAAATGTTCGCAAACGCCATCATCTCCGGCTGGATTATCGCCACGATGGTGTGGATGTTTCCTTCCGCAGGCAGCGCCAAAATTGTGGTGATCATACTGATGACCTGGCTGATTGCCCTGGCGGACACCACGCATATTGTGGTCGGTACCGTTGAAATACTTTATCTGGTCTTTAATGGTACGCTTCACTGGACTGATTTTTTCTGGCCGTTCGCCCTTCCGACGCTGGCCGGGAATATCTGCGGCGGAACGTTTATCTTCGCGCTGTTAAGCCATGCCCAAATCCGTAACGACATGTCTAACAAACGCAAAGCTGAGCTAAAGGCGCAAGAGAATGAGGGCAATTCGGCAAAAAAAACGGACTGAATGGTGACTCTTTGAGCAGTCAGGCGGCGATGCGCTTAACGCAAAGTGTAAATAACGCTATACTCGTGCCGCCTCGTCCCCTTAGTTAAATGGATATAACGAGCCCCTCCTAAGGGCTAGTTGCAGGTTCGATTCCTGCAGGGGACACTTTGACCTTTCTCTCTTTTTTCAGCCAATTTCGCCCCATCAACTCATTGAGCAGAGGCGTCCTGTTTTATTTGAGCATAACGTGTTGCCAGTTGTTTTAAATGCAGCTCAAGTTGAGTCTTCTCCCCTTCAGGAAGTACATTTCCAGCAGGATACTGCGACAGTCGTCGGAGCTGTTCTTCAGCCGGTATCGATTGATTAAATGACTGCATAGCGGAAAAAACCACTGACTTCAGCTCACTGACGGTAATGTATTTCCCCTTCTGCTCATCCAGACCGTTCAGGCGGTGACTCAACTTCTCCAGCGTCGCCATTCCCTGATGCCAGCCGTTCAGTTGTTCTGTTGGTAACGCCGCGGCATTCCGTTGCTGCTGCCACTGCTGAACCAGAGGCTTAGCCTGCTCCGGCCACAACATCTCAGCCTGTTCCGTGAGTTTTCGGCTGTAAGTCATACTCCAGTCAGGAGGCAATTTATCCAGCAGGGCAAGTTGCTGCTGCGTTTGCGCGATCGCCGTTTTCGGTAACGAAGATTGCTGGCGCAACGTTTTAAGCTGTTCTGGTGACAGAGGTACAGGCAAAGGTGACAATGAGGCTGCAAGCTGAGCCTGTAGCGGGTCAGTACGGTGAAGATACTGCCAACCCCATAGTGCAAGTGCGCTTATCACCAGCATGGTCCCCATCCCGGCGACGAAAGATTTCCACTTTTTCATCGGACCGGGTATTGCCGTCTGAACGTCAACATTCGCCGGGTACTCCGACTGTGCGACATACACCCATTTTACTGCTTCGCTCCGGGCGTTATCTTCTTCAACAGGACTACTGGCAGAGACGGTTGCTCCCTCGCTGTTTTCCAGCCGGACAGCACTGTTGTGCATCAGGGTACGCAACGTATCCAGCTGGCTATGATGCTTAAGCTCCAGGCGCTGCAGTATCTCCCCCAGCGCGGTGAGCCGTTGCTCAGCCTGGTACAGCTGGCTGAGGTCGCTGTAATTGAGCGGGAGCGAGCGCATCCGTTGCTGCAGACGCTGACTCAGACTGCTGAGGATTTCCATGCGGGCATGAACCGGCTGTGGCCACATCGCCCCCCACTGATGACTAATCAGCGCCTCCAGTATCGCCAGGCCTTCATTGAGCCCGAATAATCCGGCCAGCTGCGTCCTAGCCAGCGTGTACCAGGCCAGCGTCTGAAGCTCCACGCCGTTCTGCTCAAACAGTGAAAGACAAAGTTTTTCGACATGCCGCCAGTTAACGTCTGGACGCGCCGGATGGGTGAGCTTACTCAGCTCATCACGCAGGGCGGTATAGTCCGGTAGCGTGCGCGGGTCGCCGCCGGTTTTGATTTTACGTGGGATAATGTCATTCATGGCCAGTCGTCCATTTGGCGTATCAGGAGTGAGTGAAGGTCGTCGTTTATGCGGCTTCGCGTGCTGCATATTCAGAGGGGGCTGCAGTACCCGCAGCTATGGCAGAAGCGCCAGAATCAGACCAAAAAATGTGCTCTCATCAAAACGCTGTCCAGAACGTGATAATGCATCCGCCGGAGTATAGGTCCAGTCGCTCACCGTACCTGAACGCATAAATAAACGCCCCAGTGACGATATGCTTCCTTTATTGTGAAAGGCCGCTTCCACACATCCGGTCACGCCCTGACCGTACAAAAATACCGGCGTAAACGTTACAGACCGGTCGTCGTAATGCAGGACGATACCGGGAATGTCAAAAGCCCCGCCCTCCACCAGCAGGTCCGTGACCGATGCAGTGAACGGCTCCACATTCAGTCCGGTAGCTTTCAGCCACGCGTCCATTTGCTCCTGAAGCTGTGCCATTCGCTGGCGGAACGCTGCAATATCGGCCTGAGTTTTGCTGGTAAACGCAACCGGAACTGGCTGTCTGGCCTGTAGTTTTTTGAGGAACTGTGATTTTACTGACATGGTGTTTTCTGGCCTTAAAGACGAGTTTTCGTATCGAGATATTGCTGTTGCTTAAGATGCCGCAGGAGAACCCGCCCTTCCGGCATAAACTCGGTGCCGTAGCGCACCAGGCCGATACCTTTGAGCTCAGCATCAATGGCATAACGCAGCTCGCCAGGTACGTTTTGCTCCAGCAGGACCACATCTATCCTTTTCAGGCGGGGTTCATATTTGAGCAGGACAGCCGACAGGGTGCCCATCAGTTCATGGGCGGTACCTGGCATACCCTGGAGGATTTTGGTCATATCCGGCAAGCCATAGTCGGGCAGATGCGCCAGCGTGCCGGCGCGGCAGTTGAGAACGCGCTGCATGTTATCCAGTACCGACAGAATGACCTGATTTTCCTCGCTGACCTGATGAAGATCTAAGCCGCCGGTGAAATTGCCGTAAAGCGTTTCATAAAGTGAAGGACTGGATGACTCACTCATCTTTCAGCACCTGCAGGGTCAATCGGTTGTTGCCCGCCTCAATAACCCGTGCTTTATCCGGATCAAGATCATCACGGCTCAGCACAACGCGCCAGGTATTGTTCGTCTGGTCCGGTGACATAAACATCCCTGCCACTGCCACGAACTGAGCGTCCTCCTCCATTGGCATATCCACCGTCGCAGCACCGCCCGGTTGCAGGCGGATATCTTTCTCTGCCACCAGATCTGCATTAATGGCCTCACTATCGGCTTTAAATAGAGACGGGTAGTCCGTGCTGTCGAAGGTCTTACGGTCTTTAAGTTGATAAATACGCACCACTGTCGACAGTGCTACACCACCGGCGTTGTTGTTCACGGCCTCGCGGGCACGGATATCGAGGTGGAGAATTTTTACCTGCTTATAAAAAATAGATTTGGTCACAGCAACGGTGCCGTCAGTCACTTTTTGAGTCAGCCCACAGCCCGTCAGCATCAGTGTGATACCGGCGGCCAGCGCAGCCAGAGGAAATTTACCAGCGGTAATCGCCATCTTCATCGGTCTCCCTGCGGTGTATATTTTCCTGTACCCGCTCATAGCGGCCAAGATTGATGGTTATTGTTTTGCAATGTGCGGCAGTGTTCGCCGCATTTAGCGGCCGCATTACGGCGGTGCGGCCCAACTGTACTGCGCCGACCTCAGGTTTAATGCTCATTGTCGCGTCCGGCAACAGGCTACGATCGACACACAACTGCAGGCGAACGTCGAGCCGTGACCCAAGATACACATGCAGC
This sequence comes from Enterobacter cloacae complex sp. SHL012, assembly GCF_049237505.1. Classification (NCBI taxonomy): domain Bacteria; kingdom Pseudomonadati; phylum Pseudomonadota; class Gammaproteobacteria; order Enterobacterales; family Enterobacteriaceae; genus Enterobacter; species Enterobacter cloacae complex sp. SHL012. The sequence continues at coordinate 1,401,637 of NZ_JBMKIZ010000001.1, forward strand.
AATGCCATTAAATCCGTGTGAAGCTCGCCGCCTGGTAACCAGCCCTGTACTTCAGCCGGATTCGAGGTGTACAGACGCATCAGTACCTGACTGTTCACATCGGTGGCATAGCTGCCCATCACCGGGCGATTTGTCAGGGAGACGGGCTGGCTGACGCTCATGGTCAGTGGCTTCTTCAGCGGCACACGGCGTTTGTCATGGTGCCAGATTTTCGCCTGCGTGTTGGGTGCCAGCAGGCGCACCAGCGAGGCCATGCCTTCTGCGGTACGCCCCGGCAGTAACATGACCGGCAGCAGTGCCAGAAAGCGCGAAGCCGGGGTCGCGATACTGTCCGTGCAGCCGTTAATCCCGAGCCCGGCCAGTCCCAGCAGGTACTGCGAGGTTTTGTCCTTACCGCCTTCTTCGAAAGTCGCCGGGTATGAATATTTACGCCAGATACGGTAATACTGGGTAATCAGCCGATGGTTAAAGATATCGAGGAAATCCGCGGTGGCCTCATACCCTTCCCGTCGCTGGGTAATGTCATCGATATAGTGCGTCGGCAGTGGAGACTCCACGCCGTAGAGCCCCATAAAGGTGATACGTACAGTCGGCGGAAGATGCGGATACTCAGGCTGCTCAATCCCTTTGATTTCAGATGCCGGAAAACTCATGCCTGGATGGGGCCGGAAGCGCACCGGCTCATGCCGTACCTGCCATGTGCTGCCGGTGACCGGTTTATCCGGCTGGCTCTGCTCCAGCAACCGACAGAAACGGTAAAAATTCATGTATGGCAGCCGGTCACCCAGCAGCGCTATCAGCCGGGCAGGCGCGGACTGTGGTTCTCTTTCCACCGGATACATTTTCCTTCTGGCTGTACGATGAGGGTGAGCTGGTTGAACTGGTTCATATCGGCATAAAGCGCAAAGAATCGGTTGAGCATTTCGCCGAACAGGTGAATATCGCCCTCACCAGTGAAGCCGTTGCTGTCGAGGGTCACTTCGATATCCAGCCCCCGCAGGAGGTAACCCTGCTCAAAACGTTGAAGGCGATGATGCGCCACCTGCTGAATCGCCTCCAGGCGTCGGGTGTTCAGTTCATCTTCCTGCCAGTTATACAGTGCAAGCGTCCCGCGCAGCACTTCAGCGGTGCTCATCATATTCAGGAATCCGGAGCCAAGGTGGCTCAGCACCCGCCAGTGGAAACGGTCTTCCGCTGGCGGGTAAACAGGCAGCGTTGGTTTGCAGAGGTTGCGTACTGAAAGTTGTGTACTGACCACCTGCTCACAACGGTCAAGCAGCGTGCTTTGTAGCGCACGGCGCGGCAGCTGGCCGTTGGTGCCGGTGATTTGCAGCGAGACAGCTTCACGCTCAAACAAGCGGTCATCTTCCCACTGGTGGCCACCGAGGATAAGCCAGGTGTCATACAGCCCGGTGACGCTGCGTTTCACACGGGTGTGGAAGTAACGGGGTGGTGCATGACGGCGCATCATCCCGCCCTTGTGCCTGAAGCTGCTGAACGGCACATACTCTGCATCACTGGTCCGGTTTGAGCCTGTCACCGAATCCACCGAATAAATCTCGGTGTGTCCGTCCTGCAGACGTTTGGGGCGCAGCAGGTACTCACTTTCAAGCCCGGTAATGGTGAGCGGGTCAGCTTCCAGTGTGAACAGGTTAATCACCGGCACACAGTGCAGACGAACCGCGTCATCGGTGACCTGCAGCTCTGATGGCCACGGTGTGCTGAACACGACTTCGATGTCGAAATACTCCGCTCCGGCAGGCGGTGTAATGCCATCCAGGCCGTTGAGGTGAACAAACATAAACTTGTCACGGAAGGTGAAATACTCCAGCAGCAGCTGGTAACCACTGAAGGCGGTATCGCCCTTCGGCCACAGGCTGTCTTCTTCCGCAAAACCACCCGGCGAGAAATACCCGTCGAGGCGAATACGGTCGGTCTGCCCGGGCAGACGCATATACAGGGCAGCCTGACGCCTGGTCAGCATCAGGTGCAGCTGGCTGCTGACGGGTGCATCCGCCCCGAGATAGAGGCTCAGGTGGCTAAGGTCAGCTCCGGACCAGTCTGCCTGGCTGCTGCAGGCAAAACGCATCCGCAACAGCGAACGACCGTCGGGCTCAGTGGTCATGGTAATGCCCGAAACGCTCAGGGGATTGAGCATCACATCCTGGGTGGTGCGGTAGCGACAGACGGTGTTCTTCGGCCCTACCGGACGGGAATATATCTCAAGACCCGCGGGCACCACTTCCGCCATTTTCATGGAATGCAGGGCCGGGGTCAGTGCCACCACCGAGAGGGACGGAATGGTGCGCAGGTAGTGTGGCCAGAGCATGCTGACCAGCCCTTCCGTCAGTTCCGGCAGGTCGTCGTCAATTTTTTCGCGCAGCCTCCCCATTGAGAAGGCAAACCCTTCAAGCAGACGTTCAACATACGGATCGGGTGTACCAGCCTTATCCAGGTCGAGCATTGCTGCCCGATCGGGGTGGGTTTGCGCGAACTCTTTCGCGGCTTCACGCAGGTAGCGCATTTCTGCGTCGTAATAACGCAGGGTTAAATCTTCCATTTATTCATATTCCTGTGGATCTAACCGCAAAGTACGGCGGCGCGAGCAGGGTCAACGGTTATCAGTCCGGCCAGCAGCTGGTCCATCACCGGCGTAAGGCGTGCTTTGTCAGCCTCGCTGCGACCGGCTTTCAGGCGCAGGAGTTTCAGATGGCGGGCCTGTACCTCAAACAGCAGCTCTGGCTCCCACTCACTGAGGGTCACTTCTCTTGCACGCTCACCCAGCTCTGCAAACAGATGCACCGCCAGGTCATTTTTTCCGTACTGCTCAGCAATGCGACCCATCAGCAGGCGCAACAGCCACTTCTGACGATCGGTGGTCATGCCCGGCCGGGTCTGCAACCAGCCCAGCGCGGCATCCAGGCCTTCACTGTCGGCCAGTGCCACGGCTTCCGGCTCCAGCGCCAGAATGTCATCGTTACCGGCGGTGACCGGGACTGATGGCGTGTCGTTGCCCCACCCGCCCGTGGTATCAAGCACGCTCTGCTGGATCCAGTTCAGCGTCACTTCGTCCGCAAACGGCGTACCGTCACTGAACGCCAGCGTCTCCAGCCCGGACAGGCGGGTCAGCAGTCCTTTCAGGTCGGCAGCAATGATGCCAGCCAGAGTGTCCTGACCTGATTTCGTCAGCGCCTGGTGAATGTACCACTGCAAATCCAGCCACAGGTGATTGGCACCGCGGGAAAAGGTGCTGTCCGCCGTTTCCAGCATCTCAGCCCAGTTTTGCTGCAGATACAAACGCTTGAGCAACGCACGCTGGTCTGCTCTTGGCGGTTCGATACGGGTACGCCCCTGTGCATCCGGTGCCGGAATGGCCCGCAGGGTGTCATGACGCAGGCTTTTCATCAGATGGTGAGCTGACAGCCAGCCATCCGGCTGTTCACGCAGGTATTCGGTGAGGGTGCGGGCCTGGGCCAGCAAATCCTGACCGGAGGTGATCCGCCCGATTGACGGGGAATCGCTGTGACCGATCGGGTTTTGCGGTTCGCTGCAGACATTCTGTGGCACCACCGCATCCACGCCCCCGCCTTTCTGCAACCGGCTTTCTAGCGCGCCATACAGCGCATTGAGCTCCGGGCGGGTTTCTTCCGCTTCTTTCTCCGTAAGATGTGCTAACAACAGCAGTGCACCGGTGGTACGTTCCGCATTTTCCCTGACGACTTCCGGGTAGAGAGAGAGGCTGTCAGTCATACGCGAACCGCCCAGCCATTCCAGCGCGGCCTTACGGCTGCGGTCACGCTGCGGGTGCAGCTGTGGTCCAAAGCGCTCCAGTAGTCCGGTCAGTAGTTCAAGGCCCTCAGCCAGCCCCTGCTCGCCTTCACGATGCAGCTTTGCCCAGCAGTAGTACGTCGCGACGCGAATGTCTTTGGCAGTGGTGGTCAGCAGCTTCTCCGCCAGACGACAGATGAGTTCGATATCCGCGCCGGAGAGTTTATTGACCTCTTCTCGCATCTGCTGGAAGTCATCGTCATAGCCTGGGTCTTCGCCAGCGGGCGAGGGTCCGGACAGCGGCTGCAGCCAGTTATCCCACTGCGCCACACGCTCACGGGTTGCTACAAGTAATGGTTCCTCTTCTGCCTGACAGGCACTCAGTAACGTGTTCAGCGTACTCATCAGTAGACCTCCTCTGCATCGCTGGCGACCTGACCTGATGCCGCAGCGCCGGTCGTGCTGAATATGGTTTCCGGGAGGCGGAAGTTACGCAGCTTCAGCAGCGCCAGCGGCCCCTCACCCGCTTCAGTACGCAGGGTATAATTGAGCATGCGACCGTCCGGGGCCTTCCAGCTCAGGCTGTAGCTGCTGCCCACGCCCGGATATGCTTTTACGCTGGCTTTATCGAGCATGCGAATCAGCCCCCAGCTACCCGGAATATCGGCGTACTGACGGGTCCCGGCCTGCGTGCTAATCCAGCTCAGGTTGGCCCCCGGGGCTTCAGTATCAGCAGGCCAGGTGAAGCGCTTCCACGCCGGCATCTGGTTCACATAAGTCAGCTTCTGGCTGTCGATAATCATGTCGGTCTGCATCACACCATCGGCTGTGCCCGGGCGCAGTTCGAAGTTCATGCCAGCATTGCCTTCGGTGAAGGCCACATCCGAAATGTGACTCAGGGTGTTAATGGCGTTGAGGAATGCCGGGTTAAAGGCGAGGCCCTGCGAGTTGATGCTGTCAGGTACCCAGTGGTTGCCCTCTCTGTGCAGCACACCTTTGAGGCGGGTCTGCAGGAACCGGGCGATACGCCCGGAATCCGCGTTGAGGTATTTGGCGAGCAGCGGAAGAGAAACATCGCTGCTGGAGTTGTTAAATGGATAACGGCCTCCAAAAGCACTGTTCCACTCAGCCACGACGGCCTGCTGCCACTGGGCATTGAGGCTGTCGGCCGCCGGGGTCAGCACCTGCTGCCAGGCCTGCTCCATGGGATTCACAAACACCGTCCGCCCAAATCCGCTCCACTCCTGCCCCAGACCGGCGGCGATCAGACTGCCGTAGTCACGGGTTTCAGTCAGATCCACGGCTTTTCCCTGGAATACCGTCTGGGCAATGGTCTGAGTCATCGCCTGCGGGTCGGCGGCGTTGGTCACCTGCTGAAGGCGCAAACGGACCTGCGTCACGCGGGTCAGGTACGACTGCAGGCTCAGTTCCTGCGCACCGGTGCGGCTCTTGTCCATCAGGGCCAGTACCGGACCAAAGGACGCATCCAGCGGCCCGTGAACACCGGCACTCTGGTCAAAGGCATCTTTGTTGTCACCGCCCAGCAGGTTCTTCGCGGATTTCACCAGGGAGTCAGAAATCGCCTCGCTGGTCTGTCCGGTGCGTCCCTGCACATTGAGGGTGTTCATCAGCGCCACAAGAGGGGACTGGCGCACATCGGCCATCAGCGTCAGCTGGTCAATGGAGTCCGACAACGTCGCGGCCTGGTTCCAGCGCAGACTGTTCAGAAACTCCAGCCAGGCACCACCAAAGTCGGCGAAGTAACGCTCCGTCAGGCGTTGCTTCAGCGCTTCCGGTGAGGTTTCATCCTGTTTATTCACCTGACGCTTACTGTCCGTGAGCACCCAGTCGAGTTCATCCCGGCGAGCTTTCACCACTTTTTCAATAGCGGGCTGCACCGCCTGCTCCCAGGCCTGGCGGGTAAACATGCCCGGCACAATTTCGGTGGTGCTGAACAGACGGGATGCATCGGTATCCCCGGTCATATCTTCGAGGCGCATATCGACATACAGGTGCGCCACCTGAGAGAGCATCTTCTGGTACAGCGTTGATTCACTGTTACGCACGCCCATCAGGCGAACCAGCAGGGAACGCGCCTGGCTGACCATGCCCTCATCAGTACGGAGTTTCCACTCCGGATGCGCAATCAGTTGCGCGCCCCAGAACGACAACAGAGAGGGAGCCATCCCCTGCCAGACCCCGTCTTTCACACCGTTACGCTTGGGCCAGTCGTTCAGCAAAGCAGAGCTGAACCAGGCGGCATCCATATGTTCCGGACGGGCCAGCATCAGGTAGAGCTTGAGCTGGTCATAAGTGGTTTTTGCCATCTGCTCACGCAGCGGACTGTCCGGCGGCAGTGCATTAAAGGCATTAATCTGTTTTTGCAGATGGTTTGCAGATGCATCCCGCAACAGCGGCAGTGCGCTATCCTGATAACGCGGCCAGAGTGCCGCCAGCAGGGCGTTGTTCTGGCTCAGCCCGGCCTTCTCGTACCACGGCACGCCATGCTCTGAACGGTATTGCAAACGAGCCAGGGTTTTCTGCAGTTCAGACAGGGCATGCAGGCGCTGCTCCAGCGGCTGATTCTGTCGGGCGGCAAGTGCGGCCTGTACATTAGCACCGTCAATCTGGCTGCGGTTGGTGACATACGCGATGCCCATCCACACAGCCCAGCCCATCATCGCCAGGGCGACAACCGATGCAAACACTTTACGCCATGGAATGCCCGGTTTGCGCGGACGCAGCCCGACAGGCAGCATCCGGACAGATTCAGGCAGCACATCCCAGCGTTTATCCATGCCCCAGTGGTGCTGAACGCTGCGCTCAGTACCAGCTGAAGGCTGGCTGAACGCGATGCCCGCCAGCGGCAGCGGGCGGTACGGATTAAGCATCACCGACAGCGGTGCGGTCACACTCTGTGGCTCACGAATGAGCTGGTCGGCAAGCGTCAGTAAGAAGTTATGTTTCACTTCACTGCAGGTCTGCTGCAGACCCTGTGAAGTCAGATCTGGCGTCAGGGCGAAGAGTTGCTCTGCCAGCGCTTCGGTACGACAATCGGCAGGCAACAGACAGCCAGTCGCCTGAGTAATGCGACCTTCCGGTTTACCGGCGCGCGGGTGCAGGGACCAGACATACAGCGGAAGCTTCCAGCCCAGCGCATCCATGCGGCTGCTGATGGCATGAGACAGGGAATCCATGGTGCTTTCTGACGGTACCGGCGGCGGCTGCTCCAGCCCTGGTACTGAGAGTTGGTCAAAAGCCGAGGTCACCCACACCAGTCCGTCAGCCGGGCGATGGCGCAGTTTACGCAGCGCGGTCAGCCAGGCACTGTCGGCTGGGGTATTGAGGTCGCCGCCCCACAGCAACAGCGTGCCCCGGTCTTCCTGCCAGAGCTGGCCCGTCAGGCCTGGGGTCAGTTGCTCCACTTCAGCGGCGGGGCCAGTTATCAGCAGAATGCGCGTTTTACAGCCCCAGCGGCGACCGTAGAGGTTGCGCATGGCGAGGCGGATGGTATCAACGGTGACATTGCGAGGCGGAGTCAGGGCAACTCTTGATTCATCAGAAGGCAACGCATTGTTCTTCTGCTCCCGCCAGCGGTGATACTTTTCCCGCATGTACCGGAACATGAACGGCGTATAGAAAACAATTAGCAATACTATCCATACGGCAACAAATGCAAGCACTTGCTTCAGTCGGGTATCAAGGCCATACGAGGGCCCCAAATGCAGGATCAAGGCCACTATAATCGCTGAGATGCAGGCTATTATGCCGACAAGCCCCCCTCTGCTCCATGTACTACCCGGCATCATTATTTCCACTCCCTGAGGTAACAGTACTGACAAAACGATCAGCACCTGAGGTAAACAGCCCTAAAACAGGTTTGTTGCTGACGAACACTATGTCGGCCAGTAATGTGGCTAAAAGCCACGCACTCCCGCCCCCTGGAATTCCGTTATATTTTTCCAGTACATCAATTTCCTGGGGCACCCATGGTGTCAGATGCGATTGAGACGCGGTCATTAGATCAGCAAACCAGCCATTCCAGTGCCCGTAATCACAAAACACGTTTGACGTCTGACAGGCGATCGTTTGTGTTTCGAGGAACAAACCTATATCAGCCCTGAAATTAGTCATGTCCAGCGGCATCGGTCGCAATATGCGGGCAGAGTGTGAAAGCTGGTATTTTTCAGCAACATCATCGCTGGTAAGTACCATCGCTGCGAGTGCATCGGAATACTGTTCAGCACCCTGATGCTGCAATATCAGGATCAGATCGATATCGAAAACGGGATTTTTCAGGCGCTCTTCGATCCAGGCAAAAGAGAGAGTTTTACAAAACGAAACCGAACCTGTCAGCACACGACCAGGGTAAATTCTTCCCCATGATTCACGAAACCGTGTCTCAAAGTCCGGCGAAGTCAAGTCGCTCACAATGGTAACATTGAACGGCACTATCGCAGGCAACATAGCGATCGCGCTTTGTACACCGGCCAGACCCTGTTCGAGTAAGGAAGTGGACTTCGCTGATTGCGCATCAAAATGGCAGGTCAGTGAAAGAAATTGCGGCCCGTCTGCAGCATCTGATTTGGCAATGGCGTAAGAGGTCACTCCGGAAGGTAGCAGTATGCTGCTTCCAAGTACGGCCAGATAGCGTCCAGCCCAGGCTTCCCACTGTTGCTGTCCGTATTCAGCTTCCTTCTGCAAAAACTGATGTTCATTGACCGTTCTGCCCCACAACCATCCCCGCAAACAAAACAGGAAAAACCAGCCAAGAACCGGGCTGGATGCCAGCCACCAGATATTGAATACAGCCAGTGCCTTAACCATGCCTGATGCATGCAAGATAAACAGCAAAATACCCACAACCGCGGCAACACCACCTGCCAACAGCCATCCCGTGAAAGATGGCTCAGGAGGCAACTCCATTGTTGTTGCTTTCGTCCTTTCCCAGCCCATTGATTATCCTACCGTGCTGTTCTGAGCACTTGAAATTACAGTACAACCGCACTGGCATTTGCAGCCATCGACGACAACAGCGCGACCATTGAATGTCCGATGCGGTGATCCTTCTACAATTGGATTTGTGCCATGACCTTCAATCGGGCAACTCACCATGTCCCCGACTAATGCTGCTTTTTTTCCGTCGACAGTAATATTGGAGGAGGCAGAGATCACTTTTCCACCGTGAGAAGTTTTGTCACCAAGCAAAACCAAGCCTTTTGTCATGTTGAATTCTCGAAACAAAATAAACAAAAATCATTTAACTTTCATTTTATCGATCTTATCAAAATCAGGGAAAAACGTTCTTTCAGGAGCAATACTTCTATCCGTACAAATAACATTTAGATATTCACCTTTCATTTTCTTTTCTAACCCAACAAACCTTGTTATTTCCTCCTTATCTATTTAAGGGGGGGGCATTGAACTAACATCACCAACACGCAATGATAGAAAGTCTCTCTTACCAAATAGCGATAAGCTATCCCTCCCTCAACTTTTATTTTTATATAAGGATAATGTTTAGGGGATAAATCTACATCCTCAATGACAAAGGTAAATTATCCATTGCGAGAAGCATCATTATCAAAGGCGAGAGTCACACCAACCACCGTGCCAGTAACAAGATCTTTGCCAAGAAGTATCGCATCTATATACTCGATACCGAAATTGACCGCACCCAACGTCCATTTACATGAACCACCACCAGCAAAATATCCCCGCTATCTTGCCGCATGAGGCCCCCAATAACGTTATAGCTTGGCTCTGTGATAATTGAGCCATCAAATCCACTGATTCTTTTTTTCATGCATTCATGCGAGATGTATCTGACCTCAAGCGGAAACTGTTTAGTGTAATAAGAGGGATTGTGAACTTCTATGGCTATAAAATTGGCATCTACAGGCGGCAAGAGTACTCAATTGATCACTCGACTGCCCCCTCCAGCCATAAAAACGGCCAGAAGCAGTATCATTAACTTTATCTTAGTAAGCAAAATCACGTCTCCCTCAAAGAGGGAAAACAAAGCTGATCAGCAGATTATTTCCCACCAGATCCGTTGACTTTGCTAAAATCAGGTGTTGTGTTTTTTGATGAAATGACGCTCCCATCTGGATAGACAAAAGAGTACATAGCATCTTTCCCCTTCTTATTAGGGAATATCATCAATACTTTTTTACTTTCGTCTATAGAGGGATTGTAATTTATTAAAATATTTTCGTTAGGTTTATAGTCCAACTTCACTTTCCAAAACGCATCTTCCTTACCGAAAAGATATAATTTATCCCGCATAGTAGACTGTGGGCTATCATTCCATTTTTTTATAAAAGGATAGTATTTTGGAGTGTAATTAAAATCATTCCCCGCCACTGTGTCAAATTGACCATTTCTTGATGCATCATTATCAAATGCAACCGTTGCACCAACAGCAGAACCCGGGATAAGGCCTTTCCCAAGGTGGGTAGCATCAGTATATTCTATACCCAGATTAATTTCGCTCAATGTCCAGTCACATGACCCACCCCCGCTCATCGCAACCTTAGCAATCCAGACATCGCTTTTCCCCTGCTGCTGGAGCGGGATTTTCATTCCGTTATAGCTCGGTTCAGTGACCGACGAACCATCAAAACCACTGATTCTCTTTTTCATGCATTCATACGAGATGTATCTGACCTCAAGCGGAAACGGTTTCGTATACTGAGACGGTTTTTTTACTTCAATATTGACCCATTTTGTATCCGTTGGCGGGGATAACGTTTTATTTACGGCCCGACTTATGCTGCAACCCGCCACAAGAAACGATACCAGGGAAAGCAGAATAATTTTTGATTGATTAGACATATCCTATTTTTCCATTCTCCTGATATCTGGATGAGTCGAACCATCAGATACAACAGTACCATCAGGATAAATAATTTTATAAAACACACCAACTTTATGCTCTTTTGGTGCAACCATTTTTACTATTTTTGATTCATCTAAATTAGGTATAAACTTAACAGTTACAGAGCCAGTTAATTTAGTTATTTTCTTTTGTAAAAAATTCTCTTCACCAAAGATATTTAGAGAATCGTTTTCACGAATCATTTTGTTAGTTTTAATCAATGGGTAATAAGTCGAAGAAAAAATAGGATTGCTATCAGATAAAATATCAAACTGTCCATTACGAGAAGCATCATTATCAAAAGCAAGCGTGACCCCTACCGCCGTACCGGGTACAAGGTCTTTGCCAAGATGTGTCGCATCGATATACTCGATACCTAAATTGACCGCACTCAGGGTCCATTTACACGAGCCACCGCCAGTCATAGCAACCTTTGCTTTCCAGATATCCCCGCGCTCTTGCTGCATGGGGATCCCAATAACGTTATAGCTGGGTTCTGTGATAACGGAGCCATCAAAGCCACTGATTCTTTTTTTCATGCATTCATACGAGATGTATCTGACCTCAAGCGGAAACGGTTTCGTATACTGAGACGGATTTTTTACTTCAATATTGACCCATTTTGTATCGGCCGGTGGAGATAACGTTTTATTTACGGCCCGACTTATGCTGCAACCCGCCGAGGAAAATAACACCAGGGAAAGCAGAATAATTTTTGATTGATTATACATTTTCCATCACCTCTTCTCCGTATTGAGCAAACCGTAAAGCATAATACTGGCGCATAAGCATGATAGTTAATTAACCCGACACACGTTAAATGCAATATCTTTCCATTATTATTTACCCACCTTCATCTTATCGACTTTATCGAAGTCAGGAAATACAGTCCCATCGGATATAACACTGCCATCTGGATATATTATTTTAGAGTGAACACCTTTTATTTTCTTTTCTGGCTCAATATACTGAGTAATCTTGCCTTCATCGATCAATGGTTCAAATGAAATATTATTCACATCAACAACATGATATAAGAAAAAGTCCTGAGCACCTAAAAGAGTCAAATCACTTCTATTACGAATTAACCTCCACCTTATTATATACGGATAGTATTTCGGCGATAACTTCAAATCTCCATGTACAGCTTTATATTGCCCATTACGAGAAGCATCATTGTCAAAAGCGAGTGACACCCCTACGGCAGTGCCAGGTACAAGGTCTTTGCCAAGATGTGTCGCATCGATATACTCGATACCTAAATTGACCGCACTCAGGGTCCATTTACACGAGCCACCGCCAGTCATAGCAACTTTTGCTTTCCAGATATCCCCGCCCTCTTGCTGCATGGGGATCCCAATAACGTTATAGCTGGGTTCTATGATCACTGAGCCATCAAATCCACTGATTCTTTTTTTCATGCATTCATACGAGATGTATCTGACCTCGAGCGGAAACGGTTTCGTATACTGAGACGGATTTTTTACTTCAATATTGACCCATTTTGTATCGGCCGGTGGAGATAACGTTTTATTTACGGCCCGACTTATGCTGCAACCCGCCGAGGAAAACAACACCAGGGAAAGCAGAATAATTTTTGATTGATTATACATTTTCCATCACCTCTTCTCCGTATTGAGCAAACCGCAAAAGCGTATTGTTGCCAGACGGCATAGACAACGTAGGGGAAAGCGATACACCAAGCAGCCCTTCTATACTCAGAAAGATGTTATTTCTTGCTAACTCTTTCTCCGGTATGCCATTTTTATTTTCTTCCATCTGCTCCCTGAATGAATCAACATTATAACGATGCTCAGTAAAGGTACGCTTTTCCACTATCCCGGCATTATCAATCAGCTCTAACACCTTGTTATACATATAGGGCATATAGGAGGTCATAAAATGTTCAAGAAGATTTAAATTAACGCCTCTGTCCGGATTGCTGCCTTTGGGGAAAAAGTTATTTAGATCTGCCTGCGTTAATGACGCTTTAAACTCTTTTTGCTGCTGGCCAGCCTGCTGCATCTCCTGTTCCGCCAGCGCAGGCACGAGGTAAAGTTTAGCCTTTAGAGGAAGTGAATTTCTGATAGGAATACACCCTGCCGGCGTTGGCAAGTCTCTCTTACACTCTTTCCACTCCCTGCTCTGGGTGGCGGTGAGAAAGGCCACCGTATTACCGTGGTGCCAGAAGCAGTCTCCCCAGGCAACCATCTGGTAAGCGAGAAGTTCACCCACTGACCAGAAAAAACCGAGCGTTCCCCCCAACCATCCCCAGAGTTTATATAACTCATTATCCAGGTTGGCTTCCGCGGGTACGGCTGGAATCGGATCGTTATCATTGATATGGCGGAAATGGGTAATCTCCGACAATTGCATTACGGCATCGCGGGTGAAGGTTCGGGGCATGCCATAGGTGTAAAGAACTGGATTGATATTTTTCAATTTTGCCGAATGAATTAATGCCAATGCGCCACCTAAGCTATGACCACAAATAAACAAATCCCGCTCACCGGCCAATTGCTCCAACTTTGATATTTCTTTACTAAATTTTTTATCAATTCTTCTGTATCCACTCCAGAACCCGGTATGCACTTTTCCAGCAGGTAGTAAGCCAGTACATTGCGTTTTATCTTTATCACAGACTTGAGAACTTACCGGCCTGAACGCAAGATCCGTCCCCACATCAAACAAGCTGGCCGTTCCGCGCCAGGCAACGATCACCTTATTCGCGTTATAAACATAATAAAGCTGCGTATCACCGTCTGCCTCTGTCGCAGCAGTATCGACTCCTGTCTGTGCTGTTGCCTGTGAATTCTTCTTATCCACCTTAGGTGAAGTATCCCGTGAGGTATCCATAAACACCGGGGGATAATACCGATCGCTGAAGGGAATATCCTGTACCAGAGTATTCCATGCAGAGCCGTCTTTATAAAGCTGAGGCAAGCGGGAAAGATCCTGACACTGGTTAATAAAAAAGCGCGTGATTGACACCGTATCCAGAGTGCTGTCATCTGCATAAGCAAGCGTTGCTGCTGCCCCAAGGTTAATTCCATTCGTAATGGAATAATCCTTTTGATGATGCAGAACAAGCTCCCAGGCCCTGAAGGGGCATATTTCAATCACATGGCGTTTTTCAAGTTCATTTGTACGGATTTTAATTCCCTTAAATGCTGTTTTTGCAGGGAAGTGATATGCGGGCAACATTTCTCCGGGCCTTAATTCCAGGTTTGGGGAACTCTGGCAGAGCTCTCCCACTACCGCATAGTGCCAGATATAGCCCTTCCCTTCTGCCCCAGGACGAACAACAGAATCATTTTCCGCATCCCTGCTAACACGCAAGGCGCGTTTTTCCATTTCCGTTACCAGCTGATTACTGTCTAAAGTCAGTCTCAGCTCCAGACCGTGCGGCATGTCGACCCTGATTAGCCCGTCAGCATCGCTGTGACCAGAATAAGTGAATCCCTCTACTAGCCCGGAAACCGGATGGGCACTTTCCACAGTCCATGGCATATTCGCGACAGGTTCATTCTGTTCATCTACAAGTTGAAATTCGACCCAATATGGCATTTGCTCTTCGCATGGAGCATGAGGATTTTTACGGCATAGTGAGGATACAGCTGTAGTCATTTTATTCGCCCTCCTGGCTATCGGCAATATTTCGCGGATATTCAATTTTTAACTGCGATGGCATAGACGTAAATATTGGAGATGTCTTTCCATCTGCACCAGAAATGCCCTCATAAACGTCCCCTTCAGCCGTCGTAATTTTATATGTGGTGAAGGGCTTGACTGCCCCACTGGCTGATGACGTTGTGGTAAACCCTTCGCTGTACCCTTTAGGAAAAGTCACAGGTGGTGTATCTAAACTGGCAGGTCCGGTCTGATTGACATTCGCGGCTTTCAGTAAAATATTCCCCGGGCATCCCAGTTCAATATTCCCGCCGCTAAGCTTTATATAAGCGCCCCCACAACTTAAAACCAGCTCCTGGCTGGCATTCACCTTTACACTTCCCTGACCACTGGTGATGGTGATGTCCTGTAGCGCCGAGACATTCATGGCATCCGCCTGCGCCTGAATATCAACCTTCCCTGCCCCGGCATACATTTTTATTCCTGCAGCCTGTGCAAACAAACTTACAGCCTCGCTTGCCGCTACAGTGAACGATTGCCCGGTGCTGATATCAGTGTTTTTCCCGGACATCAGACCAATACTTGCCCCGCCTGAAGCAAGCCGGACAGCCTCAGGGCTCAGAATGCCTATTCCGGCTGGCGCACTGGCCAGCATTCCTGGCATTTTTAGATATTTCAGTGAACGGTTAAGTGTCTTCTGGCTGTCGATATCGGATACCGTTGCCTTCGCCCCTTTAGCCGCAGCCTGCAGGCTTCTTGCCAGCGTGAGAGCCTGTTCGAGTTGTTCAATAGCGCTGTCCATTTCAAGCATTTTACTGCCGACATCAGGTTGCGCATCTGCAGTAAGCAAAACCCCCTTCCCCCCACGAACGCTGACCCAGTCATTAGTTCGCAGTTCTGCGCCTTCACCACGTAATGCTCTGTCTGCATTGACATTATGCCCCAGATTAAGCTGCGTCTTACCGCCGTACTCTGTACTGATCTTAACGTGTTCTTCTCCCCGCTTATCTTCCATCCGCAGCTTGTTCAGGCCAGCTGTTCGAATGACGTTGCGCGTACTGTTGGCTTCCGTGACGTGATCAACATGACGGGAATCGTGCAGGGCATGGGCAATATACGGACGATCCGGATCGCCCTCATGGAACGCAATGGCAACCTCAGTCCCCTGTATCAGCGGGAAGTGAAAGCCATACTTGTCGCCGCCGTAGGGTTTGGCAAAACGCACAGGCATACTTTCCTGGCCCTGACGCTTATCATCACGGTCAGCATCAAACTTCACCCGGTACATGCCGGATGCATCCTGCCAGGCGTAGATGTCGTTATCTTTGGCACTGGTCACACGCGCCATCAGCGTGCCGCTGACCACCGGGCGCTTTTTAGCGGCAGGTCGCCAGCATCGGTTCTCGTAATATGGCATCCCCTCCCACATCACCATCAGGGCATCTTTACGACTGGCGATATAGCTCGTGCGGGTAATGATAATGCCGTTGTCCGTTTCTGATGGCAGGGTAGGCGACACCACACGTTCACTGATGGTCAGCACCTGGGCCGGAGAAAGCAGGGCATCATTACTACTGCCGCTGATAGTCGTCTGCCCGGACAGGAAACGTTCATGTTCAAGGCGTGCCCAGAAGTTGCCGGTTTCTGCTGCGGGGGTGATTTTGTCGCCGCGTTCAAGATGACGTGGCAGGTAGTGATACACATCACCGTAGGTCACACCTTCACCATCACCCCTCGTCATGTCTGCCGGTACAGAAGTCAGGATATTCTGGGCTTCACGGTGATTGTAATCACTGGCGGTGACAGAGCGCTCAACTACGTTCTGTCGGACGTGAACCCCCCATACCGAGTCCGCTGCATTGTCACTCATGCCCGATGGACTGCTCAGTGGCAGCGACTTACCGAACGTCCATGCACTCTGCTTGTCTGCAAAATGCACCACCTCAGTCTGGGTGTCGGGTTGCAAGGTAAAGAAGTAGAAAATCCCCACTTCAGCCAGCAGACGCTCAATGAACGCGAGATCGTTTTCCTTGTACTGGTTAATCTGTTCACGCTTCGGATAGTCAGCTTTGAGGGTGAACTCATACTCCCAACCTTTCAGGCCATGCTCCTGCAATACTTCAGTGACAACTTCCGGTACTGACTTATTAACGAAAAAGCGGTGGGTACGGAATTGATTGCGCAGCAAAGACAGGAACGGCTCAATAATAATCTGGTACGTCGCCTGGTCACGTGAGCCACTGATACGCTTAAAATGCGTCACCACACCATGCACCACTTTCTGCCCGGTCATCCCCATCAGAGGCCCGGTCCCCATGGTCAGCGTGGCAGGCTTAGTCAGCAGTTGCGCTGAACTGATATTTTGATCGCTGCTGGTAAAGATAACCTGGTAGTAATAAAGCTCACTCATAAACTCCTTACCGCTGAAAGTTTCCACATCCAGTAAGGCTGTGCAGGACGGAATATCCAGACGATAGCGGTTCAGCCCGCCTTCAGTTAGCGCAGACAGGGTGTTCTTAAGCGTATCTGTCAGACTCATGATATTGACTCCATGGGATAACCTGCAGTCCATGACTTTATTGCCAACGGGTAAGTAACAGGTTCAATCAGGGTACTCAGCGAGTACGAAAAAGGGTGATTACGGTTCCAGCCACGACAGCACACATGAGGGCTTTAACCAGCAACACGGTCATTTCAAAGTTGTCCATCGCATTTTCCCCATTACCACTGATGGGAATAAAACGCTTAACAAACGTGTAAATAAAAGCTTCAGGTAGAAATAGAACACCAACGATAACAAACAGAAATAAGATGAAAATTTCAATCTACTAGCCACCCCAACGTCAGGAAACAAAAGATTAAGCTATATATTTACAAAAAAATTTAAATACGGACACTTATTACACTTGCTATTCTGGAGCCTTAATTGAACCATACGGCCTTGCGAATTCGCGATCTGTCAAAGGGAAATTATACACTTGATCATTATTAATACCGACACCAACAACAAAGCTTCTCGCTTCTTTATTATCAAGTGTTGGATGAAGTACAAACTCAACTATATACTTGCTACCATCTTTAAAATTAAAATAAGATGGAGGAATACATAATTCACCTTCAATAACCTTAAGGCCGGGGGAAAAATTAAAATCTTTCTCCATTGAAGGCGTCCCTCGCAGATTGATACCCATATCTACTGGCTGATAATCTTGTGCATTATCAATATTCACGCAAACATTATCACCCTTTTTACTCACCTTTGCAGTTTCATCAAAACGAAATCTGTCACCTGGTCCAGGGCATCCCGTCAGGATTGGAAGACAAAAAAACGTTAACAACAAAGAGTTAAGCTTAATAAAATAGTTACGTCTCACCATGGAAAGCCCCTCAAAGCATTTTTATATCCCTCACGTATCACCGACTCAGAAGTATCCCCATCGAGCGTAATATCGGGGTATCTTTTATTTTCAAGGTGACTCCAGATTTCATACCCAAAAGTCTGTAAAACAAAATTATCTGCAATAATCTGCGCCTGCTGCTCCATCGGATATTCGCTTAAGAGACGACCATCAAGGGTATAACGGTAACTCACCATCCAGCTCACCAGCCCTCTGAAGATCACATTCATTCCTTTTCCACGCTGCCAGACATGACTTATTTCATGGATGAACAGATGCTGAAGACTGTCGGTTGTCTGTGAGAAATCATCGAAATATAGATCACGAAAATAGATCTCCCCGTTCGGGGTCATCGCCGTATTGTTATCCTGTAAATTGAAAGGGAGATAACTTTCTCTGTGTATCCATACTTTCGAATAATCAATGGTGGATAAAAAAACGGATTGCGCCAGCTGTATTTCCCCCGCCGTGAGTAGTCTGACACCACCCTCTTTGATTCTGAACCAATCCTGCGTTTCATCAGCCATGTGTAAACTCCAGCCCTATGCCCTCTTCCTCACTCCATCCCAGAGTCAGGGAGTGTGGTTTCTGCTTCGCCGCCATATGGCTCAGCAACTGCTGACTCAGCACCGGCAGAATCTGCTGATTCAGCAGACTGTCAACATTCCTCGCACCAGTATCCGGCAGCAGGCAGGCGGCGGTCAGCGCGTCATACAGGCTCTCTTCAATATGCGTCCGCAGGCCGTAGTGTCGGTTCAGCCGCTTACTGACCTGTGACAGCTTCATCTCCACGATGGTGCGCATAGCCGCTTCCGCCAGAGGACGGTAAATCACGGTCTGGAAGCGGGCCAGCAGTGCCGGCTGGAAGTGGTCACGTAATATCGGGCGCAGCAATTCGTGCAGGTCGCCTTCGGTGGCGTCAGGCTGTTCTTCCAGCAACTGCATCAGGTGGTCACTGCCGAGGTTGGAGGTCATCAGAATAACGGTATTGCGGAAGTCGATTTCACGACCTTCTCCATCACGCATAAAGCCCCGGTCGAATACCTGATAGAACAGGTTCATGACGTCACGGTGGGCTTTTTCCACTTCATCCAGTAGTACCACGCTATATGGTCGTTTTCGCACGGCTTCGGTCAAAATACCGCCCTGACCGTACCCGACATAGCCCGGCGGCGAGCCTTTCAGCTGCGAAACCGTATGCGGCTCCTGGTATTCAGAAAGGTTAATCGTGATGAGTGACTTCTCGCCGCCATACATGACATCGGCCAGCGCAAGCGCGGTTTCAGTTTTCCCGACACCACTCGGCCCCACCAGCAGGAATACGCCCTGCGGGCCGTTCTCGGACGTGAGGCCCGTTTTTGCCGCGCGCAGACGCTGAGCGAGGGCCTTAAGCGCCGTATCCTGCCCGACCACACGCTTCCCTATTTCATTTTCCAGCGTCAGCAGTTCGGTCTGCTCGTCTTTCATCAGCGATGACAACGGCACACCTGTCCAGTCGGCTATCACGTTGGCAACGGTACGTACATCCACATCCAGGGAGAGCAGCGGGTTACCGCGCTGCATCTCGTTAAGCTCCTGATGCAGCTGGTGAGTCTCGCTCTGGCGCGAGATATCCTGACGGCTTTCGAGCAATTGAGCGGTCAGCTTCAGTTCCTGACCATACTGGCTTTCGAGTTCATCGAGCGCCACAATCAAGTTTACCTCTTCCTGCTCTATCGCGCTCAGACGTCCAGCATGACTCTGATTGCCAATCGCGATATCTTCCAGCAGCGCCTGCTTCTCCATGTCGAGCGCGGTGATAGATGCGCGATAACGAATAAGTTGCTCCGGAACCGTGTCGATGCTCATGCGTACGCGGGCGGCAGCGGTATCCAACAGATCCACCGCTTTATCAGGAAGTTGACGTCCCGTCAGATAACGGCGCGACAGGGTAACTGCGGCACGAACCGCATCATCGGTAATGTGCACATGGTGATGTTCGGCGTAGCGGGATTTCAGGCCCCGCAGCATCAGGCAGGCGGTATCGTCATCCGGCTCATCGACTTTCACCATCTGGAAGCGGCGCTCCAGGGCTGCATCGCGCTCAAAGTATTGTTTGTATTCAGACCAGGTGGTGGCCGCAATTGTCCGCAGTTCACCCCGCGCCAGCGCGGGCTTCAGCAGGTTGGCTGCATCCGCGCCACCGGCCTGGTTGCCTGCACCGATGATGGTATGCGCTTCGTCGATAAACAGCAGAACGGGTACCGGGGACTGCTGTACTGCATCAATGACGTTTTTCAGACGCTGTTCAAACTCCCCCTTCACACCCGCGCCCGCCTGCAGCAGGCCGAGGTCAAGCGTACGTAGCACCACGGTTTTGAGTGATTCCGGCACATTGCCTTCGGCGATTCTGAGCGCCAGGCCTTCAACCAGTGCGGTTTTGCCCACGCCCGGCTCGCCAACCAGAATCGGGTTGTTTTTGCGTCGACGGGAAAGAATGTCCACCATCTGACGAATTTCGGTGTCACGACCGAACACCGGATCGATTTTGCCTTCTTTTGCCTTCGCAGTGACATCAAGGGTGAATTTATCCAGCGCATTCTGCAATGCAGGGTTGAGTTCTCCCTCTTTTACTTCTGCACCCACAGGGCGCCCGACGAACTCGACTTCTCCACCATGACTTTGCGCCAGTTCCGCTTCCTGCTGCACTTCCGGACGTTCATCTGACTGCGCATCAAGCAACGGTCGAAGACGCTCAAGCTGACTCTGGCCCAGGGTCAGCAAAGGCCACAGACCGTTGCAGCGCACCAGGTTTTGTTTCTCAACCAGTGCCATCAGTAAATGCACACTGCGGATATGTTCTTCACCCGCCAGTGAGGCTATCAGCCAGGCTTGCTGCATCAGAGACTGGATGCTTTCTGAAAGCTGCGGCCGGTGGCGTACCGAGCGCGGCTGTTTATCCAGCCAGCCCAGTAAATCCTGCCAGATGCCGTCCATATCCCATTCGTAGCGGCGAGCCAGCACCGTCAGGTCACCTTCCCCCTGCTCCAGCAGCTTCAGCAGCCAGTGCTCCGGCAGAATTTCTGCATGCGCGCGAGTCTGGCAGAGCGAAGCTGCACCTTCCATTGCCCGCGCGCAGTATGGATTAAGACGTCGAAGGAGGATTGCCGGGTTTTCCATGTTGGTTTTACTCACTGTTGTGGACCTTTCTGACACGCTACCGCCCCTGGCCGTTACCGAGGCCCATAAGGTCTGTTTCCGGGATGTGATGTTTTCTTTGCTCAGCGCCTGCAGCGGCAGACGTTCAGCAAAGAGAAAAGCGGACAGGAAAACCTGCCCGCTTGCGACTTACGCAGTAGCGCGTTCGTTCCAGGAGTCGGAATGAATGATGTTGCCGTCTTTGTAGGTCCAGGTGATTTTTTCGTAACGCAGTTCAACGCGCTCAAGGTGGTTGTGCTTCTCTTTAGAAGGATCCTTAACGTCATACATTTCAGGATTCACCTTCACCACCTTCACGTTTTCCAGTTTGGTGTTGAAATACTCCACTTCCTGGCCCGCGTCGTTGATTTTGTACCACTTGAATTCCGCAGACTTCAGGGTCTGACCCGTGGTCACAGCCTTATAAAGATATGGGCTGGAGGAATCGATTTCTTTGGTGAACAGGAATGGCGTGTGGATACGCGTCCCGGTCAGCTTGCCGGTATTGTTATCGGTCGGGATGTACAGGTTGTGTTCCTGAGCCACCACTTCGATGCTGCCTTCACGGTCCTGAACGTCTACAGACCCTTTAATGTCCGCGCCGCCATCGTCTTTCAGCCAAAGATAAACAGGAATTGCCATGGAATTACTCTCCATTTAATTGTGATGCGCCATCATCCTGCGATGGCGCCGGGTGTTTGCCGGGTAGCTGACAGGCGTTCGCCTGCGGCACCAGACTGATTTCGACACGGCGGTTGAGCGCACGCCCTTCCGGGGTGTCGTTGGTTGCAGCAGGACGGCTTTCGCCATAGCCCTGCACAGCAAAACAGCTTTCAGGTACGTCGCCGGTGTCTCGCATCCAGTTGCGCACTGCCTCGGCACGTTTCAGCGAGAGCATCTGGTTCAGTTGCGGATTTCCGGTGTTATCGGTATGGCCGGATACGACAATCAGCCAGCCCGGCTTCGCTTTGATGCCCACCAGAGAATTCACCAGCATTTTGGTAGACCCCGCTTTGAGCACAAATTTTCCGGAGTCGAACAACGACATGCTGTCGAGACGAATGGTTTTCGGACCCTGAATAATTTTCTTAATGACCGGAGGCGGCGGTGGCGGAGGTGCCCAGTCACTGACTGCGGCCTCAACAGGCGGAATCAGTCGCAGTCCCTGATACAGACCCAGGCGATAACGCAGTGGCTCCCCGCGACGTTGCCAGTCGTCCAGCAATGCGCCATCGGCCCGCAGGCGCTGCTGCGCACGCAGTTTCGGGGCAACAGGCTGACCCGTCAGCTGGTGATATAACGCAAGGTGATCGCCAACATTACGAATGAGGAGCTGGTTGTTCATCCAGGACGCCAGCATCGCCAGCGCGAGAAAAATCCCGCCCAGTAATCCGGCATAACGCCAGAACACCATCCTGCGGCTCACGCCACGTCGGCGCGGCAACGCCGGCAGCAGCAGTTCAGGCAGCGGCAGTGGCTCGGTGCTCACAAAGGCATCCGGTGGCAGCGCCGTCACGGAAGTGATGTGTTGTTGCCAGAGATTGCCCGCGATACCACTCACCGGCACTATGCACATACCCTGCACGCAGGGCGTCATCACCGGTAACTCCCCCCGCCGTACCGACAGCAGGTCGTTCACCGCGCTGTTTTGCCAGGCAAGCAGACTGTCCAGCCACAGGCCATGGCTCAAACGCGAAAGACGCCTGTCCGTTCCAATTTCCAGAGGCCAATCCGCCAGTGACACATTGCCCTGACCGGGCTGATACACCTGAATACCGCTTCGCGGGCTTACCGTGGTAAACCAGACGGGCTCAGCCTCTGCACAGGCCACAGGAGGAGATACCCAGGTCACGGTCCACAGCGGGGGGATAGTGCCAAATGCCGCACGGCACTGGACGACAGCACGCTGCCAGCCCCGAAGATTCTGGGTAAAATCATCGCCGGAGGTGTGCTGTTCAGGTACCACCGCCAGCATGACGGAGATTTGCGACACCTGAGCCGGACGCACCAGGCTCAGGTGTTGTGCCAGAAGTGGCAACTGCTCCGCATCCTTCACCCACAGATACCAGCCCTGTCGGGTTTCCCGGTGACGGGAGCCGGACACAAACAGTGGGCTGTTGTCGCCACAAACAAGGATCACCGCACCCTGAAAATCTTCCGGCGGCAGATTTTCATCCACAATTTCCCGGACAGCGGTCGCCCGTGCCTGAGAAGCCCGGCGCTGACGCCAGAGCATCACCACGGACACCAGCACAACCAGCAGACTGAGTGCCACACGGCTGCCCGAGGACAGTGGCCAGAATCCCAGGATGAGCCACAGCGCCAGTACAGCACCCAGGGCAGTTAACAGACTTCGGTATGCATCCCGCATCGCTTACCCCGGCCTGACGGTCTGGCTTACCAGTTCGGTAAGCGAAGACGAAAGGAAGAACCAGAGCGCCACCAGGGCGACAGCGGCCACAACCCAGCTCAGCCAGTACCCGCGACGGCCGCTGCGCAGGCGTGATGCCCGGGCCACAATGGGAGCGTCCTGTGCCAGCGTAAAGGCCGGTACCCGTTCCGCAAGCGCGCGAAGAATATCTTCCCGACGCTCATCATCCTGGGCACGATATTGCCCCACAAACCCCAGTTGCAGAGTCCGGTGCATACAGGTCAGGACGGCGGCGTCAGGGGCGGTTTCTTTCAGCAGGTCCCGGATCCTTTCCCACAACTCCTCACCGGCATTGAGAGTGCCAAAGAAGTGTGCCTGCAGCGGGTCACGCCGCCAGGTCAGATAGCCATCATCGGTGGTTCCCCGGTTCATCACGCTCTCATCAAGCAGTGCACACAGGGTATACACCATATGGTCACAGCTGATGTCGCTGTAACCTGCCTCCGTGAGCGCCGCTTTTGCCTCCTGCACCAGACGGCAGGCCCGACGATAGAGACCTTCCCCGTCACGAACCTCCTGTCCGCCCCGCAGCTGGCTGGCCATCAGCCAGCCGGGGTAGAAAATACGCTCAATTTGACTTATTTCTGATGTATTCATGTGCGCAGCACCGCAAAGAGTTCAAGTTTCACATCCCCCAGTGAGCGCGGGGTATAGAAGGTGCAGCTTCCCTCTTCCAGCATCGCCCGCGCTGCCTCACTACTCAGATCCAGCGAGAAATACTGGTTCTCAAGGCGTAACGGGATAGCGGCTGGCACATGGGTCAGCGGCCTGATAACCATCCCGCTCAGAGCCACATTCACCACATCCGACACATCTTCAAAGCTGCCCGCTTTACACAGCTGCGGGAATTTCGTCTGAAGCTCATGGTTCGGCATGGAGGAACGTACGGAGAGGTAGAAATCCGCCCCTTCGCGCAGGCGCGCATCGTGCAGGGCACCTTTCCAGATCTGATCCTGATGCTCCAGGTGGATACTCACCACCCGTGACGGCAGGCTCGCTTCCAGCAGCTTATCGAGCAGTGCCAGCAGCGGCGGGAATACCCGCTCCGGTTCATCATGCTGATAAGCAGGAATATCCCCCGCGTCGTGTTCCAGAGAGAAGGTCAGCAGGCTGCCGGCCAGACGGGTCAGTTCGCGGTACAACAGTTCCGGGTGACGCTCAGGCGTCTGAAGCAGTTCCGTCAGCACCGGCTCAGCGCTGTTCAGGGCATTGAGCAGCCAGAACAGGGAGACATCCGCGACCGCAAAGTCGGCCATCCGCTCATTGCTTTCCCGGCGCATGGCCATCAGGCGACGGCGACGGGCCTGCAGACGGACCAGCAGATCACCCAGTTCGGTGGCAAGCCACGGACTGGCAGCAGCAGACAGCATTGGCGGGATAAAGGACGGGTCCCGGCTCCACTGCCCCTGTGCATTACGTATCAGACGGGCCACCGGACAGGTCAGGTATGCTGCGTTTTCCTGGCTGGAGAGGCGCAGGGTCAGCGCATGACGCAGGATCGCGAGTTCCCCGCTTTCGTGACCGGCCAGCTCCTGCACCACCACACGCTCAGCTTTCCAGCGACGCGGGCGCTCACTGTCCTGTCCGTTATCGAGGTTGCCACCACTGGCGCTCAGCAGCGGCAATGCGGCAACCACCTCAACAGCCTCAGAGCCGTTTGCAGCAGACAAGTCACAGACCGGCGGAATATTATCTGCCAGATCCGTATCAACAATCGTGCCATCCTGGAAACGTACGACCAGACGGATGGCATTCAGGCGCGAGAGCGCCAGTGCAGCATCGTCAAATTCTGCCACAACCACACCCCAGGGATGAGAAAACCCCATCCGGGCGACCATGTCGGCAACGTGTTCACTCCAGCGGGCCTGCTGCTGGAATTGTTGCGGGGCCAGAGCGGCCCCATCCTCCCAAAGTGGGCGGTAAATTTTCATCCCTGATTACCCCTCGCCTTACGATTTCGCCTTCGGCATCTGGGAAACCAGTGACAGGTTGACGTCCATGCCTTCGACCTGGAAGTGAGGGATCGCGTACAGCTTCACGCGGAAGAAGCCCGGGTTGTCTTCAATATCTTCAACAACCACTTTCGCATCACGCAGCGGGTGAGACGCCTGCAGTTCATCGCCCGGATCGGTCATTTCAGTGACCAGACTGCGAACCCAGGTATTCAGCTCCAGTTCAAGCAGACGGCGATCCTTCGTGGTACCGATGTTTTCGCGCTGAATCAGCTTCAGGTAATGGGCGATACGCGACAGCAGGAAGATATACGGCAGACGCGCGTTGATGCGGCTGTTAGCCGTTGCATCTGCGGTGTCATACAGCGCCGGTTTCTGGCTTGAGTTAGCCGAGAAGAAGCAGGCATAGTCGCGGTTTTTGTAGTAGGACAAAGGAATGAAGCCCAGATTCGCAAACTCAAATTCGCGGGTTTCGGGGATCATGACCTCGCTCGGGATTTTTACCTGATTGCCGGTACCGAGATCGTAAAGATGGATAGGCAGGTCCTGAACCGCACCACCGGCCTGCGGACCACGAATCTGTACGCACCAGCCATTATTGATAAAGCTACGCACCATGTTGGAAGCAAAGGCAAAGGAGGCATTCGTCCACAGGTATTTGTCGTGATCCGGACCTTTGACCTCTTCGACATAATTGAAGCTGCGAACGGGAACGGTATCCGGCCCGTACGGTAAACGTCCCAGTACGCGCGGCATGACCAGGCCGATATAGCGAGCGTCGTCGGTATCGCGGAAAGATTTCCACTTGATGTACTCTGCGCGGTCAAAATAGTTACCGATATCTTTAATTGCAGCGACGTCTTCCATGGACTCTTTAAGGAAGAATTTTGGACCTGCAGAGCCGATAAACGGCATGTGCGCAGCAGCGGAGACTTTAGAGATGTTGCGCAGCAGCGCGACATCCTGCGCTGAAGCATCGAACTCGTATGCGGAAATCAGTGCCGCAATTGGCTCGCCGCCTGGGGTGTCATATTCATCAATATAGGTGTGTTTATACAGACCACTCTGGATGATTTCCGGGCTGTCTTCGAAGTCCTGACGCAGGTCTTCTTTAGACATACTCAGCAGCTCAATTTTCACGTTCTGGCGAAAATCTGTTTTATCAATCAGCGACTTCACTCCGCGCCACAGACCTTCAACTGCCTGAAACTCCTCATGGTGCATTACCGCGTCCAGCTGACGGCTGATCTGGTAATCGAGTTCAGCAATGTGGTGATCAATCAGGCTTTTATCCAGTTTTTCGACTTTCGCACCGGCTTTGGTCAGACATTCCAGGAAAACCTGCATACCTGCCGTCAGACGTTCATCAGCGGTCGCATCCGACATCGCCTGCGCGTCCTGCCAGATATCCAGGGCGCTCAATTCAGAGACGGGACTTAAGTTGATTTTCTCAAACAGGGAGGCGTAAACCCCACTCGCAGCAGGACGTTCCAGCACCATGCTTTCACCGCCAGCAATATTATTTTGTACAGACATGAGCATTCCTTGATTAATCCGTTAAAACATCGTGATGGTTAAGCTTTTTTGGGTGCCAGTGCGGATAATTCATTGCGCAATTCAGCGCTAAGTGACTGGTCAAGAACGATTTTTTCCAGCTCTTTTCGGAAAGTCTGGTTATCCAACAGGTTGGCCTTAAGATCGCGGAGTAAGTTGCGCATCGCCAGCATCGCCTTCAGCTGTGGTATCTGGGCAGCCACCTGCTCTGGCGTGAAATCTTTCATGCTCTGGAAAGTCAGCTCAATATTGTCCTCACCACCATCATCTGACAGGGTGTTTTTGACGCTCAGATTAACTTTTGGGGAATATTCGGAAAGAACACTGTCGAAATTATTTTTGGTGATGTTAACTTTTTCACGCTCAGATATTGGCGCAGCATCCTGACCATTACTGAAATCACCGGCAACAAGCAGTTTTAAGGGTAATTCCATTTTCTTGCTTGCTCCGCCAGTATGCAGGTCAAGCTTCAGGTTAATACGTGCCTTAGGCACTTCATTCTGAAAACTGTCAGACATTTGATCATCCCTCTTTGTTTTGCGATGCAAACTTCACGGTATCGTTCTTGATGCGCAATATTAGAACAATGATCGACCGCAAATCAAATACACAGATCATTTATCCGCAATTAGAAAATTCTTAAGAATTTTCCTCTAAGATATTATTGCAACTTATCAGACCAACCCAGAAAAAGAAGCTACTCTTTTTCTGTAAAACAAATATTTGTATCGTAAAAGAGGTTGCAGCCAGTCAGATGCTAAAAAAACAATATTGTTTTGATTTGCATCACAGCACTATATCAAAAACACAGGAGAGAACTGCTTTAGACTCGATAAAAGGAAAGATGAATAAATTATGGACTCAGGCACTCCATTCATTGGATGAATAATAAATAAGAACTTTCACAAAGAAAATTCTTATTTATTAAACGAAGAGGTAAAAAAAAATATGAATACGGAATCTGCCACAAAAAAATAGCGCTTTTAATCCATCCTCTCTCGAAGAGGCTTCCTGCCCGACTCAGGTGGAAGGTGTTCTCATGACTGACATGCCTATAAAAACTGTAAAATCAACCACCTCCTTGACTGCCGCTTTTTTAATCAAAAACGAGTAATAGCACATAACGTATAACGGTGCTACATTACGCCGCCCACCCAAATCAGCAGTGGTCAGGCAACGCCGTAAAGTTCGGTAAAGCCTGAAACCATCACCTTGAAGAACGGTCTTAATGGCACGTCGTATCGCACACGCTGCGCTACCTTTACAGGCTTCACATAGGTTTTACTATCTTGTCTCAATCCAAATTTGAACGTGCGTTTTTACACCCGCGTTACTGGTTTACATGGTTTGGTCTTGGCGTACTCTGGCTGCTGGTGCAACTTCCCTACCCTGTGCTGCGTTTGCTGGGGTCGAAACTGGGCAGCGCCTCTCGCTATTTCCTGAAACGTCGCGAAGCCATCGCGCGCAAAAACATCGAGCTTTGCTTTCCTCAGTACAATGCTGAAGAGCGCGAAAAATTGATCTCTGAAAACTTTAAATCTATCGGTATGGCGCTGCTCGAAACCGGTATGGCCTGGTTCTGGTCGGATGAACGCGTCCGCAAGTGGTTTGATGTCGAAGGGCTGGACAACCTTAAACGCGCGCAGTTGCAAAACCGCGGTGTGATGGTTGTGGGCGTTCACTTTATGTCGCTGGAGTTGGGTGGCCGGGTGATGGGTCTTTGCCAGCCAATGATGGCGACCTACAGACCGCACAATAGCCCGGTAATGGAGTGGGTACAGACGCGCGGCCGCATGCGTTCCAATAAAGCGATGATCAGCCGTAATAATCTGCGTGGAATGGTCGGTGCCCTGAAGAAAGGTGAAGCCGTCTGGTTTGCCCCTGACCAGGATTATGGACGTAAAGGCAGCAGCTTTGCCCCCTTCTTTGCCGTTAAAGACGTGGCGACAACCAACGGTACCTTTGTGATTTCGCGGTTGTCAGGCGCCGCCATGCTGACCGTGACGATGGTGAGAAAAGCGGATAAATCAGGCTATCGTCTGCACATCTCTCCTGAAATGGCCAACTATCCGGAAAACGAATGCGAAGCCGCAGCATTTATCAACAAGGTCATCGAAACTGAAATCATGCGCGCGCCAGAGCAATATCTCTGGATGCATCGCCGTTTCAAAACGCGCCCACTTGGCGAAGCCTCGCTCTATATTTAAGTCCCGCGTGACGGTTAGTTTCGATAAGAAACTAACCTTTTCAATCACCTGTAATAACCCCGTGTAACGGTTTTTCGTCGCGTCGCTCAAAGTGAATTTATTGCGTTGTGAAATCAAACTGTCGCCGTTCCACGACACCCGTAAGTGTCGGAAATTATTTAAAAAAATCCCTCTTGTCACCCCTCATTTTTAGGCGTACATTAGCGCCGTCTGGCTACAGGAAAGCACAGAATTCTGAGCTGGAGTCGGCGGCATAGCGGGAAAATTCTCATTTCCGTTTTGGCCGGATTTCAGTTCTCTATACTCAGTTGGACTCTGTTTTTAAATGCGTACCACAAGATACGCGGAGCGATGAAACGTGAAATATTTCTTTATGGGCATTTCGGTGATCGTTTTAGTCTGGGCCGGAACCTTTGCCCTGATGATCTAGTGAAGAACATGCAGTCAAAAAGACAGGAGCCATAGGCTCCTGTCTTTTTATGTCATGATGATGCGGGGTGTTCGGAGACGCTCTTTGTTGAGAGCAGGCCATCGGCCCGGAACATACTCTTGATGCCCCTCACCGCCTGACGAATACGGTCGCTATTTTCGATTAAAGCAAAGCGCACGTGGGTGTCACCGTAATCACCAAAGCCAATGCCCGGTGAAACACACACCTTCGCGTCCTGCAGCAGTTTTTTAGCAAACTCAAGCGATCCCATTGCCGCATACGGCTCCGGAATTTTCGCCCAGACGTACATGGACGCTTTCGGCATTTCCACCATCCAGCCCGCTTCATGTAACCCTTTTACCAGCACGTCGCGGCGGCGTTTATACTGGGCTGCAATGTCGTGAACGCATTGCTGATCGCCTTCAAGCGCCGCAATAGCGGCAACCTGTAGCGGCGTAAAGGTGCCGTAATCGTGATAGCTCTTGATTCGCGCCAGCGCACTCACCAGCGTTTTGTTACCCACCATAAAACCAATACGCCAGCCCGCCATGTTGTAGCTTTTCGACAGGGTAAAGAATTCTACCGCCACGTCACGCGCCCCCGGCACCTGCATAATTGAAGGCGCTTTCCAGCCGTCATAGACGATATCCGCATACGCCAAATCATGTACCACCAGCACGTCATAGCGCTTAGCCAGGGCCACAACCTTCTCAAAGAAATCGAGCTCCACGCACTGCGCCGTCGGGTTGGACGGGAAACCCAGGATCATCATCTTGGGTTTCGGATAGCTTTCGCGAATTGCGCGCTCCAGCTCGTTGAAGAAATCGACGCCTTCCACCAGCGGTACAGAACGTACCTGCGCCCCGGCTATCACCGCGCCGTAAATATGGATTGGGTAACTCGGATTGGGAACCAGTACCGTATCACCGTGATCCAGCGTGGCCAGCATCAGGTGCGCCAGCCCCTCTTTCGAGCCGATGGTCACAATGGCTTCACTCTCAGGATCGATATCAACCTGATAACGATCCTGATACCAGCGCGAGATCGCGCGGCGTAATCTGGGAATACCGCGCGAGGTTGAGTAGCCGTGCGTATCCGGACGCTGGGCAACCGTGCAGAGCTTCTCAACGATATGCGGTGGCGTGGGGCCGTCAGGGTTGCCCATGCTGAAATCAATGATGTCTTCGCCGCGCCGACGCGCAGCCATTTTCAGTTCAGCGGTGATATTGAAAACATAAGGGGGGAGACGATCGATACGCGTAAAACGGCGTTCAGGACTGAATTCAGCCATAGATTCCTCAGATTAACGTTAGCGCCCGGACCGTCCGAGCGACGCTGCCACTGATGTGACATGCTTAGAAAATAACCTGAAAAAAATCACGCTGTCGAGAGGGAAATGAAAAAAAAGAGAACCCCATGAAAACCGGAACACGGGTACGCCTTAAAGCGGAAGGAGGGGGACTCATATCGGCTTTCCGTTATCTATTGTTTAACACAATGATATCAAAACAGTTACCGGACGATGCGACAGCAGGAAAGAATCGGGAGGTATCAATCCTCATCCGATAATCCCCTTTCAAAAACAGGGTTTTTCCTCATTTGATAAACCTGACGGATAGCTGGTCAATATGCCCCAGGTTTTTTATCATGGTTCTTTCCCGTTTTCCCAGGTCTGCTCGTGCACGAAATATTCACTATGCTGCTGGCGGTTTTTGATCGCGCAGCATTAATGCTGATTTGCCTGTTCTTCCTTATTCGCATTCGCCTGTTTCGCGAGCTGTTGCATAAATCTGCTCACTCGCCGAAAGAGCTGCTGGCCGTCACCGCTATCTTTTCGCTCTTTGCGCTGTTCAGCACATGGTCCGGCGTGCCGGTAGAGGGCTCGCTGGTTAACGTGCGGATTATCGCCGTCATGTCTGGCGGAATTTTGTTTGGTCCGTGGGTAGGTGTCATCACCGGCGTGATTGCCGGAACCCATCGCTACCTGATTGATATCGGCGGCGTCACGGCGGTGCCGTGCTTTATCACCAGCATTATCGCCGGGGTACTATCCGGCTGGATCAGCCGTAAAATCCCGAAAAAGCAGCGCTGGCGCGCCGGGATCCTCGCGGGTATGTTGTGCGAAACGCTGACCATGATCCTGGTTGTCGTCTGGGCTCCCACGACCGCGCTGGGGCTGGATATTGTCTCGAAAATCGGCATCCCTATGATTCTGGGTAGCGTGTGCATCGGTTTTATCGTGCTGCTGGTGCAGAGTGTGGAAGGGGAAAAAGAGGCCAGTGCCGCTCGCCAGGCCAAGCTGGCGCTGGATATCGCCAACAAAACGCTGCCGCTTTTCCGCCACGTTAACGCGGAGTCGCTGCGTCAGGTCTGCGAGATTATTCGCCACGACATTCACGCGGATGCCGTCGCTATCACCAATATTGACCACGTGCTGGCTTACGTCGGTGTTGGCGAGCACAACTACCGCGACAATGATGACACGATAAGCCCGACCACCAGACAAGCGATTAACTACGGTAAAATCATTATTAAAAACAATGATGAAGCCCACCGAACGCCGGAGATCCACTCTATGCTGGTGATCCCGCTTTGGGAGAAAGGCGTGGTGACGGGCACGCTGAAAATTTATTACTGTCACGCGCATCAGATCACCTCAACGCTGCAGGAGATGGCGATAGGTCTGTCGCAGATCATCTCCACGCAGCTTGAGGTCTCCCGGGCGGAACAGTTACGCGAGATGGCAAATAAGGCAGAGCTGCGCGCGCTGCAGAGCAAAATCAATCCCCATTTCCTGTTTAACGCGTTAAACGCCATCTCCTCTTCGATTCGATTGAATCCGGACACCGCGCGCCAGCTGATTTTCAACCTGTCGCGTTATCTGCGCTACAACATTGAGTTGAAGGATGACGAGCAGATCGACATCAAAAAAGAGCTATATCAGATTAAAGACTACATCGCGATCGAGCAGGCGCGCTTTGGCGACAAACTGACGGTCATTTACGATATTGATGAAGAGGTCAACTGCGTGATCCCGAGCCTGCTGATCCAGCCGCTGGTCGAAAACGCCATTGTTCACGGTATTCAGCCCTGTAAAGGCAAAGGTGTGGTCACCATTAGCATCACCGAAAGCGGCAACCGGGTGCGTATCGCCGTGCGCGATACCGGCCACGGGATTGACCCAAAAGTCATCGAGCGCGTGGAGTCTAATGAGATGCCGGGGAATAAAATCGGGCTGCTGAATGTGCATCACAGGGTCAAGCTGCTCTACGGCGATGGGCTGCATATTCACCGTCTTGAACCCGGCACTGAAATCGCTTTTTACGTCCCGAATGAACGCTCCCCTGTTCATGCGACGGCATCACTGTTACCTCAGGGTGAGTAATATGAAAGTCATTATCGTTGAAGATGAAATTCTGGCTCAACAGGAGCTCACCTGGCTCATCAAAACCCACAGTCAGATGGAGATTGTGGGTATCTTTGACGATGGGCTGGACGTGCTGAAATTTTTGCAGCATAACCGGGTCGACGCCATTTTTCTGGATATTAATATTCCTTCGCTGGACGGCGTCTTACTGGCGCAAAACATCAATCAGTTTGCCCACAAGCCGTTTATTGTGTTCGTTACCGCCTGGAAAGAGCATGCCGTTGAGGCCTTCGAACTGGAGGCGTTTGACTATATTCTGAAACCTTACCAGGAGTCGCGGATTGTCAGCATGCTGCAAAAGCTGGAGGCCGCATGGCAGCAACAGAGCGCTCCGGTCACCGCCAGCCCGACGGTACGGGAAAACGACACCATTAATCTGGTCAAGGATGAACGCATCATCGTGACGCCAGTGAATGATATCTACTACGCCGAAGCGCATGAGAAGATGACGTTTGTCTATACGCGGCGGGAATCGTTTGTCATGGCGATGAACATTACCGAATTCTGCGGCAAGCTGCCGTCGGCCCACTTTTTCCGCTGCCACCGTTCGTTCTGCGTGAATTTAAATAAGATCCGCGAGATCGAGCCGTGGTTTAACAATACCTATATTTTGCGTCTCAAGGATCTGGATTTTCAGGTGCCGGTGAGCCGCAGCAAGGTGAAAGAGTTCCGTCAGCTGATGCACCTGTAAAACGCCCTCTCCCGGCGGAGAGGGCTCTGTATCAGAGGATTTGCCCGAGAACCTGACGCAGATGGGCACCCGAACCCAGCAGGCCAGGGTTATCATGCACGATAAGATAAACAGGAATATCCTGCACGTAGCTTCTGAAGCGTCCTTTATCTTCAAACCCACCGCGGAAACCTGAAGCTTTAAAGAAGTCGAGGAAGCGCGGTACGATCCCGCCCGCGATATAGACCCCACCGAAGGTGCCAAGCGTCAGCGCCAGGTTGCCGCCGAAACGTCCCATGATCACGCAGAACAGCGACAGGGCACGACGGCAGTCAATGCAGCTGTCCGCCAGCGCTCGTTCGGTGACGTCTTTCGGCTGCAGGTTTTCCGGCAGACGACCGTCTGATTTCACAATCGCGCGGTACAGATTCACCAGTCCCGGACCTGAAAGGACGCGCTCGGCAGAGACGTGGCCGATCTCAGCGCGTAACTCTTCGAGAATAATGCCCTCTTCTTCGCTGTTTGGCGCAAAGTCTACATGACCGCCCTCACCCGGCAGGCTTACCCAGCGCCGATCAACATGCACCAGATGCGAAACGCCCAGGCCGGTACCGGCACCGTAAACCGCAATCGGCTTGCCTTCGACCGGTTCAGCGCCGCCGAACTGGATCAGATGCTCTGGCTTGAGCATCGGGATCGCCATAGACACGGCGGTGAAGTCATTGATGATTTCCAGATGCGCAAAACCGAGGTTCTTTTTCATCTCTGCAATAGAGAATGCCCAGGTATGGTTGGTCATGGCGACCCAGTCGCCAGTTATCGGGCAGGCAATGGCAATGCAGCCATCCTCGACGCTCACCTGATGTTCATCCAGATAGACGCGGACAACGGCCTCAAGGCTGGGATAATCCAGCCCCGAGTAGGTTTTCGCCCGGGAAATTTCACCGCTACTTACATCGCATAATGCGAGGCGCGCGTTCGTGCCGCCCACATCACCTACCAAAGCATACTTTGTCATTCTTCTACTGCTCCGCTAAAGTCAGAATAAATCTTTGGGACACTGTAAATTCAAGGCGTGATAACAACAACGACTGGAAGGTGAATGCCCATGGATTATCGATCTTCGTCACAGAATAACTTTACCGTTTCAGCACCTTTTGCACTATTGCCATAAAGCTGATTGTGCAGAGTAACGTTATACCGTTTTGTACAAGGAAATCATCATGCTCCACCCGCGAGCCAGAACCATGCTGTTGCTGGCAATTCCGGCGCTCATCATTGGCGTGGCGTCAAGCCTGGTACTCATTGTCGTGATGAAAGTCGCGTCGGTGCTGCAAGCCCTGCTATGGACGGCGCTTCCGGCGAAACTGGGGATCACCGCTGATTCTTCAGCGTGGATCATTTTGATGCTGACGTTAACCGGTATTGCGGTAGGCCTGGTGATCCGATTCAGTCCCGGCCACGCCGGACCGGACCCGGCGCTGGAGCCGCTGATTGGCGCCCCGGTTCCGCCCTCTGCGCTGCCGGGGTTGATCATCGCGTTAATTGTGGGCCTGGCGGGCGGCGTCAGCCTCGGACCCGAGCATCCCATTATGGCGGTGAATATTGGTCTGGCGGTGTTCCTGGGCTCACGCATTTTACCGCGCGTGGGTGCGCTGGACTGGACGATCCTCGCCTCCGCAGGCACCATCGGGGCGCTTTTCGGGACGCCCGTCGCTGCCGCGCTGATTTTTTCACAGACGCTTACCAGCAACAATGATGTCCCGCTCTGGGACAAACTGTTTGCTCCCCTGATGGCCGCGGCGGCGGGCGCGCTAACAACCAGTCTGTTTTTCCATCCCCACTTTTCCCTCTCACTGCCCCACTACGGAGAGATGCGAATAGCGGATATTTTCAGCGGTGCCATCGTCGTTGCGATTGCCATCGCGCTGGGGATGGTCGCGGTATGGTGTCTGCCACGCCTGCACCGGCTAATGCATAAACTCAAGCATCCGGTGTTGATTCTGGGCACAGGGGGATTGATCCTCGGTATTTTAGGCACCATCGGCGGGACGGTGACGCTGTTTAAAGGCCTGGACGAGATGCAGCAGTTGGCCTTCAGTCAGGTATTTAGCGTTTCCGATTATCTGCTGTTTGCCGTCATCAAACTGGCGGCGCTGGTCGTCGCGGCTGCGTGCGGTTTCCGCGGTGGACGCATTTTCCCGGCAGTCTTTGTCGGCGTGGCGCTGGGGCTGATGTTGCACGAACATGTGGATGCGGTTCCGGCGGCAATTACCGTCTCCTGCTCGATTCTGGGTCTGGTTCTGGTGGTGACGCGTGACGCATGGCTGAGCCTGTTTATGGCGGCGGTTGTGGTGCCGGATTCGACGCTGTTCCCGCTGCTCTGCATCGTGATGTTGCCCGCCTGGCTCCTGCTGGCGGGCAAACCGATGATGATGGCCTGGCGAAACGATAAGTAATCAGGCGCTGTTGCGCGCTTCCAGCGCTTTGGTGAGCGCGCTCAGCAGCGGCGGTATGTCGGATTTCGGCAGCATGACCTCGATCAGCGAAAGCCGCTCGTGGTGCGCCACTTTTTCCAGCACATCCACCAGCTCGCCCGCCTCACTCACCTGCCAGCACTCGGCCTGAGGCGCGAGACTCAGCGCCTGAGGAAGGTGCGTCCAGTTCCAGAGCGCAATATCATTATACCGTTGCTCTGGTCCATGGATGGCCCTTTCGACCGTGTACCCTTCGTTGTTCAGCACCAGAATGATCGGACGTTGTTTATCACGCAACATCGACCCGAGCTCCTGAATAGTCAGCTGCGCCGCGCCATCCCCCGTCAGCACTATCACACGCCGGTTCGGGCAAGCCGTTTGTGCGCCAAACGCTGCGGCCAGCGTGTAGCCGATCGACCCCCACAGCGGCTGGACGATAAAATTCACGTCAGCCGGAAGGCGCAGGTCAATGGCGCCGAAGGCCGAAGTTCCCTGATCGGCAAGGATGATGTCTCCTGGGCGAATAAACGTTTGCAACGTTTTCCAGAAATTCTCCTGGGTCAGCGCGCCCTCCGGCTGAGGGAAGCTCATTGCACGATGGGAAACTGGCGCAGGTTTATCATGCACATGCTGTTTGCACAGTTCCACCAGCGTTTCGATTGCCTGAAGCATCGGAATGCCGGTAAACCATACGTCACCGACGCGGGCAGCGTGAGGCTGAACTTCTATCGTTTGGGCCGGGGTTAGCTGATGGGTGAAACCGGCGGTGAGGGTATCGGTAAAACGGGTGCCGATGCACAGTACCGTATCCGCCCCTTCAATCGCCTCTTTTACCGGGCCGGCGCTTGCCGAGCCGCTGTATGTGCCGTAAAAACCGGCATGACGTTCGTCGAATATCCCTTTACCCATTAGCATCGTGGCGTGCGCCATCGGCACGTCCTTCACCCACTTCTGTAGCGCATGCTTGTGTCCATGGCGCAGAACAAGGAAATCAGCTAACAGCGCGGTGCGCTTGCTGGTTGCCAGTTTATTTTCCGCAGCATCCCGAAACGCTTTAAGGCAGGCACTGTCGGCATGGGCATGGTGAAGTGTGAGAGCGTTTACAGGAGGCGTGGCGGCTTTTTTTGCCACGTCGGCAGGTAACATCAAATAGCCGGG
This sequence comes from Enterobacter cloacae complex sp. SHL012, assembly GCF_049237505.1. Lineage (NCBI taxonomy): Bacteria > Pseudomonadati > Pseudomonadota > Gammaproteobacteria > Enterobacterales > Enterobacteriaceae > Enterobacter > Enterobacter cloacae complex sp. SHL012. The sequence goes on from NZ_JBMKIZ010000001.1 coordinate 1,438,796, forward strand.
ACGACGCTCCCGGAGCATGGTGGTCAGAACCCGGTCGATTTCATAGCAGGCGTTTTGTTCGGTCAGGATCGCCTGCGCGACGGTAATCGGCTCGCTCATATGATAAAAATGGCGGAACTCCCCATCACCCAGCGTATGGTGCAGCAGTTCCCCTCGTTGCTGTGACGCCGTCCCCGGCGCCCCGACAATATGCAATACCGGAACGTGCTCGGCATAGCTTCCCGCGATGCCATTCATGGCACTTAACTCGCCGACACCAAATGTTGTGAGCAGCGCGGCGAAGCCCTTACAGCGGGCATATCCGTCAGCAGCATATGATGCGTTTAATTCGTTGGCACAGCCCACCCAACAGATGTCGGGGCTGTCTATTACATGGTCGAGAAACTGCAGGTTATAGTCGCCCGGCACGCCAAACAGATGATCGGCTCCACAATCAGTAAGACGGTCCAGCAGGTAATCGGCGACGCAGTATGGGGTACGCATGAACAGGTATCCTTCTAATGTTGACCTCACTTTGAGTATTAGAGAAGCGTGATGGCTGTCCAGAATCAGCGGTAAGAAGGGTATGGAAAGAATGCTTTACAAAAAAGGCTGCGCTATGCTGCTTTTTTTCACGTTAATGTAAACGCATACACTGATTTTTCTCATCTGCGCACGAGGTCATAAAATGGGTTATCAGCCGGATAAAAATCGTTACCAGACAATGCAGTATCGTCGCTGCGGTCAAAGCGGGCTCAGGTTGCCCGTCATATCGCTGGGTCTGTGGCATAACTTTGGGGACGCCACGCGTCTCGAAAACAGCCGTCAACTTTTACAGCGCGCCTTCGACCTGGGTATTACGCATTTCGACCTTGCCAATAACTATGGTCCTCCACCGGGGTCGGCCGAGCGTAATTTTGGGCGTATTTTGCAGGAGGATTTTCTGCCCTGGCGCGACGAGCTGATTATCTCCACGAAAGCGGGATATACCATGTGGGAGGGCCCCTACGGCGACTGGGGATCGCGCAAATATCTACTGGCAAGCCTGGATCAAAGCCTGAAACGCATGGGGCTGGAGTATGTCGATATCTTCTATCATCACCGTCCTGATCCGGAAACCCCGCTGCTGGAAACCATGAAAGCGCTTGACCATGTGGTGCGCCAGGGAAAAGCGTTGTATGTCGGGTTATCCAACTATCCTGCAGCGCTGGCGCGAAAAGCGATTGATATCCTGAATGATCTTGGTACGCCCTGCCTGATCCACCAGCCGAAATACTCCATGTTTGAACGAGGACCGGAAGGGGGTTTACTGGCCGTGCTGCAGGAAAAAGGCGTGGGCTGTATTCCCTTCTCGCCGCTGGCGGGAGGACAGCTCACCAACCGATATCTGAACGGTATTCCCGCAGACTCCCGTGCGGCAAGTGGCAGTCAGTTCCTCAACCCGGATCAGATCACTGAAGAGAAGCTGGAGAAAGTGCGTAAGCTCAATGCCCTGGCGGAAGGCCGCGGCCAGAAGCTGTCGCAGATGGCGCTGGCCTGGGTGTTACGCCATGAAGCAGTGACGTCGGTGCTGATTGGGGCAAGTCAAGCGGCTCAAATTGATGACGCCGTTGGCATGCTGGAAAACCGCCATTTCTCCGCGGAAGAGCTGAACCTTATTGAAGAAATCCTGAGCAGCTCAAAATAAAACCGCTTTTAGCAAAAAGTGCTCTGAGCCTGGAATTCGGAGTTGAGGCGATGAAACGAGGCTTTACCAACTCGTAATATTGCGTTAACAGGCCCCACAAAGGCCCCGATCGTGAAGGAGAAAGAGTATGTTCAGGTCACTGATTCTTGCAGCGGTATTACTGGCTTCCGCCCCGCTGATCGCCACTGCGGGCGAAATCACCCTGTTGCCATCAGTAAAACTACAAATTGGCGATCGTGACGACTACGGCAGATACTGGGACGGCGGCTACTGGCGCGACCGTGATTACTGGCATCGTCACTATGAGTGGCGCGGAGACCGCTGGTGGAAACACGATAACGGCAGACACCGCGGCTGGTATAAAGACAATGCCTATGAACGCGGCTATCGCGAAGGCTGGAACGATCGTGACGACCGTCGCGGTGGCTGGGGTCACGGCCCAAAAGGACACGGTGGTCACGGCCACGGTCGTCATTAATGTAAAAAGGAGCCTTTCGGCTCCTTTCTCTTTTATAACCCCAGCGCTGTGCCAATCAACAGCCATAAATTTAGCGCCACCACTACTACCACAATCGCCCAACCTGTCCGTTTCACCAGCGTCGAGTTAACCAGATCGCCCATCAGGGCTGGATTACTGGTAAAAATCAGCAGAGGAACCAGCGCCAGCGCGATACCAAAACTCAGCAGCACCTGACTCATCACCAGAATTCGCGTGGGATCAAGCCCCATCAGAATTACAACAAATGACGGCAGCATGGTGACGGAACGACGAACCCACAGGGGAATATGGAAGCGCACAAATCCCTGCATCACCACCTGCCCTGCCAGCGTGCCCACCACCGTGGAAGAGAGACCGGCAGCCACCAGGCTCAAACCAAAAATCGTGGCAGCAGCATGGCTCAGTAACGGCTCCAGCGTGAGATACGCCTGGTCGAGATCGGCAATACCTGTATGACCGTTAAAGTGAAAAGCGGCGGCTGCGGTGGCCATCATCGCCAGGTTCACAAAACCCGCGATGGTCATGGCAATCGCCACATCCCATTTGGTTGCCGAATAACGTTCTTTACGCGTCCCACCGTGAAGATGCTGGGTCAGCGAAGAGTGCAGATAAATGACGTGTGGCATAATGGTCGCCCCAAGCACCCCGGCAGCCAGGAAGACGGCTTCCGACGTTGGCAGGCTGGGGATCACCATGCCTTTACCAAGCTGTACCAGGTTTGGCTGGGAGAATATCAGCTCGACAATATAGGCCGCCGCGACAAACAGCAGCAGCCCACCAATCACCTTTTCAAGCGGCTTTTGCCCCCGACGCTGTAACATCAGGATCAGGAAAGTGGTAATCCCGGTCAGGACCGCCCCTTGCAATAGCGATACGCCCAGAATCAGCTTAAAGCCGATCGCCGCACCGATAAATTCAGCGAGATCGGTTGCCATGGCGATGATTTCAGCCTGCACCCAGTAGAGCCAGACGGCCGGACGTGGGTAGTGGTCGCGGATTTGTTCTGCCAGGTTTTTGCCCGTAGCAATCCCCAGTTTTGCTGAGAGCATTTGAATCAGCATCGCCATCAGGTTCGCCCAGACGACCACCCACAGCAACTTATAGCCGAAGCTGGCCCCGGCCTGAATATTGGTCGCAAAATTACCCGGATCGATATAGCCGATGGCAGCAATGAATGCAGGTCCCATTAATGCGAACCGCAGCTTGCGCGCCGCTCTGCCACTGCTACCCTCTACGCGACTGTTAGTCATTATCTGCCTCTGGAAATATAGCCTTTGCTATGTTTAATACTATCAAAATGAGAATGATTATCAAGATCATTTAAGTGGTTAAACATGATTTCTCTGATAGCTAAGAACGATAGATGGGCAGGTGGTGCGACATCACAGAATGTGAAAATGCGCAGTCATTTGTGAAGCGTAGCACACAAACTTAACTTTTCACTCATTTACCTAACATAACGAAAATGTATTGTGGATCACTATTTTTGAGACTCGTCACAGGATGTAACTATAGTGTGTCCTTGATCTCGTTTTCTTTTCGCTTGTTGCATAGAATGTGCACGAAAATTAAACCTGCCTCATATTTGGAGCAAATATGGACCGCGTCCTTCATTTTGTCCTGGCACTTGTTGTCGTTACTGCACTCGCATTGCTGGTCAGCACAGACCGCAAAAAAATTCGTATTCGTTATGTTGTCCAACTGCTGGTCATTGAAGTTTTACTTGCGTGGTTCTTCCTGAACTCCAACGTAGGTCTCGGCTTCGTAAAAGGCTTCTCCGAAATGTTCGAAAAACTGCTCGGATTCGCCAACGAAGGGACCAACTTTGTCTTCGGTAAAATGAACGACGAAGGTCTGGCGTTCTTCTTCCTGAAGGTGCTGTGCCCAATCGTCTTCATCTCCGCGCTCATCGGTATTCTGCAGCACATCCGTGTTCTGCCGTTCGTGATTCGTGGAATTGGTTTCCTGTTATCCAAAGTCAACGGCATGGGCAAGCTGGAGTCTTTCAACGCCGTCAGTTCCCTGATCCTCGGTCAGTCTGAGAACTTCATCGCGTATAAAGATATTCTCGGCAAAATGTCGCGTAACCGCATGTACACCATGGCGGCAACCGCAATGTCTACCGTTTCCATGTCTATCGTGGGCGCGTATATGACCATGCTGGAGCCAAAATATGTTGTCGCTGCGCTGGTTCTGAACATGTTCAGCACCTTTATCGTGCTGTCGCTGATCAACCCATACCGCGTTGACGCCAGCGAAGAGAACATCCAGATGTCCAACCTGCACGAAGGCCAGAGCTTCTTCGAAATGCTGGGCGAGTACATTCTGGCCGGTTTCAAAGTGGCGGTTATCGTTGCCGCCATGCTGATCGGCTTCATTGCGCTGATCTCTGCGCTGAACGCCCTGTTCGCCGCGGTGCTGGGTATCTCTTTCCAGGGTATTCTGGGCTACATCTTCTATCCTGTTGCCTGGGTGATGGGTGTTCCGGCTCACGAAGCGCTGCAGGTGGGCAGTATCATGGCAACCAAACTGGTTTCTAACGAATTCGTTGCGATGATGGATCTGCAGAAAATTGCCAGCACGCTTTCTCCGCGCGCGGAAGGCATCCTGTCCGTGTTCCTGGTCTCCTTCGCGAACTTCTCGTCCATCGGTATTATCGCCGGGGCGATTAAAGGCCTGAACGAAGAACAGGGTAACGTGGTTTCACGCTTTGGCCTGAAACTGGTGTATGGCTCCACTCTGGTGAGCGTTCTGTCCGCGTCCATCGCAGCGCTGGTCCTGTAACGTTTACTGCAAAACAAAAAACCGGGAGCAAGCTCCCGGTTTTTTTATGCCCGAATTTCTTCCAGCGGTTTGGGTTTACCTATCAGGTAGCCCTGCAGGTAATCCACGCCGAAGCGAAGCAACATCTCCCGCTGTGCGGGTGTTTCGACATACTCCGCCACCACACATAGCGATTTCGTCTTCGCCAGATTACACATCGACTGGACGATCATCGCATCCATGTCATCAGTACAAATGTCTTTAACAAAGCAGCCGTCAATTTTGATGATATCCGCCTGCAGACGTCTGAGACGCTCGTAGTTGGCGTACCCCGTACCAAAATCATCAATAGCAATCCGGAATCCACAATCCCGCAGTTGCTGAATATTATTGATGCTGCAACCTGAATTGGAGAAAGCCTGCTCTTCGGTGATCTCAATGACCACGGTTTGAGGGGCAACGCCGTACCGTTCAAACAGCGCACAAATCTCGGTCGCTACCTCTTTTTGCATCAGCGTGAGCGGCATCAGATTGACGGAGAAACGGGCCCCAGGCTGCGTCGCAGGATGATCGCGCAGCCACAGCAGTAATTTTTCCATAACGCACATATCAAACCGGTGGCTAAGGTTGAACTGAGCAATCAGCGGAATAAAGCGATCAGGGGTGATGATTTCGCCCTCGCTCTCCATACGCGTCAGAATTTCGTAGTAACCGCTACCGTCTGCCTTCTGGATCGGTTGCGCGTATAAATGGAACTGACCCGCCTCCAGGGCATGCTTAATCCGCGCTAACATCAGGACGCGCTCTGTTGTTTGTCCTGATGCAGCCTCCAGGCTATTCGTCAGCGCAAGTACGTTCTGTCCTGCACAAGATTGCTCAGCCAGCCAGCTTAGTTGCCCCAGCGTGTGATGCAATTTTTCACCGTTTTCGACCATCCCCCAGGAGGCACCAAACTCAATATCCAGCCCGGTGTTGTTCCAGAAAATTTTCCGGCTGTTCAACCGATCAACCATATGCTGGAGACGCTCAGCAATTTCCGGCCCCAGCAAGACCACCACCAGCTCGCTTCCGGGCAACTGGAAGAGCATCTCGTCCTTTTGCAGAAGGGGCTGCAGCGACGAGGCGATCGTGCGTTTGCAGTGGACCCGCATCAGGATCCCGTAATGGCGGCTCAAAAATTCCAGGTTATCCATGCGCAGAATGCACACTTTGGCATCCTGGTGAATCTCAAGATACTCCTCCAGCGCACGGATATTGGGCAAACCGGTCAGCGGATCGGTCAGCGCTCTGCCCTGCCATCCCCGCTTCAGCCACTCGCTACGCTGGTAAATCCGCGACATGTAAAGCAAGCAGATGGCAAACGAGATCAGCACGGACAGGATAAAGGAGAGTGAATGGCCCGACTCCACACCATTCAGGAAGTTATAGTTGTAGGTCAACAGCAGAAGCGCTGAAGCAGCCCAAAGCAGAGAGATAAGTGCATAGGTCAGGCGACTTATCGCTAAGGTAAAGAGAATAAAAATCAGCGGCATTAAATAGCCCGCAATAACAGGGGATTCAAAAGGGCCACATAAAACAGCGAGAATGAAGCCTAGAAGCATGAGCCAGACAAATATAAACAATGAATTCTTATGGAAAAAAATGGGCTTCACGCTTCGTCGCCAGAAGGTAATGGCATAACGAGGATTAATTATCATTCTTAACGGGTAATAGAACATCATGGTAAAAATCAGCGCCGCGCCTATCAGACTTTGAATATCCACGACGTTATAAATTACCGTCCCTTCACCGAAGAAGGTGGAGATAGTTACCGGGAAATCAAACAAATAGCCCACTAAATACATCGACATTTTAATGCCGAGTGGCACAATAAAACCGAGCCAGAATATCCGTAATCCAATGTGCTTGTTAGGAATGCAGTAGCGCCAGCGCCTGCCCAGCATGAGGCGCAACAAGCCGCACGCCGCGAACAACGCAAAGGTCTGACAAAACAGCAATACTGAATATTGTAGCGGTGCTAAATTAATATAGAATAAATTAGTGACAGTAAAACCTAACAGAATGGGAAGAATTGCCCGACGACCAAATAACAGAATTACCGCCAGCATAACGCTCAGGGGTAACCACGCTAAATAAACGTCGTGACCATTCACAATCGCGCGCGGGGAGAGATAACGGGAGAAAGGAACCGCGATCAGGCATATCGCCAGGGCAATTATAAATATCTTTACATTATTGTACGTTTTTCTATTCATTAAGCTGATGCGATTATTATCCGTTCATATCATTGACCGGATGGATAATAGGTTTATTAATTGTGCGAATCAAGTTGAAGTCTATTTATGGACAGGTTTATTGATTTCGATTGAGGTCAGGTACAGGAATACCTTCTTTTTGATAACAAAATGCGGTGGTGAACGTTACAAACAGATAAAAAAAACCCTCGTCTTTTGACGAGGGTTTAAAATTTTGGTGGAGCTAAGCGGGATCGAACCGCTGACCTCTTGCATGCCATGCAAGCGCTCTCCCAGCTGAGCTATAGCCCCACATGTGACTTTACTGACCGCACTCTGTTGGGTTCAGAGTTTGGTGGAGCTAAGCGGGATCGAACCGCTGACCTCTTGCATGCCATGCAAGCGCTCTCCCAGCTGAGCTATAGCCCCATCGTAAAGCTGTCATGTTGACGGGCGGCATAATATGAATTCCGCCGCGGAGTGTCAACGGCAAATTCATTGACCGTGATTCAATCGCCGAAAATTCATGCAAATGAATCACTTTGCGAGCCTGCTCGCAGTCATGAGTTAAGCCTGTCACGTTTTCACGTTAAACGGTGCTATAAAATGAGCCGTTAATTAACCCCACGAATATTCAGGAAATTGTATGATCAAGGAACGAATGACGCCGGAAGAGTTAGCCCTGCTCACCGGCTATAGCCGACAGACCATCAATAAATGGGTACGCAAAGAGGGTTGGATAACGTCACCAAAACCAGGCGTCCAGGGGGGCAAAGCACGCCTGGTACATGTGAATGAAAAGGTGCGTGACTTTATCCGCAGCGCGCGACGGGCAACGGAGACATCCGCAATGCCTGACGGCATCAGCAATGAGCGTTCGCTTCATACCCTCCTCCTGACGCTGGCAAATGAAATGACGCCAGAAGAGCAGAAGCAGATGACATCACTGTTACTGCGGGAAGGGATTACCGGTTTGTTACAACGCCTGGGAATTCGCGACCAGAATTAATATGAAAAGATTACGTAGCAAAATGACCACGGAAGAGCTGGCGGAGAGTTTAGGCGTTGCCGGGCAAACGGTGAATCGCTGGATACGCCAGCAGGGATGGGAGACCGAAGGTCTCAATGGTGTGAAAGGCGGTCGGGCGAGGCTCATACACGTCGATGCGCGCGTGAAGGAACATATCATGCGCCTCCCGGCTATCCGAAACCGTCAGGCAGTGTACCACCTGGCAGAGACAACAGCGCCATACATTGTCCCCTCCTCTACTCTGCGACCGGATATCATTGCGACGCTGGAAAACCTGACGCCGTCTGAACAGGAACGTCTGGATGCATTCCTGAAGCGCGAAGGGTTACGCGGCTTTCTTACCCGTCTGAATCTGGCTGAATATACGGCATAAAAAAACGGCAGGTCCCCCTGCCGTTCCGCCAGACTAAAATGTGATTACTGCTGGTTTTCACGTGCCGCAATAAAGTCCAGCGCTTTGTTAATACGCGCCACGCTGCGTGATTTACCAATTGCATGCACGGTCACATCCAGTGCCGGGGACTGGCCCGCACCGGTCACCGCAACACGCAGCGGCATACCGACTTTACCCATACCAACTTCCAGCTCGTCCGCCGTCGCCTGAATAGCGTGATGCACGTTCTCTGCGGTCCAGTCAGCGATCGCAGTCAGCTTGTCTCGCACCACTTCCAGCGGCTGACGCGCAACCGGGCGGAGGTGTTTCTTCGCCGCATCCGCGTCAAACTCATCAAACTCTTCATAGAAGTAGCGGCAGCTTTCAGCCATTTCTTTCAGCGTTTTGCAGCGCTCGCCGAGCAGTTTCACCAGGTCCGCCAGTTCAGGGCCTGTACGGGTATCAATATTTGCCTGCTCAATGTGCCACTGCAGGTAAGTCGCCACGTATTCCGGCGGCATGGTATTGATGTAATGATGGTTCAGCCATTGCAGCTTATCGGTATTAAATGCGCTCGCTGATTTGCTCACTGAGCTCAGAGAAAAGAGTTCAATCATCTCTTCGCGGCTGAAGATCTCCTGGTCGCCGTGGGCCCAGCCCAGACGCACCAGATAGTTCAGCAGCGCTTCCGGCAGATAACCGTCATCGCGATACTGCATAACGCTGACCGCGCCGTGACGTTTAGACAGTTTTTTCCCGTCGTCGCCGTTGATCATGGAAACGTGTGCATAGACAGGCACAGGGGCGTTCAGCGCTTTCAGAATGTTGATCTGGCGCGGCGTGTTGTTGATATGGTCTTCACCACGGACAACGTGGGTAATTTCCATATCCCAGTCGTCAACCACAACGCAGAAGTTATAGGTTGGGGAACCATCGGTGCGGCGGATGATCAGATCGTCCAGCTCCTGGTTGCTGAATTCGATCGGGCCACGGATCTGGTCGTCAAAGATCACCGAGCCATCCTGCGGGTTAGCAAAACGCACCACGCACGGTTCATCAGCAGCATGCTCGCTATGGTCATGGCGGCAGCGGCCGTCATAACGCGGCTTTTCACCGTTTGCCATCTGCTCTTCACGCAGCGCATCCAGACGCTCTTTGGAGCAGTAGCATTTATACGCCGTGCCCGCGACCAGCATCTCATCAATAACTGCGTTATAGCGGTCAAAACGTTTGGTCTGGAAATACGGGCCTTCATCCCACTCCAGGTTCAGCCAGTTCATCCCATCCATAATGGCTTCAATTGCTTCCGGCGTGGAGCGCTCAAGATCGGTGTCTTCAATACGCAGCACGAACTCACCTTTGTTGTGGCGTGCAAAAAGCCAGGAATAGAGAGCAGTACGAGCACCACCGACGTGCAGATAGCCTGTCGGGCTCGGCGCGAAGCGAGTTTTGATTTTCATGAAATGGCCTTACGTTATAAAGATGCCGGCAATCGGCAAATCCCGGGGAAAAAACAATGGGCAATATTCTATCACTGTGGGGGGATTCCTCAATGTTCATCCCTTTATCATGAGCGAGTTTGCTGTTTTTGTTTAGAAATCATGCGCCACCGCCCGTTTTGCGATCGTTTTGTTTAATTTTACGACGAACGAATAAAAACTTTAGAAAATGCGTTGACTCATTTTCAACTCTCCCTATAATGCGACTCCACACAGCGGGGGTGATTAGCTCAGTTGGTAGAGCATCTCCTTTACACGGAGGGGGTCGGCGGTTCGAGCCCGTCATCACCCACCATCTACTTCGGTAGACTCGCAGTGTAGATAAGTGTTGAGATTGGGCGATTAGCTCAGTTGGTAGAGCATCTCCTTTACACGGAGGGGGTCGGCGGTTCGAGCCCGTCATCGCCCACCATTCTCATCTTATCGCAGCAGTTCCGAAATGGGCGATTAGCTCAGTTGGTAGAGCATCTCCTTTACACGGAGGGGGTCGGCGGTTCGAGCCCGTCATCGCCCACCATTTCGGGTCGTTAGCTCAGTTGGTAGAGCAGTTGACTTTTAATCAATTGGTCGCAGGTTCGAATCCTGCACGACCCACCAATGTAAAAAAGCGCCCTAAAGGCGCTTTTTTGCTATCTGCGATATGGATGATTCGAACCTGCAGCAGGTTCGAGCCGAACGCAGTGAGGCACCGGAGCCGTTTACGGCGACGGCCCGAAGGGCGAGCGAAGCGAGTCATCCTGCACGACCCACCAATGTTAAAAAGCGCCCTAAAGGCGCTTTTTTGCTATCTGCGTATCTGCAGTTTGTCTACTTTCCTGCCGTCAACGTCTCAATCAACGTCTTCACCGCCGGCGTCACCTGTTTCTCGTTATACACGACATACAAATCTGCCGGAATACGCTCTTTCAGCGGGCGAAACACCACGCCCGGCCACTGCATTTGCGCGTAACTGTCGGCAGCGAGCGTAATCCCCATCCCCATGCTTATCATCGCCAGTACCGTTTGTGGCTCTACGGCTTCGCGTACAATCATCGGTGAAAAACCGGCCTGCTGGCAGACACGATGTAAAAATGCCCAGTCAGAATGTGCTGACGGCATCGTGACGAAATACTCGTCCTGTAAATCAGCAAGCGCAACGGAGGGTTCCCTGACCAGCCGGTGATCTTCCGGCATCGCCACAAGAAACGCCGCCTCGCGCAACCGCACGCTGGTAAACCCCGCGGTGGGCTCCGTTGCCATTCGCCAGATCCCAATATCCAGCTCCTGGCGCTCAAGCAGCGCCATCTGCATGACCGGCGACTTTTCGCGAAAAATGACATCAACATTCGGGTGTTCTTTCAAAAAAGTGCGCATAACCGTGCGCACCTCGCTCCACATGGCGGTACCGACAATACCCAGCTCAATGCGCCCTGCCTCACCCCGGCCAATTTGTTCGACGCGCGCCAGAGCCTGATTTGCGCTGGCAAGCAGCCGACGAGACTCTTCCATCAGCACTTTACCCGCATGCGTCAACGCGACGCTTCGCGAGTGGCGAATAAACAGTAACGTGCCCAGCTGGCTTTCCAGCTCTTTAATGTGCAGGCTTAATGGCGGCTGGGACATATTGAGACGGGCCGCAGCCCGTCCAAAATGCAGTTCCTCCGCCACGGCCAGAAAATAGCGCAGCAGCTTGAGGTCGGTTCGATAGACGCGTTCCATCAAAACATATCCTGGCGATAACACTTAAGCGCCTACCTTAAAGCCTTTCACCGCAGAGAGGGGAAATTTAGTGCGCAACTGTGCGCATCTCGCTGTTTTTACTGGCGTGGTGGTAGTTAAAGCTGAAATAAAACACCACGGCCAGTACCAGGGCATAGGCTGCAAACACCAGCCAGATCGTCTGCCAGTCCTTCACCCCATCCACCGAGAAATAATCAACTGCCATACCGCTCAATACCGATCCGAAATAAGCCCCAATACCGTTAACAGTCGTCATAAACAGCCCCTGTGCGCTGGCGCGAATATCGGTGCTGACCTCCTGTTCGACAAACACTGAGCCGGAAATATTGAAGAAGTCGAATGCACAGCCATAGACAATCATGGAAAGCATGAGCAGCACAAAGCCCGTTGCGGAGGGGTCGCCAAAGGCAAACAGACCAAACCGGAGCATCCAGGCCACCATGCTCATCAGCATCACGGCTTTAATACCAAACCGTCCGAGGAAGTACGGAATGGTCAGAATGAAGAACACCTCTGACATTTGCGAAACGGAGAGCAAAATGGACGGGTACCTGACGATAAAGCTATCTGCATACGCCGGATTACGGGCAAAATCATGCAGGAAGGGGCTACCGAAGGTATTGGTGATCTGCAGCACAGCACCCAGCAGCATCGCGAACAAAAAGAATACCGCCATGCGAGGCTGTTTAAAAAGAACAAAGGCATTAAGGCCCAGCTTGCTGGCCAGAGACTGGGACGTTTTCTGCTTCGCCACGGGAATGGCCGGCAACGTCAAAGAATAGAGCGCCAGCAGCAGAGACGCGCCAGCTGCAATATAAAGCTGCACGTTGCTTAGCTCCGCCCCCATCAGGCTTATGGCCCACATTGCCGCAATAAAGCCCACGGTGCCATACACCCGCACGCGCGGAAAATGGCTTACCGTCTCCAGACCCGCCTGCTCAAGACAGGAATAGGAGATCGTATTCGACAGCGCAATGGTGGGCATAAAGGCCATCGCATTGACCAGCATGACCCAGAACATCAGGCCGGGCTCATTCACCTGCGCGGCGTAACAGAGTGCGGCGGCACAGACGAGGTGGCAAATGACGTAGGCGCGGTCTGCCCGTAGCCATTTGTCGGCAATGATTCCCACCAGCGAAGGCATAACGATCGCGGCAAGGCCTTTGGAGCTGTAGACCATGCCCACGTCGGAGCCGGTAAAGTGTAGGGTGTTGATCATGTAAGCACCGAGGGTAACCAGCCAACTCCCCCAGATAAAATATTGCATAAAGGACATCATCTTTAAGCGAGTCGTGATGTTCATAGCCCATTCCTTATAGCAGTGTGGCCCTGACGGGCCACTTTATTGTTTTACTCAGGCAATATGGCGGAGAAAACCGCAGATAAGATTGATGAAGTTCTGGCGTGAGAGCTCAGCCGCCGCGAGCGTCTGCTCATGCGACAGCTTTACCTCGCCCAAACCTTCGGCGAGGTTGGTAATTGCAGAAACGGCTACAACCTTCAGGCCACAGTGGCGTGCGGAAATCACTTCCGGCACCACGGACATGCCGACCACATCGCCGCCGATAATTTGCATCATGCGGATCTCTGCCGCCGTCTCGAAGTTCGGGCCCGGATAAGAGACAAATACCCCTTCATGCAGCGGGAAACCCTCTTTCGCCGCCACGGTTTGCAGCATCGCACGGTAATCCGCGTCGTAAGCATTGGCCAGGGAGAAGAAACGGTCGCCAAAGCGCTCATCGTTCAGCCCCACCATCGGCGTGCCAGGCATGGTATTGATATGGTCGCTCAGGGCAACCAGGCTCCCCGGCAGAACGTCCGGGCGCAATGAGCCTGCCGCATTGGTGCTAAACAGCAACTCACATCCCAGCAGTTTGAACGTGCGGATCGCATCGGTCATGATGGTCATCCCGCGCCCCTCATAGAAGTGCCCTCGCCCTTTCATACAGGCAACAGGCACCCCGGCAAGATGCCCCAGCACCAGCTCGCCTGCGTGGCCGTGGACGGTGCTCACCGGGAAGCCCGGCAGTTTTTCATAGCTCAGGGAAACGGCATCATCAATCTGGTCGGCGAGCGCGCCAAGGCCAGAGCCGAGAATAAACGCCACGCGAGGCGTGAAGTCAGGCTTAGCCGCACGGATAATATCGGCGCAATACCACGGGTTATTTGAGAGGGTCATAGAGGCTCCTTGAGAATGAAGATCGCGATAGCATGGATCGCATGACCTTAGCCTTATATCCGGAGCCTGCGGGTGACCTCCAATACACTTTCCCGACACCATCAATACTGTTTTTGTATCAATGTAACGCCCTGCCAGATATGGCTGTTTTGCTCAAGCTAATCCCGTCAGTGCCGATACCTCTGTTTTATAACGCGAGGAAAAAGTATGACGACCATTCAGGCTTCAACCCAGCCCATTCAAACCAGCGGCGGCGGGAGTGGGGGTTCAGGCAGTAACAATATCGCTGCGCAAATCAGCCGTATTCTCGACAATATCCAAAAGCTGACTCAGCAGTTAAAAGAGCTGGCGAACAGTCCCATTAGCGTAGATGAGAAGAAGAAGCAGCAGGAGCTTATTCAGACCCAGCTCAAAGTGCTACAGGCGCAGCTCGCCGCGCTGCAGCGCCAGCAGGCTGAAGAGGCGCAGAAGAAACAGGAGCAAGCGCTGGGTAAAGTGGAAGGGGTGAATAGCCCGACAGACGATCATCAGATCGATATCTATATTTAATCGTCGGATGCGTTAAACAGTGGGTCGCGTATGCGGGCCTCGGTTAATCGCTGTGCCTGGATACGCACCACTTCCCATATAGCCTGCGCCGCCCCCGAGAGGGAACGATTTTTGCGCCGTACTAACATCAGTTTTCGCTCGACAACAGGCGTTAAACGCTTCACGGCCAGTCGGCTGCCCTGCGGCAGGGGGAGCGCCAGAGCGGGCAACACGCTGATCCCAATTCCGGCTTCCACCATGGGAAACAGCGTGGCCGGATGCCCAATTTCCTGCACGATGGTGGCCTTTACGCCCTGATTAACCAGCGCGGAATCGATCAGCGGACGGCTGCCGGAGGCATAATCCTGCAAAACCAAGTTCGCGCCCTGCAGGAACTGCCAGTTGACCGCCGGCAACGTTGCCAGCGGATCGTCATCCCGGCAGAGCAGTAAAAAAGGCTCAGAAAGCACGCTTTCGCACGCCAGGTCGCTCACCTGGCCGGGGTCGATCACAATACCAAAATCCACATCTCCCTGACGGATGCTTTCCAGCACCCACTGCTGCGGCCGGTCGTGCAACACAAAATCAATGTCCGGATAGCGGTGGTTTCCCTCCGCGATACACTGCGGGATAAGGTGTGCCGATATTGTCTGGCTGGCTGCGACCCGCACGGTGCCCGAAAGCTGCTGCCCCAGCCTTCCCACGTCTCTGAGCGTGCTGTTCAGTTCATCCAGCAGACGTTCGAGGCGCTGGGCCAGCTGCTGCCCTGCTTCGGTCAGCACCACTTCGCGTGTGGTACGGTCAAGCAACCGCACGCCGGTCTGATTTTCCAGCTCTTTCACGCTGTGGCTGACGGCTGACTGGCTGAGGCCAATCATCTCTCCTGCCCGGCTGAAGCTACGGGCATGGGCGACGGTGACAAAAATACGAAGCTGGCGTAAGGAGTAATTCATCTGTTTAATTCATGAATGAATGCAATAAATCAATTTTATTTCTCAAATGGAAAAAAGCACAATAGCGACATCTGTTTTCAGGAGTCATTATGAAACTATTTCGTATTGTTGATCCGTTTACGCTTACTCTGGTGGTCACCGTTTTACTGGCCTCGTTTTTCCCGGCCCGCGGTGGTTTCGTCCCGTTTTTTGAGGGGCTGACGACGGCCGCTATCGCGCTGCTGTTCTTTATGCACGGCGCAAAACTCTCCCGCGAAGCGATTATCGCGGGTGGTGGCCACTGGCGACTGCACCTCTGGGTGATGTGCAGCACCTTTATTCTGTTCCCCATCCTCGGGGTGCTGTTTGCGTGGTGGGCGCCAGTTAACGTCGACCCGGCACTCTATACCGGTTTTTTGTATCTCTGTATTCTGCCAGCCACCGTGCAGTCGGCCATTGCGTTTACCTCCCTCGCGGGTGGCAACGTTGCGGCCGCGGTCTGCTCCGCATCGGCATCCAGCCTGTTAGGGATTTTCGTCTCCCCGCTGCTGGTGGGGCTGCTGATGAACATGCATGGCGCGGAAGGTAACCTTGAGCAGGTGGGCAGGATCTGTCTGCAACTGCTGCTGCCCTTTGTCCTGGGCCATCTCTCGCGCCCGTGGACAGGTGCGTTTGTGACGAAGCATAAAAAGTGGATCTCCAAAACCGACCAGACCTCAATTCTGCTGGTGGTTTACTCCGCCTTCAGCGAAGCGGTCGTGAACGGGATCTGGCACAAGGTGGGCGCAGGCTCACTGCTGTTTATCGTGGTCGTCAGCATTGTCCTGCTGGCGATTGTCATTGCCGTAAACGTCTTTGTGGCACGTAAATGCGGCTTCAACAAAGCAGATGAAATTACGATTGTTTTCTGCGGTTCGAAGAAGAGCCTGGCGAACGGTATCCCGATGGCCAACATTCTGTTCCCGACCTCGGTAATTGGGATGATGGTATTGCCGCTGATGATTTTTCATCAGATCCAGCTGATGGTCTGCGCCGTGCTGGCGCGTCGCTATAAACGTCAGACGGAAAAACTGGCGCAGGAAGAGACCCGCGCCGCGAAGGCTTAAGGATGTTTCAGGGGCTGAACCAGCTGGGTCAGCCCCTCGGTTTTGATCAGCAGCGTGATAGCCATCAGCTCGCCCAGTCGCCCGGCCGGGAACTCATCCTTACGGGCAAACCACAGCAGATACTCCTCCGGCAAATCGATCAGCCTGCGGCCCTTATATTTACCGAACGGCATCTCCGTATTGGCGATCGCAACGAGCTGCTCTTTTTCCACGTTACTCTCCTAACAGACGCATCATTTCCGCTTCGTCGATAACCTCAATGCCGAGTTCCTGGGCTTTCGCCAGCTTCGAACCCGCTGCTTCCCCGGCAATCACCAGGTCGGTTTTCTTCGACACGCTGCCCGCCACTTTTGCGCCCAGCGCCACCAGACGCGCTTTCGCATCGTCGCGTGAAAGCTGGCTCAGGCTGCCGGTCAGCACCACCGTTTTACCGGCGAACGGACTGTCGATCTCTTCGGCATTAACCACCACCGGCGCGGGCCATTTGATGCCCTCTGCCAGCAGTTTGCCAATGACTTCGCGGTTGCTCTCTTCCGCAAAGAAGTTAAAGACGTGCGTGGCGACTACAATGCCGACATCCGGCACTTTCTGCAGCTCGTCGATGCTTGCCTTTTCCAGCGCCTCCAGCGTGCCAAAGTACGCCGCCAGACCTGCTGCCGTTGCTTCCCCCACTTCACGGATGCCCAGCGCGTAAAGGAAACGGGCGAAGGTGGTCTCTTTTGCGGCTTCCAGAGCGTTAACCACGTTCTGCGCCGACTTCGGCCCCATGCGATCCAGACCGGTCAGCTTGCCCGCCGTCAGTTTGAAGAGATCCGCTGGCGTATGCACATACTCTTTTTCAACCAGCTGATCGATAATCTTATCGCCCATGCCGTCGACGTCCATGGCGCGACGGGAGACGAAGTGCTTCAGTGACTCTTTACGCTGCGCGCCACAGATCAGGCCGCCCGTACAGCGCGCTACCGCCTCACCTTCAACACGCTCCACGTCAGAGCCACACACCGGGCAATGGGTCGGGAAGACCACTTCACGCGTATCATCAGGGCGTTCAGACTCAACGACGTTTACCACCTGCGGAATAACATCGCCCGCGCGACGAACCACCACTTTGTCACCAATCCGCAGGCCCAGACGTTCAATCTCATCGGCGTTATGCAGCGTGGCGTTACTCACCAGCACGCCCGCGACCTGCACAGGCTCAAGACGGGCGACCGGGGTAATGGCGCCCGTACGGCCGACCTGGAACTCCACGTCGCGAACGAAGGTCATCTGTTCCTGAGCAGGAAACTTAAACGCAACCGCCCAGCGCGGCGCACGCGCCACAAACCCGAGTTGCTCCTGAAGCGCCAGTGAGTTCACCTTAATGACAACGCCATCAATATCAAAACCGAGCGTCGGACGGTCCGCTTCCACCTTTTGGTAGAACGCGAGTACCGCTTCTGGCGAGTCACAGAGCTGTACGCGGTTACTCACCGGCAGGCCCCACGCCTTAAACTGCATCAGGCGCCCGAGGTGCGTATCCGGCAGCTCGCCTCCCTCCAGGATCCCCACGCCGTAGCAGAAGAAAGTGAGCGGTCGCTTCGCGGTGATACGCGGGTCAAGCTGGCGCAAAGAGCCTGCCGCCGCATTACGCGGGTTAGCAAATACTTTCCCGCCGGTGCGGCGCGCTTCTTCGTTGATTTTCTCGAAACCCGCCTGCGGCAGGAACACCTCGCCGCGCACTTCCAGACGCGCAGGAATATTGTCCCCCTGCAGCTTCAGCGGAATTGCGCGGATGGTGCGCACGTTGGTCGTAATGTCTTCACCCGTCGTGCCGTCGCCACGCGTGGCGGCACGCACCAGCACGCCGTTTTCGTAGAGAAGACTGACCGCCAGGCCATCAAGCTTCAGCTCGCAGCACCAGGTGAGAGCGTCGCTGCTTTTCAGACGGTCCTGCACGCGCTTGTTAAACGCGAGGAAGCTCTCTTCATCAAAGACGTTATCCAGCGACAGCATCGGCACTTCATGGCGTATCTGGCTGAACGCTCCCAGCGGCTCGGCACCGACGCGCTGGGTGGGAGAATCCGGCGTAATGAGTTCCGGGTGCTGCGCCTCCAGTTCGCGAAGTTCGCGCATCAGGCGGTCATACTCCGCATCCGGCACCTCCGGCGCGTCCATAACATGATAGAGATATTCATGATGGCGAAGCGTGGTTCGCAGGTCAGTGAGTTGTTGTTCGATTGAGTCCATATCGCACCATCAATGAGAAAAAACCCCCGACATGCGGGGGTTGAGGAGGAGTTGACGTAAACGCGATGATTACGCGTTGGCTTCCTTAACTTCGCGGATGCGGTCCTGATACTCGCGCAGTTTCTGCGGGGTCATCATTCGACGCTGATCGTCGAGCACCACACCGCCTACTTCGTCAGCGATGTGCTGAGCGGATTGCAACATCAGCTTAAAGTTTTGCAGTTCATCACCGTAAGAGGGCACCTGCATAAAGATGGTGACACCTGGGGTCACGAAATCACCGGTCATTTCCGGATCAAAAGTACCCGGGTTGACCATATTGGCCAGGCTGAACAGCGCCGGGCCGCTACCGTCAGGGCTCAGGTGGCGATGGAAAATATTCATGTCGCCAAACTTGAAGCCTGCCTGTTGAATACTGTTAAGCAGCACGTCACCGTTGAGATGGCTACCGTGATGCGCGGCCACGTTCATGATGATCACCGCTTCTTTACGCTGCGGTTTTTCAACAACCGGTTCTGGCTGTGCTACCGGTTCTGGCTCAACATGCTGTGCTGGAGCAGGCTGCGGCGCTGGCTGCACATGAACAGGCTGCTGCGGCTGTTGTACCGGCTGCGCGGGCTGTTGTTGCACAGGCTGCTGCACGGGCTGCGGTTGAACCGGCTGTGGCGCAGCAGGCTGCTGATGGACAGGCTGTTGCGGCGGCTGGCGCACAGGCTCTTCTACCGGCTGCGGCGCCTGCTGGCGCGGCTGAGCAGAGGCGTACGGCGGTTGATACTGGTGCTGCGCAGGACGGGGGGCTTCATGCTCCCCATGAGCCGCGCCGGGCGCAGTATTGACCCGATGAACACGAACTTCACCCACGCCGTCATCGTCGCGACCGTCGATGTCATCTTCAATGTCATCGTCATCACGACTGGACTTCATGCGCTTCAGTGGGCGATCGCGGAACATCGAAGAACGCTCTTTACGGCTGGTCCAGAAACCATGTACCAGTAAAGCGATTATGGCGATCGCGCCAACAATGATTAATATCAGACGCAAATCCTGCATCATTATATTCTCTGTTGTTCTAACACCTTGCCACCACGGCAAACATTTACTCACTAAGAGTATTTGCCGTTTACGTCAAGTGCAAGTGTGTGCAGAGCATTCACAGCATAAAGATGAAGGAAATCGTGCTTTTTGCTGGTTTTTCGAACATTTCCGAACTGGTCATTAGTCCACAAGTGGATAATATAGGCGGCAATTCCACTGGTTGTGAAAAAAGGAGTACAGCCTGGTTATGGTTTCAACATCGTCTTCTCCCCCACGCAGCGGCGTCTGGTATTTTTCTCAGGGCTGGAAACTGGTTTCACTGCCGGGTATCCGACGCTTCGTCATCCTTCCGCTGTTGATCAACATTCTTCTGATGGGCGGCGCGTTCTGGTGGCTTTTTACAAAGCTCGAGAGCTGGATCCCTGCGTTAATGAGCTATGTGCCCGACTGGCTACAGTGGCTGAACTATCTGCTCTGGCCGGTGGCGGTTATCTCCGTGCTGCTGGTGTTCGGCTATTTCTTCTCAACCATCGCTAACTGGATAGCCGCACCGTTTAACGGCCTGCTGGCAGAACAGCTGGAGGCGCGGCTTACCGGCGCGACGCCGCCGGACACGGGCGTGCTCGGGATCATGAAAGATATCCCCCGCATCATGAAGCGCGAGTGGCAGAAATTTGCCTGGTACCTCCCCCGCGCGGTAGTGCTGCTTATCCTCTATTTTGTGCCCGGCATTGGCCAGACCGTGGCGCCGGTGCTGTGGTTCCTGTTCAGCGCCTGGATGCTCGCCATCCAATATTGTGATTATCCGTTCGATAACCACAAGGTACCGTTTAAAGCGATGCGCAACGCCCTGCGTACCCAGAAGGTCGCCAATATGCAGTTCGGCGCGCTGACCAGCCTATTCACGATGATTCCCTTCCTGAACCTGTTCATCATGCCGGTTGCTGTGTGCGGCGCGACGGCAATGTGGGTGGACTGCTACCGTGCTAAGCACGCGTTATGGAAATAATGCAAAAATGTGTAAAGCAGGGGTGGCTTATGCCGCCCCTTATTCCATACTGATCCCCATTATTTCCTTGCAGTATATAGATATGCGAATTCCTTACTTCCCCCTCCCTGCTTAGCAGGTATGCTGGGGCGGTATCCCAATTTCATACAGTTAAGGACAGGCCATGAGTAAGATTTATGAAGACAACTCGCTGACTATCGGTCATACGCCCCTGGTTCGACTGAACCGTATCGGTAATGGACGCATTCTGGCGAAGGTCGAATCTCGTAACCCGAGCTTCAGCGTAAAATGCCGTATCGGTGCAAACATGATTTGGGATGCTGAAAAACGTGGCGTGCTGAAGCCTGGCGTTGAACTGGTTGAACCGACCAGCGGTAACACCGGTATCGCTCTGGCCTATGTCGCTGCCGCGCGTGGCTATAAACTGACGCTGACCATGCCGGAAACCATGAGTATCGAACGCCGCAAACTGCTCAAAGCACTCGGCGCGAACCTCGTACTGACCGAAGGTGCGAAGGGCATGAAAGGTGCCATTCAGAAAGCGGAAGAGATTGTCGCCAGCGATCCGGCAAAATATCTGCTGCTGCAGCAGTTCAGCAACCCGGCTAACCCGGAAATTCACGAGAAGACCACTGGACCGGAAATCTGGGAAGATACTGACGGTCAGGTTGACGTGTTTATCTCCGGCGTTGGTACCGGCGGCACCCTGACCGGCGTGTCACGCTATATAAAAGGCACAAAAGGTAAAAAAGATCTGATCACCGTTGCGGTTGAACCCACCGACTCACCGGTTATCACCCAGGCACTGGCGGGCGAAGAGCTCAAGCCGGGTCCGCATAAAATCCAGGGTATTGGCGCGGGATTCATTCCGGGCAACCTGGATCTGAAGCTGATCGATAAAGTGGTCACCATCACTAACGAAGAAGCCATCTCTACCGCGCGTCGTCTGATGGATGAAGAAGGCATTCTCGCCGGTATCTCTTCCGGTGCGGCTGTTGCGGCAGCGCTCAAACTTCAGGAAGATGAAGCCTTTACCAATAAGAATATTGTGGTTATCCTTCCTTCCTCGGGTGAGCGTTACTTGAGCACCGCACTGTTTGCCGATCTGTTCACTGAAAAAGAGCTGCAACAGTAATGCCAGCATGTTAATAACGCGTAAAAAAGCACCTTTTCAGGTGCTTTTTTGTGGCCTGCTTCAAACTTTTGCCCCTCCTGGCATTGCTTCACCCCGTTGGGTCTGGTATTTAAACCAGCAATTATTTTGATGCGTGAAATTAATCAGTGAACGAAATAGCCTTGCTGAATCGATTTTATGATTTGGTTCAAGTCTTGCTTTCGCTGCATAATGTTTAATGACGATCGAAACGTCAGCGCTAACAATACAGGCTAAAGTTCAGTCGCCAGGCTAGACTTTAGTTCCACAACACTAAACCTATAAGTTGGGGAAATACAATGTTCCAGCAAGAAGTTACCATTACCGCTCCGAACGGTCTGCACACCCGCCCTGCTGCTCAGTTTGTTAAAGAAGCGAAAGGCTTCACTTCTGAAATCACTGTGACTTCCAACGGCAAAAGCGCCAGCGCAAAAAGCCTGTTCAAACTGCAGACTCTGGGCCTGACTCAGGGCACCGTAGTCACCATTTCTGCGGAAGGTGAAGACGAGCAGAAAGCAGTTGAGCATCTGGTAAAACTGATGGCTGAGCTCGAGTAAGTTTCCGGGTTCTTTTAAATATCAGTCACAAGTAAGGTAGGGTTATGATTTCAGGCATTTTAGCATCCCCGGGTATCGCTTTCGGCAAAGCACTGCTGCTGAAAGAAGACGAGATCGTCATCGACCGGAAAAAAATTTCTGCCGACAAGGTTGATCAGGAAGTTGAACGTTTTCTGAGCGGTCGTGCCAAGGCATCTGCGCAACTGGAAGCAATCAAAACTAAAGCTGGCGAAACTTTCGGTGAAGAAAAAGAAGCCATCTTCGAAGGGCATATCATGCTGCTCGAAGATGAGGAGCTGGAGCAGGAAATCATAGCCCTGATTAAAGATAAAGGCATGACGGCCGACGCGGCTGCGCATGAAGTTATCGAAGGTCAGGCAACTGCCCTGGAAGAACTGGATGATGAATACCTGAAAGAACGTGCGGCTGACGTACGTGACATCGGTAAGCGCCTGCTGCGCAACATCCTGGGTCTGGCCATCATCGACCTGAGCGCGATTCAGGATGAAGTGATCCTGGTTGCCGCTGACCTCACCCCGTCCGAAACCGCACAGCTGAACCTGAAAAAGGTCCTCGGTTTCATTACCGACGCGGGTGGCCGTACTTCCCACACCTCTATTATGGCCCGTTCTCTGGAACTGCCTGCCATCGTGGGTACCGGTAGCGTCACCTCTCAGGTGAAAAACGGCGACTATCTGATTCTGGATGCCGTAAACAATCTGGTTTACGTCAACCCAACAAACGAAGAGATCGAAAAACTGCGCGCGGTTCAGGAGCAAGTTGCGACTGAAAAAGCGGAACTCGCTAAGCTGAAAGACCTGCCAGCCATCACCCTGGACGGCCATCAGGTTGAAGTGTGCGCAAACATCGGTACCGTACGTGACGTTGAAGGCGCTGAGCGCAACGGTGCGGAAGGTGTGGGTCTCTATCGTACAGAATTCCTGTTCATGGACCGTGACGCGCTGCCTACTGAAGAAGAGCAGTTTGCTGCGTATAAAGCCGTAGCAGAAGCGTGTGGCTCTCAGGCGGTTATCGTCCGTACTATGGACATCGGTGGCGACAAAGAGTTGCCATACATGAACTTCCCGAAAGAAGAGAACCCGTTCCTGGGCTGGCGTGCAGTGCGTATCGCCATGGATCGCAAAGAGATCCTGCGTGACCAGGTGCGCGCAATTCTGCGTGCCTCTGCTTTCGGTAAACTGCGCATCATGTTCCCGATGATCATCTCTGTTGAAGAAGTGCGTGCACTGAAGAAAGAGATCGAAATCTACAAACAGGAACTGCGCGACGAAGGTAAAGCGTTTGACGAGTCAATCGAGATCGGCGTGATGGTGGAAACCCCAGCAGCCGCGACCATTGCGCGTCATTTAGCCAAAGAAGTTGATTTCTTTAGTATCGGCACCAATGATTTAACGCAGTACACCCTGGCAGTTGACCGTGGTAATGATATGATTTCACATCTCTACCAGCCAATGTCACCGTCCGTTCTGAACTTGATCAAGCAAGTTATTGATGCTTCTCATGCAGAAGGTAAATGGACTGGCATGTGTGGTGAGCTTGCAGGCGACGAACGTGCTACACTTCTGTTGCTGGGTATGGGTCTGGACGAATTCTCTATGAGCGCCATTTCCATCCCGCGCATTAAGAAGATTATCCGTAACACGAACTTCGAAGATGCGAAGGTGTTAGCAGAGCAGGCTCTTGCTCAACCGACAACGGACGAGTTAATGACGCTGGTTAACAAGTTCATTGAAGAAAAAACAATCTGCTAATCCACGAGATGCGGCCCAAATTACTGCTTAGGAGAAGATCATGGGTTTGTTCGATAAACTGAAATCTCTGGTTTCTGATGATAAGAAAGACTCCGGAACTATTGAGATTGTTGCTCCGCTCTCCGGCGAGATCGTCAACATCGAAGACGTGCCGGATGTAGTGTTTGCTGAGAAAATCGTTGGTGATGGCATTGCTATCAAACCAACTGGCAACAAAATGGTTGCTCCAGTTGACGGCACCATCGGTAAAATTTTTGAAACCAACCATGCGTTCTCTATCGAATCTGATAGCGGTATCGAACTGTTCGTTCACTTCGGTATCGACACCGTTGAACTGAAAGGCGAAGGCTTCAAACGTATCGCGGAAGAAGGCCAGCGTGTGAAAGTTGGCGACCCGGTAATTGAATTCGATCTGCCACTGCTGGAAGAAAAAGCCAAGTCTACCCTGACGCCGGTTGTTATCTCCAACATGGACGAAATCAAAGAACTGATCAAACTGTCTGGCAGCGTCACCGTGGGTGAAACCCCGGTTATCCGCATCAAGAAGTAATTCTTGCCGTACAGAAAAATGGCGCCTTCGGGCGCCATTTTTGTTTATGCGGGAAGGATAAGCTCGTCGTACCCTTTCGACTGGGTGTACAACATCACGTCAGTCACCCGATCCCCCGCCATGCGGATAGCATCGGCAACGGTTTTCCCCTCAACGATACCACTGACCAGCTCGGAACAGAACAGATCGCCCGTCCCTTTCAGATCGGTTTCTACGCGCGGATGCGCGCTAACGGTAACGCCCTCTTTCATCACCAGCACCACGTGGATGTTGTGCGGGTCGTCAGCGACCGGCGCGCTGGTAATCGCCACCCATTTCAGGGAATCGGAAAGCAGCCCCTGCGCTGCCGCGACGGCGCTTTCCGGCGTGCGGCACGGTTTTCCGCTTAATACTTCCAGTTCATAGACGTTTGGCGTAATACCCTGCGCCAGCGGCAACAGGTGCTCCCGATACGCTTGCGGAATATCCGGCTTCACGTACATTCCACTGTCAATGTCGCCAATAACCGGGTCGACCAGTACCAGCAGGTCAGGATGGTGCGCTTTGACCGCCTTCAGCCACTGAGCCAACAGGGCGATCTGGCTGGCGCTGCCCATATAACCGGTGGTAACCGCTTTAAGCTCGCGCAGGATCTCGCGTTCTTCCAGCGCCTTCAGGTAGCCGCTGAACCACTCATCGGGGATCACGCCGCCGTAGAAAGTGTCATAGTGCGGCGTATTGCTGAACAATACCGTCGGCACGGCGGTGACGTTCAGCCTGTGGGTACGAATATTCGGAACCGCAATGCTGTTCCCCACGCTGCCATAAACCACCTGCGACTGCACTGCGACAATATCGGTTTGCTGCGCCCGGGTGTTATCCCGGAATAAAATCATCTCCATGACGCTTAAATTCCCGCCCCCTGCGAATAAATCTCTTCACCAAAGACGCCGGTAGACAGATAGCGATCGCCGCGGTCGCAGATAATCGCGACCACAACGGCGCCTGGATTCGTCTGCGCAACGCGCAACGCCCCCGCTACCGCGCCACCCGAGCTGACCCCGCAGAAGATGCCTTCACGCACGGCCAGCTCACGCATGGTATTCTCCGCCTCGCGCTGGTGAATATCCAGCACCTGATCCACCAGCTGCGCATTAAAAATACCCGGCATGTATTCTGCTGGCCAGCGGCGAATCCCCGGAATGCTGCTCCCCTCTTCTGGCTGCAGGCCAACGATAGTGACGGCTTTTTCCTGCTCACGCAGGAAACGCGACACGCCGGTGATGGTACCGGTGGTGCCCATGCTGGAGACAAAATGGGTAATACGTCCGTCGGTTTGCTGCCAGATTTCCGGGCCGGTGGTGGTGTAATGCGCGTAGGGATTATCCGGGTTGTTGAACTGATCGAGCAACTTACCTTCGCCACGCTCCGCCATTTCTAAGGCTAAATCGCGTGCGCCTTCCATCCCCTGCTCTTTAGTGACCAAAATTAGCTCGGCCCCGTAGGCGCGCATTGCGGCGCGGCGCTCCTGGCTCATGTTGTCCGGCATCAGCAGCTTCATGCGGTAGCCTTTCAATGCCGCAATCATTGCCAGTGCAATCCCGGTATTGCCGCTGGTGGCCTCAATCAACACGTCGCCGGGCTTTATCTCACCGCGTTTTTCAGCCTGAACAATCATCGACAGCGCCGCACGGTCTTTCACCGAGCCTGCCGGATTATTGCCCTCAAGTTTGACCCAGATTTCACTGCCGTTGTCTGGCCCCATGCGCTGAAGCTTGACCAGAGGAGTGTTGCCGATGGTGTGTTCGAGTGTAGTCACGATTTTTACTCAATAAAAAAGCCGGGGGCGCGCAGCGATCCCGGCCTACAAGACTCAGTGATAACTGTAGGCCCGGTAAGCGCAGCGCCACCGGGCGATAAACATCCTAATAACCTATCAGGCTGACTCCGCCAGAGCAATATTCTCGCGCGTCTCGATGCGCTCCTTCCCGTGATAAATACGGGCATGCTGCAGGCCGACAAACAGACGCTCGCCCCGGTGCGGCGGCACATCATCACGCATGACGACGGTCAGCGGCTCGGTATACCAGCCCAGCGGCTGTACCACCAATTGGGTGTAGTGCCCTTTAGGGCTAGCTTCCAGTACCTGCACCGGCAGCGGTGAATCCAGGCTGGTGCGGCGGCTCACGTCCACTTCCCACGGACGCAGGAACAGATCGACCGGCCCCTGATGCGCGGAGGTATAGCCCAGCGGCCAGCGGTGCGCGCCGACGTGGAACTGTCCACCGCGAATGGTGCCCTGCAGACGGTTCACTTCACCCATAAATTCCAGCACGAAACGGGTCGCCGGTTCACGCCAGAGCTGCTCCGGCTCGTCAACCTGCTCGATGTTGCCCTGGCTCATGACCACCACGCGGTCCGCCACTTCCATCGCCTCTTCCTGATCGTGGGTCACGAAGACGCTGGTAAACTTCAGCTCTTCATGCAGCTGACGCAGCCAGCGGCGAAGTTCTTTACGC
Source organism: Enterobacter cloacae complex sp. SHL012 (assembly GCF_049237505.1). Taxonomy (NCBI): domain Bacteria; kingdom Pseudomonadati; phylum Pseudomonadota; class Gammaproteobacteria; order Enterobacterales; family Enterobacteriaceae; genus Enterobacter; species Enterobacter cloacae complex sp. SHL012. Next base: position 1,466,127 of record NZ_JBMKIZ010000001.1, read on the forward strand.
ACCTGCGCATCCAGCGCGCCGAACGGTTCGTCCAGCAGCAGAATTTGCGGCTCAACGGCCAGCGCACGTGCCAGCGCGACACGCTGTTTCTGTCCGCCAGACAGCTGCGCCGGGAAACGATCCGCCAGATGTGCCAGCTGCACCATCTCCAGCAGCTTAGTCACTTTCGCTTTGATGGTGGCGGCATCCGGGCGTTCGCGACGCGGCAGCACGGTCAGGCCAAACGCGATGTTGTCAAACACGGTCATGTGGCGGAACAGCGCATAGTGCTGGAACACAAAACCCACTTTACGATCGCGGGCATGCAGGCGGCTCACGTCGGTGCCGTGAAAGCGAATGTGCCCGCTGGTCTGATGCTCAAGCCCGGCGATAATTCGCAGCAGCGTGGTTTTACCTGAGCCAGACGGCCCCAGCAGCGCCACCATTTGTCCGGAAGGGATATCCAGCGAGATATCATTCAGCACCTGGGTGCGACCAAAAGACTTCTTAATATTGGCAATCTCAATGCTCATGATTTCCCTCCTGATGCTGACGTTTTTCCTGATTCTCTAAACGCCACTGCACCACACTCTTCAAAAACAGGGTCAAAATAGCCATCAGCGTCAGTAACGCTGCGGCAGTAAAGGAACCGACGGTGTTGTAGTCCTGTTCCAGTAATTCAATCTGTAACGGCAGCGACAGGGTTTCACCGCGGATGGAGCCGGAGACGACGGAAACGGCACCAAACTCACCAATCGCTCGGGCGTTGGTCAGCACCACGCCGTAAAGCAGCGCCCAGCGGATATTTGGCAGCGTCACGCGACGGAACATCTGCCAGCCTGACGCGCCCAGCAGCACCGCCGCTTCGTCTTCGTTGCTCCCCTGGCTTAACATCACCGGCACCAGTTCGCGCACCACAAACGGACACGTCACGAAGATAGTCACCAGCACCATACCCGGCCAGGCGAACATGACCTGCAGGTTATGCTCATCCAGCCAGCCGCCCAGCGGGCCGTTAGAGCCGTAAAAGAGCAGGTACACCAGACCCGCCACCACCGGCGACACGGCAAACGGAATATCCAGCAGGGTCAGCAGCAGCTGACGTCCCGGGAAGTTAAAACGCGTCACCAGCCACGCCAGCAGCGTCCCGAACACCAGGTTCACCGGCACGGTGATCAGGGCAATCAGTACGGTCAGCCAGATGGCATGGAGCATGTCCGGATTCGCCAGGTTCTCCAGCGCGGGCATCAGCCCCTTGCTGAACGCCTGAACGAAGATATACACCGTCGGCACGACGAGAATGAGGGCGGACACCAGCACGCCCACGCCAATCAGAAACCATTTACCCCAGTTGATACGGGGAGCATCGTATCGCTTCAATTGCGTAACTTCCGCCATCAGTGACCTACCACACGTCGACCAAAGCGACTTTGCAGAGTGTTAATTGAGTACAGCAGCAGCAGTGAGGCTGCGAGGATCACCGAAGCAATGGCGCTCGCCGCCGGATAATCAAACTCCTGAAGACGGATGAAAATCATCAGCGAGGTGACCTCCGTCTTCCAGGCAATGTTCCCGGCGATAAAAATCACCGCGCCGAACTCACCGAGGCTGCGGGTAAACGACAGCGCAACGCCCGCCATCAGCGCCGGGGAGAGTTCCGGCAACACAACCTTGCGGAAACTCTGCCAGCGCGAGGCCCCCAGCGTTTCCGCCGCTTCTTCATATTCCGGACCCAACTCTTCCAGCACCGGCTGCACGGTACGCACCACAAACGGGATGCTGGTAAAGGCCATCGCCACCGCGATACCAAGCCAGGTATAGGTGACTTTGATATCAAGCTTTGCCAGCCACTCACCGTACAGTCCGTTCACGGAGAAGAGCGACGCAAGGGTTAAGCCCGCAACAGCCGTCGGCAGCGCAAACGGCAGATCCATCAGTGCGTCAAGCAGCGTGCGGCCCGGGAAACGATAGCGGGTTAAGATCCACGCCATCAGCAGGCCGAACACACCGTTAAAAATGGAGGCGACAAACGCCGACAGCAGCGTCACTTTATAGGCGGCCACCACCTGCGGGTTGGTGACCACGTCCCAGTACTGCGCCCAGCTCATCTGCGCAAGTTGCATCACCAGTGCGCTGAGCGGCAACAACAGGATCAGGCAGACGAACAGCAGGCTGGTGCCCAGACTTAAGGTAAAACCCGGCAGCACGCGTTTGGTCGAGACTGCAAACATTACTTACGCCCCGCCGCCAGCAACTTGTCTAACTCACCGCCGCTGGCAAAGTGCGTTTTCATCACCTCAGGCCAGGAGCCGAAATGATCTTCCACGCGGAACAGTGCGGTCTGCGGGAATTTATCCTTCAGTTTGTTCATCACGTCCGGGTTATTCACGCGGTAGTAGTAATCGGTAATGATGGTCTGCGCCTGCGGGCTGTACAGGTAGTTGAGATAGGCTTTTGCCGCTTTCTCAGTACCGTTTGCCTTCACGTTTTTATCCACCCACGCCACCGGGAACTCGGCCAGAATGTTGGTTTTCGGGATAACCACCTCAAAGCCCTGCGCTTCATACTGTTTGCGGATGTTGTTCACTTCAGACTCAAAGCTGATCAGCACATCGCCCAGCCCACGTTCTGCGAAGGTGGTGGTTGCCCCGCGGCCGCCGGTATCAAACACTTCAACGTTTTTCAGGAACTGGGTCATGAACTGCTCGGTTTTGGCTTTATCGTTACCGTCAGCCTTGTCCGCCGCACCCCACGCCGCTAAATAAGTGTAACGCGCGTTACCGGAGGTTTTTGGGTTTGGGAAAATCAGCTTCACGTCAGAACGCACCAGGTCGCTCCAGTCGTGGATATTTTTCGGGTTACCCTTACGCACCAAGAAGCCCATGGTGGAATAGAACGGCGAGCTGTTATTCGGCAGACGGCTCTGCCAGTCAGCAGGGATAAGTTTGCCCTTGTCGTGCAGGATCTGCACGTCAGTAACCTGGTTGTAGGTCACGACATCCGCCTTCAGTCCCTGCAATATCGCCAGCGCCTGTTTGGAAGAACCGGCATGGGACTGTTTGATGGTCAGCTTATCGTCGTTATTGTCTTTCGCCCACTGCTGTTCAAACGGTGGGTTAAGGGCGGCAAACAGCTCGCGGGAGACGTCGTACGAACTGTTCAGCAGCTCAGTCGCCTGCGCCTGGGCCACCAGCAATAAACCTGCCAGCGCCAGAGTTCCTTTTTTCAGTACAGTAACGGCCATTGCGCACCCTTATAAATGTGATGACTATCTTATAGTCATAATATTTATAACGAGGTCGAAAGGAGTAACGGTTTTATATACCGTTTGGTGATTTAGAAGCAGAAAAGGGAATAAGGCTGCAATCCCCCTCTCCCCTGCGGGGAGAGGGTTCGGGTGAGGGGCGTTAAAGCGCCAGTAGACGCTCAACGGACGGCGCGAAGTAGTAGCCGCCGGTTACCGGTTTGGTGAAGCGCAGCATCGCGTCGCGCTTGCCGTCAGTGTCGCCGAACATGCTCATCAACTGCTGCTCGATGTTATACAGGCGTGCGCAGTACGCGCAGAAGTAAAGACCGTGGGTGCCGCTTGCGGTGCCATACGGCAGGCTCTGGCGGACAATCTTCAGCCCTTTGCCCTCTTCTTTGAGGTCAACGCGGGTCAGGTGAGAGGTCACCGGACGGTCATCGCCGTCGATCTCTTCGTTCGCCTCTTTGGTGCGACCAATCATCATCTCCTGGTCATGCACGCTCATGCGGTTAAGCTGCTTGAGATTATGCTCCCAGCGCTGCACGAACACGTAACTGCCGCCCGCATCCACGCCATCTTTGATGACCGCCACGTCACGACGCGTCTCTTCACCCGCCGGGTTTTCCGTGCCGTCGACGAAGCCGCTCAGATCGCGCTCTTCTACCCAACGGAAACCGTGAACTTCTTCCTGCACCTCAATGCTGTCGCCGAACGCTGCCACCGCGGCCTGGGCAACGGAGAAGTTAACATCGTGACGCAGAGAGAGAATATGAATGAGCAGATCGTACTGGGTGGCCGGAGCCAGACCTTTACCGTAAGGGATAAAGTCTTTCAGCTCTTCCGCCCCTTCGCCGCCGCTCAGCTGACGCCAGACGTTATTGCCAAAAGCAACAACGGCGCCGAGATGGGCATCCGGGAATTTGGCCTGGAAAGTCGCCAGTTTATCAACAAACGCTTTACTGGCCGCACGCAGGGCATCCACGTCCCCTTTGACATTGGCTTCGATCCAAATCGCCGCGCGGCAATGTTCTGGCAAAATGCCACTCTGAACCTGAGACATCGCTCCTCCTGAAATAAAGATGCCACGTCAGCGTGGCATTGATGGCGGGTATTATACCCGGATTTCAGCGAGGCGGTTTGTTCAGGCGCAAATTACTGCTTCCAGACTATTTTGCTCACTTTCCAGCTTTTCAACGTGTCGTCAGACGGCATTAATCCCTCCGGACCGCTCCAGGTACCGGTGAAGACATAGCTGATGTGCTGGCTGCCTTCCGCCTTACATTCCACCGCGACGCCCTCGTCGGAAGGCGCGCTGGTGCAGTTGCCAAAGGCTTGTTTATACAGATCGCTAAACGGCGTACCCACTTTCACACCGCTGGCGGTCGGGATTTCGTCGTCGAGCACCGCAATGTGGTTCACCGTGCCTTTATCGCCATTAATCACCAGCGCCAGTTTGTCCCCTTTTAGCGCTTCAAAGTACCGCACAATGTTGCCATTCTCGGTTTTCATGCCGCTACGCAGGCGGTAGTCACTGCTCAGGGCGTCCTGAATGGCATCCTGATCGAGCGCGGTTGATGCGGTAATTTTTCCTACGCCCTGCTCGGTCACTTCCGTGGACGCGCCAAACCAATTCCACGGATAGGCTGCGGACCAGTTGATGGAGGAGAGCGTTGAACAGCCGGTTAATGCCAGCGGGAGAGCGCATAAAAGTAAACGCAGCGATTTCATTGAAACGTCCTTACGTGTTAAATCAACGCTTGTTGGAGTACGACTTCGGTAAAAAGTGCCGTTCTAATCTGACTCTTGCGTAAAACAGGCGCGTAGCCGGGGATTTGTCAGCAGCCACAGCAACGCCACAATATCCGCGATCACCAGCGCAATCCCGATACCCGTTAGCGGTTCACCGTACCACCAGAGTACAGGCTGCCAAAAGAGTAGCGCAGTCTGGGCAATGATCAGCAGCCAGCGAAGCGCGCCCCAAAAGCGTGGAATCAGATGCCGCCGTCCGCTGACCAAAAACGCCAGAACGGCGGGAATGCCGGGCAATAAGCCAAGCCAGAAGGCATCGTGATCGGGATAGAAGAGATTCAGCAGCGTGTCGCCCTGCCCGCGCGACGCGCCAGCCATCACAAACAGCACCCAGGTTCGCGCCTGCAGCAGCAGAACGCACCAGAATAAAAAAGGCAGCCTGAGGCGGCCCTGCGCGTCATAGTCTCCCGGGTGGATCTCAGTACTCTTCATCTTCGATCAGGCGTTTACCTAAATTCAGCACGTCACAGTGCTCATAGCCCAGACGTTCATACATGCCCAGCACCACATCGTTATCTTCCCGCACCATGATCTGAATTTTCGGGCAGCCGCGGGCAATCAGCTTCTTCTCAAGCCGGTTCAGTAACGCATTCGCGATGCCACGCCCACGGTATTCCGGATGGACCCCCAGATAATAAGCCGAGCCGCGATGGCCGTCATAGCCGCCCATGACGGTGCCGACAACCTCGCCATTCACTTCCGCGACCAGAAACAGACTGACGTCGTGATTCACCTTCCGTTCGATGTCCATCTCCGGATCGTTCCACGGACGCAGCAAATCGCAGCGCTCCCAAAGGGTGATCACCTCTTCGAAATCTTCCTGGCGAAAAACGCGTATCTCCATGGTATTAACCGCCTTTTCGGGTTCAAAAACAGTGATTATGGCGCGTACGGGACGTTTAGCCAATAACCGGGGAAAATCTCGCCAAAATTTGGCATAATGTCACTTTGTCACGTATTGAAATGAAAAGTAAAACAATTCTCAATAAGGACTGTCGTAACGGGAAACACGATACGATATAACACCAGGACCCCTTTTTTTAGTATTCAGGCCGCATGAGCACATTCAAACCATTAAAAGCACTCACATCGCGTCGTCAGGTTCTCAAAGCGGGGCTGGCGGCCTTAACGTTAACCGGTATTGCAAAGCAGGCTCAGGCGAAAGACGAGAGCACGCTCAAAACCAGTAACGGACACAGTAAACCCAAAACCAAAAAGCCAGGTGCAAAGCGTCTGGTGATGCTGGACCCGGGCCACGGCGGGATTGATACCGGCGCCATCGGCAAAAACGGGTCAAAAGAAAAACACGTCGTGCTGGCGATTGCAAAAAACGTGCGCGCAATTTTACGCAGCAACGGCATTGACGCCCGTCTGACGCGCTCTGGCGACACCTTTATCCCGCTGTATGACCGCGTGGAGATCGCCCATCAACACGGCGCGGATCTGTTTATGTCGATTCACGCTGACGGCTTTACCAACCCGTCAGCCGCGGGCGCGTCGGTGTTTGCCCTGTCCAACCGTGGGGCCAGTAGCGCCATGGCAAAATACCTCTCCGACCGTGAGAACCGGGCGGATGAAGTGGCCGGGAAGAAGGCCACGGACAAAGATCATCTGTTACAGCAGGTGCTGTTCGACCTCGTGCAGACGGACACCATCAAAAATAGCCTGACGCTCGGCTCGCATATCCTCAAACGGATTAAGCCGGTGCACCGCTTGCACAGTAAAAGCACCGAGCAGGCGGCGTTTGTGGTGCTGAAGTCACCTTCAATTCCGTCCGTACTTGTGGAAACATCTTTTATTACCAACCCGGAAGAAGAGCGGCTGCTCGGCACCACGGCGTTTCGCCAGAAGATTGCTAACGCCATCGCTTCCGGCATTATCAGTTACTTCAACTGGTTCGATAACCAAAAAGCGCACGCCAGGAAACGTTAATGAAACCCAATGCTCAACTGGTCAAAACGTTCCTGCTGCAACTGCAGGATGAGATTTGCCAGAAACTGGCCGCCGCAGACGGCGGTGAATTTCAGGAGGATAACTGGCAGCGTGAGGCAGGCGGCGGTGGCCGCAGCCGCGTATTGCGAAATGGCGGCATCTTTGAACAGGCGGGGGTGAATTTTTCCCACGTTCATGGTGACGCTATGCCCGCCTCTGCGACAGCGCATCGTCCTGAGCTGGCGGGCCGAAGTTTTGAAGCGATGGGCGTTTCGCTGGTGGTGCATCCGCATAATCCGTTTGTGCCGACCAGTCACGCTAACGTACGCTTTTTCATTGCTGAAAAACCGGGGGCCGATCCGGTCTGGTGGTTCGGCGGCGGTTTCGACTTAACGCCCTACTACGGTTTCGAAGAGGACGCCGTGCATTGGCACACCACCGCGCGCGACCTTTGTCTGCCGTTTGGCGAAGACGTCTACCCGAAATTTAAAAAGTGGTGCGATGACTACTTTTACCTGAAGCACCGCGACGAGCAGCGCGGCATCGGTGGACTGTTCTTTGACGATCTCAACACGCCCGATTTTGATACCGCGTTCAGCTTTATGCGCGCGGTGGGCGAAGGCTTTACTGAGGCCTATTTGCCCATTGTCGAACGACGTAAAGATATCGACTATGGCGTGCGCGAGCGCGAATTCCAGCTTTATCGCCGCGGGCGCTACGTGGAGTTTAACCTGGTGTGGGATCGCGGGACGCTCTTCGGCCTGCAGACCGGCGGGCGCACGGAGTCGATTTTAATGTCGATGCCGCCGCTGGTACGCTGGGAATACTGTTACGAGCCAAAAGAAGGCAGCCCGGAGGCTGCCTTGAGTGAGTTTCTGAAAGTACGCGACTGGGTGTAATTGCCGGATGGCGCTGCGCTTATCCGGCCTGGTTAACCCGTAGGTCGGGTAAGCGAACGCGCCACCCGACGCACCGCCGCTACAGAGGCTGCGTCTGCGCCTCAACCACCGCCAGCGCCACCATGTTCACGATGCGGCGCACAGAGGCAATCGGCGTTAATACATGCACCGGTTTCGCCACGCCCATCAGTACCGGCCCTACGGTCACCCCTTCAGAGCTGGATACGCGCAGCAGGTTGTAGCTGATACGCGCCGCTTCCACGTTCGGCATAATCAGGATGTTTGCCGAGCCTTTCAGCGGGCTGTCCGGCATACGCTCGTTACGGATGCTTTCCACCAGCGCGGCATCGCCGTGCATTTCTCCGTCAATCATCAGCTCCGGCGCACGCTCGCGCACCAGCTCCAGCGTCTGACGCATTTTGCACGCCGCCGCTGATTTAGACGAACCAAAGTTAGAGTGCGATAGCAGCGCCACTTTCGGCTCAATACCAAAGCGACGCACGGTTTCTGCCGCCATCACGGTGATCTCCGCCAGCTCGTCCGGGGTTGGATCGTCGTTAACGTAGGTATCGGCGATAAACGTGTTCCCGCTTGGCAGCAGCAGCGCGTTCATCGCTCCGGCGGCGTGAACCCCTTCGCGGTAGCCGAAGATCTCCTGCACCACGCTGAAATGCTCGTGGTAATCGCCGATGGTACCGCAGATCAGCGCATCCGCTTCGCCGCGATGGACCATAATCGCGCCGATCACCGTGGTATTGCTGATCACCGCCCGCTGCGCCTGCTCCTGGGTGATCCCACGACGCTTCATGATCGCGTAGTATTCGTTCCAGTACTCTTTAAAGCGCGGATCGGATTCGTTATTGACGATCTCAAAGTCCACACCCGGCTTAATCTGCAGCCCCAGTTTCTGAATGCGCATTTCGATCACGCTCGGACGACCGATCAGGATCGGCTTCGCCAGCCCGAGACTCACCAGCTCCTGGGTGGCATGCAGCACGCGCGCCTCTTCCCCTTCCGCCAGCACCACGCGTTTTGCGTCCGCGCGGGCCTGAGAGAAAATTGGCTTCATAAACAGGTTGGTTTTGTAGACGAACTCGGTGAGTTTATCGACGTAAGCGTCGAAGTCCTGGATCGGGCGCGTTGCCACGCCGGAGTCCATTGCCGCTTTGGCCACCGCTGGCGCGATCTTCACGATCAGTCGCGGGTCAAACGGTTTAGGGATGATGTAGTCAGGCCCGAAGCTCAGATCCTGATCGCCATAGGCAGAAGCCACCACTTCGCTCTGCTCGGCATGCGCCAGTTCCGCGATGGCATGAACCGCTGCCAGCTTCATCTCTTCGTTGATCGCCGTTGCGCCAACGTCCAGCGCGCCACGGAAGATGAACGGGAAGCAGAGCACGTTGTTCACCTGGTTCGGGTAGTCCGAACGGCCGGTACAGATAATGGCGTCTTCACGCACCGCTTTCGCCAGCGGCGGCAGAATTTCCGGTTCAGGGTTCGCCAGGGCCAGGATCATTGGCGCACGCGCCATCTTCTTCACCATCTCCTGGGTCAGCACTTTCGGGCCCGAGCAGCCAAGGAAGATGTCCGCACCGTCAATCACGTCCTCAAGAGTGCGTTTTCCGTCATCGTCCACCGCATACGCCGCTTTGGTTTCCGCCATGTTTGGCTCACGGCCTTTGTAGATCACGCCTTTGGAATCGCAAACCACGATGTTGTGTTTCTGCATCCCCAGCGCCACCAGCAGGTTCATACAGGCGATGGCCGCCGCGCCCGCGCCGGAGACCACCATACGCACGTCGGAAAGATTTTTCTCGACCACGCGCAGGCCGTTCAGAATGGCGGCGGTGCTGATAATGGCCGTACCGTGCTGGTCGTCATGGAACACGGGGATGTTCATACGCTCGCGCAGCTTCTGCTCGATATAGAAACATTCCGGCGCTTTGATGTCTTCCAGGTTGATACCGCCGAAGGTTGGCTCCAGCGCGGCGACGACGTTAATGAATTTATCCGGGTCCAGCTCGTCCACTTCGATATCGAACACGTCGATACCGGCGAATTTCTTGAACAGAACGCCCTTCCCTTCCATCACCGGCTTACCCGCCAGCGCACCAATGTTGCCAAGGCCGAGTACCGCCGTACCGTTAGAGATCACCGCGACCAGGTTACCGCGCGCGGTGTACTTATAGGCCGCCAGCGGATCTTTTTCGATTTCCAGACACGGTGCCGCCACGCCCGGTGAGTAGGCAAGCGCCAGATCGCGCTGAGTCGCCAGCGGCTTGGTTGGGGAAACCTGGATTTTGCCCGGAACGGGGAACTCGTGAAAATCGAGGGCACTCTGTTTCAACTGCTCATCCATCTTATTTTTCCTTTCACGTATCGGTCAAAAGGGTGACGTTTGCGATCCTGATGCACACCCTGGTGTGCCGACTAGTATCGCCTCAGGACAGCGCATAAACTTTGAAGGCTGCCAAACTCTCACCATCACACATTAAAAATTGTTATCAATTTATAACAGCCATGTTACCCGCCTCAAAAGCAATGCCTCCCCCGTCTGCTATGCTTTTTTGTTAAGTCCATCATGATTTTCTCAGAAGTGTGAACTAACGCACTCATCTAACTCTTTTATTTCCAAGGAGTAATGATTTATGAACCAGCTAGACGGCATCAAACAATTCACCACCGTGGTTGCGGACAGCGGCGATATCGAGTCGATTCGCCACTATCAGCCGGAGGACGCGACCACCAACCCTTCCCTGCTTCTGAAAGCGGCAGGGCTTGCCCATTTTAGCCATCTGATTGATGACGCGATTGCTTACGGCAAGAAGCGCGGCAAAACGCAGGAGCAACAGGTTGCCGAAGCCAGCGACAAACTGGCGGTTAATTTTGGTGCAGAAATTCTGAAAAGCATTCCAGGACGCGTCTCGACCGAAGTGGACGCCCGCCTCTCGTTCGATAAAGAAAAGAGTATTACGAAAGCGCGTCGTCTGGTTGAACTCTACCAGGAGCAGGGAATTGATACGTCACGCATTCTGATCAAGCTCGCGTCGACGTGGGAAGGTATCCGCGCGGCAGAGGTGCTGGAAAAAGAGGGTATCCACTGCAACCTGACGCTGCTGTTCTCGTTTGCACAGGCACGCGCCTGTGCTGAAGCGGGCGTGTTCCTCGTCTCGCCGTTTGTCGGGCGCATCTACGACTGGTATCAGGCGAAACAGCCCATGGACCCGTACGTAGTCGAGGAAGATCCGGGCGTGAAGTCAGTGCGAAATATCTACGACTACTACAAACAGCACCGCTATGAAACCATCGTGATGGGGGCCAGCTTCCGCCGTACCGAGCAGATCCTCGCCCTGGCAGGCTGCGACCGCCTGACCATCTCCCCTAACCTGCTTAAAGAATTGCAGGACAAAGAAGAGACGGTGATCCGCAAACTGGTGCCAACCTCCACCGTCCTGCCGAAACCGAAGGCCATGACCGAAGCCGAGTTCCGCTGGGAGCACAATCAGGACGCGATGGCCGTGGATAAACTGGCGGAAGGCATCCGCCTGTTCGCCGTCGACCAGCGCAAACTTGAAGACCTACTCGCCGCCAAACTTTAACCTTGCCATGGAGTGAACTATGTCCCGTAAAGAGCTCGCCAATGCCATCCGCGCCCTCAGCATGGATGCTGTGCAGAAAGCCAATTCCGGCCACCCTGGCGCCCCCATGGGCATGGCTGATATTGCCGAAGTGTTGTGGAACGACTTCCTGAAGCACAACCCCAACGATCCTGCCTGGTACGATCGTGACCGCTTTATTCTGTCTAACGGCCACGCCTCGATGCTGCTCTACAGCCTGCTGCACCTGTCCGGCTATGCTCTGCCGCTTGAGGAGCTGAAGAATTTCCGCCAGCTGCATTCGAAAACCCCGGGTCACCCGGAAATCGGCTATACGCCGGGTGTCGAAACCACCACCGGACCGCTGGGTCAGGGGCTGGCCAACGCCGTCGGACTCGCGATTGCCGAACGCACGCTGGCGGCACAGTTTAACCAGCCGGACCACGAGATTGTCGATCACTACACGTATGTGTTTATGGGTGACGGTTGCCTGATGGAGGGGATTTCGCATGAAGTCTGCTCGCTGGCGGGCACGCTGGGGCTCGGCAAGCTGATCGGTTTTTACGACCACAACGGCATCTCCATTGACGGGGAAACCGAGGGCTGGTTCACCGACGACACGGCGAAACGCTTCGAAGCCTATCACTGGCACGTCGTGCATGAGATCGACGGCCACGATCCTGAAGCGGTGAAAAAAGCGATTCAGGAAGCGCAGAGCGTGAAGGACAAACCGTCCCTGATTATCTGCCGTACGGTCATCGGCTTTGGCTCACCAAACAAAGCAGGTAAAGAAGAAGCGCACGGCGCGGCGCTCGGCGAAGAAGAGGTGGCACTGACCCGACAGAAACTGGGCTGGAAATACCCGCCGTTTGAGATCCCGAAAGAGATCTACAAGGCATGGGATGCGCGCGAAACGGGTGAAAAAGCCCAGCATGCCTGGAACGAAAAATTTGCAGCCTACAAAAAAGCATATCCGGAACTGGCGGCTGAGTTTTCCCGCCGCATGAGCGGTGGACTGCCGGAAGACTGGGACGATAAAACCCAGGCACTGATTGAAAACCTGCAGTCTAACCCGGCGAAAATCGCCACCCGTAAGGCGTCGCAAAACACCCTGAATGCCATCGGCCCTATCCTGCCCGAACTGCTCGGCGGCTCGGCGGATCTGGCGCCGAGTAACCTGACCATCTGGTCGGGCTCGAAATCGCTGAAAGAGGACATCGCCGGAAACTATATCCACTACGGCGTGCGCGAGTTCGGGATGACCGCCATTGCCAACGGCATCGCCCATCACGGCGGCTTCGTGCCCTACACCGCCACCTTCCTGATGTTCGTTGAGTACGCCCGTAACGCAGCGCGCATGGCGGCGCTGATGAAGGCCCGGCAGATCATGGTCTACACCCACGACTCTATCGGGCTGGGTGAAGATGGCCCGACGCACCAGGCGGTGGAACAGCTGGCGAGCCTGCGCTTAACGCCAAACTTCAGCACATGGCGTCCGTGCGATCAGGTCGAAGCGGCAGTGGGCTGGAAGCTGGCGGTTGAGCGCCATAACGGCCCGACGGCGCTGATCCTGTCGCGTCAAAACCTGGCCCAAATTGAACGCACCCCGGAGCAGGTGAAAAATATCGCCCGCGGCGGGTACATCCTGAAGGACAGCGGCGGCAAACCGGACGTGATCCTGATTGCCACGGGTTCTGAGGTGGAAATCACGGTGAAAGCAGCGGAGAAACTGACTGCCGAAGGTCACGCGGTGCGCGTCGTTTCCCTGCCTTCAACGGATATCTTTGATGCCCAGGACGAGGCATACCGTGAATCGGTGCTCCCCTCCAGCGTCGCGGCGCGCGTGGCGGTGGAAGCCGGAATTGCCGACTACTGGTATAAGTATGTGGGGCTGAAAGGGGCGATTGTCGGTATGCGGGGCTACGGTGAGTCCGCCCCTGCCGACAAGCTGTTCCCGTACTTCGGCTTTACCGTTGAGAACGTGGTGGAGAAGGCGTTGAGCGTGCTTTAGTGCGGTCTTCGTTGCCGGGTGGCGGCTACGCCTTACCCGGCCTACAACACCATCAAATCGTAAGCCGGACTACCGCGTGATCCACAGCGTGGGCCAGGCGTCCGGCCCGTTCCAGTTATCGCAGCTTGGCTCTTCCGCATACCGCACCAGGCGGAAGCGCTGGCCGTCGAAACGCCAGCGCGTCTGGATCCCACAATCACCGATCCCACGCCCCAGTGCGAGCGTCGTCAGCTCGCGTGTTTTTTCATCGAAGCTGGCGTTCATCAGTTCCATATCGCTACTCTGACTGGACGGGGTAAACGGCAGACGCAGCCTGACGCTGCGCGAGGTGAACGGTTTTTTACGCGATACCAGCCACGCCAGATCGACCGTATTGTAAGCCCCCGCCTCGCAGCTGACGATCAGCAGCGCTTTATCATCCGTTAATGCGGTGACGCGCACTTCGCGGCGGTTAGGATCCAGCGAGCACTGGCTGTTGTTCATCCGCCAGGTGCCGTAATCCAGCAGATCGTTCAGTTCAGCGTGGGAGAGTGGAGTTGGCGTGGGGTTCACCACGGCCACCTTTTTTAATGCCGGAGCTGGAGGCACGCTCAGCGGCGGGCTATCCCCTTTTTTAATCCATGCTGTTTCGCTGCCCACGCGCTTTTGCTGAGCGTCGATAAACAGCAGCGCCGCTTTCAGTCCGACCAGAGAGATCGTCTGCTTCCCTCCGCGCAGGGTCAGCCTCTGTCCTTCCTGAATCGTTTTCAGAAACGTGGTGAGGGTACCCGTATCGTCAGTCTTGAGATGCCAGGGCGTTAACTGCCAGTGCTGGGCATTGAGTTTTAAGGGAACGTCGTCGAGCAGCAGTCGGGGGGCGATGTCAGGCTCTTTTACCGGAGGAGCCGAAAGCCCGCCGAGATCGATACGCAGGCTGGCGTCCGTTTTTGCCCCAGCGCTACGGCTCAGCGTCATCACCAGCCCGCGGTGTTCACCGGTATTTCGGGCAACGCAAAAATTCTGGTTATTGCAGGTGACCTGCCAGTCAGAGAAAGACTGCTGCGCAGGTGCAGCCCACACCAGAGGTGCGGGTAGCACGCAAAAAAAGAAGAGAAGCAAAACGCAGTAGCGCATGAATGGCACAGCCCCGGAAACGAAAAGGTCAATCTGGGGCGTATCTTCGTGCCCTGGACGGGCGGGCTCAATCGGATTTATCGGATAGATTTATCTGAAATATAACTTATCACCGGACCTGCGCGGCGTTCATCACGCCGCTGGTTTGCAGATACTGCAGCAGGATCACCGCTTTACCGTCGCGTATCTCGCCGCTTTTCACCATTTCCAGCGCTTGAGCGAAGGGCATTTCAAGCACTTCAATATCTTCATCCTCGACCCCGCCGCCGCGGTGAGTACGCTGAGCGTCGGTGTATTCCGCAACGAAGAAGTGGACCAGCTCGGTCACCCCGCCTGGAGACATGAAAAGCTCAAAGACTTTTTGTACCGCACCCACCTCAAAACCCGTTTCTTCTATGGCTTCTTTGCGAATACAGACTTCCGGCTCATCGTCATCAAGCAGACCGGCGCAGGTTTCAATCAGGCGCCCGTCCGCGTTGCCATTGACCCATGTCGCCACCCGAAACTGACGAATCAATACCACGCTTTGCTTTTCGCGGTTATACAGCAGAATGGTAGCGCCATTGCCCCGGTCGTAGACTTCGCGTTTATGGCGAATAACGTCCCCGTTCTTACGGGTTAAATCGTAAGTGATGTTACGCAGGACAAAGTAATTTTCAGAAAGGATTTTGTCTTTGATAACGGTAATGTTCAGGGACATACGGGCTCCACGGCAAAATGAGTCTGTTTATACTACGCCGTGACGCTCGCTTTGTCGCCCGTGGGTTCAGACGGCGCGTTTCTCGCTGGATGATGTTTCCGGTTGCGCCAGGCGCAATAACCTTACTGTACGTATGAATAAAGTGTTTACTCATCACTGCGTTATCAGGCAATGTACACCTGCCCGAAACGTCTGATTATTTCTCCCAGAGAGCCGTTCTGTGACCGTTAAGCGACCCGTTTCCGGAAGCCTTGCCTGGGCTTTCTTTTCGATAATTGTTCTCTCCGTGCTGACCAGCAGCGTCGCGCTAATGACCCTTGCCAGCAGCCAGCGCGACGCTGAAGCCATCAACGTTGCGGGTTCACTGCGCATGCAGAGCTATCGTCTCGGTTACGAGATGCAGCGTAACAGCCCTTCCCTTATGGCGCATCGTGAGAACTGGCGGCAGACATTAAGCGCACCTTCCCTGCAAAAGCTGAACCGCTGGTACGTTCCGGGCAATGTCAAAACGCGCTACCAGCAACTGCAGTTTGCCTGGCTGGAAATGGATAAGCACATCGCCCGCGGTGACAGCGCATGGTATGCCGCGCATATTGAGGATTTTGTCGGCCGCATTGATGCCTTTGTGCTCGCCCTCCAGCATTACAGTGAACATAAAATCCAGACAGTGACCCTCCTCTCTCTGGCTGGCGCCCTCGGGATCCTGATGCTGACGCTGTTTACCCTGCGGCGTATCCGCCGCCAGGTCGTATTACCGCTGAACAATCTGGTGGCGGCCAGCGAGCGGATTGAGCGAGGAGAGTTTACGACGCCTGCGCCGGATACCGCCCTACCCAACGAGCTGGGCCAACTTTCCCGCGCTTTCAACCATATGTCGGGGGAGCTACACACCCTTTATCGGTCGCTTGAAGCTTCCGTGGCGGAAAAGACGCGACATTTGCACGAAGCCCACCAGCAGCTCGACATGCTGTTTAAATGCTCCCAGGCGTTGAATACGGGGCAGATAGACAGCCATTGTTTTCGGCACATATTGCAGATTGTCCATGAATACACTCAGATGAATTACCTGGAACTCCGCACCAGTGACGACTGGCGACTGTGTGAAGGGACCGCGTCGGGCAGCATCCCGATGCAAAATCTGCCAGTACTGATGCAGGACACCCTTTACGGTGAGCTGCGCTGGCAAAGCGAGACGGACAGCGTTCCCCTCCCGCTGATGAGAAGCGTGGCGACCATGCTCGGGCGCGGGCTGTACTTTAACCAGGCGCAAAAGCATTACCAGCAGCTGCTGCTGATGGAAGAACGCGCCACCATCGCCCGGGAACTGCACGATTCGCTGGCGCAGGTGCTGTCTTATCTGCGGATCCAGCTTGCCCTGCTTAAACGCGCGGTGCCAGCGGATAATGCTCCCGCGCAAACTATCATCACCGACTTCTCCCGCGAGCTGAACAACGCCTGGCAGCAGCTGCGCGAGCTGCTGACGACCTTCCGGCTGACGTTAAATCATGCGAATTTACCCGCGGCGCTGCAGGAGTCTCTCGATGCCCTGCAGAGCCAGACGCAGGCCAGGCTGCACCTCGACTGTCGTCTCTCCTCCCTGGCGCTTGACGCCCAGAAACAGGTGCATTTATTGCAGATCGTCCGGGAAGCCGTTCTGAATGCGATTAAGCACGCCCAGGCCAGCGAAATTACCGTTAGCTGCGTAACGGCGGTGGATGGCACGCACAGCGTCAGCATTCGCGACAACGGCATCGGGATTGGCGAGGCAAGCGAACCGCCCGGACACTACGGACTGAACATTATGCGTGAGCGCGCACAACGACTCGGAGGCATGCTGCACTTTTCGCAACCGCAAAACGGCGGCACGCTGGTCAGCGTGACGTTCCCGGTGCCTGCACCGTTAACGGGTAAATAACGGTAAAGAGGCAAGCGCAGGGAAAAGCGCATGATAATTTACACTATCTCCTTTATTTCTCCACGTTTGACCTGGGCCTTACCGCTAAAGTTAGGCGGGCAATAAACAATAATGACGTGCAGCAAAACGAGGTCACTTTTACATGGCGAATTTTTTCATCGATCGCCCCATTTTTGCCTGGGTGCTTGCCATCCTGTTGTGTCTGACAGGTGTCCTGGCGATTACTTCTCTTCCTGTTGAGCAATATCCCGATCTGGCACCGCCTAATGTGCGTGTCACCGCAAACTACCCCGGCGCTTCCGCACAAACGCTGGAAAACACCGTGACGCAGGTTATCGAGCAGAACATGACGGGTCTGGATAACCTGATGTACATGTCCTCGCAAAGCAGCGCCACGGGACAAGCGACGGTTACCCTGAGCTTTAAGGCGGGCACCGACCCGGACGAAGCGGTGCAGCAGGTACAAAACCAGCTTCAGTCGGCTATGCGTAAGCTGCCCCAGGCGGTGCAGAACCAGGGCGTTACCGTACGTAAAACCGGTGATACCAACATTTTGACCATCGCGTTTGTCTCCACCGATGGCTCAATGGATAAACAGGACATTGCGGACTACGTCGCCAGTAATATTCAGGACCCGCTCAGCCGTATCAACGGCGTGGGGGATATCGACGCCTACGGCTCACAATACTCCATGCGTATCTGGCTCGATCCCAACAAGCTGAACAGCTATCAGATGACGGCCACCGACGTGACGGATGCCATCAAAGCCCAGAACGCACAAATTGCCGTGGGGCAACTGGGAGGAACGCCTTCCGTTGATAAACAAGCCCTGAACGCCACCATTAATTCGCAATCCCTGCTTCAGACACCGGACCAGTTCCGCAACATCACCCTGCGCGTGAATCAGGATGGCTCAGAAGTGCGTCTGAGCGATGTGGCGACGGTGGAAATGGGTGCTGAGAAATACGACTACCTGAGCCGATTTAACGGCAACCCGGCCTCTGGCCTTGGGATAAAGCTGGCCTCCGGCGCAAACGAAATGGCGACGGCGAAACTGGTGCTGGACCGTCTGGATGAGCTGTCGCAGTATTTCCCGCACGGGCTGGAGTATAAAGTCGCCTATGAAACCACTTCCTTCGTAAAAGCCTCGATTGAGGATGTGGTAAAGACCCTGCTGGAAGCGATTGCCCTGGTATTCCTGGTCATGTATCTGTTCCTGCAAAACTTCCGCGCCACGCTGATCCCCACTATTGCCGTCCCCGTGGTGCTGCTGGGTACCTTTTCGGTGCTTTACGCGTTCGGGTACAGCATTAACACCCTGACGATGTTTGCCATGGTGCTGGCAATTGGCCTGCTGGTGGATGATGCCATCGTGGTGGTCGAAAACGTCGAACGCATCATGAGCGAAGAAGGTCTTTCCCCGCGCCAGGCCACGCGAAAATCCATGGGTCAAATTCAGGGGGCGTTAGTCGGCATTGCGATGGTGTTGTCGGCGGTCTTTATCCCGATGGCCTTCTTCGGCGGCACGACCGGCGCGATTTACCGCCAGTTCTCGATAACCATCGTCTCAGCAATGGTACTCTCCGTACTGGTGGCCCTGATCCTCACCCCTGCGCTTTGCGCCACCCTCCTCAAGCCGCTGCACAAAGGGGAACATCACGGTCAGAAAGGGTTCTTCGGCTGGTTTAACCGGATGTTCAACCGCAATGCCGCCAGGTATGAATCTGCGGTCGGTAAAGTGCTGCACCGCAGCCTGCGCTGGATGATGATTTACGTTGTACTGCTGGGCGGCATGGTGTGGCTGTTTCTGCATTTGCCCACCTCGTTCCTGCCGATGGAAGACCGGGGGATGTTCATCACCTCGGTGCAGCTCCCGAGCGGCTCAACGCAGCAGCAGACGCTGAAAGTGGTCCAGAACGTAGAGCAGTACTTCTTCACCCACGAGAAAGATAACGTTGTGTCGGTCTTCTCGACCGTTGGCTCCGGCCCGGGCGGGAACGGGCAGAACGTCGCCCGTATGTTTGTCCGTCTGAAAGACTGGAATGAACGGGACACCCAAACGGGAACCTCATTTGCCATCATTGAACGTGCCACTAAAGCCTTTTCCCGTATTAAAGAGGCGCGCGTCTTTGCGAGCAGTCCGCCAGCGATCAGCGGCCTGGGGAGTTCTGCCGGGTTTGATATGGAGCTGCAGGATCACGCCGGCGCGGGCCACGATGCGCTGATGGCGGCACGCGACAAATTGTTAGCGCTGGCAGGTAATGATTCTGGCCTGACCCGCGTGCGCCACAACGGCCTGGACGACAGCCCGCAGCTTCAGGTGGATATCGACCAGCGTAAGGCGCAGGCGCTGGGCGTCTCCATCGACGATATCAACGACACCCTGCAAACGGCGTGGGGCTCGAGCTATGTGAACGACTTTATGGATCGCGGTCGCGTGAAAAAAGTATATGTTCAGTCCGCCGCGCCGTACCGCATGCTGCCGGATGATATTAACCGCTGGTTTGTTCGCAATAACAGCGGCGGGATGGTTCCCTTCTCGGCGTTTGCCACCTCGCGCTGGGAGAGCGGTTCGCCGCGTCTGGAGCGCTATAACGGTTATTCTGCGGTGGAAATCGTCGGGGAAGCCGCGCCGGGCGTAAGTACCGGCACGGCCATGGACACCATGGAAAAACTGGTGCAACAGCTGCCCGCCGGTTTTGGTCTGGAATGGACGGCCATGTCTTACCAGGAACGTCTCTCCGGCGCGCAGGCCCCCGCGCTTTATGCCCTTTCTCTGCTGGTGGTGTTCCTCTGCCTTGCCGCGCTGTATGAGAGCTGGTCGGTTCCGTTCTCGGTCATGCTGGTGGTACCGCTTGGGGTTATCGGTGCGCTGCTGGCAACCTGGATGCGCGGCCTGGAAAACGATGTTTACTTCCAGGTCGGGCTGCTGACGGTGATCGGCTTGTCGGCGAAAAACGCCATTTTGATCGTTGAGTTTGCCAACGAGATGAATGCCAAAGGCCACGAGCTGATGGCCGCCACGCTACATGCCTGCCGTCAGCGACTGCGCCCGATCCTGATGACCTCGCTGGCCTTTATTTTTGGCGTATTGCCAATGGCAACCAGCACGGGTGCAGGTTCCAGCAGCCAGCACGCGGTCGGTACCGGGGTAATGGGGGGCATGATTTCGGCCACCATCCTGGCCATTTATTTCGTGCCGCTGTTCTTCGTGCTGGTGCGTCGTCGCTTCCCGCTCAGAGAGCGGCAGGAATAACATTCAGCCATAAAAAAGGCGGCTTTATCAGCCGCCTTTTTATTGTGTGATTAATTCACACTATGATTATTTTACTTATTTAAGTGCTCTTGCAATTCTTACTGAATGTCATTTACGAAGCATGCCTTCGATAAAATCTTTCCAGTTCCCCAGTTCACGTTCAATCATAACAACCTCTCTTATTATTATGCGCATTCTACGAAAACGTATCATCATTGTGAAGACTATTTAACCAATTGCTGTGATTGTACCCCGCCACCGTTGGGGATTTATGATAAATATGAATGGAGAATCTTAAATTTTGTGTGACGGCCAGCAATATTTTGAAATAACCCTACGAACGGGTGAGCTTTATTTTACCCGCTGAGTTTGTTAGCAATTTATACCCGGTGGACATCTATGCTTAAATGATGAAAGAATATTCAGCGTACAGATGTGCGTTGAATTAAGCAGACGTGTAAATCCAGAGTATTCCTGAATGTGTTATATTCTGCTTAAGGATATATCTTCGAATTTATTGAACATTTAATGGTCATAAGGACAAAAGGATTCACCATGGTTGTGATGTACGGCATTAAAAATTGCGACACCATCAAAAAGGCCCGCCGCTGGCTGGAAGCGAACCACATCGAGTACCGCTTCCACGATTACCGTGCCGATGGGCTTGATGCAGATTTTCTGCATAACGCCATCAATGAACTGGGCTGGGAGGCACTGCTTAACACCCGCGGTACCACCTGGCGTAAACTGGACGAATCCCTGCGCGCCAGCATCGTTGATGCCGACAGCGCGGCAAAACTGATGCGTGAAATGCCGGCAATTATCAAACGCCCATTGCTCTGCAAGCCAGGTCAGCCTATGCTGCTGGGTTTCAGTGAAACCCTTTATTCTGACTTTTTCGTTGAGGTGTAGTGTATGTCATGCCCGGTCATTGAGCTGACTCAACAGCTTATTCGCCGTCCTTCCCTTAGCCCGGACGACGCAGGTTGTCAGGCATTAATGATTGAGCGCCTGCGTGCCATCGGTTTTACCGTTGAACGCATGGATTTTGGCGATACTCAGAACTTCTGGGCGTGGCGCGGCCAGGGTGAAACGCTGGCGTTTGCCGGGCATACTGACGTCGTTCCCGCAGGTGACGCAGATCGCTGGATTAACCCGCCGTTTGAACCGACCATCCGCGATGGCATGCTCTTTGGCCGCGGCGCGGCAGACATGAAAGGCTCGCTGGCAGCGATGGTGGTCGCGGCTGAACGCTTCGTGGCTCAGCATCCGAACCACAAAAACCGTCTCGCGTTTTTGGTCACCTCCGACGAAGAAGCCAGTGCCCATAACGGTACCGTGAAGGTGGTTGAAGCGCTGATGGCGCGCAACGAGCGTCTCGACTACTGTCTGGTCGGCGAGCCGTCCAGTACCGAAGTGGTGGGCGATGTCGTGAAAAACGGTCGCCGTGGCTCACTGACCTGTAACCTGACCATTCACGGCGTTCAGGGACATGTTGCTTATCCACATCTGGCCGATAACCCCGTTCATCGCGCTGCGCCAATGCTGAGCGAACTGGTGGCGATTGAGTGGGACAAAGGTAACGAGTTCTTCCCCCCGACCAGCATGCAGATTGCTAACGTCAAGGCCGGGACCGGCAGCAACAACGTGATCCCGGGGGACTTCTTCGTCCAGTTCAACTTCCGCTTCAGCACCGAACTGACCGATGAGATGATCAAAGCGCGCGTTGTCGCGCTGCTGGAAAAATATCACCTGCGCTACACCGTGGACTGGTGGCTTTCCGGCCAGCCGTTCCTGACGCAGCGCGGCAAACTGGTTGATGCGGTAGTGAACGCCATCGAGCACTATAATGAAATTAAGCCACAACTGCTGACGACGGGTGGCACTTCAGACGGACGCTTTATCGCCCGTATGGGAGCTCAGGTTGTCGAACTGGGGCCAGTAAACGCAACCATTCATAAAATAAATGAGTGTGTTAATGCGGCAGATTTGCAACTGCTGGCTCGTATGTATCAACGTATTATGGAGCAACTCGTCGCCTGACGAATGCTCAGAGAGGAATAGCGAATGGATTGGCTTTCAAAGTACTGGTGGATTCTGGTGCTGGTGTTTCTGGTCGGCGTACTGCTCAACGTGATTAAAGACCTTAAGCGCGTTGACCACAAAAAGTTTCTTGCGAACAAGCCGGATCTCCCGCCACACCGCGATTTTAACGACAAGTGGGACGATGACGACGACTGGCCGAAGAAAGACCAGAAGAAGTAATTGTTAATCTCACCCCTCCCCCTAACCCTCGCCCCTGTGGGGAGAGGAACTGGGGGTGAGGGGGAAAGTGCCTACATAAACTCAACAATATTATCGTCATTCGGCTTGCCGCCGCTGAGCGCTTCATCAAAGTAGTGCTTCGGCACGGTATAACGCAGATGATCGAGCGCGAATTGCATGCTGCGGTCGTCAATCGCATGGCCCAGATCGTCAACGATATCCAGCGTCACATCCCCACCTTCACGAATCAATGCTTCCTGAGCGGCAACCGCATGTGAAAGCTCAATGACCCGATCTTCACCACCGTGGATCAGATGGATCGTGGTCTGCGTGGTCGCACTCGTCGGCAGCGTCGCAAAGCGGCCGTTAAACGCGATCACCCGTGAAACCAGACCCGGCTGCGCTTTCACACTTTCCAGGGACATGATAGATCCCTGCGAGAAGCCAATCAGCGCGGTCGCGTCAGCACCCACGCCGCTCTGCTGCTGCCAGTAGCGTACGATGTCGATAAACGTGGGCATGATGGCATCAATGCGCGCCTGACGGTTCTCCTCCGTCACGCCCTGAACCGGGAACCACTGTCGTCCGTTCGGACCACACGGTTCTACGCCGCCGATGCTGACAATCAATGCTTCAGGGAAAACAGGCGCAAACCAGCTACCAATCTGCCCCATATTGACGGCATTATCGCCAACACCATGAAACAGAAGCAGTAACTGTTTAGCCGGTTTGTCAGGGCTTTGAACAACAAAATGGTCGTGTTTCATGGCGGTCTCCTTAATTGATGAGCAGGATTTTACGCCTCTGCGGGGTAATGACCATGCCACTTTACTGAAGAAGTCATTGAAAAAATTGCCATTGCAAAATGTCTGCTTTCAACTGCTGGCAGCGCGAATAATCATGGCTCTCAAGCGCTTGCGCGGTTTCTTCGCGAAGCTTTGCCAGTAACGCTTTTCGCCCGACCGCTTCGCTTCTCCCCTCGATTTTCCCGCGCAGCGCCGGAAGCGACATATCTGTGGCTAACAGCAACCGCGTCAGCGCGGCTACCGAGGTTGAAAACGCCCGGTGCGCAAAAGCAAACCCCGCCAGCTCCAGCCAGTCGTCACTATTAAGGGTAGCTTCCCAGGCATCAGTCACCGGGATCTTTTCGCCATTCCAGGCCGACAGGACGCGCATATCGCGGCATAAACGCCGATGTGCCTGCATACACAGTTGATGCCCGGCTTCGCTCTGCGGCAGCAGCGCCATTGCCGTGTAACACCCGCTGCTGGCTTCCCGATGGCTGCCCATTCGCACCAGCACAAACCCGCACCGCTGCCAGAAACGCCACAGCTCGTCGGTATAACCAAAACTCACGGAGAGATAATCTTCACCGCTGGCGTTCAGGATCAGCCGCTGACCGATGCCTTCCCGCTGACGACGGGGATGAACCGCAATGCGGCTAATCCGTCGGCCTTTCAGCGTCGCCGCAAGAGGCGTTCCGCCGTGCGCCGCCAGCGACTGCGCCACAAGGTTCCCTCGTGGACGACGAGAGCCAGCCCACACCGCCCGGCTGAGTTCGGGGGACAATCCGCCCTCGTCCACCAGCCAGAGCGCGCCCGCAATATCAGCCCCCGCGTCCGCAACCGTAAAGTGCTGGCCGGGGGCGTCCATCATCCGGCGTAAATCGAGCGGTGAGGTCCGGTAGTGGGCAGCACAGAGCAGTTCATAAACGCTTGCCACTCGTGCCGGGTCGCTCTCCCACTCTTGTGGCTCCAGAGACCTTACAGACACCTCACCTTCCGGTTTGTGGTCGATAAGCGCATCGTCAAACAGCAGCGTATTCGCCACGATCCGTTCAAGCGGACATCCGGCCGCCCAGCGAATGGGGGTGGATAAGGTATAACGCTGCAGCCCACTGAACCGGGCGCAGAACTTCAGCAGAAATCCCCTGCCCGTCCCTTCGTAACCCTGAACCGTAGTGGTCAGTAATACGCGGGGAAAGCGTGTCACCAGCTTCTCCAGCAGCGGGCCTGGGATGGCTGCCGCTTCATCGACAATCAGCCAGTCGGCCTGCAGCGTGGAGTCCAGCAGCGCATCGGGTGCCATAAAGTGAAAACGCTCGCCCGCGAAACGCGCGATGACATCTGCTGCGCCTTTCGCCGGGGCCGTCACCACCGCACTCCCCTGGATGCTGCCCAGCAGCATCCCCGCCAGCGCTGACTTTCCGCGTCCGCGAGGTGCCGTCACGGCAGCGATGCCCGCAGGCATGACCAAAAGCGCGTCGAGGATCGCCGCCTGCTCACGCTGCGGCTCACCGCTGGCGGGCTGCCAGACGGGTAAATCTGGCGCAGCGGGAAGCGTCAGGGGATGATGCTGTTGCCAGACGATCGCATCCGTATCGGCGGCAAGCGTCCGGCAAAAATGGTGAACAAAGTGCGGGGTAGCGATCGGCTCTGCGCTGTCACTCCAGCGCACAGAATCGCTGTCTGGCCTGTCGGCCCAGCCAGAGAACGGTGGTACTCGCAGTACGAGGAGGCTCCCGGCGCGCAACGTTCCGCTGAGTGCGGCGAATGCGGAGACGTCAAACCCGGCATGCGCGTCAAACACAGCATGCAGGTATTCGCGTCCCAACAGTCCGCCGATGGCTTTAGACGGGTTTTCATTCAGCCACAGCCAGTCTCCCGGTAAAGCATCACGCAGGGCGGTGGCCTGGCTCAGCGTCCACGGCTCATCGCCCGTGAGCACCACCAGACGGCGGTGCCCGGTTCGCTCAAGCTCGCGTATCAGATGTGCAAACGACACCATCACATGGCTTTGCCGAAGGTATTACACTGGGCAGGATCACCGCTGTCAAAACCGCGTTTAAACCAGCTGTAACGCTGTTGCGACGTACCGTGAGTGAAGCTGTCCGGTACGACACGTCCCTGGCTTTGCTGCTGAAGACGGTCATCGCCGATGGCCTGCGCCGCGTTTAATGCCTCTTCAAGATCGCCGGATTCCAGTACGCCCTGCTGCTGCATGCTGTGCCCCCAGACGCCTGCGAAGCAGTCCGCCTGCAGTTCCATCTTGACGGAAAGACGATTCACTTCAGCCTGAGACGCATTTTGCTGTAGCTGACGCACTTTTGGCTCAATGCCCAGCAGCTTCTGCACATGGTGCCCGACTTCATGCGCGATAACGTAGCCCTGGGCAAAATCACCGTCAGCGCCAAGCTTGCGTTTCATGTCATCGTAAAAAGAGAGATCGATATAGACGGTGCCATCTGCCGGGCAGTAGAACGGCCCCATCACAGATTGACCGGTACCACATCCGGTACGGGTTGCGCCCCGGTACATCACCAGTTTCGGCTGCTGATAGGTGCGCCCCATCTTCTCGAACTGCTGACCCCATGTATCTTCAGTGGTCGCGAGAATAACGGAGGTAAATTTGGCCGCTTCATCTTCGTTCGGGCTGATGGAGCGCGGAGACTGTGGTTGCTGTTGCAGCGGCTGACCGGTCATCAAACCGGTGAGGTCGACCCCGTAATAACCAGCGACCAGCACCACAATCAGCAGGATGATACCGCCCTTGCCGCTGGGTAGCCGAAAGCCGGGTCCCCCCATTGAAGGACCGCCGCCGCCATCACTGCGCCTGTCTTCTACATTGTCACTTTCACGACGCCCTTGCCAGCGCATAACCACCTCGAACTATTCCATTAATAATAGCTATGATCGTAGGCGGTTAACGGCAAGATTACCATAGGAAACAAAGGTAAGACGCCAAAGGATGCAAACATCCTTTGGCAAGTGAGGGAGTTAGTCGAGCTTAACGCCTAAACGGTGAGCAACCGCTTCATAGGCTTCAATCAGGCCACCCAGGCTCTGACGGAAACGGTCTTTGTCCATTTTATCCAGGGTTTCTTTGTCCCACAGGCGGCTACCGTCCGGGGAGAACTCATCACCCAGCACCACTTCGCCTTTGAACAGACCGAACTCCAGCTTGAAGTCGACGAGGATCAGGCCCGCATCGTCAAACAGCTTTTTCAGCACGTCGTTGGCTTTGTAGGTCAGCTCTTTCATGCGCGCCAGGTTCTCTTTATTGACCCAGCCGAAGGTTTCGCAGTAGGAATCATTGACCATCGGATCGTGCATGGCATCGTTTTTCAGGAACAGGTCGAACAGCGGTGGATTCAGTTCGATACCTTCTTCAATACCCAGACGCTTCACCAGGGAGCCCGCTGCACGGTTACGAATAACGCACTCAACCGGAACCATATCCAGTTTTTTCACCAGACATTCCGTATCGGACAGCAACGCTTCCATCTGAGTCGGGATACCCGCTTCGGCCAGTTTGGTCATAATGAAGTGGTTGAACTTGTTGTTCACCATGCCTTTACGATCGAACTGCTCAATGCGCGCGCCATCCCCTGCTGACGTATCATTGCGGAACTCGAGCACCAACAGATCCGGGTTTTCCGTGCTGTATACGGTCTTCGCTTTGCCACGATACAACTCAGCTTGCTTCTGCATCTTCATTACTCCTGGTGTGATGATTTGTGTTCAAAACTGGGCATATTATGCCACGCACACGTTTGCGTAGCACGAAAATAAAAAGGGCGGGATTAACCCGCCCTCGTATTTATTTGCTGAATGCTGCCTGGAAGACAGCGACCAGCGCATCGTTCTGCGACTGGGTCAGCGTGTGACCTTTTGGATCGATAAACTGCAGACTACTGCGGTTATCAAGGTCGCCTACCTGAATCTTGTAATCACCGGAGGCAAGCTGAGGATCTTTGGCGCCCAGCTCCAGCCATGCACTGTCGGACAGTGGCTTATAGGTTGCCGTCATGCTACCGGTTGAACGGGTGCTGTCGGTCACTTTCATGCCCACTTTTTCCAGCGTCGCTGGCAGACGCTGCCAGGTCTGGTTAAACGGTGCACGCACCACCAGCATTGGCAGGCCGGTATCGTCCGCACCGCTCTGAACGTCGAAGGTGACGCCGTTACGGCTCTGCGCCGCATTTGCGGCATCAGTCGCAGTCTTATCCAGACCCGCGGCAATCACGTTCAGCATTTCAGTGCTGTAACGCTGCAGGGAGGCGGCATCCGCAACCGGTTTGCCCGCCTGCTCCAGGTTTAACAGCTTAACGTTAACCGCCTGCTGATAACCCTGTGGTTTAACGGAGACTTGATAACGTCCACGGTACTGCTGATCTTCATCCAGGCGGTTCCACTCGATCCAGTCGGTGGTTAAGGTCTGGCTGGCGTCATCGCGTTTATCAATGGTGTAGTTCTTCGCCTGAATAACGCTCACCACCTGTGGCCACAGATTGCTTCCGCGCGCGCTTTCAACCAGCAGAGACGCCGTATCACCGGTGAACTGGGTACGCGCTCCGCTGACCAGCGCCAGAGGCTGAGCGGGTGGACGAATATCAAGCGCTTTACCCACCAGGCCACTGCCATTGGTGACGGGGATATTATAATCGCCGTTCTGAATCGGCAGGATCATACCAGCCGGTGCATGAAGTTCAGCAAGCGGGGTCGCATCCAGATAGGATTCATCACCGCTCACCTGGCGCTTGTAGCGCGAGTCTGAACTACAGGCAGCGAGCAGCATAACAAGCGAAACACTCGCAACCTTCGCCAGGCGCGACTTCTGTACTGAATAAGCCATCAAATCTCCCTAAACTTTACAGCAAACCGGCATGCTTCAGCGCTGCCCTGACGATGTCGCGACCGTGGTCGGTAATCGGTGTCATTGGCAAACGCAGCGTATCGGATGCTACAAGTCCCAACTCCTTACACGCCCATTTCACGGGGATCGGATTGGGTTCGACAAATAATTTATTGTGCAGCGGCATCAGGCGCTGGTTAATGACGCGTGCCTCATCAAAGTGACCGGCTGCGGCCAGTTTGCACATTTCAGCCATATCGCGCGCCGCAACGTTTGACGTTACGGAGATCACGCCATGACCACCGAGCTGCATAAAGTCCAGCGCGGTCGCATCATCACCACTCAACAGGATAAAGTCGTCTGAAACCAGCTCTTTGATCTGATGAACGCGGCTTAAGTTCCCTGTCGCCTCTTTAATACCGATAATATTTTTTACTTCCGAGAGACGACCAACGGTTTCCGGCAGCATATCGCAGCCAGTACGGGACGGCACATTATACAGAATTTGTGGCAAGTCAGTATGTTCAGCGATGGCTTTGAAGTGCTGGAACAAACCTTCCTGGGTAGGACGGTTGTAATAAGGGGTCACCGTCAGACAGCCTACGATGCCGCTGTCATTAAAACGTTTGGTCAGGCTGATCGCTTCTGCGGTTGCATTAGCGCCTGTCCCCGCGATGACCGGAATACGTCCGTCAGCCAGCTCCAGGGTCAGCATAACCACATCGCCATGCTCTTCGTGGCTCAGCGTTGCAGATTCACCGGTAGTCCCTACCGAAACGATCGCCGAGGTTCCATTGGCGACATGGTAATCAATCAGCTTCTTCATGCTAGACCGGCAGACGTTACCTTTTTCATCCATCGGTGTTACAAGCGCGACAATACTTCCCGTGAACATGAGCCATCCTCTGTGCGAACAAGAGCCTCAATGGTACGTTTGGAACTGTAATAAAAGCAAGCGACCTGAGGCCCTCAGGCGGTTGTATGCATGTTTTTTTTATGCTTTCCTTAGGAAGACTTAACCATGCAAAGGAAGAACAGGTTTGACAACCTCATCACAACATTACCTGGTTATCACTGCGCTGGGTGCCGACAGGCCGGGTATCGTGAACACCATCACCCGTCACGTGAGCAGCTGCGGCTGTAATATCGAAGACAGCCGTCTGGCAATGCTCGGCGAAGAGTTCACGTTTATCATGCTGCTGTCCGGAACATGGAATGCCATTACCCTTATTGAATCCACCCTGCCGCTGAAAGGCGCGGAGCTGGATTTGCTGATCGTGATGAAACGCACTACCGCGCGCCCGCGCCCGGCCATGCCCGCTACCGTCTGGGTGCAGGTTGAAGTCACTGATTCCCCGCATCTGATCGAGCGTTTTACCGCGCTGTTCGACAGCCATCAGATGAACATTGCCGAGCTCGTTTCCCGCACGCAACCGGGCGACGAGAGCACCGTTCCCACGCTCTTTATTCAAATCACTGCACACAGCCCTGCCTCACAGGATGCGTCAAATATCGAGCAAGCGTTCAAAGCCCTCTGTACAGAATTAAACGCGCAGGGCAGTATAAGCGTCGTCAATTATTCGCAGCACGAACAGGATGGAGTTGAGTAATGAATCCACTGAAAGCCGGTGACATCGCACCGAAATTTAGCTTACCGGATCAAGACGGTGAGCAAGTAAATTTGACCGACTTCCAGGGACAGCGTGTTCTGGTCTATTTCTACCCGAAAGCCATGACCCCCGGCTGCACCGTACAGGCCTGCGGCTTACGCGATAACATGGACGACTTGAAAAAAGTCGGTGTGGAAGTGCTGGGTATCAGCACCGATAAACCAGAAAAGCTGTCACGATTTGCGGAAAAAGAGCTGCTGAACTTTACGCTCCTTTCCGACGAAGACCACCAGGTTTGCGAGCAGTTTGGCGTCTGGGGTGAGAAAACGTTTATGGGGAAAACCTATGACGGCATTCACCGCATCAGCTTCCTGATTGACGCTGACGGTAAAGTTGAACATGTGTTTGACGACTTCAAAACCAGTAATCACCACGACGTGGTGTTGAACTGGCTGAAAGCAAACGCCTGATACTTTTGTGCCGGGTGGCGCTGCGCTTACCCGGCCTACATTTCGTGTGTAGGTCGGGTAAGGCGAAGCCGCCACCCGACAAAATCTACTTCTCTTCCACCGCCGGTACATCCGGCCATGCGTGCACCACCGCTTTAATCAGCGTGGCCAGCGGAATCGCAAAGAACACGCCCCAGAACCCCCACAGCCCGCCGAAAATCACCACGGATAAGATAATCACCAGCGGATGCAGGTTTACCGCTTCGGAGAACAGCACCGGTACCAGCAGGTTCCCGTCCAGCCCCTGAATAATCAGGTACACCGCGAAGCAGCTCCAGAACTCCGTCCCCAGACCAAACTGGAACAGCGCGACGCCCACCACCGGAATGGTGACCACAAACGCGCCGATGTACGGAATCAGGACCGAGAATCCCACCAGCACGGCCAGCAGCAGCGAGTAGTTGAGGCCGAAGATCACGAAACCAATCCAGGTTGCTACCCCCACCACCATCATCTCCAGCACCTTGCCGCGAATGTAGTTAGTGATCTGCTGGTTCATCTCTTCCCAGACCTGCCCCGCCAGCCCGCGGTTGCGCGGCAAAATACGCCGCACGGCGTTAAGCATCTGGTCTTTATCTTTGACCAGGAAGAAAACCATCAGCGGCACGAGCACGAGGTAAACGGCCAGAGTGAGCAGCCCCACCAGTGAGGCCAGCGAATATTTCACCACCGAGTCGCCCATCGTCATGATGCGGGCACGCATGTTTTCCGCCATCGCGTCGATGATACCGGCGTCCATCAACGCGGGATAACGGCGCGGCAGGGTGGCGGCGAAATCAGAGAGCTTATTCAACATGCCGGGCATATCGCGGATCAGATAGATCCCCTGCTGCCAGGCCACGGGCATCACCACGAAGGCCATCAACAGCAAAATGCCGACAAACAGCACCAGGACGATGCTCGCCGCCCAGCGACGAGAACAACCGATATGTTCCAGGCGCGCCGTTGGCCACTCCAGCAGATACGCCAGCACAATCGCCACCAGCAGAGGCGCGAGAAGGCCGCTGAAGAAGAACAGAATACCGAATCCGGCAACCAGAATAACCAACAAAGCAATGGCTTCCGGGTCACTGAACCGACGCCGGTACCACTGCATTAACATTTCGAGCATACAACCCTTCCCTGAATCGAATGGCGGGAGTGAGACGGTGAATTGTATCTAACTGTCACAAAAAAGACTTTCGCTTTTTGTATCCCTGTCACAATCCGCAAAAGCCTGATGAATGGGATTTTCTTCATGCTGTAACACAGCTACACTCGCAGGGCAGCAGAGATGAACGATATGGCGGTTCATCGGTCAAATTAGCACATCCAACATACAGGACAGTGGTTATGTTCAGGCAGTTGAGAAAAACACTGGTTGCAACACTGATTGCCGCAGTGACGGTCGGTCAGGTGTTGCCCGCTTTCGCTGACTCGTCCGACTCATTGCCGGACATGGGCACCACAGCAGGAAGCACGCTCTCTATCGGGCAAGAGATGCAAATGGGCGATTACTATGTTCGCCAACTGCGCGGCAGCGCCCCGCTGATTAACGATCCTTTGCTGGTACAGTATATTAACGGGCTGGGGATGCGTCTGGTGGCGCACGCCGACTCGGTCAAAACGCCCTTCCATTTCTATTTAATCAATAACGACGAAATTAACGCCTTCGCCTTCTTTGGCGGGAACGTGGTGCTGCATTCGGCGTTATTTCGCTACTCTGACAACGAAAGCCAGCTGGCTTCGGTGATGGCGCACGAAATTTCACACGTCACCCAGCGCCACCTGGCGCGTGCAATGGAAGACCAGAAGCGCAATGCCCCGCTCACCTGGGTGGGCGCGCTGGGTTCTATTCTGCTCGCAATGGCCAGCCCACAGGCGGGGATGGCGGCACTGACCGGTACGCTGGCCGGAACGCGTCAGGGGATGATCAGCTTCACCCAGCAAAACGAACAGGAAGCGGACCGTATCGGCATTCAGGTTTTACAGCGTTCGGGCTTTGACCCGCAGGCCATGCCGAGCTTCCTGGAAAAACTGCTCGATCAGGCACGTTACTCTTCCCGTCCCCCGGAAATTTTACTCACCCACCCGTTACCGGAAAGCCGTTTGTCGGATGCACGTAACCGTGCCAACCAGATGCGCCCGGTCGTCGTGCAGTCGTCTCAGGACTTCTACATGGCGAAAGTGCGAACGCTCGGCATGTACAACTCCGGGCGTAACCAGCTTACCAGCGATCTGCTGGACACCCTTGCGAAAGGCAACGTGCGTGAAAAAAACGCCGCGCAGTATGGCCAGGCATTACAGGCGATGGAAGCCAGCAAATACGACGACGCGCGTAAAGCGCTGCAGCCCCTGCTGGCCGCAGATCCGAATAACCCATGGTATCTCGATCTCTCGACGGATATCGATCTGGGGCAGAAGAAAACCACCGATGCGATTAACCGCCTGAAAGGGGCGAAAGACATACGCACCAACCCGGTGCTACAGCTTAACCTTGCTAACGCTTACCTACAGGGCGGTCAGCCAGCGGAGGCTGTGACCATCCTGAACCGCTATACCTTTAACAATAAAGATGACCAGAACGGCTGGGAATTGCTCGCCCAGGCCCAGGGGCAATTGGGTAACCGCGATCAGGAGCTGGCCGCGCGTGCTGAAGGCCTGGCACTGGCGGGTCGCCTCGATCAGGCGATTTCCTTGTTGAGCAGTGCCAGCTCGCAGGTCAAACTCGGCAGCCTGCAACAGGCCCGCTACGACGCGCGTATCGACCAGCTGCGTAGTCTGCAACAACGCTTTAAGCCGTACGAGAAGATGTAATCAAGGAGAAATCATGACAGACGCGGTAAAAATTTATCATAACCCTCGCTGCTCCAAGAGCCGCGACACGCTCAGCCTGCTGAAGTCTAACGGTATCGACCCTGACGTGGTGTTGTATCTCGACACACCGCCGGACGCGCAGACGCTTCGTCAGCTGCTGCACATGCTGGGAATGGGCAGCGCGCGCGAACTGATGCGCCAGAAAGAGGATCTGTATAAGTCA
This sequence comes from Enterobacter cloacae complex sp. SHL012, assembly GCF_049237505.1. Lineage (NCBI taxonomy): Bacteria > Pseudomonadati > Pseudomonadota > Gammaproteobacteria > Enterobacterales > Enterobacteriaceae > Enterobacter > Enterobacter cloacae complex sp. SHL012. The sequence continues at coordinate 1,499,621 of NZ_JBMKIZ010000001.1, forward strand.
CTGAATCTGGACGACACTTACCTCAGCGAAGACCAGCTGATTCAGGCGATGGTTGACAATCCAAAGCTGATTGAGCGACCGATTGTGGTGGCAAACGGTAAAGCACGCATCGGCCGTCCGCCGGAAGATGTCCTCGAGATCCTCTAGTCCTTACGCCGCAGCGCTTCCAGAAACGCCTGCGGCGTACTTTCTCCCAGTTTTTTCTGCGTTTTACCCCGGTTATAAAACTCGCATAGCGTGATAACGACCTCTCCAGCCGGTTCATCATTCACTCGCGGAATAATATCCCGGAGCGGTAGCGCCACCTGCAGCGCATTGTGCTTGTGTGGATGAGCGTTAACAACAACGTCTTGTGCAGGCAGCGTCGGTTCAAAACCGAAAGTCTCAACAGATTGTATATCAGCGGGGCAGGCCTCCAGCAGCGCGCGCGTCCAGGTAGTGAGCAACTGCGGTGAAAGACCCGCATAGAGCCGGGCATAACACCAGCCGCTCACCGGTTCGCGCGCCCAGAGCAGGTGTTGTTCCCCCCCATCATCCATATGCAGCGACAAAGGCTGATGATACAGCAGCAGCGTATGCGGCCTGATGCCAGCTTTCAGCGCCTTTTTTCCCTGCAACGAAACCCCTTTTTGTTTCGCGGGTGCCGGTTTGAGATAGCGACTCAGCGTTGCCCGTGAGACGGGGATGCCCAGGATGTCGTTAACTATCTGCAGCAATTCATCTAATGGCGCACCTGATATGTCGCGCAGAGCATTAACCAGTGCAACCTGCTCTTGTCTCAGCGCTTTGTGTATCACTTTTGGCGTAGTGTGGTTATCCGAAACCCGATCGCGGTTGCGCCAGCGCCTGACGGTGGTGACCGAGATCCCCAACTCAACGGCCAGTTCCCTGTCGCTTTTATCAGACTGCTGAAGGTAGCGGCGGATGCGCGGCGTGGTGGTGGCATTGGCGTGCAGTTTGATTTCCATTCCAATCCTCCTGAAACCAATCTTATGAGATTTATATTATACAAGCGATTGCTTTGTGACCGATTTCACCTTTCGCTCACCGCGCTTCACTGATAATCCACAGACATAACATAAACAACACCCCTCAATCTTGTACGGAGTTCACAATGAACAATGTTCTGGGATTTCTTGAAGCAAAACTGATGCCGCTGGCGGCGAAAACGGCCCAGCAGCGCCATCTCGGGGCCATTCGTGGTGCCTACGTTTCATTCATGCCATTTATCATCGTCGGCTCCATTCTGCTCGTCATCTCGTCGTTCCCGAATCAAACCTATCAGCAGTTTATGTCTCAGGCCTTTGGTGAGAGCTGGAGCGCGATTATCGAAATTCCGTTCAATGCGGTCTTCTCCACCATGTCGCTGTTTATCAGCTTCCTGGTCGCCTTCCGCCTGGCCGAACACTATGGCGAGGACCGTATCTCCTGCGGCATCCTGGCATTGGTCGCATTTTTAATCCTGACGCCGTTTATCAAAGTGGCGGAAAACGGCGGCATTACCGTCATACCGGTAGAGTGGATTGGCAGCAAGGGGCTGTTTGTGGCGATGATCGGTTCGCTGCTGTGGACGGAACTGTTCTGCTGGCTGAAGCGCAAAAATCTGGTCATTAAAATGCCGGACGGCGTGCCGCCTGCGGTGCAGGAGTCCTTCGCAGCGCTGATCCCGGCCCTGCTGGTCATGATACTGGTGCTGGGTATCCGCATCATCTTCGAAAATACCCACTACAACACCATCCATCAGTTCATTTACGAGGTGGTCGCCACGCCGGTACGCCACTACGGCACCTCTTACTTTGGCGCGCTGATGACCGTATTCAGCATCACTATTCTGTGGTCAGTGGGGATTAACTCCGGCTCGATGATCAACGGCATCATTCGTCCGCTGTGGATGGAAAACCAGACCGATAACATCGCCGCCATTCAGGCGGGCACGACGCCGCCGCACATTATTACTGAACAGTTTTTTGACATGATCTGGATGGGGGGGGCGGGCGCCACGCTGTCGCTGGTGATTGCGATGCTGATTTTCGCCCGCAGTAAAAACATGCGCGAAGTGGCGCGCCTCGGCGCGGGGGCGTCGGTGTTTAACATTAACGAGCCGATCCTGTTTGGCCTGCCGGTGATCATGAACCCGATCATGCTTATTCCGTTCAACCTGGTGCCGCTGGTGCTGGTTACCGTGCAGTATGCGGCGATGAAAATTGGCGCGGTCGCCGTCACCACCGGGGTGTTTATCCCCTGGACGCTGCCACCGGTCATCAGCGGTTTTATCGTTACCGGGCACCTGAGCGGCAGCGTGATGCAGCTTATCAACCTGCTGATTGGCGCCATGTTGTACCTGCCTTTCATGCGTATCGTGGACAAACAGTACCGTGCTGCGGAGCTGAGCACGGTCACGCAAACTGACACCACCCTTGCAAAACAGGAGTAAAGCATGTGGGGAATTATCGCAACCTGGCGAATGGCGCTTGAAGGCGTAACGGAATCTGCATCTGCCCTGGCGGCGGGAAAACCGGTCTCAGCAGCGGTGGTGGATGCCGTCGCTGCCGTGGAAGACTTCCCGCTGTATAAATCCGTCGGCTATGGCGGGCTGCCTACCGAAAACGGCGAAGTCGAGCTGGATGCGGCGTACATGGACGGCGACACGCTGGCGTTCGGTGCCGTAGGAAATCTGGTGGATGTCGCCAATCCGGTGCGCGTGGCGCACGCGCTGAGCCGCCAGCGCTACAACAGCCTGCTGGTCGGCCAGGGCGCACGTGAATGGGCACTGAGCCAGGGCTTTGCCGACAAAACCATGCTCACGGAGCGCGCCATGCAGCACTACCGCAAGCGCTGCCGCGAGACGCTGGATAAAGGCTTAAGCCCGTACGACGGACACGATACCGTCGGCATTATCGGTCTTGATAAGCAGGGTTCCATGAGCGTCGCCACCTCCACCAGCGGCCTGTTTATGAAAAAACGCGGCCGCATTGGGGATTCCCCCATTATCGGCTCCGGCTTTTACTGCGACAGCGAAACCGGTGCCGCTACCGCCACGGGCGTCGGTGAAGATCTGATGAAAGGCTGCACCAGCTACGAAATCGTTCGCCGGATGGCGCAAGGTATGTCGCCGCAGCAGGCCGCAGATTCAGTGGTGTTCGAGCTGGAAGATAGGCTGATGTCGCGCTTCGGTCGCGCGGGCGATCTTTCCGTGGTGTGCATGAATAACAAGGGCGAGTTCGGCGCCGCGACGAATATCAAAACCTTTTCGTTTGTGGTGGCGACGGCTCGACAGCCTCTCACCGTTTATCGCACAGAGCGTCTGCGGGAAAAAACGCATTATCACGCGGTAGACGATGAATGGATGCAGGCCTATGCCACGCGGATCCGCGCCCCGATTGAGGAGTCATGATGATTACATATCAACTCATTACCGCACTTTCCGACGCAAAGCCGCAAAGCCATTTCATCGCCCGCACCGCCTGTGCGCATTTGCCGCAAAATGCGCTTATCGCGGAAATGCGCGAGTCCAGCGGCATCGCTGACGCCCGCTTTGGCTGCGCCCCTTTTGCCCGGATCACGCTGCTCCCGGATGCGCTCTGGCACGATAGCCTGACAGAAGGATTGCTCACGGCGCTGCGCCCGCTGCTGGCCTCACCCGTGAGTCCCGATGTGATGCTGGATGTGACAAATATCGACGACGTCGTGCTGGCGCAAGTGCTGCGTTTTCTCTTTAATCAGGCGCACCGGCTAAGCGATTTGCAGCTAAAGAAAACCGACGATGACGTCCGTATTGCGCATATCACCGCCCTCTGCCTGCCGGAACAACAGGCGAAGCTGGAGGGTGTTTTCCGCCAGCAGCAGGCTATCGCGCACGGCATGGTCGCGGCACGACGTCTGGCGGATATCCCCTCTGACCGGTGTACGCCGCAGTTTGTGGTAGAAGAGGCACTAAAGCTCTGCGCCCTCTTCCCCGCCCTGCGCTGCGAAGTGCTCAACGAAAAAGAGATTGTTGAGCACGGCCTGGGTCTACTGCACGCCGTCGGCAAAGGAGCCACCTGCCCGCCACGTCTGCTGGCGATGCATTATGATGGCACTCACGACGGCCCGGTGCGCTGCTATGTGGGAAAAGGCATCACCTTTGATACCGGCGGTCTGTGGCTAAAAGAAGGTGCGGGCATGTACACCATGAAATATGACATGTGCGGGGCGGCTAACGTGCTGGGGCTGATGCTCACCGTGGCAGAGCTGGGATTACCCGTACGCATAATGGGCGTGCTGGCACTGGCAGAAAATGCCATCGGCCCCAATGCCATGCAGCCCGGCACGGTGGCAACAGCCTGCAACGGCACCACGGTTGAAATCAACAATACCGATGCTGAAGGTCGACTGGTGCTGGCAGATGCCATCGCCTGGGCCAGCCAGCGGCATCCGCAGGCGCGCTATATTATTGATATGGCGACCTTAACCGGTGCAGTCGTGAAGGCGCTGGGGTATGAGCTAAGCGGGCTAATGACGCAGGATGAACCGCTGCGCAGTGCGCTGACGCAGGCAGGGAAACAGAGTGGCGACGAAGTGTGGTCCCTGCCGCTGGATGCGCGGTTGAAAAAGCAGACCGACAGCGCCATCGCCGATCTGTGCAACACGCCAACCAACAATGCGGCGATAAGCGCCTCGGCGGCGTGGTTGCTGCATCACTTCTGCCCGCCAACCATTCCGTGGGCGCATCTGGATATCAGCGGCACGGCGCTGTGGCGTGAAGGTGGACGGAGCGTGGCATCAGGACGGCCGATTCCGCTTCTGGTTGAACACCTGATGGGGGATCTTTAGCCGGGTGGCGGCTGCGCCTTACCCGGACTACAAAGAGCACCTGTAGGCCCGGTAAGCGTAGCGCCACCGGGCGAAAACACTCAAAGCTTAAGGATATCTTTCACAAACGGAATGGTCAGCTTGCGCTGGGCGGTAATGGAAGCGCGGTCGAGCTGATCGAGCGTATCGAACAGGGTGCGCATTTCCCTGTCCAGGCGCTTGAGCAGGAAACGGCCCACGTCTTCCGGCAGCTCAAAGCCACGCTGCTTTGCGCGCAGCTGTAATGCCTGAAGCTTATCTTCATCCGACAGCGGCTGGAGCTTGTAGATTTGCCCCCAGTCCAGACGTGACGCCAGATCCGGCAACCCAAGATTGAGCTGGCGCGGTGGACGATCGCCGGTGATCAGCAGTCGGGTTTTGCCCGACTCCAGAATGCGGTTATAGAGGTTAAAGATCGCCATTTCCCACGGCTCATCCCCCGCCACGCATTCGATATTATCGATGCAGACCAGGGAGAGATGTTCCATTCCCTCCAGCACGTCAGGCACGAACCAGGTACGTTTATCCAGCGGCACATAGCCTACCGCATCACCGCGCGCCGAAAGCTCCGCGCAGGCGGCATGCAACAGGTGGCTGCGCCCCGCGCCTTCGCGTGACCAGATATAGATGTATCCGCTGTGCTCCTGGCGCAGCACGTTTTGCAGTGCAGCCAGTAAAGAGGGGTTATCACCCGGCCAGAAACTCGCAAAAGTTTCATCGTCAGGGAGATAGAGTGGCAGAGAGAGCTGTGCCGGTCCGTTCAGAAGTACCTCAACCAGATCTTACGTAAAATCGGAACGGAGTTTAACACGGAACCAGCAAGGAGAGAACCGGGCGGATCGTCCACCCGGTTAAAGGATCAATGTGGCGCTTTTTCGCTTTCGTCAGCGTCCAGTACCACCTCTTCCGGGCGGATCACCGAGATCAGCTTGAAAATCAGGCTCAGGCCCACGCCGACGATGGTCGCCAGCGCCATGCCTTTCAGCTCGGCCGCACCGATGTGCACCTTCGCACCGCTCACGCCGATAATCAGAATGACCGAGGTGAGGATCAGGTTCTGCGCTTTGCTGTAATCCACTTTCGATTCAATCAGCACGCGAATCCCGGAGGCACCGATTACCCCATACAGCAGCAGCGAGACGCCGCCCATGACCGGCACCGGGATGATCTGAATCGCTGCCGCCAGCTTACCCACGCAGGAGAGCAGAATGGCAATAATCGCCGCGCCGCCAATAACCCAGGTGCTGTAGACGCGGGTGATTGCCATCACGCCGATGTTCTCACCGTACGTGGTGTTTGGCGTGGATCCGAAGAAACCGGAGATGATGGTGGAGAAACCGTTCGCAAACATGGAGCGGTGCAGACCCGGGTCGCGGATTAAATCACGCTTAACGATGTTCGCCGTTACCACCAGGTGGCCGACGTGCTCCGCAATCACGACCAGTGCGGCGGGCAGAATGGTGAAGATAGCAAACCACTCGAAGCGCGGGGTGTAGAAGGTTGGCAGCGCGAACCAGTGCGCCTCGGCAATCGGTGAGGTATCCACCACGCCCATCACGAAGGAGAGCGCATAGCCCGCCAGCACGCCGATCAGGATCGGGATAATCGCCATAAAGCCGCGGAACAGCACGGAGCCAAACACCGTCACGCCCAGCGTCACCATCGAGATAATGATGGTTTTAGAATCCGGCGATTGCCCGTCCGCAGGCAGCAGACCGGCCATATTCGCCGCCACGCCCGCCAGTTCGAGACCGATGACGGCAACGATTGCGCCCATCGCCGCAGGGGGGAACATCACGTCCAGCCAGCCGGTTCCGGCTTTCTTCACAATGAAGGAGACCAGGCAGAACAGTACGCCACACATGATAAAGCCGCCCAGCGCCACTTCATAACCCAGCGGCAGCAGCAATAGCACCGGAGAGATAAAGGCGAAGCTCGACCCGAGATACGCCGGGATTTTGCCTTTACAGATAAAGAGATACAGCAGCGTACCGATGCCGTTGAACAGCAGCACGGTAGCCGGGTTAATGTGAAACAGGATTGGCACCAGCACGGTTGCGCCAAACATGGCGAACAGGTGCTGCAAACTAAGCGGGATAGTCTGTAAAAGCGGCGGTCTTTCACTCACCCCGATAGCACGGCGCGTCATAGTGTTTTCCTCTGAGTTTTGTTGTTGGTGTTTTATTCAAAAAAAAGCCGACTATCAAAGTCGGCTTTTTTATCGTTATTCGATTATTTCGTACCAAAGATCTTATCGCCGGCATCGCCGAGCCCCGGGATGATGTATCCGTGCTCGTTAAGACCCTGGTCGATAGAGGCGGTGTACAGCTCAACGTCCGGGTGCGCTTTTTCCAGCGCCGCGATCCCTTCCGGTGCCGCAACGAGTACCAGCACCTTAATGCTGCTGCAGCCCGCTTTTTTCAGCAGGTCAATGGTGGCGATCATTGAACCGCCGGTCGCCAGCATAGGGTCAACCACCAGCGCCATACGTTCGTCGATGTTGGACACCAGCTTCTGGAAGTAAGGAACCGGCTCCAGCGTCTCTTCATTACGGTAGATACCGACCACGCTGATGCGCGCGCTGGGTACGTGCTCCAGCACGCCTTCCATCATGCCCAGACCGGCACGCAGGATAGGCACGACGGTAATTTTCTTCCCTTTGATCTGCTCAACCTGCACCGGGCCGTTCCAGCCTTCGATGGTGACTTTTTCCGTTTCCAGATCAGAGGTTGCTTCGTAGGTCAGCAGGCTGCCCACTTCAGAAGCCAGTTCGCGAAAACGCTTCGTGCTGATGTCATGCTCACGCATCAGGCCCAACTTGTGTTTAACGAGTGGGTGTTTCACTTCCACAATCTTCATTCTCTTTCTCCTCTGAGGTGGCATCCGCAAAAAAATCGCGGGATTATACCGCTTTTTTCGGATTGCGCCATACCCATCTTGCTTGACATATGTCAATCAAAGACAAAAAAGCCGGAGGCTGGGCTCCGGCTTGGGTGCGGGGTTCTGCCGGGTGGCGCTAACGCTTACCTGGCCTACACGTCCCTTAGGCCCGGTAAGCGCAGCGCCACCGGGCAATTATAGCTGCTCGCCGTTGCTCGCAATCACCTGCTTATACCAGTCGAAGGACTTTTTCTTGCTGCGGTTCAGCGTGCCGTTCCCTTCATTGTCTTTATCGACAAAGATAAAGCCGTAGCGTTTTTTCATTTCACCGGTGCCGGCAGACACAAGGTCGATACAGCCCCACGGGGTGTAGCCCATCAGGTCTACACCATCTTCCACCACCGCTTTTTTCATCTCGCGGATGTGCGCAGAAAGGTAATCAATGCGGTACCGATCGTTTACCGTGCCGTCACTCTCCTGCACGTCAATCGCGCCAAAGCCGTTTTCAACAATGAACAGCGGCAACTGGTAGTGATCCCAGAACCAGTTCAGGGAGTAGCGCAGCCCAACCGGGTCAATCTGCCAGCCCCAGTCGGATTTCTGCACATACGGGTTAGAGACCAGGCTCTTGCTCTCGTCGTAATCAAGCTGCGGGTTGTCCGCCGTCGCCTTGGTGGCAAAGGACATGTAATAGCTGAAGCCGATATAATCAACGCACCCCTGGCGCAGCGCTGCTTTATCCTCATCGGTAATATCCAGCGCGAACCCGCGACGTTCAAAGTAGTTGAGCAGATGTTGCGGGTACTTACCGCGGACGTGCACGTCGGTAAACCAGTAGCGACGGTGCATCGCATTCATCGCCATCATCATATCGTCCGGCGCGCAGGTCAGCGGATAGATAGGACACATAGCAATCATGCAGCCGATCTGCAGCGACGGATTAATTTCGCGTCCCGCCTTCACCGCCAGGGCGCTGGCCACCAGCTCGTAGTGCGCGGCCTGGAACATGACCGGCTCACGGTCTTCACCCGGCGCATACTTCAACCCGGAGTTGGTGAACGGCGCAAAATCTTCGTGGAAGTTAGCCTGGTTGTTGATCTCATTGAAGGTCATCCAGTATTTCACTTTATGCTGATAGCGCTGGAAGACCACTTTTGCAAAACGAACGAAAAAGTCGATCAGCTTACGGTTGCGCCAGCCGCCGTATTCCGTCACCAGGTGGAAAGGCATCTCGAAGTGAGAAAGCGTAATAACCGGTTCGATGCCGTACTTCAGGCATTCGTCGAACAGATCGTCATAGAATTTCAGGCCAGCCTCATTAGGCTCCCGCTCGTCGCCTTTCGGGAAGATACGCGTCCAGGCAATGGAGGTACGGAAACATTTGAACCCCATCTCGGCAAAGAGTCTGATGTCTTCTTTATAACGATGGTAGAAATCAATGGCTTCATGGTTAGGGTAATTCTTCCCTTCCAGCACGCCGTTGGTGATTTCACGCGGTACGCCATGCGCACCCGCCGTCATGACGTCGGCAACGCTTACGCCCTTGCCGCCCTCTTTCCAGCCGCCTTCCAGCTGATGCGCCGCAACGGCACCACCCCACAGAAAATCTGCTTTAAATCCTGACATTCGCTTTCCCTCATTCTGCGTTATTTTCTGCAAAAACAATTACAGAAACCGGTTTCAGTTCGATGATGTGCAAAGGGGTTATCCGTTGCAAGCAGATCACCGAAACCGGTTTCATTTTCGTGAACAGAGTCAAGTTTGTTGCCCCGCAATGGCCAGAGAGAAAAAAAGATCCCTCCACCGAGAATAGGCTCGCAAACGTTTGCCTGGACTGTTAGAATTGCGCCGATTTTTCTTACTAGCTATGCAATCGCGTGGGGACTTGAGCCGTGACCAACAAAACTTCTCTCAGCTACAAAGATGCCGGTGTTGATATTGACGCAGGTAATGCGCTGGTTGACCGAATCAAAGGTGTGGTGAAAAAAACCCGCCGCCCGGAAGTGATGGGTGGTCTGGGTGGATTCGGCGCACTGTGCGCGCTGCCGCAAAAATATCGTGAACCTGTTCTGGTCTCGGGAACTGATGGCGTAGGCACCAAACTGCGCCTGGCGATGGATTTAAAACGTCACGACACGATCGGTATCGATCTGGTTGCGATGTGCGTGAATGACCTGGTGGTTCAGGGTGCAGAACCTCTGTTCTTCCTCGATTACTACGCGACCGGCAAACTGGATGTGGATACCGCAGCCAGCGTCATTAACGGTATCGCCGAAGGCTGTCTGCAGTCCGGCTGCGCGCTGGTGGGCGGTGAAACCGCGGAAATGCCTGGCATGTATCACGGCGAAGATTATGACGTCGCAGGCTTCTGCGTCGGTGTAGTAGAAAAATCAGAAATTATCGACGGCAGCAAAGTGGCTGATGGTGATGTGCTGATTGCGCTGGCTTCCAGCGGCCCACACTCCAACGGCTACTCTCTGGTGCGCAAAATTCTCGAAGTCAGCGGTTGCGACCCACAAACCACTGAGCTTGAAGGTAAACCGCTGGCTGACCATCTGCTGGCCCCGACCCGCATCTACGTGAAAAACGTACTGGAGCTTATCGAGAACGTTGACGTTCACGCCATTGCTCACCTGACCGGCGGCGGCTTCTGGGAAAACATTCCGCGCGTCCTGCCGGATAACACCCAGGCGGTGATCGACGAATCCTCATGGCAGTGGCCGGCAGTCTTTAACTGGCTGCAGACCGCAGGCAACGTGAGTTCTCACGAAATGTACCGCACCTTTAACTGCGGCGTGGGCATGGTTATCGCCCTCCCAGCAAGCGAAGCCGATAAAGCGGTTAAGCTGTTGACCGAGAAAGGTGAAAACGCGTGGAAAATCGGTACGATTAAAGCCTCCGATTCCGAAGAGCGTGTGGTCATTGAATGAAAAACATCGTGGTGCTCATTTCCGGCAACGGAAGTAATTTGCAGGCCATCATAGACGCCTGTAAACAGAAGAAAATTAACGGCACCATTCGGGCAGTATTCAGCAACAAGGCCGACGCGTTCGGCCTTGAGCGCGCGCGGCAAGAGAGCATTCCCGCGCACGCGCTGGAAGCCAGCCAGTTCGCCGGGCGTGAAGCCTTCGACCGCGAACTGGTTCAAGAGATTGATGCCTATGCACCGGACGTGGTCGTACTGGCGGGCTATATGCGTATTCTGAGCCCGGCGTTTGTCGAACACTTCGCCGGGCGACTGCTGAATATCCACCCTTCCCTGCTGCCAAAATATCCCGGCCTGCACACACACCGTCAGGTGCTGGAAAATGGCGATGAGGAGCACGGTACCTCTGTGCATTTCGTCACCGACGAACTGGACGGTGGCCCGGTGATCCTGCAGGCGAAAGTCCCGGTCTTTGATGGCGACAACGAAGACGACGTGACCGAGCGCGTGCAAACCCAGGAACACGCCATCTACCCGCTGGTGGTCAGCTGGTTTGTTGACGGGCGTCTTGAAATGCGCGACGGTGCAGCCTGGCTGGACGGCGTTAAGCTTCCACCTCAGGGTTATGCGGCCGAAGAGTAGTTTGTTATGTCGGGTGGCGCTACGCTTACCCGACTTATTGCATTACCCGATATTGCCTCCCCCAACTCTCTAAAATCCCCAACAAAAAAAATAACTGTCATACTTTTCTGGCACTGTTGGACATATCGTGGAAATGCTCGCCATAATAAGGACGAGACGGATTTACCACGTCCTGTGATTGAACTGGAGTGTGAGCTGTAATGGGTCAGGAAAAGTTATATATCGAGAAAGAGCTAAGCTGGTTAGCATTTAACGAACGTGTACTCCAGGAAGCGGCCGACAAAAGTAACCCGCTGATCGAACGCATGCGTTTTTTGGGCATTTATTCCAACAACCTGGATGAGTTCTACAAGGTTCGCTTTGCCGAGCTGAAAAGACGGATCATCATCAGCGAAGAACAGGGCTTAAATTCTCACTCGCGTCATCTGCTGGGTAAAATCCAGTCCCGCGTGTTGAAAGCCGATCAGGAGTTTGACGGCCTGTATAACGAACTGCTGCTGGAGATGGCGCGCAATCAAATCTTCCTGATTAACGAACGTCAGCTTTCCGTTAACCAACAAAACTGGCTGCGCCACTACTTCAAACATTATCTCCGCCAGCACATTACCCCGATTCTGATTAACCGCGAAACCGACCTGGTGCAGTTCCTGAAGGATGACTACACCTATCTGGCCGTGGAAATTATTCGCGGTGAGTCCATCAGCTACGCGCTGCTGGAGATCCCGTCCGACAAGGTGCCGCGCTTTGTGAACCTGCCGCCGGAAACCCCGCGCAGACGCAAGCCGATGATCCTGCTGGATAACATCCTGCGTTACTGTCTGGACGACATCTTCAAAGGCTTCTTCGACTACGATGCGCTAAACGCCTACTCGATGAAGATGACCCGTGACGCCGAATACGACCTGGTCCACGAGATGGAAGCCAGCCTGATGGAGCTGATGTCCTCCAGCCTGAAACAGCGCCTGACGGCCGAGCCGGTCCGCTTTGTTTACCAGCGCGATATGCCGGACGCCATGGTGGAGATGCTGCGCGAGAAACTGACCATTTCGCGCTATGACTCCATCGTACCCGGTGGCCGTTACCACAACTTTAAAGACTTTATTGGCTTCCCGAACGTTGGCAAAGCCAACCTGGTGAACAAGCCGCTGCCGCGCCTGCGCCATCTCTGGTTTGATAAATTCCGCAACGGGTTTGACGCCATTCGCGAACGTGACGTCCTGCTCTACTATCCGTACCACACGTTTGAACACGTGCTTGAACTGCTGCGTCAGGCCTCTTTCGACCCGAGCGTGCTGGCGATCAAAATCAACATCTACCGCGTGGCAAAAGATTCCCGCATCATCGACGCGATGATCCATGCGGCGCACAACGGCAAAAAAGTGACCGTGGTAGTAGAGCTGCAGGCACGTTTCGATGAAGAAGCCAACATTCACTGGGCGCGCCGTCTGACGGAAGCGGGTGTGCACGTCATCTTCTCCGCGCCTGGGCTGAAAATTCACGCCAAGCTGTTCCTGATCTCCCGTAAAGAGGGCGAAGACGTGGTGCGTTATGCCCACATCGGAACCGGGAACTTCAACGAGAAAACGGCGCGGATTTACACTGACTACTCGCTGCTCACCGCCGATGCCCGCATCACTAACGAAGTGCGCCGTGTATTTAACTTTATTGAGAACCCGTACCGCCCGGTGAGCTTTGACTATCTGCTGGTCTCGCCGCAGAACTCGCGCCGCCTGCTGTACGATATGATCGATAAAGAGATCGCCAATGCCCAGAAAGGTTTGTCATCTGGCATCACGCTGAAGCTTAACAACCTGGTCGATAAAGGTCTGGTGGACCGTCTGTATGCGGCGTCCAGTTCCGGCGTGCCGGTTAACCTGCTCATCCGCGGCATGTGCTCGCTGATCCCGGAACTGGAAGGCATCAGCGACAATATTCGCGTTATCAGCATTGTTGATCGCTACCTGGAACACGATCGGGTCTATATTTTCGATAATGCGGGTGATAAACAGGTCTATCTCTCTTCGGCAGACTGGATGACGCGCAATATTGACTATCGAATTGAAGTCGCGACCCCGCTGCTGGATCCGCGCCTGAAACAGCGTATCCTCGACATTATCGAGATCCTGTTCAGCGATACGGTGAAAGCGCGCTATATCGACAAAGAACTCAGTAACCGCTATGTACCGCGCGGCAATCGTCGCAAAGTGCGGTCGCAACTGGCGATTTACGACTATATCAAATCACTCGAGCAACCCGATTAACCTATGCCGATAAATGATAAGACCCCACGCCCGCAGGAATTCGCCGCGGTCGATCTTGGCTCTAACAGTTTCCACATGGTCATCGCCCGTGAGGTGGATGGCGCGCTGCAGATCATCGGTCGTCTGAAGCAGCGCGTACACCTGGCGGATGGTCTTGATGAACGCAGCATGCTGAGCGAAGAGGCGATGGAGCGCGGCTTAAACTGCCTGTCCCTGTTTGCTGAGCGCCTGCAGGGCTTCTCGCCTTCCAGCGTTTGCATTGTGGGGACCCACACGCTGCGCCAGGCGCTGAACGCCCCGGAGTTCCTCAAGCGAGCCGAAAAAGTGATCCCCTACCCGATTGAGATCATCTCCGGTAACGAGGAAGCGCGTCTGATTTTCATGGGTGTTGAGCACACCCAGCCGGAAAAAGGGCGCAAGCTGGTTATCGACATTGGCGGGGGTTCTACGGAACTGGTGATCGGCGAAGACTTTGAGCCGCGTCTGGTGGAAAGCCGCCGTATGGGCTGCGTCAGCTTCGCGCAGATGTATTTCCCGGGCGGCGCCATCACCCGTGAAAACTTCCAGCGGGCGCGTATGGCCGCGGTCCAGAAGCTGGAAAATCTGGCCTGGCAGTACCGTATTCAGGGCTGGAACGTGGCGTTGGGCGCGTCGGGTACCATCAAGGCGGCGCATGAAGTCCTGCTGGCAATGGGTGAAAAAGACGGGTTTATCACGCCTGAACGCCTGACCCTGCTGACCGAAGAAGTGCTGAAGCATAAAAGTTTTGACGCCCTAAGCCTGCCGGGTCTTTCTGACGAACGTAAGGCGGTATTTGTACCGGGTCTGGCTATCCTCTGCGGCGTGTTTGATGCGCTTGCCATTAAGGAGCTGCGTCTCTCCGACGGTGCGCTGCGTGAAGGCGTGCTGTATGAGATGGAAGGCCGCTTCCGCCATCAGGACATTCGCAGCCGCACCGCGCAAAGCCTGGCCAACCAGTACAACATCGACCGCGAGCAGGCGAAGCGCGTGCTGGAAACAACGGTCCAGATGTACGAACAGTGGGAAGAACAGAATCCTAAGCTCGCGCACCCGCAGCTTGCCGCCCTGCTGAAATGGGCCGCGATGCTGCACGAGGTGGGGCTGAACATTAATCACAGCGGAATGCACCGCCATTCGGCCTATATTCTGCAAAACAGCGATCTGCCTGGCTTTAACCAGGAGCAGCAAACCATGATGGCGACGCTGGTGCGTTATCACCGCAAGGCCATCAAGCTCGACGATCTGCCGCGCTTCACGCTGTTCAAGAAGAAGCAGTTCCTGCCGCTCATCCAGCTGCTGCGTCTGGGCGTGCTGCTCAATAACCAGCGTCAGGCCACCACGACGCCGCCGACGCTGAAGCTGACAACCGACGATCACCACTGGACGCTGAGCTTCCCGCACGACTGGTTCAGCCAGAACGCGCTGGTCCTGCTGGATCTGGAAAAAGAGCAGCAGTACTGGGAAGCGGTCACCGGCTGGATGCTCAAAATCAAGGAAGAGAGCGCCGACGTCGCCGCATGATGACTCAGGCGTCCGCGGTGGACGCCTCAGTTTCCGCCAGTGACTCAAGCGCAACCGGCTTGCCAATCAGATAACCCTGCACATAATCGATGCCTAGCGCGTGAACCGCGCTACGTATCTCTTCGGTCTCGACATACTCCGCCACCACCAGCATCTTCTTCATGCGTGCCAGATGGCAGATAGACGCCACAATCTGATAGTCCAGACTGTTGTTGACGATATTACGGATGAAGCTGCCGTCAATCTTGAGAATGTCGGCATCCACGCTTTTCAGCCGCGCATAGCTCGCATAACCGGTACCGAAATCATCAATCGCAATGCGTACCCCCATTTTCTGCAACTGCCTGAGGATGTGTAGCGCCTGTTCCGCGTTGCAGAAGGTGCTGCACTCCGTCACTTCAAAGATCAGCTGCCACGGCTCGATGGCATAGTGGGTCAGCAGACGACTCACCTCGAGCGGGAACTGCACCCGACACACCGTTGAAGGGGCCAGATTAATGGCAAAGCGCTGGCCGGGCAGTTTCTCGCGGTGCGCTGCAAGGAAGCGCAGCGTGTGGTCCAGTACCCACAAATCCACCCGCGAAGAGAGTCCAAACTCCTGGGCAACGGGCAGGAATTGTTCAGGCGAGATTAACAGCCCGTTTGCATCGGTCATGCGCAGCAGCACTTCGTGATAGCTGTCCCCCCGCAGGCCGCGCACGGGCTGAACCAGCAGCGTGAATTCGTTGTTATCCAGCGCACGCTGCAGGCGACTCATCACCGCGACTTTATCCTTCAGGCTACGCTGCAGGTGGACGGCACCACGTTGCTGAAGGTTTTCCGGGTGGTTAGAGGAGAGCGACAGGTCAGCCACTACCCCCAGCTCGCCCAGCACCAGATAGAGGTGGTTGACGGGCGAACGTACATAGCAGTAGCTCACGCCCACCTGCGGCTGCAACGGTATGCCATCCCAGATAAAGCGGAACTGTTTGATATGCTCGTCCAGAGTTTCAATCCGCTGCTGGTGCGATTCCGCGTTAAGGCGAATCGCCAGGTCACAGCCCGTGAGGTGATAAACCTTTTCGTTGGACTGGAGCCTGGCATTAATCCATTGCGCCAGCCGCTGTTTGTACTGAATGCGCAGCAACACGCCATAGTTACGCCCCAGAATCTCCAGCTCAGGAATACGCACTAAACAGAGCGCCGACCACGGGTTTTTCGCCAGATCGCGCGACAGCGCCCGCAGGTTAGGCATATGCATAACCGGGTCGAGTAACGCCAGCCTGCGGGCACGCTTGTTCACCGCGCGCTGCCGGGTCGCCAGCATCGACATGTAAATCACCACGAACGAAAAGACCAGGTAACTGGAAGAGGTGATCGCCAGCTGAATGTCGTATCCCTGGTTGATTGGGATATAGCGGTAAAAATAGTGGATAGACACCAGCAGTATCGGCGTCCAGATAAGCGAAATCAGCTTATAGCCAAAGCGCATCGCCCCCCAGAGCATCACCGGCATCAGCAACGACAGGGTATAGTTGGTGGTGAAAATGGAACTGTTTTCATTCATCGGGAGCAGCAGCAGCGAAATCAGCCCGCCGAGCGCAACAGCCCAAATCAGAAACTCAGCGGGCGTCACTTTTGCGTCTATCTGGCTACGGATCTGCGAGATGAGACTGTTGAGATAACGCGGATGACGAATCAGGCGGATCAGCAGATAACATAGCGGCACGCCCGTCAGCCCGCTGACCAGCAGGGCCTGATAGTTGATCAGCGTGCGAATATTAAAAGGGTTCAGCCCCGCCAGGCTCTGACGACTCTCATATATGCCGAGATACACCGCAAACTGGAACAGCACCAGAAACAGCGTCGCAGGGCAGAAGGCCTGCCAGAACATACGCTGCGCCATCAGCCGCACGTCGCCATAGGCCGTCATATTTCGTCTGGGCGCAAAAACCCGATAGCCGCCCCAGCTGAGCACTAACGGGACGATAAAATGGAACACACCGGCGACGGTTTCGAACAGCCCGACCGACGGGTAATAGCGAATAAACAGCGCCAGTACAATACCGGGCAGAGCTTCCAGACCAAAAAACATCATCAGCGAAAGCAAAAAAGAGAGCGGTAAATAATAGAGCGCCGCAATGCCGTCGCCCAGCTGCGTGAACGTATTCGCCACGCTCAGCACGGGCAGTAACCCCACCGGCAAAATAAGCGGCAATGCCCACCAGCGGTTTTTATTGTTTTTAAGAAAAGCGAAAATGTTCATAGATGCCCGGTTAAACCCCTTTTACTCCAGAGGGAAAATAAAGACAGGCATCCAACCTGACCTGACGCCGCCCCGGTGATGTGCAGGGCGAACAGTGTGGAGGAGGGATTTTAAATACCAGAGCCGGGAATCCGTTGACTTAAATCAAACTATTTTATGCAAATAAGCCTTACATGCGTTTTTTTTGAAATAATTTTCCTCATATTATCAATATGGTAAATGCAACAATCAATTTCAATAACAATAATTAATGTAAACACTGACGGTTATTTACACATTGCGGAATTGACCCTGTCTTTCCGCTGTGCCTTAATATCCCCATCGCCCAAAAGGGCATGCCCAGGAAAAAGAGAGTGAGTCAGGCCACGCGTATGCGCAAACGACACCGTTTTAACACCCGAATGACCCGCATCATACTGCTCATCAGCTTTCTGTTTTTCTTTGGCCGCTTCGTTTACTCTTCCATTGGCGCCTGGTATCACCATCAGGACAAGATCCAGTCGCAGCAAACGGGTCTGGTGGTCGACGCCCCCGAGCGCTAGTCACAACATCGGGCTTCCCTGCCCTTAGCTGTTAAAGCACGAATCCACCGTCAATGGTCAGGCTCGCTCCGGTCATATACCCAGACTCTTCTCCCGAAAGCCATGCGGCAAGCGATGCGATCTCCTCAGGCTGCCCAATGCGTTTCAAAGGGATATGTGCAGTGATCTGCTCTTCCATTCCGGCCGTCATATCCGTGGCGATGGGACCGGGCTGGATATTGTTGATTGTGATCCGCTTCGGAGCCAGATCCAGCGCCAGGTTTTGCACCATGGCTGCCACCGCAGCTTTGCTCATCGCATAAACGCTACTTCCCGCATGCCCGGTTCGCACAGCGGTATTGCTGCCAATGGTGATTATCCTCCCCCCTTCCCTCATTCGCTTAGCTGCCGCCTGGACAGAGAGGAAAACGCCGCGCACGTTCACCGACAGGGTGGCGTCCAGATCGTCCAGTTGATAATCCTCAAGCATGCCCAGCCGCAGTACGCCTGCGTTCACTACGGCAACATCCAGCCTGCCGTAATGGTTAATCGTGGCATCGACCGCGGCCTGAATCGCCGTTGCGTCAGCGCTATCAGCGTTAATCGCCAGCGCCACCCCGCCCGCATCAGTAATGGATGAGACGAGAGCATTAGCCCGGTCCGGGCGTGATACCCATGTCACGGCAACGCGATAGCCTTCCTTCGCCAGCCGCGTCGCTATAGCCGCGCCAATTCCGCGTGCGCCGCCGAAAATCAATGCAACTTTTTCACTCTTCATGATGTTTTCTCCGGGAAGTATCCGCATCGGATGGATGCGCCTGAAGGCACCATGCCAGCAAACGTCTCGTCATGCTCAGACGAAATGTATCTCACCGTATCTCCCCCACCAGGCTTACGCATCGATACAAAAATCCCACTTAAGCAAACAGACGCGATACATAAAAATGGTCTGCTGTCTCTCGTGACATAAACCCACGAGGAGATACCGAAATGATTCGCCAGCATCTGTTACTTCCTTTACTCGCTCTGACGTCTTCCGTCTGCGCCGCGCCCCTGAGCAACCTCAGCGCCGCCGATGTTAATGGCCCAGCCGCCGTTGCGCCGTTGGTACAGCCGCAGCCGCCCGCAAAGCTGATAGTCGATCCACCGCTTGCCGGGCCGCTGAGCAAAGGCGCGGTGTTTATTCAGTACCGGGCCGAAAACCTGCGCATTGAACCTGTATTTGGGCCCGACGCGCTGAAAGTCACACCTCGCATCGGCCACATCCACGTCGTGGTAGATGACGCGCCGTGGCACTGGGCTGACGCCAGCGGAGAGCCGGTGATTCTGGTGGGTCTGCCCGCCGGTAAGCACAAGGTGACGATTATTCTGGCCGATCCGACGCATAAGCCCCTCGATCACAAAACCATCGAATTCACCGTGCCGCCCCACGCGGCGATCCACCATTTTTAAGGAGTCTGAAGATGAAAGCACTGTCTGTACTGACAGCAGGCCTGCTGGCGCTTTCGGCCAGCGCTTTTGCAGAGAATAAAACCAGCGTCGTGCTGGTACATGGCGCGTTTGCCGACGGCAGCAGCTGGAATAAGGTGATTACCCGGCTGCAAAAACACCATACCGAGGTCATCGCCGTTCAGCTCCCGCTTACGTCGCTAAAAGATGACGTTGCGGCCACCCAGCGCGCCATCGCCCGTGCTAAGGGGGACGTCGTGCTGGTCGGTCACTCCTGGGGTGGCACCGTGATTAGCGAAGCGGGCAACGATGCACGGGTTAAATCGCTGGTTTACGTGGCGGCGTTCGCGCCGGATTCCGGCCAGTCGACGGCAGAGCTGGCGAATACCTTCCCGGCCCCGCCCGGAAGTGCAGGCATCGCTAAAACGGCTGACGGCGACTTATACCTGCCGACCGAAGCCGTCAGGAAGGATTTCGCACCGGATGTGAAACCGGCTGAACAACTGACCATCGCCGCCACGCAGGGGCCAATTAAAGCCGATGCATTTGGCGAAAAGGTCACTCACGCCGCGTGGCACGATAAACCGAGCTGGTATGTGGTGAGTGAGAATGACCGGATGATTAACCCCGCGCTTGAGCGCGCGATGGCGAAGACGATCCACGCGAAAACCACCGGGGTCGCGGCGAGTCACGTGTCGATGGTGAGCCAGCCAGAGGCCATCGCCCGAACGATTGAGCAGGCGTTAGAAGCAAGGTAAGCGTTTCACAGGCCGGGTAAGCGCAGCTCCACCCGGCAAAAAATCCGCTTCAGTGCTTGCCTGTAGCGGGATAATCCTGATTAATCCACGCGTGGTCTTCTTCCCAGGTAAACATCCATTTGCGTACCGGGCCGGCCATCACGTTGAGGTAATAGCTGTCGTACCCGGCCATCGTCGCCACCGGGTGATATCCCTTCGGCACCATGACCACATCACGGTCGTAGACCGCCATGCACTCGTCCAGCGTTCTGTCGTCGGTGTAGACGCGCTGCATGCAGAACCCCTGCTCCGGGTTGAGGCGATGGTAGTAGGTCTCCTCCAGATAGGTTTCCTGCGGCGGATTATCCGTGTCGTGCTTGTGGCTCGGGTAGGAACTGGTACACCCTTCGTTGGTCCAGACCTCCACTACCAGCAGGCTGTCGGCAGATTTACCTTCCGGCAGAATGTTATGCACATAGCGCTGGTTGTGCCCCTTGCCGCGCGCCTCGCCGTCGATGTCCTGCGGCGCAATCAGCCGCGTCGGGTATGTGCCTTTGCCCGGCGCAGCGCAGACGGCCAGCTCCAGCGTCGTCAGCGCCGTCACCTGCACCGTCTCCTGCGGGGTGACGTACACCGCCCACGGCTTAATGCGCTCAAACGGGCTCATCCGCTCGCCAATATCGTTAAACTGCGCGGAGGGCGTGCTGATGGAGGCGCGTCCGGCGACCAGCACCAGGCAGCGCTCTTCGTTGATGGCGGGCAGCGTCAGCACCTGCCCCTCCTGCAATTCATATGCCTCAAAACCGACATATCCCCATCCCGCACTTTCCGGCGTAACGGACTGGGTGCGCCCCTCAGCATTCGGCTGTTGCCAGCGTGATAACAGACGTGACATGTCACCTCCTCAGATAAGCCCGGCGTCGTGCGCCAGGCGGCTCAGGTTGTTATACCCCAGACGGGCATAGGTCAGCGGATGGGCAATCGCCGGATCCTGCTCCGCCTCGACCACCAGCCAGCCGTGATAATCCTGCGCTTTCAGCAGCCGCATGATCGGCGGGTAATCGACGCATCCGTCACCCGGTACGGTAAATACGCCGCTTAGCACCGCATCGAGGAAGCTGGTTTTGCGGTTTTTAACGTCCGCCAGCACGTCGGCACGCACGTCTTTGCAGTGAACGTGGTTGATGCGCGACGCCCAGCGCTGCGCCACCGCCAGCGGGTCGGCTCCGGCAAAGGTCAGATGGCCGGTATCCAGCAGTAACCCCACTTCCTCACCGGTGTGGGTCATCAGGTTGTCCACGTCGTCGGCGGACTCAATCACCGTGCCCATATGGTGATGGTAGGCAATCTGCACCCCCTGCTGCTGCGTATAGCGGGCAAATTCGCTGAGCTTCTCCCCGTACTCCTTCCAGCGTTCCTGCGGGAAGCGCGGGCGCAGATGCACCGGGGTCTGCTGCTCGCCGTGAATACAGCCGCTCACTTCCGCAAAGACCAGCACCTTCGCCCCCAGCTCGCGCAACAGCGTCAGGTGGGGCTGCACGGCGGCGATCTCCTCCTCCACGCTGCGCTCCAGCAGGCGGCCAGAGTACCAGCCGGAGACCAGCTGCAGGTCGTGGCGCTGTAAAATCGGGCCGAGCAGGCGCGCCTCGCGCGGGAATTTATTGCCCAGTTCGAAACCGGCAAAACCGGCCTCTTTGCCTTCGCTCAGGCAGGTCTCCAGCGACGTCTCCGCGCCGAGGGAAGGCAGATCGTCGTTCGTCCACGTCAGCGGGTTAATGCCCAGTTGTACACTCATTGTCGTCTCCATTATGCGTGTCCGCGCTCGCGCCACCAGGCGATAAGCTGCAGGTAGTTGTCCCGGATGCGCGCCACCAGCTGCGCATCGTCAATATCGTGTTTCAGCCACGCGCGGGAGGCGTCGCCAAACAGCGTGCGCCCCACGGCGAAGCCTTTAACCAGCGTCTGCCCTGCGGCGGCTTTGAAGTCGGCACGCAGCTGCTCTGCCGGGGCATCCAGACCGAGGATCACCACCCCGCGGCAGTGCGGGTCCCGACGTTCGATAATCTCGTTCAGTGCCGTCCAGCCGCTGGCTGAGAGCGGCGGCAGTTTCCACCAGTCAGGGTAAATCCCCAGGTTGTAGAAACGGGAGATGGCGCGCAGGTAGAGCGCGTCGCTGCGCGGCATGCTGGCGGGCAATATCACCTCCAGCAGCAGTTCATGCCCGGACTGGCAGCAGGCGTGGTACACCTCGGCGATTTTCTGCTCCTGCTCAAGGCGCAGGCCGTGGGCATCTTCCGGATGGAAAAAGACCAGACATTTCACCACGTGCTCCTGCGGCCAGCTGATGAGCTGGGTGCCGATGTTACCGTGCTCCATCTCCAGCGGCCGGGAGCCCGGCAGCTCGATGGGACGACCAATCCACCACCCTTCCCCGGTGATGGCGTTTAGCGCATCCTGACCAAAGGTGCCGTCGCACAGCAGACCGGCTTTACCCTCCAGCCCGGCGCGGTTTGCCGCCTCGCGGCTGGCCTGGAGGATCAGCTGCTTCAGTGCCGGAATGCGCCCGATCGACGCACCGCACTGCAGCGCCATCTCTTCCAGCTGGCTGCGATGGTCGAAAGCCATCACGCACAGCTCCGGCCATTCGCGACGGCGGGTCGTCACCCGGTGGAGATGGTTAAGACGCGGGTCAAGATCCGGGCGCGGAACACGTGCGGCGCGAGAAAGATAATCATCCAGCTCTGTTTTGCTCGGCATCGCCGGAGCGCAGCCGTGGCGGGAGACCACCAGCGCACCGCAGGCATTGGCATAGCGGCACGCCTGCTCCCAGCCTTCGTCGTTCAGGTAACCGCGCAGCAGGCCGGACATAAACGCGTCCCCTGCGCCGAGGACATTCAGCACCTCGACGCGCACGCCGGTCACCGTCAGGCCGTCGTCCAGACGAGGCGGAATGGCATCGGTATAGACCGAACAGCCCAGCGCGCCGCGTTTGCAGACCAGCGTAGCCTGACTCACGCCACGCACCTGCGCCAGCGCCTGCAAGGTATCGGTGCTGCCGCCCGCAATGTGGAACTCCTCCTCGGTGCCGACAATCACGTCGAAGAGGTGCAGCACCTCCTGCAGCTCGCGGGTGACCTTATCGGCGGCGATAAAGCGCGTTTCCCCGTCGCCTAAGGAGGTCAGCCCCCACAGCACCGGACGGTAGTCGATATCCAGCACCGTGCGCACGCCGTGGCGGCGGGCATAGCCCAGCGCCGTCAGCACCGCCTCGCGGGTCTGGGGATGAGAAAGGTGAGTCCCGGTGATGGCAAGACACCGTGCGGAGGCAATGTAACTTTCGTCCACATCGCTGGCGGTAATCGCCATATCCGCGCAGTTATCGCGATAAAAAATCAGAGGAAAAGTGTCCCGGTCTTTAATGCCGAGCAGCACCAGCGCCGTGAGGCGTTCTTTGTCGGTAATCAGATGGCTGGTATCGCAGCCCACCTGGTTTAACTCTTCCCGCAGGAAGCGGCCCATATGTTCATCGCCGACGCGCGCCAGCATCGACGAGCGTAACCCCTGTCGCGCGGTGCCGTACGCCACGTTGCCGGACGACCCGCCAAGATATTTGGCGAAGCTCGACACATCTTCCAGACGGGCGCCAATTTGCTGACTGTAGAGGTCTACCGCCACGCGGCCCATGCATATCACATCAAACTGCTTTTCCACGTTGAACCCTCTTCAGACAATGTCGTTCACGTTCAGCCAGCGGCCTTCCAGGTGTGAGAGTGCTATCGCGTCCAGCACGCGAGACACCTTCCAGCCCTCTTCGAAGTCCGGCCACATCGGCGCGTCGGCGGCAATCCCGTCCACCAGGTCACGCACCTCCACCGTTTTTTGATCGTTAAAGCCAATCCCATGGCCTGCCCCCATGCAGAACGCACCGTAGTCCGGGTGAGCCGGGCCGACGAGCAGCGTGCGGAACCCCTGACGGTTCACCGGGTCGTCATGTAGATAGAGCTTCAGCTCGGCCATGCGCTCCTGAGTGAAACTGATGGCACCTTTCGTCCCGGTGATGACATACGACAGCCCCATCTTGCGGCCGCAGGCGACGCGGGAGGTTTCAATGACGCCCTGCGCCCCGCCCGCAAAACGCACCATCGCGTGGGCCTGATCCTCGTTTTCGACGGCAATCATCTCTGCCGAACCCGCCTTCGCCGGACGTGCCGGGACCACGATCTTCAGGTCGCCGCAGACCTGCTCGATATCTCCCACCAGGTACTGGGCCATATTGACGATATGCGCCGCGAGGTCACCCAGCGCCCCCAGGCCTGCGGTCTCTTTGAAGCAGTGCCAGTGAATGGGCGAGAGCGGGTCGGCCATATAATCTTCGTTGTGAGTGCCGTAGAAGTGGATCACCTCGCCAATCTCACCGCGCGCGATAATCTCCTTCGCCAGCTGCGCGGTCGGGTTTTTCATGTAGTTGAACCCCACCAGCGTTTTCACCCCTGCCCGCTTTGCGGCGTCGACCATTTCACGCGCGTCATGGGCGTTGAGCGCCAGCGGCTTTTCGGAGTAGACGTGTTTGCCGTGACGGATCGCCTCCAGCGCCATCTCTTTATGCAGATGGTTGGGAGAGCAAATATCCACCACGTCAATGGCCGGGTCGGCCACCAGCGCCCGCCAGTCCCCGGTGGAGCGGTTGAAGCCAAACGCCTGCGCCCGCGCTGCCGCCAGTTCCGGCGTAACTTCCGCCACCATCTCGCGCACCAGCCTGCCGCGCAGGTTGAACACCGTCGGGGCCTGGGCATAGGCGATGGCGTGCGCCTTGCCGATATACCCGGTGCCAATCAATCCAATACGAACCTCTTTCATCATGATCCTCACAGTGCGCCGCGACGGCTCTTGGCGTAGGTGTCAAACGCCACCGCCAGAACGATAATTAATCCGGTGATAATTTGCTGGTAGTAGGCTGAGACGTTCATCAGCACCAGGCCGTTAATCAGAATGCCCATGATGATGGAGCCGATAATGGTGCCGCCAATACGCCCGTAACCGCCCATCAGCGAGGTACCGCCGATCACCACCGAGGCGATGACGCGCAGCTCAAAGGAGATCCCGGCTACCGCCTCGGCGCTTCCCAGACGCGCGCTCAGAATGAAGCCCGCCAGCCCCGCCAGACAGCCAATCAGCACGTAGACGCTGACCAGCACGCGCTTGACGTTCACCCCCGCCAGGCGTGCCGCCTCCGGGTTTCCGCCAATGGCGTAGACGAAACGGCCCCAGCGGGTTTTATGCAGCGCCAGATACCCCCCCAAGGCGACGAGGGCGAATATCCAGATAGGAATGGAGATGCCGAGCAACTCCCCGCGCCCCCACCAGCGGTAACCCGGGTCGAAACCGGCAATCGGCGCGCCGTCGTTAATCACCAGCGTCAGGCCACGCCAGATGGTCATCCCGCCGAGGGTGACTATAAACGGCGGCAGGCGCAGGCGCGTGACGCCCAGACCATGCAGGAAGCCAATTGCCGTGCCCATCGCCAGACAAATCCCCAGCCCAATCAGCCAGCTCATGCCTCCCCAGGCGTTCGGGTCGACGGTGGTGAAGTTGTCGCCCTTGATCACGTACGCCGCAGTCATGGCGCACACCGCCAGAATGGAGCCGACGGAGAGGTCGATCCCGGCGGTCAGGATGACGAAAGTCATCCCCACGGCCATGATCCCGTAGATGGAGACTTCGGTTAATATGTTGAAAATATTGCGTTCAGAGAAAAAGTTGCTGTTCTGCGACTGGAAGAAGATCAGCAGCAGGATCATGAAAATCAGCACCCCGAATCGCTCGAAGAAGGCGATGGGATCGATACGTCCGGCGCGTTTGACCGGGGCCTGCGTTTTAGAAATCATCTGCGTCATGAGAAACTCCGTTATGCCGCGTTCAGGGCGTTGTGGTTGATGGCCATCATCGTCATCAGCCGTTCTTCGTTAGCGTCGTCACCGTGGATCTCGCCGGTCACCCGCCCTTCACTGAGGGTGATGATCCGGTCAGATACCGCCATCACTTCAGGCAGATCGGAGGAGATCACGATCACCGCCACGCCCTTTTTCGCCATCTCAAACAGCACCTGGTGCACTTCCGATTTGGTGCCCACGTCGATACCGCGCGTCGGCTCATCGACAATCAGCACGCGAGGATTGAGCGCCATGCAGCGCGCGAGGATCACCTTTTGCTGGTTACCGCCGGAGAGCTTGCGCACCTCCTGCGCGCTGTTGACCATTTTGATCTGCAGCGCCTGGCGGTAGGACTCAATCAGATCGTCCTCTTTGCGGGTATTCACGAACCAGCGCCACTGCAGCAGCGAGGAGAGGCAGGAGAGCGACAGGTTGTCGCGAATCGACAGCCCCAGCACCGCCCCCTCTTTTTTACGGTCTTCCGGTACCAGCGCCACGCCCTGATCGAGGGCGTAGAGCGGGTCGCGCGGCTGGTACGGCACGCCGTCCAGCTCAAAGCTGCCGGAGGTAAAGGCATCTGCGCCGAACAGACAGCGCGCCACTTCGGTACGCCCCGCGCCCACCAGGCCAGCAATCCCTAACACTTCCCCGGCGTGGACGTGGAAGCTGATGTCGTGCAGGGCAATGCCGTGGGGATCGAGCGGCGGCTTCTCGCGGCTCAGCCCCTTCACCGCCAGGCGGACGGGTTTATCTTCATGATGCGTTTCGCTGGCCGGACGACGATTAAAGGCCACGTCGCGCCCGACCATCAGGCGGATCAGCTGCTCAACGTTGGTTTCCACCACCGCACCGGTACCGGTGAAACGGCCGTCCTGGAAAACGGTGAAGCGGTCGCAGAGCTGGAAAACTTCATGCAGACGGTGGGTAACGTAAATAATGCTCACCCCGCGGTTTTTCAGCTCACGTACCACGCGGTGCAGGCTTTCCACCTCGCTGTCGCTCAGCGCGGCAGAAGGTTCATCCATGATAATCAGCCTGGCGTTGAGGGTCAGCGCCCGGGCAATCTCCACCATCTGCTGCTGGGCGACGCTCAGGCGGGCCACCGGCGTGGTTGGCGCAACGTTCAGCTGCAGGTAATCGAGAATGACCTGCGCCTCCTGGTTAACCGCTTTTTCGTCGACGATCAGGTTACGTTTGCGCGGTTCGCGCCCGAGAAACATGTTTTCCGCGACGGTCATATTGGGCAGCAGGTTAAATTCCTGATAGATGGTGATAATGCCCTTGTTTTGCCGCTCAACGGGGGAATCATCCACCGGCAGCATTTCGCCGTTAAACCAGATATCCCCCCGGGTTTGCGGCTGCGCGCCCGCGAGCGCCTTCAGCAGCGTGGATTTTCCCGCTCCGTTTTCCCCCAGCAGGGCATGGATCTCCCCCGCGCCGACGGTCAGCTGAGCGCTGCTCAGCGCCCAGACGCCGGAAAAACTTTTGGCCAGGTCGGTCACTTTCAGTAAGGGTTGCGACATCGGTCTGCTCCTCCTTTAGAGTGCGCCGCCGCTCGCGCGGCGGCTGCGGATACGTCAGTTACCGGCCTCACCGATACGTTCAGCCTGCTGCAGATTCTCTTTGGTGATCAGCGTCGGCGGGTAGTCGGCCCCGGTGATGGCTTTCTTCTCGCGCACGTTGGCCACCAGCTGGCTCATCGCCGTCTGCACCGCAAAGCCCGGACGCTGATCCGCCGTTACCGCCAGCCAGCCGTCGCGCACGCGGGCCAGCGCTTCCGGTACCGCATCAAAACCAGTGACCAGAATTTCGCCCGGCTTCACGCCCTGGCTCTGCAGCGCTTCAATCGCGCCCAGCGCCATATCGTCGTTAGCGGAGAGGATCACCTGCGGGCGTTTCGGCAGAGAAGGCAGAACGCTTTCCACGATGCGCATCCCTTCCGAACGCATCCAGTTTCCGGTCTGATCGGCGACGATCTTGTACTTATCCCCACCCGCCTTCAGGCTGTCGCGGATCCCTTTGGTGCGTTCAATATTGGAGGAGGAGCCCGGCTGACCGGTCAGCAGAATAATCTCCGCCCCGTCGGGGAATTTGGTTTTCACGAAGTCGCCAATCGCCTGGCCGCCTTTGTAGTTGTTAGCCCCGAAGTGCGGCACTTTTTTCTGGCTGTCGACGGAGCGGTCAAGGGTCACCACCGGCAGCTTCGCATCCTGAATTTCATCTACCGCGCTGGAGACGGCGTTTACGTCATTCGGGGAGACGATAAAGCCCTGCGCCCCACGGGTGATGGCATTTTCCAGGTCAGCCACCTGTTTCGGTGAACTGCCCTGCCCGTCCAGCACCTGAAGCTTCACGCCCATCTCTTTTGCGGCTTTCACCGCCGTGCGCTGCATGTGTACTTCAAACGGCATGGCCAGGTTTGGCGTACTGAAAACAATTTGCTCGTTTTCGGCGAGGGCAGCCCCGGACGTCATGGCGATGAGGGCGGCTACGATCAGTTTTTTCATTATTATGTCTCTCTGTGTAGGGTGGTTGTGTTTAGAGGACGATCTCGCGCTGGCTACGCAGCGACTCCAGCGCTTTATCCGCGAGGTACAGCGCACGTTCACCATCATCACCGCTGCAGTCAGGCACCGCTTCGCCGCGCAGGACCGCAACAAAGTGTTCCCATTCCGCAGCGTAAGCGGATTTGTAGCGCTGCAGGAAGAAGTGTTCCGGCAGCGCGCTGGTGCAGCCCTGTTTGCCGTAGTGCTGCACCTGGTTTTCCAGAATATTGCCCGCGCACAGCAGCCCTTCGGAGCCGTGCAGCTCCAGGCGCTGGTCGTATCCGTAAGATGAGCGGCGGCTGTTGACGATGGTCGCCATCGCGCCGGAGGCATATTTCAGAACGATAAATGCGGTGTCGATATCCCCCGCCTCGCCAATCGCCGGATCGACCAGGTTACTGCCCTGGGCATAGACCGACACCGGCTCTTCGCCCATGATGAAGCGCGCCATATCAAAGTCGTGAATGGTCATATCGCGGAACATGCCGCCAGAGACGCGCACGTACTCTGCAGGCGGCGGAGACGGATCGCGGGAGATAATCAGCAGCGATTCCGGCTTGCCGATGCGCCCGGCCTGGGCGTCGGTTTTCACCCGGCGGAACTGTGGGTCAAAGCGGCGGTTAAAGCCGATAAACAGCGGCACATCGTACTCTTTGACCACTTTCAGGCAGTCGCGCACGCGGGCAAGGTCGAGGTGGACCGGCTTTTCGCAGAAGATAGCCTTGCCGTGGCGGGCGGCCATTTCAATCAGGTCCGCGTGAGTATCGGTGGCGGAGGCAATCAGCACGGCGTGAACGTTAGGGTCGGTCATCGCTTCATCCAGGCTCTGCTGACGGGCCTGATACTGCGTGGCGAGACGGGTGGCAAATTCCTGATTCGGGTCAACCACGGACCAGAGCGTGGTCGCGCCGTGGCTGGCGATGTTAGCTGCATGTACCTGGCCAATTCGGCCAGCGCCCAGTAAAGCAATGTTAAACATAACGGCTCCCGGTGTTGGTGAATGCTGTGAACTAACGACCCTATAAATAAAACATTTATTTCATTTTTATAAATAGTGAAAATTATGTTTTTGAGTGCGGGTTAACACTTTTGAGATGAATGAGATAAATTTTGTTATCAATCTCACAACATAGGAGAACAGCCATTTCCCCCTCACCCCAGCCCTCTCCCTCAAGGAGAGGGAGTAAAAACCGCACCGATTCGTCCCCTCTCCCTGAGGGAGAGGGTTAGGGTGAGGGGAAACAAAAAAATGAAATGAAAATTTCGTTACGGCGGGAAAACTTAATACTGGCGGGCTTTTTTCACCTGCGCCTGCGTTTGCAGAGCGGCTTCACGCACGGCAGAAGACGCCGCCACCTGCGCGTCGCCGGTTCGCCACCACGAGGCGTAGTCATGGGTCATGGTCTTCGGGAGCACCTTGATGTCCAGCAGCGTAGGGCCCGGATGCGCGCGTGACGCCTCCAGCGCCGCCAGCAGGCTTTGCTCATCGTTCACCCGCCACGCGCGGCAGCCGTAACTTTCCGCGTTTTGGGCAAAATCGACCTTCACCAGCGGCCCGTCCAGCCGTCCGGTTTCCGGGTTGCGATGGCGGTTTTCGGTACCAAAGCTCCCCATGCCGTGCCCCATCTGGAGGTTGTTAATGCAGCCAAAGCTGGCGTTATCAAACAGCAGAACGGTGACCTTAATCCCCTCCTGCACCGCGGTTTGCAGCTCGGAGTGCAGCATCATGTACGAGCCATCCCCCACCATGGCGTACACCGGCTGGTCGGGTCTGGCGAGCTTCGCACCGATGGCCGCCGCAATCTCGTAGCCCATGCAGGAGTATCCGTATTCCAGGTGATAGCTGTCCGGCGTTTTCACCTGCCAGAGCCGCTGTAAATCGCCCGGCAGCGATCCGGCCGCCCCCACCACGATGGCGCTATCTTCAATATGCTGGTTGATCAGCCCCAGCACCCGCGTCTGGGTCAGGCGGGTGTTGAGCGTTTCGCCATATTCCACCAGTTGGATATCCAGGTGCCCCGCCACTTCGGGCGCATCAGCAGGATGCCACTGGCGATCCCACAGGCGACGGCACTCGTCGCGCCACGCGGATTTCGCCTGGGCGATCGCGTCTCCCCAGCTGCTGCGATAATCCCTGAGCGCGTGGGTTAAGGCCTGAAGCCCGGTTTGAGCATCGGCGATCAGTGCGGTGGCGTCCAGCTTCAGGGCGTCAAACTCCGCCACGTTCAGCAGCAGGAATTCGACGTCCGGATGGGAAAAGAGCGCCTTGGAGCCGGTGGTAAAGTCAGTAAGACGCGTGCCGATGCCAATCACTAAATCCGCCTGGGGCGCGAGCTGGTTGGCTGCCAGTCCCCCCGTCACCCCAACGCCACCCAGGTTAAGTGGGTGGTCACTTACCAGCGCCCCCTTCCCGGCCTGGGTTTCGGCAAACGGCAGATGCAGCGTCTCGACAAATTCGCGAAACGCCTCATGCGCGCCGGAATAGCGCACGCCGCCGCCGCACACCACCAGCGGACGACGCTTGCGGGCGATCAGCGCCCGCGCCTGCACCAGACGCTGCGGGTCAGGCGGACGACGTTCGATGTGGTGCACGCGGCGCGCGAAGAAGCTCAGGGGATAATCCCAGGCTTCCCCCTGCACGTCCTGCGGCAGGCAGAGGGTCACCGCCCCGGTATTGGCGGGGTCAGTAAGCGTTCGCATCGCGCTTAGCATGGCGCTCATCAGCTGCTCGGGACGGTTGATACGGTCCCAGTAGCGGGAGACAGGACGGAAGCAGTCGTTGGTGCTGATGCTGAGATCGTGATACTGCTCGATCTGTTGCAGCACCGGGTCCGGCTGGCGGCTGGCGTAGATATCGCCCGGCAGCAATAGCAGCGGAATGCGGTTCGCCGTAGCGGTTGCCGCCGCGGTCACCATATTGGCGGCGCCCGGCCCGACGGAGGAGGTGACGGCGAAAATGCGCTGACGGCGGTGCTGTTTGGCGAATCCCGTCGCCATATGGGCAATGCCCTGCTCGTTGCAGCCCTGCATCACCTGCAAATGGCCCGGATCTTGTTCCAGCGCCTGGCCGATGCCGAGCACGTTACCGTGCCCGAAAATAGTCGCCACGCCCTCCACGAAGGGCATTTCGTCGCCATCCACGCTGACGTATTGTTGATTAAGGAATCGGACCAGCGCCTGGGCCATAGTCATACGTTCGGTTTGCATAACGCCTCCTGTCAGCCCAGCGTTGGCATGGAGAACGCAGCGCCTGTCTCCTGCTGCATTTCCGGCCAGCGTGCGGTGATGGTTTTCATTCGGGTGTAGAAACGCACGCCGTCGTTGCCGTGGACGTTGAGCGCACCAAAGATAGAGCGCTTCCAGCCACCGAAACTGTGGAATGCCATCGGCACCGGGATCGGCACATTGACCCCGACCATGCCCGCCTGCACCTCTTCGCAGAAGCGACGCGCGCAGCCGCCGTCACGGGTGAAGATTGCCGAACCATTACCATATTCATGGCGGTTAATCAGGTCCACCGCGCTGGCGTAATCTGCTACGCGCACCACAGAAAGCACCGGGCCGAAAATCTCTTCTTTATAGATGGTCATCTCCGGGGTGACGTTATCAAACAGCGTCGGCCCGACGAAATAGCCCTGCTCGTGCCCCTGCACGCTGAAGCTGCGACCGTCCACGCGAAGTGTCGCGCCCTGCGCTTCCCCGCTGTCGATATAGCCCAGCACCTTGCTGCGGTGCGCCGAGGAGATGAGCGGCCCCATTTCGTTTTCCTGCGTCTGGTCCAGACCCGGCCCGACGCGCAGGGTGGCAATCTGTTTTTCCAGCCGGGCGCAGAGGTCATCGGCGGTTTTATCCCCCACCGCCAGCACCACCGAGAGCGCCATGCAACGCTCCCCCGCCGCACCGAAGCCTGCGCCCATAATGGCGTTGGCGGCCATTTCCATGTCGGCATCCGGCATGAGAATACAGTGGTTTTTCGCGCCACCCAGTGCCTGACAGCGCTTTCCGTGGGCGGACGCGGTCTGGTAAATGTATTCGGCAATCGGCGTCGAGCCGACAAAGCTCACCGCCTGCACGCGCGGGTCGGTCAGGAGCACGTCAACGGACTCTTTGTCACCCTGCACCACGTTGAACACGCCGTCCGGCAGGCCAGCCTCTTTCAGCAGCTGCGCCAGCGCGAGCGCCAGGGAGGGATCTTTTTCTGACGGTTTCAGCACGAAGGTGTTTCCGGTCGCCAGCGCAATCGGGAACATCCACATCGGCACCATCGCCGGGAAGTTAAACGGCGTGATCCCAACACAGACCCCGAGCGGCTGCATCAGCGAGTGGCTGTCAACGCCGGTGCCGACGTTGGCTGAGTGCTCACCTTTTTGCAGATGCGGGATACCGCAGGCAAATTCCACCACTTCCAGACCACGGGTGAGTTCGCCCACCGCGTCGGAGAAGACCTTGCCGTGCTCTTCGCTGATGAGACGGGCCAGGCGATCCATGTTCTCTTCCAGCAGCGCCTTGAAGCGGAACATCACGCGTGCGCGCTTAAGCGGGGCATGACGCGCCCACGCAGGAAACGCCTGCTGCGCGGCGGCAATTGCCTGCTCCGTTTCCTGTGCCGTACTCATCACCACCTGGCGGATTTGCTTGCCGGTGGCCGGGTTGAAGATCGCCTGAACGCGCTGGCCTGAACCGGTGACACATTCGCCGTGAATAAAATTCGCTACCGTCTCCATCCTTAACCTCTCGCTGTTGATACGTGACTGTTACCTGAACACTGTGTACCGAACACTATATATGAAACAAATATTCCATTTTAAGTTGAAATAAAATAAATGATGATTATTGTGATCAAGGATGGATTTTTATGTTAACAGCCAACAATACTGACGCAGCGTGCGCTATTAAGGCATTTCGGGCGTGGGAATGACTGAAGCTTCTGTTTCATTTTTGCTGCCAGATGGATGGCCGACATTTAAAAGACGCGGTTTTGCGTTTAGAATCACAGGACTGTATTTGGGGGATAACATGACGACAGCAACCAGCCTGAACGAACTGCAGCAGCAAATCCGCGATCGCTACGATAGCCTGAGCAAGAGGCTGCAGCAGGTCTCCCGCTATGTGCTGGATAATACGAACAGCGTGGCCTTTGATACGGTTGCCGTGATTGCCGAGCGCGCCGACGTGCCGCCCTCGACGCTGATCCGCTTCGCCAACGCCTTTGACTTCACCGGCTTCAACGAAATGAAACAGCTGTTTCGCATGAACCTGGTGGAGGAAACCGCCAGCTACAGCGACCGTGCCCGGCTGTTCCGCGAAATGGAGAGCGAGGCCGTGCCCGAAACCCCGCTCGATATCCTGCAGGAGTTCGCCCGTTCAAACGCCCAGGCGCTGCAGCAGCTGGCCGCCCGCGCCGAACCGGAAATGCTGGAGCGCGCAGTACAGCTGCTGGCCGACGCCGACACCATCTACATCGCCGGTCTGCGCCGCTCCTTTAGCGTCGCGGCCTACCTCACCTATGCCCTGAGCCACCTGGAGTGTCGCCCTATTCTGCTCGACGGTATGGGTGGCATGCTGCGCGAGCAGATCAGCCGCATTAAGGCGCGCGACATCGTAGTGTCGATCAGCTTCTCGCCGTACGCGGAAGAGACGGTGATGGTCAGCGAAACCGCCGCCAGCGTCGGCGCGCGGCAGATTGTGATTACGGACAGCCAGATAAGCCCCCTGGCGACGTTCAGCGATCTCTGCTTTGTGGTGAAAGAGGCGCAGGTGGACGCGTTTCGGTCCCAGTCGGCGACGCTGTGCCTGGTGCAGTCACTGGTGGTGGCGCTGGCGTATCGGTTGGGTGAAGGGAAGTGAGGCAATAAAAAACCCCCTGCGCAGGCAGAGGGTTTTGGTGTTAATTCAGCGCGAAATCATTCCCACTCAATCGTAGCCGGTGGCTTACCGCTGATGTCATACACCACGCGGGAAATACCGTTCACTTCGTTGATGATGCGGTTAGACACGCGGCCTAAGAAGTCATACGGCAGGTGCGCCCAGTGCGCGGTCATGAAGTCGATGGTTTCTACCGCACGCAGGGAAACAACCCAGTCGTACTTACGGCCATCGCCCATCACGCCGACAGAGCGAACCGGCAGGAACACGGTGAACGCCTGGCTTACCTTGTTGTAAAGGTCAGCTTTGTGCAGCTCTTCGATGAAGATCGCGTCTGCGCGACGCAGCAGGTCGCAGTACTCTTTCTTCACTTCACCCAGTACGCGCACCCCGAGACCCGGGCCCGGGAACGGATGACGGTAGAGCATGTCGTACGGCAGACCCAGTTCCAGACCGATCTTGCGTACTTCATCTTTGAACAGCTCGCGCAGCGGTTCAACCAGACCCATCTTCATCTCTTTCGGCAGGCCGCCCACGTTGTGGTGAGATTTGATGACGTGTGCTTTACCGGTTGCTGAAGCTGCTGATTCAATCACGTCAGGATAGATAGTGCCCTGTGCCAGCCATTTAACGTCTTCCAGCTTCAGCGCTTCTTCGTCGAACACTTCCACGAATACGCGGCCGATGATTTTACGCTTGGCTTCCGGATCGTTCTCGCCTTTCAGCGCGTCCAGGAAGCGCTGCTCGCCTTCCACATGAACGATGTTCAGACCGAAGTGGTCACCGAACATGTCCATCACCTGCTGGGCTTCGTTCAGACGCAGCAGACCGTTGTCCACGAAGACGCAGGTCAGGTTTTTGCCGATGGCACGGTGCAGCAGCATCGCGGTCACGGAGGAGTCGACGCCGCCGGAGAGGCCGAGGATCACTTTGTCATCACCAACCTGCTGGCGGATACGCTCCACGGCGTCGTCGATGATTTTTGCCGGGGTCCACAGCGCTTCACACTGGCAGATGTCGCGCACGAAGCGCTCCAGCATGCGCATACCCTGACGGGTGTGGGTCACTTCCGGGTGGAACTGCACGCCGTAGAAGCGCTTTTCTTCGTTCGCCATGATCGCGAATGGGCAGCTTTCGGTGCTGGCAACGGTCACGAAGTCAGACGGGATAGCGGTGACCTTGTCGCCGTGGCTCATCCACACGTCCAGCAGCGGTTTGCCGTCAGCGGTCAGGGAGTCTTCGATACCACGCACCAGTGCGCTGTCGGTGACGACTTCAACCTGTGCATAGCCGAACTCACGCTCGTTAGAGCCTTCTACGTGGCCGCCCAGCTGCATGGCCATGGTCTGCATACCGTAGCAGACGCCGAATACCGGCACGCCTGCTTCGAACACGTACTGCGGCGCGCGCGGGCTGTTCTCTTCGGTGGTGCTTTCCGGGCCGCCGGAAAGGATGATGCCGCTTGGATTGAATTCGCGAATCTGTGCTTCCGTGACATCCCACGCCCACAGTTCGCAGTAAACGCCCAGTTCACGTACGCGACGCGCCACCAGCTGAGTGTACTGAGAACCAAAATCGAGGATGAGGATGCGATGTTTATGAATGTTTTCCGTCATTGACGCTAATTCCGAGGCAAGTGAAACAGATTAAATAAATCGCCCGACACGAGGTCGGGCGAAGAAAAATCAGGAGCCCAGACGATAGTTCGGGGACTCTTTGGTGATCGTCACGTCGTGAACGTGGCTCTCCTGGATACCCGCACCGCTGATGCGTACGAATTCCGCTTTGGTACGCAGCAGGTCAATGGTACCACAGCCGGTCAGACCCATACAGGAGCGCAGGCCGCCCATCTGCTGGTGAATGATCTCTTTCAGACGGCCTTTATAAGCAACGCGGCCTTCGATACCTTCCGGCACCAGTTTGTCAGCGGCGTTATCGGTCTGGAAGTAACGGTCAGAGGAACCTTTGGACATCGCGCCCAGGGAGCCCATCCCACGATAGGATTTGTAAGAACGGCCCTGGTAGAGTTCGATTTCACCCGGGGATTCTTCGGTACCGGCCAGCATGGAGCCCACCATCACGGCAGCAGCGCCCGCGGCGATGGCTTTCGCGATGTCGCCAGAGAAGCGGATACCGCCGTCAGCGATAACCGGAATACCGGTGCCTTCCAGCGCTTCAACCGCGTCAGACACCGCGGTGATCTGCGGAACGCCCACGCCGGTGACGATACGGGTAGTACAGATAGAGCCTGGACCGATACCTACTTTCACCGCGCTGCAGCCGGCATCAGCCAGCGCACGAGCGCCTGCGCCTGTTGCCACGTTGCCGCCGATGATCTGCAGGTCCGGGTATTTAGCACGGGTGTCACGGATACGCTGCAGAACGCCTTCGGAGTGGCCGTGAGAGGAGTCGATCAGCAGGACGTCAACGCCCGCAGCCACCAGCGCATCAACACGCTCTTCGTTACCGGCACCGGCACCCACCGCTGCACCGACGCGCAGACGGCCATGCTCGTCTTTACAGGCGTTAGGTTTACGTTCTGCTTTCTGGAAATCTTTCACGGTGATCATGCCGCGCAGATGGAAATTCGCATCCACAACCAGCGCTTTCTCAACGCGTTTTTCGTGCATTTTCGCCAGCACTACGTCGCGGGTTTCACCTTCGCGAACGGTCACCAGACGCTCTTTTGGCGTCATGTAGACGCTGACAGGCTGGTTCAGGTCAGTCACGAAGCGCACGTCACGGCCGGTGATGATGCCAACCAGCTCGTTATCTTCGGTCACAACCGGGTAACCGGCGAAGCCGTTACGTTCGGTCAGGGCTTTCACTTCGTGCAGGGTGGTGGTTGGCAGAACGGTCTGAGGGTCAGACACAATGCCGGATTCATGTTTCTTCACGCGGCGAACTTCTTCCGCCTGACGCTCGATAGACATGTTTTTATGGATAAAGCCAATGCCGCCTTCCTGTGCCAGGGCGATAGCCAGGCGCGCTTCAGTCACGGTGTCCATTGCCGCGGAGAGCATAGGAATGTTCAGACGAATGGTTTTCGTCAACTGCGTGCTGAGGTCGGCAGTATTCGGCAGAACGGTGGAATGAGCGGGAACGAGGAGGACGTCGTCAAACGTCAGTGCTTCTTTAGCGATACGTAGCATGGGCAATATCTCTGACCTGGGTGGTTAAATATTGCCGTGGCATTATACAGAGCGTAACCGATTGCATCTACACTTTTTTAAAAAAAATGCTTGCGATTGCCTCTCAGCAGGTTACTATCGACTGAATAACTTGCTGATTTAGAATTTGATCCCGCTCACATGTTATCCTCTCAATCCCCCTCAATTTATACCGTCAGCCGCCTGAATCAGACGGTGCGTTTGCTGCTTGAGCAGGAAATGGGGCAGGTCTGGATCAGCGGTGAGATCTCTAACTTCACGCAGCCCTCTTCCGGCCACTGGTACTTTACCTTAAAAGACGACACCGCCCAGGTGCGCTGCGCGATGTTCCGCAACAGCAACCGCCGCGTGACGTTTCGTCCGCAGCACGGCCAGCAAGTTCTGGTTCGCGCCAATATTACCCTGTATGAACCGCGCGGTGATTATCAAATTATCGTCGAGAGCATGCAGCCTGCGGGCGAAGGGCTGTTGCAGCAGAAGTATGAGCAGTTAAAAGCAACGCTTTCTGCCGAGGGGCTTTTCGACCAGCAGCTTAAAAAACCGCTGCCCTCTCCTGCCCACTGCGTTGGGGTTATCACCTCAAAAACCGGTGCGGCACTGCATGACATTTTGCACGTCCTCAAGCGTCGCGACCCTTCCCTGCCCGTCATCATCTACCCGACCGCCGTGCAGGGCGACGATGCGCCGGGCCAGATTGTGCGCGCCATTGCGCTGGCGAATGCGCGCCAGGAGTGTGACGTGCTCATCGTCGGTCGCGGAGGCGGCTCGCTGGAAGACCTGTGGAGCTTTAACGACGAGCGCGTGGCGCGGGCAATCTTTGCCAGCCTTATCCCGGTCGTGAGTGCCGTCGGGCATGAAACGGACGTGACGATAGCCGATTTTGTCGCGGATTTACGTGCGCCTACGCCTTCCGCGGCGGCAGAAGTGGTGAGTCGTAACCAGCTGGAGCTGCTGCGTCAGATCCAGAACGGCCAGCAGCGCCTTGAAATGGCGATGGACTACTTCCTCGCCAACCGTACCCGTCGCTTTACCCAGCTTCATCATCGTCTGCAGCAGCAGCACCCGCAGCTGCGCCTGGCGCGTCAGCAGACGGTGCTGGATCGTCTGCGCCAGCGCATGAATGTCGCGCTGGATACTCAGCTGAAACGCACGGTTTCGCGCCAGCAGCGCGTGACGCAGCGCCTTAACCAGCAAAATCCGCAGCCGAAAATTTACCGCGCGCAAACGCGGATTCAGCAGCTGGAGTTTCGTCTGGCGGAGACTCTCCGCGCCCGGCTGAGTACCACCCGCGAACGTTTTGGCAATGCGGTGACCCATCTTGAAGCGGTCAGCCCCCTCTCCACGCTGGCGCGCGGCTATAGCGTCACCACCGCGACGGACGGGAAAGTGCTGAAACAAACCAAACAGGTCAAAGCCGGGGATGTGCTGACCACCCGCCTGTCTGACGGCTGGGTAGAAAGCGAAGTGAAATCAATTAAACCGGTGAAAAAGACGCGTCAGCGCAAAACCGGATAATTCTTCGCCGGTTACTTACTATACTGCAGCTATTCCCTTTTTTAATAAGGAGAGCTGCATGCCCCATCTTTATAGCGTTATTCCCCCTTATATTCTGCGTCGTATTATCGAAACGGGCTCCGAGCCGCAGCAGCGCTGCGCCCGTCAGACCTTAACCCACGTACAGACGTTAATGGCCCATATGCCGGGCAAGCCCGCCGCCCCGCACGTGAATAAAGCCGGTCAGCTGGAGCGCGATATTTACGATGCGAAGCAAACCCAGGAACTGCCGGGTACCCAGGTGCGTTATGAGGGTCAGCCGTCGAATGGCGATGTCGCAGTCGATGAAGCCTACGCGTATTTAGGGATTACCCATGATTTCTTCTGGAAACAATATCAGCGCGATTCACTCGATAATAAAGGGCTTATTTTGACCGGGACCGTTCACTACGGCCGGGAATATCAGAACGCCTTCTGGAATGGTCAGCAGATGGTATTTGGCGACGGCGACGGGGAAATATTTAATCGCTTCACGATTGCCATTGACGTGGTGGCGCACGAGCTGAGCCACGGCGTGACCGAGACCGAGGCCGGACTGATCTATTTTGAACA
Organism: Enterobacter cloacae complex sp. SHL012; assembly: GCF_049237505.1. NCBI lineage: Bacteria > Pseudomonadati > Pseudomonadota > Gammaproteobacteria > Enterobacterales > Enterobacteriaceae > Enterobacter > Enterobacter cloacae complex sp. SHL012. The sequence continues at coordinate 1,539,271 of NZ_JBMKIZ010000001.1, forward strand.
GTCGGGCGCGCTAAACGAGTCTCTCTCTGACGTGTTTGGCTCGCTGGTGAAACAGTATCATCTGAAGCAAACCGCCGATAAAGCAGACTGGCTGATTGGTGAAGGGCTGCTGGCCGCAGGAATTAACGGCAAAGGTCTGCGCTCGATGTCTGAACCCGGCACCGCCTACGATGACCCGCTGCTCGGCAAAGATCCGCAGCCCGCGCACATGAAAGATTTCATTAAAACGCGCGAGGATAACGGCGGCGTGCATCTGAACTCCGGCATCCCCAACCGGGCGTTTTATCTGGCCGCGACGGCGATCGGCGGTCACGCATGGGAAAAAGCGGGTTATGCCTGGTACGACACAGTTTGCGATCGCAATCTGGCGCAGGATGCAGATTTTGAGGCCTTCGCAAAACTGACGATCGCGCACGGAGAGAAGCGCTCCGGTAGCGACGTCGGAGCGGCCATAAAACAAGCCTGGGAACAGGTGGGAGTGCTGTAAATGCAGGTTCCGGAACTGACGGATGACGCCGTAGTTGAGCTGGCCCGGGAAGGCGGCGTCGCTTTTATTCCTAAGCTGAGCGGTCAGCGCACCATCGCGCTGTCCTCGCTCAATGAAGCCCAGCGCCAGCGCCTGGTGAGCATCCTTGAGCAGGCGTTTCCACGCGGCCAGCCGCCCGGGCAAGCCACGTCACCCGGCAGCGGTGACCAGCGCTATTTCCGCATCCAGATTATCTGGACCGGGCAGAATCAGGCACATTATGCCGATATCATCGTGCTGGTGCCCGAGCAGGAAGCGCCCGAGTCGCTGGTCGAACTGTGGCAGAAAGGCGAAGGCTGCGTGTGTGATTAACGTTCTGCCGGAACAAACTCCACGCGCTTTTTAGAGATTAAGCCGTGGCCGTTCTGGCAGAAATAATCCACCGCGCCACAGGCTTTTAAAACCTGGAGCGGCTGATGGCACTCCGGGCAACGGGCTTCAAGCGCAATGTCTTTGTTACAGTTCTCGCAGTGCGCCACCCCATTCTGGGGCTCCAGCGTTGCCTGGCAATCCGGGCAGGTAATCGTCATGGTGACTCCTTCAAAGCATTCAGGTCTGGGGTAATTTTACCACGTTGCGTTCAGTGCGGACCACGCAACTGTTGCTGCAAGGTCAGCAGCAGCGCAACTTCCTCGATCCGACGGCGCGTGGTACGGCTCACCTCCCGCGGATCCCGCTCAAACAGACTTTTATCGCCAAGAATATGTCCCGCAAGACAGTGCTCGTAGATTGTGCCGGGGAGAGACCAGCGCTGGATATCATCCCCCTCAATGACCTCCAGCACATCTTCCGCGCCGCGCCGGTCGTGACTGATGGTGCACCCGTCACGCAAATGCAGACGCAAGCCTTTTTGCCCGCCCGCAGGTCCTGCGTATTTGTTAAGCCAGATGTCCACCGGTACGCCGCTGATGCTTCCCTGAAGATGCGCCTCACCTTCCGCCGTGGTCAGGTCTCCTTTTGCAATAGCGCGGCCCAGACGGTCTTTAGCGGCAACGACCTGTAGCGTCATCTCCTCATCGCCCCCCAGAAAGCACATCGTTTCACGCAGCATAGCCAGCACATGCGTACCGATATCCAGAATCACGCCATCAGGGTGACGAAGCGTTCTGGTATCCGGTTCACCGGTGGAGAAATTAAGCGCGATGGGTTCGCCGACAGCGTTATACCCGCTTGGCTCCTGCAAAAAGCCTTCAATTCTGACGACGTCAGAAAAATGATCGACCAGCGCGCGCTTCGCCGTTTCGATGCGCGCCATCCAGTGGTCGAGCGCCAGCACGCGGGATGCCGCACCGGGCGTGGCCAGCAGCGCATTAAGCTTATCTATTTGGGGAAGCGTGGCGACAATCGGTTTTTCTATCACAATCCGGGAGATCGGTGAGGCGATTGCCTGCTCAAGCACCTCAAGATGGTGCAGCGATGCGGTAGTGATAAACAGGGTATCAAGCGGGGTGGCAAGCAGTTCCGCAAGCGAGGCGCAGCGCATCACGCCTTCAGGGTGCTTTGCCGGGAGAACATCAAACCCGAAACAACGAACCGGGCGGCCATACAGGTTACGCAATGCGGGCAGATACGCTGTCTCCACTACCGCACCAAGACCAACAAATCCTAACTGCATATTTTCACCTCAGGGAATAACGTGCCGGGGCGTAACGCCAGCCCCGGCACACTGAGGTTTATGAGGCGCTAGCTGCCGGTTTCGTTTGCGCATTTTCCAGCATACGACGCACCGGAACAATGAGGACGATCAGCACCGCGGCACAAATCAACAGCGCGATGGAGCAGCGGGCGAAGAGATCCGGCAGCATGTCCAGCTGGTCGGCCTTCACGTGGCCGCCGATCAGGCCCGCCGCCAGGTTACCCAAGGCACTGGCGCAGAACCACAGACCCATCATCTGGCCGCGCATTCTTTCCGGCGCCAGCAGGGTCATGGTCGCCAGACCGATCGGGCTCAGGCACAGTTCACCCAGCGTCAGCATCAGGATACTGCCCACCAGCCAGAACGGCGACACCCCCGCCCCACTGTTGCTCAGTACATTCTGTGCCGCCAGCATCATCAGGCCAAAGCCCGCTGCCGCACACAGGATACCGATCACGAATTTGGTGATACTGCTTGGGCGGATGTTCTTCGTCGCGAGCTTCGGCCATGCCCAGCTGAACACCGGGGCCAGCAGGATGATGAACAGCGCGTTAATCGACTGGAACCAAACCGCCGGGATTTCAAAATCACCGATCATGCGGTTAGTGTAGTCGTTGGCAAACAGGTTGAACGAGGTTGGCTTCTGCTCAAACGCAGACCAGAAGAACGCCGCGGAGACCAGCAGAATAAAGCACACCAGCAGTCTGGCACGTTCTTTACGGTTCAGGCCAGCAAAAACAAACAGATAAATAAAGTAGAGGGCAACAGACGCCGCAATCACGTAGACCAGCACACTGGCTACCGCGACCGGGTTAATCACAATCACGCCCTGCGCAATCAGCGTCACGAGCGTTGCCACCCCTGCCGCCAGCACCAGCAGCCAGATGCCCACGCCATTACGCTTCACTACCGGACTGTTCCAGGTGGAATCCAGACCGACTTCGCTGTCGTAGCGTTTCATCGCCGGAACCGCAAACACGCGGAAGATAATCAGCGCCACCAGCATCCCGATGCCGCCAATACCAAAGCCCCAGTGCCAGCCGTGGGTTTTAATCAGCCAGCCGGAAATCAGCGGGGCAATGAACGAGCCCATGTTGATGCCCATATAGAACAGCGAGAAACCGCCGTCACGACGCGCATCGCCTTTTTTATACAGAGTCCCCACCATGACCGAGATACAGGTCTTGAACAGGCCAGAGCCGAGCACGATGAACATCAGGCCGATAAAGAACAGGTTGTCACCCATGATGGCCGACAGCGCAATCGACAGGTGGCCGAGCGCAATCAGAATTGAACCGTACCAGACGGCTCTCTGCTGCCCAAGCCAGTTATCCGCCAGCCAGCCCCCCGGCAGCGCGGCCAGGTACATGGTCCCGGCAAAGATACCGACAATCGCCGAGGCGTTTTCACGGGCCAGGCCCATCCCGCCGTCATAGACGGTGGCGGCCATAAACAGGATCAGTAACGGACGAATGCCGTAAAACGAGAAACGCTCCCACATCTCGGTGAAAAACAGTGAACCGAGCGGATACGGATGGCCGAAGAACGTTCGGCTCTCTTTTTGATTAACAGAGGATTGCATAATTCTCCCGAAAGGTATGTGTCGTGCTTGTAAACACCAGCAAGTACGCCGGCCAGTTACGTATCTGACCGATTTTTTACATGCGGCGAAAAGTTAGTTAACCATTTGATAACCAGATGCTAGTTTTGTCTAGTACCGGGCCCGGGACTTTAAGACGAAAATTCGACGATTGTCTACTTTTCTAGATTTAAAGATGGTTGGGAGTGAATAGTGATTGACTTCACACAGAGAAAACCGGCGGTATGATTGGGCAAAACAAAGCCCGCGACAGGCGCGGGCTTTTGTGAGTTCAGCAAAGCTTATTTGCTTTTCTTAATGTGCTTAATCAAGCGCTTACGCTTACGCATCTGGTTCGGCGTCAGGGTGTTGCGCTTGTTAGCGAACGGGTTTTCCCCTTCCTTGAACTGGATGCGGATAGGCGTGCCCATCACGTCCAGCGATTTACGGAAGTAGTTCATCAGATAGCGCTTGTAGGAATCCGGCAGGTCTTTCACCTGGTTGCCGTGGATCACCACGATTGGCGGGTTATACCCCCCGGCGTGAGCATATTTCAGCTTCACGCGGCGACCGCGTACCAGCGGCGGCTGATGGTCTTCCGCAGCCATATTCATGATGCGGGTCAGCATGGCGGTGCTCTGACGGCGGGTGGAGCTGTCATAGGCTTCACGCACGGATTCGAACAGGTTACCTACGCCGCTGCCGTGCAGGGCAGAAATAAAGTGCACGCGCGCAAAGTCGATAAAGCCCAGACGGAAGTCGAGGGTCTCTTTCACCTGCTCGCGCACTTCATTGCTCAGGCCATCCCATTTGTTGACCACGATAACCAGTGAGCGCCCACTATTGAGGATAAAGCCGAGCAGAGAGAGATCCTGATCGGAGATTCCTTCACGCGCATCAATGACCAGCATAACGACGTTGGCATCTTCAATCGCCTGCAGGGTTTTGATAACGGAGAATTTTTCCACCACATCGGTGATTTTCCCGCGCTTACGTACCCCGGCGGTGTCGATGAGGACATACTCACGTTCATCCCGCTGCATCGGGATGTAGATGCTGTCGCGCGTGGTCCCAGGCATGTCGTAAACGACCACGCGCTCTTCACCCAGAATACGGTTAGTAAGTGTAGACTTACCTACGTTTGGACGCCCCACGATAGCCAGCTTGATTGGCAGATCCTGCGGATTGAAGTCGTCTTCAGGCTCTTCTTCGCCCTCAACGCCCTCTTCAAACTGTGCCCAGTATTCAGCGTCTTCGTCCACCTCTTCCGGCGGGTTAACTTCATCAACCCATGGCAGCAGAACGGTTTCCAGCAGGCTGGTCACGCCGCGACCGTGCGATGCCGCAATGGGGTAGATTTCACCCAGGCCTAAAGACCAGAAGTCCGCAACGGCCTGATCGGCATCGATACCGTCAGTTTTGTTCGCCACCAGGAAAGTGGGCTTTTCACGCGAGCGCAGGTGTTTGGCGATGGCGGAGTCTGCCGGCATCAGGCCAGCGCGCGCATCCACCATAAACAGCACCACGTCCGCTTCTTCAATCGCCAGCAATGACTGTTCCGCCATGCGGGTTTCAACGCCGTCCTCTGTACCGTCAATACCACCGGTATCAATACAGATGAACTCGCGTCCTTCCACCTCTGCACGACCGTACTTACGGTCACGCGTCAGCCCCGGGAAATCCGCAACCAGCGCATCACGGGTGCGTGTTAAACGGTTAAAAAGAGTGGATTTTCCAACGTTAGGGCGCCCGACAAGCGCGACCACAGGTACCATGTTTGAAGCCTCATAAAATTCAAATAAACGTCGCATTCGCGGCGTTTTTAAAAATGTCAAAACGGCTCCTGAGTGAACAGGAGCCGTTTAGTATACTACAACCGCCGGGTAATTAACGCGTGATCGCGTACAGCGTACCGTCTTTTGCCTGAATCAGCAGTTTGCCGTCAGCCACAACCGGATCGGTCAGGAAACCAGAGCTGTCGACTTTTTGCTGTGCAACAAAGCGGCCGTTATCCGGATCAATCCAGTGCATATACCCTTCGCTGTCGCCTACCACCAGGCTGCCGTTGTACAGTGCTGGCGCGGTCAGCAGACGGTGCAGCAGATCGCTTTGCGTCCACAGGGTCACGCCGCCTTCAGTGCTCAGCGCCAGCAGACGGTCGTTCTGGTCAACCATATAGATACGGTTACCGTCCACGATGAAATCATTTACAGAACCCAGTTCACGTTTCCACATGATCTGGCCGCTGCGCAGATCCAGCGCGGTGAGGTTACCGTTATAGGCCAGCGCGTAAACCACACCGTCTACGATGACCGGCGTTGTGTCGACGTCGCTCAGACGGTCAATTTCCGTTGAGCCTGTAGCCTGAGAGATACGCTGCTGCCATATCATCTGACCCTGCTGCATCAGCACGGCACTCACGCGACCGTTATCACCGCCTACAATTGCTGCACCGAATGCGGTAGCAGGCGCGGATTCACCGCGCAGAGAGAGCGCAGGCATGTCAAGGTTAACGGTCCATTTCACCAGACCGTCCGCTTCGTTCAGCGCCTGCAGCTGGCCGTTACTGGTATGAATCAGCACCAGGCCGTCGCTCACGACCGGGCGAGACAGGGATTCACCGGCCACGGTGGTTTGCCAGGCAATGGAGCCGTCGCTGGTGTTCAGGGCATAAACCTGCGCCTTTTCGCTACCCACGTAAACATGACCACCGGCAACCGTCAGGCCGCCAGACAGCAGTGCAGGTTTACGGGAGAACCAGCCATCTTTTTCCGCCAGGTTAACAGACCAGACTTCTTTTCCGTCATCAGCATTGACCGCTTTCACGGTACCTTTACGATCGGCGGCATAAACAACGCTGTCCGCAAAGGCAGGATGAAGGTTGGAATAAAAGTCACCAATACCATTACCAACGGAGACATCCCACGCGGTAGAAGGGGTAAACTGGTTTTCAACCGTCGGCAGTGGGGACATTTTTACAACGTCTTCTTCGCCACTGAACAGTGAACAACCACTCAATAACGTAACAGAAAGCAGTCCTGGCAGAAGTAATTTACGCAATTGCATCGGGTCCCTCTCAGACGGACAAATTATTTATTTTCATCTGCATCATTTCGCTCAGCGCAGGTGAAGCTTTGCTATCCACGCCAGCTTGCCACGCTTTACGCGCGCCCGCTTTGTCACCTTTGCTCAGCAGCGCTTCACCGCGCAGATCGGCAACGATGGCAGCAAAACCTTCGCCTTTAACGGTATCGAGCGTTTTCAGCGCATCGTCAGCTTTTTTCTGCTGAACCTGAATACGTGCCAGGCGCAGATTAATCACTGCTTTCAGGTTTTCATCGCTGGCAGCAGCAAGACCCTGAGTCAACTGAGCAACAGCTTTATCCAGTTCGTTCTTATCAACGTACTGCTGAGCCACTTCCAGCGCAGCCAGCGCGCCGTAGGTGTTTTTGTTGTCAGCAGCAAATTTCTCTGCCGCAACCAGCGTTTGTGGCTGATCGGCACGGATCGCACTCACGGTATTTTCATAGGTCAGAGACGCGCCGCGCGCGGTATCCGCCTGATGATTGTTCCAGTAACGCCAGCCAATCAGCGCGCCCACACCTAAAATCACCCCAACAACCAGCGCTTTGCCGTTCTCAACAAAGAAGCGTTTAATCGCGTCGACCTGATCGTGTTCGTTCTCGTAAATTTCCACGCAGTCTTTCTCCTTAGCCCAATAGAGTGCGCAAATGCGCCGCAACGCCGTCCTGCGTTACCGTTGTTTGCTCACCAGAGCGCAGGTCTTTAACTACCACTTCGCCGTTAGCCACTTCGGACTCACCCAGCACCAGTGCAATACTTGCGCCCCACTTATCGGCACGAGCAAACTGTTTTTTGAAGTTGCCGCCGCCATGATTGGTCATCAGCTTAACGCCCGGCAGCGCATCGCGCACGCGTTCGGCAAGCTGCATCGCCGCAGACTGCGTTTCCGCGCCTGAGGCCACCAGGTATATATCGACAACGGAATCTGCTTTAAATTCCGGATTAACAGCCTGAACTAACAAAACAAGTCGCTCAAGGCCCATCGCGAAGCCAACGCCAGGTGCCGCACGGCCACCCAGTTGCTCAACCAGACCGTCATAACGACCGCCGGCACACACGGTGCCTTGTGAACCGAGGCTGGTGGTCACCCACTCAAATACGGTGCGGTTGTAGTAGTCCAGGCCGCGCACCAGACGCTGGTTCACGGTGTAGGCAATGCCCGCCGCTTCAAGCAGCTTGCACAGGCCGGTAAAGTGTTCGCGAGACTCGTCGTCCAGGTAGTCACCCAGTGCAGGTGCATCATTCAGCAGCGCCTGCACATCCGGGTTTTTGGAATCCAGCACGCGCAGCGGGTTGCTGTACATGCGGCGTTTGCAGTCTTCGTCCAGCTTGTCTTTATGCTGTTCCAGGAATGCAACCAGCGCATCGCGATAGTTCGCACGCGCTTCCAGAGAACCGATAGAGTTCAACTCCAGCGAAACGTGCTCAGCAATACCGAGCGCGCGCCACCAGCGGGCCGTCAGCATAATCAGTTCGGCGTCGATGTCCGGACCCTGCAGGCCAAACACTTCCACACCCAGCTGGTTGAACTGACGATAACGACCTTTCTGCGGACGTTCGTGGCGGAACATCGGGCCGATATACCACAGGCGCTGCTCCTGATTGTACAGAAGACCATGTTCGATGCCGGCGCGTACGCAGCCCGCCGTCCCTTCCGGACGCAGAGTCAGGCTGTCGCCGTTGCGGTCCTCAAAGGTGTACATCTCTTTTTCAACCACATCGGTCACTTCGCCGATCGCGCGTTTGAATAACGGGGTCTGCTCTACAATCGGCAAACGGATTTCGCTGTAACCGTAGCTGCCGAGCACCTGCTTCAGTGTGCCTTCAATGCGCTGCCAGATGGCGGTTTCGCCAGGCAGGTAATCGTTCATGCCGCGGATGGCTTGAATGTTTTTTGCCACGTTTATTCTCTTTCTATATACAAAAAAAACCCAAAGAATGGGTTCAATCATACATGGGAAGCGGCACGCTTCCCATCACGTTATTTTTCAACCTGCTGAACGCTGATACGCTGTGTCTCGTCCATCATCGCGGCTTTAGCGCGGATGCGAGCTTCGAGCTGGTCGATCATGTCACTATTATCCAGACGATCTTTACGAACGCCATCTTCATAGAGACCACTTTTCTTGTTACCGCCGGTCACGCCCAAGGTGGACACCAGCGCTTCACCCGGACCGTTCACCACGCAGCCGATGATGGAGACGTCCATCGGGGTGATGATATCTTCCAGACGCTGCTCCAGGGCATTCACCGTACCGATCACATCAAATTCCTGACGCGAGCAGGTTGGGCAGGCAATGAAGTTGATCCCACGCGCACGAATACGCAGTGATTTCAGGATATCGAAACCGACCTTGATCTCTTCTACCGGATCGGCCGCCAGCGAAACGCGCAGGGTGTCACCGATCCCTTCAGAGAGCAGCAGTCCCAGACCGATCGCGGATTTTACAGAACCGCTACGCAGGCCACCCGCTTCGGTGATCCCGAGGTGCAGAGGCTGATCGATCTGTTTTGCCAGCAGGCGGTACGACTCCACCGCGAGGAATACATCGGACGCTTTTACGCTAACTTTGAACTGATCGAAGTTAAGACGATCGAGATGATCGACATGGCGCATCGCGGATTCGAGCAGCGCCTGCGGCGTGGGTTCACCGTATTTTTCCTGCAGATCTTTTTCCAGCGATCCCGCGTTGACGCCGATACGGATAGGGATATTTTTGTCACGGGCGCAGTCCACCACCATGCGGATGCGCTCTTCGTTACCGATGTTGCCCGGGTTAATACGCAGGCAATCAACACCGTATTCGGCCACTTTCAGCGCGATACGGTAGTCGAAGTGGATATCCGCTACCAGCGGAACGCTGACCTGCTGTTTGATCAGCTTGAACGCCTCTGCGGCATCCATGGTGGGCACGGAGACGCGAACAATGTCCGCGCCTACACGCTCTAATGCTTTGATTTGGTTGACCGTTGCTTCCACGTCCGTGGTGCGCGTGTTGGTCATCGACTGAACGGCGATGGGTGCCCCATCGCCGACTGGCACATTCCCAACGTAAATCCGTTTCGATTTTCTACGTTGAATCGGAGCCTGGTTATGCATGAAAAATCTCCCGCGTTGCCCGTCTGTTACTGTGCTGCTGATTGTTCGGCATTAACGGTAAGACGTGCAACCTGGTTAGTTCTGATAAAGCGGCTCAGGTCGACAGGTTTTCCTTGATACTGGATCTGTACCGCTGCCGGAGCGCCGATTTTAAGTTTGTAAGGTGCCTGACCCGTTAGGTTTAACGTGCCATCTTTCCGCTGCAGGCCGCTAAACAGTTTTTTACCTGTCGCGTCAGTGACTTCCAGCCAGCAGTCGGCAGTGAAGTTCATCACCAGCGCGTTTGGATCGGCTGCTGGCGCGGCAGTAGCCGCCGGGTCGGTTGGCAGGGATGCCGCGGTATTGTCCGCTGGCTGAGTCGCCGCAGGCGCGTTCGCCGCAGTATCAACATTCGCCTGAGAAGGGGCAACGACCGCGTTCTGACCCTGAGCCTGAGGCGCAGCGGTGTTAGCCGTGGCTGCCGGAGCCTGCGCCGCATCGGTTGCCGGAGCCGTTGTTTGCGGCTCGCTTGAGGTGGCTGCACCGTCGGTGTTCAGCGGGACGCTCTGAGCGCCACCATTCCCTGCCTGATTGAGTTCAGCAGAGGATTGATCGGCCATGGTGGTGATCTCTTCCTGCTGCGCCTTATGGTTTTGCCACCACCACGCGCCGGTCAGGCCGATCACCACAAACAGCACCAGCCAGGTAAAGCTCATCAGCCAGCCATCACGTTTTTTACGACGTTTCCCCAGGGAGAAAGTTTGCATCGGCGCCACTTTCGCTGCGCGAACCGGTGCCTGCTTCTCCATCATTGGCAGTAATTCGTTTTCGGGGATGTGCACCAGTTTTGCGTAAGAGCGGATATAACCGCGCAGAAATGTTGAAGCCAGATCGGCAGGCGCCTTATCTTCTTCAATATCGCGAACCGTGGAAACCTTCAGGCACAAGCGTTCTGCAACGGCTTGCTGGCTGAGTCCGAGTTGTTCACGGGCGTTGCGAAGACGAACGCCAGTGGAGAGTGCTTCATGTTGGTCGTGAGTGGCTTCAGTATTCATTCGCTACAACTACTGGTACGTGAAAAAAAGGGTTCAGGTGCCGGTGAGTCACAATGCCACCCGCACCGCGAAACTTCAGGTCAGTTAACCTTGAACAGACAGTATAAGACTGTCAGCCCGGAGATGACAGTACAGCCCTGCCCGAACGGCTAAACTGTTGTTACGTCGTTACATACTGCCCGAAAGTCGGATGAAACGCACCGTAATTATTGATCAGTCTTCACGAATCTGACTGATTATTCAGTAAGATTATGCATCACGGCGCAGATAATGCGCCGTGAGTGCATAATAATCAAACAGCTTTGACCGCAATCGTCTCACCCTGCATGCGTTTACGCAGGGTACGTTTGGTTCGATCAATGACATCGCCAGCCAGTTGTCCACACGCTGCATCAATATCATCACCACGGGTTTTACGCACGATAGTGGTGAAACCATACTCCATCAGTACCTTGGAGAAACGGTCGATACGGCTGTTCGAACTACGGCCATACGGCGCCCCCGGGAACGGGTTCCATGGGATCAGGTTGATTTTGCATGGCGTATCTTTCAGCAGCTCAGCCAGTTGATGCGCATGCTCGGTACCGTCGTTAACGTGGTCAAGCATCACGTACTCGATGGTGACGCGGCCCTGGTTGGCGTTGGATTTCTCCAGGTAACGGCGCACGGCAGCGAGGAAGGTTTCGATATTGTACTTTTTGTTGATCGGTACAATTTCGTCACGAATTTCATCGTTTGGTGCGTGCAGAGAGATAGCCAGCGCAACGTCAATCATGTCGCCAAGCTTATCCAGCGCAGGGACAACGCCTGACGTCGACAGCGTCACACGACGCTTGGACAGGCCAAAACCGAAGTCATCCAGCATGATTTCCATTGCCGGTACCACGTTAGTCAGGTTCAACAGCGGCTCACCCATCCCCATCATCACCACGTTGGTGATAGGACGCGTACCGGTCACTTTTGCCGCACCGACGATTTTCGCCGCACGCCAGACCTGGCCGATAATTTCAGAAACGCGCAGGTTACGGTTGAACCCTTGCTGTGCGGTAGAGCAGAATTTGCACTCCAGCGCGCAGCCCACCTGGGAGGAGACACACAGCGTGGCGCGGTCTTCTTCCGGGATGTAGACGGTTTCAACGCGCTGATCGCCTACGGCAATCGCCCATTTGATGGTGCCATCGGCAGAGCGCTGCTCTTCCACCACTTCCGGGGCGCGGATTTCAGCCACTTCTTTGAGCTTGTTACGCAGCACTTTGTTGATGTCAGTCATTTCATCAAAGTTGTCGCTGCAGTAGTGGTACATCCATTTCATCACCTGATCGGCACGAAACGGCTTCTCACCCATATCTTTAAAGAACTCGCGCATCTGCTGACGGTTCAGGTCCAGCAGGTTAATTTTTCCATTTTTATTGGGAACCGCAGGAATGGCGACTTCGGAGGTATTCACTAATTCAGACATAATATTTTCCGGCCTCGTTGTTACACGTTGTGGCCCCTGGAGGGTTGAATAGAAACGCCCCGGAAAGCGGTCTGCTCATCCGGGGCGTTGCATTGTACAAAGTCTGGCGCAGGGATGCCACGTTTGCACGTGGCATTTACGAAATTAATGTGTAAACGAAACCGTTAAATTAACGGGTGCGTGGACACACTTCGCCTTCTGCGAAGAAGAAGGCGATTTCGCGTGCAGCAGATTCAACGGAGTCAGAACCGTGGGTGCCGTTCTCGGTGAAGCTGTCCGCGTAGTCAGCGCGCAGGGTACCGGCCAGCGCGTTGTCCGGGTTGGTTGCACCCAGCAGATCGCGATGGCGCTGTACTGCGTTCTCGCCTTCCAGCACGGATACCACGATAGGACCGGAGGTCATGAACTCAACCAGACCGTCAAAGAATGGACGGCCTTCGTGCTCAGCGTAGAAACCGCGAGCCTGCTCAACGGTCAGGTGCAGCATTTTGGTGCCAACAATTTTGAACCCTGCTGATTCAAAGCGAGCGAAGATGCTGCCAATAACGTTTTTTGCCACCGCGTTTGGTTTGATGATGGAAAAAGTACGTTCAATAGCCATGATAACCTCTGTCAATGTTCTGTTGTTTTGCATACCTGAGTATGGTGTGGCGCGGATTATAATGAGCAATAGCGCCATTGCCTATGGTTCTGCATAACATTTTTTTAAAATGAGACGAAGATTAGCAACAGGCCGAATCGCGCATAGCGAAGTGATGGTGTGAACAGAGGGGGCAGTGCTTTTCATCCATCCTGAATGACCAGAAATGACGATGACACGTCAGGCAAACAGCCTCACAGGCAGGCGTCACGCTGCTTTTCGCGCTCTGTTCTGTCTGCGTTATGCTTATCGCGCCATGCTGACACACCGCTTCGCACCCCCCACACCCGGTACAGCGTCCGGTTTCCACCACCAGCGTGGCATTCTCAAAACGAATTGCGTTTTCCGTGCAGCTTCGCCAGCATGCCCCACACAACATACATTTTCCGATGTCGAGAACGATATCTGACTCACTAAATCCTGCGAATGCCCTGCGCAGCTGACGCTGGCCCGGCACGACGTTACAGCGGCGCACATCCTCCCGCGGAACATACATAAGCGCACGGCGGGCAATATTCACCTCGTTGATCGGGTCAGGCTTAAAAGCCCATACCGCTTCACCCCGTCGACGAAGCACAAGATTGAGCCGGGCAAGCGCCAGTAACCAGGCCGGGTAGTGTTCCGCTTCAATACTGATAAAACGCACGCCGTGTTGCATGTGCCATAGCAGCAACTCATTCACAACAGGAGCATGTTCAGTAAAAGGCCCAACGAGGGTATCGCCACGCAGAAAGCGTTTTCGCGGCGTGATGTCGGCAATGGCCTCGGTGGGACAGACGAACAGGCAGTCACCGCAGCCTATACAGCGCTGTTCATCAACCGAGATGCCCATTTCAGTAAAAGAAAAAACCTGCGCGGGACAAACGTCCGCGCAGGCACTGCAGGCAGCATGGCGAAAACGGCGACGCACGCACGCATGCGTCACCTCTATCGCCGGGGATAATGACAATTCGCCCATCAGCCAATACTGAAGAAAACGAAGCGCAGCATAAGCTCACCCACGATCAACAGCGCACTGCCCAGCAGCATTGGACCTCGCGCCGCTTTCAGACCGCCCGCGGCAAAGCACAGCATACCTGCAACCGAAACGCACCAGCTCAGCAGATGTACCGTGCGCAGTTGCTCCAGCATCTGCAACGGTGCGTGAGGGAACGTCACCACGGTGTTATCCATGGTCGCAATGTCTGCCAGCCAGACGGGCTGCATGACCAGACGCACAAGCACCAGCAGCGCGACAATGACAACCGCCGCACGCACGGAAGTTTGGCAGCGCAGCCCAACGGCCATGCAGGCTGAACCTATGATCCCCACCGAGCCGATGAACAGCACCAGAGTGTTAATGTGCTGCCAGGTCACCACCGACGTATGCATGTAGATCTGCGCCATGCAGAACACATCCACCAGCCCGACAACACCGGCCACAACCAACAGCAGCTTCCAGCCTGGTTTTTTGGCAAACATCAGCAGCGTCGCAAGGCCCAGTGCCACAAGGTAAAGGCTGGCGAAGACGATCTCACGGCTCAGCCAGGAGCTGGAAACGTGGCGCAGCGCGTTAAGGGCGTTGAGCGGATAGCCCATGTGCAGCGCCGAGGAGAGAAGCCCCAGACTGGCCAGGACAAACGCCCCGGCAGCGGGCAGCAGCAGACGAGATTGCGATGCACGCGCCTCGCCAAACGCCAGCCAGAGGGTCACGCCTACCGATCCCTGCAGGAACAGCGTAAATATCAGCAATGGTAACTCATGCATGACGCTTCCCCTCTTTCTCTGCACCCTGATGCGCTTTGACTACCAGGTTCGGTTGTGTGATGGAAGAATCAGGCAAACCTTTCACATCGCAGACCGCGCCGTATTTCTCCCGAAGTTCATCAATGGGTCCGAATTTGATCGCTTCGAGTGGACAGGTTGCCACACAGACTGGCTGCTCCCCCTTTGCCTGGAGATCCACGCAAAAATCGCATTTCGACATCTGTCCGGTCTGCTCATTGAGCTGCGGCGCGCCGTAAGGACATGACCATGCGCAGTAGCCGCAGCCAACGCACTTGTCCGTATCGACGCGCACGATGCCGTCGCCCGGACGCTTGTGCATCGCGGTAGTCGGGCAGTTTTTGGTGCAGACCGGGTCCGCACAGTGGTTACAGGAAATAGAGAGCGTGTAAGCAAAAACGTTATTGCTGACGCCCCCCTGCCCGGTTGGAATGAAATTTCCGCCGTTGACTTCATAAACGCGGCGGAAACGACGTCCAACCTCAAGGTTATTTTTATCTTTGCACGCCACCTGACAGGCCTTGCAGCCCGAACAGCGGTAGGAGTCGATATAAAAACCCAGCTGTTTATCGCTCACCGGCGCGTAGTGTTTAAACTGACTCATGCTTTCGCTACCTCCACCAGCATGGTTTGATGAGAATTCCCTTTCGCAAGCGCGGTAATACGGGCTGAACTGAGGACGTTCGCGCAACCACCTTTATCAATACCCTGCTCGTCCGGCTGCCACCAGGCACCAGCCTGCATGGCAACGACGCCTGGAATGATGCGCGGCGTCACTTCGGCCGGGATTTCACAAATGCCGCGCGCGTTATGGATGCGCACGGTATCGCCCTGTGCAATGCCGCGCTTTTGCGCATCCTGCGGGTTAATCCACAGCTTTTGCTGCTGGGCTTCAATTAACCACGGGTTAGCATATTGGGTTGAGTTGGCACGGTTTTTCCCTTTCCAGGTAATCAGCTGAAGCGGGAAAGTTTTCGCCAGTTCATCTTCCGGGCCTTCATGAGCGGGAACGTAGTGCGATAGCGCCGGAATTTCCGGGTGATGCATGTCGTACAGACGCTTCGAGAAGATCTCAATCTTCCCGGACGGCGTCGGGAACGGATGATTTTGCGGATCGCGAATGTTGTCTTCAAAGGCAACGTACGGCGCGCTTTTGAAAAGATGCTGACGCGTTTTCTGTAGCGTCGTGAAGTCCGGCAGATTTTCCTCCGGCATCGCCAGCCGCGTCTGCTCCCAGATGTGCTCAATCCACGCTTTTTCGTCACGGCCCTCGCTGAACGCGGGTTCAATGCCGAGCTTAGCGGCAACCTCACGCAGCCAGTCGTAATCTGAACGGCGCTCAAACTCAGGCTCAATCAGCTTTTCCGACAGGATCAGATAGCTCGCGGTCCCCCAGGTTTCGCCAATATTCCAGCGCTCCATAAAGCTGGTTTCCGGCAGAAGAAGATCGGCGTATCTGGCGCTCGGCGTCATAAACAGATCGCTTGCAACAATAAATTCGATTTTCGACTCGTCTTCCAGCACGCGGGTTGCCTGATGGAGATCTGGGTTCTGGTTAGCCAGGTAATTGCCGGCCAGCGAGAACAGGATGCGGATATTGCTGTCCAGCTTGTCAGCTTCTTTCAAACCAACATCCGCCGTCACCTGAGAAGCATCGTCGGCGGCCTGCACCCAGTTCATCACCGATATTTTGGCTTTTACCGGGTTATCCGGCATTTCGGGCCCAACGGCAAATTTGCGGTTAGCGCAGCCGCCATAGCCTGCCGCCCAGCCGCCTTTTACGCCGACGTTACCCGTTAGCGTCGCCAGTAACGTTGAGCCGCGCGCGGTGCGCTCGCCGCAGTTGTGACGCTGCGGCCCCCAACCCTGGATCAGTGCAGCAGGTTTAGTATTTGCGTAGTCGCGAGCCAGCTGACGGATAGTCTGCGCAGGCACATGGGTAATTTTCTCGGCCCACTCAGGGGTTTTCGCCACGCCGTCTTTTGCCCCGCTCAGGTAAGCCATCAGGGATTCATTGGCCGGAACGCCTTCCGGCATTGATGCTTCGTCAAAGCCCAGGGTATAGCGCTGAATGAAGTCGCGATCGTGCAGGTTCTCTGTGACGATCACGTACATCATGGCATCCATCAGGGCATTATCAGTGGCAGGAAGCAGCGGGATCCACCGATCGGCAAGGGAGGAAACCGTGTCTGAATAGCGCGGATCGACAACGATAAAGCGGGTGCCGTTTTGCTTCATCTTCTGGAAGAAGTAGTTGCTGTGACCAAAAATCGTCTCCGTCGGGTTATGCCCCCAGAGGATGACCAGTTTCGTATCAAGCAGCGTGTCCAGAGAACTGCCGCTGGCAGCGGTGCCATAGGTATACGGCGTGGCTGCCGCCGTGTTGCCCATACTGACCGAGTGATAGCTTTCGAGGTAGCCGCCGGTTAAGTTGAGCAGACGACGAACCATTTTATCGCCGGAAAACGTTCCGCCAGAAACTGCGGTACCCACGTGAACATAGCGTGAAGCCGCACCGTATTTTTGCGTAATCGTTTTTAATTGATTCGCAATAAGCGTCGTGGCTTCATCCCAGGTAATACGTTCGAATTTTCCTTCGCCACGTTTACCTGTACGCTTCATTGGATATTTAAGCCGATCGGGATGATAAACAAATTTCCGATACGCTCTGCCACGAACACAGGCACGCATAACCGGCATCTGCGGATCCAATGCATTATCCGGGCGCGTGGAAATTCGGGTGACAACGCCTTCGCTGATATGAGCTCGAATATCACACTTCCCCCCGCAGTCAAACGTGCTGCAGGTTTGCACCACTTTTTCTTCCGGCGCCGCACGTGTTGCCGCGGCGTCCTGCGCCTGTACGTTGCGGGTTGTCACAACAAGCGGAAGGGCGGCGAGCGCCGATCCTGCCTGAATAAAATGACGTCGGGATATCTCGGGAATAAAACCCTCTCCCTGATTTTTATTTTTTTTCATTGCTCGTTCCTTCAAATAAAAACGCATTCTCGTTTTTTTTCAGGAACGAATGTTGATAATTATCAAGCTAACGCTTTAGGGGTAAAACTTAACGGCCCAGCTCGAAATTTACCGTCGCCGTTTGTCCTGCCTCATCCATCACAAATAACTGATAATTACCCGGCAAATATAATTGTAATGAATAATTATAATTCCGTCCTTTTAACGGTTCTCCGTTTAAAAACCACCAGCGCTCACCTTCTCCACCTGTCGTACTGACAGAAAGCGTCACATTTCCTTCACCCGGGAGTCGCTTAATCACAGCTCCCTCTCTGATTCCCGAAATCATAAGCGGTGCCGCATTGTTATTATCCAGAGGCGGACAGACTGTTGATTTCGCAGGAAGACGCGCCGCCCTTTTTTCTGCTGCTGGCAGCCACGACTCCAGCGGCAGCGGCCAGACATCGAGGATTTTCTCCGTGGCATCCGGGCAATCTGCTGAAACGCGCTTACCCGTTTTATCAAGCCAGACCGGGAAACGAATGCCGCGAATACCTTCCTGTTCCGGTAAAAGCAGCGTAGGCGGCTCACTTCCTTCCAGCAACCATGTGGAAAGGCGACGCCGACAGTTTTCACTGCCTTCCGGCAGCGACTGACCGCCAGGCCAGCAGATCACACCCTGCCCGACGCTCTCCGGACGCGGATCGCGCGGCAGGCGGGCTTCGTCTACCGTCGAGCGAGACTGAAGCAGGTTATTTACCTGATTCAGGAGCGGCACCGCGCTGGCAAAACCAAACTGCCCGGCCACGGGCGTACCGTCCGGTCGTCCGGTCCAGATGCCAATGACGTAACGGGCGTTCAGACCTATTGCCCAGGCATCACGGTAGCCGTAGCTGGTGCCGGTTTTCCACGCCAGCGGCGCAATTTGCGGTAGCGCACTGTCCGGCAGCGGCTGCGCCTCGTTGGCGAGAATACGGCGAATAATCCACGCTGAACCTGCCGATAACAGCGGGCGCTCAACAAGCGCGTCGCCAGGCTGGAAGCGCAGCCTTCCCGCCTTGCCGTGTCGGGCAAAGGCGCTGTAGGCAGCGGCGATATCGGCCAGCCGCGCGCCTGCACCTCCCAAAATCAGCGACAAATTCGGTTGTGCCCCCGCAGGCAGGATCAGCGGCAGCCCGGCATTGCTCAGCATTCCGGCAAAACGCTTTGGCCCGTAGGCTTCCAGCACCTGCACCGCCGGCAGATTGAGGGAGCGTACCAGCGCTTCACTCATGCTGACCGGCCCGTGGAAGCCGCTGTCGAAATTTCCGGGGCGATAATCACCGGTTTTTCGAGGAACGTCCTGAAGCAATGAGGCGGGATGGATCAGGCCATCATCCAGCGCCATACCGTAAATAAAGGGTTTCAGCACCGATCCCGGCGATCGGATCGCATTGACCATATCAACATGGCTAAATCGACTGTCGTCGTTAATATCCACCGAACCGACCCAGCCGCGCACTTTCATATCCGTATGATCCACGACGATCATCGCCAGCGAGCTGCGTGCCGGCAGGCGGGATTTCCAGTTCATCGCCAGCTCTTCCAGCTGTCGTTGTAGTCCGGCATCCAGCGTGGTGACAATTTTTGTGTCGCGGCTTTTGCCGAGCATCATGCGAGCAAAAAGCGGCGCCAGCTGCGGCATCTGACGGGGAGCCAGCCATACCGGCTCTTCACGGGACTCTTTTACCTGTTTTTCTGACCAGACGCCCTGGGTCATCATGCGGTCGAGCACTTTATTGCGTGCCGCTTCGGCCCGCTCCGGCCAGCGGTCCGGGCGCAGACGACTTGGTGCCTGCGGCAGTACGGCCAGCAGCGCTGCATCGGAGTAGCTAAGCTGCGAAGGTGGTTTCCCCAGATAGGTCCAGCTTGCTGCCCCTACCCCCTGCAGCGTGCCGCCAAACGGGGCACGGTTGAGATACAGCGTAAGAATATCGCGTTTGGAGAGATGCCACTCCAGCTGCATCGCCCGCCAGAGCTGACGGATCTTTCCACCGAAGGTGCGCGGATGCGGATCCAGCAGGCGCGCTACCTGCATGGTAAGCGTGCTTCCACCCGAGACCACTCTCCCGGAGGTGAGATCCTGCCAGGCGGCGCGCATGACAGAGAGTGGGTTTACGCCGGGATGATCCCAGAACCAGCGATCTTCATACTGGATTAGCGCCTCAAGATAGCGGGGAGAGACCTCTTCAATGGTCACAGGATAGCGCCAGATGCCCTCCGCGTCAGCAAAACGCCACAGCGGCGTGCCGTTCTCATCCACCACCACCCGGGCGGGGTTAACCTCTTTCAGAGGTAACGGCCACAGGCGGTCGGCGGCGAAAACCAGCCCCCATAAAATGAGAAGCGCTCCCGCCAGCCAGAGCCAGCGGGAGCGTGTCAGACGTGCTTTCAGCATATTACGGAACAACAATCAGCGGGCCGCTGGCCGCACCCGTTGCCCGCCACTGCGGAACGTACATAGACTCCACCATCGGGACCGGCACCTGGTAAGTTCCCGGTGTGACGGCGCGCGCCAGGTAAACCAGCGTGACCGGCTGACCTTCGTTGACCGGCACAGCGGCCACAAAGCGGTCGTCGCGGAACTCCATATGCTGAATATCCGCCTGCTGCATCTGGCTCAGCAGGTTTTGCACCTCGCTGCCGCTGTCCTGCAGGCTGGCGCTGCTGCTCGCCAGGTTCTGGTTTTCCAGCTCCAGACCCGCCGGGAGAAGATCCACCACCAGCGCATCCGGCACGTTCTGGCTGGCTTTCACCTCAAGCCACACCAGTACCAGTTCACCACTCTTCAGAGATGAGAGCGATTTACTGCTGCCGTCGGTTGCCAGGATATGACGTTCAATCTGCAGCACGTTCGAGCTCGGCTGAGGCGCATATTCCGGATAACCCGTGCTGTCCAGGCGAACCCACAGTGGCGAAGTGCCGGTATTGGTCACCTGCAGCGCACCAAGCTGGTCGCCGTTGACGTTTTGTACCAGCGATGTATCACCGCCTGAGGCGGTATCAGACAGCGAGGTTTTCGCCTGCCATGCACCTGACAGAGTTTGCAGCGAACGTCCGGCCAGGAAGAGGGCATTACTCTCCTGAGTAGACAGCCAGCGCTGGCTGAAAGCCTGTTCAGACAGCGCATTCAGCAACGTATTTTGCGCATTCGGCAGCAGCTTGTACTCTTCCAGCAGGGAGAGCATCAACGCGTTATCGCGCAACTGACTACCGTAATCGGCCATCCAATTTTTGCTGTCGTTACGCGGCGTTTTGAGCGCCAGGTCCAGTGCCTGCTGGCTGCGTGGGGCATCGCCCATCAGTTTGAGCGCCATACCCAGCTGCATCAGCGGCAGCCCGGAAGCAGCCTGAGCGTGACGATCCCAGATTTCGCGCAGCGCACCCAGAGGTGCTTTTTGCTGGCGCGCCAGCACCAGAGCGGCATAAGCCTGTACGGCAAATTTGCTGGCCTGGGTGTCGTCGCTGTAGCGAATGGACATCATGCCCGGATCCTGCAGGTAGCGCAGCAGGCGGCTATTGGCGTTATTTACGGCTTCGGCAGGCACGCTGTAGCCTTGCTCGCCTGCACGCACCAGGAAGTCAGTGACATAGGCGGTTAACCAGTACTCTTCCGGGCCGTTTTTATCCCACAACGCAAAACCGCCCTCCTCGCGCTGCATCTGCAGCAGACGCGAGATCCCAATATCAATGGCAGCACGGCGCTTGTCATCCGTGTCGCCCTTAATACCAAGCGCGGTGAGCTGCGCCGCGTTGGTGTAGAGCGACGGGAACAGGCCACTCGTGGTTTGTTCCAGACAGCCATACGGATACGCCTGCAGTTCACGAATATAGCGCGCCAGGTTTAGCGGTGGTTTACCGCTCAGCAGGAGTTGCCCCTGCAGAGTGGCTGGAGAGAAACCGCTACTATGCTGCGCCGGTGCGGTCCAGGATTCACCCGGGTTCAGCATCGTTCCGGTATTGACCGTCTGTGCCGGGAATGCCGGACGTACACCGATTTTCCAGCTTTTCTGCTGCGGTGCGAAGGTTTCGCCCGGAAGCTGCAGGCCGGTAACCTGTGCCGTCACCTCACCGTCGCCATAGCCTTCCAGCGCACGTACTGGAATAAACAGGGTGCTACGCGCGCCCGGCGGCAGCTGAACCGGCTGCGGCGGCGCGCCCTCCAGGGACAGTTTGCCTGTCGCAGTCAGGGCAACGTTCAGCGTTTGCGGCTGGTCGGTCAGGTTGGTCAGATCCAGCGTCAGGCGCGAGGTATCTCCACTCGCCAGGAAACGCGGGGTGTTCAGCTCGGTAATGACCGGTGCGGCCACCACAACCTTGCTTTCACTGCTGCCAAAATCATCTTCCGTCCAGGCCTGTGCCATCAGGCGCAGCTCGCCGTTGAAGTCTCCAATCGGCAGCGTAACGGTACCTTCCCCGTTAGCATCCAGCGTAACCGGCTGAGCCTGCTGGGCAATAATGGTGACGTGGTTCACCGGCGGTTTGCCGCCGCGCTTCAGTTCATCGCCATCACCGCCGAAGCGCAGCGCCGCCATGCGGCCCTGCCCTTCAATGACCTGGCCGTAGATATCGTAGATATCCGCGCCGTAGCGCTTCTGGCCGAAGAACGCCTGCCACGGATCTGGCGTAACGTAATCGGTAATGTTCAGCACGCCGCTGTCCACTGCCGAAACCAGCACGTTCACTTTCTGTGGAACCGCCCCCTCTTTCACGCTGGCTTTCACCTTCACAGAGAGCGTCTGATTTGGCCGCATTTTCTGCGGGTTATCGAGCGCAATGTTCAGGCGACGATTTTCGTCTCCCATCGGCAGATGCAGCAGACCAACCGCGCGTTTCGGCGTAGCGGATTTCGATTTATCCCCAGGGCGCACCACCAGTGTGCTGAGGTAGAGATCGTGACGTTTCCAGGCTTTATCGACCGGAATCGAGAGATCGAGCCCGTTTGCCGGTACGTCGATCTCTTTCCACCACAGCGGCCCTTCGCTGGATTCGATCATGGCATAACCCTTGCCTGCGGCGGGTGCAGCGATATGCAGCTGGATGGTATCGCCTGGCTGATAAGCGGGTTTATCCAGCTTCAGCGTCACGCGGTCAGGGCGTGCTGCCCCCGTGCCATCGCTGTTATCCTGCCAGCTGTATCCCGCCCAGAAGCGCACGCTACTGACCATCTCATCAGGCGCTTTCACCTCCAGACGGTATGAGCCCCACTCCACCGGGAAAGTGACCTTGCCGGTTTCATCGGCCTTGAGGCTAAGCTCCTGTTCACCTTCAACCAGATCCTTTTGATCGAACTGAGACTGCCAGCCTTCGCTCTCAGACCAGTTCCAGAAGTAGTCGCGGCGCTCGCGGATCAGGCGCACCTGTAAGCCGGATACCGCTTTTTTCGCCCCGCTGGCATCGGCATAAACGATGTCAAAGCTGGCATTACCGTTTTCGTCAACAATGGGTTGGTTGACGGTGGTATCCGTGCGGTAGTCGTATACGGCCTTGCTGGCGAACTGAGGACGGATACCCGGCAGTTCAGCCGCCGGCCAGATGGCCTGCTCAGCGCGACGCGTCACCGGGCGACCGCCCGACTCCAGCAGGCTGGCCTGCAGGATCAGCTGTAGCGGCGAGTGCACTTCTTTCCACTGGCTTTCAGTCGTAACCTGCCCGCGCCCCTGTTCGTCCAGCGTAAGCTGCACTTCATCCAGACTGCGGCTCAGGTTTTCCTCAGCGATGTCCCCAAACTGGAAGCCTGGCAGTGCAGGCACGGCCTCACGCAGTGGGCGGAGGAAAAGCTGGCCCTGCAGTGAATTCCCATTAGCGGGCGCACCGTACAGGTAATAGCCCACTACGTTAAAGTCCACGTCATCCTTCGGGGAAACCGGTGCTTTTTGACCCGTCAGATTCAGCGCCATACGCTCAGGCATGAAATCTTCCACGTGGAAATCCCACAGACGCTGCTGGTTATCACCTGTGTTCGCGCGGATATGCCACATGCCGGTCTGCGCACCGCTATCCAGCGGATAGTTAAAACGATAGAGCCCGTTTTCTGGCTTAACGACCATCGTGCGCGCCACCTGTCCATCCGGACGCAACACGTCAAGCTTCACAGGCTGGTCGGGGAGCGGCTTTCCGTCGCTGTCGCGCAGTAAGCCGTTGAGGATCACGGTTTCACCCGGACGATAGAGATCGCGCGGACCAAACATAAAGAACTGCTTGCTGTAGCCCGGATTACCGGCGATATCAAACTCCGCCAGATCGAGCGCCGGAAGTTTGAGATCAAGCAGCGTGGTCTGGCCATCTTTGCTCGCCAGAATCAGCGCGGCCTCTTTGTCGGTTTCAAGCGTCGCATGACCGTCCGCATCGCTTTTCGCCTCGGCAAGGGTCTGCCCTTTGTCATTCAGCAGCGTGACGGTGACACCGGACTGCGCCGCACCGTTTTCCAGACTCTGGGTAAAGATGTCCAGGCGGTTGTGGTAACGGTGAGCGGATAACCCGACATCGCTCAGGGTAAAGAGGGTTGCGGCATTGCTGTAGTTGTAGTGTCCGGCCTGGTTCATGACCGCGATATAGACGCCAGACTGCTGGAGCGGCTTGATATCCTTGAGCGGCAGGAGCAGTTTTTCACGGGTATTGCGCGCCGGATTGAGATCAAAGCGACCGGTATAAACCAGTTCCGCCATCTTCAGCAGGTTGTCGGATTCCCAGTTGGTCAGGGAGTTACGGTACTCCCACTGACTGACAAAGGAAGCCAGCGATTCCGGCTTCACGCGGTAGAAATTGACGTCCACATTGTTGACGTTGAGCGCCATCACCGGCAGCCCTTCCACCACTTTGCCCGGCAGCAGCGATCCGCGGCTGGCAAAACCGACCGTCGGTTCGACATCCCGGGTGGTGATCGCTTTTTCATAATCAATGTCGAACGTTGCTTTGTTCAGCGCCTGTAAACCACGTTCGACGGTGACAACCAGATTACGGTTGGGCTCCAGATGACGCAGGCGAAGCTCTTTCAGGTTAGGCGCAAGTTCCCACGCTCCGTCAACCTTGCCACTTTTCTTATCCACGACATGCACTGTTTTCGCGAAATCCTGGTCGGGATTCAACGGAACAGAGAAGGTCAACACCAGCGTGGCGGCGCCGTCCAGCTGTACTTCAGAGGCATCCAGTAGGGTTAATGCTTTGCCCTGGCTCTGTGCCGCCAGTTTTGCCAGTTTTTCTGCATCAGGCTTTTCAGCCGCTTTCGGGGTTGATGTGGTGGATGCTGCGGGAGCCGCAGTCTGAGATTTATCGTCGCTGTTGTCACAGCCGACAAGCGTAAATGTGGTAAGCAGCGCGAGAGAGATCGCGGCTAAGCGAAACGGTTTCATCCTTTGTCCCTGGCCTGAGGGGGCCTGTTGGTCGTCGTCCGGATAAGTATTATCCGCAAGTTTCGTTAATACAAAAAGTCCAATTTTAGAATCTGGAAAGCGCCTCGCAGAATCGCCATGTCCGGCGGCGTGGAGGTGGAACCGCGATCACAGAGCATAACGTCACATGTTACCTTTCACGTCATTTGTTTTTAAAACAATAAGATAGCTGGATAAAAGCATCAGGAGCCTGCTAGTTTTATGACCATGACGCACCCCGAGTGCGCGGTTCAATAAGAGAGAAAGCCATGAAACGAGCCGTGAACGCCCTACAAAATTTCGGAAAATCATTGTACGGCCCCGTACTTATCTTACCGATCGTCGGTCTGTTTATCGCCTTTGGTAACGTATTGGGTAACGGCAACCTGGCCGAGTACCTGCCGTTTCTTGGCCATCCGCTCATTCAGAGTATCGGCCAGCTGATCGCCAAATCCGCCGTGTCGGTGCTGGTCAACCTGGCGCTGGTGTTTGCCGTCGGGATCCCGATTGGCCTGGCAACGCGCGATAAAGGCTACGCGGCGCTGATTGGTCTGGTGACCTTCGTGGTGTTTATCAACGCCATGAACGTAACGTTACAGCTTCAGGGTGAGCTGGCGCCTGCCGGGCAGATGAAAGCCGCGGGTCAAAGCATGGTGCTGGGCGTTCAGGTGCTGGAGATGGGTGTTTTCGCCGGGATCCTGACCGGGGCGCTCTCCGGCTACCTTTACAACAAATATTCCGGCGTACAGTTTAACGGTGCGATGGCGATTTACTCCGGCCACTGCTTTGTCGCGATTGTGATGCTGCCCGTCTCCATGCTGCTCGGCGTGGTAATGAGCGAAATCTGGCCGTACGCTCAGCACGGGATTAGCGCGCTGGCGCTGGCCATTAAAGGCTCAGGTCCGTTCGGCGTAGCCATTTACGGTTTCCTTGAGCGCATTCTGGTACCGACTGGCCTGCATCATCTGGTTTATACCCCGTTCCTCTATACCGAACTCGGGGGGACGCAGGAGGTATGCGGCGCAACCTATCAGGGCGCGCGCAATATCTACTTCGCCGAAATGGCCTGCCCGGAGGTGAAGCAGCTCAGCAGCACCGTGGTGTGGGACGCGCGCGGCATCAGCAAAATGTTCGGCCTGCCCGCCGCCGCGCTGGCGATGTATAGGACCGCAAAACCGGAACGCAAAGCCGTTGCGAAAGCCATTTTGATCCCGGCGGCGCTGACCTCGCTGCTGGTCGGCGTCACCGAGCCGATTGAGTTCTCCTTCCTGTTCGTCGCGCCGCTGCTGTTCGTGGTTCACGCGGTGCTGACCGGCATCGGCATGATGCTGTTCTCGCTATTTGGCGTTCACGCCATCGGTGCCAACGGGATCATTGATTTCATTCTCTACAACCTGCCGCTCGGCACGGAGAAATCCAACTGGCCAATGTACATCCTGGTAGGGCTGATCATGTTTTCCCTCTACTTCACGGTGTTCCGCTTACTTATTCTGCGCTTCAACATGAAGACCCCAGGCCGTGAGGATGAGGATCAGGAGACACGTCTCTACAGCAAGCAGGAGTACAAGGCGAGGGGCAATAACGACGGGCTGGGTGAGTCCATCGTAGTGGGCCTCGGCGGCAGGGAGAATATTGAGGTTGTGGATAACTGCTATACCCGTTTACGCGTCACGGTGAAGGACGTCGACATCATCGACGAGCCTCGCCTGAAAGCGACCGGCGCGAAAGGGGTCATCAAACAAGGTAACAACGTTCAGGTGGTCTACGGGCTGCATGTCAAAAAAATGCGAGAAGCCGTTGAGACGTTTCTCTGAAAGGAGCTAAAGATGTTTACCCCCCCCTTTATTCTGTCGATTGCCGGTGGCGGCAGCACCTACACGCCGGGTATTGTGAAAAGCCTGATGGTACGTCTGCATGACTTCCCGCTGGCCGAAATCCGCCTCTATGACATCGACGAGGCGCGTCAGAACACCATCGCGCCGGTGGTTGAGAAAGTGATTCGTGACCACAGTGAAAGCATCAAATTCACCGTCACCACTGACCCGGAAGTGGCGTTCAGCGGCGCGCATTTCGTCTTCGCCCAGATGCGCGTCGGTCAGTACAAAATGCGCGAGCAGGATGAGAAGATCCCACTGCGGCACGGCGTGGTCGGCCAGGAGACTTGTGGTCCCGGTGGGCTGGCGTACGGACTGCGCACGATCCTGCCGATGGTCGAGCTTATCGATCGGGTGGATCGCTACGCGCATGAAAAAGCCTGGATCGTAAACTACTCCAACCCGGCAGCGATCGTGGCGGAAGGCGTGCGCCGCCTGCGCCCGAACGCGCGGGTGCTGAACATCTGCGATATGCCCGTCGCCGCAATGCGCAATATGGGCGCCATTCTGGGCGTGGATCGCCACAAGCTGGAGGTGGACTATTTCGGCCTGAACCACTTCGGCTGGTTTACCCGCGTGCTGGTGGACGGCGAAGACAAGCTGCCCGAACTGCGCAAACATATCGCGAAGTTTGGCCTGTTGACGGAAGACGCCGCCAAAACCGATCCGCAACATTCAGATCCTTCCTGGGTGAAGACCTGGCGCAACATCAAGCCCGTCATGGATAACTTCCCGGAGTACCTGCCAAACCCGTATCTGCAGTATTACCTGATGCCAAACCAGATTGTGGAGCATCAGAACCCGGACTATACCCGCGCTAACGAAGTGATGGACGGGCGTGAGAAAAAACTCTTTGCTGCTGCGCAAGAGTACAAGCGCACCGGGATCCTGCCGGATGCTTTCCACGTGGGCGTCCACGGCGAGTTTATCGTCGACGTGGCCTGCTCGCTGGCCTTTAACCTGCGCAGCCGCCATCTGGTGATGGTGGAAAACCGCGGGGCGATTACCAACCTGCCATACGATGCGATGGTGGAAGTGCCCGCCTATATCACCTCCGAAGGACCAGAGCCTGTGCGCATCGGTCGGGTGCCGCTGTTCCATCAGACCCTGCTGCAACAGCAGCTGGCATCCGAACAGCTGCTGGTGGAGGCGACCATCGAAGGCAGTTATGAGAAAGCCCTGCAGGCCTTCACCCTGAACCGCACCGTGCCGACCATGGCGCACGCGAAAGCAATTCTGGATGAGATGATCGAAGCCAACCGCGACTACTGGCCCGCGCTGCAAAAGGCCTGGCAGAATGGCGAAACGGTGAAAAAATAGGGGCTTGCTCGCGAGTTGAACGTGGTTTGCTTGTCGGTGTCATAAAAAACACCGACAATCCTTTTTTACGGAAAAGAATGGAGGCATCCCATGTCCACCTCATATTTTGTCGCCGCCGACTGGCTGATTGAGCACGGCGACGACCCGGAAGTCCAGATTATTGACGCGCGGATGGCCCCAGCCGGGCAGGAACATCTTCGTGATATGCTCGCTGAATACCGTGCTGGCCATCTGCCTGATGCGGTATTTTTTGATATTGAAGCCCTCTCCGATCACAACTCTCCCCTGCCGCACATGCTGCCGCGCCCGGAAGCCTTTTCCGTGGCGATGCGCGAGCTGGGCGTGAGCCGGGACAAGCATCTGGTTGTTTACGATGAGGGCAACCTCTTTTCCGCACCGCGCGCGTGGTGGATGTTAAAACAGTTTGGCGTAGAGAAAGTGTCAATTCTGGCAGGCGGTCTGGCGGGCTGGAAGCGTGATGACCTGCCGCTTCAGCAGGGTGATGTCACGCTGCCGGAAGGTGATTTTGATGCCACGTTTGACGCACACGTCGTCAAACGTCTGACTGACGTACTGGTCGTTAGCCACGAAAAGACGGCGCAAATTGTCGATGCCCGTCCTGCTCCTCGCTTTAATGCCGAAGCAGATGAACCGCGTCCGGGCCTGAAGCGTGGACATATTCCGGGCGCGCTGAACGTGCCGTGGGGCGATCTGGTATTTGAAGGGGAGCTGAAAACCACCGATGAACTGCGCGCCATTTTTGACCGTGCGGGTGTGGATTTACATCGTCCGATCATTGCCAGCTGCGGTTCCGGCGTAACGGCCTGCGTGGTGATTCTGGCACTTGCCACCCTCGGGGTTAACGACGTCACTCTTTACGACGGCGCCTGGAGCGAATGGGGTGCGC
This sequence comes from Enterobacter cloacae complex sp. SHL012, assembly GCF_049237505.1. Classification (NCBI taxonomy): domain Bacteria; kingdom Pseudomonadati; phylum Pseudomonadota; class Gammaproteobacteria; order Enterobacterales; family Enterobacteriaceae; genus Enterobacter; species Enterobacter cloacae complex sp. SHL012. Next base: position 1,568,561 of record NZ_JBMKIZ010000001.1, read on the forward strand.
GAGACGATCTGCCGGTTGAACCGGCAAAATAATGGATAACCGCCTGGCCACGCTGTTAACGCGCGGGGCGTCACTGACCCGCGCGGAGTATCGCGTCCTCGCCCACCTCACGGAGCATCCGCTGCTGGTGGGCAATATCACGGTGCGCGAGCTGGCGCAGGCGACATTTGTTTCTACCGCCACCATTATGCGGCTGTGTCAGAAGCTGGGGTTCAGCGGTTTTAGCGAGTTTATCTGGCACTGCAAGCAGCTGCTTTCTGACACGCCGCATATCGCCGTGCAGGGGCAATCGCTCCCTGAGCTACCTGCCCTTTTTAATCAATTCATCGCCAACTATCAGCAAACTTTTCAGTGGGTCACTCAGGACAAACGCCAGCAGTTTGCCAACCTGCTGCGCCAGAAAGAGAGCTTTTTTCTCTACGGTGCCGGGTTTTCCTATCTGTTTGCCGAGTACCTGACCAAGAAATTGCAGGTGTTGGGCAAAACGGCATTTATTTCCGGGCCAGGGGACAGCCGGAACATTTTTCTCAGCAACGCCGCCCGCTATCAGGTGTTCATTGCCGTTTCACGCAGCGGCGAAACGGAGCAGGTGCTGGATAAAGCGCGAATTGCCAAAAACGTCGGGATGACCGTCGTCGCGTTTACCCGCGCCTCGGCCAATACGCTGGCGGGGATGGCGGACGTACACTTTGCCCTCTATGACGAAGCGGTACATTTCGCTGCTGAAGCAGCAGGCGTGACGTCATTTGAGTCGAATCTGGTGCTGCTGATGGATTTACTGCTGCTGGAAGCAACGGGGTGAAGTTCACCCCGCGTCATCAGATAATGCGGTTGGTTTTGAGATCGCGCAGGAACCCGCCCCAGCGACGCTCATAAAACGGCGTGATGTGCTCGGTAATAAAATGGCTGATGCCCTTCTCACCTTTCGTCACCTGGCAGATATCAATCGGCTCGTCGCCCGGCAGCGTGTCGGTCGCCACGCTTCCCGCCGCCTGAATGATGTCGTCGATATCGCCATCTGCTTCAATACCGATCAGCAGCACCGGTTGCTCGTCAGCATTCTCTTTAATTGAGCAGAGGAATGCGCGCCTGACGGGCTTGAGCGTTTTGAAGAGCGTGGTCAGGGAATCAATCATCTGCGCGGGCGGCTCGGCCACTTCTGAGAGCAGCAGCGTTTCCCCCCCTTCCAGCACTTCCTGAGTGCTGAGCGGATTGCCCTCTTCACCCATCAGGTGACTGATTTCACGCGGGGTGAACTCTTTCCCGGTTGGCAGTTTGGCGTTGAGGAACAGGGTCTGGCCCAACGTCATTTCAAACAGCGTACGCACCGGCATCACCACGAATGCCTGTTCATCTTCCACAGCTTCCTGCAGCGCTTCCAGTGAGGTAAAGAACGGGATCACTGAAGAGCCGTCGTCTTTCTCCCAGTGCAGCAGATCCAGCGCGCTGTCTTCCACAACCTGCTCACCTTCCGCCGCGGTGCCTGGCACCCAGACGGTAGATTCCAGCAACGTGCGGAAAAATGCCGGACGGTGAGCGGGCTCGGTGGCCGCCTGTTCCAGCAGAGTTTCTAATTCGTTTTTGGTTTCGGACATAGTTTGGCTACTTCACAATTGCCCGGCGGCGCTACGCTTGCACGGGCCTACGGGTTTTGTAGGCCGGGTAAGCGTAGCGCCACCCGGCAAAAAAGGTTACTCAGCCGTCAGCAGGTTCGCCACGGTACGCACGCCCAGACCGGTCGCACCCGCGGACCACTGTTCTACCGCTGCTTTACGGTAGGTTGCGGAGCAGTCGATGTGCAGCCAGCCTTCGTGATAGTTCTCAACGAAGTGAGACAGGAAGCCTGCTGCGGTACTTGCCCCTGCCGGATACGCCGCGCTTGCGGTGTTATTCAGCTCGGCAAAGTTGGACGGCAGCTGGCTGCGGTGGAACTCGGCCAGCGGCAGACGCCAGAATGGCTCGTTTTCCGCCGCGGCGCTTGCCAGCAGGCGTGCGGCCAGCTTGTCATCGAAGCTGAACAGCGCATGGTAGTCGTTCCCCAGGGCGGTTTTCGCCGCACCGGTCAGGGTCGCCATGTCGATAATCAGCTCAGGTTTCTGCGCAGAGGCGTCAATCAGGCCATCAGCCAGCACCAGGCGGCCTTCGGCATCGGTGTTCATCACTTCAACATTTTTGCCGTTGCGATAGCGAATGATGTCGCCCAGCTTGAAGGCATTGCCGCTGACCATGTTGTCGGCGCAGCACAGGTAAAGCTTCACGCGCTTGTTCAGGCCGCGGGTAATCGCGAACGCCAGCGCACCAGTAATGGTTGCCGCGCCGCCCATGTCGGACTTCATGGAGTCCATGAACGCGCTCTGCTTCAGGCTGTAGCCGCCGGTGTCAAAAGTAATGCCTTTGCCGACCAGGCAGGCAAAGACAGGCGCTTCTTTATCGCCGGTTGGGTTGTAATCCAGCGCCAGCAGGACCGGAGGTCGCTCAGAGCCACGGCCTACGGTGTGGATACCCATATAGTTCTGCTCGCGCAGGTCTTCACCTTTGGTAATACGGTAGGACATTTTGTCGCCCGCCACGCCGCACAGCAGGTCAACGGCGCGCTGCGCCAGCTGCTCAGGACCTAACTCTTCCGCCGGGGCGTTGATGGTGTCGCGCACCCAGTCGATGATCTGCAGGCGGCTTTCCAGCTCTTTCTGACCTGCTTCGTCGAGGTTTGCCCACTCAATTTTGCGGGTGCCTTTCGGACCTTTGTACCCCGCCCAGAATGCCCAGCTGCGGTCGGTGTCCCAGCCTTCGCCTTCCAGCGAGACATGTTTGATCCCCAGACCGTCGATTTTGCGCGCGGCGCGCTGGATCAGGCCCAAATCATCGTTGCCCGTCAGGTGCAGGGTAATACCGTCGTTATTGATGCTGTAGCTGGCTTTCTCGCCCCAGCGCGCGTCGGCAGGCTGCGTAGAGAGCGTAATCTTCATCGCTTCGGTCATTTTATTTATCCTTATTAGCAAACGGGCCGCCTGAAGGCAGCCCGTTAAGTGATTTACTCTGCTTCATCTAACCAGACTAACAGAATCGCCTCCAGAATTTTTTCATTGGATGCGTTTGGATCGTCGTCGAAATCGTCTAAATCGCAGATCCACTGGTGCATGTCGGTGAATCGTACGGTTTTCGGATCGAGATCCGGGTTCGCGTCGTAGAGCGCTTCGCCGATCTCACGGCTGTCTGTCCACTTCAGTCCCATATTAATGCTCGCGTGCGTGGTTGATGGTGTAGCGTGGGAATTCCACGACCAGATCTTCGTCGGTCACCGCGGCCTGGCAGCTTAAGCGGCTGTCTGGCTCCAGACCCCATGCTTTATCCAGCATGTCGTCTTCGTCTTCGGTGCTTTCGGCGAGCGAGTCAAAACCTTCACGCACGATGCAGTGACAGGTAGTGCAGGCACAGGATTTTTCACAGGCGTGTTCCACTTCGATACCTGCGCGCAGGGCAACATCGAGAATGGTTTCGCCGGTCTTCGCTTCCAGAACAGCGCCATCCGGACAAAGGTCCGCATGAGGCAAAATAACAATCTTTGGCATATTAAACCTCGTCCACGGACTGGCCTTTCAGCGCGACGCGGACGGATTTGTCCATGCGGCGAGCGGCGAAGTCCTGGGTTTGTTTATCAACGTTTTTAATGGCTTCTTCTATTGCGTCAGCATCATTGCCCATGGCGACAACGCTTAAGTGCGCGGCAGCCTCGTCAATCACCTGACGCTCAGCGGCGCTTAACAGCGCGGCATCGGCATTGAGTGCACCGGTCAGGCTTTCCAGCACGCGTGCGGCTTCCACTTTCTGTTCCGCCAGCATACGCGCCTTCACATCCTGCTCGGCGTAGCTCATTGAGTCCTGAATCATGGAGGCGATCTCGCCATCGGTCAGGCCGTAGGACGGCTTCACCTGGATGGACGATTCCACGCCGGTGGATTTTTCCATCGCCGTGACGCTCAGCAGGCCGTCCGCATCAACCTGGAAGGTAACGCGAATATGCGCCCCGCCCGCTGGCAATGCCGGGATACCGCGCAGCGCAAAGCGCGCCAGAGAGCGGCAGTCCTGCACCAGTTCGCGTTCGCCCTGCATGACGTGGATGGACATCGCAGTCTGGCCGTCTTTAAAGGTGGTGAACTCCTGCGCGCGCGCCACCGGAATGGTGGTGTTACGCGGAATGACTTTCTCCACCAGGCCACCCATGGTTTCTAAACCAAGGGACAGCGGGATAACGTCCAGCAGCAGCATTTCACTGTCCGGCTTGTTGCCGACCAGAATATCGGCCTGAATGGCCGCGCCCACGGCAACCACTTTGTCCGGATCGATGGCGGTCAGCGGCGTGCGGCCAAAGAACTCACCTACACGTTCGCGCACCAGCGGCACACGGGTAGAACCGCCGACCATGACCACTTCCAGCACCTCGTCAGCCTCAACGCCCGCATCTTTCAATGCGCGACGGCAGGCCAGCAGCGTGCGTTTCACCAAAGGTGCGATCAGATCGTTAAACTGGTCACGGGAGATTTCACCCTGCCAGCCCGCCACGTTCACGGTAACCGTCTGCGCATCGCTGAGGGCAATTTTGGCGTCGATGGCGGCATCCAGCAGTTCACGCTGGACGCGCGCATCGCTGCGATCGGCAATCCCCGCCTGCTCACGAATGTAATCCGCCAGCAGATGGTCGAAGTCATCGCCGCCCAGCGCGGAATCCCCGCCGGTCGCCAGCACTTCAAATACGCCACGGCTTAAGCGCAGGATGGAGATATCAAAGGTACCGCCGCCGAGGTCGTAAACGGCAATCACCCCTTCCTGACCGGAGTCGAGGCCGTAGGCAATGGCCGCCGCCGTCGGTTCGTTCAGCAGGCGTAATACGTGCAGGCCCGCCAGACGGGCGGCGTCCTTGGTGCCCTGACGCTGTGCATCGTCAAAATAGGCCGGAACGGTAATCACCACGCCGTCGAGATCGCCGCCGAGCGTCGCCGTAGCGCGCGCTGCCAGCGCCTTCAGGATGTCCGAAGAAACACGGATCGGGTTCAGCAGACCAGCCTCGGTCGCGATCATCGGCAGGCCGTTTTCACTGGCCTGAAGCTGATACGGCAGATGCGGGTAACGGGTCTGAATATCGGCCAGCGAACGGCCCATCATGCGCTTAACCGAGCTGATGGTGTTGGCCGGATCGCGCGCGGCGTTGGCGCGCGCGTCGTAGCCTACCGCGTGACCCTGCTGCTGGTAGTGGACCACGGAAGGCAGCAGATGGCGGCCCTGCTCGTCAGCCAGCGTTTCCGCCTGGCCGCTACGCACGGTCGCCACGAGAGAATTGGTGGTGCCCAGGTCAATACCCACCGCCAGACGACGCTGGTGCGGTGCGGCACTTAAGCCAGGCTCACTAATTTGTAATAAGGCCATAATTGCTTCCGAAATTAAAAATCGAGCAGCTTTTCTTCGAGTTGTTCAGCACTGCTTCGCAGTTTATCGAGAAAACGGAGTTTGCGCACAGTGTCTGCCGCCACGTCCCAGGTCTCGTTGTTCAGTTGCTCCACCATCTGCTGATGGCGGGTATCAAACATACCCTTCACGCGCGTGATAAAGCTTTCCAGCCGCGCTTCGTCTTTGGCCTGTTCAATCTCATCCAGCTCTTCGCGCAGCTCCAGCTGTTCCATCAGAAACGCCGTATCGCGAACGGTATGCTGTTCGCTCGCCAGATCAAAACCGTGGAGCGAGAGCAGATATTCAGCACGCGCCAGCGGATGACGCAGCGTCTGCCAGGCCTGATTAATGGTGGCAGAGTGCGAAACTGCAGCCAACTGCTCGGCCTGCGTCCCGCTGGCGAATTTATCCGGATGGTACTGACGCTGCAAATCCTGAAAACGGACCGTCAGCGCCTGAAGATCGATCGGGTATTGAGCGGGTAGTCCGAAGAGAGTGAAGTAATCCATAACAATCTCAGGGGTAGCCTGTTAGAACAAACCCCACGCGCAGCAAAGCCACGGTGGGGTTTCGGATGACGCGCGGTTAAACGTGGAAGCTTTCGCCGCAACCACACTCGTCTTTGACGTTCGGGTTCGTGAATTTGAACCCTTCGTTCAGGCCTTCTTTGACGAAGTCCAGCTGAGTGCCGTTGAGGAATTGCAGGCTTTTGCCATCGACCACCACCTTCACGCCCTTGTCTTCAAACACGGTGTCATCAGACGCCGGCTCGTCAACAAATTCCAGTACGTAAGCCATACCAGAACAGCCGGAGGTACGTACGCCCAGTCGCAGGCCAAAGCCTTTACCACGGTTCGCCAGAAAAGAGCTTACTCGCGCGGCAGCGCTGTCGCTAAGGGTAATCGACATACTCAAACCTCAATTATTTTGCTTCACGTTTGCTTTTGTAATCCGCAATGGCGGCTTTGATCGCGTCTTCTGCCAGAATAGAACAGTGAATTTTCACCGGTGGCAGTTCGAGTTCTTCAGCAATATCCGTGTTCTTGATTGCCTGTGCTTCGTCCAGAGACTTGCCCTTCACCCATTCGGTGACCAGGGAGCTGGACGCAATGGCAGAACCGCAGCCGTAGGTCTTGAAGCGCGCGTCTTCAATGATACCTTCATTGTTGACTTTAATCTGCAACTTCATCACGTCGCCACACGCCGGTGCACCGACCATGCCGCTACCAACAGATTCGTCGCTGTTGTCAAAAGAGCCAACGTTGCGCGGGTTTTCGTAATGATCGATGACTTTTTCGCTGTATGCCATGATTGAATTCTCCTTATGTACCGATTAGTGATGTGACCATTCAATGCTGTTCAGATCCACGCCCTGCTTAAACATTTCCCACAGTGGAGAAAGGTCACGCAGACGGCCGATGGAGTTACGAACCAGCTTGATGGTGTAGTCAATCTCTTCTTCGGTAGTGAAACGACCTAAAGAGAAACGGATAGAGCTGTGTGCCAGCTCGTCAGTCATACCCAGCGCGCGCAGCACGTAGGATGGCTCCAGGCTTGCAGACGTACAGGCAGAACCGGAAGAAACGGCCAGGTCTTTGAGGGCCATGATCAGCGACTCGCCTTCAACATAGTTGAAGCTGACGTTGAGGATGTTTGGCGCGCCCTGCTCGAGATCGCCGTTCAGATACACTTCTTCCATATCCTTCACGCCGTCCCACAGACGGTTACGCAGCGTGCGCAGGCGTGCCATCTCGGTTTCCATCTCTTCTTTCGCAATGCGGTAGGCTTCGCCCATGCCCACGATCTGGTGAACAGGCAGCGTACCGGAACGCATGCCGCGCTCGTGACCGCCGCCGTGCATCTGTGCTTCGATGCGGATACGTGGCTTACGACGAACGTACAGCGCGCCGATCCCTTTCGGGCCATAGATTTTGTGGCCGGAGAAGGACATCAGGTCCACTTTCAGCTGGCTCAGGTCGATAGGCAGTTTACCCACGCTCTGGGTCGCATCTACGTGGTAGATAATACCGCGCGCACGGCACATTTCGCCGATGGTGGCGATGTCCTGAACGACGCCGATTTCGTTGTTGACGTGCATGATGGAGACCAGAATGGTGTCATCACGCATCGCTGCTTCGAGCTCTTTCAGGTCGATGATCCCGTTGCTCTGCGGCGCCAGGTAAGTCACTTCGTACCCTTCACGCTCCAGCTGACGGCAGGTGTCCAGCACGGCTTTGTGTTCGGTTTTGCTGGTGATAATGTGCTTGCCTTTTTTCTGATAAAAGTTGGCTGCACCTTTGATCGCCAGGTTGTCGGATTCGGTCGCACCGGAGGTGAAAACAATCTCACGCGGGTCGGCACCCACCAGGTCAGCAATCTGATTACGGGCGATATCAACCGCCTCTTCAGCATGCCAGCCAAAACGGTGTGAACGGGAAGCTGGGTTACCAAAGTTTCCGTCCAGGGTCAGACACTGCATCATTTTCTCGGCAACACGCGGGTCCACCGGCGTGGTTGCGGAGTAATCGAGATAAATCGGTAATTTCATTGCTCTATAAACTCCGTACATCGCTTCAATGCAAGGAATCAGGCAACCGGCTGGATGTACGACCGAGTACGCGGGGCGCGGTGCCCCGGCCTGATTCTGAAATACTTATCGTTTTATTACGCGCGCAGTTTGACGTCGATGGCGTCCTGCGCGCGGGTGCTGCGTTGGGAATCATGGCTGTGCTGACGGCCTGATACATCCAGAACTTCCTGGTTATTCACCAGCTCACCGAGGGTGATGTTGTTCAGGAAGCCGGTCAGACGGTCGCTCAGATCGCGCCACAGCGCGTGGGTCAGGCACTTATCGCCGCCCTGGCAGCCGCCTTTACCCTGGCAACGGGTCGCGTCGACGGATTCGTCAACTGCGCTAATCACTTCACCCACTGCAATACTGCCCGCGTCTTTACCCAGCAGATAACCGCCGCCCGGGCCACGAACGCTGGAAACCAGTCCATTTTTACGCAGTCTGGAGAACAGCTGTTCCAGATAGGAGAGGGAGATCCCTTGTCGTTCAGAAATATCAGCCAACGGAACCGGGCCCGCTTCGGAGTTGAGCGCAACGTCCAGCATCGCGGTCACGGCATAACGCCCTTTAGATGTCAGTCTCATGTCTTACTTAACCTCAAACTCGCCCCTGCCCGGGGTTTTTTATTGTAAAATGGGGGTATTGCATAGCAGGGCCAAGTCTGACATTCCTGACTAAAATGGTCAACTATTTACTTGACTGTTTTAGTCAGGTATTTAACCTTCTGTGCCGTATCCTTTTGCCCGGCGGCGCTGCGCTTGCACGGGCTACGGGTTTTGTAGGTCGGGTAAGCGAAGCGCCACCCGGCGAACAGACGACACTACTCTTTATTCTTCTGCTCAATCGACGCCAGAATGCCGCGCAGGATGTTCAGCTCCTGGCTTTCCGGGCGGGCGCGGGTGAACAGACGGCGCAGCTTGTTCATCACCTGGCCTGGATGGCCTTCACGAATAAAGCCGGTCGAAAGCAGCGTCTGCTCCAGGTGACCATAGAAACGCTCCAGGTCATCCACCAGCGGGTAGGCCGTCTCTTCTTTAGGCTCTACCTCTTTCTCCTGCGTCGCCAGCCACGCCATACGCACTTCGTAGGCGATCACCTGCACTGCCATCGCCAGGTTCAGCGAGCTGTATTCCGGGTTAGCGGCAATCGCCACATGGTAGTGGCATTTCTGCAGTTCGTCGTTGGTCAGGCCAACGCGCTCACGGCCAAACACCAGCGCAACCGGCGCCTGTTCTGCCTCAGAGGCACTCTTCAGACCGCATTCGCGCGGGTCCAGCATCGGCCACGGCAATGTGCGGGAGCGAGCGCTGGTGCCGACCACCAGGCTGCAACCTGCCAGCGCTTCGTCGAGGGTATCGACGATCTGCGCGTTGCCAATCACGTCGCTGGCTCCGGCGGCCAGGGCGATGGCCTGCGAGTCTGGCTTCACCAGCGGGTTAACCAGCCACAGGTTCGTTAAGCCCATGGTTTTCATAGCGCGGGCAACGGAGCCCATGTTGCCGGTATGCGATGTTTCGACCAGCACGATTCGAATGTTTTGCAGCATAATTTTTAGTGTCTGAATTCAGCGTCTGAAGAATATTCGGGCATATTATCATAAACGAGAGACATAATCCGATCCCGCTGCTATACTCTGCGCCGATTTTCCTGTTCTTTAACATCCAGTGAGAGAGACCGATGCATCCGATGCTGACCATCGCCGTGCGCGCAGCGCGCAAGGCGGGTAATGTAATTGCCAAACACTACGAAACGCCAGACTCCGTAGAAACCAGCCAGAAAGGCAGCAATGATTTCGTGACGAATGTCGATAAAGCCGCAGAAGCGATTATTATCGAAACGATCCGCAAATCTTACCCGCAGCACACCATCATCACCGAAGAAAGCGGTGAACATGAAGGTACCGATCAGGATGTTCAATGGGTTATCGATCCACTGGATGGCACCACCAACTTCGTCAAACGCCTGCCACACTTCTCTGTGTCTATCGCCGTACGCATCAAAGGCCGTACTGAAGTCGCTGTTGTGTACGATCCAATGCGTAACGAACTGTTCACCGCTACCCGCGGTCAGGGCGCACAGCTGAACGGCTACCGTCTGCGCTGCAGCAACGCTCGCGATCTGGACGGCACCATCCTGGCGACCGGTTTCCCGTTCAAGGCGAAACAGCACGCAACCACCTACATGAATATCCTGGGCAAACTGTTCACCGAATGCGCGGACTTCCGTCGCACCGGTTCTGCTGCGCTGGATCTGGCTTACGTGGCGACCGGCCGCGTTGACGGATACTTCGAGCTGTCTCTGAAGCCATGGGATTTTGCCGCGGGCGAGCTGATCGCACGTGAAGCAGGTGCCATCGTGTGTGATTTCACCGGCGGCCATAACTATATGTCTACCGGCAACATCGTTGCAGGTAACCCACGCGTCGTTAAAGCCATGCTGGCAAACATGCGTGATGAACTGAGCGACGCACTGAAGCGTTAATCGAGCGTATTATGCCCGGTGGCGCTACGCTTACCGGGCCTACAAAATCCCTCAGGTACGTCAGAAAGGCCGCAATCCCCTTCCCACCGGCACCGCGCTCATCCACATCGTCACCGCCGCCACCAGCAGAATCACCCCGCCCGCCAGCGCGAGCGTTGTCCATCCGACCTGTCGCCACAGCACCGGCGTTTTATTGCCGCTGAGTTTAACCGCCAGCTGACGGAAGCTGTGCACCAGCAACGCCAGCGAAGAAATCGTCAGTGACGTTCCAGCCGCCATCGCCAGCGCAGAAAGCATTCCCCAGCCAAACACGCCAATCACCTTGCTGAACAACAACACCATGACTGCCCCCGAGCACGGGCGCATCCCCATCGAGAGCACAATCATCAGCCGCGCACGCCAGTCATCACCGTTCTGTAGCTGTTCCTGCGTCGGCAGATGCTGATGTCCGCAGCCACAGTTTTCATCGTGAACGTGATGCGGCGTAAAAGTCCTGAATTGCGGTTTTTGCAGCAGCGCGCGCAGTTTTTTCAGCGCTCGCCAGCAGAGGATCAGCCCCAGCACGCCCACCAGCGCATAGCTCCCCTTTTCCAGCCAGAAGCTACTCATGTGCAGCTGCCGGGCTGGAAGCTGAAGAAGTGAAAGCACCACGACAACCAGCCCAATCGCCACGCCCCCCTGAAGCAGCGAGGAGGCCAGCGTAAGACCCATGCTCGATTTCAGCTTCGACGGATGGGTCGCAAGCCAGGTGGTGATAACGATTTTGCCATGCCCAGGCCCCAGCGCATGCAGCACCCCGTAGATAAAGCTGAACGCCAGCAGGGAACCGCCCGCTTTCGTTGGGTTCTCCGCCACCGCTTTCAGTAAACCACTCATCTGCTGGTTCACCTCGCGTTGCCAGATGATGCTTTTCATCATCACCTGCGGCCAGGCCTGCCACAGCCAGAGCGAACCGCCAATAGCTAACAGTATAAAAAGCGCCAGCGGCCAAAGATGAAGCCAGCGGCGAGATTTGCGGGACGGAGAAGCGATCACTGACATTGTAACGTCACCTCCTGCGCGAACTGTTTACCCAACTCCATGTCCTCCGGTGGCGCATCTTCTTTATCAAGAGAGACGGCAAAGTTCAGCGTCTCTTCGCTGGGCTTCGGGGTGTGAACCGCCATTTTGCAGGTTTTCTGCAACGAGGCCGGAAGCTGTACATCGCTCTCGTCGGCGTAGTGCATGTCGACGTAGTAGGTGGGGTCAAAAGTGGAAAAAGTATATTTTTGCCCTGCCAGCGGCTGCGGGTGCGCCAGGGGAAGGACGAACGTCAGCACCGCCTGATGCCCGTCGCGTGACATACCATACTCCGTGGGTCGGTTAAGAAACTTCACCTTCTGGCCGTTATGCCAGAACTCGGTGAAGTAGTGCTGACCCAGCACGTTAGCCATCACTTCCGCCGCCAGCTTTTTCCAGATTTCATCGCCGGGCTTCGCATTTCCCGCATCATAAAGCAGGTCAGCCGAGGTGATTTCATCCATCGTCCAGCGCATCTTCAGGCCACTTAACTGCGTGCCGTCGGTGACCAGTTCGGTTTTCAGGCTAATAAAACTGTGAGGATGTGCGCAGGTGGTGAAGGAGATAACCGCCAAAAATAACGCCATCGCACTGTGTTTAACTGTCTGCATCAATTCCTCACGTCAAAAATTCTGTGATGTTCTCCAGCAATCCTGAGTGAAAGGCCTGCCGGTGCGCTTTTCAGCCCCCATCCTTTAGCTATTCTTATCAAACATTCACACTGGATACCCGACAGATGATGACGACGCTTGAAATTCCATCTGTGCTTTCCAGTTCGCAGCGCCGTTGCCAGGTGCTTTTAATGCTTTACCTGCCCGATGCTGCCGTCACCGCACAGAGCATAATCGCAGCCAACGGCGTGGACGACGTCCTGGCACGGCAAGATATAGCCGAGACGCGCGATGAAATCCAGCGCTATCACCGGCTGGATATCGTCACGCACCACGACGGCAGCTACCGGATCGAAGGCACTGCCCTGAACCAGCGTTTATGCCTGCTGCACTGGCTGCGCAGGGCGCTCCGCCTTTGCCCGCAGTTTGTCTCGCACCAGTTTACGCCAGCGTTAAAAACCGCGCTTAAACAACACGGCATCGCGCGGCCACTTTACGACGATGCTAACCTGCGGGCGTTAATCAACTTCTGCTCGCGCAAGCTGCAGCGGCAGTTTGAGTGTCGCGACATCCAGTTCTTACAGCTCTACTTACAATACTGCCTTATCCAGCACCACCTGGGGAATACGCCACAATTTTCCCATGCCCAGCGCAGCTGGACGCAGTCGCGGGGAGAGTATTTTACGGCGCAGGAGATCGTCCGTCACTGGAAGCGGCGCGTTCCTCAGGGCGCGCATGTGGATGAGCAGTTGTTTCTGGCGCTGCTGTTTATGATGCTCCGCACGCCCGATCCGGTGCTCGATAAGCACCAGCAGGATGAGCGTTTGCGTCGCGCCATCGTGCGCATGGTGGCCCGTTTTCGCTCGCAGACCGGGATGAACTTCAGCGACGAGCAAGGGCTGACCGATCAGCTGTATATCCATCTGTCTCAGGCGCTGGACCGTTCCCTGTTTGAAATTGGCATCGACAACAGCCTGCCAGAGGAGATCCATCGTCTCTATCCCCGGCTGTTACGCACCACGAAAGAGGCGTTGTTTGAGCTGGAAGCGGAGTTTGGCCTGCGTTTTTCCGATGAAGAGATGAGCCTGGTCGCGGTGATTTTCGGCGCCTGGCTGATGCAGGAGTCCGATCTCCATGAAAAGCAGGTGGTGCTGTTGACCGGGGAAGATAAATCCTGTGAGGAGCTGATTGAACAGCAGCTGCGCGAGTTGACGCTGCTGCCGCTCAATATTCGCTATCTGACGTTGCAGGCTTTTCAGAAAGAGGGCGCGCCGCGCGAAGCCGCGCTGGTGGTCACCCCCTATCCTGTTGCCCTGCCGCTGTTCTCGCCGCCGTTGATCCACGCTGTTGAATCACTGAATGCGCAGCAGCAAGAGCATATTCGCGCGATGCTGGAGTCGTAGTTACGCGCGTGCGGCCACTTTTGGTCGAACAAACATCGCCGGTAGCGCCACCAGCGCCATTACCCAGAAGACGCCGTGCCCGAGGTGTTGATACAGGAAACCGGCAAAGACCGTCATCACCGCAATACTGCCGCCCATTGCTACCGCGGAATAGACCGACTGCAGACGAATCACATCCCCGCCCTCACGCGCAGCGATATAGCGCATCGCCGCCAGGTGACATACGGTGAAGGTGCCGCAGTGCAGAATTTGCGCCACGATCAGCCATGGCAGATCCGTCGTCCAGCCCATAATACCCCAGCGTGCCACGCCGCAAATCGCCGAAAGCAGCAGCAGATCGCGCGCGCCAAAACGGCGGAACAGCTTTTTGCTCAGGGCGAAAATAATGACTTCGGCCACCACGCCCAGCGACCAGAGATAACCAACCGCAGAGGCAGAGTAGCCCGCCCCCTGCCAGTAGATAGCGCTGAAGCCATAGTACGCCGCATGCGCCCCCTGAAGCAGACAGACGCACGCCAGAAAGCGCCAGCTCTGTGCGACCAGGCTCCGCCAGGCTGGCCAGCCCGCGCTCTCCTGATGGCGACTTTCTCCCTGCGGCATCACGGATGGACGTAACAGCATTCCGAGCAGCATCGACGCTATCCCGATGCTCAGCAGAGCCAGAATCGCACGGTAGTCGTAAAGGCTGACCAGTTTCCCCACCAGCGCGGAACCGATAACAAAAGCAATAGAGCCCCACAGGCGCACGCGGCCATAGTCCATGGTGATCTGCTTTTGCCAGGTGTTCGCCAGCGCATCCGTCAGAGGAACCAGCGGAGAGAAGAACAGGTTAAAGCCGACCATCACCACCATCAGCCAGGCAAACTGATGGCTTACCCAGAAGCAGGCGATAAAGACCAGGGTGAGCAGCGCGAGAATGCGTACAGCCTTGATCAGCAGAGAGGGATCGCTGACGCGCGGGGCAATCAGCAGGCTGCCAAGAAAACGCGCCACCAGTCCGGCCCCCAGCAGAACGCCGATGGTCTCTGGAGTCAGGCCGATTCCCTTGAGCCAGACGCTCCAGAATGGCAGAAAAATACCGTAGCTAAAGAAATAGGTGAAATAGCTGAGCGCCAGCCAGCGCGTGGAATGCAAGACCATGAATCCCTCCCGAAATGGAGGCCATAGTCTGGCGAGAATAGAAAAATTAAGCAAGTAGATAGCCTGCTATAAATTAACGAAAAATTAACATATCGTGCAGTCGTCAGGCTTATGGCAGGGAATGAAAATGTGTATTACGTTTAAATTACTCCACTTGCAGAGGTTTTCTGCCATGAACTCACTACGTTATCTCGATTTTGGTCAGTCACGCCATCTGTTGTTGTTGATTGCCCGTATCGCGCTTGTCGTCCTGTTTATTATCTTTGGTTATCCGAAACTGACGGGGTTTAGCGGCACCGTACAATATATGACCTCGCTGGGGACACCGATGCCCATGCTGGCGGCCATTATTGCGGTGGTGATGGAGGTGCCAGCCGCCATCCTGATCGTACTGGGCTTTTTCACCCGTCCTCTTGCCGTGCTGTTTGTGTTCTACACGCTGGGCACGGCGGTGATTGGTCACCATTACTGGAATATGACCGGTGACGCGGTCGTACCGAATATGATTAATTTCTACAAGAATGTCAGTATTGCGGGCGCATTTATATTGCTGGCGATTGTAGGTCCAGGCGCAATATCCCTTGACCGCCGTTAAGCCATAAAAAAAGGCCGCACGCGCGGCCTTTTAACGTTCTGCTGAGCAGAGGAATTATGCGTATACCGGGAAGCGTGCGCAGATATCCAGAACTTTACCTTTGACGCGCTCGATAACCGCTTCGTCATTGATGTTGTCCAGAACGTCACACATCCAGCCAGCCAGCTCTTTCACTTCCGCTTCTTTAAAGCCGCGACGCGTCACAGCCGGAGAACCGATACGGATACCGGACGTCACGAACGGGCTCTTCGGATCGTTTGGCACGCTGTTTTTGTTCACGGTGATGTTAGCGCGGCCCAGGGCAGCGTCAGCTTCTTTACCGGTCAGGTTCTTATCAACCAGATCCAGCAGGAACAGGTGGTTTTCAGTACCGCCAGAAACCACTTTGTAGCCACGGTTCAGGAACACTTCCACCATCGCTTTGGCGTTCTTAGCAACCTGCTGCTGATAAACCTTGAACTCTGGCTCCATCGCTTCTTTCAGCGCTACCGCTTTTGCCGCGATAACGTGCATCAGCGGGCCGCCCTGCGCGCTTGGGAACACGGCAGAGTTCAGTTTTTTGTACAGCTCTTCGTCACCGCCTTTCGCCAGGATCAGGCCACCGCGTGGACCCGCCAGGGTTTTATGGGTAGTGGTGGTCACAACGTGAGCGTGCGGAACCGGGTTCGGGTAAACGCCAGCGGCAATCAGACCCGCTACGTGCGCCATGTCGACGAACAGGTAAGCACCGATGCTGTCTGCGATTTCACGCATTTTTGCCCAGTCAACGATACCGGAGTAAGCAGAGAAGCCACCGATGATCATCTTCGGTTTATGCTCTTTAGCCTGCTTCGCCATGTCTTCGTAGTCAATTTTACCGGACTCATCGATACCGTAAGGGATGATGTTGTACAGTTTGCCGGAGAAGTTCACCGGGGAGCCGTGAGTCAGGTGGCCGCCCTGCGCCAGGTTCATACCCAGCACCGTATCGCCCGGCTGCAGCAGCGCGGTGTAAACGGCGAAGTTAGCCTGAGAGCCGGAGTGCGGCTGCACGTTCGCGTAGTCAGCGCCAAAGAGTTCTTTCGCACGGTCGATTGCCAGCTGCTCAACGATATCAACGTACTCGCAACCGCCGTAGTAGCGCTTGCCTGGATAACCTTCAGCGTATTTGTTGGTCAGCTGAGAACCCTGTGCCTGCATGACGCGCGGGCTGGTGTAGTTTTCGGAGGCGATCAGTTCGATGTGCTCTTCCTGACGTACTTTTTCCTGCTCCATAGCCTGCCACAGTTCGGCATCATAATCGGCAATGTTCATTTCACGCTTTAACATCCGCATCTCCTGACTCAGCTAACAAGTAAATTTTGGCCTGAAAAGGCAGTCCTGTTGGACGACGGGCAACAGTATAACTGAATAGTTCTGTGATAACAGGTCTTGACAAACGATTTTACGCAAACGTTTTCCTTCACGCCACGCAAGGGTTTGAGGAATAAAGCGCTCCCCTGTTTCAACGGATTTCTTTTCAGGTTTGTGATGCATATTTTTCATCTTGCAAAGAACCATTTACAACGCAGGGGTATTTTTTATAAGATGCATTTAAAATACATCATTAAAGTTACATCAAAAGGACGCGCTCATGCTCGACGCTCAAACCATCGCTACCGTTAAAGCCACCATCCCCCTGCTGGTGGAAACCGGTCCTAAACTCACCGCTCATTTTTACGATCGCATGTTCACGCATAACCCAGAGTTGAAAGAGATTTTCAACATGAGTAACCAGCGTAATGGCGATCAGCGTGAAGCCCTGTTCAACGCCATCGCAGCCTACGCCAGCAACATTGAAAACCTGGCGGCATTACTGCCTGCGGTGGAAAAAATCGCGCAGAAGCACACCAGCTTCCAGATCAAACCCGAGCAGTACAATATTGTCGGCGGCCACCTGCTGGCAACGCTGGACGAAATGTTCAGCCCGGGCCAGGAGGTACTTGACGCCTGGGGTAAAGCCTACGGCGTGCTGGCAAACGTCTTCATCAACCGTGAAGCGCAGATCTACAGTGAAAACGCCAGCAAGAACGGCGGCTGGGAAGGCACGCGCGCCTTCCGCATCGTTGAGAAAACACCGCGCAGCGCATTGATCACCAGTTTTGAATTTGAACCGGTGGATGGTCAGCCGGTAGCGGATTATCAGCCAGGCCAATATCTCGGCGTGTGGCTGAAGCCTGAAGGTTTTCCGCATCAGGAGATCCGCCAGTATTCCCTGACCCGCAAACCCGACGGCAAAGTCTATCGCATTGCGGTGAAACGCGAGGACGGCGGCCAGGTTTCCAGCTGGCTGCATAACGAAGCCAGCATGGGTGACGTCGTTCACCTGGCCGCACCGGCGGGTGACTTCTTCATGGCGGTAGACGCTACTACCCCGGTAACGCTGATCTCGGCTGGTGTCGGCCAAACACCAATGCTGGCGATGCTGGATACGCTGGCGAAAGCAAACCACAGCGCACAGGTCAACTGGTTCCATGCCGCAGAGAACGGCGAGGTGCATGCCTTTGCGGACGAAGTGAAAACGCTGGGCGCGACGCTGCCCCGCTTCACCGCGCATACCTGGTATCGCTTGCCAACGGAAGCAGACCGCGCAGCCGCACGTTTTGACAGCGAAGGGTTGATGAATTTAAGCCAGCATGAAGGGGCGTTCAGCGCGCCGGATATGCAGTTCTACGTCTGCGGACCGGTGGCGTTTATGCAATATGCCGCGAAGCAGCTGGTGGCGCTGGGTGTGAATAAAGACAACATTCATTACGAATGTTTCGGCCCGCATAAAGTGCTGTAATGCAAAAAGCCCCTCGAACGAGGGGCTTTTTTTTCGCCGGCTGGCGGCTACGCCTTACCCGGCCTACAAAACTGTTGGCATCGTTAAATCGCGGCGTCGTCTTCTTCGCCGGTACGGATACGGATCACGCGCGCCACGTCAAAGACGAAGATTTTACCGTCGCCAATTTTGCCCGTCTGCGCCGTGCGGATGATGGTATCCACGCAGGTATCGACGATGTCATCGCTGACCACGATTTCAATTTTCACTTTCGGCAGAAAGTCGACCATGTACTCTGCGCCACGATAAAGCTCGGTGTGGCCTTTCTGACGACCAAAACCTTTCACTTCCGTCACGGTCATCCCGGTGATGCCGACTTCCGCCAGCGCTTCACGCACATCATCCAGTTTGAAAGGTTTAATAATCGCATCAATCTTTTTCATGGTGGGTCCTTAACGCTTGCCTGTAAGCTGCCTCGTAATCGATTGCTCACAGTACCATACGGCATTACTCTTTAAAATCGTTTGCTTCCAGCTCGTGGCGTGAGAGCAGCTTGTAAAACTCGGTGCGGTTGCGTCCGGCCATTCGCGCTGCGTGGGTCACGTTGCCTTTGGTGATCTGCAGCAGCTTGCGCAGATAGTTCAGCTCGAACTGGTTACGCGCTTCGGCGAACGTCGGCAAGGCCGTGTTTTCCCCTTCCAGCGCCTGCTCCACCAGCGCATCGCTGATAACGGGCGATGACGTCAACGCCACACACTGCTCAATCACGTTTACCAGCTGGCGAACGTTACCCGGCCAGCTGGCCGCCATCAGCCGTTTCATCGCATCGGTGGAAAACGCGCGGACAAACGGTTTATGGCGATCGGCCGCCTGGCGCAACAGGTGATTCGCCAGCAGCGGAATGTCTTCAGCACGCTCTGCCAGTGCCGGGATTTTGAGATTCACCACGTTCAGACGGTAGTAGAGGTCTTCACGAAACTCGTTGCGCGCCATCACTTTTGGTAAGTCGCGGTGGGTGGCGGAAATAATTCGTACGTTAATATCAATATCGCGGTTGCTGCCCAGCGGGCGCACTTTACGTTCCTGAAGCACGCGCAGCAGTTTGACCTGTAGCGGCGCAGGCATGTCACCAATCTCGTCGAGGAACAGCGTGCCGCCTTCCGCGGCCTGGAACAGCCCTTCCCGGCTGCTTACCGCGCCGGTGAAGGCGCCACGGGCATGACCAAACAGTTCGGACTCAAGCAATTGTTCCGGAAGCGCGCCGCAGTTAATGGCAATAAAGGCATTTTTGCTGCGCGGGCTGGCGTTATGGATCGCCTGCGCCAGGATCTCTTTCCCGGTTCCGCTCTGGCCGTTAATCAGCACGCTGACGTCGGACTGGGCGACCATCCGCGCCTGCTCAAGCAGACGAAGCATGATCGGGCTGCGGGTCACAATGGATTCACGCCATGCGTCGTCGCCAGAGGGTGCCGCGTGCTCCAGCGCGCTGTCGATGGCTTTGTAGAGTGCGTCTTTATCTACCGGCTTGGTGAGGAAGCTGAATACGCCCTGCTGGGTTGCGGCGACGGCATCCGGAATTGACCCGTGTGCCGTCAGGATAATCACCGGCATGCCCGGCTGCTGCTTCTGGATCTCCGCGAACAGCTGCAGACCGTCCATTTCGTCCATCCGCAGATCGCTGATGACCAGATCAATTTTCTCGCGGCTAAGGACTTTCAGCCCTTCCTGTCCGCTTTCCGCAGTCACTACGCTGTAGCCTTCACTCACCAGACGCATCCCCAGCAGCTTTAACAGCCCGGGATCGTCATCCACCAGTAAGAGATGGGCAGGTTTACGGCTCGTCATGCTTCACATCCTCTTGTTTCTGCGTGTCGCTGTCCGGTGCTGCGGATGCGCTACCAGGCTGATATTTGCGCGACGAGAGCTGTCTTTCGATATCGGTCAGGTTTTCCAGCTTGCGCGTCGTGGTATCCAGCTGAGTGCGTAAATGCTGTTGCTGTTGACGCAGCGTATCAAGTTCGCTGTCGGTGGACTGCTGGAGCTTGCTGTAGCGAGAGCGCTCTTCAGACAGCTGAAGCTGTAATGTCTGACCATCCCGCCAGAGCTGGTATACCGGTCGTACCTGTACCGGGAGCGCGATCGTAAAGGTATCCAGCCGGGTCACATTAGCCCGACGTTCGACGGGGGTGATTTTCGCATCGGCCAGTAGAATTCCACGCTTGAAAGCGTCCTGCCAGGTGTCGTCATCCAGCATCGCCGCTTTCGAACGGGCGTCCACCGGCGCAAGACGCTGGGCACAATCTATTCCGCGCAGCCAGAACAGCGGATTATTTTCGACATCATGCCCTGACAAATTCCAGATATCGTCACAGCGGGTAGAGAGGAAATCCGCCAGCTGGTTATCCGGCCATTTATCTTCTTGTTTACCGCTTATCGCACTTTGTGGCGCATGGGAAACGCACCCTGCCAGAAATAAACAAGGTAAACCCAGGCGAAATGTGTTGCTGGAAAACACCGCGCGTACGGCGCGGAAAAAGACGTGTGACATACTCACCAGACTTAGATTCATTTTATTGGTTTTTCCGGCTCAGGGGCAGTTCAATACGGAAGCAAACATCCGCACGTTCGTCCGTGGCAATGTTTAGCTCACCCTGCATGCGTCGTATGCAGTCCCGGGCGATGCTTAAGCCCAGACCACTTCCTTTTACCGCACCCTTCCGCTGATGACTCCCCTGGAAAAAGGGTTCAAAGATCATGGTTTTTTCGTCATCAGGGATCGGGGTGCCGGTGTTAGCGACGTCAATAAACACCCGGGAACCCATCGTATAACTTCGGATATAAATGTTACCGGATTCAGTACCATAGTGCACCGCATTGGAGTAAAGATTATCCAGAACGCTCATTAAAAGCATCGGTTCAGCGAGACAGGCAGGCGCACTCAACTCCACCCCGGTATGCATCATTTTAGCTCTTGCTGGCAAGCTATGGGCGGAGATCACCATATCCACCAGCGGCGCAATCTCGACCTCTTCAAGAACGACCGCCCCGTCAGCCAGCTTGCGGTTGTAATCCAGCAGTTGTTCAATCAGCTTTTGCAGGTTGCGGCTGCTGGCATCCAGAATCTCAACAATTTCTTTCTGTTCTGGCGTTAGCGGCCCTGCCACCTCGTCTGCCAGCAGCTCCGTTCCTTCACGCATGCTGGCGAGCGGCGTTTTCAGTTCATGGGAAATATGGCGCAGGAACTGATGACGCTGGGATTCCAGCCACGCCAGACGCTCAGACAGCCAGATAATACGCTGACCAACGGAGCGCAGCTCGCGCGGGCCCTTAAAGGAAACCGAATCCCCGAGCGATTTCCCCTCTCCAAGACGGTTGATCATACGCTGAATGCCCTTCACCGGGCCGATGATCATACGGGTAAAGAGCAGAACCAGCCCGAGACTCACCAGGAAAAGCACCAGTGCCTGCCAGCCGAAGAACTGCCCGCGTTCGGCTATCTCCTGCTGCAGCTGCTGACCGCGAGAGAAAATGACCGTGCGGGTTGACTGCACCATCTCGGTGTTGGCGGCAGCAAACGCTTCAAGACGCGCGGCGGCGGCGGCATCCGGCCCGCTATTGTGGCATTGCAGCTGCGCAAGATCGTTCAGATCCTGACGCAATGCCTGATACAGCTTGTCGTCGGGCAACACGCCCGCATGCGCGTCCAGCATCTCGCTGTAGCGCTTGCGCTGACTCTGGTAAACCTTTTCCAGCGTCCGATCGTCAAGCACGCAGTACTGGCGATAGCTACGCTCCATCTCCAGCGCGGCGTTGGTCATCGCTTCACTGCGTCTGGCGTCGATAAGCGTGGTGCGGTTAGTCAGTGCGGCCTGAGCGCTCAGCGCGTTAAGGCTTTGCCACGCCTGCCAGGCGAGGATCAGCAATGGCAGCAGGATTAGCAGGAAGGCCATCATCACGAGCTGTCGCAGGGAGCGGGGAAAAACGGGCCAGCGTTTCAACGCATTACTCTCTTCATGGGGGTTTACGCAGAGCGTAACTGAGTCTGCCCTTCAGATACAACAAAGCCGGGTAAAAACCCGGCTTTGTTATGGAATAAGGCGGTGCCTAACTCGACGTTTCGCCCTGGCCTGATAAAGCATCGCTATGATCAGTAGTTGGACGGCAGGCACCTTTTTGTGCGTCATTCGAAGTTTATGTAGCACGTCCCGAAGGGGCTGACATAAGAAGGTGAATGAGCCACTGGTTAATATTATGCAACACTCGTGCCAGAATGCAAAACAAAACATTAACACATTGATATATATACATTTTACCAACTTCTCCTGTTCATTATCGTTTGAATGATTTCCAGGCTAAGTGTCGCTATTAAGCAACACCTTAACAGGAACCTGTTCTGGCGTATATAAATCAATGAGTTAAATGTCTCCTTTTGGAGACAGTCGCAAACCGTCTTTGTCGCAATTTTGCGACACACATAAAAAAGCCCGGTGCGCTACGCTTACCGGGCCTGGAAGGTACCTGCTTTACATCTTAACCCAACTGTTTACGCGCATTGCGGAAGATACGCATCCACGGGCTGTCCTCGCCCCAGTTTTCCGGGTGCCAGGAGTTACTCACGGTACGGAACACGCGCTCCGGGTGCGGCATCATAATGGTTGCACGACCACTTTCGCTGGTGACTGCCGTAATACCGTTGACCGAGCCGTTCGGGTTAGCCGGATAGGTTTCGGTGACCTTGCCGAAGTTATCGACAAAGCGCAGCGCCACCAGACCTTTGCTTTCAAGCTGAGCCAGATGTGCTGCATCACGCACTTCTACCTGACCTTCACCGTGGGACACGGCGATTGGCATCTGTGATCCGACCATGCCCTGCAGCAGCAGAGATGGGCTTTGTGTCACTTCCACCAGGCTGAAGCGCGCTTCAAAGCGGTCAGACTGGTTACGCACAAAGCGCGGCCAGGCTTCGCTGCCCGGGATAAGCTCGCGCAGGTTGGACATCATCTGGCAACCGTTACACACGCCCAGCGCCAGCGTTTGCGGACGGTGGAAGAAGGTTTCGAACTCGTCGCGCACGCGGCTGTTAAACAGAATGGACTTCGCCCAGCCTTCACCGGCGCCCAGTACGTCACCGTATGAGAAACCACCGCAGGCCACCAGCGCCTGGAAATCTTCCAGACCGGTACGCCCGGCCAGCAGATCGCTCATGTGAACGTCGATGGCGTCAAAGCCCGCACGGTGGAAGGCAGCCGCCATTTCAACGTGGGAGTTAACGCCCTGCTCGCGCAGCACGGCCACCTTCGGACGTGCACCCGTCGCAATGTACGGCGCGGCGATGTCTTCGTTGATGTCGAAGGAGAGCTTCACGTTCAGGCCTGGATCGCTGTCGTTAGCCTTCGCGTTATGCTCCTGATCGGCACATTCCGGGTTATCACGCAGGCGCTGCATCTGCCAGGTCGTTTCCGCCCACCACATACGCAGCGTGGTGCGGCTTTCGCTGAAGACGGCATGACCGTCAGCTTCAATGACAAAGCGGTCGCCCTGTACGGCTTTACCCAGATAATGTACGCAGTCTGCCAGACCGTGCTGCGCAAGAATGGCTTCAACCGCATCGCGGTCTGCCGCACGCACCTGAATCACCGCGCCCAGCTCTTCATTGAACAGCGCTGCCAGGCGGTCTTCACCCAGAGAGGCAATATTCGCCTCCACACCACAGTGGCCGGTGAAGGCCATCTCTGCCAGCGTGACCAGCAGTCCGCCGTCGGAGCGGTCGTGGTAGGCCAGCAGCTTACGCTGCGCGACCAGCGCCTGAATTGCATCGTAGAAGCCTTTTAACTGGGCCACGTCACGCACATCGGCCGGTGTATCACCCAGCTGACGATAAACCTGCGCCAGCGCCGTGGCACCCAGCGCGTTGTGACCTTTACCCAGGTCAATCAGCAACAGGGCGTTGTCTTCGGTCGCAAGCTGCGGCGTCACGGTGTGACGTACGTCTTCCACGCGCGCAAAGGCGGAGATGATCAGCGACAGCGGAGAAGTGATCTCGCGCTGCTCGTTGCCTTCCTGCCAGCGGGTTTTCATCGACATGGAGTCTTTGCCCACCGGAATGGTCAGCCCAAGCGCAGGACACAGCTCTTCGCCCACCGCTTTCACGGCTTCATACAGGCCCGCATCTTCGCCAGGGTGACCGGCAGCGGCCATCCAGTTAGCGGAGAGCTTGATACGTTTGATATCGCCAATCTGCGTCGCGGCAATGTTGGTCAGCGCTTCACCCACAGCCAGACGGGCGGACGCGGCGAAGTCCAGCAGCGCCACAGGCGTGCGTTCGCCCAGGGCCATCGCTTCACCGTAGTAGCTGTCGAGACTCGCGGTGGTTACGGCACAGTTCGCGACCGGGATCTGCCACGGGCCGACCATCTGATCGCGCGAGACCATACCGGTTACGGTACGGTCGCCAATGGTGACCAGGAAGGTTTTCTCTGCCACCGCCGGCAGGTGCAGCACGCGGTTGACCGCTTCTGCAACGGTGATGCCCTGGCGATCCAGCGCTTTGCCCGCTGCTTTACGCGTTTGCACGTCGCGGGTCATCTTCGGCGTTTTACCGAGCAGAACGTCCAGCGGCAGATCGATCGGCTGGTTGTCGAAATGGGTGTCGCTCAGGGTCAGGTGCTTCTCTTCGGTCGCTTCGCCGATGACGGCATACGGCGCGCGCTCACGGCGGCACAGCTCGTCAAACAGCGGCAGTTGATCCGCTGCAACCGCCAGAACATAACGTTCCTGGGATTCGTTACACCAGATTTCCAGCGGGCTCATGCCTGCCTCATCGCTCAGGATATCGCGCAGGTTGAAGCGGCCACCGCGTCCGCCATCGCTCACCAGCTCCGGCATGGCGTTAGACAGACCGCCCGCGCCCACGTCATGGATAAAGAGAATCGGGTTCGCGTCGCCCAGCTGCCAGCAGCGGTCGATGACTTCCTGGCAGCGACGCTCCATTTCCGGGTTGTCGCGCTGAACGGAAGCAAAGTCGAGATCCGCATCTGACTGACCGGAGGTCATGGAGGATGCCGCGCCGCCGCCCAGGCCGATGTTCATCGCCGGGCCGCCCAGCACGATCAGCTTCGCGCCAACCACGATCTCGCCTTTCTGGACGTGATCGGCACGGATATTGCCGATCCCACCCGCCAGCATGATCGGTTTGTGATAGCCACGCAGCTCTTCGCCGTTATGACTGTCCACTTTCTCTTCATAGGTACGGAAGTAGCCGTTCAGTGCCGGACGGCCAAATTCGTTGTTGAATGCCGCGCCGCCCAGTGGACCGTCGGTCATGATATCCAGCGCGGTCACAATGCGCTCTGGCTTGCCGAAATCCTCCTCCCATGGCTGCTCAAAGCCCGGGATGCGCAGGTTGGAGACGGAGAAACCAACCAGACCCGCTTTTGGTTTCGCACCACGTCCCGTTGCACCTTCATCACGGATTTCACCGCCTGAACCGGTGGCCGCACCCGGCCACGGGGAAATTGCCGTCGGGTGGTTGTGGGTTTCCACTTTCATCAGGATATGCGCAGGCTCCTGATGGAAGTCGTAACGACCGGTAGCGTGGTCAGCAAAATAGCGCCCAACCTCGGAGCCTTCCATCACCGCGGCATTGTCTTTATAGGCAGACAGCACGTGGTCGGGGGTTTGCTCCATGGTGTTTTTGATCATTTTGAACAGCGATTTAGGCTGCTGTTCGCCGTCAATAATCCAGTCGGCGTTGAAAATTTTATGGCGGCAGTGCTCGGAGTTGGCCTGCGCGAACATGTAGAGCTCGATGTCGTTCGGGTTGCGGTTCAGCTTAACAAACGCATCCTGCAGGTAGTCGATTTCGTCTTCTGCCAGCGCCAGGCCGAGACGCAGGTTAGCGTCAATCAGCGCCTGACGGCCCTGCCCCAGCAGGTCTACGCTTTGTACCGGCGCAGGCTGATGGTGGGAGAAGAGCTTCTGTGCGTCATCAAGAGAGGCAAACACGCTTTCCATCATGCGGTCATGCAGCTCGGCGGCAACCGCCTGCCACTGCGCGTCGCTCAGGGTCGAGGCGTCAACGTAGTAGGCCACGCCGCGCTCCAGACGGTTAATCTGGCTCAGGCCGCAGTTGTGGGCAATGTCGGTGGCTTTAGAAGACCAGGGGGAGATGGTGCCCGGACGCGGCGTCGCAAGGATCAGTTTGCCGGTTGGCGTATGGCTACTCAGATTTGGGCCATACTTGAGCAGGCGTTCCAGCTGTACGCGCTCCTCTGCATTCAGGGGGGCATTCAGGTCAGCAAAATGGACATACTCAGCGTAAATATTGCTTACCGGAAGGTCGGCCGCCTGAAAACGTGCCAGCAGTTTGTTAATACGGAAGGCAGACAGTGCAGGCGAACCACGCAGAATTTCCATCATAAGTCTCTCGTCTTCGAAGCGCCGGGGCGCTTTCAGTGTGCGCAAGGGGGGAAAACGGGCGTCATTATAGAGAATCCTGAGCGCCGACGAAACCGTTTGCGTGGAAATAAAATTGGCGGAGACATTTAGCAATAGATGTGACCTGTCTCTCTAATTGGTTGCCAAGTGGCGCAAGTTTACGCAAAATGCCGCTCATTCAATGGCAAACCTGATTATCAAACATGGCTACAGCATACTGAGGCAACCGGCGTCGCAGAGAATTAACTAATTGAAAAAATTAAAGATTAATTATCTGCTCATCGGCATTGTTACGTTGCTGCTGGCAGTGGCCCTCTGGCCTTCCATCCCCTGGTTCGGTAAAGCCGAAAACCGTATCGCCGCCATTCAGGAGCGGGGGGAGCTGCGCGTCAGTACGCTCAACTCTCCGCTGATTTACAGCGACATTAACGGCAAAATTATTGGCCTTGATTATGAACTGGCGCAGCAGTTCGCCGATTATCTTGGCGTGAAGCTTAAAATTACCGTTCGCCAGAATATCAACCAGCTGTTCGACGACCTTGATAACAACGATGCCGACATACTGGCAGCCGGTCTGGTCTATAACAGTGAGCGTAGCAAAAACTATCAACCGGGCCCGACCTATTACTCCGTTTCGCAACAGCTGGTCTATCGCGTCGGGAGTCTGCGGCCACGCACGCTGGCCTCCATTAACGATCAACAGCTGACCATTGCGCCCGGCCATGTGGTGATTGAGGATCTGCGTGAGCTGAAAGAGAAGAAATACCCCGACCTGAGCTGGAAGGTTGATTCGAAACTGGGCACAACGGAGCTGCTGGAGCAGGTAAAAGATCAGAAACTGCCCTACACCATTGCCGATTCGGTTGCGATCAGTCTGTTCCAGCGCGTGCATCCTGAAATTGCCGTAGCGCTCGACGTTACCGACGAGCAGCCGGTGACCTGGTTTAGCCAGCTCGATGACGATCAGACTCTTTCTGCGGCCATGCTCGATTTCTACAACACCATCAATGAAGACGGCACGCTGGCACGCCTGGAGGAAAAATATCTCGGCCACGGTGATGACTTTGACTATGTTGACACCCGCAGCTTCCTGCGCGCGGTAGATAGCGTCCTGCCAGACCTGCAGCCATTATTCGAAAAATACGCCCAGGAGATTGACTGGAAACTGCTGGCGGCTATTTCGTATCAGGAGTCCCACTGGGACACCCAGGCCACCTCCCCGACCGGCGTGCGTGGCTTAATGATGTTAACCAAAAATACCGCGCTGAGCCTGGGCGTGAATGACCGTACCGATGCGGAACAGAGCATCAGCGGCGGGGCTCGCTATCTGCAGGATATGATGGCCAAAGTGCCGGAAACGGTGCCGGAAGAGGAACGGATCTGGTTTGCGCTGGCAGCCTACAATATGGGCTACGCGCATATGCTTGACGCGCGGGCGCTGACCGCGAAAACGAAAGGTAACCCGGACAGCTGGTCAGACGTAAAGCAACGTCTGCCGCTGCTAAGCCAGAAGCCGTGGTATAACAAGCTGACTTACGGCTACGCGCGCGGACATGAAGCCTACGCCTACGTGGAAAATATCCGTAAGTATCAGATTAGCCTGGTCGGCTATCTGCTCGAGAAAGAAAAAGAGGCGACAGAGGCAAGACAGCTGGCTGAGAGTTATCCGGTTGTGGCGCCGGACGAGCTTAATCGTCCGACAACTTCAATTCTGCCTTTTGTTGCTTTTTCTGCTGACGGCGCATTCGAAAGAAATCGCTTAATAGCGCCGAACACGCTGGTGCAAGTACCCCACCGATAGTTTTCACCTGGTGATTCATCCCTGGGTGACCCAGCACGTCCAGCAGAGAACCGGCCGCACCGGTTTTTTCATCCCGCGCGCCAAAGACCAGCGTACCAATCCGGCTGTGCACCATCGCGCCGGAACACATCACGCACGGCTCAAGCGTGACATACAGCGTGGTATCAAGCAGACGATAGTTTTGCAGCACCATTCCGCCCTGACGAAGGGCCATGATTTCAGCGTGCGCAGTCGGATCGTGACGGCCAATCGGGCGGTTCCACCCTTCCCCTATCACCTGGTTATTGTGGACAAGCACGGCACCCACGGGCACTTCTCCCTCGTCCCAGGCGCGCTGGGCAAGCGTAAGCGCATGGCGCATCCAGTATTCATGATCGCGTTCAGGGTTGCACAACGGTTGATACTCCAGTCTAAAAGCGGGCGGCATTATACACACCCGCTATAGATAAGACTATTCGAGTTGCTGAAGTTCGCCTGCGGGCGTGACGCGCCAGCGATGCTGGCAAAAATAGAGCAGCGGGTTGTCCTGTTTGCTGTCGCTGTAGCCGCTGTAGAGACGCAGCGGCGTGCCGATTCGTTTCTCCAGCTGCACCACTTTTTCATGCCCCAGGCAGCGCATACTCAGTACCCAGCCGCCGTAACCACGGGCAATTTGTGTGGCGATAAGATTCACGCGCGGCAGCCAGGGCGTATCAAAATAAACCTGTTCAACCAGCGTCTGCGGGGAGCCCGTGATCAACCAGATGTCGGCATCGTTGGCGTCGAGGTAACTGGTGAGGCGCGCCTGTACAACCGGGAACGCGGCGACATGACCGCGAAACCAGTGCGCAAACTCCTTTTCTAGCTGTTTTAGCCGCGCTTCGCTGTGGCCAAACGTACATCCCCAGAGCAGCAGGCTCATCGGCCAGCGCGCCGCCCGGCCTTTCACCAGCAGCGCGATGCCGATCGCCGGTAACAGCGGTAAGACGAGCAGCGCATTCAGAGGCTGGCGCCGCAGCAGGTAGCGCATAAACGTACCAAACATATCCTGCTGATGCAGCGTTCCATCCAGATCGAAAAAGACAACGCGACGCTCGTGATTTGCCAAACCTTACTCCTCTGGGTCGTTGAATCCTAACAGCCAGGTAAACAGGAACCCGGCGATCACCGCTACAGAATAGCCTAACAGATAGAGCATCACTTTTCCGGTCACGATAGTTAACGCCAGCGGCAAACCGGAGAGACCAAACGTAATGACGGTAGCAACTTTCCAGTAGCTGATGAGCGCCCCGCCGACCGCGCCGCCCAGACAGGCAGCCAGGAACGGTTTACCCAGCGGCAACGTGACGCCAAAAATCAGCGGTTCGCCAATGCCGAGCAATCCAACCGGAAGCGCGCCTTTAATCACTTTTTTCAGGCGTGCGTTGCGGGTTTTCAGCAGTACGGCAATCGCCGCACCGACCTGCCCCACCCCCGCCATTGAGAGTATAGGCAGCAGCGCGTTGTAACCGTGCGCCTGCACCAGTTCGACGTGGATCGGCACCAGTCCCTGATGCAGACCGGTCAGCACCAGCGGCAGGAAGGTGCCTGACAGCACCGCCCCCACTAACAAACCGCCGCGGTCAATGGCCAGAGACGCGCCATGAGCGATGGCATCAGAGATCCATCCCCCTAATGGCTGAAGAACCACAATCGCCACACTACCGGTAATTAACGTGGTCAGCAGGGGGTTGAGGATGAGTTCAATCGAGCCGGGCAATACCGCGCGAAGTCTTTTCTCAATCCAGCACATCAGGATGACCACCAGCAGCACGGCAATCACCCCGCCGCGACCAGGCTGGAGCGCCTCGCCAAACAGCGTAATTTGCGCCAGCTGCGGGCTGGAGAGAATGCCCGCCATCACGCCCCCCATCGCCAGCGAACCGCCAAACACTTTGGCAGTATTCACCCCGACCAGAATGTTCATAATGGCAAACACCGCGCTGCCGAAGATCCCCAGAATACCCAACAGGTTCGGATACTGGGTGGCAAAGTCCCCGACGATATCCGGACGCTTGAGAATATTGATAATCCCGGTGATCAAGCCGGAAGCAATAAACGCCGGGATCAGCGGGATAAAGACATTTGCCAGCTGTCGTAGCGCGTCGCTCATGGGGGCTTTGTATTTCGCCTTCGCCTGCGCTTTGGTGCGCGCAGCATCGTCGAGCGTCACACTCGCGCCGCCGCCCATCAGCGCGCGCATGGCATCAACCACCTGCGCCGCTTTCCCCGGCCCGACGATCAGCTGGTGTTGCTGCCCCTGCTTCACGTAACCGCTGACACCGGAAAGCTTCTTCAGGCCCGGCACATCCAGCTGGTCGTCGTTATGCACCTCGACGCGCACGCGCGTCATGCAGTTTTCCAGACGCTGAATATTCTCTTCTCCGCCGATCCCTCGCAGGATATCGCTGGCGAGCGCTGCTGTTTTGTCCATACACGCCTCTGTTAGTTTTCTAATGCCGCCCGTAAGAAGCCATTATGCGCATCGAGTCTGGCTCGCGCGGCTGCCGCATCCAGCCCGCTTAAGATCATCAATATGGCGGGTTTGACATCGTGATCGGTCTGTTTAAGCACTGCTTCTGCCTCTTCACGACCTGCGCCTGTCGCTTCCATCACCATGCGGCAGGCTCTGTCCACCAGCTTGACGTTAGTGGCCTGCATATCCACCATCAGGTTCTGATACACCTTGCCGAACTTCACCATCGCACCGGTGGAGATCATATTGAGCACCAGCTTTTGCGCGGTACCGGATTTCAGTCGCGTGGAGCCGGTGAGTGCTTCTGGCCCGACAACCGGCGAGATGGCGATGGCGGCCACCTGAGCGATTGGAGAGCCGGGGTTACAGGAGATGGCGACCGTCGTGCAGCCGGTCTGGTTGGCGTATTCCAGACCGCCAATGACGTACGGCGTGCGCCCGGATGCCGCCAGCCCGACGACCAGATCCTTCGCCGTCAGAGTAAGTGCCTTCAGGTCATCCTCACCCAGCTGTTTGTTATCTTCCGCCCCTTCAACGGCTTTCAGCAGCGCACCAGGCCCCCCCGCAATCAACCCGACCACCAGCCCATGCGGCACGCCAAACGTTGGCGGACATTCGGAGGCGTCCAGCACGCCGAGACGGCCGCTGGTACCGGCGCCCATATAGATAATGCGGCCACCCGCTTTGAGGGCTTCCGCCGCCGCATCGACCGCTTTCGCTACCTCAGGTAATGTCTCTTTCACTGCCTGCGCGACCAGCGTATCCTGTTGATTAAAGCGGTTAACCAGCTCCAGAGTAGAGAGCGCATCCAGATCCATGGTTTGCGGGTTACGCGTTTCAGAAACAAGTGAGCCAAGATTCATTTTTTGTACCTCAAGAATTTTTAATTCATAATAATCACACTATAATGGAATATAAAATTCATTCAGGCGAGCAAAATTCGTATTTGCGTAGACAATCACATTTCCGCCGGGAGTACTTATGAACTGTTTAATTCGCATTCGCCAGCGCTACGCCGGCTTTGCTCAAAGCGACAAAAAACTGGCGGACTTTCTGCTTTCTCAGCCTGACCGCGCCCGTCATCTCAGCTCGCAACAGCTGGCAAGCGAAGCCGGGGTAAGTCAGTCAAGCGTGGTGAAATTTGCCCAGAAGATCGGTTTTAAAGGCTTCCCTGCCCTAAAGCTGGCAATTAGCGAAGCGCTGGTGAGTAATCCCAACCCGCAATCTATGCCGGTGCATAACCAGATCCGCGGGGATGATCCAATGCGTGTGGTCGGGGAAAAGCTGATTAAAGAGAACGTCGCGGCCATGCATGCCACCCTCGACGTGAATACCGAAGAGAAGTTACTGGAAAGCGTGGCGATGCTGCGAGCGGCGCGGCGTATTATTTTAACCGGTATTGGCGCATCCGGCCTGGTGGCGCGTAATTTTGGCTGGAAGCTGACCAAAATCGGTTTTAACGCGATTGTCGAGCAGGATATGCACGCCCTGCTGGCGACCGTGCAGGCGATGGATCCTGAAGATCTGCTGCTGGCCATCTCCTATTCCGGTGAGCGCCGCGAGATTAACATGGCAACGGACGAAGTGCTGCGCGTCGGCGGCAAAATCCTCGCCATCACCGGGTTCACCCCGAATGCCCTGCAACAGCGGGCCACGCGCTGTCTGTATACCATTGCCGAAGAGCAGGCCACGCGCAGCGCGGCGATCTCGTCAACCAGTGCGCAAATGATGCTGACGGACCTGCTGTTTATGGCGCTGGTGCAGCAGGATTTAGAGCGGGCGCCTGAGCGCATTCGCCATAGTGAAGAGCTGGTAAAAAAACTGGTCTGAGTAAGGAATGAGCGTATAATGCCCGCCCTGTTTGTGATGTTTCTGAGAATTTCCTGATGGCGCTGTTAATTACCAAAAAATGCATCAATTGCGATATGTGCGAACCGGAATGCCCGAACCAGGCGATTTCGATGGGCGACAGCATTTATGAGATTAACAGCGACCGCTGCACCGAATGCGTCGGCCACTATGAAACGCCGACCTGTCAGAAAGTGTGCCCGATCCCGAATACCATCCTGAAGGATCCGGCACACGTTGAGAGTGAAGAGCAGCTGTGGGATAAGTTTGTCCTGCTGCACCACGCGGACAAACTCTAGCTTTCAATAATCACCGTTGCGCAGGCGTAGTGACGTTCGTCCGCGAGCGTCACATGCATGTGATTCACGCCCAGTTTCTCCGCAAGCTTTTGCGCCTCGCCCCATAACCGCAGGCGCGGCTTGCCCAGTTCGTCGTTAAATACTTCAAACTGATTAAACGCCAGGCCGTTACGAATGCCCGTACCGAACGCTTTGGCTGCCGCCTCTTTTACCGCAAAACGTTTTGCCAGAAAGCGCACCGGCTGCTGATGCGCTTCCCAGATGGCCCATTCGTTATCGCTGAGCACGCGTTTTGCCAGGCGCTCGCCGCTACGGGCGATCACCGCTTCTATGCGGGCTATCTCAACGATATCAGTGCCTAAGCCCAGAATGGCCATTACTGACGCGCTTCCAGCATCAGGCGTTTCATTTCTGAGACCGCCTCTTTCAGGCCGCTCATCACCGCACGACCAATAATCGCATGACCGATATTCAGCTCATGCATCTCCGGCAGGGCAGCGATAGCCTTAACATTATGGTAGGTCAGGCCGTGTCCGGCGTTAACCTTCAGCCCCAGGCTCGCCGCGTAGGTGGCCGCTTTGGCAATACGCTCCAGCTCTTTGGCTTGCTCAGCATCGTTTTTGGCATCGGCATAGCAGCCAGTGTGAATTTCGATATACGACGCGCCAACGTCCGCTGCGGCTTTGATCTGCGCGAAGTCGGCATCGATAAACAGGGAAACCAGGATACCGGCATCCGCCAGACGTTTGCAGGCATCGCGCATTTTATCGATCTGCCCAGCCACATCCAGACCGCCTTCGGTGGTCACTTCCTGACGCTTTTCCGGCACCAGGCAGCAGAAATGGGGTTGAGTCTCGCAGGCAATGGCCAGCATCTCTTCCGTGACCGCCATCTCCAGATTCATGCGCGTATCCAGCGTCTGACGCAGAATACGCACGTCGCGGTCGGTGATGTGGCGGCGGTCTTCACGCAGGTGAACGGTAATGCCGTCGGCGCCAGCCTGTTCGGCGATAAATGCCGCCTGAACCGGATCGGGATAAGCCGTGCCGCGTGCGTTACGCAGCGTGGCAATGTGATCAATATTGACGCCTAACAGTAATTCAGCCATGACAATCCTCGGTTTTCTTTTCGATTCTGTGGTCTAACGCTTCGGCATAAACTGCCTGAATAATTCGCGGCTCTTTAAGGGCTTGCCGCCAAGATACGGCTTGAGGGCGATCCGGGTAAAGCGTTTTGCTGCGCGCAGGGTGTCCTGATCGGGAAACTCGCGCGCATAAAGCGCCCGAAGCTGGCGCCCAGTAAAGGTACTGTTATCAATCACGATACTGGCGATAAATCCTTTTTCTTCCCGATAGCGGTAGGTCATCGCGTCTTCAACCTCGTCTCCGCTTCCCGCACAATGCAGAAAATCGACGCCGTATCCCAGATGCCCCAGCAGCGCCAGTTCAAAACGTCGCAAGGCAGGTTCAGGCGTGCCGGTTGCCCCTGCGAGGGCTTGGATACAGTGCAGATAATCAAAGAAAAGTTCAGAGAAGCGAGTCTCATGTTCAAGAACCCGTGAGATGAGTTCATTGACATACAGACCGCTGTACAGGGTGATACCAGAAAGAGGAAGCGCCAGGGAGACGGCTTCAGCACTGCGCAGGGTTTTCACTTCCCCTCGCCCACCAAAGCGGACCAGCAGCGGCGTGAAAGGCTGTAGGGCACCTTTCAGATTAGAACGTTTGGAACGTGCGCCTTTCGCAACAAGGCGCACGCGACCGGACTCTTCCGTGAAGACGTCCAGCATCAGGCTGGTTTCGCTCCAGGGACGACTATGCAGGACGAAGGCGCGCTGCCATCCTTCCATCATACTCGTCGTCTTAGGTTACTGGTCTTCGCCGTAACCGAGGCTGCGCAGAGCACGCTCATCATCGGCCCAGCCAGATTTCACTTTCACCCACAGCTCCAGGTGAACCGGCGCTTCAAACATCTCCATCATGTCTTTACGGGCTTCAATACCGATGGTTTTGATCTTGGCACCTTTGTTGCCGATCACCATCTTCTTCTGTCCCTCACGCTCAACGAGGATCAGGCCGTTAATGTCGTAGCCGCCGCGCTCGTTGGTCTGGAAACGCTCGATCTCCACCGTCACAGAGTACGGCAGTTCCGCGCCCAGGAAACGCATCAGCTTTTCACGGATGATTTCAGACGCCATAAAGCGCTGAGAACGATCGGTGATGTAGTCTTCCGGGAAGTGATGAATCGCTTCCGGAAGATGCTTACGCACGATGCCCGCGATGGTATCGACGTTCAGGCCAGTCTCTGCAGACAGCGGAACGATATCGAGGAAGTTCATCTGGCTGCCCAGCCACTGAAGATGCGGCAGCAGGTCAGCCTTTTCCTGCACGTTGTCAACTTTATTGACCGCGAGGATGACCGGCGTTTTGCCGTCACGTAGCTTGTTCAGCACCATCTCGTCGTCCGGCGTCCAGCGGGTGCCTTCCACAACGAAAATGACCAGTTCTACATCACCAATCGAGCTGCTCGCCGCTTTGTTCATCAGACGGTTAATGGCACGCTTCTCTTCCATGTGCAGGCCCGGAGTATCGACGTAGATCGCCTGATACGCGCCTTCAGTATGGATGCCGACAATGCGGTGACGCGTGGTCTGCGCCTTACGCGAGGTAATAGAAATCTTCTGCCCAAGCAGATTATTCAGCAGGGTGGATTTGCCGACGTTCGGACGTCCGACGATGGCAATAAATCCGCAATACGTTTTTTCTTCGCTCATTCCAGCTCCAGCATTTTTAACGCCTGTTCGGCGGCAGCCTGTTCAGCCTTACGACGGCTTGAACCAGTGCCCACCACCGGTTCACTCAGGCCACTGACCTGGCAATGGATGGTAAATTCCTGATCGTGCGCTTCACCACGTACCTGCACCACCAGATAAGATGGCAGCGGCAGATGACGGCCCTGCAAATATTCCTGCAGACGCGTTTTCGGATCTTTTTGTTTATCGCCCGGGCTGATTTCGTCCAGACGGCTCTGATACCAGTTGAGGATCAGCTTTTCTACGGTCTGGATATCGCTGTCCAGGAACACACCACCAATTAATGCTTCGACCGTATCGGCAAGAATAGATTCACGACGGAAGCCGCCGCTTTTCAGTTCACCCGGCCCAAGACGCAGACATTCGCCCAGTTCAAATTCGCGCGCGATTTCCGCAAGGGTATTCCCCCGAACCAGCGTGGCACGCATGCGGCTCATATCCCCCTCGTCAACACGCGGGAAACGATGATAAAGCGCATTCGCAATCACGAAACTTAAAATTGAGTCGCCTAAAAACTCAAGACGCTCATTATGCTTGCTGCTGGCACTGCGATGGGTTAATGCCTGTTGCAACAACTCCTGATGATGAAAAGTGTAGCCCAGCTTCCGTTGAAGCCGATTAATTACGATGGGGTTCATGCGATACCAATAAATGAATGCGTCAAAAATGCAGCACACGAAACCGACCTGAGAAAACCAACGCGGTTTCGTGTGCCGTGGCACCCTTGCAGGGCCAACCTTAAACTTCGGGGGAATATTCTATACACAACGACAGGGGATGTCGTTAGTTCAAAGAGATTTATCGAGGAAATAATTCACGTAGCCGCTAATTAAAGCGGCTACGCGTTCATTTATTGAGAATTAATGGATTCCGCCAATGCGATTCAGGCGTACACCGGTCGGCCATTCGCCTTCCTGTTTCTCAAAACTCATCCAGATTGCGGTGGCTTTACCGACCAAATTCGCCTCAGGCACAAATCCCCAGTAACGGCTGTCCGCAGAATTATCGCGGTTATCCCCCATCATGAAGTAATGTCCCGGCGGTACAATCCAGCTCGCCAGCTGCTGACCCGGCTGCTGATAATACATACCCACCTGATCCTGCGCGATTGGCACCGTGAGGATACGGTGAGTCACATCACCCAGCGTCTCTTTGCGCTCGACCAGACGAATACCGTTCTCTTTGGTTTCGCCTTTTGGCACCTGGAAGAACCCGCTGGTCGCTTCACCGCCGTTACGACGGGCAAAGGTCTGCACAAAATCACTCGGCTCAACGTTTGAGTAGGTGATGGGCAGTGCGTTTTCACACGCGGTGCCAGAACTGCAGCCAGGCTGAACGGTAACTTCCTTGGCGACCGGATCGTAGGTCACTTTATCACCCGGCAGGCCAACCGCACGCTTGATGTAGTCCAGACGCGGATCTTCCGGGTATTTGAACACCACGATGTCGCCACGCTTCGGATGACCGGTTTCGATCAGCGTTTTCTGGTAGATAGGATCTTTAATGCCGTAGGCAAACTTCTCTACCAGAATAAAATCACCAATCAGCAGCGTTGGCATCATTGAACCGGATGGGATCTGGAACGGCTCGTAAATAAACGATCGCACCACCAGCACAATGGCCAGCACCGGGAATACCGAGGCGCCCGTTTCCAGCCAGCCCGGTTTCGGGCCGACTTTTTTCAGGGTTTTCGCATCCAGCTGATCGCCAGTGGCTGCCTGTGCGGCAGCCTGACGCTCACGGCGTTTTGGGGCGAAGATAAACTTATCCAGACACCACAGCAGACCTGTCACCAGGGTAGCAATGACCAGGATCAGGGCAAACATGTTCGCCATGCCAACTCCTTAAAGGTTATTTGCCGTCTTTACCAACATGAAGAATGGCAAGGAATGCTTCCTGTGGCAGCTCAACGTTACCGACCTGCTTCATACGCTTCTTACCTTCTTTCTGCTTCTGCAGCAGCTTTTTCTTACGACTGACGTCACCGCCGTAGCACTTCGCCAGAACGTTTTTACGCAGCTGTTTCACCGTAGAACGCGCGATAATGTGGTTACCAATGGCCGCCTGAATCGCGATGTCGAACTGCTGACGCGGGATCAGATCTTTCATTTTCTCAACCAGCTCGCGACCACGGTACGGCGCATTGTCGTTGTGGGTGATCAGGGCCAGCGCATCCACACGCTCACCGTTGATCAGCACGTCCACACGCACCATGTTGGAGGCCTGGAAACGCTTGAAGTTGTAATCCAGGGACGCATAGCCACGGGAGGTAGACTTCAGGCGATCGAAGAAGTCGAGTACCACTTCCGCCATCGGGATTTCATAGGTCAGCGCCACCTGGTTACCGTGGTAGACCATGTTGGTCTGCACGCCACGCTTCTCAATACACAGTGTAATGACGTTGCCCAGGAACTCCTGTGGCAGCAGCATGTGACACTCTGCAATCGGCTCACGCAGTTCGTGGATATTGTTCAGCGGCGGCAGCTTGGACGGGCTATCGACGTAGATCACTTCTTTCGAGGTGGTTTCTACCTCATACACAACGGTCGGTGCGGTGGTGATCAGATCCAGATCGTATTCACGTTCCAGACGCTCCTGAATGATCTCCATGTGCAGCAGGCCGAGGAAGCCACAGCGGAAACCGAAGCCCAGCGCCGTTGAGCTTTCTGGCTCGTAGAACAGGGAAGCATCGTTCAGGCTCAATTTACCGAGCGCATCACGGAAGTTTTCATAGTCATCTGAGCTGACCGGGAACAGACCCGCGTAAACCTGCGGTTTCACCTTTTTAAAACCTGGCAGCGCTTTATCTGCCGGGTTACGCGCACCGGTCAGGGTATCGCCCACTGGCGCGCCGAGGATGTCTTTAATGGCACAAACCAGCCAGCCTACTTCGCCGCATTTCAGCTCGGTACGGTCAACCTGTTTTGGCGTGAAGATACCCAGACGGTCGGCGTTGTAGACCTGTCCGGTACTCATCACCTTGATTTTGTCGCCTTTACGCATGGTGCCGTTTTTAATACGCACCAGAGAGACAACACCAAGGTAGTTATCGAACCAGGAGTCGATGATCAGCGCCTGCAATGGGCCATCCGGGTCACCTTCCGGGGCCGGGATGTCACGCACCAGGCGTTCCAGCACATCGGTCACGCCCACACCGGTTTTCGCGGAGCAGCGCACGGCATCCGTCGCGTCAATGCCGACAATATCTTCAATCTCTTCCGCGACGCGTTCAGGATCGGCAGCTGGCAGGTCGATTTTATTCAGAACCGGCACAACCTCGAGATCCATTTCCATCGCGGTATAGCAGTTTGCCAGGGTCTGGGCTTCAACACCCTGCCCGGCATCGACGACCAGCAGCGCACCTTCACAGGCCGCCAGCGAGCGTGATACTTCATATGAGAAGTCAACGTGGCCTGGGGTGTCGATAAAGTTCAGTTGATAGGTTTCACCATCAGCCGCTTTGTAATCCAGCGTAACGCTTTGCGCCTTAATGGTGATACCGCGTTCGCGTTCCAGGTCCATGGAGTCCAGAACCTGGGCTTCCATTTCACGATCAGACAGGCCACCGCAAATCTGGATAATACGGTCAGACAGCGTCGACTTACCGTGGTCAATGTGAGCAATGATCGAAAAGTTACGTATGTTCTTCATATAGTTAAATAATTATGCCTTACGAATTCCTGGAGGCCGCTGTTCTTAGCCTGACGTTTTTCAGTGCGAAAACGCAGCATTCTACACTACATCCTCGCTACCTGGAAATGCACTTAGAGACAGGTATAGCGTGAAGAAAGGGCGTTTTCTGTATTAGGACGTAAAAATTGATAAAGCCCGATGGATCATCGGGCCTCAGAAGAGAGCGTCTCGACACGAAGCTGGTCTGGTGCCAACCCAACGCTGAGAATGACAGGCTGCCACTCTTCGCGCGCGGCAAGCTTCGGTGAGAGACCTTTAGCAAGCCAGAATCCCCCGATGCCCCCCAACGCGGCACCGCACATGGCGGCCACATCGGTACCAAACAGGGTCTGGAAAAGGCCGCCCATGATAAATAACCCGACCAACGGAGAGAGATAGACCAGCATCGCGGAACCGAGCAGACTGCCTTCCGCAATCCCCAGTTCAACCTTCTGCCCCGCCACCAGCGGCTGTTCACTTGGCACAGAGATAGTATGCGACGTTTGCGGCCCAAGCTTGTTCAGCACGCGGCTGCCGCACCCGGCACGGGATGCGCAGCTATTGCATGAGGCTTTGACATCGCAACTGACTCGCGCAACGCCATTTTGCCACGAGACGACGGTTGCCCACTCTTTAATCATTGCGCGGCCCTGAATTTAATGCTGTCTGAAATGCGCTTCGCCGTCTGCGGAGGTAATTCACCCACAATCGTGATCTCTGCGTTATCACGTACCGTGGTGCTCACCGTGCGACGTCCGGTACGAAGCATTTGCTCAGAGCTGTTTGCCGTTGCGCGGTTGATATTCACCGAGAAACTGAACAAACCGTCGGAATAGAGGCGCGACTCAACGGGCGTGTCAATAGTTGGCAACTGACGACGGCTGCTGGACACTTCGCTAAAGCCTTGCGGGATCCAGGAAGGAACCCAGTTGAAGTTAACGGAATCCCCTGCCGGAACAGAAAGCAGCGGCGGCAGGCTGGCTTTGGCCAGATTCTGCATGCTGTTGCCAACCTGATTGTTCACGCTGAAGGAGATCACGCGGAACTGTTCAAGCGTTTCACCGTCGCGGTCAAGCAGGTCCACGCGCATCGGCAGCTTGGTTTCCGCATCAATCCAGACGATATAGCTGTAGCGCGTGCCATCGCGAGCAACCACGCGGATCACTTCACACAGTCTGTCTGCGATGCGCGTACGCCCTACCGAAATAAAATCGTAGTAAGGGGCCAGCCGCTTGAAGTCGGTATAGATGAGTGACGGCAGAGAATCAACGATATAGTCGCCATTGAGCGTGAAAGGCTCCAGGCCGGGCTCGAAATAGCTGATTTCGTTGCCTCGCTGGACAACCTCCCGACGCGGACCATCCATCTGTAAAAGCTGGGCGAGTGGCTGATTATCAAGACGGGCATGACGATAGCGTAACGACTCGACGCCCTGCTTATTGATGCTGATAAATGCCAACTCATAATTGAGTGACTGGCTGGCCAGATTCATTTGCTGCAACAACGCCCCGGATGAAACATCAGCCGAGGCGTTGGCAGAGAAGAACAGGCTACCCGCCATCAGAGACATGGCGAACCAAAGTTGCTTCATTACTGCGATTGCGTTCCTAAAGTTTGGTTTCCGGGCACCTGCACAGCAGCTTGCTGGGTTTGGGCCTGCTCAAACTGAAGCTGTTCAGAGTGCAGACGACGCTGCAACTCGTAATCCTGCAACATCGCATTAATGCGACGGCGCTGCTCCTGCACCTGCTGTTGCTGACCGCCGCTGGCGGAAGCATCAGCCGGTACGCCCAGGCTAACCGGGCTCGCTTTGCCCATCATCGGCAGTGTGTTAAACACTGGCGCTTCTGGCTGCTGATTAGTTTCAGACTGAGTATTATAGTGCTGGACGCCAACGATAACTGCAAGCGATACGCATGCAGCAACCCCCATTTGGGTGAGCTGGCTGGCCCACGGACGCACCTTTTGCCAGAACGGCATTTTCTGCCACTGGTGAGGTGCAGGTTGAGCTTCAGGAATCAGCGGAGTGGTCTGATGAACAGGCTCATTCTCAATGGCCGCCATCACGCGGGCAGAGATATCGAAATGGAGAACCTCGCCGGTATCGCCGCGCAGCGTGTCACGGATGAGATGGTAACTCTCCCAGGTCTCTTGCATTTCGGGAGAATGAGACAGCTCGTTGAGCAGCTCACTATCCAGCGTCTCACCATCCATTAAAGCGGAAAGTTTTTCTTTCTGCATGCCTAATACCTTTTCCAGTATCCCGCTATCGTCAACGCCTGATAAGCGGTTGAACTTTATTATCAATAGCTTCTCGCGCACGGAAGATTCGTGAACGCACCGTGCCGACCGGACAATCCATGATAGCGGCTATCTCTTCATAGCTCAGACCATCAAGCTCCCGTAACGTAATTGCCATGCGTAAATCTTCCGGGAGCGACTCGATCGTGCGAAAAACAATTTGTCTCAGTTCTTCTGACAACATTAAGTTCTCAGGGTTCGAAATTTCTTTCAGCGCACCGCCACTTTCGAAGTTTTCGGCGTCGATAGCGTCTACATCACTGGACGGCGGACGACGCCCCTGAGCAACCAGATAATTCTTTGCCGTATTGACAGCAATACGGTACAGCCAGGTATAAAAAGCACTATCTCCCCGGAAAGAATCCAGCGCGCGATAGGCCTTAATAAAAGACTCTTGCACCACATCAGGCACATCACCTGACGGTACATAGCGGGAAACCAGACTCGCCACCTTATGCTGGTAGCGCACCACCAGTAAGTTAAAGGCTTTCTGATCTCCCTTCTGGACCCGTTCAACCAGGACCTGGTCCGTTAACTGCTCGCTCATCCGAGGTAATGTCTCCCCAAACCTAAATTCCACGCGTTATCGAAACGCCACTCTAAAAACACCGCACTTTGAGCAAGCACCGAGTTAGAGTGTCCGATCGTCAATAAGTTCCGTAACGCCTTTGTTTTTGTTCATCGCGCCGCAGACTGTTCATTTTCTCTCATTATAAGTCTGTTCACGATACGCACCACTTTCTGACAAGAAACATCTTTTTCCCGCGAGAAGAGTAACGCAACCCAGTCTTTATTTCATCACAAAATCTGACGCTAACGATCTGCTTCGCAAAATAATTTCATTCCTTTACCCGCTATTTACTCCGTCTTACGCGTTTAGCCATTGCAACAACCTCTAAAAAAAACGTGCGATAAATCGCACTCAGGTGCTATTCTGACCCAACACTGTTTAGTAAATTAAACAACAATCATGAACACAACATCTGAACTCCATTGTGATGTCCTGATCATCGGTAGCGGCGCTGCCGGTCTCTCTCTGGCGCTGCGCCTGGCCGAGCATCAAAACGTTATCGTTCTGAGTAAAGGACCGATAAGTGAAGGTTCCACATTTTATGCCCAGGGCGGTATTGCCGCCGTGTTTGACGAGACCGACAGCATAGCGTCGCACGTAGAAGATACGTTGATTGCCGGCGCCGGGATCGTGGATGCGCACGCCGCAGAGTTCGTTGCCAGCAATGCCCGCCATTGCGTTCAGTGGCTCATCGATCAGGGCGTATTATTTGATACCCAGATTCAGCCTAACGGTGAAGAGAGCTACCACCTGACGCGCGAAGGCGGCCATAGCCACCGCCGCATCCTGCACGCAGCGGATGCCACCGGTAAAGAGGTGGAGACCACGCTGGTGGGTAAAGCGCTTAACCATCCTAATATTCGGGTTCTTGAGCGCAGTAATGCCGTTGACCTGATTATTTCCGACAAGATTGGCCTGCCTGGTCCGCGTCGCGTGGTGGGTGCATGGGTCTGGAACCGTAATAAAGAGAAGGTTGAAACCTGTCAGGCGAAGGCCGTTGTACTGGCGACGGGCGGCGCCTCAAAGGTGTATCAGTACACCACTAACCCGGACATCGCTTCCGGAGACGGTATCGCCATGGCCTGGCGCGCAGGCTGCCGC
Organism: Enterobacter cloacae complex sp. SHL012; assembly: GCF_049237505.1. Lineage (NCBI taxonomy): Bacteria > Pseudomonadati > Pseudomonadota > Gammaproteobacteria > Enterobacterales > Enterobacteriaceae > Enterobacter > Enterobacter cloacae complex sp. SHL012. The sequence goes on from NZ_JBMKIZ010000001.1 coordinate 1,611,981, forward strand.
GTGGCGAATCTCGAATTTAATCAGTTTCACCCAACAGCCCTGTTCCACCCTCAGGCGCGCAACTTCCTGCTGACGGAAGCTCTGCGCGGTGAAGGCGCTTATCTGAAACGCCCTGACGGTACCCGCTTTATGCCGGACTTTGACGCGCGTGGCGAGCTGGCCCCTCGCGATATCGTTGCCCGCGCCATCGACCATGAAATGAAACGTCTGGGCGTGGACTGCATGTATCTCGATATCAGCCATAAGTCAGCCGCATTCATTCGCCAGCATTTCCCGATGATTTACGAAAAGCTGCTGAACCTGGGGATTGATTTGACCCGCGATCCGGTGCCCATTGTGCCTGCGGCCCACTATACCTGCGGGGGCGTGATGGTTGACGATCACGGGCGCACCGACGTAGAAGGTCTGTATGCTATCGGCGAGGTGAGTTATACCGGCCTTCACGGCGCGAACCGTATGGCGTCGAACTCGCTGCTTGAGTGTCTGGTGTACGGCTGGTCAGCGGCGGAAGACATCACGAAACGCATGCCTTACGCCCGCGAGACCGAGCACTTACCTGCCTGGGATGAAAGCCGCGTGGATAACCCGGACGAGCTGGTCGTGATCCAGCACAACTGGCATGAACTACGGCTGTTTATGTGGGACTACGTAGGGATTGTGCGCACCACAAAACGTCTGGAACGTGCGTTGCGCCGCATTACTATGCTGCAGCAGGAAATTGATGAATATTATGCCAATTTCCGCGTATCAAATAATCTGCTGGAGCTGCGCAATCTGGTGCAGGTTGCCGAGCTGATTGTTCGCTGCGCCATGATGCGTAAAGAGAGCCGCGGCTTGCACTACACCCTGGACTACCCGGATCAGCTTGCTGAATCCGGCCCGTCGATACTGGCTCCGCAGGTTCACATAAACAGATAAAATGCCTGGGTCAGAGCAGTGTAATCTTCGGAATAACGCTGGTCTGGCCCTCGAATCACCATACGGTCATTAAAGCATTCACCTTCTTTTGGCGAGAGCGCCAGCAGCACGCGGTGCGGCAGTCGTCCTTCCGTATCAGAAATGTCAGTTCGCAAACGTAATGTCCAGCCAATCTCCTGCGCCAGACCAATAAATGTATTACCCGTGCTTTCTGGCAACACTACGCAAAAAAAGCCCTCTTCAGAGATGAGTTCAGCCGCGCTGGTAAGCAGTGCTTTATGATCGAGTGAACCGGTATAACGCGCCTGTTCACGTTCAGGGGTACCACACTCGACACCGGGCGCGTAGTAAGGAGGGTTGCTGACGATAAGATCGTAACGCGCAGTTTGTTCAGGCGCCCAGACCAGCACATCCGCACATTGAACGCGAATCCGGTCTGCCCAGGGGGATTCGGCCGCATTTTCACTCGCCTGCCCTGCAGCCTGCGCATCGAGCTCAACGGCATCAATCGTGACATGCTCTTCCGTACGCTGGGCCAGCATCAACGCCACCAGCCCGCTGCCGGTACCGATATCAAGAATACGTTTAACACTTGCGACAGGGGCCCATGCTCCCAGTAAAATACCGTCGGTGCCGACTTTCATGGCACAGCGATCGTGGGCGACAAAAAACTGTTTAAACGTAAAACCATCGCGGCGCAACTGCGCTTTGAGTTGAGACATGTCAGGGCAACCTTCTAAGTGAAACTGGAGTAGCATAGGGGAAAGCGAAGGCACCGCAAAGCGATATCCATACAAACAGATGAAGATTACAGCCGTAACGTCTATAATCAGCGCCCCACACAGAGGTAGAACATGACTGTAACGACTTTTTCCGAACTTGAACTCGATGAAAGCCTGCTCAATGCACTTGAGAGCAAAGGCTTTACACGCCCGACCGCCATTCAGGCAGCGGCCATTCCGCCTGCGCTTGAGGGCCGCGATGTGCTCGGTTCTGCGCCAACCGGCACGGGGAAGACAGCAGCCTATTTGCTGCCTGTGTTGCAGCACCTGCTCGACTTTCCACGAAAAAAATCAGGCCCACCGCGTATTTTGATCCTGACGCCTACGCGCGAGCTGGCCATGCAGGTTGCCGATCACGCGCGTGAGCTGGCGGCTAACACACATCTGGATATCGCCACTATTACCGGCGGCGTGGCGTATATGAACCACGCCGAAGTGTTCAGCGAAAACCAGGATATCGTTGTTGCGACGACGGGCCGTTTGCTGCAGTACATTAAAGAAGAGAACTTCGACTGCCGCGCGGTAGAAACGCTAATTCTGGATGAAGCCGACCGTATGCTGGACATGGGCTTCGCACAGGATATCGAACATATTGCGGGCGAGACGCGCTGGCGTAACCAGACGATGCTGTTCTCTGCCACCCTTGAAGGGGACGCGATTAAAGATTTCGCCGAGCGTCTGCTGGAAGATCCGGTTGAAGTCTCTGCGACGCCCTCTACGCGTGAGCGCAAGAAGATCCACCAGTGGTATTACCGTGCGGACAACCTTGAGCACAAGGTCGAATTACTGAAGCACCTGCTGAAGCAGGAAGATGCTCTGCGTACCATCGTCTTTGTGCGTAAACGCGAGCGCGTGCACGAGCTGGCAGAAATGCTGCGTAATGCGGGCATTAATAACTGCTACCTCGAAGGTGAGATGGCGCAGGTTAAGCGTACCGAAGGCATCAAACGCCTGACCGATGGCCGCGTGAACGTGCTGGTGGCGACAGACGTTGCCGCACGCGGGATCGACATTCCGGACGTGAGCCACGTGATCAACTTCGATATGCCGCGCAGTGGTGATACCTATCTGCACCGCATTGGCCGTACCGGTCGCGCCGGACGTAAAGGTACTGCGATTTCACTGGTTGAAGCGCACGATCACCTGCTGCTGCAAAAAATTGGTCGCTATGTTGATGAGCCGCTGAAATCTCGCGTCATTGACGGCCTGCGCCCAACTACCCGCGCGCCGAGTGAAAAAATGACGGGCAAACCGTCCAAGAAAGCACTCGCAAAACGCGCTGAGAGAAAAGAGAAAGAAAAAGAGAAGCCGCGCGTTAAGCAACGCCACCGCGATACCAAAAACATTGGTAAGCGTCGTAAGCCAAGCGCTGCCGCGCAGGATACGAAAACTGAAGAGTAAGAAAAAGCCGGGGATTTCCCCGGCTTTTTTATTCACCCCCGAAACTGGAACCTTACAGGCTTTCAGTAAAGGTACGCGCGATAACGTCGCGCTGCTGCTCTGGGGTCAGTGAGTTAAAACGAACCGCATAGCCAGACACGCGAATAGTCAGCTGTGGGTACTTTTCAGGGTGCTCAACGGCATCCATCAGCGTTTCACGACGCAGAACGTTAACGTTCAGGTGCTGACCGCCTTCCACGCGCACTTCCGGTTTCACTTCCATTGGGATTTCACGATATTCGATTTCGCCCAGTTTGCTCACTGGCACGATCTCATCTTCAGTAAAACCGGCTTTTGCAACCACGCAGCGTGCTTCGTTTTTCTCGCTGTCCAGCAGCCAGAAAGAATTGAGCAGATCGTCATTTGCAGCTTTAGTAATCTGGATACCTGTAATCATGTGTTGCCTCCCTTAGGCTACATTAACTGGTGTCGGCCTCACACGGCCAATTGGTAAAACCATTGTTTCTTGTGTGTATATATATCACTCGCACCCCGGCGATTTATTGATTTAAATCAACAAAAACACCAACCACATAAAGAGTGTGGTTTGAATTTATTGTTTTAGATCAATTTCAGCACCTTACCAATTCAACTGGTTGTGTATCTTTTCAAAATAAATTTAGTTACTTAGCGCACGTTTCAGCGCGTCATTTTGCTCACTGGCGTTTAACAGGTAAGCTAGACACAGAATGAGATTCGCAGGAGAGCGAGATGACCACACCGTTGACATGGCACGATGTGCTGGCAGAAGAAAAACAACAACCCTATTTTATCAATACACTCAGCACCGTTGCAGCTGAACGTCAGTCCGGGCAGACGATTTATCCGCCGCAGAAAGATGTGTTCAACGCCTTTCGTTACACTGAGCTGAGCGATGTGAAGGTGGTCATTCTTGGCCAGGATCCGTATCACGGCCCGGGTCAGGCACACGGGCTGGCGTTCTCCGTCCGTCCGGGCGTGGCTATCCCCCCTTCTCTGCTCAATATGTATAAAGAGCTTGAGGGAACCGTTCCTGGCTTCACCCGCCCCACCCACGGTTACCTGGAAAGCTGGGCGCATCAGGGTGTGCTGCTGTTAAATACGGTACTCACTGTAAGGGCGGGTCAGGCACATTCTCACGCCAGCCTGGGCTGGGAAACCTTTACCGATAAGGTTATTAGCCTGATCAACGAACATCGTGAAGGCGTGGTGTTTTTACTGTGGGGTTCTCACGCGCAGAAGAAAGGGGCGATTATCGACCGTCAGCGCCATCACGTTTTAAAAGCGCCGCACCCGTCTCCGCTGTCGGCACATCGCGGTTTCTTCGGCAGTAATCACTTTGTTCTGGCGAATGAATGGCTGGAAAAACGTGGCGAAACGCCAATTGACTGGATGCCAGTGTTACCGGCAGAGAGCGAGTAGGATTTGAATGTGCCGGGTCAGACCCGGCACATTGAGAGGCTTATGCCTTATTCTGACGCCACCATTCCGCCAGCAGTACGCCGGTCGCAACGGACACGTTCAAACTTTCTACATTACCTGTCCCGTCGATAGAGACGCTCAGATCAGCACTGGAAAGCGCCGCGTCAGACAGACCGTCACGTTCCTGACCTAATACCAGCACCATTTTACGCGGCAGCGTCGCTTTAAACAGCGGCGTACCAGCATGGCTCGACGTGGTCACGATGGAATAACCCGCTTTACGGAACTGCTCAAGGGCGTCCAGCACGCTGTCGCCGGTGATCGGCTGCACATGCTCCGCTCCGCCTTCTGCTGTGCGGATCGCGGCACCGGATTCCAGCAGTGCGGCATCCTGTAACAGCACACCCTTCACGCCAAAGTGTGCGCAGCTGCGCATCATCGCGCCCAGGTTGTGCGGGTTGCCTACATCTTCCAGGGCCAGCACGCAGTCATCGGCATCCGCCTGGCTGACCCACTGCTGCACGGTGGTGCCGTTACGTTTTTTGATCAGAAAGCAGACGCCGCCGTGGTGCTCGGTACCGGACGCTTTGGTCAGCTCGGCATCATCCACCACGTGGTAGGCTTTACGATTCGCGGCCATCCAGCGCAGTGCTTCTTTAAAGCGCGGGGTCACGCTCTGGATAAACCAGGCGCGGACGATACACTCAGGGCGGCTCTGGAACAGCGCCTGGCAGGCGTTCTCGCCATACACGCGGGTCTCTTCCGCACGCTGACGGCGCAGCACTTCCGGATCGATAAAGCTTTTGCCGCTGATACCGCCGTGATCGGCTTTCTCTGGCGTCTCATCGCCCGGGGCGCGAGAAACGGTGCGCCACGGGGAGGCGTTGTCACGCGAGAAGTCATCACGCGGACGATCGTCGCGTGGACGGTCACTGCGTGGGCGGTCGGAACGCGGACGGTCATCGCGTTTGCGATCGTCACGTTTGCGGTCATCACCGCGGGTGTTTCTGTCATCGCGGGCGGGGCGACGGCCACCGTCTGCACGAGAAGACGCCGGACGCCCGCCACCTTTTCCGGTACGCGGATTTTGGGTGCGTTTATCAGAGTCATCATCACTGCGGACATACATCACTTTGACCTTGCCGCTTTTGTTTTTCATTTCGTCGTTCATGCTTTTCTCCACCAGCGCTGCGCGAAGCGCGCAGATTACCCGATGTGCCAGCGCATAGCCATAATTTCGTACAAAAGCCTGTGACTATTGTTCTCATTGAATAAAACGCATTGTTGTTTCAAACAGGCTCATTGATAATATGTAACATATTAGAAACATTATCGGCGTTCTGCCGCTGTCCCACGGCTCTATCAGAGGTTAGTTATGAATACCGTATGTGCCAACTGTCAGGCTCTTAATCGCATTCCGGACGATCGGATTGACGATGGTGCGAAATGCGGACGTTGTGGCCACGAACTGTTTGATGGCGATGTCATTAACGCGACGGGTGCTACGCTGGACAAACTCCTCAAGGACGATCTCCCGGTGGTGGTCGATTTCTGGGCACCGTGGTGCGGTCCATGCCGAAGCTTCGCGCCAATCTTTGAAGACGTGGCCGAAGAGCGCAGCGGTAAGATGCGTTTTGTTAAGGTGAATACCGAGGCGGAACGCGAGCTTAGCGCACGTTTCCGCATTCGCAGCATCCCGACCATTATGATCTTTAAAAACGGTGAAGTCGTCGACATGCTCAATGGCGCAGTACCGAAAGCGCCGTTTGACAGCTGGTTAAACGAATCACTGTAACTTTCACGGGGCACATCTTGTGCCCCGCTCCCGCCTCTGCGAAAATGGCGTTTTTCCTTCACTTCGCCCATGACCGATAACGCTGTCCTCCAGTTACGCGCCGAACGCCTTGCGCGCGCCACTCGTCCTTTTCTTGCCCGTGGCAATCGCATTCGTCGCTGCCAGCGCTGCCTGCTTCCGCTTAAAGTTTGCCTGTGCGAAACGCTGGCACCCAGTACGGCTAAAAGCCGTTTTTGTCTGGTCATGTTTGATACCGAGCCGATGAAACCCAGTAATACAGGGCGGCTGATTGCCGATATTCTGCCGGATACTGCCGCGTTTCAATGGTCCCGCACCGAGCCGCCGCAGGCCCTGCTCGATCTGGTGACAAACCCGGACTATCAGCCGATGGTCGTTTTCCCGGCCTCTTACGCAGGCGATAATCGTCAGGTGCTTTCGGCGCCACCGTCCGGTAAGCCACCGCTGTTTATTATGCTGGACGGCACATGGACCGAAGCGCGGAAAATGTTTCGCAAAAGCCCTTACCTTGACGCGCTGCCGGTCATTTCTGTCGATCTTTCCCGCGTCTCGGCTTATCGCCTGCGTGAAGCGCATGCTGACGGACAATATTGCACCGCCGAGGTGGCCATCGCGCTGCTGGATTTAGCCGGGGATACCGCAGCAGCCGGCGCCCTGGGCAACCATTTCTCTTGTTTCCGGGAACGCTATCTGGCGGGAAAAACCATTCATAAGGGCAGCATCACAGCAACAGCGTCAGAAAGCGTTTAAAATCATCAGGTCGCTTGCAATCACGGGAGACTTGCATGAGCCAGCGAGGGTTAGAAGCGCTATTACGTCCTAAATCCATTGCCGTTATCGGCGCATCCATGAAACCGGATCGGGCAGGCTATCTGATGATGCGCAACCTGCTCGCGGGAGGATTTAATGGCCCCGTCATGCCCGTCACGCCGGCTTATAAGGCCGTTCAGGGGGTGCTGGCATGGCCAGATGTGCAGAGCCTGCCTTTTGTGCCGGACCTCGCCGTGCTGTGTACGAATGCGAAACGCAATCTGGAACTGCTGGAAGCACTTGGCAAGAAAGGGTGTAAAACCTGCATTATTCTCTCGTCTCCACCTGAACAGCAACCCGAACTGCTCGCCTACGCCAGCCGCTACCAGATGCGTATCCTTGGCCCGAATAGCCTGGGCCTGCTCGCCCCCTGGCAGGGGTTGAATGCCAGTTTCTCCCCGGTACCGATCCGCAAAGGCAAACTGGCGTTTATCTCGCAGTCGGCTGCAGTATCGAACACAATCCTCGACTGGGCGCAACAGCGCGAAATGGGTTTCTCCTACTTCATTGCCCTGGGCGACAGCCTGGATATCGACGTTGATGAGCTTCTGGATTTCCTGGCTCGTGACAGCAAAACCAGCGCGATACTCCTTTATCTTGAGCATCTGAGCGACGCCCGTCGTTTTGTATCGGCTTCACGAAGTGCTTCGCGCAATAAGCCGATCCTGGTTATCAAAAGCGGTCGCAGTCCTGCTGCCCAGCGTCTCCTGCAGTCTCATTCCGGCATGGATCCCGCCTGGGATGCCGCCATCCAGCGCGCGGGGTTACTGCGGGTGCAGGATACGCACGAGCTTTTTTCCGCCGTTGAGACGCTCAGCCACATGCGCCCACTGCGTGGCGAGAAGTTAATGATTGTCAGCAATGGTGCGGCCCCTGCTGCGCTTGCGCTGGATGAACTGTGGCTGCGCAACGGAAAGCTGGCAACGCTGGGTGAAGAGACGCTTCAACGCCTCAGAGAGGCGCTTCCGACAAGCGTGATGCCCGGCAATCCGCTTGATTTGCGCGATGACGCCAGCAGCGATCGCTATATTCGGGCTATCTCAATTTTGCTGGATAGTCAGGACTTCGATGCATTGATGATTATCCACTCCCCCAGCGCAGTCGCGCCGGGCAGTGAAAGTGCGCGCGCGTTAATTGAAGCTGTACGCAACCATCCGCGCGGCAAATATGTCACTCTGCTGACAAACTGGTGCGGTGAGTTTTCATCTCAGGAGGCACGACGTCTGTTCAGCGAAGCCGGTCTGCCAACCTACCGTACGCCGGAAGGGACTATCACCGCATTTATGCATATGGTGGAATATCGCCGCAATCAGAAGCAGCTACGCGAAACCCCGGCGCTACCTGGTAACCTGACGGCGAATACCGTCGACGTTCATCGACTCTTGCAGCAGGCTATTGAAGAGGGCGCGACATCGCTTGATACGCATGAAGTGCAGCCCATTCTGGGCAGCTACGGGATGCAAACCCTGCCAACCTGGATCGCCAGCGACAGCGCCGAGGCAGTACATATTGCGGAGCAGATTGGCTATCCTGTCGCTCTTAAGCTGCGCTCTCCCGATATACCGCATAAATCAGATGTTCAGGGTGTCATGCTGTATCTGCGTACGGCAACGGAGGTACAGCAGGCAGCCGATGCCATTTTTGATCGCGTTAAGATGGCCTGGCCGCAGGCCCGGATCCACGGACTGCTGGTACAAAGCATGGCTAACCGCGCAGGCGCTCAGGAACTACGAGTCGTGGTAGAGCACGATCCCGTCTTCGGCCCGCTTATTATGCTGGGAGAAGGTGGCGTGGAGTGGCGCCCGGAGGAACAGGCTGTCGTTGCTTTACCGCCGCTGAACATGAACCTCGCGCGCTATCTGATCATTCAGGCGATTAAAAGCAAAAAGATCCGTGGCCGCAGTGCCTTGCGTCCGCTCGATATTGCCGGGTTAAGTCAATTCCTGGTGCAGGTGTCTAATCTGATCGTGGATTGTGCCGAGATCCAGCGGCTGGATATCCATCCGCTACTCGCTTCCGGCAATGAGTTTACGGCGCTGGACGTGACGCTGGATATCGCGCCCTTCGAAGGGGACAGAGAGAGCCGCCTGGCAATCCGTCCATATCCTCTGCATCTGGAGGAGTGGGTAGAGATGAAAAACGGGGAACGCGTCCTGTTCCGCCCAATTCTGACGGAAGATGAACCCCAGCTGCGGGCCTTTATCTCTCAGGTTACAAAAGAAGATCTCTACTACCGCTATTTTAGCGAAATCAACGAATTTACCCACGATGATTTAGCCAATATGACCCAGATCGACTACGATCGAGAAATGGCGTTTGTTGCCGTGCGTCGTGCAGATCATGATGATGAGATCCTCGGCGTCACGCGAGCCATTTCTGACCCGGATAATGTCGATGCGGAGTTTGCCGTGCTGGTGCGCTCCGATCTTAAAGGCCTGGGGCTGGGTAGACGACTGCTGGAAAAACTCATCAGTTATACGCGAGATCACGGATTGTTGCGCCTGAATGGCATTACTATGCCAAACAATCGCGGTATGGTGACCCTGGCGCGAAAACTCGGATTTGACGTTGATATTCAGCTGGAGGAAGGTATTGTTGCCTTGTCCCTCGTCCTGACATCAGCAGACAAACACGAGTAACCTACTGGAAATGTTACCCACTTTGGACGGGACTGGTGGTATCATTGTCCGCTTATGTTGTTTGCATGGTACAGACAACCCTTCAATGAACAGAGAAGAAACGCACTGTGATGTTGTCAAAATTTAAGCGTAATAAACATCAACAACACCTTGCTCAACTACCGAAGATTTCTCAGTCAGTTGATGATGTAGAGTTCTTTTATGCTCCCGCTCATTTTCGGGAAACGCTTCTGGAAAAGATTGCCAGCGCCACGCGACGCATTTGCATTGTGGCCCTGTATCTTGAACAAGATGAAGGCGGTCGTGCGATCCTCAACGCACTCTATGAAGCTAAACGTCAGCGTCCGGAACTGGATGTTCGCGTACTGGTTGACTGGCATCGCGCTCAGCGTGGCCGTATCGGCGCAGCCGCTTCCAATACTAATGCAGACTGGTATTGCCGCACGGCGCAGGAAAATCCTGGCGTCGATGTCCCTGTTTATGGCGTACCCGTTAATACCCGTGAAGCACTCGGTGTTCTTCATTTTAAAGGGTTCATCATTGATGACAGCGTCCTGTACAGCGGCGCAAGCCTGAATGATGTCTACCTTCATCAGCTCGATAAATATCGCTACGACCGCTACCACCTGATTCGTAATCCACAGATGGCCGATATCATGTTCAACTGGGTTGATAAAAACCTGGTACACGGTCGTGGTGTTAATCGCCTTGACGATCCTGAGCGTCCTAAAAGCCCGGAGATCAAAAATGATGTTCGCGCTTTCCGCCAGGAGTTGCGCGATGCGGTCTACCATTTCCAGGGCGATGCGAACAACGAAGAGTTATCTGTTACCCCGCTGGTAGGGCTCGGCAAATCAAGCCTGCTGAACAAAACGATCTTCCATTTGATGCCATGCGCAGAGCAGAAACTCACCATCTGTACGCCATACTTCAACCTTCCTGCCGTGCTGGTGCGAAATATCATTCAGCTACTGCGCGACGGTAAAAAAGTGGAAATTATCGTCGGCGATAAAACAGCAAACGACTTTTTCATCCCTGAAGACCAGCCGTTCAAAATCATCGGTGCGCTGCCTTATCTTTATGAGATTAACCTGCGTCGTTTCCTGAGCCGTTTACAGTACTACGTCAACACTGACCAGCTGGTTGTGCGTCTGTGGAAAGATGAAGACAACAGTTACCACCTGAAAGGAATGTGGGTCGACGATGAGTGGATGCTGCTGACCGGTAACAACCTTAACCCACGCGCCTGGAGACTGGATCTGGAAAACGCCATTCTCATCCATGACCCGCAGCATGAGTTAGCCGCCCAGCGTGAACGTGAGCTGGAGTTGATTCGCACGCATACTACGGTGGTTAACCATTACCGCGAACTACAGAGCATTGCCGATTATCCGGTGAAAGTCCGCAAGTTGATCCGCCGTTTACGTCGTATCCGTATCGACCGACTTATCAGCCGTATTCTGTAATGTCAGAGCCCTGTCACCCGCAGGGCTTTTTTATGGAGCCCGTTGATGCGTACTTCTCTGCTACTGAGCGTCCTCTTTCTGAGTGGCTGCAGCCATATGGCCAACGATAGCTGGTCCGGACAGGATAAGGCTCAGCACTTCCTCGCCTCCGCAATGCTGTCTGCAGCCGGTAACGAATATGCACAGCATCAGGGATACAGCCGGGACCGGAGCGCAGCGATAGGATTGATGTTCTCAGTAAGCCTTGGAGCATCAAAAGAACTGTGGGATAGCCGCCCCGCGGGGAGCGGCTGGAGCTGGAAAGATTTCGCCTGGGACGTCGCCGGTGCAACCACCGGTTATGCCGTCTGGCAGATGGCGCATTATTAAAGACGAATGCCCTTCCCTTTGCGATGCAGCATCAGGGAGACAATAAAGGCCAGCGCCCCCATTACCGTCACATACCAGAAGAATGTCGTTTCACTTCCCCATGATTTAAGCGACAACGCAACGTACTCCGCCGATCCGCCAAACAGCGCATTGGCTACCGCATATGAGAGCCCTACCCCTAGCGCTCGTACCTGTGCCGGGAACATTTCGGCTTTCAGTATTCCGCTGATCGAGGTGTAGAAACTGACAATCACCATCGCCAGCATCACCAGTGCAAATGCGGCATATGGCGAGGAGACATGCTGAAGGGCTGTCAAAATAGGGACAGTACACAGCGCTGAAAGCCCACCAAAGATCAGCATTGACGTACGGCGACCAATCTTATCGGAAAGCGCACCGATAATCGGTTGGATGAGCATAAAGACAAAAAGTGCCACTGTCATAACAACGCTGGCGACGTTTGCGTGCATTCCGGTGGTGTTTACCAGATACTTTTGCATATAGGTGGTGAAAGTGTAAAAACTGAGAGAGCCGCCCGCAGTGAAGCCCAGCACCATCAGGAAAGCTTTGCGGTTTCGCCATAATCCTTTGAATGTTCCCGCCTCCTTTAGCGTCCTGACCTCTTTCTGCGAGGTTTCATCTAACTGACGGCGTAACCAAAGTGCGACAATCGCGAGTGCTGCGCCCAGTGCGAAAGGAATTCGCCATCCCCATGTGTGAAGTTGTTCGTCTGTCAGGATCTGCTGCAGGATCACCACCACAAGAATCGCCAGCAATTGACCACCAATGAGCGTGACGTACTGGAATGAGGCGTAAAAACCTTTGCGGCCTTCCAGGGCAACTTCACTCATATAGGTCGCACTGGTACCGTATTCACCGCCCACCGATAGTCCCTGGAATAAGCGAGCCAGCAAAAGCAGCGCAGGCGCCCATGTCCCGATCGATTCATACCCTGGTAAGCAGGCGATCACCAGAGATCCAAAGCACATCATACAAACCGAGATCAGCATGGAGGCCTTGCGCCCGCGACGATCCGCAATACGCCCAAACAGCCAGCCCCCAATGGGTCGCATTAAGAATCCGGCGGCAAATACCCCTGCCGTTTGTAGTAGCTGTGTTGTGGTGTTGCCGGACGGGAAGAAGATATGTGCGAAGTAGAGTGAACAGAATGAGTAGACGTAGAAGTCAAACCATTCAACCAGATTCCCGGAAGAGGCGCTGACGATTGCCCATACCCTTCTTCGGGTATCACTGTTAGCCAGCGTCCCGTTTGATGTAATACTTTCTGTCATTGTGATTATGCTCCTGCCATAAACAGCGGTGTATTGAGCCAGGAGACTCAATTACCTCGTAAATGAAATGTTATAATTTTGTTATAAATAACATTGAGACAGGGATCACACATTCCATTAGCAGGGTAAGAGATTAAGAGAAAGGCCAGGGGAGAAAAACCAAAAGCAAAAAACCCCGCACCTTACGGTACGGGGTTCTTCTTGTTTGATGCCTGGCAGTTCCCTACTCTCACATGGGGAGACCCCACACTACCATCGGCGCTACGGCGTTTCACTTCTGAGTTCGGCATGGGGTCAGGTGGGACCACCGC